>NZ_JAHUWQ010000004.1:0-558196 GCF_019218915.1 Achromobacter sp. ACM05
CCGACAGTACATCCGTTACTACAATCATGATCGCATCAAGCTCAAGCTAAAAGGCCTGAGCCCGGTGCAATACCGAGCTCAGGCCTTCGGGCTTTAGCTGACCGTCCAACTTCTGGGGGTCAGTTCAAACGCGGGCAGTTTTTTTTGCGCGCTCGGCAAGGTGCTCCGGTGTCTGACACCCGATGAAATGCCATCTCAAGCTGGCGACAATCTCCTCGGGGTGTCAAACCACCATCCCACGCGCGATCCAGGTGTCAGACACCCTATGAGACGCCGCCGCATGTTGACGACCATCTTCCGCGGGTGTCTGACACCGCCCCAAGCAAGCAACAAAAAAGGGCTGCGCGCCGATGGCGTGCAGCCCTTCATTCAACCGCGGCAGCGTCCAGGCTAGGACACGCCCAACAGCGCCTTCAGCCCGTCTTCATCCAGTACCGGCACGCCCAGTTCCTGCGCCTTGGTCAGCTTGCTACCCGAATCCTCGCCCGCCACCAGATAGGCGGTCTTCTTGGACACAGAGCCGCTGACCTTGCCACCGGCCGCCTGGATGTGCATCGAGGCCTCTTCGCGCGTCCAGTTCGGCAGCGTGCCCGTCAGCACGAAGGTCTTGCCGGCCAGCGTGTCGGCTTGCGGCGCGGCTTCGGCCACGGGGTTCACGCCTTGCGCCTTGAGCTGCCCGATTACGTCGCGGTTGTGCTGTTCGGCAAAGAAATGGCGGATCGACGCGGCCACGACAGGTCCCACGTCGGGCACCGACGACAAGGCGTCTTCATCCGCATCCATGATGGCGTCGATGCTGCCGAAGTGCCGTGCAACGTCGCGGGCGGTGGTCTCGCCCACGTGCCGGATCCCTAGCGCGAACAGCAGGCGGGACAGATTCGGCGAGCGCGCCTTTTCAATGGCGGCCACCAGATTGTCGGCGGACTTCTGGCCCATGCGGTCCAGGCCCACGAGTTCCAGCGGACGCAGGCTGTACAGGTCGGCCAGCGTCTTGACGCGACCGCTGTCCACCAGCTGGTCCACGAGCTTTTCGCCCAGGCCTTCGATATCCAGCGCTTTGCGGCTGGCGGCATGCCACAGCGTCTGCTTGCGCTGGGCGCCGCAGAAAAGGCCCCCGGTGCAGCGCGCGATGGTTTCGCCTTCCAGGCGTTCAATGGCCGATCCGCAGACCGGGCATTCCGTCGGCATGACGAATTCGCGTGCGTCCTCGGGCCGCTTTTCCGGGACCGGGCCCAGCACCTCGGGAATCACGTCGCCCGCACGCCGCACGATGACCGTGTCGCCGATGCGCACGTCCTTGCGGCGGATCTCGTCTTCGTTGTGCAACGTGGCGTTGGTGACGGTGACGCCGCCCACGAACACCGGCTTGAGCCGCGCGACCGGGGTGATGGCGCCCGTGCGGCCCACCTGCACTTCGATGTCCACCAGCGTCGTGGTGGCCTCTTCGGCGGCAAACTTGTGCGCCAATGCAAAGCGCGGCGCGCGCGCCACGAAGCCAAGCACCTTCTGCGCCGGCAGCGAGTCCACCTTGTAGACCACGCCGTCGATGTCGTAGGGCAGGTTCGCGCGCAAGGCGCCGACCTTGGCGTAGAACGCCATCAGGCCTTCGGCGCCGCTTGCCCGGTGGTTGTGCACGACATTGACCGGCAGCCCTAACGAGGCCAGCCATTCCAGCATGGCGCCGTGGGATTTTTCGGGCAGTTGCGAGGCCTGGTCCGCGCCGGCCGAGGCTTCGTCGAACAGCCCGCTTTGCGAACCGGGCAGGCCCTGGACCTCGCCCCAACCGTAGGCAAAGAACCGCAGCGGCCGCTTGGCGGTGATGCGCGGATCGAGCTGGCGCAGGCTGCCCGCCGCCGCATTGCGGGGGTTCACGAAAATCTTTTCGTCGCGCTTGGCCTGCGCCGCATTCAGTTTTTCGAAGTCGGCGCGATTCATCAGCACCTCGCCGCGCACCTCCAGCACCTTCGGGGCCGCGCCCTTCAGTTGCAGCGGAATCGCCTTGATCGTGCGGATGTTGGACGTGACGTCCTCGCCCGTCTGGCCGTCGCCCCGCGTGGCGGCCTGCACCAGGCGGCCGTCCTCGTAGCGCAGGCTGATCGCCAGGCCGTCGAGCTTGAGTTCACAGAAGTAGTCCGGCTGCTGCGCCGGACCCAGCAGGCCAGCACCGCGCAGCGTATCGGTGACACGGCGGTCGAAGGCGGCGACTTCCTCTTCGGAAAACGCGTTGTTCAGCGACAGCATCGGCACCACGTGGCGCACGCTGCCAAACGCAGACACCGGCGCCGCGCCCACGCGCTGCGTGGGCGACTCGGGTGTCACCAGTTCCGGGTGCTCGGCCTCCAGGGCCTGCAAATCCCGCATCAGCCCGTCGTACTCGGCATCCGAGACGGAGGGTTCGTCGTAGACGTAATAGCGGACGTTGTGCTGCTCGATCTCGGCGCGCAGCCGCGCGGCGGCTTGCGCCGGATTCTCGCCGGACCCGCTGGCCATCAGGCAAACACGCGCTGGGCGCGCTCGCTGCCGGCGGGCAGGCCCGCTTGTTCAAGCTGGCCGAACAGGACCTGCAGGCGCTCGTCGATGACGGTCTCGGAGCCGTCGGCCAGGGGCTTGCCCTGATCGTCGACGAGTTCAGCGCGCAGGCGCGAGGCCAGGTCGCGGCCCACGTCGACCATGCGGCCAAACGCGCGGGTGTCGGCCGGGCTGCAAGGCACGTCCAGCAGCAGGTACAGGCGCTCGATGCCGCCCATGCCCGCATCGAAAGCAGCCCCGTCCGCACGGGCCAGCGTAAAGCGGGCCACGCCGTTCTCGTTAGGCCAGGCCAGTCGGTTGCCGTCGGCGACGAATCCCACGTCGCGCGCCACGGCCATGACTTCGGCCGCCGGCTGGGCCGAGCCCAGCAGCAGGGTCAGGCCGACCTGGGTGTCCAGTGCCGCGCAGGTGTCGTCCAGGCGGGCGCCCTGCTCCAGCACGGCCTGCTGGTCGGGACCTTCAATGGTGGCGTCGAAGCGTTCGGCCATGTCCTGGGCGCGGGCCCAGGCCTGCGACCATTCGATGGCGGTCAGCGGACCGCTGCGGTTGGCCAGCAACACGGCAAGCTGCATGGATGCATAGGACTCGCCGGCATGGACGCGCGCGCGGTGGCGGCGCTGGTCGGTTTCGGCGAACACACGCATGGGCTTGCGGCCCACGTTGCGCAGGCTTTGCATATACGGCAACAGATCCGCGCCGCGCACGGGCTCGGCGAAGTTGACTTCGATGACCACTTCGCAGGCGGGATCGGGTTCTTCGGCGTCGTCGGCATCGCTGCCGGGATCCACCGGCGCGGGCTGACCGGGCTGGACGCGCGCAGGTTCGCCGCCCATGCCGGGTTCGCGCCGGGAAGCACCGGCCGTGGCGGCGCTAGCGCCCGCCACACCCGCGCCCAGCAGCGGATCCTGTTCGGAGGTGGGGAAGTGGCTCTGCATCTTGCGACGGACGCGACGGTCCTGCCACCAGTTGAATCCCAACACCAGCAGTATCAGCAAGACGCCCAGGGCAATCAGCCCGATCTGCAAATCACTCATGTGTAAATCCCGCGCCTGGAAGGCGGCGCCTTTCTCAATATTGGGTTTATGCCGCTTCGGAGGCCATCATCTGGACGGCCGAATCTATGTCTACCGCAACGATACGCGAAACCCCTTGCTCTTGCATGGTTACGCCGATCAATTGCTTTGCCATCTGCATCGCGATCTTGTTGTGCGAGATGAAGAGGAACTGCGTCTGCTCGCTCATGTTGGCGACCAGGTTCGCGTAACGTTCGGTGTTGGCGTCGTCCAGCGGCGCGTCCACCTCGTCCAGCAGGCAGAACGGCGCAGGGTTCAGCTTGAACAGCGCGAACACCAGCGCAGTCGCGGTCAGCGCCTTTTCGCCGCCCGACAGCAGATGGATCGTGCTGTTGCGCTTGCCCGGCGGCTGCGCCATCACCTGCACGCCGGCATCGAGGATTTCCTCGCCCGTCATGCTGAGCTTGGCTTCGCCCCCGCCAAAAAGCTTGGGGAAGAGCTCGCCGAAGTGGCCGTTGACGATGTTGAACGTCTCTTGCAGCAGTTCACGCGTCTCGCGGTCGATCTTGCGGATGGCGTCTTCGAGGGTCTCGATGGCGGTCATCAGGTCCGCGTGCTGCGAATCGAGGAAGCCCTTGCGTTCGCGCGAGGTGTTCAGTTCGTCGAGCGCAGCCAGGTTGACCGAACCCAGCGCTTCGATCTGGCGCGAGATGCGGCCGACTTCCTGTTGCAGCCAGCTTGCGCGGCGCCATTCGTCGGGCTGGTTGGCCAGGAATTGGGCAAGTTCCTCGCGGTCGACTTCGCGTGCATTGAGCTGTTCGGTGAACTGCTCTTCGGCCAGGCGCGCGGCCTGCTCCTGCAGTTGCAGTTCCATGATGCGCGCGCGGCGCGGCTCCAGGGTCTGCTCCTGTTGCTGGCGGTCTTCGTCGGCGCCGCGCAGCAGCGCGGCCAGGTTTTCGAGTTCCTGGCGGGCGCGCGACAGCGCTTCCTCGCGTTCGGCGCGCGCTTCCAGGGCATCCTGCAGGCCGGCCTGCGACGCGGATGCGTCCAGCTCGGTCAGGTCGCCCATCAGTTGTTCAAGTTCCACCGCGCCGCGCTGGCTCTGGTCGGCGGCCAGTTGCTGGTTGCGTTGCAGGTCGGTGATGCGCACCTGGATGCCGCGTTCGGCGAATTCGGCTTCCTGGGCGGCGCGTTCGAGTTCGCGCAGCCGGGTGCGGGCCGCCTCGGCTTGCGCCGCCAGCGTCTCGCCATCCATTTCAGCGTCGGCAAACTTGGATTGATGCTCGGCCAGCTCTTCGTCCAACGCCTCGAAGCGGGCCTCGGCCTCTTCGCGGGTGGCTCGCAGGTCTTCCTCGTGCGCCTTGATTTCTTCCAGGTCCTGGCGCAGGCGCGAGGCGCGCTCGCCGGACTGTTCGGCCTGTTGCTGCAGCCGCGAGTGTTCCAGCTGGATGTCGTGCACGCGGCGCGTGACCTCGGCCACGCGGGTGCGCGCCGGGGAGATGGCCTGCGACACCTGCTGCCACGCCGCTTCCGCGCGGGCGACTGCGGCGCGGGCCTGGTCGGCGATCAGTTGCTGAGCCTTGATTTCGCGTTGCAGGTTTTCGATCTCCTGCTGGCGGGCCAGCAGGCCGGCCTGTTCGGAATCGGGCGCGTAGAAACGCACGCTGTGCGCGTCGATCAGGTGGCCGGCCTTGACCACGCAGGCGGCGCCGGCGGGCAGGCTCGCGCGCAAGGCCAGGGCCTGGGTCAGGTCATTGGCCGTATAGACGCCGGCCAGCCATTCGTTGAGCAACGTGCGCAGGTCGGGGTCGGTGATGCGCAGCAAGCTGGCCAGCGGCGTGAAGCCGGCAGGCGCCGTCGGCGCGGGCGCCGCGACGGGCAATTGGTAGAACGCCAGCCGCGCGGGCGGTGCGTCGTCGGCAAAGGCGCGCGCCCAGTCCAGGTTGCGCACTTCCATCGACGCCATGCGTTCGCGCAGCGCCGATTCCAGGGCGGTTTCCCAGCCCGGCTCGACGTGCAGCTTTTGCCACAGGCGCGACAGCCCGGCCAGTTCGTGCTTGGCCAGCCACGGTTCCAGCGCGCCTTGCTTCTGCACGTCTTCCTGCAGCTTCACGAGCGCGGACAGGCGGGCTTCCAGGCGGGCCAGGTTCTGGGCTTCGGTCTGGGCGGCGCCCTGGGCGCGGCTGCGCTCGGCGTCGGCCTCGGGCACACGGCCTTCCAGGGTGGCCAGTTCTTCCTGGGCGGCTTCAAGCTGGTCTTCGCCCGCGGCGCGGTCGCCAGCCAACTGTTCCAGGCGCTCGGGATCGGGGCTGTGCAGTTCGCGCAGTTCCTGCTGTAGGCGCTCGCGGCGCTGGTCCAGGGTCTGCATCTGCCGGTCGGCGTCGCGCTGCGTCTGCGCGACCAGCGCCAGGTTCTGCTCGACGCGGGCGAGCGCCGCGCGCATCTCGTCGCGGCCGGCGGCGGCTTCGCGCACGCGCTGCTCGACCGAGGGCAGGCCGGCCTGCGCATCCTCAGCGGTGGCGCGCGCCTCTTCGGTGCGGGCGGCGGCGGCGGCCAGGTCGTCTTCGGCCTGGGCGATCTGTTCGGTGCAGTGTTCGCGCTGGCTGGTCCATTCCGCGATCTGCTGCTGGAGCTGGTCGCGGCGCGCCTGCAGGCGGTTGCGGGAATCGACCACGTGCCGGATCTCGGCTTCCAGGCGGCTGACCTGGGCATTGGCCTCGTACAGCGCGCCCTGGGCGGTGTGGACGGCGTCGCTGGCGGCGTAGTGGGCCTGGCGCCGGGATTCCAGCGCGGCCTCGCCCGCGCGCAGTCCGGCAATGGCGGCTTCCAGTTCGTTCTGGGCCTGCGCCATTTCCTGCGTCTTCTTGGCGCGTTCTTCGCGCGCCCCGGTTTCCTTCAGGAACCACAGCGAATGCTGCTTCTTTTCGCCGTCGGCCTGAAGCTCGCGGTAACGCGTGGCCACTTCGGCCTGGGCTTCCAGCTTTTCGAGCTGGCTGTTCAGTTCGCGCAGGATGTCTTCGACGCGGGTCAGGTTCTCGCGCGTGTCGGACAGGCGGTTTTCGGTCTCGCGGCGGCGTTCCTTGTAGCGCGACACGCCGGCCGCCTCTTCCAGGAAGACGCGCAGTTCTTCGGGGCGGGCTTCGATCAGGCGGTTGATCATGCCCTGCCCGATGATGGCGTAGCCACGGGCGCCCAGGCCGGTGCCCAGGAAGATGTCGTGGATGTCGCGGCGGCGGACCTGCTGGTTGTTGACGAAATAGCTGCTGGTGCCATCCCGGGTCAGGACCCGGCGCACCGCGATTTCGGCGTAGGTGCTCCACTGGCCGGCGGCGCGCCCCTCGCTGTTGTCGAACACCATTTCGACCGACGCCCGGGCGGCAGGCTTGCGGTTGCCCGACCCGTTGAAAATGACGTCCTGCATGGACTCGCCGCGCAGTTCCGACGCCTTGGCCTCGCCCAGCACCCAGCGCACGGCGTCGATGATGTTCGACTTGCCGCAGCCATTGGGCCCCACCACGCCGACCAGCTGGCTGGGCACGGGGATGACGGTGGGATCGACGAAGGACTTGAAGCCGGCGAGTTTGAGCTGAGTAAGGCGCACAGTACGATGACGACGGGGTGGGTTGAACGAAAGGCGTTAACGGACCTGCCGCACAGATTGCAAACCGGCCCAAGAAGGGCCGGCTCTCATATGGGTCGTATGATACCGCAGGCGGTCTTTACCCAGACGTTGGGGCCGGACAACCCGCGGGCAAACGCGCAATGGCTGGCCGCAACGCTCCGGCTATACTCCCTGACACTTTTTGGCACGACACATAATTTTCACGCGGACTGGCCAGGCTCTGGCCGAAGAACGGGGACATTCTTGAAACGTGGTTTCTATCTGGTCATGGCGGCGCAGGCCTTCTCGTCATTGGCGGACAACGCGTTGTTCATCGCAGCGATCGCCTTGATTCAGGAGTTGCACGGCCCTGATTGGCTGGCGCCCATGATGAAGTGGTCGTTCGCGTTGGCCTATGTCGTGCTGGCCGCATTCGTCGGCGCCATCGCGGACTCCTACCCCAAGGGCCGCGTGATGTTCTCCACCAATGCCCTGAAGGTGGCGGGCTGTCTGCTGATGTTCTCGTACGCCAGCATTGGCGTCGCCCCCGAATATCAAACCTGGCTGGTCTGCGCCGCCTACGGCGTGGTGGGCATCGGCGCCGCCGCCTACTCCCCCGCCAAGTACGGCATCGTGACGGAAATGCTGCCGCCGACCATGCTGGTCAAGGGCAATAGCTGGATCGAGGGCCTGACCGTCTTCTCCATCATCCTGGGCACGGTCCTGGGCGGCCTCCTGATTTCCTCGTCGGTGTCCACCGCTCTGCTCAGCCACTCCTTCATCGGCAGCCTGGTCCACACGCCGGCCGAAGCAGCCATCCTGGTCATCGCCTTCGTGTACCTGCTGGCCGCGCTGTGCAACCTGATGATTCCGCGCACGCACGTGCGCTATCCGCCGCAGCAGAAGAACCCCGTTCGCCTGATCCGCACGTTCTGGGGCTACGTCTGCGTGCTGTGGAAGGACAAGCTGGGCCAGATTTCCCTCGCTGTCACCACGCTCTTCTGGGGCGCCGGCGCCACCCTGCAGCTGATCGTCATCGAATGGGGCCGCAGCCATCTGGGTTACCAGCTGGACAAGGCGTCAATGCTGATGGGTGTGGCCGCGCTGGGCACGGTGGTGGGGTCGATCCTGGCCGGGCGCATTCCGCTGCGCCGCGCGCTCGCCGTGTTGCCGGTCGGCGCCATGATGGGTCTCGTCGTGCTGCTGATGCCGCTGGTCTACCAGCCCTGGAGCGTCTATCTTCTCCTGCTGCTGACGGGCGGCCTGGCCGGTTTCTTCGTGGTGCCCATGAACGCCCTGCTCCAGCACCGCGGTCACGTCCTTCTGTCGGCCGGCCATTCGATCGCCGTGCAGAACTTCAACGAACAGCTCAACATCCTGCTCATGGTGGCGATGTACACGCTGCTGCTGTGGCTGGAACTGCCGATCAACGTGATCATCGTCATCTTCGGCACCGTGGTGGCCGTGCTGATGGTGGTGTTCATGCGCTGGAGCAAGCGCAACATGCAGGCCAACCCCGACTTGCATGACCAGATCGGCCAGGAAGGCCACGGCCGCGCGTTGGATTCGACGCACTAGGACAATCGCGCCAAGTGCTTGATGCAGCAACAAAAAACCGGGCAATTGCCCGGTTTTTGTTTGACCCCTGCGCCCTATAGCTCGCGGGCGGCCAGCTTCAGGTCCTGCCAGGCCCGCGCCTTCTCGGACGGGCTGCGCAGCAGGTAGGCGGGGTGGTAGCTCACGATGACCGGGATCTGCACGCCTTCGTCCGTCTTCAGATGATGGACGCGGCCACGCAGGTTGCCGATGGTGGCGTCGGTGCCCAGCAGCGTCTGCGCCGCGAACCGGCCCAGCACCAGGATGCGCTCGGGTTTCAGCAACGCAATCTGCCGCATCAGGTACGGGCTGCAGGCCGCGATTTCCTCGGGCTTGGGATTGCGGTTGCCCGGGGGACGGCACTTGATGACGTTGGTGATGAAAACGTCGCGCTCGCGGCTCATGCCGACCGCCGCCAACATCGCGTCCAGCAACTGCCCGGACCGTCCCACGAAAGGCTGGCCCTGGCGGTCTTCCTGTTCGCCCGGCGCTTCGCCCACGACGAGCCAGCGGGTGGGCTGGGCGCCCTGCCCGACCACCGCGTGACGGCGTCCCTTGCACAGGCCGCACGCGGCGCACGCCACGACCTGCGCCGCCAACTGCTCCAGATTGGCATCCTTGACGGCCTCGGCCACCGGAATGGGCGGCGGCGCCTCTTCCTGGACCTCGACCTTCGGCGCGGGACGCGGCGGGGGGCCGGTGCGGTTCAGGATCGAAGCCGGAATAGCCGATGCGCGGCCAGAAGCCGGCTCTGCCGGGGCGGTGCGCGCCACGGCGGGCGGGGCGACCGGCTCGGCGGCGTCCACCGGAGCAGCCGCCGGGGCGTCGCGCCGCGCTTCGACGGGAGGCGGCGCAACAATCGGGGAATGTGGTGCGGTGTTCGGAGCGCCAGGGGACGCGGCAGCCGGCGTCTGGCCGGGAGTGGCGCCAGACGCCACGGAACCCGCCTTGGCCACCGGCACGGCAGGCGGCGTGCGCAGCCATAGCCGCTCCATGCCAAGCTCGCGCAACCAGATGCGCTGCAACGGGTTGATGCGGGGCGGCGCCGGGCGCGGCGCGGCGTCCATCGGGCTCATGCCGGTGCTCCGTCGGGTTCGCCGAAGCGTTTCTGCATGACGATGGCGTCCTCGCGACCGCCCTTCTCGGCCGGGTAGTAGGCCCGGCGCATGCCGATCTGCAGATAGCCGTGGCCCTTATAGAAACTGACGGCGGACGTGTTGGACGGCCGCACTTCCAGGAGCAGGCCTTCGAGGCCGCGTTCGCGCGCCTGCTGCTCGCACCAGTCGAGCATCACGCCGCCCAGTCCCTGCCGATGCAGGTCTTGGGCCACCGCGATCACCAGCAGATGCGCCACGTCCGGCGCAAACATCAGAATGCAGAATCCCGCCAGCTTGCCCTCCCGCCGCAACGTCCAGGCGCCATAGCCCGACGCCAGCGCGTCCGCGAAGTTTCCGCGGGTCCAGGGAAAGGCCTGCACTTGCGCCTCCAGCGCCACGACCTCGTCCAGATCGGCATCCGTCATGGGCTGCGGGACCGGCGCGGCAAGCGACGGCTGCGCCTTGGGATTACCGCCCTCGCCGCGCAGGCGCTCGGCGGTGGTGAAGGCCACCTTGTCGCGCACATAGAGCGGCGCGGCCAGCTCGGGCGCCAGGGTTTCGCCGCGCAGCCAGCCCTGGCGGGCAAGCCGCGCCACGCTGGCGGCCTGCGGCCGCTGGGCTTCGGCGGCCCGGCGCCATTCGGCGGGCGCGGCCATGTCGGCGGCATAGGCTTCCCAGGCATCGCCAGCCAGTAGCGGCGTCAGCGGCTGCCCGGCGCGGGCCGACCAGTTGGGCAGATGGTGCGCCGTCCAGGGCGCGACCTCGGCGGCGGCAATCAGCATCGGGGCTTGGAGCGTTTCCCAGACAGATTCCTCGCCCGCGGCGTCGCCGCGGCGGTAGACTGCCAGATAGACCTCGTTCATGCGGGCGTCCAGGGCCACGACGACAGCGTCGGCGGGGGTGCCATCGACGTCGGCGGCCACGGCCTGGTGCGAAACAATAGGCAACACCGGGATCCCCAGCCCCAGGGCCATGCCCTGCGCGACGCCGCATGCCACGCGCAGCCCGGTAAAGCCGCCGGGCCCCTGCCCGAACGCCACGGCATGCAACCCGGACGGCGTGATGCCGGCCTCGGCGAGCAGCGCATCGGCCATAGGCAGTAGGCGCTCGGCGTGTTCCTGGGATCCTTCGTGTTCGCGGACGCTGATCTCCAGGCGGCCGTCGACCGCCCGTAAAAGGGCCACGCCACAACGTGACGACGAAGTTTCCAGTGCCAGCAGGTTTAGTTCCATAGATGCAGATTGTACGAAATAAGCCGCAGTTACCCCCGTGTGTAAGGGGGATTTCAACCAGGGATCGCAATGTGTAATATCTTGTGAACGCCCTCTAGCCCCCGGTTCTTGTCACTGTTACATTTCCGGCCATGAATACGCAAAACACCACCCCCACCCGAAAAATCCTCGTCGTTGACGACGATCCGCGCTTGCGCGATCTGCTTCGCCGGTACTTGTCCGAACAGGGTTTCAACGTTTTCGTTGCCGAAGACGCGAAAGAGATGGGCAAACTCTGGCAACGAGAGCATTTTGACCTGCTCGTGCTGGACCTGATGCTGCCCGGCGAAGATGGCCTGTCCATCTGCCGCCGGCTGCGCGGTGGCCACGACAATACCCCCATCATCATGCTCACGGCCAAGGCGGAAGAAATCGACCGCATCGTCGGCCTTGAGATGGGCGCGGACGACTACCTGTCCAAGCCGTTCAATCCTCGTGAACTGCTGGCGCGCATCAATGCGATTCTGCGCCGCCGCGGCACCGAGGAACACCCCGGCGCGCCCAGCCAGGAAAACGAATCCATCGCCTTCGGCCCCTACGTGCTGAATCTGTCCACCCGCACGCTCACGCGCAACGGCGAACAGGTGCCCATCACCACGGGTGAATTCTCGGTGCTCAAGGTCTTTGCGCGCCATCCGAAGATTCCCCTGTCGCGCGACAAGCTCATGGAACTGGCCCGCGGCCGCGAATACGAAGCCTTCGATCGCAGCCTCGACGTCCAGATCTCGCGTCTGCGCAAGCTGATCGAGCCGAACCCGTCCAAGCCCGTATTCATCCAGACCGTCTGGGGTCTGGGGTACGTGTTCGTTCCGGACGGTGGTAGCTGATCGGCTGGCCCGCCCGGTGCAGGAGCGCAGCGTCGTGCCGCGCTTGCGCAGAACATTCAGGAACCTGACATCCCGTTTGCGGCTCGGCTTGTTCGGCCGCACGTTCCTTTTGCTCGCCGCGCTGATGCTGGTCAGCCTGGGCGCGTGGCTTCAAGTATTTTTCAGCATGGAGCTGGGACCGCGCGCCAATCAAATGGCGCAGCGGGTGATCACGGCCGTCAATATCACGCGCACCGCGCTGATCTATTCGCATAACGGCGAACGCAGCAAGCTCCTCCTGGACCTGGCCACCAACGAAGGCATCCAGGTCTATCCGCGCGAGGTCACCGACTTCGCCGAAGCCCTCCCCGACGACGACTACTGGCAGCGTGTGGCGCAGCATATCCGCACGCGCTTCGGCCCGGAAACGCAGATTGCCTGGGGCGTGAACCAGGTACCTGGCTTCTGGGTCAGTTTCCAGATAGAAAAAGATCTGTACTGGCTGGTGTTCGAGCGTGAGCAGATCGGTCTTACAGGCGGAATCGAGTGGCTGGGCTGGGGCGCCACGGCGCTATTGCTGTCATTGGTCGGCGCGGCGGTCAGCGTGGGCTTCGTCAACCGGCCGCTATCCAGGTTGGCGCGGGCCGCCCAGGTGCTGTCGCGCGGCGAAACGCCCGCGGCCCTGCCCGAACAAGGCCCGCTGGAGATCCGCGACCTGAACGCGTCGTTCAACCGCATGGCCAAGGACTTGCGCCAGGCCGAGGCCGACCGCGAGCTCATGCTGGCGGGCATCTCACATGACCTGCGCACGCCACTTGCCCGGATGCGTCTGGAAATCGAGCTGAGCGGCGTGTCGGAAGACGCGCGGCAGGCCATCGACGAAGACCTGGGCCAGATCGACCACAGCATCGGGCAGCTCATGGAGTACGCCCGTCCCGCCGGCACCCTGCCGCAGCTCGCCACCGACATTTCCGCCGTGCTGGCCGAACTGTACGAACGCGAACGCAGCCACACCGCCTCGCTGGGCGGCGAGCTGGACGCGGCGCTGGAACCTGGCCTGCGCGCCCGCATCACCGCGCTGGACCTGAAGCGTATCGTCAGCAACCTGATCGAGAACGCGCGCCGCTACGGCCGCTCACCCGATGACGGGATGGCGCACCTGAACATGACACTGCAGGCCGAAGGCAGCATGATCGTCATCGAGGTCTCCGATCGCGGGCCCGGCATCGCGCCCGAAGATGTCGACCGCCTGCTTCGCCCGTTCTCCCGCGGCGAGGCGGCGCGCACCGGCGTCAGCGGCGCGGGACTGGGTCTGGCCATCGTCGAACGCCTGCTCAAACACGTTGGCGGGTCGCTCCGGATGCTGCCCCGAGAAGGCGGCGGACTGACCGCGAGGATAGAGCTGCCCAAAGCCAAGTTTAGGAATTATCAATTAGACAACGATAATCCATAGCGTAGAATTTATGGTTTTGAGGCCTAGCCTCATCTCCACCCAACAACTACGGGAGTAAACATGAAAACTGTTGGCGACAAACTCGAACCCTTCAAGGTCACCGGCGTCAAGCCCGGCTTCAATCAGCACGAAGAAAACGGCGTGTCGGCGTTCGAAGACATCACCGAAAGCTCGTTCCCCGGCAAGTGGAAGGTGATCTACTTCTACCCGAAAGACTTCACGTTTGTGTGCCCGACCGAAATCGTCGGCTTCAACAAGTTGGCCAAGGATTTCGAAGACCGCGACGCCGTCCTGCTGGGCGGTTCGACCGACAACGAATTCGTCAAGCTGGCCTGGCGCCGTGAGCACCCGGACCTGAACAAGCTGGGTCACTACCAATTCGGCGACACTACCGGCGCCCTGATCGACCAACTGGGCGTGCGTGAAAAGGGTGCTGGCGTTGCGCTGCGCGCCACCTTCATCGTTGACCCGGACAACACGATCCAGCACGTTTCGGTGAACAACCTGAACGTCGGCCGTAACCCGGAAGAAGTTCTGCGTCTGCTCGACGGCCTGCAAACCGACGAACTGTGCCCGTGCAACCGTACGGTTGGCGGCGCCACGCTGTAATTTCCAGCCCGGTCCGGACCCTGCCCTGCAGGGGCCCACGCCGGGCTTTAACTGCGCTAGATTATAGGTAAAAACTATGGAATTTCTTACGACCATTAAGGAACAGCTGCCGGATTGGGCCAAAGACATCCGCCTGAATCTGGACGCCGTGATCGCCCGCTCGACGCTGGCTCCCGAAGACGCCGTGGGCGCCGCCCTGTCCGCCGCCTATGCCGCGCGCAGCCCGGTGCTGGTTGAAGCCTTCAAGAGCGGCCTGTCCGAAGGCGACGCCAACGCCGCCCTGACCGCTTCCGCCCTCATGGGCATGAACAACACCTGGTATCCCTACGTGGAGATGACCGGCGACGCCCAGCTCAAAAGCCTGCCGGCCCAGCTGCGCATGAATGCCTACGCCACCCATGGCGGCGTGGACAAGAAGCGCTTCGAGCTGTTCGCCCTGGTGGCCTCCATCATCGGCAAGTGCCACTTCTGCGTGGCCTCGCATTATGAAAACCTGAAGAACGACGGCCTGTCGACCGAACAGCTGCGCGATGCCGGACGTATCGCCGCCGTCGTCAACGCCGCCGCGCTGGCGCTGGCTGCCCAAGGCAAGTAAACGATTCGCCGACCGCAAAAAAGCCCGCCTGCATCATGCAGGCGGGCTTTTCTTTTGGCGGCGACGTTGCGTCGTTTCCGATGACGCGGTTCTGGCCGGCGCCGGGCCCGTTGCCGCAGCCCGGCGAGTCACCGCCGGATTACTTGCCCGCGGCGGGTTTCACCGGCGCAGTGGGCAGGCCGTTGGCGGTCCAGGCCTCCATGCCGCCGCGATACCAGTAGGCGCGCCAGCCGAGCGACCCGGCGCGCAACGCGCCGTTGTAGGCCGAGCGGTCATTCATGCCCGCGCCCATGAACACGATGGGCGCGTTGCGCTGCCCGCCGGTCTTCTTCTTCAGCCAGTCGTCCAGCGCGCCTTGCAGATGGTCCGCGACGCTGCCGTCCGACCCGGCATCGGGCAGCGGATAGGCGATGGGCAGCGTGTCCCGCCCCGCGCTGGTGTCGATGATCAGGATGTTCTTCTCGTTATTGATCAGCTTGACCAGGTCGGCCGTGGTGATGACATCGGCGCGTGTGTGCTTGACAGGCGTCGGCCCCCGGTAGGGGGACGAGAACAGCAGGCTGGTCGGCGGCACGCCGAAGTCCTTCAGCTCGTCGAAAGCGCCGGCGGGCAGCGCGGGCATGCCCTGCCCCGCCGCAGGTGCTTGCCGCGGCGCCGTCTGCGACCCGCCACCCTTGTTGGCGACGACCTCGCCACCGACCGTGCCCATTTCGATGTCGGAAATCATCACCGCGATGTTCTCGATCAGCTCGTAGCACATCGTGATCGAGCCCTCGCGCGGGTTGTACCAGGCGTTCAACTGGCCGCAGTCCTTGAACGTCACATTGATCGGCCGCGGCAGGACGTAGGTGTTGCCCAGATCCTTGACGCTGTTGGTGACGGCGTTGGACATGGCCGTCGCGAACAGGTTGCCGATCTTGCGCTTGGAGGGTTCCAGCACTACGTTGACCGGCGCGCCGGGCGCGTTGGCCGGTTGCTGGCCGTCCGGCGTCCAGGTGCCCACGCGCGTATGGGGCGCCAACAGGTGGCGCCAGGCCCGGTTCTGCTTGTTGAATTCGTCGGTGCAACGCGCCTTGGTCCGGTCCTCGAACCCGACGTGCTTGACCACGTTCTCGAAGACGGCGGGATTGCCGCCATACATGATGCAGAGCATGTTGCGGAAGCGCTTCAGGTCGCCGGTGTGCTCGTCCTGCCAGGCCGAGTTCGCCGACGCGCCCCGCTTTTCCGCCAGCATGCCGCTGTAGTACCACTGCAGGGCCGCATACGTGGCAGCCTCGCGGGCCATGAAGTTCACGTCCTCGTTGTCGGACGGGTAGATGGTGGGCTCGACGATCCGCAAGGCCGAATACATGTCGACCGCGTCTTCTTCCGCGCCCGTCGACGGCAGTTCCAGCTCGCCGATCAGGGCGTGTCCGAACTCGTGCAGGAAGATGCTGCGCATGATGCCGATGTAGACCGCGACGATGCGCAAGGTGTCCCCGCCGAAACGGGGATATGGGCCGGCGCCGGCCAGCGCCGGGCTGTTGTCGGCGGGGGCTTGGGTGGGGGGCGACGCCGCCGACGGCACGCGCGGCGCGCCGGCACTACCTTGTCCGGCACTACCCCGTCCGGCGCTGCCCTGTCCGGCGGTCCCTTGCGCTCCCACCCCGACCGGCTTGCCGGCCACGTCCGAGACGATCATGAAATCCGCAATGCCGAACGTGCCTTCGTCATAGGCCATGATGCCGATCTCGCTGCCCAGCGCGGCCTCGTCCTCGATATCGCCGATCTTCTGGCCATTGACCAGGAAACGCGCGGCGCCCGGCACCTCCACCACCCGGATGCGGTCGGTGCCGTCCAGTTTGGCGACGTTGGGAACGGACGCGATATCGCGGCGCTTCTGGCCTTCCAGACAGAACAGCAAAATGTTGCGGTCCGCCCGGATCTCCAGCAGGCACAGGCCCTTGCGCGCGTTGTTGTTCAGCGCAATGCCGATGGACGCCTTGGGACTCTTCGAATTGACCATCACGTTGACGTCGGTGATGCGTCCGCTTTCCGGGGCGGGTCCCGGGTTGATGTAGAACGTCTGCTCGCCGCCCGGGACATCGCTGTTGCGCAGGGTGAACCAGCCGTCCTGCTCGCCGACATGCCAGCCTTGCAAAAGCTGCTGCTTGACCGTGCCGGCCAGTGGACCGAGCTGCTTCTCGTAGGCCGCGTGGGCGGAGGTAGCAAAAGCGGCCAGCACAAAAAGTAGCCCCGCGCCACGTAATCGCATCTGAGTGTCCCTGATTAGTCAGATTTCAAGTCGCGCAGCGTAAGTCAGAACAATGCGGTCCGCTTATTCATTTGTTAAAGATGTATGCCAACGTAAAAGCCGCCCGGCCTGGCGGCTCGGGCGGCTTTGAAATACCGGATAAGCGTGGCGCGAACGCCACGCAGCGCGGCCCGTGCGTCAGGGGTCCGTGCGCGCCAGCAAGGCGACCACGGTGGCGGCGATGCCTTCCTTGCGGCCCAGATAACCCAAGCCCTCGTTGGTCTTGGCCTTGATGTTGACCTCGGATTCGGCCAGGCCGGTGTCGTCGGCGATGTTCTTCACCATGACAGGGGCGTGCGGGCCGATCTTGGGCGCTTGGGCGTGCAGCGTGGCGTCGATATTGACCGGTGTCCAACCCGCTTTGCGCACGCGCGCCATGGCCTCGCGCAGCAGCACACGGCTGTCGGCGCCCTTGAACGCCGGATCGGTATCCGGAAAGTGCCGGCCGATGTCGCCCAGGCCCGCCGCGCCCAGCAGCGCGTCGGTGATCGCGTGCAGCAGCACGTCCGCATCGGAATGGCCCAAGAGGCCGTGGGTATGGGGAATCGTGACCCCGCCGATGATCAGCGGCCGGCCTTCGACCAGCGCGTGCACGTCAAAGCCCTGCCCAACGCGAAAAGGAATGCTCATAGCCATTTTTCCATCAGTTCAAAATCGTCCGGCCACGTCACCTTGAAGTTGCGCATTGAACCGGTGACCAGCAGCGGCGCATAGCCGGCGGCCTCGATGGCCGAGGCCTCGTCGGTGACGGTGACGCCGTTCACGGACGCGGCGGTCAGCGCATCGCGCAGCACGCCCGCGCGAAACAGCTGCGGCGTCTGTGCCAACCAAAGGCCATTGCGGTCGAGCGTGCGTTCCACGCGATCGTGGCCGCCCTTGACCGTGTCGGCCACCGGCAGGGCCAGCAGCCCGCCGACCGGGTCGGCCAGGCAAGCGTCGATCAGCCGCCCCAGCGCCTCGGCGGGCAAGCCCGGGCGGGCCGCGTCATGCACCAGCACCCAGGCATCGTCCGTGACCTCGCTGTCGGCCAGCGCGCCCGCGACCGTATCGGCGCGCGTGGCGCCGCCGCAGGCACGCCAGACGGTGCGCGGCAAGCCCGCCAGCGCGGCGTCGACCCAGCCGTCGCCCGGTGTGACCGCCACGCGCACCTGCGACACGCGTTCATCGGCAAGCAGCGCGCTTACCGCGTGGCGCAGCATGGGCTGTCCGGCCAATGGACGGTATTGCTTCGGAACGGCCTCGTGCCCGGGCCGGCTGGCGCGGGCGCCGACGCCGGCGGCGGGCACGATTGCGATGATTGAGTCAGACATGGTGCGGAGATTTTATAATCGTTCGCTTGATGTCCGCTTCCAGCCTGATGCCCGCCCCTTCCTCCTCCGCCACGGCCGCACCGCCCGTCCCCGCCACGGTCCCCACCCTGTCCGCGCTGAAGCCCGGCACGCGCTATGCGCAGCCCCGGCCGCCGGGCTCCGGCGACGCCTGGCTGCTGGCCGATCTGGCGCGCCAGGCCAGCGCGCCGCTGGTCATCCTGACCGCCGAGCCCCTTGAAGCGCAGCGGCTAGCCGAGGAAATCCAGCTGTTTGCGCCCAGCCTGCGCGTGCGGCAGCTGCCCGACTGGGAAACGCTGCCCTACGACGCATTCTCGCCGCACCAGGACCTGATCTCCGAGCGCCTGAACACGCTGCACTCGCTGATGATGAAGACGGTGGACGTGCTGACGGTGCCCATCACCACGGCGCTGTACCGCGTCGCACCGCCCTCGTTCCTGGCCGCCTACACGTTCTCGTTCAAGCAGAAGGACAGGCTGAACGAAGCGGCGCTGCGCGCCCAACTGACGCTGGCCAATTACAACCACGTCACCCAGGTAACCTCGCCGGGCGAATTCTGCCTGCGGGGTGGCCTGATCGATCTGTTCCCGATGGGCTCGGTGGTGCCGTACCGGCTGGACCTGTTCGACGACGAGATCGAAACCATCCGCAGTTTCGACGTCGACACCCAGCGCAGCCTGTACCCCGTGCGCGAGGTGCAGCTTCTGCCGGGCCGCGAATTCCCGATGGACGAAGACTCGCGCAACCGCTTCCGGGCGCGCTTTCGCGAGGTCTTCGAAGGCGATCCTTCCCGCGCCCTGCCCTATAAAGACATCGGCAACGGCATCCCGTTTGCCGGCGTCGAGTACTACCTGCCGCTCTTCTTTGAAGAAACCGCCACGCTGTTCGACTACGTGGCCGACGGCACGGTCATGGTCACCGTCGGCGACATCGACGACGCGATCCAGCGCTTCAACCAGGACACGACCAGCCGCTACGGCTTCCTGAAAAGCGACCGCGAACGCCCCGTGCTGCCGCCGTCCGCCCTGTTCCTGGACAGCGAATCGCTCTATGGCCGCCTCAAGGCATTCCGCCGCCTGTCGCTGACTGCGGGCCAGCCGCATCCGGACTTCCGGGCCGCGCCCGACGTCAGCGTGGCGCGGCGCGCCGAAGATCCCATCGCCAAGCTGCGCACGCTGGTAGAAAAGCGGCACACCCGCGTGCTGCTGTGCGCCGATTCGGCCGGCCGGCGCGAGACCCTGGTGCAGATGCTGAACGAATTTGGCGTCACGCCGGATGCGCAGCCTGACACCATCGAGGGCTTCCTGGCGTCGGACGCGCATTTTGGCATCGTCGCTTCGCCGGTGGGCATTGGGTTCGAACTGCCCGGCGCCAACCTTGCCTTCCTGACCGAAAACGATCTCTACCCCGGATTGGCGACCACCGGCCGCCGCGGCAAGCGCGACCAGGAACGCGCCAGCAACGTCGAAGCCATGGTGCGCGACCTGTCCGAGCTGCGCGAGGGCGACCCCGTCGTCCACGCCCAGCACGGCATCGGCCGCTATCACGGCCTGGTCAACATGGACATGGGCGAAGGCGAGATGGAGTTCCTCCATCTTGAATACGCCAACGGCAGCACGCTGTACGTGCCGGTGTCGCAACTGCACGTGATCGCGCGCTACAGCGGCGCAGACCCGGAAGCCGCACCATTGCACCAGCTGGGTTCAGGCCAATGGGACAAGGCGCGCCGCAAGGCCGCCAAGCAGGTCCGCGACACCGCCGCCGAATTGCTGGCGCTGTATGCGCAGCGCGCCGCGCGCGAAGGCTTTGCGTTCAACCTGCCGCTGAACGATTACGAGGCGTTTGCCGAGGGCTTCGGCTTCGAAGAGACGGCCGACCAGGCCGCCGCCATCCAGGCCGTGATCAGCGACATGACCTCCGGCCGCCCCATGGACCGGCTCGTCTGCGGCGACGTCGGTTTCGGCAAGACCGAAGTCGCGCTGCGCGCCGCCTTCCTGGCCGTCGCCAACGGCAAACAGGTGGCGTTGCTGTGCCCCACCACCCTGCTCGCCGAACAGCACGCGCAGACCTTTACCGACCGCTTTGCCGACTGGCCCGTGCGCGTCGTGGAACTGTCGCGCTTCCGCTCGGCCAAGGAAGTCTCCAGCGCCATCGAAGGCATCAACGACGGCCGGGTCGACATCGTCATCGGCACGCACAAGATCCTGTCTAAGGACGTGAAATTCAAGCGCCTGGGCCTGGTCATCATCGACGAGGAACACCGTTTCGGCGTGCGCCAGAAAGAAGCGCTCAAATCGCTGCGCGCCGAAGTCGACGTGCTGACACTGACCGCGACGCCCATCCCGCGCACGCTCGGCATGTCGCTCGAAGGCATCCGCGACTTCTCCGTCATTGCCACGGCGCCGCAAAAGCGCCTGGCCATCAAGACCTTCGTGCGGCGCGAGGACGGCAGCACGCTGCGCGAAGCCCTGCTGCGCGAGCTCAAGCGCGGCGGCCAGTGCTACTTCCTGCACAACGAGGTCGAGACCATCCATAACCGCCGCGCGCGCCTGGAAGAGCTGGTGCCCGAGGCCCGGATCGCCGTCGCGCACGGCCAGATGCCCGAGCGCGAACTCGAACAGGTGATGAAGGGCTTCTACCAGCAGCGCTACAACGTCCTGCTGTGCACCACCATCATCGAAACCGGCATCGACGTGCCCAGCGCCAACACCATCGTGATCCACCGCGCTGACCGCTTCGGTCTGGCGCAGCTGCACCAGCTGCGCGGCCGCGTCGGGCGATCGCACCACCAGGCCTACGCCTACCTGCTGACCCCGGGCGAGGACGCGATCACCAGCAACGCCAAGAAGCGGCTGGAAGCCATCCAGGCCATGGAAGAGCTGGGCTCGGGCTTTTACCTGGCCATGCACGACCTCGAAATCCGCGGCACCGGCGAAGTCCTGGGCGACTCGCAGTCGGGCAACATCCAGGAAGTCGGCTTCTCGATGTACAACGAGATGCTCAACGAGGCCGTGCGCGCCCTGCGCGCGGGCGAAGAGCCCGACCTGGACGCGCCCTTCAACCTGGCGTGCGAAGTCAATCTGCACGCCCCGGCGCTGCTGCCGTCCGACTACTGCGCCGACGTGCACGCGCGCCTGGCCATCTACAAGCGGCTGGCGCACGCGGCCGACGAAGACGACCTGATTCACATCCAGGAAGAATTGATCGACCGTTTCGGCAAACTGCCGGAGGCGGCGCAGACGCTGCTGGCCACGCACCGCCTGCGCCTCGCCGCCCAACCGCTAGGCATCGTCAAGATCGATGCCAGCGAAGCGCAGGCGCTGATCCAGTTCGGCCCCAAGACCTCGGTCGATCCGGCCCGCATCATCGAGCTTGTCCAGCGGCAGCGGCACATCAAGCTGGCCGGGCAGGACAAGTTGCGCGTCGAGATCAAGGCGCCTCAAGTCCCGGCCCGTGCCGACGCCGTGCGCGCCGTTCTGCGCGCCCTGAAGTAATTCCCGACACCCTTACCCATCCGCCATGACTACCCACAATCTCGTCGTCCAATCCCCCGGCCTCGCCATCGAACATGCGGAGCAGCTTGCCGCGCTGGCCCAGGCCCAGGGCGTGGCGCGCATCAGCAACACCGCCGCCCGCCTGCTCGACGTGCAACACGACGACGAGACGCGCGCCGTGGTGGGCGCCTGGGCCGAAGCGCGCGGCGTCGACGCTGCCTTCGTGCCCGCCGGCCTGAAGCTGGCCCACTGCAAGATCCTGGCCATGGACATGGACTCGACCCTGATCAACATCGAGTGCATCGACGAGATCGCGGGCGTGGTGGGCGTGAAGGACAAGGTGTCGGAGATCACCGAAGCCGCCATGCGCGGCGAGATCAAGGATTTCGCGGAAAGCCTGCGCCGCCGGGTTGCGCTGCTCAAGGGCGCGCCCGCTGGCGCGCTGGACGAGGTCTACGAGGAAAAGCTGCGCCTGAATCCGGGCGCCGAGCGTCTGATCACCACGGCCCAGGCCGCCGGCATCAAGGTGCTGCTGGTGTCGGGCGGCTTCACCTTCTTCACCGAGCGCCTGCGCGCCCGCCTGAACCTGGACAGCGCTCATGCCAACACGCTCGAGATCGAAAATGGCGTGCTGACCGGCCGCGTGCTGGGCGACATCCTGGACGCCGACGCCAAGGCCACGCACCTGCGCGAGTTCGCGCGCACGCACGGCGCCTCGACGGACCAGATCATCGCCATGGGCGACGGCGCCAACGACCTGAAGATGCTGGCCAACGCCGGCTTCCCGGTGGCCTACCACGCCAAGCCGCTGGTGCGTCAGCAGACGCGCTATGCGCTCAATGTCTCGGGATTGGACGGCGTGCTGAACTGGTTCGAAAGCTGATCCTGCGACAGGGTGTCTGACAGGGGTGTCAGACACCGGCCCCCTTCCCCAAAGCAAAAGCCACCTCAATAAATGAGGTGGCTTTTTTCATGCAAGTCGGCGCCACGGACGCGGCGCCCCTTGATCAATACCGCACGCGCAGCGACAGCAGCGCCGCCCGGCCCGTGCCCAGCGCCGCATAGTGCGCCGCATAGGCCTTGGTGTAGTACGTCTCATCGAAGATGTTCAGCACGTTCAACTGCGCCGAGAAGTGCTCGTTGAATTCGTAGCCGGCCATCGCGTCGAAGCGCCAGTACGAAGGCACCCAGCGCGCCTTGGGCGTACCGTCGGCGTTCTTCGTGGCGTCCGAGTTGCCGTACACCTTGTCGACGTAATACGCGCCGCCGCCGACCGTTAGCTTGGGCAGGACCTTGTAGGTCGTCCACAGGCTGAAGGCGTTGCGCGGCGTGTTGGGCAGGTCCTGGCCGACGGCGCCGCTGTTGTACGCGCCCTTGGTCATTTCGCTGTCCATGAACGTGTAGCCGCCGAACACGTTCCACTTGGGCGTGATGGCGCCCGAGAATCCCAGTTCGATGCCGCGCACCTTGGCTTCGCCAACCTGCGCCACTTCGGTCGCGGACACGGCCACGCTGGTGTTCTTGCGGATGTCCTGGAACGCCGCGGCCGACAGCGTCAGCTTGTCGTCGAACACCTGCCACTTCGTGCCCAGCTCCACCGTGCGGCTCTTTTCCGGTTCCAGCGAAGACGTCGACAGTGACGTCGCATCGCTGATTGCGCCGCCGGCAATGGCGGACGGCGTGGATGAGGTGCCGTACGTGGCGTAAATGGTGCCATTGGGCACCGGCTTGTACGCCAGGCCGACCTGGTAGTTGAAGAGGTTGTCCTCGCGGCTTGTGCTGTAGAACGCGGGCGTGCTCGCCGGATCGCTGCGGCCGCGCGCGATGTTGCTGCCGCTGGTGCGGTAGTTGTCCCAGCGCGCGCCCAGGCTCGCCTGCCATTGCTCGTTGAACTTGATGGTGTCAAAGCCGTAGAGCGCCAGCGTGTCCGTGTTGTAGACGGCGGGATTGTTGTTGCGCGTCAGCTTGCCGGTGTAGTCGTCGTGGGGATTCGGATCCCACAGCGACGTGCACAGCGCCGGGTTCGACAGGTCGGTTGCGCTGACCTTGCAGTCCATCGGGCCGCGGGCGATCGTCTGGGTGTAGCTGTCCTTGTCCTGCTTGATGTTGCTGTACTCAAATCCCAGGTCGAACGAGTGCTTCAGGCTGCCGGTCTCGAATTCACCCGTCAGGTCCGTCTGGTTGGCGAAGGTCTTGGTGACGTAGTAGCCGGACTTGAGCGCACGGTACACCAGGCCGTTCGGGATGTTGCCCTTGCTGTCGTCGGGATTGGTCGCTGCAAAGTCGGTCGTGCCGCGGCCATAGCGCGTCACGTTGCGCAGTTGCAGCTTGTCGGAAAAGTCGTGCTGGAAGTCCACCGTGGCGACGTCATCGCGCGTCTTCATGAAGTCGCGCCCGGTCAGGCCGTAGAACGACTTGCGGCTCACGCCCATCGTCTCCGTCACCGGCTGGCCCGACTTCGGGTCATACGGAATGGAGTAGTCGGGCATGCTGTCGTCTTGGTAGTGGTAGTAGCTCAGCGTGATGCGGGTCGGCGTGCCCACGCCCAGCATCAGAGACGGCGCAACGCCCCAGCGCTCGAAGTCCACGGCGTCATCGCGGCCCGGCGTGTCGCCCTTGTTGCCCATCACGTTCAGGCGGAATGCCGCCTTGTCCCCCAGGCGCCAGTTGCTGTCGATGGTCGCGCGGTAGTTGTTGTCCGTACCGATCTGCGCCGTGGCTTCGGTGAAGTCCGTGGTCTTGGGCGCCTTGCTGACCATGTTGATGCTGCCGCCCGCGCCGCCCCGGCCCGAATACACCGAGTCCGGCCCCTTGATGATTTCGACCTGCTCCAGATTGAACGTATCGCGCACCTGGGTGCTGCTGTCGCGGATGCCGTCCAGGAAAATGCTGCCGGCGGAGTTCTGGCCGCGGATGATCGGCAAGTCGCCGCCCGGACGGCCGCCTTCGCCGGCGCCGAACGTGATGCCCGGCGAGTTGCGCAGCACGTCCTGCAAGGTCGACGCGGCCTGATCCTGGATCACCTGCTGCGGCACAACCTGCACTGTGCGCGGCGTGTCCAGCAAAGGCGCGGTCATCTTCGGCGACTGCGCGGTCGAGGTCTGATAGGACGAGCTTTCGCCCTCGACGCGGACAGGCGACAACTGCGTCACGCCGGTGTCGGCGGACTGGGCTGCGGCATAGGGGCTGACGAACAACGCGGGCGCGGCAATGGCGGCGGCCAGCGAGGTGGCGAGCGTATTCAGCGAATACGAATCTTGGGGCTTCAAGCGGACTTCTCCAGAACGTAAATAACAACGATTCTTGTTTTTTTGTTGTTTGCGATTCTGAACGGAGGCGCTGAATGAAACCTGAATGAAAGCCCCTTCCAAATCAAAAGGATAAAAAAACAACAGCTTTGATCTTGCTCAAAATCCTGAACGGATCGGAGATCAAAAAAGGGGCGGATTGCGGCCGGATTTTGCGCGAGGCAGAGTCGACGCGGAGGTTGCTGCACACATAAAAAAACGCCCCGATCGGGGCGTCTTGGTGCGTCCATGTGCAGGCAGGCTACTGCGTCGTCAGGTCCGCAGACGCGGATGCCGCTTGAAGAGATACCGGTACACAAACCCGGGATACGCCAGCACCAGAAACAGGCTGAGCGTGATCGCGTAGAACTCCCAGGTCTGGGCGAAACGGTTGCCCAGCGTGGACTCGAAGGCAAATCCCAGCGCGCCGACGATGGCGTAGAACACCAGCACTTCGATCAGGCGCATCCAGAACGGCTTGACCGCCGCCGCCCCGCCCTGCTTCCAGGGCAGCACGGCAAAGACGCGCTCGGTCAGGAAGGGAAGATTCGCGCTGACAAGCGCCAGCGCGATCAACAGCCATACCGCCAGCGTCTGGTTCACGGCTGCACTCCGTCCGTTAGAGGGTCAGCGACGAGCGGATGGCTTGCACGCACAGCGCCATCAAGCCGCCGGGCAACAGGCCCAGCACCAGGATCAGGGCGCCGTTGATCGACAGCACGCCGCGTTGGCCGGCCGTGGCCACCATCGGGGCAGCGTCGGCCGCCGGCTCGTCAAAGTAGACGACCTTGACCACGCGCAGGTAGTAGAACGCGCCGATCAGCGAGAACAGCACCGCCACCACCGCCAGCGTGACGTGGCCCGCGGCAACCAGCGACTGCAGCACGGCCAGCTTGGCGTAGAAGCCCACCAGCGGCGGGATGCCGGCCAGCGAGAACATCAGCAGCAGCACGATGGCGGCATGCCACGGGCTGCGGCGGTTCAGGCCCTTCAGGTCGTCGATGTGCTCGCACTCGAAGCCCTGACGCGACAGCAGCAGCACGATGCCGAAGCTGGCGAGCGTGGTCAGCACGTAGGTCAGCATGTAGAACAGCGAGGCGCCGTAGGCGGCCGACGACAGTTCCGGCTTGCCGGCCACCGAACCCGACATCAGGCCCAGGAGCACGAAGCCCATGTGCGAGATGGTCGAGTAAGCCAGCATGCGCTTGAAGTTGGTCTGTGCGATGGCGGTCAGGTTGCCGATGGCCAGGGACAGCACTGCCAGAATCATCAGCATCGGCTGCCAGTCCGTGGCCAGGCCGTGCAGACCATCAACCAGCAGACGCAGCGTGATCGCAAAGGCGGCCAGCTTGGGCGCGCCGCCCAGGATCAGCGTGACGGCGGTCGGCGAGCCCTGGTAGACGTCCGGCACCCACATGTGGAACGGCACGGCGCCCAGCTTGAACGCCAGACCCGACACCAGGAACACAATGCCGAACACCAGCGCCATCTTCTCGGCCTTGCCGGCGGCGATGACGTTGGATACTTCGGACAGGTCGAGGTGACCCGTAGCGCCGTAGATCATGGACATGCCGTACAGCAGGAAACCCGAGGCCAGCGCGCCCAGCACGAAGTACTTCATGGCGGCTTCGGTGGCCACGACGTTGTCTCGGCGCAGGGCGATCAGCGCGTACAGCGCCAGCGACATCAGTTCCAGGCCCAGGTAGATCGAGATCAGATTCCCGGAGGAAATCATCACCATCTGACCCAGCAGCGCGAACAGCGTCAGCACGTACAGTTCGCCGCCGCGCATCATGTCGCGGACCTGCGCATACACGCGGCCATAGATCAGCGTTACGCCGACGGCAAGATACGAGGCGATCTTGAGCAGGTGCGACAGCTCGTCCGTGACGTACAGGCCGTTGAACGTCGAGCCAGCCACGCCGTTCTTCCACTGCACGGCCGACACGACGGTCAGCACGCCCAGGGCAAGCATGGTCAGCAGGAACGTCGGCTTGCGCTCGGGGTGATTGCTGACCGCGTCGATGAGCAAAATAGCCAGGCCGAAAATCAGCAGAAGGATTTCCGGTGTCGCCAGGGCGAAATCGATTTGGGATTGCATCATTGTCTTGTCTTACAGTTTCGAGACGGCAACGTGTTGCAGCAGGGCCTCGACCGACACGTGCATCACGTCGGTGAAGGGCTTGGGATAGATCCCCATGTACAACACGGCGATCGCCATCACGCCAAGAATCACGAATTCGCGGCGATTGATATCGGTCAGCTCGCGCACGTGGTCGTTGGCGACGTCGCCCAGGACGACGCGCTTGACCATCCACAGCGAGTACGCCGCGCCCAGGATCAGGGCAGTGGCTGCCAGCAGGCCGATCCAGAAGTTGTGCTCGACCGCGCCCATGATCACCATGAATTCGCCGACGAAGCCGCTGGTGGCCGGCAGGCCGCTGTTGGCCATCGAGAACAGGATGAAGAACGTGGCAAAACGCGGCATCACGTTGACCACGCCGCCGTAGTCGGCGATGCGGCGCGAGTGCATGCGGTCATAGAGCACGCCGATACACATGAACATGGCGCCCGACACGAAGCCGTGCGAGATCATCTGCACGATGGCGCCTTCGACGCCGGCCGTGTTGAAGATGAAGAAGCCCAGCGTGACGAAGCCCATGTGGGCGACCGACGAATAGGCCACCAGCTTCTTCATGTCTTCCTGGACGATCGCGACCAGGCCGATGTAGATCACGGCGATCAGCGACAGCGTGATCATCAGGCCGGCCAGGCTGTGCGAGGCGTCAGGGGCAATCGGCAGCGAGAAGCGCAGGAAACCGTACGCGCCCAGCTTCAGCATGATCGCGGCCAGCACGATGGAGCCGCCCGTGGGCGCTTCAACGTGGGCGTCCGGCAACCACGTGTGGACCGGCCACATCGGCACCTTGACGGCAAACGCAGCCAGCAGCGCCACAAAGATCAGGATCTGCGGCGTGTAGCCCAGCTTGGTCTGCTGCCAGGTCAGGATGTCGAACGAACCGCCGGAGACATTCCAGAGGTACACGAACGCGATCAGCGTCAGCAGCGAACCCATCAGGGTGTACAGGAAGAACTTGAACGCTGCGTACACGCGGTTTCCGCCGCCCCAGACGCCGATGATGATGTACATCGGGATCAGCGTGGCTTCGAAGAACACGTAGAACAGCATGCCGTCCAGCGCGCAGAACACGCCAACCATAAGACCCGACAGGATCAGGAAGGCGGCCATGTATTGCGCGACGCGGCTCGTGATGACTTCCCAGCCGGCCAGCACCACGATGATGGTGATGAACGCGGTCAGGAGCACGAACCACATCGAGATGCCGTCGATGCCCAGGTGGTAATTGACGTTGAAGGCTTCGATCCAGGAGGCCTTCTCCACGAACTGCATGGCGGCCGTGGAGGAATCAAAACCGGTGTAGAGCGGAATCGTGACCAGGAAGCCGGCGATCGAGCCGACGAGCGACAGGCCGCGCGTCAGGCCGGGACGGTCGTCACGGCCCACCGCCAGCACCAGCAGGCCGAATACGATCGGGACAAAGATCGCAAGCGTGAGCCAGGGAAAAGTGTTGGATGCCATCTCGCTTGCCATCATTGGGGAATCAGCACAAAGAAAGTCACCAGCGCCATGACGCCGATGATCATTGCGAACGCGTAGTGATAGATGAAGCCGGACTGCAGGTGGCGGCTGATGGCTGCCACCCAGCCCACGACGCGGGCACTGCCGTTGATCAGGATGCCGTCGATGATGCCGCGGTCACCGGTCTGCCACAGGCCACGGCCCAGGCAGCGCAGACCACGCGCAATGATCTGCTCGTTCACCCAATCCACGTAGTACTTGTTCTCGAGGATCTTGTTCACGCCCGACAGGTTGGCCTTGATGGCGGCCGGCACCTTCGGGTTGATCAGGTAGCAGTACCAGGAGATCACGAAACCAGCCACGACCAGCCAGAACGGCAGGGTCTGGAAGGCATGCAGGCCATAGGCGACCCAGCCGTGCCATTCCTCGCTCAGCACGTGCATCGCGGGATGCTGCTGCGGCAGGACCTTGATGACGCCGTCGAAGAACTTGCCGAACAGCATGGGATCGACCGCCCAGGCGCCGATGAACACCGACGGAATCGCCAGCAGGATCAGCGGCAGCGTAACCACCCAGGGCGACTCGTGCGGCTTGCCACCGTGATGGCCGTGACCGTGGTCGTCGTGACCATGGTCGTCATGGCCATGCGCATCATGACCGTGGCCGTGACCGTGATCGCTGGTGTCGAAGCGTTCCTTGCCGTGGAAGACCAGGAAGTACACGCGGAACGAGTACAGCGAGGTGACGAACACGCCGATCAGGACGGCATAGTAGGCAAAGCTCGCGCCCCAGACGTTGGCCTGGCCGGCGGCTTCGATGATGTTTTCCTTCGAGTAGAAACCCGAGAAGAACGGCGTGCCGACGAGCGCCAGCGTACCCAGCAGGAAGGTGATCCAGGTGATGGGCATGTACTTGCGCAGGCCGCCCATGTTGCGGATGTCCTGGTCGTGGTGCATGCCGATGATGACCGAACCCGCGCCCAGGAACAGCAGCGCCTTGAAGAACGCGTGGGTCATCAGGTGGAAGATCGCGACCGAGTAGGCCGACGCACCCAGAGCCACGGTCATGTAACCCAGCTGCGACAGCGTGGAGTACGCGACGACGCGCTTAATGTCGTTCTGGATGATGCCCAGGATGCCCAGGAACAGCGCGCCGATGGCGCCGATCACGATGATGAACGACAGCGCGGTGTCCGACAGTTCGAACAGCGGCGAGAAACGCGCGACCATGAAGATGCCGGCCGTCACCATGGTGGCGGCGTGGATCAGCGCGGAGATCGGGGTCGGGCCTTCCATCGAGTCGGGCAGCCAGGCGTGCAGCGGAACCTGGGCCGATTTACCCATGGCGCCGATGAACAGGCAGATACACGCGACGGTCAGCAGCATCCAGTCGGAACCGGGCAGCGTCATGGCGGCCAGCTTGTCGGCCTGCGCGAAGACTTCACCGTAGTGCATGGTGCCGGCGTAGGCGAACAGCAGGCCGATGCCGAGCACGAAGCCGAAGTCGCCGACGCGGTTGATCAGGAACGCCTTCATGTTGGCGAAGATCGCCGTCGGACGGGTGTACCAGAAACCGATCAGGAGGTAGGACACCAGACCCACCGCTTCCCAGCCGAAGAACAGCTGCACCATGTTGTTCGACATCACCAGCATCAGCATGGAGAACGTGAACAGCGAGATGTACGAGAAGAAGCGCTGGTAGCCGGGATCGTCAGCCATGTAGCCGATGGTGTAGATGTGCACCATCAGCGACACGGAAGTCACCACGACCATCATCATGGCCGACAGCGGATCGATCAGGAAGCCGATTTCCAGCTTGGTCTGGCCGATGAGGCTCCAGGTGTAGACGGCGCCGTCGAAACGCAGGCCGTTCAGCACGTCGCCCAGCACCACCACCGAACCGATGGCGGAGATGAGCACGCCCAGGATGGTGATGACGTGCGAGGCGCGGCGGCCGATGGGCCGGCCGAGGAACCCGGTGCCGAAGAGGCCCGCGAGAATTGCTCCGGCCAGCGGCGCCAGCGCGATGAGCAGGTAGAGATTGGGTGAGCTAGACATTTTCTTCCAATACCCCGTCAGCCCTTCAGGCGATCGAGTTCGTCAACGTTGATCGTGTTCAGGTTGCGGAACAGCAGCACCAAAATGGCCAGGCCGATCGCCGCTTCAGCGGCGGCCACGGTCAGGATGAAGAACACGAACACCTGGCCGGCGGTGTCGCCGAACCAGCTGGAGAACGCCACGAAGTTCATGTTGACGGCCAGGAGCACCAGCTCGATGGACATCAGGAGAATGATCAGGTTGCGGCGGTTCAGGAAGATGCCGAAGATCCCGATCGCGAACAGGATCGCGCCAAGGATCAGATAGTGGGCCAGCGTCAGCGTCATTGTTTTTCTCCTTGGGGCGCGGCACCGTTCGAGGCGTCACGCTTGGCCTGGGCGCGCTCGCTCTGGGCGGGCATGCTCACCATGCGGAAGCGGTCCTTCGAACGCACGCGGACAGCGGCGACCGGGTCGTTGTACTTGACGTCGCGGCGGCGGCGCAGGGTCAGCGCAATCGCGGCAACCATGCCAACCAGCAGCAACGCAGCGCCGACTTCAATGGCGTAGATGTATTGCGTGTACATCGCTTCGCCGAGCGCGCGGGCGTTGTTGTAGTCGGCGGGCAGTTGCGCCTGGGGACCGGAACCGTACCAGATGGTGCCCAGCACGAAGGACACTTCCAGCACGAGCACGACGCCGATGACCAGGCCGAGCGGCAGGTAGGTCTTCATGCCCTGGCGCAGGGTGTCCATGCGGATGTCGAGCATCATCACGACAAAGAGGAAGAGCACCATCACGGCGCCCACGTACACCAGCACCAGCAGCAGCGCCAGGAACTCGGCGCCCAGCAGCATCCACAGCATGGCCGCGTTGGCGAACGCCAGGATCAGATGCAGAACGGCGGTGACCGCGCTGCGCGCGGTGATCACGCGGAACGCCGCGATCACCAGCACGGCGGCCAGTATGTAGAAAAGGACAGTGGTAAAAGTCATGGATCAGACCCTGGGCTTCAGCGGTAAGGCGCGTCTTCGGCCCGGCGGCGGGCGATGTCGGCTTCGTAGCGGTCGCCCACGGCGAGCAGCATGTCTTTGGTGAAATACAGGTCGCCGCGCTTTTCGCCGTGGTATTCGTGGATGTGCGTTTCCACGATGGAGTCCACGGGGCAGCTTTCCTCACAGAAGCCGCAGAAAATGCATTTGGTCAGATCGATGTCGTAGCGCGTCGTGCGGCGGGTGCCGTCGTCGCGCTGGTCGGACTCGATCGTGATCGCCAACGCCGGGCACACGGCTTCGCACAGCTTGCACGCGATGCAGCGCTCTTCCCCGTTGGGGTAGCGGCGCAGCGCGTGCAGGCCGCGGAAACGCGGCGACGCAGGGGTCTTTTCCTGGGGGTAGCGCAAGGTGACCTTGCGCTTGAAAAAATACTTGCCCGTGAGGCGCATGCCCTTGAGCAACTCGGTCAGCATCAGGCTGCCGAAGAAATCCTTGATCGCTTCCATATCCTGCCTCTGCTTGGCGCTTAGCGCCAAATGTTCCAGGGCGTCTGCATCCAGATCGCCACCACGACCAGCCAGACGCCGGTCAGCGGGATGAAGATTTTCCAACCCAAGCGCATGATCTGGTCATAGCGGTAGCGCGGGAACGAGGCCCGGAACCACACGAACAACGAGACCACGAAGAACGTCTTGAGACCCAGCCAGATCCAACCCGGAATCCAGGTCAGCGGCGCGATATCGATCGGGGAAGCCCAGCCGCCCAGGAACATGATCGATGCCATGCACGACAGCAGGATCATGTTGGCGTATTCGCCCAGGAAGAACAGCGCGAATGCCATGCCCGAGTATTCGACCATGTGGCCGGCCACGATTTCGGATTCGCCTTCCACGACGTCGAACGGGTGACGGTTGGTTTCGGCAACGGCCGAGATCACGTAGATCACGAACAGCGGCAGCAGCGGCAGCCAGTTCCACGACATGAACGTCAGGCCCTTTTCGGCAAACCAGCCGCGGTTCTGCACGTGCACGATCTCGGACATGTTCAGGCTGCCCGACACCAGCAGCACCGTCACCAGCACGAAGCCGATGGCCAGTTCATACGACAGCATCTGGGCCGAGGCGCGCAGCGCGCCCAGGAACGCGTACTTGGAGTTGGACGCCCAGCCGGCGACGATCACGCCGTACACGCCGATGGACGTGATGGCCATGATGTACAGCAGGCCGGCGTTGACGTTGGCCAGCACGACGTCGGGACCGAAGGGCACGACAGCCCAGGCCGCCAGCGCCGGCATCAGCGTGACCACGGGGGCCACGATGAACAGCACCTTGTTGGCCTGGCTGGGGACCACGACTTCCTTGGTCAGCAGCTTGAAGACGTCGGCAAACGGCTGCAGCAGCCCCTTGAAACCGACGCGGTTCGGGCCCATGCGCACGTGCATGGCGCCGATCATCTTGCGTTCCCAGTAAGTCAGGTAGGCCACGCACAGGATGATGGGCACCGCAATGATGACGATCTTGACGATGGTCCAGAGGACCATCCAGACCGTCGGACCCAGCAATGCCTGACCGTGGCTTTCAAGAACATTGAGCCATTCCATCAGGCACGCTCCACGCTGATTTGACCAAATGCGCCACCCAGGGCAGCGGTAGTTTCGAAGGCGGCGGAAATGCGCACGGCGCGATCGGCCACGGCATCATCCTGCACGGTTTCCAGTTCGACGGCGCCCTGCCCGGCCGACACGCGCACCTTGACCCCGGCCGTCAGGCCCAGGCTGGTGAGAGTGCGGCCGTTCATGGCGGCGGCGGGCTTCTTCGAAGCCGGCGCGGCCTGCAGCGGTTCCGAACGGCGCACCATGGCGTCCGTGCGGTAGATCGGCACATCGGCGACGCGTTCCAGGCCGGTGAGCGCCTGGCCCAGACCCAGCGGGGCCTTGACGTCGTTGGACAGACGGCCTTCGACGCCGCTGGCCAGCACGGCGTCGCGCACGGACTCGGAAGTCTCGTCATCGAAGCCGGCCAGGTGCAGGACGTTGCCCAGCACGCGCAGGACCTTCCAGCCCGGACGGGTCTGGCCGAACGGCGTGACCGTGCCCTTGAAGCTCTGGGCCAGGCCTTGGGCGTTGACGAACGTGCCCGAGGTTTCCGTGAACGGCGACACCGGCAGCATCACGTCGGCCCATTCAGCGGCGGCCGAACGGTAAGGCGTGAGCGCGACGGCGAACTGCGCGCCACGCAGCGCGGCGATGGCTTGCTGGCCATTGTCGGCGTCGAGCAGCGGTTCGGCGTGCAGGACGATGTAGGCCTTGAGCGGTTCGGCGAGCATGGCCGCGGCGGTCTTGCCTCCCTTGCCCGGGATGGCGCCGGCGAGGTAACCGCCGACCGTGTTGCCGCCCGAGGTCAGGAAGCCGAACTTGCCGCCGGACAGGTCAGCCACGGCACGGCCATTGGCGGCCAGCGTGGTGGCCTGGGCGCTGGCGACAGCCAGGTTGCCCATCAGCACGGCGGTGTTGGCGCCGGACGCAAGGCTGGCGGCGATGAGCTTGGCGTTTTCGCCCGGCGTGACCGAGGCGAACTCGGCCGGCACGGCCTGTTCCTTGGCCTGGGCCAGCGCGACGGCCACTTCGGCCAGCGCGCGCGCCAGTTCCGACGGGGCCACGGTGATGCGCGCGGTGACGGGCATCAGGGGATCGTCGGCGGCGCTGTCGACCATCAGGATCTGCGTGCCACGCTTGGCGGCTTGGCGCAGACGCTGGGCCATCAGGGGATGATCCTTGCGCAGGAACGAGCCGACGACCAGGACGCGGTCCAGGTTGTCGAGTTCGGCGATGGGCATGCCCAGCCACGGCGCGCCGGTCAGCGCGGCGTCGAAGGCCGGGTCGGTCTGGCGCAGACGGAAGTCGATGTTCTCGGAACCCAGCGAGCGGACCAGGCGGCCCAGCAGCGCGTATTCCTCGGTGGTGGCGTATTCGGACGCCAGCGCGCCGATCTGACCGGCGCCGAAGCTGTCACGCACACGCGACAGGCCTTGGGCCACGGCTTGCAGGGCGTCGGCCCACGAGGCTTCCTGCCACTTGCCGTCGGTGCCCTTGATCATCGGGGCGGACAGGCGGTCGTCGCTGTTCAGGCCTTCGTACGAGAAGCGGTCGCGGTCGCTGATCCAGCATTCGTTGACGGCTTCGTCTTCGAACGGGACCACGCGCATCACGCGGTCGCCCTTGACCTGGACGACCAGGTTGGCGCCGAGGCTGTCGTGCGGGCTGACCGAACGGCGGCGAGCCAGTTCCCAGGTGCGGGCGCTGTAGCGGAAGGGCTTGGAGGTCAGCGCGCCCACCGGACAGATGTCGATCATGTTGCCCGACAGTTCGGACTCGATCGAACGGCCCACGAAGGTGGTGATTTCGGAGTGCTCGCCACGGCCCAGCATGCCCAGTTCCATGACGCCGGCGATTTCCTGGCCGAAGCGCACGCAGCGGGTGCAGTGGATGCAGCGCGACATTTCCTCGGCGGAAACCAGCGGACCCAGGTCCTTGTGGAACACGACGCGCTTTTCTTCCTGGTAACGCGAGGAAGAGCCGCCGTAGCCCACGGCCAGATCCTGCAGCTGGCATTCGCCGCCCTGATCGCAGATCGGGCAGTCGAGGGGGTGATTGATGAGCAAGAATTCCATCACCGACTTCTGAGCGGCGCGAGCCTTCTCAGAGCAGGTGTGGACGACCATGCCGTTGGTCACGGGCGTGGCGCAGGCGGGCAGCGCCTTGGGCGCTTTTTCCACTTCAACCAGGCACATCCGGCAGTTGGCCGCGATGGACAGTTTCTTGTGGTAGCAGAAATGCGGCACGTAAAGCCCGACTTTCTGGGCGGCATGCATGACCATGCTGCCTTCGGGCACTTCGACCTTGTTGCCGTCGACGGTTAGTTCAACCATTGCTGTTCCTGAGACCTACAGATATTGCGGGACCACACAAGACTTGTGCTCGATGTGGTGCGCGAATTCGTCGCGAAAATGCTTGAGGAAGCCACGGACGGGCATGGCGGCGGCGTCACCGAGAGCGCAGATGGTGCGGCCCATGATGTTGAGCGCCACGTTGTCCAGCAGCTCCAGATCTTCCGGACGGCCTTGACCGTTTTCGATGCGGTGCACCATGCGGTAGAGCCAGCCGGTGCCTTCGCGGCACGGCGTGCACTGGCCGCAGCTTTCCTCGAAATAGAAGTACGACAGGCGCAGCAGCGACTTCACCATGCAGCGCGTCTCGTCCATGACGATCACAGCGCCAGAGCCGAGCATCGAGCCGGCCTTGGCGATGGAGTCATAGTCCATCGTGCATTCCATCATGATGTCGGCGGGCAGGACCGGGGCGCTCGAGCCACCGGGGATGACCGCCTTCAGCTTCTTGCCGCCGCGCATGCCGCCAGCCAGTTCCAGCAGCGTCGAGAACGGGGTGCCCAGCGGGATCTCGTAGTTGCCGGGACGCTCGACGTCGCCGGTGATCGAGAACAGCTTGGTGCCGCCGTTGTTCGGCTTGCCGACTTCCAGGTAGGCCTGGCCGCCGTTGCGGATGATCCACGGCACCGCCGCGAACGTTTCCGTGTTGTTGATGGTGGTGGGCTTGCCGTACAGGCCGAAGCTGGCCGGGAACGGCGGCTTGAAGCGCGGCTGGCCCTTCTTGCCTTCCAGCGATTCCAGCAGCGCGGTTTCTTCGCCGCAGATGTAGGCGCCGTAACCATGGAAAGCGTGGAGCTGGAAGCTGAAGTCGGAACCGAACAGGCGGTCACCCAGGAAGCCGGCGGCACGCGCCTCTTCCAGCGCTTCTTCAAAGCGCTCGTAGACTTCGAAGATTTCGCCGTGGATGTAGTTGTAGCCGACGCTGATGCCCATGGCGTAGGCCGCGATCGCCATGCCTTCAATCACGATGTGCGGATTGAAGCGCAGGATGTCGCGGTCCTTGAACGTGCCGGGCTCGCCTTCGTCGGAGTTGCAGACGAGGTACTTCTGGCCCGGGAAGGCGCGCGGCATGAAGCTCCACTTCAGACCGGTCGGGAAGCCCGCGCCGCCACGGCCGCGCAGACCCGACGCCTTGACTTCGGCGATCACGTCTTCCGGCTTCATGCCGGTGGTCAGGATCTTTTTCAGGGCTTCGTAGCCGCCGCGCTTGACGTAGTCGGCCAGGCGCCAGTTGGCGCCGTCGACGTCGGCCATGATCTGCGGCTGCAGGTGGCGGCCGTGCAGGGCCATCGAGTTGGACAGGTCGTTCAGGGGGTTGGGATCCAGCCCCTGCGCGAACTGCTTGTACAGGTCAGGCGCGTTCATGCCGACTCTCCTTGCTGCTTGAGGGCCGCGACCAGCGCGTCCAGCTTCTCGTCGGTCATGCGCACGCACATATGCTTGTTGTTCACGATCAGCACGGGGGAGTCGCCGCAGGCGCCCATGCACTCGCCTTCGACCAGCGTGAACTGGCCGTCTTCGGTGGTCTGGCGATAGTCGACGCCCAGCTTGCGCTTGAGGTATTCGCCGGCGCGGTCGCCGTCGCGCAAGGCACAGGGCAGGTTCGTGCAGACGGCGATCTTGTTCTTGCCGACGGGCTTGACGTCGAACATGTTGTAGAACGTGGCGACTTCCTGGACCGCGATGGGCGGAACGCCAATGTAGTTGGCCACGTCTTCGATGACTTCGGTAGCCAACCAGCCCTTCTCTTCTTGCGCGATGGCAAGCGAGGCCATGATGGCGGACTGCCGCTGGTCGGCCGGGAACTTGGTTAGTTCACGGTCGATTTTCTGGTAGGCCTGTTCGGAAAGCAGCATAGTTTGAATCCGGGTTATGCGGGCGTGCTCGTGACTGTCTGGGCGGATCAGCGATCGATCTCGCCGAAAACGATGTCCTGCGTGCCAATGATGGTGACGGCGTCGGCGATCATGTGGCCACGCGACATTTCATCCAGCGCTTGCAGGTGGACAAAGCCAGGCGCCCGAATCTTCAGGCGGTAAGGCTTGTTGGCGCCGTCGGACACCAGATAGATGCCGAATTCGCCCTTCGGGTGCTCCACCGAGGCGAACGCCTCGCCCGGGGGCACGTGGAAACCTTCAGTGAAGAGCTTGAAGTGATGGATCAGCTCTTCCATGTTGGTCTTCATGGCGGTACGCGACGGCGGGGCGATCTTGTGGTTCTCGATCATGACCGGGCCGGGATTGTTGCGCAGCCATTCCACGCACTGGCGGATGATGCGATTGCTTTGGCGCATCTCGGCGATGCGGACCAGGTAGCGGTCGTAGCAGTCGCCGTTGACACCCACGGGGATGTCGAAATCAAGCAGATCATAGACTTCGTAGGGCTGCGTCTTGCGCAGGTCCCAGGCGACGCCCGAACCACGCAGCATCGGGCCGGTGAAGCCCAGCGCCTTGGCGCGCTCGGGATCGACCACGCCGATGCCGACCAGACGCTGCTTCCAGATGCGGTTGTCGGTGAGCAGGGTTTCGTACTCGTCGACGCAGCCGGGGAAGCGGTTGGTGAAGTCTTCGATGAAGTCCAGCAACGAGCCCGAACGCGCTTCGTTCATGACGCGCATTTCCTTGTCGCCACGGAACTTGCTGGAGTCGCCGTACTGCGGCATGGAATCCGGCAGGTCGCGATAGACGCCACCCGGCCGGTAGTAGGCCGCGTGCATGCGCGCGCCCGAGACCGCTTCGTAGCAGTCCATCAGGTCTTCGCGTTCACGGAACGCGTACAGGAATACCGCCATCGCGCCCACGTCCAGGGCGTGCGAGCCCAGCGACATCAGGTGGTTCAGCAGACGCGTGATTTCATCGAACATCACGCGGATGTACTGCGCGCGCAGCGGGGCTTCGACGCCCAGCAGCTTTTCGATGGCCATGACGTAGGCGTGCTCGTTGCACATCATGGACACGTAGTCCAGGCGGTCCATGTAGGGCAGCGCCTGGATGTAGGTTTTGTGTTCGGCCAGCTTTTCGGTGGCGCGGTGCAGCAGGCCGATGTGCGGATCGGCGCGCTGGATGACTTCGCCGTCAAGCTCGAGCACCAGGCGCAGCACGCCGTGCGCGGCCGGGTGTTGAGGACCGAAGTTCAGGGTGTAGTTCTTGATGTCTGCCATGATTCAACGCCCCATGCCGTAGGTGTCTTCGCGCACCACGCGCGGGGTGATCTCGCGCGGATCGATCGTGACCGGCTGGTAAATGACGCGCCGCTGCTCGGGGTCGTAGCGCATTTCGACGGTGCCCGACAGCGGGAAGTCCTTGCGGAACGGATGGCCGATGAAGCCGTAGTCGGTGAGGATGCGGCGCAGGTCCGGATGGCCTTCGAAGACGATGCCGTACAGGTCGAAGGCTTCGCGCTCGAACCAGCCGACCGTGGGCCAGCATTCCATCAGCGAGGCGACCATCGGGAACTCGTCGTCAGGCGCCCACGTGCGCACGCGCAGCCGCCAGTTGTTCTCGAGGGAGAGCAGGTGCGCCACCACGGCATAACGCGAGCGGTGGATGCGGACGTTGGTTTCCTCGGGCATCTGGCGCGTGCCGTTGCCCCAGGTCAGGTAGTCGACGCCGCAGAGGTCGATACAGGTTTCAAAGCGCAGGCCGGCTTCGGCGCGCAGCTTGTTGCAGACGGAGAACCACTGCTCCGCGGGCACTTCGAGCGTCAGCTCGCCCAGCGCCTCGGTCAGCGCAATGTCCGCGCCGAGGGTGGTCTGCAAATTGTTTTTCAGGGATTCGAGCCTGGTCATCATCTTGTACGCTTAGGTGAACCGATACGCTGGTTTCGCAGGTTCGAGGCGGCTGAGGCCTGCCATCGGACCTGACGAAGCATCAGCGCGCAATCGTGTTGGTCAGACGGATCTTGTTCTGCATTTGCAGCAAGCCGTAGACCAGCGCCTCGGCCGTGGGCGGGCAGCCCGGCACGTAGACGTCTACCGGTACGATGCGATCACAGCCACGCACCACCGAATACGAGTAGTGGTAGTAGCCGCCGCCATTGGCACAGGAGCCCATGGAAACCACCCAGCGCGGCTCGGGCATCTGGTCGTAGACCTTGCGCAGCGCGGGCGCCATCTTGTTGCACAGCGTGCCGGCAACGATCATAAGATCGGACTGGCGCGGGCTGGGCCGGAAGATGATGCCGAATTGGTCCAGGTCATAGCGGGCTGCGCCCGCGTGCATCATCTCAACCGCGCAACAGGCCAGACCGAAGGTCATGGGCCACATCGAACCGGTCTTCGCCCAGTTCAGGAACTTGTCGGCGCTGGTGGTGATGAACCCTTGCTTGAGAATGCCGTCTATAGCCATATTCGTCTCTGATAACGTGCTGTGAAATGAACCCGAAGGTCACTCCCAATCCAGCGCGCCCTTTTTCCATTCGTAGATGAAGCCGACGGTCAACACGGCGAGGAAAACCATGACCGTCCAGAAACCGACGAGTCCGACGGTGCCCTGGGCAATGGCCCACGGGAACAGGAACGCGATTTCCAGGTCGAAAAGAATGAACAGAATCGCCACGAGGTAGTAGCGCACGTCAAACTTCATGCGTGCATCTTCAAACGCTTCGAAGCCGCACTCGTAAGGCGAGAGCTTCTCAGCGTAAGGACGCCGCGGGCCAAGGAGGGAGCCGGCCGTTAGAAGCGCGAACCCGATAAGGGTGGCCACTACGATAAACAGCAGGACGGGAAAATACTGTTGCAGGTTCATTCAGGCGTCCGTCAAATGCGCAAACCTTAGGATTGTAGCATTCGCGCGGTTACTTCCGGCTGAACTCTGTAGCTTGAATAGCAGGCGAAAGACTGCATTCCTTAAATGGAACAATTGCAGCTTTCGTCGGTGCATGTCGAGCATGTGCGGCTCGAACGACACGAAGCCGTAGTATGCCTGAATTCAGTCCGCAGACGAAAAAAAACCACCCCCAAAGGGTGGTTCATGCGAACGGGCCGAGGCCCGTTCGCTTTTGCTTTAAATCCACACAGGGCTTGCGCCCTGCATTGGATTAGAAGCGGTGACGCACACCGATGCCGACGGCGGTCGACTTGACGTCGTCCAGGAAGGCGTAGTTGGTGGCGTACGAACCGTAGGCGTACAGGTTGGTACGCTTGGACAGGTCGTAGGTGTAGCCCAGCGAGTAGATGTTCATGTTGGCATCGTCGCCCGTCAGCTTGTCGTTCGACGGGTCAACACGCTGCCACGAACCGAAGACGTTCGAAGCGCCACCGATGGGGGCCGACAGGCCGACCAGGTAGGAGTTGGCCTTGAAGCCGTCAGCAAACACGTTGCTGATGCCGCTGGCGGTTGCCGACAGGATCGAGTTGCCGTTCACGCCGGGGCCAGCGAACCAGCCGTCGGTGGTGCGGCCGTAGACCAGGGCCAGCTTGACCACTTCGAAGTCATACGAACCACCGATCATGTACGAACGCGGGGTAGCGTCGGTAGCTTCGGTCGTCAGACGGTTCGAGGCGTTCAGTTGGTCGTACGACAGAGCGACGTTCAACGGGCCGTTGACGTAGCGCAGACCAGCGGTGATGGCGCGGGTGTTGTCGGCGGTCTTGAAGCCGGTTTCGGTCGTCTTCGTGTCGTCGGCGCTGAACGAGTAGCCGGCGCCGAATTGGAAGCCGCTGAACGACGGGGTTTGGTACATGACCATGTTGTCGTAGCGCTGCGTGTTAGCGGCGCTCAGACCGGTACCGATGTTAGCTTGACCGAAGCCAGCGCCGAACGGATCGATCGAACCGAAGTACTTCGAAGCGATGTTGGTTTGACGACCGAAGTCCAGTTGGCCCCAGCTGTCGCTGGCCAGACCGACGGTGGCTTGACGACCGAACAGACGGCCACCTTGAGCCGAACGGCCGTTGCCCGAATCAAAGCCCGATTCCAGTTGGAAAACAGCGCGCAGGCCGTCACCCAGATCTTCCGAACCACGCAGACCCCAGCGCGAACCGTTTTGGACGCCGTTGATCATGCCGAAGCGGCTGCCGTTGACGGCGTCGCTAACACCGCTGATACGGTTGTAGCCGAGGCCCGTGTCGATGATGCCGTACAGGGTGACAGACGTTTCTGCCTGGGCGACACCGGCGAAACCGGCGAGCAGGGCGGCAGCGAGCAGAGTCTTTTTCATTTAAGAAATCTCCGTTGATTTGAGTGACAAGAGCAGCAATCCAGCAAACCAGCCTGCCGCCCCCCTAACTCCGCGAAGGGAAGTTGACGCTATTGCATCAAAAATCGGGGGGACTGGCTATGGTCGGCATCAGAAAAGTGCAGGTTTGCGACAGGCTTGTTGGGAAGTTGCAACATCCCGCTGATGCTCGCCGCGCAACGCTAGGGCTTTCCCTTACCGAACTGCCCGAGCGCGCAACCATGCGACTTTCGGCCCTGCCCCCAATTTTCCGGGCAATTCCAAAACCCATTCGTCACGCTACTTTCTTCGCGGCTCCGGCAGCCATGCAGCGCTAAACCGGAGCGGCCGGGATGATGCCGGCACTGAAGATCATCGTAATCACGAGCGGCGCTAATAACGTTGTTATTAATAAAAATCGTCGATATGATCGATGGCACCGTATAGCCGCTGAGCGCCATGTCCACCCCTTCCCCTCGAGCCGACCGCAACGAACGCCTGAGCGCCCTGCGCAGGCAGATCATCCTGGACGCCGCGCAGCGCGTGTTCGAGCGGGATGGTCTGGAAAAGACGACGATCCGGGCCATCGCCAAAGAGGCTGGTTGCACGACGGGCGCCATTTATCCCTGGTTCGCGGGCAAGGAGGCGCTTTACGGGGAACTGCTGGACGGATCGCTGCAACGGCTGCACGCGCATCTGGCGCAGGCGGGCGATGCCGAGACGCCGCAGTCGGCCGCGCGCGGCGTGATAGGGGCGTTTTTTGCCTACTACGCGCAGCGGCGCACGGATTTTTCGCTGGGGATGTATCTGTTCCAGGGACTGGGCCCGCGGGGGCTCGGCCGGGACATGGACGAAAAGCTCAATGGCCGGTTGCGGCAATGCATCGATCTGATCGGCCAGGCGCTGTCGCGCACAAAAGGCTGGCGGGACGAGACCGTTCAGGCCGAGCAGATGAACGTGTTCACCTATTTGATGGGACTGTTGCTGCTGGTGCACACCCGCCGCCTCAAGTCGCTGGGCCAGCAGGCCGATGCGCTGCTGGACAACTATTGCCACGCCCTGGAACAACGATGACCGCAACCGCCCTCGCCGCCGATGCGCGCGCGCCGCAGATCAGCCTTGCCGACTTTCACGTGCTGCTTGCCGACCAGCATCCGTTCTCGATGCTGCTGGGGATCGATGTGCTGCACATCGGCCACGGCACGGCGCACGCCGTGTTGCCCGCCCGCGACGCGCACCAGCGGCTGGGCGGCATTGTTGCCGGACCGATGCTGATGGGACTGGCCGACCTGGCCATGTATGCGGCAGTCGTGGGCGCCACCGGGCAGGCCCACGCGGTCACGGCCAGCCTGACCATCAATTTCCTGCGCAAAAGTCCGGCAGGCGCCATCCATGCGCATGCCCGGCTGCTCAAGGTGGGCAGGCTTTCCGCGGGCGAAGTCGTGCTGACCGGCGAAGGCTCGGACGAGCCGGTCGCGCATATCGTGAGCACGTGGTCGGTGCCCAAGCCATGAGCCCGCGCGTCAGCATCGTCGGCATGGGCAGGATCGGCACGATGGCCGCGCGGCGGCTGCTGGCCGCCGAGCCCGACATTGCGCTGACCCTCTATGACATCGAGGCGGAGCGGTGCGAAGATTTCCGCGGCAACGCGACGCTGGCAACCTCGGCGCGCGAAGCCCTGGCGGAGTCAGACACCATCGTGCTGGCCCTGCCCCGGGAGCGCGAGATCGATCGCACGCTGGAGCGCTTCAGCGACGGACAGGTCACTGCGCCCATTGCCGGCAAGCTGATCATCGATCTGGACCCGCCACCCGCCGACCGGATGCGGCAGCTTGACCGCGCCATCACCTGCGCGGGCGGGCGCTACACCTGCGCGCCAATGCAGGCGCCCGCCGCGGACGGCATCGAGGCGCGCCTACTGGACGCGCTGAACCGTCCTGCCTGACACGTGCAGCCGTTCGACGGCCGCCACGCACAGGACCAGCCATCCCAGGCTGACCGCGAACCCGGCTACGACATCGCTCGCAAAATGCACCTGCAGCAGGATGCGGCTGAGACCGATGGCCATGATGAGCGCGGCCATGAACGCCACGCAGGGCAGACGCCACGCGGGTGGCGCGAATCGCCACATCAGGTAGCAGGCCGTGCCGTACACAGCCATTGCCGCCGACGAGTGGCCGCTGGGGAAGCTCCAGCCGGTCGCCATGGCGTAGCCGTGATCGTGGTCGGGGCGCACGCGCTCGAACGTGTGCTTGAACAGCCAGTTCAGCGCGCCGTTCAGGCCTGTCGCGACCGCGCAGAAGAGCGCGAGCTGCCACGACCCGCGCCATAGCAGCGCAATCGTCATCAACACGGCGACGACCGTGAGCAGGTTGCGGTCACCTAGGTACGTGATCCAGGACAGCAACCAAAGCATGGACGTCGACATGGACATGCTGAGCGCATTGGCGAGCGCGCTGTCGAACGCCACGATCGTCCCGCGGCTTTCGACGGCCAGGGCCAGCGCCAGAAACAACGCAAAGGAAATGCCCGCCGTCGCGGCGAAGAGCGCGGCACGGCCGTTGCCGGACAGGCGGCCGTGGCAGCGCATGAAGAGCAGCGCCACGCCGCCCGCGACCAGCGGCAGCGCGACAAACAAAGAGAGGGCATGGGCTGCGGCCCATGCCGCGTAGACATCGGTCATGTATGCGCCATCAAAAAGAAAGGTGCGTGGGGGCCGCGCCCCCTGCTACAACGAGACCAGCGTCTTGTCGACCGGCGCGAAGGCATGCGCGCCCGCCGCGTAATCCCACCGCTCGACGTGGCAGACCTGCTGGCCTTCCTCTTCAGAGCGGGTGATCACGCCCAGCGAGTTGGGCACGGTGCCCCGCACCCGGTGCGAGCAGGTCGTCCCGGCCTGGACGATCCAGCCGGCCGGTCCGGTGGGCGCGGTCAGCGGCAGCACGTAGGGCAAGTGTATATGACCGCCCAGCACCAGGTCGACACCCGCCTGGGCCCAGGCCGACAGCGCACGCTCCCGGCCGATCAGCAGATTGGACAGGTCCGATTCGACCTTGGCGCGCACCGGGTGGTGCGCCACGACGAGGCGCAACTGGCCCGGCCGGGCCTGCCGCAGCCGCTGGGCGACGCGAGCGATCTGGGCATCGGAGATCTCGCCATCCTTGTGGCGTTTTGGCCGCGTGGTGTTCACCCCGATGGCGAGCACGCCGTCGTTTTCGAACACGGGCTCGAGGATCGGCCCCAGCGCGCGCTTGTAGTTGCCGTAGGGATTGAGGGCGCGTGCGAATACGTTGTACAGCGGGATGTCGTGATTGCCGGGCACCGCCAGCACGGGCAGCGCCAGACGCTCGATGAACCGGCGCGCGGCGGCGAACTGGCTGCGGCGCGCACGCTGGGTGATGTCGCCGCTGAGCACCACCAGATCGGGCGACAACTGCCGCGCCAGGTCCAGCACGGCTTCGACGACCGCCTTGCGCTCCGTGCCGAAATGGGTGTCCGACAAATGCAGGATCCGCGTCATGAGCGGTCCAGAAGCTCGGGGTCCGCCGGCACCACCAGGGGCAGGCGATCGCTCGCCACCTTGAATTCAAGCGGCGTGTCCATCCAGGATATCTCGCCGTCCATCGCCACCTTGACCCGGCGGCGCCCGCGTACACCGACCGTCAGCTTGTCGAAGGCGAAGCTGATGACGTTCTCGGCGTCGCCCATCCGGCTGAGCAGGCCGCGCACCAGCAGGCCGTAGAGGGCCAGCGTGCCCACTGGCCGCGCCGCCATGGCGATCAGCCGGTTGCGATCGAGCTCGTCGTTCTCGATGCCGATGTGTTCCAGTTGCAGCTTGTTGTTGCCCACGACGAGCGTCGGCGACCGCAGACTGCGCGACTTGCCCTCGAATTCGAGCTGCAACCCCAGCTGGCGCGGTTGGCGCCAGAGCGTGACCAGGCCTGACCACAGCGCAACCCAGCGCCTGCGCCCGTAGCGTTGCTTGTAGGCCTCGCGGTCTTCGAGCAGTTGCGGATACAGGCCGAGGCTGGCGTTGACGAGAAACAGTCGGCCGTTCAGCAGGCCGACCTGAACGGGCCGGATGGTGCCTTGCAGGAAGCCGCGCAGCGCCACCTCGGTTTCTTGCGAAATGCCGTAGGTGCGGCCGAAGTAGTTGAAGGTGCCTTGTGGCAGGATGCCGAACGGCACGCCCTGTCCCAGCACCGTGGACGCAACGGCATTGAGCGTGCCGTCGCCGCCCGCGGCGATGACGACGCCCTGCTCGTCCTGGGCGCGCTTGACCGCCTGGCGCGCCACGTCCGTCAGCCGCGACGGATCGCCGACCGGCATGAGTTCGTAGCGCCGCCCGGCCTTGTCGAGGATTGTCCGTATGGTGTCCTGCAAGACCTGCGCGTCGCCGCGCCCCGATCCTTTATTGAGGACGATGAATAAGGGTTCTTTTCCCGTGAGGGGTCGAGCCGCTGTTGCCGGGCTCTGCTCGGATGGCGTCATGCGACAAACATACCCTAAGCGGGTAAACCGCCGCAAGACGCCGCACGGCGCACGCTTTGTAAGAAAGCGTGCGCCGTCCGTTCAACGGCCGACGGCGTACGCCTGCATCAGGCGCGGGGTGGCGGCCGCATGCAGCAGTCCGTCCGCGTCACGCGAAGCGGCGGTCAGCCGGCCGACCGACCACTCGGGCAGTTCTTCGATCTGGTGGCCGCGCTGGCGCAGCGCCGCAATGACCTCGGCGCCGAAGCTGGCCTCCAGCGCCAGATGACCGGGTTTGCGGTCGCGCGGGTAGAAGGACGTGGGAAAGTGCATGGTGTGCGACATGGGCAGGTCGATGGCTTCCTGCAGATTCAGGCCGTGGTGCACGTGTCGCAGGAAGAACAGCAGTTGCCATTGTTCCTGCTGGTCGCCGCCCGGCGTGCCGAAGGCCAGGTACGGCTTGCCATCGCGCAGCGCGAGCGACGGGGTCAGCGTGGTGCGCGGGCGCTTGCCCGGCGCCAGCGTGCCGGGCAGGCCTTCTTCCAGCCAGAACATCTGAGCGCGGGTGTTCAGGCCGAAGCCCAACTCCGGAATGACCGGCGAGGACTGGAACCAGCCGCCGGACGGCGTGGCCGAGATCATGTTGCCCCAGCGGTCGATCACGTCCACGTGTGTGGTGTCGCCGCGCTTGGCCGACGCGCGCATATCGGCAAGGGTCGGTTCGTTCGTGGCGCTGCCGGGCGCGGTGACGGGCGACAGGCGCTCGAGCGTGTCCATGACGCGCGCGACCTGCGCCTCCAAGCCGGGCACCTGGCCGGGCAGCAGGTCGTGCGACGCGCCCTCCCCGATCAGTTGGCGGCGCTCGGCGTTGTACGCGTCGGAAAGCAGATGGGCGAGCGGCACGTCGATAAAGGCCGGGTCGCCGTAATAGGCTTCGCGGTCGGCAAAGGCGAGCTTCATGGCCTCGGTCACCCGGTGGATGAACTCGGCGCTGGTGGGACTGACGCCCGCCAAGTCCATGTCTTTCAGGATGGCGAGTGTCTGCAGGAAGACCGGCCCCTGGCTCCAGGCGCCGGCCTTGGCGACCGTGTAGCCGTGATAGTCGTAGGTCAGCGGTTCGTCGTAGCTGGCGGACCAGCCGGCCAGGTCGTCGGCCGTGATGACGCCGCGGTGGGTGGCGCCGCTTTCGTCCATGACGTCGGTGTTGCGGGCGAAGCGGTCGATTTCGTCGGCGATGAAACCACGGTAGAACGCGTCGCGCGCGGCCTCGATCTGGCGCTCGCGGTCGGCGCCGGCGCCTTCGGCGGCTTGCAGCACGCGGGTCCAGGTGCGGGCCAATGCCGGATTGCGGAACAGCTTGCGGGCCTGCGGCACCTGCCCGCCCGGCACGTAGACCTGGGCGGTCGTCGGCCAGTGGGTTTCGAAGAAGTCTTTCAGGCCGGCAATGGTGTTGGAGATGCGCGGCATCAGCGCATGGCCTTGTTCCGCGTAATAGATGGCGGGTTCGAGCACGTCCCGCACGCGCATCGTGCCGTGGTCGCGCAGCAGCAGCATCCAGGCATCGAACGCGCCGGGGATCACGGTGGCGAGCAGGCCGTTGCCGGGAATGAGCTTCAGGCCTTCGGCGCGATAGCGTTCCAGCGTGGCCGCGGCGGGCGTGGTGCCCTGCCCGCACAAGACCTCGACCTTGCCGGTGCGGGCCGAATAGAACACGGCCGGCACTTCGCCGGCCGGGCCGACCAGATGGGGTTCGACCACCTGCAGCACGAACGCCGAGGCGACGCAGGCATCGAACGCATTGCCGCCGCGCTCCAGCAGCGACATGCCGGCCGAGCTGGCCAGCCAATGGGTGGACGTCACGACACCGAAGGTGCCGAGGATTTCCGGGCGAGTCGTAAACATGGTGGGTCCTGATGTTGGGATGTAAGACCGATTCGGGTGTCTGACACCGAGACGCCCCACAGCAGCAAGTGACGCCATCCGGGACACCGCGGATCCGGCTCTGCCGGTCCGCTAGTGTCGCCCCCTTGAGGGGGCCCGCGTCAGCGGGTACGGGGTGGGCTTATTTCTTTACACCCTTCAGGCGGATCAGACCGTCGGGGTACGGGACGAAGCCGTCCACCTTGGCCTGCACGCCGAACGTCCACGGCAGGTAGAACAGGTAGATGATCGGACGCTGGTCCTGCATCGCGGCCAGGACCTGGTCGTACATGGCGCGGCGCTTGGTCGTGTCGGCTTCGGCGCGGGCGTCGTTGAGCAGCTTGTCGACGGCGGGGTCGCAGAATTTGCCGTCGTTCAGGTTGCCCTTGCAACTCAGGTACTGGTGGATGTTGCCGCTGGGATCGACCCGGCCCGACCAGCCGCTCTGGCCAATCTGGAAGTCGCCGCGGGCCAGCGAGGATTGCAGCGAGGCGAACTCGACTGGGCGCAGCGAGATATCGAAGCCGGCTTCGGCGCCCATGGCCTGCACCAGTTCAAAGACCTGCTGCATGGTGGTGTTGTTGCCGAAGGTGATTTCGACCTTTACGCGGTCGTAGCCGGCTTCCTTCAGCAGCGCCTGCGCCTTCTTGGGGTCGCGGCCCGGGCGATCGAAGGATTTGTTGTACGCAAAGCTGGCGGGCGGGAACGGCTGGTGGGCGGGCTGGAACATGCCTTCGCCGATCACCTGGTTCAGGACGTCGCGATCGATGGCCAGATCCAGCGCCTGCCGCACGCGCTTGTCCTTGGCAAGTGGATGATCGGCGCGCGCGCCGTTGGCGAGGTTCACGGAGATGGACTGGAAGCCCAGGCCCGTGACCGGCGCCAGACGCAGGCTGGCGTCATCCTTGACGGCCTTGGCGTCGCTGGGCGCCACGCGTTCGATGATGTCCAGATCGCCGGCGCGCAGGTTGTTCAGGCGCACGGTGTTGTCCGGAATCGGCGTGTAGACGAGGCGGTCGAAGTGGTAATTGGCCGCATCCCAGTACTTGGGGAATTTCTCGAGCACGATGCGATCGTTCTGCACGCGCTCCTTGAATTGGTACGGGCCCGAGCACACGGGCTTGCCGCCGGGGTCCTTGTCGAAGCTGGCGGGCGAAATCATCATGCCGGCGCGGTCGGACAGCTGCGACAGCAGCGAGGCGTCCGGCTCCGACAGGTTCAGCACCACGGTGTGCTCGTCGGGCGCGTCCACGCTGGCAACGGTGGCCAGCTCGCTCTTGCGGTTGCTGTCGGGCAGCGTGCGGGCGCGGTCGAGGTTGGCCTTGACGGCGGCGGCGTTGATGGGGGTGCCATCGTGAAACACGGCATCCGTGCGCAGCTTGAAGGTCAGCGTCTTGTTGTCCGGGCCGACGGTCCAGGATTGCGCAAGCTGCGGCACGATCTTCAGATCGGGGGTGATGTCGACCAGCCTGTCGCACAACGAGGCGAACACGATGCGGCCGACAAAGGTGCGGGCGCGCGCCGGGTCCAGCACGTCCGGGTCGTCCTGCAGCCCGATACGCAGCGTGGACTGGGCGTTCGCCAATCCGGTGGCCAGCATTCCCGCCATGGCCATGGCGAGGCAAAGTTTACGCATGAATGATCTCCGTCGATTCCGTCAGGATCTGTCGTCTCGTGCGCGGAGGCACCGCCTGGCTGGGAGCAACAGACCCCGGGACGCGCCGCATCGCCGGGCCCATCCCCCTTGTGCGCACGCTGTTTGTTGTTGGATTCTGCGCCAGGCGCGCGGCGATTGTATAGACCGGCGGGTGACGCGCCGCCCACTATACGCCCGTGGCGGCCGCCTTGCGGACGAATGGCTCAGGGCAGGCGGCAAGGGGCCGAGAAATCGGCCGACGCGGCGACCGTGTCGCGCAGCATGGCGACCAGCGGCCGGGCGTCGTCGCGCCGGTACTGGAAGGCGTAGGGCAAGGCGGCCAGTTCGGGCTCGCCGTGCAGGACGCGCAGGCTGCCTTCGGCCTGGAGCTTTTCGGCCCAATGGCTGGGCAGCAACCCCACGCCCGTGCCCTCGATCAGCAGCCCGACGATGGCGCCCCAGTTGTTGCAGCACAGGCGCTCGCCCGCGGATTCGCGTCCGCCAAGCCAGTCGTCGATGATGCGCGTGGTGCCCGCGCCTTCGGGCAGCGTGACGAGCGGCAGCCTGGCCAGCAAGGCCATCGTCATGCCGGTGTCGGCCGGTTGCAGCACCGAGGGCGCGGCGACCCAGGAGAAGTGCGCCTCGCCGATGGGCGATGACGCAATGCCGGCGCGGGAAGACCGGCCGGCGATCACGGCAAAATCCAGCTCGCCATCCGCGACGCGCTGTTCCAGCACCTGGCCGATGTCCACGTACGGCTCCAGCACCAGCTCCGGGTAGGCTGCGCGCACGGCGCGTATCAACCCCGGCAGCCAGGTCAACGCCGTCAGCTCGCCGACGCCGAAGCGGCAACGGCCGCGCAGACCCGGCATTTCGATCATGGAGGCGCGGATCTGGTCGGCCGTGGCAAGCAGCCCGCGCGCTTGCGGCAGCAGGCGCTGGCCCGCGTCGGTCAGCACGGCCTTGTGGCCGCTGCGGTCAAAGAGCGGCTGGCCCAGCCCCTCTTCCAGTTCCGTGATGCGCTTGGACAGCGAAGACACCGACAGATGCAGCCGCTCGGCCGCCACGGCAAAACTGGCGCAGGTGGCGGCCCAGTAGAAGGCCTCGAGCTGCTTGAGCGTCATGGCCGCTGGCTGACGCGGTAGGCGCAGCGCCGCGCGCCGGCCAGGATGTGTTCTTCGCGGTCGACCTGCACGCCCTCGCCCAGCACCTTGCGGAAGAGTTCCAGCTCGCTGCGGCAAAAGCCCATACAGGCCTTGGCCGCGAAACAGATGGGGCAGTGGTTCTCGATGAAGACGAAATCCGCGCCGTCTTCACGCAGTTCCGCCATGTAGCCCTCGGCGCTGCGCACGTCGACCAGGCGCGCGAGCCGCGTCTTCAAGTCCGGCGCGTCCTGCATGGCCTGCTGGTAGACATTGAGCATGGCGCCTTCGCGCACCTGCACCAGCTTGTCGATGCCGTCATCGCCGAACACCTGGCGCACGGCCGCGATCATCTGCACCGTCATCTCGGCGTGCGTGTCCGGGAAGCGCCCATGACCGGCCTGGGTCAGGAACCAGATCTGGGTGGGCCGGCCGCGGCCCGCGCTTTGGCTTTCGAAGTCGACCAGCCCGTCGGCATGCAGGCGCGTCATCTGCTGGCGCACCGCCTCGGCCGTCACGTCCATGGCGCGCGCGATGACCGCGATGGATTGCGGTCCGCGCGTCTTCAGGGTCATGAGCACGCGGTCCGCAGGCTGGTGCGGTGTCGCGGCGGCCGGGTGGGACAAGCTGTCAGACATGAGAGGTATCGATGCTCCGGAAGAAGGTTCCTATGGTGCCACGGACGGCTCGCCCGGGTCAGCCGGCGCGGGGAAAACCGCCGCCACCGCAGCAGCGGGCTGGGCCTGCCATCCGCCCCCCAGCGCCTTGTATAGCGCAATGAGGCGCGTGTAGGACTCGGCTTCGGCGACGGCCACGGCGTCCTGGGCGCGCAAAAGCGTACGCTGCGCGTCCAGCACGGTCAAATAAGGCGTGCTGCCTTCGCGGTACCGCAGCCGGGCCAGTTCCGCGGCCCGTCCGCTGTGCGCGGCGGCCTGCGCCAGGCTGCCCAGGCGCTGCTGCGTCTGCCCGTACTCGGCCAGGGCCTCCTCCACCTCCTGCACCGCCCGCAGCACCGCCTGCTCGTAGCGCGCCGCCTCGCCTTCCAGGCGCGCCTGGGCGCCGCGCTTGCGGGCCAGCGCCGTGGGCAGATGGAAGGCGGGCCAGCCGGCGTCGGCCGCCACGCTGAACCCGCGGCTGGCCGCCGAGCCGAAGTCCGCGCCGCGTAGCGCGACGAATCCCAGGAATCCGCCCAGGTCGATGCGCGGGTAGAGCTCGGCCGTGGCCACGCCCACGTCGGCATTGGCGGCGGCCAGGTTGCGTTCGGCGGCCAGCACGTCCGGACGCCGCGACAGCAAGGCGCCCACATCGCCGATGGGCAGCCACGCCGTCAACGGCGCGAGCGGCGTCGCAGCATCCAGCGCACCCAGTTCCACCGGGCGCAGGGCCGCCAGCACCGCGATCCGGTACAGCGCCAGCCGGCGCGCGGTCTCCTGCACAGGGATGCTGGCCTGCACGGTCTCCAGCTCCGCCCGCGCGCTGGCCAGGTCGCCCTCGTCGCCGCGGCCAGCCGACACCATGGCCTGAGTTACGCGCAGGCTGTCCTCTTGGCTGGCGAGGTTGGCGCGCGCCACGGCCAGCCGCTGCTCGGCGCCGCGCAGCTCGAAATAGTTGCGCGCGACCTCGGCCGCGACCACGATGCGCGCCTGCGCCAGGTCGGCCGCCTGCGCCTCGCTGCGGGCAGCCGCGCCCTCGGCCGCGCGGCGCAGCCGGCCAAACAGATCCAGCTCCCAGGTCGCGTCGAAGCCCGCGCGATAGCTTTCGGCCAGATTGCGCTGGCCGGCGACGCCGGGGTTCGCCTGCGACAGGCTGCGCGCGTAACCGCCGCCCAGGGTCACGGCGGGCAGTTTGTCCAGTTCCTTTTCGTCCAGTACCGCGCGCGATTCGGCAAGGCGCGCCTGGGCGATGCGGATATCCAGGTTGCGGGCGAGCGCCATGTCGATCAGCCGATCGAGCTGCGGGTCCTGCAATTGCTTCCACCAGTCGCGCTGGACCTGGTCGGTGGAAAAGAGCGCCTGTTCGGGGCTGGCCAGGACGACGGGCGCCGGGTTCGGCTGTTGGTAATCCGGCCCGACGGCGCAGCCGGCCAAGGCCAGGGCAACCAGCAGCACGACGGCACTGCGGCTCAGCCGGGGATAGCGGTGCAGCTTATTCATGTTCGATTCCTCAATGCGAGGCCGCGGCGCGCGCGTCCTCGGCGTCAGCCTGCGCCAGTTCACGGGCACGCGGCGTGTCGTTGGCCGCCCGGTGATCGCGGGCAAACACGGTGTAGACGGTGGGCAGCACGAACAGCGTGAACAGCGTGCCGACCAGCAGGCCCACCACGATGACCAGCCCCAGGCTGTAGCGGCTGTGCGCGCCGGCGCCGGTGGCGAACAGCAGCGGGATCAGCCCCATGACCATGGCGGCCGTGGTCATCAGGATGGGACGCAGGCGGATGCGGGCGGCCTGCTCCATCGCGGCCCGCCGGTCCAGCCCGTGGCTGACCTGCATTTCGTTGGCAAACTCCACCATCAGGATGCCGTGTTTGCTGATCAGCCCGATCAGCGTCACCAGCCCGATCTGCGTGTAGATGTTGACGGTGGCCATGCCCAGCGCCAGCGGAATCAGCGCGCCGCAGATCGACATGGGCACGCTCACCAGGATGATGAACGGATCGCGCAGGCTTTCGTACTGCGCGGCCAACACCAGGTAGATGACGATGATGGCAAAGATGAAGGTGATCATCAGCGCCGAGCCTTCCTGCGTGAACTGGCGCGCGTCGGACTGCCAGTCGTAGCTGAAGCCTGCCGGCAGCGATTGCGCCTCACGCGTCAGGAACCGCACCGCGTCGCCCATGGTGACGCCCGGCATGGGAATGGCCTGGAACGTGGCGGCGTTCAACTGGTTGAACTGCGTGAGCTTGTTGGGCTCCACGCCCATCGATACCGACACCAGATTGGACAGCGGCACCTGCGCGCCCGAGGCGCTCTTCACGTGGTATTGCGCCAGCGCCTGCGGCGAGATGCGCTGCTCGCGCAGGCTTTGCGGAATGACGTCATACGAACGCCCGTCCATGCCGAAGCGGTTGACGTAGTTTTCGCCCACCAGCACCGCCAGCGTGTCGCCGATGGCCTTCATGGTGACGCCCAGGCTGTTCGCCTTGCTGCGGTCCACCTTCAACTGCACAACCGGATTGTTGTAGTCCAGGTCGCTGTCCACCACCATGAAAAGGCCGCTTTCGCGCGCGGCCTTCTTCAGGCTCTCCATGGCGTCATAGACCACGGCATAGTCCGACGCGCTCATCAGCACCATCTGCACGGGCAGCCCGCCGGTGGAGCCGGGCAAGGACGGCAGCTGGAACGCGAAGATGTTGCTGCCTTCCACGCCATTCGCCATCGCCTGCATGTCGGCCTGGATCTCGTCGGCCGAGCGCTTGCGGTCCTGCCAGTCAACAAAGTTCACGCCGCCGATGCTGTTGGACACGCCGTCGGAACCATTGATCAGCCAGCGTCCGTTCTGCTCGGGCAGCGTCTTCATGACGTCGTCCCACTTCTTGCCGAACTTCTCGACGTAGTCGATGTTGGCCTGCTGCGGCGACTTGATGGCGGTGAGCACCGTGGACTGGTCCTCGACCGGCGCCAGTTCCTGCTGCGCGGCGTTGTACAGGAACGGCAGGCTGGCCAATACGGCCACCGCCAGCACGCCGGTGACCCAGCGATGATGCAGCGACACGTCCAGCACGCGGCCATAGGCGTCGCCCAAGCGGCCGAAGAAGTGTTCCGCCTTGCGGGCCATCCAGCCGTCGGCCACCCGGCCGTTCAAGAGAAACGAGCTCATCACCGGCGACAGCGTCAGCGCGATCACGCCCGACACCACCACCGCGCCGGCCAGCGTGAATGCGAACTCCTTGAAGAGCGAGCCGGTCAGTCCGCCCATCAGCCCGATCGGCGCATAGACCGCCGCCAGCGTGATGGTCATGGCGATCACCGGCCCCGCGACCTCCCGCGCGCCGATCAGCGCCGCGCGCACGGGCGACTTGCCCTCTTCAATATGGCGGTGCACGTTCTCGACCACGACGATGGCGTCATCCACCACCAGCCCGATGGCCAGCACCATCGCCAGCAACGTCAAGAGGTTCACGCTGAACCCGAACAGGGCCATGATGGCCGCGCCGCCCAGCATCGACAGCGGTATGGTCACCACCGGAATCAGCACCGCGCGCAGCGAGCCCAGGCACAGGAAGATCACCGCCACCACAATGACAATGGCCTCCAGCAGCGTCTGCGTCACGCCGTCGATGGACGCGCTGATGAAGCGGGCCAGCTCGAACGGCACCTGCACGCTGGTGCCGGGCGGCAGATTCTGCTTGATGTTGGGCAACAGGTCGTTCAGGCGCTTCACGATGACCAGCGGATTGCCGACGGGCGTGGCGTTCAGGCCGAAGTACACGGCCGGTTCGCCGTCCATCAGACCGCTTGAATCCGTGGACGCCGCGCCCAGTTCCACCGTGGCCACGTCGCCCAGCCGGACAATGGCGCCGCCCTCCTGCTTGATGACCAGGTCGCGGAATTCGGCCACATTGACGAGATCGGTGTTGACCTGGATGTTGGACACCACGTACAGGCCCTTTGCCTGTCCGGGCGCCGCCTGCACGTTGTTCTGGCGCAGCGCGTCGGCCAGTTCGCCGGCGGAAATGCCGCGCGCCGCCATGCGGTCCGGGTCCAGCCACACGCGCATCGCCAGCTTCTGCCCGCCGTACAGCTCGACACTTGCGACGCCGTCGATGGACGAGAGCTGCGGCTGCACCACGCGCGACAGGTAGTCGGTCAGCGCGGCCAGCGACAGATTCGTGCTGGAAAAGCCCACGTAGGCCACGGCCGTCGCCTCACCCGCGGACTTGACCAGCACCGGATCGTAGACGTCCTGCGGCAGGCGGTACTTGACCTCGTTGACCTTGGCCATCACTTCGGTCATGGCCTTGTTGGAGTCGGCGTTCAGCTTCATCCGCACGGTAATCACGCTGCGGCCCTGCGTGGACGACGACGACAGGTAATCGATGCCTTCGACCGTGGCGACGGACTGCGCGATCGGCTGGGTCACGAAGCCCTGCATCAGGTCGGGCGAGGCGCCCGGGTACTGCGTGGTGATGGTGATGGTGGTGCTTTCGGTCAGCGGGTACTGCCGGACCGGCAGCCCGCTCAGCGCCTTGATGCCCAGCAGCAGAATGAGCGTGCTGACTACCAGCGCCAGCACGGGGCGGCGCACGAAAAGATCGGTGAACTTCATGGGAGCCTCCGTGCCTTACCGGGCTTGCGCCACGGTCTGCCCCGGCGCGGTCAGCGCGACGGTGTCGTTCGGCAGGATTTCGACGGCGGCGCCGTTATGCAGGCGCAGTTGGCCCGACGTGACGACCTGGTCGCCGGCCTTGAGCCCTTCGGTCACCACCACGCGGCCCCGCAGGCGTTCGCCGGTCTTCACATAGGCCTGGCGGACGGTGGGCGCCGCGCCGGCCGTGCCGGATTCCGGCGCGGCCACGACATACACCGAATCGCCATAGGCGCTGTAGCTCACGGCCGTCTCCGGCACGGTGATGACGTTCGGGCGGTCGGGCAGGCTGATCCTGGCCTGCGCATACATGCCGGCGGACAGCGCGCCGTCCGGATTGGCCAGCAGCGCCTGCACGCGGACCGTGCGCGTGCCCGGGTCAACCTGGGGCTCCACGGTCGTGACCTTGCCCTGAAACGCACGGCCGGCGTGGGCGTCCACCGTCACAGCCACCGGCTGGCCCACGCGCAGCGTGCCCAGCGCCTGTTCGGGCAGCGTGAGGTTGGCGTACACGGAGGACGCATCCGTCAGCGACACCAGCGGATCGCCAGCGCGGGCAAACTGGCCCAGGTTCACGCGGCGCACGCCCAGCACCCCATCGAACGGCGCCTTGATGCGTTTCTGGTCGATCAGCGCCTGCACGCGCCGCACGTCGGCAGCGGCCTGCTCATGGTCGGCCTGCGCCTGATCGAGCTGTTCGCGCGTTGCGGCCTGCAGCGGCACCAGCCGGCGCGTGCGGTCCAGCAAGGCCCGCGCGTTGCGCGCCTGCGCTTGCAGCCGCGCCAGCTCGCCCTGCTCGGGCGCGTCATTCAACTGCACGAGCAACTGCCCGGCCTTCACGGACTCGCCCGGCGTGAACAGGATCTGCGCGACGCGACCGTCCACCTCTGCGGGAACCAGCACCTGGCGCGTGGCCTCCAGCGAGCCGATGCCGGCCAGGACGACCGGAAAATCCGCCTGCACTGCGGCGGCCACGGCGACCTTGGCAGGCGGCATCGACCATCCGCCGCCCTGCGTTGCCGCTTTGGATTTCCAGTACATCGCCCCGCCGGCCACCGCCGCCACGGCCAGGGCGACAACCGCCCAAGCTCCTGCCTTCGCCTTCATTTTTCGCTCACTTTTTATTTAAACAAGAATTTGCTTGGATAATCCACGAATCGCGGGGATTCGTCAAAGCAGCGAAAGCAATGAAGGGGATAGCGGCGGCCTATGGGCGAAAAAAAGGCCACGCGATGCGCGTGGCCAAAGGGAAAAAACGGAACGGGTGGATCAGCGCAATCGGCTCACCCGCGCACCATGTGCAGGTAATGGCGATGCCGCTCGTATTGATCCAGGATGTCGCCGATCACCGCGTCGCGGCTCCAGCCCATGATGTCGTAGTCCTGGCCGCCTTCGCGCAGATGGACTTCTGCGCGGAAATACTTGCGCTCGTCTTCGTCGGCCGCCTCGTCTGGCGTCAGGCTGGGCCGCACGAAGGCCTGCGGCTGGACGGCGTAGGAAAAGTCCAGATGTTCGCCGTGCGAGACTTCCAGGATCGCGCCGCCGTCGTCTTCGTCTTCGCGCACCTCTACGGCATAGCCCTGCTTGCGCAATTCATCGGCCACGTCTTCCAGGGCCGGCCGCACCACGTCCGAGATGAAGCGCAGCACGTGAGCCCGGCGCGGCATCATGACCATGTTGCGCAGGCGGCGTTCCCAGGACTGGCCGCCGCGCGCCGGCCGGGAAAGCGTGAGCGACTGGTAGCGGATGCCCCGCTTGGTCGCGTCAAGCTTGAGCGCCTTGAACAGCCCCCATAGCGACAGCAGCAGGATGATCGAGAACGGCAGCGCGCTGGCGATGGTGGCGGTCTGCAGCGCGGTCAGGCCGTCGGCCAGCAGCAGCGCAATAGCCACCGCCCCCATGGATAGCGACCAGAAGATCCGCTGCCACACCGGCGTGCGGTCCGCGCCGCCCGAGGCCAGCAGGTCCACGACCAGCGCTCCGGAGTCGGCGGACGTGACGAAAAACACGGCCACCATTGCAATCGCAAAGACCGATATCACGCTGCTCCAGGGCAATAACTCAAGGAACGCGAAGAGCGCCAGCGAACTGTCCTTATCCACCGCCTGTGCCAGGCCCTGGTCGCCGCCAACGAGGATGTAGTAGATGGCCGTGTCGCCAAACACCGTCATCCAGAACAGCGTGAAGCCGGCGGGCACCAGCAGCACGCCGCAGACGAACTCGCGGATGGTGCGGCCGCGCGAGATGCGGGCAATGAACAGACCCACGAACGGCGACCACGCGATCCACCAGCCCCAATAGAACAGGGTCCAGCCGCCCAGCCAATCGGTCGGCTCGTAGGCGTACAGATTGAAGGTCTTGTTGACGATGTCGGACAGGTAGGCGCCGGTGTTCTGCACAAATGTCTGGAACAGGAACACCGTGGGGCCGGCGATCAGCACGAACAGCAGCAGGATCACGGCCAGCACCATGTTGGCTTCCGACAGGATGCGGATGCCCTTGTCCAGCCCGCTGGCCACCGACATCGTCGCCAGGCTGCAGGTGATGACGATCAGGATGATCTGCGGCACCACGCCGACCGGAATGCCGAACAGGTGATTCAGCCCGCTGTTCATCTGCGCCACGCCCAGGCCCAGCGACGTCGCCACGCCCAGCACGGTGCCGATGATGGCGAAGATGTCGACCGCATGGCCGATCGGGCCATGGATGCGGTTGCCAATCAGCGGATACAGCGCGGACCGCAGGGTGAGCGGCAGCCCGTGACGGAAACTGAAGAATGCGAGCGTCAACGCCACCGCCGCGTAGATCGCCCAGGCGTGCAGGCCCCAATGGAAGAAGGTGATCTTCATGGACTCGCGCGCCGCCTCGACCGTGCCGCCCTCGCCCACCGGTGGCGACACGAAGTGCATGACGGGCTCGGCCACGCCGAAGAACATCAGCCCGATGCCCATGCCGGCGGAGAACAGCATGGCGAACCAGGTGAAATTACGGTAATCGGGCTCGCTGTGGTCCGGGCCCAGCTTGATGTCGCCGTACCGGCTGATCGCCAGGAACGCGACCGAGAGCAGAATGATCGCGACGACCAGGATGTAGAACCAGCTGGCGTTGCTGATGATCCAGGCCTGCATCGCGCCGAAGAGGTCCTGCGCCGCCTTGGGCGCAATGATGGCGAAGGCGACGAGCAGCACGGTGAATAGGGCTGCGGAAAAGAAGACGGGCCGATGGATCGTCGTGCCGGATCGGGATTCCGAAGTCATGGATGCACTCCTTGTGCCCGAGGGTCGCGGAACATGGCGCTGGCCCCCTCAGCACGACCGGTGCACCGCCGGTATTACTATCACGGGCGCACCCAAGCTGACAATCACCTGAGTCAGGAATCGGAAGTTATCAGATCGGCGCCACGGTCTTATTCGGGCGTTGCGTCGCCGAAGACCACACGGCGGAAGAACCCGGCCAGCACGGCCTCGGTCATCTCGGGCGTGACGGCCTGGGGATCGAAGGCATAGCTGAACTGCATGCCGTCGGACAGAGCCAGGAGGCCCAGCGCAAGCTGCTCGGCCGGCAGCGGCAGCGGTGTGCCGACGAGAGCCGAAAACTGGCGGATGTATTCGGTGGTGGCGGCGCGCAGTTCGCGCAGACAGGCGATGAATCCCACGCGGAAGTCCGGATCGCGCGCGGCCTGCAGCTTGCCTTCCATCCACAGCAGGAAACAGTCGTTTTCGCGATAGTGCGTGCTGTAGTAATCGAGCACGCGCGCTTCCATCTGTTGCCGGGTCTCGCCGGCTTCGAAGATGGCGCGCATGTCGGCCATGACGTTTTCATGGTCGCGCTTGAGCAGTTGCAGAAACAGTTCGGACTTGCTGCCGAAGTTGCTGTAGAACGCCCCGCGCGTATAGCCCGCCTGCTCGGCGATGTCTTCGACGCTGGCCGCCACGAACCCCTTGGACAGAAAAATCGACTGGGCAGCGTCGAGCAGGCGCTGACGCGTCTGGTCACGGCTCTGCTCTCGGGTTAGGCGGACTTTTGACATGGGCGGAGTTTAGCACCGGCGACGGTTTCAGATTCAACATTGAATCCGGATACATGACTGTATTAGAATCCAGTCCGTATCGAGTCCGACTCGCCCTTTTCCTGCCCTCTTCCGCGCCGCGAGGTGTTTCGTGAATTGTCTTGGCCCGGCCGCGCGTTCCACCGCGCGCCACGCCGCTGCGGATGCAGCGCCGCTACCTCCCGTTTCCCTGCCCCACCGCCGGACACGCCTGATGGCATTGTCTGCCGTGCTTGCCCTGGCTGCCGCCGTGGCCGGCTGCGGCCGCGAGGAGGCGCCCGCCCCGGCGCCGCGTCCCGTGGTCGCCATGCCCGCGCAGGCGGACGAAGCCCTGCCCGCCTGGACGTTGCCCGGCGAAGTCCAGGCCCGCTACAGCACGCCGCTGTCGTTCCGCGTGGGCGGCAAGATCATCGAACGCAAGGTGCGGCTGGGCGACACCGTCGCGCCCGGCCAGGTCCTCGCCAAGCTGGATCCGGCCGACGCGGCCAAGAACGCCGCGGCGGCGCGCGCCTCGCTGTCCGCGGCGCAGCACCAGCTGGACTACGCGCGGCAGCAGTTGGACCGCGACCGCGCCCAGGCACGTGAAAACCTGATTGCCGCGACGCAGCTTGAACAAACCCGCAACGCCTATGCCTCCGCGCTTGCGCAGCGGGACCAGGCCGCGCAGCAGGCGGCGCTGGCGGCCGACCAGCTCAACTACACCACCCTCACGGCCGACCACGCTGGCGTCATCACGGCAGAACAGGCCGATACCGGACAAAACGTGGCGGCGGGCACCCCGGTCTACCAACTGGCCTGGTCGGGCGACATCGACGCACTGTGCGACGTGCCGGAAAGCGTGCTGGCGGGACTGGCAATCGGCCAACGCGCCAGCGTCACGCTGGGTCCGTTGCCCGGTCAGACCTTCACGGCAGTGCTGCGCGAGATTGCGCCGGCCGCCGATCCGCAAAGCCGCACCTACCGCGCCAAGCTCACGCTGGAATCGCCCTCGCCCGAAGTCCGGCTGGGCATGACGGCGAACATCAGCTTCGACAACCGCTCGGCCAACGGGCAGACCACCTTTACCGTGCCGGCCACCGCTCTGTTCCATGAAGGCCGAGAGCCCGCGGTGTGGATCGTCAAGCCCGATGCCGACACGCTGGAACTGCGTCGCGTGCAGGTGCTTCGATACGACGCGCGCACCGTCACGCTGTCGCAAGGCCTGCAGGCCGGCGAGCGCGTGGTGTGGCAAGGCGTGCACACGGTGTCGGCCGGCGAGAAGGTTCGCCCGGTGCCGCCGCTGCATCCCGAGGACTTCGCGTCATGAGCGCCCCCGGCCAGGAAGGGGGCAAGCAAGCCAGCCAGGACGCCCATCGCCACGAGGAAGGCCGGTTCAACCTGTCAGCCTGGGCGCTGCGGCATCAGCCGCTGGTGATCTTCATTATCACGCTCGTCACGCTGTTCGGCGTGCTGTCGTATTCGCGGCTGGCGCAGTCGGAAGACCCGCCCTTCACCTTCCGTGTCATGGTGATCCAGACCCTGTGGCCGGGCGCCACCGCGCAGCAGGTGCAGGAGCAGGTCACCGACCGCATCGCCAAGAAACTCCAGGAAACCGCCAATACGGACTTCCTGCGCAGCTACTCGCGGCCCGGCGAATCGCTGATCTTCTACACGATGAAGGACTCGGCGCCCGCCAACACGGTGGCCGACCAGTGGTACCAGGTGCGCAAGAAGGTGGGCGACATGCGGGCCACGCTGCCGCAAGGCGTGCAGGGGCCGTTCTTCAATGACGAGTTCGGCGACGTCTACACCAACATCTATACCTTGCAGGGCGACGGCTTTTCGCCGGCGCAGCTGCACGACTATGCGGACAAGCTGCGCACGGTGCTGCTGCGCGTGCCCGGCGTGGCCAAGGTGGATTACTTCGGGGATCAGCCCGAACACATCTATATCGAGATCACGAACACGCAGCTCACCCGGCTGGGCGTCTCGCCGCAACAGATCGCGCAGGCGATCAACAGCCAGAACGCCGTGCAGGGCGCGGGCACGCTGACCACGGCCGACGACCGCATCTTCGTGCGGCCTTCGGGGCAGTTTCCCAACAGCCGGGCGCTGGCCGACACGCTGATCCGCGTGAACGACAAGTCGATCCGGCTGGGCGACATCGCCACCATTCATCGCGGCTATGCCGATCCGCCCGCGCAGCAGATGCGGTTCAGCGGAGAAACCGTGCTGGGCATCGGCATCACCATGCAGCCGAATCAGGACGTGGTGCGCCTGGGCAAGTCGCTGGACGCGAAGTTCAAGGAATTGCAGGCGCAACTGCCCGCGGGCCTCACGCTGAAGGAAGTCTCCAGCATGCCCACGGCGGTGTCGCATTCGGTTGACGAATTCCTGCGCTCCGTCGCGGAAGCCGTGGCGATCGTGCTGGCCGTGAGCCTGGTGTCGCTGGGCTTGCGCACGGGCATGGTGGTGGTGATTTCCATCCCCGTGGTGCTGGCCATCACGGCGCTGTTCATGGAGATGTTCGGCATCGGCCTGCACAAGGTGTCGCTGGGCACGCTGGTGCTGGCGCTGGGCCTGCTGGTGGACGACGCCATCATTGCGGTCGAGATGATGTCGGTGAAGCTGGAACAAGGCTGGAACCGCACACGCGCCGCCGCGTTCGCCTACACCAGCACGGCGTTTCCGATGCTGACCGGCACGCTGGTCACCGTGGCGGGCTTTCTGCCGATTGCGCTGGCCAAGTCCGCCACGGGCGAATACACGCGCTCGATCTTCCAGGTGTCCGCCATTGCGCTGATCACCTCGTGGTTCGCGGCCGTGGTGCTGATTCCGTTGCTCGGCTACCGCCTCTTGCCCGAGCGCAAGCGCGAGGCGCATCTGCCGCACGACCACGAACACGACATCTACAACACCCGTTTCTACCAGCGCCTGCGCGGCTGGGTGGCGTGGTGCGTGGACCGCCGCTTTCTGGTGCTGACCGGCACGGTAATTGTTTTTGCCGTGGCCATGGCGGGCTTCAAGTTCGTGCCGCAGCAGTTCTTTCCGAGCTCGGACCGCAGCGAGCTGCTGGTCGACGTGCGGCTGCAGGAGGGCGCGTCGTTTGCGGCGACGCTGCGCCAGGTCGAGCGTCTGGAAAAGGCGATCGAGGGCCGGCCCGAAATCGCGCATTCGGTCAGCTTTGTGGGCACGGGCGCCCCGCGCTTCTACCTGCCACTGGACCAGCAGTTGGCCACGCCCAACTTCGCCCAGCTCGTCATCACGACACATTCGGTGGAGGATCGCGAAAAGCTTGCGCAGTGGATGGAACCAATGCTGCGCAGCGACTTCCCCGCCATCCGCAGCCGCCTGTCGCGGCTGGAGAACGGGCCGCCGGTCGGCTATCAGGTGCAGTTCCGCGTCAGCGGCGACAAGATCCCCGACGTGCGCGCGGTGGCCGAAAAGGTGGCCGCCGAAGTCCGCGCCGACACACGTTCGGCTAACGTGCAGTTCGACTGGGACGAGCCTTCCGAGCGCTCGGTCCGCTTCGAAGTCGACCAGCAGAAGGCGCGCGAACTGGGCATCAGCTCCAGCGACATTTCCGACTTCCTGGCGATGACGCTGTCCGGCTACACCGTGACGCAGTACCGCGAACGCGACAAGCTCATCAACGTCAGCCTGCGCGCCCCGCGCGAAGAGCGCGTCGACCCCGCCCGCCTTGCCACGCTGGCAATGCCCACGGCGAACGGTCCCGTGCCGCTGGGCAGCATCGGCCAGGTGAAGTACGACCTGGAGTACGGCGTCATCTGGGAACGCGACCGCCAACCCACGATCACCGTCCAGGCCGACGTGATTGGCGGCGCGCAAGGCATCGACGTCACGCGCGCCATCGACAAGAAGCTGGACACGCTGCGCGCCGAGCTGCCGGTCGGTTTCCGCATCGAAGTCGGCGGCCCGGTGGAGGAAAGCGCCAAGGGCCAGACCTCCATCAATGCGCAGATGCCGCTGATGGCGGTGGCCGTGCTGACGCTGCTGATGGTGCAGCTGCAAAGCTTCGCCCGCGTGCTGATGGTGGTGCTGACCGCGCCGCTGGGGCTGATCGGCGTGGTGGCCGCCCTGCTGCTGTTCGGCAAGCCCTTCGGCTTTGTCGCGATGCTGGGCGTGATTGCCATGTTCGGCATCATCATGCGCAACTCGGTCATTCTGGTGGACCAGATCGATCAGGACATCAGCGCGGGCCACAAACGCGTGGACGCCATCGTGGGCGCCACGGTCCGGCGCTTCCGGCCGATCACGCTGACGGCGGCCGCCGCCGTGCTGGCGCTGATTCCGCTGTTGCGCAGCAACTTCTTCGGCCCCATGGCGACGGCCCTGATGGGCGGCATCACCAGCGCCACGGTGCTGACGCTGTTCTTCCTGCCGGCCCTGTATGCCGCGTGGTTCCGCGTGAAGCACGACGAGCGCGACGAACCTGAAGGCGTGCCGCCCGGCGCCAACGCGGGCGACACGGTGGAACGAGGAGCCTGACGATGCAACATTCCATCCCTTCCGTGTGCCTGCGATTTGCCGCGCTGCCGCTGGTGCTGGCGCTGGGCGCCTGCGCTTTTGCGCCGGACAGCAGGCCGCCCGCGATGGCCGAACCCGCGCAATACGGGGTCGAGGCCGCCCCTGCCGCCGGCGCCGCCGCGCAGGGCGTGGCGCAGCGCTTCGAACGCGGCGCGCACCCGGTCCCGCAATGGTGGACGCGTTACCAGTCCGACGCGCTGAATGCGCTGGTCGAAGAAGGCCTGGCCAACAGCCCGGACCTGGCCGCCGCCGAACGCAATCTGGCCGGTGCGCGCGAGCAATTGCGCGGACAGGTCAATTCGTCGCTGCTGCCCACGGTGGACGCGGGCGTCAGCGCCACGCGCAACCGTGCGCTGACGATGCCCAACCTGCCGCAGCCCACTGCGCTCTTCAACGTCTTCACAGGTCAGGTGCAGGCCAGCTACAACCTGGACCTCTTTGGCGCAGCGCGCTTTGCCAACACGTCGCTCGCCGCGCAGGTGGAACAGCAGGCCTATCAGCTGGAAGCCGCGCGCCGATCGCTGGCGGCCAACATCGTCACGGGAGCGATCACCTCGGCCTCGCTGGCCGAACAGGTGGCGCTGACGGAAAAGCAGGTGGTGTTGTTGCGGCAGGTTGCGCGCGATACGCAGCGCCGGTACGAACTGGGCGCGGCGTCGCAGAACGACGCGCTGGACGCGGATCAGGATGCCGCCACGCTGGAGGCATCGCTGCCCGGCCTGCGCGCGCGGTGGCATGCGACGCGTCACGCGCTGGCCGTGCTGCTGGGCCGCAGCCCCGATCAGGCGCCGCCGGATCTGGCCTTCAGCACGATCGCCGTGCCCGATACGGTGCCGGTGGTGGTGCCGTCGGAACTCCTGGCTTCCCGCCCGGACGTGCTGGTTGCCGAGGCGGCGCTGGTGGCGGCCGCGGCGGACGTGGGCCTGGCGACCGCGCAGCTCTTTCCGAGCCTGTCGCTGACGGCTTCCATGGGCAAGGGCGGGTTTGCGTGGGCGGATGCCTTGTCGGGCGCCGGTTCCATCTGGGCCATCGGGGCGTCGCTGACGCAGCCGATCTTCCACGGCGGGCAGTTGCTTGCCGAGCGCAGCGCCGCCAAGGCGCGTTACGAGGCTGCCGTGTTGCAGTACAAGCAGACCGTGCTGACCGCGTTCCGCGACGTGGCCGACACGCTGTCACGGCTGGATGCCGGCGGACAGGCGCTGGCATCAGCCGAAGCCTCACGGCGCTCGGCGGAGCTGTCCTATCAGAACACGGCCAAGCGCGTTCGGCTGGGTGCGCTGGCGCCTTACACGCAGTACGCGTCTGAGCAGCATTACGTGGCGGCGCGCCTGCGTGAACTGGAATACGCCAACGCCCGCATGACGGAAACGGCGGCGTTGTTCCAGGCGATGGGCTCGCCGGCCAGCGCCGCGCCGCAGCAGTAGCGGTCGCGGTCGGTAGAAGTAGCAGTAGCAGTCGATAGAAGTAGCGGTAGCGGCACGCCACGGCCTTTTCGGCGTGGCGGTCTTCCGGGCGCCCCCGTTGCCCGGTCACACCCGCCTGCCCGGCGCGCCGGACCCCGCTGCCTGTCAGCCCTTCTTGAACAGGCGCTTGACGAGGCTGACCACGCCCAGCACCACCGCGCCGGCGACGATGCCGAACAAGGCATTGAGCAGCGTGGACACCAGCGCGTGAACGACGCCGCCCCCGCCAACCGCCGCAGCGGCGTGTTCGACGGCCGCATGCACCGGCGGGATGCCGTGGGTCAGGATGGCGCCGCCGACCATGAACATCGCGGCCGTGCCCACCACCGACAACGTCTTCATCAGATAAGGCGCCGCGGCCACGATGCGCTCGCCCATCCAGGCCAGCGCGCGCGACGATTTCTGGCTGAGGTACAGGCCCAGGTCATCCAGCTTGACGATGCCGGCAACCAGACCGTAGACGCCCACCGTCATCCCGATGGCAATGATCGACAGCACCGCGACCTGCCGCGTGAAGTCGGCGCCGGCCACGGCACCCAGGCTGATGACGATGATTTCCGCCGACAGGATGAAGTCGGTGCGCACCGCGCCTTTGATCTTGGTCTTTTCGAACGCCACCATGTCGACCGACTGGTTCTGCAGCGCCTCGGCGCGCGCAGCGTGGTGGCCTTCGGGGGATTCGCCGTGAGACAGGTACTTGTGCGCCAGTTTCTCGACTCCCTCGTAGCAGAGGAACGCGCCGCCCAGCATCAGGAGCGGCGTGATGGCCCAAGGCGCGAACGCGCTGATGAGCAGCGCCGCGGGCACCAGGATCAGCTTGTTGATGAAGGAGCCCTTGGCCACCGCCCAGACCACGGGAAGCTCGCGGTTGACCGGCACGCCGCTGACCTGCTGGGCATTGAGCGCCAGGTCGTCGCCCAGCACGCCCGCCGTCTTCTTGGCGGCCACCTTCGTCATGACGGAAACGTCATCCAGGATGGTGGCGATATCGTCGAACAACGCGAAGAAACTGCTTCCGGCCATCAAGAACCCCTGTCGCCCTGTAAGGTGTTCCGAGTGTACAGGCGACGGTCGCCGGTTTCATGCAACGGAGATGGCGCTTTTCATTCCTTTTGTGTCCGGCCCGGGCCGGTTTGCTACATCGCCTCGATGCGCGGATAAAGATCGCGGTTTTCGCGCTGCATGCGCTCGTGGACGCGGCGCAGCACGGTGTTGGCGTCGTCCCGGAAACCGCGCTCGTCCAGTTCCAGGTTGCGCGCGTTGTTCCAGCGCTTGGCAAAGCCTTCATAGGCGGCGGCGATGGCGTCCATCTCTTCCTGGAATTCCCGCCCCTTGCGCGCCAGTTCGGCGTCGGCGCTGCGCGCCACGGCCGGGTACAGCGCCCGGTCCTCGACCGCCAGATGCAGCTTGATGGTGGCGCTCATGGCCACGATGCCCTGGGCGATTTCAGCCGCGTTGCGCGCCACGCCCGCCAGGGCCAGCCTGCGCAGCGTCGCGATGCCTTCCAGGATATCCACGTGCTGCTGCTTGAATTTGTCGATGTTCATACAAACCTTCCCTGCTGATGCCGCGGGGCCGGCAGGCCCCGCCCTTCCTTGCCACGCCCGTCAGGCCGGCGCGCGCGCGCCTGCGTTTTCAAAGAGGATGTTGTTCTCCAGGTGGATGTGCGCCATCAGGTCTTCCTTGAACTGGCGGATGCCCAGGTACAGCGCGCGCCACGTATTGCAGGCGGCGCGCGGCAGCGTCACGTTGTTGGTCAGCGCCATCAGGCGTTCGAGCGCCACGCCGTGGTCGTCGTGTTCCATGCGCATCACCATGATCGGCATGGTCGCCATGGCGCCGTGACCGCGGGCCAGCATGGGGAACAGCACCTGTTCCTCTTTCTGCATGTGGCTTTCGAGTTCCTGCTGCATGGTGCGTAGGTGGTCGGCCAGGCCGGTCGGGCAGTCCGGGCTGTCGGCATGCACCTGTTCCACCTTCAGCGCCAGGCGGATGAGTTCCGGAAACTGCTGGCGATGCACCTCGTGGTAGCGCGCCAGGATGTGGTCGACCAGTTCTGCCGGCGAAGCCAGCCCCCAGTCGGTTTCCTGTTGCGGACTCTGCGCCAGGGCCTCCAGACGGGCCTCGATCTGCGCTGGGTCCAGCGAACGCTGGGCCGCCGCCTCGGCCAGGCTCTTCTTGCCGCCACAGCAGAAGTCCAGATCGAACTCGTGAAACACCTGCGTGGCGCCGGGAATGCTGCGGGCCAACTGGCCCAGGGATTGCTCAACCATGCTCATCGCGTCTCTCCAAAGATCATTGCGGTGCTTCTCTACTTGCGAAATCCGTGCCAGGAAAAACTTGAGATTTATCAACCACCTGCGTTTTAAAGGGTAGATATCACCCTTCAACAGGAGGGTTCTATTGACCTTGCAACGGTAGAATTCACCCCATGCAAAATCTCCTGCTTGCGGACCTGGTCGCCGACCTGCCGCCCGCCATCCGGCTTCAGCGACTGGTCTCCAGCCTTCGCACCCATTTCCGATGCGGCGCGGTCGCACTCTTGCAGCTTGAAGAGGACCATCTGCGCCCCATCGCGGTGGACGGCCTGACCCAGGACGCACTGGGCCGCCGCTTCGCCGTGCAGCAGCATCCGCGGCTGGCGGCCATCCTGGGACGGCGCGGCGTCACCTGCTTTCATCACGACAGCACGCTGCCGGATCCCTATGACGGACTCATCAATGGCATGGCGGGCGAACCGCTGCCGGTGCACGACTGCATGGGCACCAGCCTGCATATCGAGGGCAAGACCTGGGGCGTGCTGACGCTGGACGCGCTGGAGGTCGGCACGTTCGACATGGAGGCGCAGGCCGACCTGCGCGATTACATCGTGCTGCTCGAAGCGGCGCTCCGCACCACGCGCCTCGAAGCCGAGATCCGTGCCCTGCGCGTGGCGCGCGGGCAGGCGCCGGCGGACAGCGCCGCTCCGGCCAGCAGCGACATCCTGGGCCAAAGCGAATCCATCGGCCGGCTGCTGCACGAGATCGAAGTCGTGGCCGATTCAGAGCTGCCCATCCTGCTGCTGGGCGAGACCGGTGTGGGCAAGGAGCTGTTCGCGCATCGCGTGCACGGGTTGTCGCGCCGCCGCGACCGGCCGCTGGTGCACGTAAACTGCGCCGCGCTGCCCGAATCGCTGGCCGAAAGCGAGTTGTTTGGCCACGCCAAGGGCGCATTCTCCGGCGCCGTCGCTGACCGCCCCGGCCGCTTCGAAGCCGCCAATGGCGGCACCCTGTTCCTGGACGAAGTCGGCGAACTCCCGCTGCTGGTGCAGGCCAAGCTGCTGCGCACCCTGCAGAACGGCGAGATCCAGCGGCTGGGCGACGACCGCCCGCGCACCGTGGACGTGCGCATCGTGGCGGCCACCAACCGCAGCCTGCGCGACCTGGTGCGCGCGGGCGACTTCCGCGCCGACCTCTATCATCGGCTGTCGGTCTATCCCATCCCCATCCCGCCCCTGCGCGACCGCGGCAACGACATCCTGCTGCTGGCCGGACGCTATCTGGAACTGAACCGCGCGCGGCTCGGTCTGCGCAGCCTGCGGCTGTCGCCCGAGGCCGAGGAAATGATGCGGCGCTACCGCTGGCCGGGCAACGTGCGCGAACTGGAACACGTCATCAGCCGCGCGGCCATCAAGGCCGTCAGCCACGGCGCCAGCCGCAACGAGATTGTCACGCTGGGGGCCAAGCTGCTGGATTTGTCCGATGGCGACATGCCGGCGTCGCTGGAGGATGATGCGGCCGAGACGCCCGATGCAAGCGCACCCTTGCAATCGCTGCGGGACGCGGTCGACGCCTGCCAGCGTCAGGTCATCCGGCGGGCGCTGGATGCAAACCAAGGCAACTGGGCGGTGGCGGCGCGGGCGCTGGATGTGGATCCGAGCAACCTGCACAAGCTGGCAAGGCGGCTGGGCCTGAAGGCGTGAGGCGCATTACCGTAAAGTTGTGCGGCAACCGGCGTGCTGATCAGAAAGCCCCTTCAGACGCCATTTCCCGCCATCGCCACACTTAACCAGCGCTGCCCGACATGAAACGGGGCCGCCCCACATCACGAGGGCGGCCCCAACTGGTTATTGCACCGTTCACGGGCAGCGATCCACGCTACCTCGCGGCTCGCATCGCGCCGTCAATCTGCCCGGGAATGCGAATCCACCATCAAGCGGCCATGCGTGATCGCCGCATCGACCGCCATACCGGGCGTGGCGACGAACCCGCCGGCGTCGAAAAGCGGTACGGCATGCGGCTCGCTGAGCCGGTCCTGATTGCCCGCCAATTCCACAGCCACGGTTGCAGTAAAAGCCGGCCGGCGCGCGTTCCCGATTGCCACCCGGGAGACGCTCGCGGTGAGCCGGTAGCCCTTGTAGACCATATTGTTCTGAAACATGGGACCTCCAATGTCTGACCGAAAGGCCTTGCGGCCGCCGGTCACAATGCGCGGATCTGCGTCGCGTGAGGGCCCTTGGCGCCTTGCGCGGTCACATAGCTGACACGCTGATTTTCAACAAGCACTTTGTGGCCGTCGCTGACGATCTCGGAGAAGTGCGCAAATATGTCCTTGCCGCCGTCCTCGGGCATGATGAAGCCAAACCCCTTGGCATCGTTGAACCACTTCACGATTCCGGTTTCCATTGATGCTTTCCTTTGAATGCGGGTAATCCCGCGACATGAGGCCAGTCAAGGAAAGGATCGCGAACAATGAGGCGCCCCACGAAGGGTGCAAGACCGGACGAAAATCACGATGCTCGAAAAGACTCCAGGCCACTATGGGCGGCGCGCGGGGCGAAGTCAACGCGCTTTGTGCTTAATGAGTAACCAATTAAACCTCGATCGGAATTCCGGCCTGCGTCACCGGGCCGCGGCAAGCGACGTCATCGGATATCCTCCCGGCTCAATCAAAACTGGACCGGCCGATGAAAACCGCCACCGAGATTCTTGACGCCTATGAGCGCCTGGGCTGGAAGAACAACGACCCCATGGCGCAAATGCTGCAATTGCGGCGGGATGCGCCCGCCGCGTTGGCCGATCTGGTCCTGCAGGCGCTGGACCGGCCGATCAAGCACGCCACCTTCATTGACGCCGCGCTCGATCTGATGGACGACGCGGCCTACGTGGCCACGGTTGGCGAAGTCTGGCGGCGCGGCGCGGATTCCGAACTGGCACGCGCGGTCCTGGATTCCGCAGCGGTCCAGCACCCTGAAGCCTTTGCCCAAGACTGGGAGCGGCTGCTGACAGCCGTGCAAGACGACGACGGCGGGCCGGAATACGCGGCCGATCTCGCATGGCGCGCTCTTGACGACGCCACGCTGCGCGACTGGCTGCACCGGCTGGACGACGACCTCGCCGAAGGCAGTCCAGGACGCGCGCGCGCCGTCGCGTTGCTGCGGTCGCGCCGGCCGCAGACGGTATACGCGGCCTGGCGTCGCCTGTTTCCCGAGGCCGACGCCCCCGATGCCGCATCGTGGTTGCAGCAAGCGGGCTATGCGGAACACGGAGGGGGCTTGCGCGCGTTGCACGGCGAACAGCCGCTGCACATCGGCTTCAGCGCTGCGCAAAGAAAATCCATGCTGGCGCAACAGCCGGCATGGCGGCGCGAGGTGCAGCGCGCGCATCCCACCTGGAACCCTGAATCAACGGATTGTGTCCAAGCGCGCATGGGCGGCACGTCGGCAAGCCGCTGCGGCTTGTGCCACAGCCCTTTGCACCGGCTGCTGGCGATTCAGGATGCCGCCGCAGCAGGCATCGATAGCCCCAGCGCCATCGAATTCTCGACCTGCCTGTCGTGCCAGGGTTGGGAAACCGACGGCGCCCTTTTCTTTCGCCACGCCGAGGACGGCGCGCCGCTTATGCACCCCAGGCAGCAGCGCGATGCCCCCTTGACGCCGGACTTCGTCGCAAGTCCGCTGCTGGAAGCCGACGTGACGCTGTTCAGGGCGCCGGCGCGCTGGCATTGGCAAGACTGGGGCGAGTCCAATGGCCGCCAGAACCTCAGCCGGGTCGGCGGCGCGCCGAGCTGGGTGCAATCCGCCGACTACCCGGCGTGTCCCGACTGCGGGGATGACATGCCCCTGGCCATGCAGTTGGACTCCGGCCTGCCGCAAGAGGACGGCGGTGAATGGCTGTGGGGCAGCGGCGGCTGCAACTACACCTTCTGGTGCGCCGCCTGCCGCGTCAGCGGGCACCTTTGGCAGTGCACCTGACGCGCGCTCGGCAACTGCATTCGGTAATAGGGCCGTCAGCCCTTGGGCATTTCGCGCTTCAAGCAGGCATTGACCACATCGGTCACGCCCTTGCTCAGCCTTTCGCTGTCCGGCGTGGCGCTTTTGGTCGCCAGCAACTGGTCCAGCTGCTTGAATTCCTCGTAGGGCACGGAATTCTGCAAGCCGTCGACCATGCAATTGCAATAACTGGCGGCCTTCGCGTCGACTTCCGGCGACGCCTGGACCCGGGATTTAAAACCGGCGACGCACGAGCTGTAGGTCTCGCGCTGGACCTCGGGCGGATAGGCGTCTTTCTTGCCGCACGCGGCAAGCGCCGCCAGCGACAGCAGCCCCACGCCCGCCGCAACCCGCAATGACGTTCCAGCCATGAACCCCGCTCCTGATGAATTGAAAGCGGACTATTGTGGCACAGCCGAAAACCGCCGTTGCGCCAGTCGCCGTGCTCAGGGCATGCCCGCTGCGCAATCCAGAATGGCGCGCCGGAATTCATGCATCAGCGGCGACCAGGCGGTCCCCTGCCGGGAGATCAGCGCAATGGCGCGGGGCAGCGGCCGGCCAAGCGCCACCGGTAGCGCGACGACGTCCGCCTCAGTCTCAAGCGCGCTTTGCGGCAGCAGCGCCAGCAGATCCGTCTGCGCCACAGCTCGAGCGTGCCCTTGGAAAAGTGCTCGACCTCCAGCGCCGCGGCGGGCAACGGCAGATTGCTTTCCGCGTACCGCGAATCCAGGGCCTTGCGGGCAATCGAGGAAGGCTTGGGCAGAATCCACCGCAGGTCCGCCAGATCGCGCAACGCCAGTTTGCGGCGCGTGGCCAGCGGATGGTGGCGGCTGGCCGCCACGCAAAGGCGGTCTTCCATGATCGGTTCATGGTGCAGGGTCGAAGGCACGTCCGCATAGATAGGCGTCACGGCCAGGTCCAGCTTGCCGCTGGCGACCTGCTCGTTCAGGTCATCCGATAACCCCTGCGTCAATTGCACCCGCAGCGCCGGTCGGCGCGGCAGCAGGTGCCGCATCGCGGGCATCGCCACGCTGTCGACGGTCGCGCCAGTTACCCCCACGCGCAGCAATCCCGCCTGGCCCACACGCAATTCCGCGGCGTGGCGCATGGCGTCCCGGTACTCGGCCCAAAGCCGTTTGGCATGCTCCAGGAACACCAGCCCGGCGGACGTCAGGCGCAGCCCACGGCCGCTGCGGTCCAGCAACGCCAGCCCCGTATCGGCCTCCAGCCGCTGCAGCGATTTCGACAATGCCGGCTGGCTGACGCCGAACGACGCCGCGGCGCGTTCCAGGTTGCCGTACTCGACGGCGGCGAGGAAATATTCAATATCCCGCAGGGACAGATTCATAACCGAAGTTCATTCATTTACGTCCTTTCGGGAATATAACGGCGGCCCTGCCCTCCTAGAATCCTGGGATCAACCCGAGCATTCACCGAGGCGAGAGCACAATGGAACACAAGCCGAACATCGTCTTGATCGTGGCCGACAATCTGGGATGGGGAGAACTTGGCTGTTACGGCGGCGGCGCCCTGCGCGGCGCACCCACCCCGAACATCGACCGCCTGGCCACCGAGGGCCTGCTGCTGCAGAACTTCAACGTGGAAAGCGACTGCGTGCCCACGCGCTCGGCGCTGATGAGCGGGCGTCACCCCATCCGGACGGGCTGCCTGCAATCCGTGCCGCCCGGCCTGCCGCAAGGGCTTGCGCGCGACGAGATCACGCTGGCGCAACAACTGTCGGACCAGGGCTACGCAACCGCGCATTTCGGCAAATGGCATCTGGGCGACATACCCGGCCGCTATCCCAGCGACCGGGGTTTTGACGAGTGGTACGGCATCCCGCGCACCACCGACGAAAGCCAGTTCACGTCGTCGATCGGCTTCGATCCCACGGTGGCGGACATTCCGCACATCATGCAAGGCGAAGCCGGCGGGCCGTCGGAGAACGTCAAGGTCTACGATCTGGATACGCGGCGCGGCATCGACGCCGAACTGGTGGACCGGTCCATCGGATTCATGCGCAAGCATGCCGAGGCGGCGCGCCCGTTCTTCCTGTATCTGCCGCTGGTGCATCTGCACTTTCCCACCCTGCCGCACCCCGACTTTGCCGGGCGCACGGGCGCGGGCGACTTCGCGGACTCCATGGTCGAAATGGACCATCGCGTCGGCCAGATCGTGCAGGCCGTAGACGAGCTGAACCTGCGCGAGGACACCGTGTTCATCTTCTGCAGCGACAACGGCCCTGAATACCGCAAGCCGTACCGCGGCACGGCGGGCCCCTGGAGCGGCACCTACCATACCGCCATGGAAGGCAGCCTGCGCGTGCCCTTCATCATCCGCTGGCCCGGCCGCGTACAGCCGGGTCAGGTGTCCAACGAGATGGTCCACGTGACCGATCTGTACACGACGCTGTCCCGCATCGGCGGCGCCGACGTTCCGCGGGACCGGCCCATCGACGGCATCGACCAGACCGACTTCTTTACCGGAGCCAGCCCGAAATCCCTGCGCGAGGGATTCCTGTTCTACATCAAGGGCGACCTGCGCGCCGTGAAATGGCGCGACTGGAAGCTGCACTTCTACTGGGAGCCCGAGGTCAACGAGGGCAAGGGCAAACTGGAATCCCCGTATCTGTTCAATCTGCTACAGGACCCCAAGGAGGAGAGCGACATTCTCATCTTCAATACGTGGGTGCTCGGCCCCATCCTGAAAATGGTGCAGGCGTTCAACCAGTCGTGCGCCGAGCATCCGAACACGCCCCCCGGCAAGCGGGATCCCGGCTGAGCGCAAGACGAATCACCGATAGCCGAAATCAAGGGGAAAACATGAAATTCGCTATCCAATGCTGCGCGATGCTTCTAAGCATCGCCATGCCCGCCGCGGCCGCCACGGCGGCCGACAGCAATTCTCAATGGCCGGCCAAACAGATCACGTGGGTGGTGGGCTTCGTGCCCGGCGGCACGGCGGACGTGCTGACCCGCATTGCGGCGCAGGAGCTGGCGCGCCAGACCGGCCTGAACGTCATCGTGGAGAACCGTCCCGGAGCCTCGGGTGCGATCGCGCTTCAACTGGTCGCGCGCAGCAAGGCCGCCGACGGCTATCTGCTCACCGTGCCGGGACCGCTCATCTACCCGACGCCGCAACCCGACATCGGTCGCGAGCTAGCCCCCGTGATGCTGATGGCGCAAGGCCCCATGGTGATCGTAGGCCCTGCCCGCAACGCCAAGAACAGCCTGCAGGACGTGTTGGCCGATGCCCGCCGCCAACCCGAAGCCTGGAGCTATGGCAGCTCGGGCAACGGCACCTCGCAGAATCTGGCGGGCGAGTTGCTGAACCAATACGCCGGCACCCGCATCGTGCATGTGCCGTACAAGGGCGGTGGCCAGGCGGTGGCGGACGTTGCCGGCGGACAGATTCCGCTGGCCATCCTGGGATCCGCGCCGGTCATGCCGCAGATCAAGTCCGGCGCACTGAAGGCTTACGCCGTGACCACGCCCTATCGCCTGGACAGCCTGCCCGACGTGCCCACAGTGGAGGAATCAGGGTTCAAAGGCTACGCCGCGACGCAATGGTTTTCGGTGGCGGCCAGCAATGCCATCACGAGCGACCAGCTTGAACCCATCAACGCCGCGCTGCGCGCCGCCGTCGCCACGCCCGCGTTCAAGGCGGCGGTCGACAACGCCGGCATGCTGGCCGGCGGCGGGTCGCGGGAAGACCTGCTGAAATTCATCCAGGCGGACAACGCCAAATGGAAGGCCCTGATCGACAGCGGCGCGGTGAAGCTGGCGAACTGAGGTGGTGACGAACTGAAGTGCGGACGACCTGCGCGGCAATGACGTAAACAATGCCGGGCGCGAGCGGCCGCTGGCGGCCTCCCGCTGTCCCGGAAATCAGCTCATGTACACGCCGCCATTGATGGCGTAATTGGCGCCGGTGACAAACGCAGCTTCGTCCGAGGCCAGCCACACGCACAACCCGGCCAGGTCCTGCGCCGTGCCCAGCCTGCCCACCGGCACGCTTTCCACGATGCGGTCCAGCAGCGCCGGCGGGAACGCGCGGACCGTGTCGTCGGCGATGAAGCCCGGCGACACCAGGTTCACCGTCACGCCGCGCGCCGCCACTTCCTGCGCGAGCGAGCGCGTGAAACCAATGACTGCACCCTTGGCGGTCGCAAAGTTGATCTGGCCGATCTGGCCTTTCTCGGCTGCCACTGATCCGATGTTGATGATGCGCCCCCAGCCGCGGTCCGCCATGCTGTCGACGACCTGCTTGGTGCTGTTGAAGAGCGTATCCAGATTGCTGCGCAGGACGGCCGACCAGTCGGCGTGGCTCATCTGCCGAAAACGCATGTCCAGCATGGAGCCGGCGTTGTTGACCAGCACGTCGATCTGGCCGACCTCGCGCCGGACCTTGGCAAAGGCCGCCTCGGTCGACGCCCAGTCGGTGGCGTCGCCTTCCGAGGCGATGAAGTCGTAGCCCAGCGACTTCTGTTCCTTCAGCCAGTGGTCCTTGCGGGACGAGCGCGGACCGCAGCCGGCGACCACGCGATGGCCGGCGCGATGCAGCGCCTGGCAGATCGCGGTGCCGGTGTGTCCCATGCCGCTGGTGACGTAAGCGATGCGCAAAGCCATGATGCTTCCTTTCAAAGTCATGCGGCTGGCGCCGCGGGGAATCAGGCGGCCGCGCCCACCAGGGGGAACAGGCCGAACGCCAGGGCGGCCGCCAGCATCACCATGCAGACCATCGTGGCCCACTTCAGCGCATAACGCTGGTGGTCGCCGAACTCCACGCCGGCCAGGCCGACGAGCAAGTAGGTGGACGGCACGAGCGGGCTGAGCAGATGGACCGGCTGGCCGATCAGCGAGGCGCGCGCCATCTCGACGGGCGTGATGCCGTAGCCTTGCGCGGCTTCGCTCAGGATGGGCAGCACGCCGAAGTAGAAGGCGTCGTTCGACATGAAGAACGTGAACGGCAGGCTGACCAGCGCGGTGATGCCCGCCAGATACGGTCCCAGCGCGTCGGGAATGACGGCGAGCAGGCTGCGCGACATGGCTTCGACCATGCCGGTGCCGGACAGGATGCCGGTGAAGATGCCCGCCGCGAAGATCAGCGACACCACCGACAGCACGTTGCCGGCATGCTGCGCCACGCGGCGGCGCTGCTCGGCCAGGTTCGGATAGTTGATGATCAGCGCAATCGCGAAGGCGATCATGAACAGCACGGGCAGCGGCAGCACGCCCAGCACCAGGCTCACCATCAGCGCCAGCGTCAGGCCGGCGTTCACCCACAGCAGCTTGGGACGGCGCAGGTCGTGGTCGACCTCGATCTCGGGCAGGTTCTTCGGACCGTCCTCGTCGTAGCCGGCATGCAGCGACGCGCCCTCCGGCAGCGCCAGCACGCCCAGACGGCGGCGCTCGCGCAGGCCCAGGAAGAACGCCAGGATCAGGATCGCCACGATGGACACGCCCATCACCGGCACCAGCGGCACGAAGATGTCGCCCGCGTCCACGTGCAGGGCGCTGGCGGCGCGCGCCGTGGGTCCGCCCCACGGCGTCAGATTCATGACGCCGCTGGCCAGCATCGCCAGGCAGGTCATGGACAGCGCGTTCATCTTCAGTCGGCGGTACAGCGGCAGCATCGACGCCACCACGATCATGTAGGTGGTGGAACCGTCGCCGTCCAGCGAGATCACCAGCGCCAGCACGGTCGTGCCCACCACGATCTTCAGCGGATCGCCCTTCACCGCGCGCAGGATGCGGCCCACGATGGGGTCGAACAGGCCCGCATCGATCATCACGCCGAAATACAGGATGGCGAACATCAGCATCACGCCGGTCGGCGCGATCTTGCGGATGCCGTCCAGCATCATCTTGTCGATGCCCGCGCCAAAACCGCCCAGCAGCGCAAAGATAATGGGGACAAGGATGAGGGCGACAAGCGGCGACAGGCGCTTGGTCATGATCAGCGTCATGAACGTGATCACCATGCCGAAGCCAAGCAGGGTCAGAAGCATGAGGGTTATCTCCAGCTAGTCGTTGTTATGTGTGCCTGCCTCCGGCTGGGGAAGCGGGTACGCAAGACTAGGAAGAAAAGCTGTCTGGAACCTGTCGTTTTCGGCGTGAGACAATCGCCGCTATGCGCATTCTGGTAATCGAAGACGATGAGGATTTGTCCGACGCACTTGTGCGCCGGCTGCGCCGTCTCGGCCATGCCGTCGACAGCCAGAACGATGGCCTGAACGCCGACGGCGTGCTGCAGTACGAGACCTTCGATCTCGTCATCCTGGACATCGGCCTGCCGCGCATGTCGGGCTTTGACATCCTGCACCGGCTGCGCGATCGCGGCAGCAAGACGCCCGTCCTGGCGCTGACCGCGCGCATCGACATCGAGGACCGCGTGCATGCCCTGGATACCGGCGCGGACGACTACCTGGCCAAGCCCTTCGATTTTCGCGAGCTGGAAGCCCGCTGCCGCGCGCTGCTGCGCCGTCCCAGCCCGCAGGCCACCGGCACCCTGCGTTTTGGCGAACTGGTCATCGACAGCGCGGCGCGGCAGGTGACACTGGCCGGCCGTCGCATCGACCTGCCCAAGCGCGAATTCAGCCTGCTTGAAATCTTGCTGGCCGGCATGAACCGCGCTGTCAGCAAGAGCGAAATCGCAAACAAGCTGTTCGCGTTTGACGACGACGCCGCGCCCAACGCCATCGAGGTCTACATCGCCCGGCTGCGCCGCAAGCTGGAAGGCTCGCCCCTGCGCATCGAGACGCAGCGCGGCACCGGCTACCTGCTGACGGCAGCGGAAGGCGCGGACGGCGAGCCCGCGGCCACGCCGCATCCGTAGCGGTCCGCAACGCCATGAACCGGCCGCGTTCCGAGCAGCCCCGCCGTATTTCCGTGCGTCGCCGGTTGCTGACCGTGCTCGGCGCGCTGTTCGCGGTCGGGCTGGGCGCGATCTACCTGCTGGTGCGCGGCTATGCGCACCAGACTGCCGACACCACCTACGACCAGCTGCTGCGCGCGTCCGTGCTGTCCATGGCCGACAGCCTGCAGCTCGTGCAGGGCGAGTGGCAGATGGACATGCCCTATGCGGCGCTTGCACTGATGGAGCAGGCGCCGCGCGACCGCGTGTTCTACCGGGTGGCCTCGGCGCGCGGTGCGCTGATCTCCGGATACGGCGACCTGCCCGCGCCGCCCGCGCGCGGCAATGCCGACGCCAGCACGCCGCAGCTCTACGCCGCCGAATACCAGGGCGAACCGGTGCGCGTCGCGTGGATGGAACGCAAGGTGGCCGGCCCGCAAGAGACCGAGACCGCGATCATCCAGGTCGCCCAGACGCGCGAGGCGCGCAACGCGCTAGCCGAGCGCATCCTGTGGCAAGGCACGCTGGCGCTCATCGGCTTTACGGCGGCCGCGCTGGCGCTGGCCTATTGGGGATTGCAGCGGTCGCTGTCGCCCATCCAGCGGGTCGAGCGCGAGCTGGCCGGCCGCACCGCGTCGGACCTGCATCCCATCGCCGCGCCGGTGCCCGAGGAACTGGACATGCTGGTTCATTCGCTGGACGGCTTCATGGGCCGGCTGTCGGAAAACCTGGACACGCTGCGCCTGTTCATTGCCGAGGCCGCGCACCAGCTGCGCACCCCGCTGGCCGCGCTGCATGCGCAGATGGAAGTTGCGCTGGACGAGGACGATCCGGCCGAGCAGCGGCGCAGTCTTCTGGCCGTGCTGCGCAACGCCGAAAAGCTGTCGCGCCTGGTCAACCAGCTGCTCAGCGACGCCAGCGTCATCCATCGCAGCAACGTCCGGCAGTTCCAGCCCGTCGACGTGGCCGAGCTGCTGAGCCAGGCCGTGTACGACACCGTCCCGCAGGCGGATCCGCAGCCTGATGTCCGGCTGCATCTGCCGTCCGCGAACGGCGGCAATCCGCCGCGCGTCATGGGCGACAACCTGATGCTGCGCGAGGCCTTCAAGAACCTCATCGACAACGCCTTGCGGCACGGCGCCAATGACGATGGCCACATCGACGTGCGGCTGGATCCGCACGACGGTGGCTGGCGCGTCACGGTGTCCGATCAGGGGCCGGGGATTCCGCCGGCCCTGGCCAACACGGCCTTCGAACGGTTTGCGCGAGGCCCCAATCCCCGCTCGCCAGGCGCCGGCCTGGGTCTGTCCATCATCAAGCGCGTCGTCGACATCCACGGCGGCACGCTCAGCCTGAGCAACCGCGTGGGCGGCGGGCTGGACGCCGTCATCACGTTGCCCGCAACCGCTTTGCCCGCGAAAGCCGATCATGCGTGACGCCCGCTCCATCCTGCGCGGCCTGGCCGCAATCGCCGCGCTGACGCTGTCCGCGATCAGCCACGCCGCCGAAATGAGCGGCAGCGGCCTCACGCTGGGACCGGCCGACAGCAGCAACGTGCTGGTCGTGCACGCGTCCAACAGCGTGCAGGTGTTTCGCGGCGTGCTGGAAGACTTCAGCAGGTTGAACCCATCTGTCCGGCTGGAATACACCGAGCTGTCGACGCAGGATCTCTACAGCGACACCGTGGCCCGCGCTGCCACGGCGCCCGGCGTCCCGTCAGGGCCGGACATCGTCATCAGCAGCGCCATGGACCTGCAAACCAAGCTGGTCAACGACGGCTACGCGCGCGTGCACATATCGCCGCAGACGCGCGCCCTGCCCGGCTGGGCCAACTGGCGCGATGAGGTCTTCAGCATCGGCACCGACCCCATCGTGATGGTCTACAACACGCGCAAGCTCGATGCCGCGCGCGTGCCGCACACCCGCCGCGAACTGCTGTCGCTGCTGCAGGCGCCCGACCAGCCGCTCGCCGGCCGCATCTCCACCTACGACGTGCAGGGCAGCGGCATCGGCTATCTGGCGGCTACGCAGGACACGCGGCTGGACAGCATGGCGGGCGCGCTGCTTGGCGCCTTCGGCCGCAACGGCGTGTCCATCCACGAGTCCACCGAACACGCGCTGGACAAGCTGGAAAGCGGCGACGTCACGCTGGCCTACAACCTGCTGGAGTCCTATACCCGACACCGCATCGACAACGGCGCGCCGCTCGCCATCATCTACCCGCAGGACTACACGCTGATGCTGTCGCGCTCGGCCATCATTCCGAAGCAGGCGCCGCGCGGCGACCTGGGCGCGCTGTTCCTGGACTATCTGCTGTCGGCGCGCGGGCAGGATGCGCTGGCACGCGAGTCCGGCATGCGGCCGGTGAGCGCATCGGTCGTGCCCGCAGCCGGCGTGCGGCCCGTGGCATTGGGCGTCGGCCTGCTGGTGTATCTGGACCCGCTGAAAAAGCGCCACTTCCTGGACCTGTGGCGCGCGGCGATCTTTCCGCCGCGCTGACCCCGCACACGCATTGCGCCTAGCGCAGCGCCACGCTCATGCCGCCGTCGGCCATCACCACCGCGCCCACGATGTAGCTGGCTTTGTCGGATGCCAGGAACGCAATCACCTCCGCGATCTCGCGCGGCTCGGCCGCCCGCCGGATCGGCGCGTTCTTGCCGTGCTCGGCCAGGAAGCCGGGACCGTCCTCATGGATGTGGTTGGTAATGTTGGTGACCACGTCGCCCGACCCCACGGCGTTCACACGGATACCGTGCTCGATGGCCTCCAGCGACAACGCGCGCGTCAGCTGCGCCAGCGCGCCTTTGGAAGCCGCGTAGGCCGCGATGGTCGGAAAGGCCTGGTAGCAGGCGTACGAGCCGACGTTGACGATCGCGCCACGGCCCGCCGGTACCATCACGCGCATCGCTTCACGGGAAAACAGGAAGGCGCCCGTGGCGTTCACGGCAAGAATGCCTTCCCAGTCGTCCAGCGTCATGTCGATCACCGGCTTGTTGATGATGACGCCCGCGTTGTTCACCAGGATGTCCAGCCTGCCGAAGCAGTCCATCGTGGTCTTGACCGCCTTTTCGGCGCTGTCTTCCCGCGAAATATCGGCCACCAGGGGCTCTACGCCGGGCCGCGCCAGCGCGCGCACGGCCTCGTCCCGGTCCACCGCCACGACGCGGGCGCCCTGCGCATGCAGGAGTTCCAGGGTGGCCAGGCCGATGCCGCTGGCGGCGCCGGTCACGATGGCCGTCTGGCCGGAAAAGGGTTGGTCAGAAATAGTCGTTGCCATCATGGTTCGATTCCTTATGGTTGCAGGTTCAATGCGGGCTGGCCGTCGGGCGCACCACCACTTCGCTGACGTCCACGTCGTCAGGCTGTTCGATGGCGTAGGCAATGGCGCGGGCGATGGCGTCCGGGTGCAGAGCAACGCGGCGGAACGACTGCATCGCCACGCGCGCGGTGTCGTCGGTAATCGTGTCGGCCAGCTCCGATTCAACGACGCCGGGGCAGACCACCGTCACGCGAATCTTGTTGGTCTCCTGGCGCAAGCCGTCCGAGATCGCGCGCACCGCAAACTTGGTCGCGCAGTACACCGCCGCCGTCGGCGACACGGCGAGCCCGCCGATGGAAGACACGTTGATCACCTGTCCGTGTCCCTGGCGCTCCATGCCCGGCAACACGGCGGCGATGCCGTGCAGCACGCCGCGGATGTTCACGTCGATCATCCGGTCCCACTCTTCCACCTTCAGAGAATTCAGCGGCGACAGCGGCATCACGCCCGCGTTGTTGACGATCACGTCCACCTGCCCGTAGGCCGCCTCGGCGCCGCGCACGAAGTCCCGCATGTCCTCGGCCGACGTGACGTCCAGCGCGCGAAACGCTGCCGTACCGCCGTTTGCCCGAATCTCTTGCACCAGTGTTTCCAGCCGGTCCGTGCGGCGCGCCCCGACGTACACGCGGTGGCCCTGCGCGGCCAGCAGCCGCGCCGTGGCCTCGCCGATGCCGCTGCTGGCGCCGGTGATCAGCACCACTTTGGATTGCCGGTTCTGTGCTGCAGTCATGGTCATTTCTCCAAGTCGTTGACGTGACTGAAATGCTAAGGATTGCGGCGCCGCGCGCGAATACCTGCGTCTATCGCACCCTTGCCCATTCCTATTGCGCACCCTGTTCCGCCCCGATGGGCGCCGGTAGAATGTCCCCCACCGGAACCGAACCACGGATGCCCCATGACGCTGCCGTCCAATCCGCTGTCGCGCGAAATGATTGCCCTCATCGATCGCCTGGCGCCCAACGAGGGCTACAGCCTGTCCGCGCTGGACGGCGTACGCTTCATGCGCTCGGACCGGCCGCTGGGCCGAACGCCGGTGCTTTACGAGCCCGGCATCGTCATCGTGTGCCAAGGCCGCAAGCTCGGCTTTCTGGGAGACGAAACCTACGTCTACGACGCGCAGCACTTTCTGGTGCTGTCCGTGCCCCTGCCCTTTTCCACGGAGACTCAGGCCAGCAAGGAAGAGCCCATGCTCGCGGTGTCCATCCGGATGAATCTGGCGACCGTGGCCGATCTGGTGGTGGCGATCGACAACCAATCGGGCGAAGGTTCCGAAGCCGCAGCGGGCGCCCTCAACGGCGACGCGCCGCTCGGCATCGCCTCGACCCCGCTGTCCCATGAGCTGGCCGACGCCACCGTGCGCCTCTTGCGCGCGCTGTGCCATCCGCTCGATGCCGAAATCCTCGGCCCGGCGCTGGTGCGCGAAATCTGCTTTCGCGTCCTGAGCGGCGAGCAAGGCGGCGCCCTGCGCGCCGCCCTCGCGCATCCGGGCCGCTTCGGCCGCGTGGCCCGCGCGCTGCGCCGCATCCATACCGACTATTCCCAGCCGCTGGACGTGACGCACCTGGCGCAGGAGGCCGGCATGAGCGTCCCCGCGTTTCACGTCAATTTCAAGGCGGTGACGCAGACCTCGCCCATTCAGTACATCAAGTCCACGCGGCTGCATCAGGCGCGCCTCATGATGATCCGCGACGGCCTGACCGCCGCGTCGGCCTCGGCCCGCGTCGGCTACGAAAGCGCATCGCAATTCAGCCGCGAGTTCAAGCGATTCTTTGGCCGCACGCCTGTGGAGGAAGTGCGCGATATGAAGGCGTCGTTTGCGCTGTCGCCCGCGGCCGCCATCGGCGATTTCGCGTCCCGGCACTGACGCGGGCGCGGCGCCTCATCGTGTAGCATTCGGCGCACCTGTTGCCACCCTCACGAATCACGATGTCCCACGAGTCCCGCGCCATTGGCCTGCATCACAAGACCGCCCAGCAGATCCAGGATGAAACGCTTGCCGCCATCCATGGCTGGTTCGACAAGCTGGAAGCGCGCGACGACATCGACGCGATCGTGGCCCGCACACCGCTGCAGGCCGGCATCCACAGCGAGATCCTGCTGGAGTACGAGCCCTCGCGCATCATGTTCGACGTCATGCCCAGCTGGGAGCCCGACGACGAAGACGGCCTGCGCGCCGAAGGCCGTAACGGCCCGCTCAGTCCCGCTGAAGTCCACGAATCGCTGGCGCCCGTGCTGCGCGAGGCCGTGCTTGAACGCATCGCCCGGCTTGCCGGCAAACCGCACCTGGACCACCACTTCCGCTTTCGCGCGCAGTTCCCCACCACCGAGGGCCGGCTGCGCCTGACGCTGGTGGACCACACCGACGAGGCCAAGCAGCAAGGCCTGCGCGAACGCGTTGCGCAATACGTAGACCAGGAAGTGCTGAACGGCGCCCAACCCACCGGCCGCCTGCACATCAGCCTGCTGTGCCGCCATCTGCTGAACGAACGCCTGTTTCCCAAGTTCGATTACCCCTGGCTGATTGCCGTCTTCACGCGCGTGCTGGCGCTGAACGCGGGCCAGGAGTCGCTGGCCGAGCAGCGGGGCTCCATCATCCACGCGCTGCGCCGCTGGTCCGAGGAACAGTATCTGCCGCGTTATTTCGACGTGTCGCAGAACGCCTTCCGCACGAACACCTACAAGCTCAAGCCCGGCGCAACGCTGGATGCCAACGACCGCGGCATCGACCTGCTGCTGTACGCGGCAACGCTGATCCTGCGCTTTGAACCCGGCTATGCGCGGCCGCTTGGCCTGACCTTTCTGGAACTGGCGCGCGATGTCGGCAGCGCGCGCGCCGAAACCATGCTCGCCAGCGGCAGCGGCGCCATTCCCGCCGATCGCGCACGCCTGGCGACCGGCACCGTCACCTGCGCCGCCAACGACGTACTGGCCACCGTGTCCATTGCGATCCGGCAGGAGTCGCCGGCGGCCTATTGCCTGGCGCTGGACTTCCTCGCCAGCCTGTTGCGCGCGGGCTTTCCGGCCGGCTACCGCATCGAACTGAAAAGCCGTGCACGCCACTACCTGCCCATCAAGGGCCTGGCCAAGTCCGACACGCATCGCTTTTTTGCCAACGCCGCGCAGCATCCCGAGGCGCACGATGCGCTGGCGCGCTATGCGCACGCCGCCATCCAGCCCTACGAATGGTATTCGGATGCGGAGGCCGAAAAGGCCTGCCTGTCCGGCACGTATGCGACGTTTGCGCTGGGTCTGGCCGACGCCGGCCACTTTGCGCTGCTGCGCCACTACATGGATCTGGTGGACGACGAACATCAGTCAGTGCAGGACCGCTACACCACCGTGTTTCTCGAACAGCATGGGCTGACGCCGCAGACCCTTGCCACCGTCGTGGCATGCCTGTGCGTCTGCACCGACGGCTTCAAACCGCCCGCGGGGTTCACGATTGAAGATGCGCCATTGCTTGCGCTGCTGGCTGACGCACTGGCCGCACTCCCCGAGCACCTGAGGGCGCATGTGCGCGAACGGCTGTTCGGATCCGACAAGAAGCTGGCGGCACTGGCGCGCAAAGCGGACGAACCGAAAAAGGCGCTGCTGTTGCAACTGCTGGCGCAATAAGCGCGGCGGTGTCACGCGGCGATATGCAGGGGTTTCGCGCCAGTTGAATTTTCCTGGTATCGCCGCATCAACACGCCATTTTCCTTGCGGGAAAGCGCAGCAAAATCATCATCGCCCGCAAATTTGCGACGATAATCTGCGCTGGGCCCGCCGCTATCCCTGTACGCTCTCTGCGACGCGCTCTCCGCTTTGATCCGCAGCAGCGGTGCGCCGCCATGTCTTGCCGGCCGGCGCCACCTACCACCATCTGTGACACGTAGCAGCGATTACGTTTGAACCAGAGTTGGAGGCTCGCCATGCCCGATCATCGAATCGCATTGCGCCGCGCCGTCGAGGCCGTCGACCACCTGACCGACCCCGAACCGCCGTGGCGCGACATCCTGGGCACCGCCCGCGATCTTGTCGGGGCCGACAGCGGCGCGCTTATCGTGTTCGACGCCAGGAACAAGCTGCTGACCCTGACCGCCATCGGCTTTGCCGACGCATGCGTCTCGGATTACCAGGAGCACTACTGCAACTGCGACATCGTTGAGCAGGAGGGGCGCAATGCCCCCGCCGGCACCTGGCTGGACACTACGCGGATGTACGAACCCGCGCAGTTGCAGCGCACCGAGTTCTATGCGGACTTCATGGCCCGGCATCGCATGGCGCAGGTGCTGTCGCTCATCATCGAATCGAACACCGTGCTGCACGCCGCGATCGGCTTTCAGCGGTCGTCCATCGACGCGAAGGCCGGCGACCGGCTGCAATCCGGCGACTACGCCCGCTATTTCCGCGCGCTGCGCCACCACTTGTCGCAACGCGAGCGCAACCGCGTGATCGGATGGAAGTCGCTGGAAAGCGCGTTTTCCGATGTCAACGAAGCCGTGCTGCTGATCAGCGTGGATTGCATCGTCGACAAACTGTCGCCGCTGGCCGTGGGTTTTCTGGACGACGTCAACGGCTGGACGCTGCATGGCCGCCGGCTGCGCCATGCGGACGCCAAGGTGCAGCGGCTGTTGGATGCGCACTGTGCCGCCGTGGCGCGTGACGGCCAGATGCGGTCGATGGCCACGGCCTCGGGTTGGGGCGAGCTGTTCTGGGTCGACATCAGCGCCGCGCCGCCTGCGCTCAGCCTCATCGGCGGCCGGATGCTGCTGATGCGAATGCGCAAGAAGAGCGCGTTCGCGATGCCGGACGTCACCAAGCTCCAATCGGTGTTCTCCATCACGCATGCCGAAGCCGCGGTGCTGGCCGGACTGGCCGCCGGTCACAGCGTCGAGGAAGTGGCCACGCTGCGCCACGCCTCGGTCCTGACGGTGCGCAAGCAGGTGGCGTCTCTGCTGACCAAGATGGAGTGCAGCCGCCAATCCGAACTGGTCCGCCTGGCGTCGTTGTTGTAGGCCAGTGCGCCGCTTGGTGTACTCAGATTTGGGTATGCGGCCTGCACCCATGCGGCCCTACGATGAGCACGAAGGCATGAGACCCGGGCCTCCAAGCGCCTGTCGGGTCACCACCCCGTCTGCGCTCGCGATCTGCAGGCCCGCAAACCGGCGCCTGAGCCCGCCGGACCATGACTCCGCCCATCCGGTCCCGCAGCTGCCCTCGGCCGTGTAGCGCTATCGCGCGCGCCCCGAACGGCACCGGTCCCAACGCTGCGCCCCCACGCATCCCCAAGGAGCCATTCATGAACCCTGTCCTGCCATTCCGCGCCCTTATCCCCGCTGCGCTGGCGGCATTTGCCCTGCTGTCCAGCCCCGCGGGTGCGCAATCCGCCTCAACGGCGCCGGCCACCGCGGCGCCTTCCTCGGACTTCACGCCCACCCGGGCCGACGTCGAACGCGACCTGGCCGCATGGCGCGAAGCCGGGCTGGAAGAACAATGGGCTGGCGAGGAAAGCCCGAACGTCAACTCGCCCACGTACATCGAGGACTACAAGAAATACGAATCCACCGTCCGGACCGGCGGCATGGGCCAGTCGGCAGCGCAGCCCACAAGCGGGTCGGAGCGCAGGTGGTGATGTCTGCAACACGATGACCCCGCGCGGCGACGGGGCTGCCCTGCCCCGCCGCGCGACGCCATTTGGCAAATAATCGGCGGATCGGCTTGCATCTGGTAACGAGCGGGATACCATCCCCCTTTATCCTCCAGCCTCTTCCTTATCCGGACCCCGCCTTCCGGCATGACCGACACCCGCTACATCGAAGACCTGCGCCGCCGCTACAACGCGGGCGCCAAACTCAAGTTCGTCAATTTCTGGGGCCACCAGCCCGGCAAGCACGGCATCACGGCCTCGTGCTTCAGCCAGTGGTACGGCGCGCCCTTCGAGATCGAAGGCCAGCGCTACCCCACTGCGGAACACTACATGATGGCCGAGAAGGCCCGGCTCTTTGGCGACGAGGCGACACGCGCGCTCGTGTTCAAGGCGCCCAATCCCGGCGCGGCCAAGGCGCTGGGCCGGCAGGTCATGGGCTTTAACGACGAGACCTGGCTGGCAAACCGCTATGCCATCGTCGTGCGCGCCAACGAGGCGAAATTCGGCCAGAACCCCGAATTGCGCGAGTTCCTGCTGCAGACCGGCAACCGCGTTCTGGTCGAAGCCAGCCCCGTGGACCGCATCTGGGGCGTGGGCATGGCGCAGGACGACGAACACATCGCCAATCCCAACCTGTGGCGCGGCCTGAACCTGCTGGGCTTCGCGCTCATGCAGGTGCGGGACACGCTGCGGGCCTGATTCTCCGCCGCCCGCTCGGCCCGCGCCGGCTCCGACGGCGCGGCCACGCCAGACACCATGACCGCCATTACCCACGCCCAGGCGCTGAAGAAACTCGCCGCCGACATCCTGGTCCAGACGCTGGACGAAGACCTTGCGCGCCTGCTGGCGGACACCATGGCGCGCGCCCGCCATGACGCCGCCATTGCGGCCAACCCATCGGACAGCGTACTGACGCGCCTGCTGCGCCGCTGGAACTGCGTGCTGCAGGCGGGCGACGACGCGGCCTCGCCGCTGTATCGCCACAAGACCGCCGTGGCGCTGGCCATCCTGCTGCACAAGTACGGCATCGCCGACGCCGGCATCGCCGACCGCGCGGATGCCGCCATCGACGCCCTGAACGAGGCCGTGGCCCTGAGCGACGATTTTCATCGCAAGACCGCCGCGATCAAGGCCGCCTTCCTGCACACGCCGCCCGCACCGCTCAAGCGCGCGCCCGGCCTGCCCGACAGCCTGACGTTCTACCGGGCGGGCGACGTGGTGTCATACCAGCTCTACGGCCGCTATCACGCAGCGTATGTCCACCATTGCGCGCAGACCAACCAGAGTCCGGTCATCGAGTTCTACGACGCCGTCTTCGACCATGTGCCCGCCATCGACGAACTACGCGACAAGCCCGCGCGCGGCCGCCGCTACAACGATGGCAGCGTGCGGATCGAACGGATGTCGGTCGCCGGCATGAAGTTCATGCCGGATCCGGCCGGCCAATTCGTGCTGATCAAGGCCTGCGTGGAAACGCCGCCGGACACCAGCCGACTGGGCAAGCCGGTGGGCCTGTATGCCGTGTCGGACGTCTTCGACCTCCAGGACAGCGTGGACGGGTTGTTCGGGCGCAGCTGAACCTGCGCCGGCTCACGCCAAGTACGACGCCACTTCCTCCGGCGTCAGATAGCGCTTGAACGTCATCAACGGCTGCTGCGCCTCGTGGATCGCGCCGTTGAAACCCGACCAGTTGCGCTTGGTGCCCTCGTCCGTTTCCAACGCGATCAGCACGCGCTTTCCGTGGCGGGACGGATGGTCGCGCAGCGCGGCTTCGCCCCATGCCCACTTCAGCATGTTCTTCAGCTCGCCTCCGGCATACGCGCCGGCCTGCAACCACTGGAAGTCGGCCGTGTCGCCATCCATGTCCGGCGTGCGCGAGGCGATGTCCCGCTGCACGCGCAGCGCCTGCGCGTGTTCGCCGATCAGGATCTGCAGCAGCGTGAGGGCATGAAAGGTGTTGTTGATGGCGTGGGCCTCGGCGATGAAACCCGTTCCGGACGCCGGCAGCACGACCACCAGTTCGTCTTCGTAGCTGACGCGCGACGCCAGCCACAGGAAATGCAGCTGGTCGAACGGCAGGCTGTCGTTGAGCGAGGTCATGGCATACAGCAAGGCCATCAGCGCGTCGTCGGCGATGAACGCCTGATGATTGCCACGGTGGCGCAAGAGCATGGTCATCATCGGCAGCACCAGCACGTCCACGGCCGCTTGCAGGGCTTCGACCTCCCAGAATGCGTCCTGCGGCACCGCTGCCAACCTGGCCTGCGCGTCCGTCCAAGCCTGGCGGTCGGTCTCCTCGACCTCCTCGTCGTCCTCTTCGACTTCCTGCGCGCAGAACGGACGCAGGCGTTGCAGCCAGTCGCGCAGCAGTGCGTGCAGCGTGGGAAACAGAATGGCGGGATCGGCGCCGCCCTCCACCAGCGATCCGCCCATCAGCGCAAGCGCCGCAGCATGGGAAGGATGCAGTTGCGGCAAAAGATCGGCGCAATCCCGCAGGGCCGCAGCAGTGTTCGCCGGGTTGCGGGCATGGGTCAGGAAGGCGCCAACCTCGGGCCGCCTGAAGAACTGCTCCATCGACTCCAGGTCATCGGCGGCAAGAATGGGACGGGACAGGCTGCGTGCGAGGTCGGAGATCGGCATGAGGTACGGCTATGGGTGAGGACGGCGAACAGCAAGCGCGCCCGCCGGTATCCAGGGCGCCCGAGTTTACCGGCCGAAGCGCGATGTCGTGACCAAAAATTTCATGCCTGATCGCGTCTTTAAACGACGTGATGTCAGCCAGGTGCGCTTTCCCATAGTGGTCAGACTTCAACGAAGCGTTACAAGTCCTGCCAGATCTAATCAAATAAAACAGTTCTCCCCACGCTTCTGCTTTAGTTCTAGTCGCTGCATGGTGTTGCGTTCGGCGCGGCTTCCAGCGTTTGACGTACTGCCGGCAGAGAAAAGATCAATAACCGGAGGAGAAGTCTATGCGTACGTTCAAGCGCAGGGCCGCCGCATTCCTGGCAAGCGGCCTGATCGCAGTGCTGGCGGGTTGCGCCTCGCCAGGCGGCAAGAAGGACACGATTGCCATGCCCGGGCTCTCGCAGCCCGTGGAAATCGTCAGGGACAAGCACGGCGTGTCTCACATCTACGCCAAGAACCAGGCGGACCTGTTCTTTGCTCAGGGCTTTTCGGCCGCGCGCGACCGCCTGTGGCAACTGGACCTGTGGCGCCGCCAGGGCGAAGGCAAGATGGCCGAACAGTTCGGCCCGCGCTTCATCGAGCAGGACCGCGCCGCGCGCCTCTTCCTGTATCGCGGCGACATGCAGGCGGAGTTCGCCAGCTATCACCCCGAAGGTCAGGCCATCCTCACCGCATTCGCCAACGGCATCAATGCCTACGTGAACTGGGTCAAGGCCAATCCCGACCAGCTTCCGCCGGAGTTCAAGCTGACCGGCACCGAGCCGGGCTACTGGAGTCCGGAGACGTCCCTGATCCGCATCTACGGCCTGACGCGCAATGTCAGCGAGGAAGTGCGGATGTCCGAGCAGATCGCCGCATTGGGCCTGAACAACGTGCAGGGGCTGAGCACCTTCGAGCCGCCGTTGGCGCTGCAGGTGCCTGCCGGCCTGGACGTGCGCCAGATCAACAAGTCCGTCCTGGCCACCTACCGGCTGGCGCGTGACGGCCAAAAGTTCGAGGCGGGCGACTTCCCGCGCAGCCCGCTTGCCGCGGATGAACGCGCCAAGCTGGCGAGCGCGTTGTCCGAGGGGCGGCTTGCGTCGCTGGACCCGGCCTTCGATCCGCTGGCGCCGCGCTACGAAAGCAACAACTGGACGCTCAGCGGCGAGCGCACCGCCACCGGCAAGCCCATCCTGGCAGGCGACCCGCACCGGTCCATCACGATGCCGTCGCTGCGTTACATGGTCCACCTGAATGCGCCGGGCTGGAACGTGATCGGCGCGGGCGAACCGGCATTGCCCGGGGTGTCGATGGGCCACAACGACCGCATTGCATTCGGCCTGACGATCTTCGCGTTTGGCGACGAGGAAGACCTGTACGTCTACGACACCAACCCCGCGAACCCCGGCGAATACCGCTACCAGGGCCGCTGGGAAAAGATGCGCCAGATCGACGAGAGCATTCCGGTGCGCGGCTCGTCGCCTGCCATGCGCAGCCTGAAGTTCACGCGCCACGGTCCCGTCATCCACGAAGACCCGGTGCGGCGCAAGGCCTACGCACTGCGCGCCGCCTACCTGGAATTCCCGGGTACGGCCGCCTATCTGGCCAGCCTGCGCTTGAACCAGGCGCAGAACTGGAACGAGTTCGTGGCCGGCATGGAAAAGCACTACACGCCCAGCGAGAACATGGTCTACGCGGACGTGGACGGCAACATCGGCTGGTTCGGCGGCAGCATCGCGCCCATCCGTCCGCGCAACGACTGGTCCGGCATGCTGCCCGTGCCGGGCAATGGCGACTTCGAATGGCGCGGCGTGCTGCCCGGCAACGCCCTGCCCCGCGTCTTCAATCCGCCCGAAGGCTATGTCGCCACGGCCAACGAGTACAACCTGCCCGCCAACTATCCGTACAAGGACATGTCGGCGCGCACCTGGGCCGAACCCTTCCGGATCCAGCGAATCCGCGAGGTGGTGGCTGACGGCAAGGGGCTGACCGTGCAGCAGTCGCAGGATCTGCAGTTCGACAATCTGTCGATTCCTGCCCGCACGCTGGGCGGCTATGCCAAGTCGTTGAATTCGGCGGACGCGAAGGTCGGCGAAGCGCTGAGCCTGCTGAAGGACTGGGACTACCGCATGGCCACGGACTCCCGGGCCGCCACCGTCTATGCCTTCTGGCTGCCCGAGGTCGTCAAACGCGTAACCGACCTGTATGTGCCGGCAAACGGACGCGCGGCATTCGGCGAGCTTTCCACCCGCAAGACACTGGAAAAGCTGGCCACGCCCGACGCCGCCTTTGGACCTCGCCCGGATCAGGGCCGCGACGCCCTGCTGTTGCAGGCGCTGGCCGATGGTCTGACGCAGCTCACCGCGAAGATGGGGCCGGATTCGAAGCAGTGGCAGTGGGGCAAGCTGCACCACATCCAGTTCGATCACAGCCTGGCCAGCCTGCTGCCGCCCGACACGGCCAAGGCGTGGGGCACGCCGCGCTATCCGGTCGGCGGCGACAACGACACGGTGCATCGCGCGACGTTCCGCAAGAGCGACTACCGCGTGACCAGCGGCGCGTCGTACCGCCAGGTGATCGACGTGTCCGACTGGGACAACTCGCGCGTGCAGAACGTGCCGGGCCAATCGGCGGATCCGCGCAGCCCGCATTACCAGGACCTGATCAAGGGCTGGGCGACGGGCGAGTACTTCCCGATGGCCTTCAGCCGGGCCAAGGTGGATAGCCAGCGGTCGGATACGCTGACGCTGCAGCCGGCGGGCAAGTGACCTGAGTTCCGGGGATGGACAAGCCGGGCTGCGACTTCCTGCGAGGGAGCGCGGCCCGGCTTTTTTATCGGGCTGCTCGCTTGGGTCGATGATGCGCTGGACTCAACCCGGACCTTGCACCCTTGATGTTTGTCATTTCGCGCCGCGATCCGCGGGCGGAGAATGCCCTCATGACCCTCTACCCCGTGCTGCTCATCCTGCACCTGCTTGCCGCCTTCATGTTCGTCGGCACTGTCACGTTCGAGGTGCTGTTTCTTGAACCGGTGCACCGCCGCCTGCCGCCCGACGTGCGCAAGGCGCTGGGCAGCCAGCTCGGGCCGCGCGTGCGTTCGGTGGTGCCGTGGTCGGTGGTGGTGTTGTATCTGGCGGGGTTGGGGCTGGCGTGGCAGCACCGCGGCGCGCTGTCCGCGCCGCTGGTCTCATCGTTCGGCCTGCTGCTGTCCATCAAGATCGCGCTGGCCATCAGCGTGCTGGTTCATGTGGCCACTGCGCTGGTGCTGGCCAGGCAGCGCAAGCTCACCGGCGCGCTGCAAGGGCGTCTGCACCTGAGCGTGTTCTGCCACATGCTGGCCATCGTCGTGCTGGCCAAGGCGATGTTCTACGTCACCTGGTGACCGGGCCAGGGGCGCTGACCGCGAACAGGACGATAACCGCGCGGATCGCGCTAACGCCCCTCCACGCGCCCCTCCGCGCGAACCTCCCCGTTTACTTGCGCTTGCCCGAGGCGTCCTGCTCCACCACCATGTCCAGCACGTAGACCTTGGAGGGCGCATCGGCGGGCGGGTTCTTCCAGTCGTAGCGCTTGACGCGCAGCACGGTGCGCACGCCCTCTTGATGCTCAAACCCTTCGATCGACTGGTAAAGCGGCTGCCACTTGTCCGGCGCCGGCAGCGCGATGCCCGCGTCATTGAACTTGCGTTCGCGCACCATCAGGCACTGATAGTGCGGAATCATCGGATGGCTGCATTCGGCGCGCTTGGCCGCCACTTCCAGGAACATGATCTGGCCCGCGCTGCCGTACAGCGTTTCCGGCGTGGGTTCGCCGACGAACTTCAGCACGCTGCCGTCCTGCGTCGTGAGGTCCAGCGTCGGCTCGGCCTTGTCGCCCGACATCGTCACGCGCAGATCGCCCTTCAGGCGCTGGGCGATCTCGGCATCGAGTTGCATCAGGCTTTGTTCGCAGGCCTTCATCGTCGACGCGAGATTCGCGATGGTCAGCACGCCGTTCTTGTACGTGTACCCGCCGAATTGCGCATTGCAGCCGCCGCGGATGTTCACGCCGTCGTCCTTGAAGGTCAGGCGCACCTGATGCTCGACGCCCTTTTGCAGCGCCGCGATGGCCTTGCCCGCGGCATCGGTGGCGGCGGTCAGGCGCCAATGGTAGGCGCTCAGGCCGGCCTGAGTTTCGGCGGACATGGTGGCGGAATCAGGCATGGCGGACGATCCTTCGCGGGGTGAGGTCGTGGGCGCGCAGGCAGACAGCAGCGCCGCGCAGACGGATGCAAGAAGGATGGTTTTTTTCATGATTGGTTCCTGACGGCCGCGTGGCATTGACGAAAAGCGGGATTCTACGTCCGTGCCGTGGACGAAATTACCGCTGCGCGGCGCAGTCCGTTTCCAAATCTTGCGGCCGACCAGCCCGGGGCAACGTGATCGAACCGTCCGCGCGCCGTGTGCCCCGCATGGGAAATTGTCATCCGGCGGGCGCGGTCCAGCCCTCACGGCCAGCGCGGGCGCGATTACAGTCTGACACCTTCCCCGTCAGGCCCACGCACGGCCGCGCAGGCCTGAACGCGCTACTTGGCAGCGGGATACACCGGGCTTGCCAGGCAAGCCTGCGCCCATTCGTAGTCGTCGGTATCGAAGATTTCGCCGTCGATCTTCGGCAGGGGCTTGTCTGCATAACTGAAATCGGGCGCTGCCGGCGACCGGTTCCAGTGGGTCTTGCCATTGCCGTCGTCGCACGCCTCGTCGGCGCTGCTGAACGAGCACGACGCGATGACCTTGGGCTTGCCGTTCATCACGCCGGCCACGTACCGCTTTGTGTAGACGCCGCCGGAGGCCCAATACTCGTCCACCGAGCAGACGCGGTCCTTGTGCTGGTAATGGCGGGTCGCGAAGCAGGAATAGTTGTTGTAGTCGGGCGGCAGCACGTCGCACGACGACGCGAAACCGGCAAACGGACCGCCGGAGAATTGCGCCCGGAACTTGCGCTGATCCAGCGCCCGCGCGATCAGGACCGGCGTGCCAGACCCCTTGGCCTTTTCCTTGAACTGGGCGCTGCGCGCCTGGATCAGGCTGCGTGCGGCCTGCGCGGGGGTTTTGCCGTCGGGCAGGAGGTCGGGCGACTCGATCAATCTTTCCAGTGCGTTGTCGCGCGCCACCAGCCAACGCTTCTGGCCGTCGATCAGCATGGTGCGGATCTCGGCATCGGGCGCGGCTTTCAACAGTGCGCTGTAGCTGCGATTCAATTCCGCGTCGGCGGACACCGCGCCGCGGTCGGCGCAGATCAGCTTCTCGACGCCGGTGGATGCCTTCTTGCAATCGATGGCCAGCGCGGGCGCGGACAAGGCGAACAAGCCAGCCAGGGACAACAACCGTAGGGCGGGAATTCCAGGTTTCATCGGATTCTTCTCGGGTTCGATGGCGGTTGGACAGCCCGCAATTCTGGCACGAAACCGGGGACGACCCCGCGGACGCACGCCGCCGATCGCCCTTCCCGTTCGCGATCGGCGGCGGCCTCAACACGCGCTACAGCGCCGAGGCCATCGCCAGCCGCTCCGCGTAATGCGGTATCGACAGACGCTCGATGACGACCTGCTGCTGCGCCCCGAACACGTCGCGCTCATCCGGCGAAGCAGAAATGTTCGGACGGTCGATGGTCAGCTTGATGGCGTTGCAGCTATCCACGAAGAACGTGCCAACCACGCGCTCGGGCGCCACGCCCAGCACCTGCGCCACATTGGCCGGGCAGAACACGTTCGAGCGCAACGCGGCCTCGTAATCAGCGGCCGAGTTGAACACGATGTCGAACGTCAGCCGGTTGATGCCCGCGTCCTTGCTGCGGACCACCACGGCCATGTCGAGCAGCGGTTGTTCGCGCTGGGGCGTGCCGTCGGGCGGCACGTCGGCGATCAGGGACAGCGTGCGGTCGTCCAGATTGCCCTGGTAATCCGTGATGCCGATGTCGTAATACCGTGGCCGGCCGGACCCGCTTTCCGTCCACGTTGCGCCGTTGGCGCGGAAGTAGGTGATCGGGAACATGCGGTTCTTGATGATGTCTTCATTCTGCAGCAGGTGGTACAGCGTCCATTCGTAGGCATCGCCGGCATCCATGTCCATCCGCGAGCCGTCGCGCGCGGCGGCCAACGACAGCAGGCGTTGCAGCTCGGCGTGATGGCGGTCGGCGAGCACTCGAGGATCGCGGTCGATGGTGCGCACAAGCGCGACCGGATGGCTCGCGTCGGCCTCATGGATTTTCCAGGTGGCGGCGCGCAGCGCGTCCGGAAATTCCGCCTGAACCAGCGTGATGACCGCGTCCTTGATCATCGGGTAATTGGCCTGGAACACCGGATCGCGCGTGCCGCTGGGAACCACCGCGCCGTACTGCCCATCTTCACGCCGGAAGCTCACCAGATTGGGCGACAGCGGATAGGCAATGTTGCCGGCGGTGGCCTTGCGCCCCGCGTAACCGTAATGAATCAGATAGTGAGTCAGCAGGCTGGCGAGCGTTTCGGCCGCCTGCGGCGTCGCCGCGCACGTTTCCACGATCAGACCCAGCTCCTTTTCGCCCTCGCGCAGCGGCACGGCCTGAACCCCGTTGCGGCCATAGACCAGCACGTCGCCCGGCACACGCGGCAGATCCGCGGGGTCCAGATGGACCAGCGACACCTTGCGCTTGCCCAGCCGCCGCGCGCCCTCCAGCTTGATGCTCCACGGCCACGGCTTGCCGGCATGCACGAACTGGCTGTTGCGGATGCCGGCAGTGCGGGCATCACGCGCGAAGAATTCCGTGTGTTCCATTGCCAGGATGCCTTCGGGATAGAACTGCAGTTGCGGATGGCTTTCCTCGTACAGCGAATGCGCCGCAATCGAATACGGCGTGCAGCGCCGTCCCGAGTCCGGCGCCACGAAAAGCGCCGTGCCGTCGTCGTAGATTTCGGCGATCAGGCAATCCGACGGCGAGCCCGGGTCGCAGGCCAGCGCGCCGCATTCCAGCACGTGGCCCACGTGGTACGCCAGACCCGGATCGATACCGCGGCGGATCATGTCGGACGCGAACAGTGCAATGTCGCACGAGCGGCCTGCCAGCACGTACTTCGCGCCGCTTTCCAGCGCAGTGATGAGCGGATGCACGCCCATCTGACCCACGATGGTGCTCTCTTCGAGCGCCGCTGCATCCAGCTCCGGCCCGGCGCCCGTGGGCCGAAGCGCACCCGCGCGGAATTCGCGGATCACGCTGGCCGGGTCCAGCTCGGACCGGATGACAGCCACCGCGCGGTCCTTCACGCCCAGCTCGTCAAACACTTCCTTGGCGACGTCGATCATCCAGTCCAGGTTGCGGTTGCCGCCCGCCATGCCGCAGCTTCCCAGGATGACCGGACCCTCGATGCGTTCGCCCGCCTCGACCATGTGGCGAAAGTCCGCCTTCACGGCCTCGCGTTCGAAGTATTCGGTTCCCGTGCCCAGGTAATAGGGGCCGGCGTCCATCGATCCAGCATCCGAGATCACGGCGTCGATCCGCCCTTCCAGCGCCTTTTGCAGCGATTCACGGGGAAATCCATATCCCAACGCGCCGCACGCGGACACCACGCGATAAACCAGCTTTGCCATCATCACTCTCCAGTTCTGCAGGCCGCAGACATTGCGGTTGCTGCATGAGCGTGAAGATTGCGCCTGCCGGCGAAGCTGGAAAAATACTATGTCGATATGCGGGTATCACCCGCGGATATGGCCTTTAGCGGCGCGTCAGGAAGGCAGCGGCTCCGCGCCGGCCAGTCCTTTTTCCTGCACCTGCTGCATCACGACCTCGCTGAGCAGTGTTCGCACCGCCTCGGCAGGCGGCGCCAGCGGCACGTCGCTGGACGCGATGACTGCCGCCGTCAGATAGACGGGCGGCTCGATCAGCACGGCGGACACCATCGCGTTTCCCGGCTGCCCCGAGAAATCGCCCAGCGGCAGGATGGTATGGCCGATGCCCGCCTGCACCGCCGACAGCATGCCGGAAAAGACCTCGGTTTCCGCCACCACCTGCGGCGCGATGCCGGCCTCGGCAAACAGCCGGTCCAGCAGATTGCGTGTCATGTTGGGATGCGCGGGCAGGATGAGCGGCATGTCCGCCAGTTGCTCGAAGCGCATGGCGGACGGCCGGCGCCCGGGCTTGCGCGGGCTGATCACGAAAAGCCGTTGCCGGAACAGCGCTTGGCGCGCAAAACCCGTGGTCGGTTCGTCCTCGAACACCAGCGCCAGATCCAGCGAGCTGTCGCGGATGCGGGCGCCCAGCTGGCCGCTGGCATCGCTGCTGAAACGCAGGCTGATCTTGGGCAGCGCCGCCCGGCATTTTTCCATCAGTTCGCCCGCCAGAAACGACGCCAGCGTCGACGACATGCCGATGCGCACGACGCCCTGGATGTCGCCGCTGAGCGAGCGCACGATCTGCGGAATGCGCTCCATGCGGCTCAGGATGGACGCGGCTTCCGTGTAGAGCGCGGCGCCCGCGGCCGTGGGACGCGCGCCCCGCGCACTGCGATGCAGCAGCGTCACGCCCAGCTCTTCTTCCAATGCCGCGATCTGCTGGCTGAGCGCCGGCTGCGCCACCGGAATGAGCGCCGCCGCGCGGGAAAAACTGCCCGCCTCGACGATCTTCACGAAGTACCGGAGATGGCGCAGCTGCACGGAAACGCTCCGGTCAGAACGTCACCTTGACTGACGGCGCGCTGCGCCGGGCTTCGCCATGGAACACGGCTTCGATGTTGTTGCCGTCCGGATCCAGCACGAAGGCGCCGTAGTAGCCGGGGTGGTATTCGCGGAATCCCGGCGCGCCGTTGTCCTTGCCGCCGTGAGCCAGCGCCGCTTTGTAAAACGCGTCGACCATCGCCTGATCTCGCGCCTGGAACGCCAGATGGTGGCGTCCCGTCAACTGGCCCAGCGCGGCCTGGCTGTCAGCCGACGAGACAAAGAGCTCGTCCGCCCAGAAGTAGTCGTCGGCCGTGCCGCCCATCGGCACCTCCAGGGCATCGAACACCGCCTGGTAGAAGCGCTGACTGGCCGGCAGATCGCGCACGACAAGCTGGATGTGATCGATCAGACGGCCGCGATGGATCTCGTTGGTCTGCATGACATCTCCTTCCTGGTGGGGATCGGTCGACTATAGCGCCATCCGCTGCAGGCGATATGGGGGCTCGGTCAAACGGATACCACCGGGATGCATTGCCGGCTTGCCCATTCAGTCAGCCCGCCAATGACAAGGCCCGCATTGCCGTGTGGGGCAATGCGGGCCTGAATACCGCGGTCATGCGGGGCGTGCGCGGCACGCCCCCCGGATTCGATCAGCCAAACACGCGGAAGCGCTCGGCGTCGTCCATGAAAGCCTTGTCGCCGAAACCGGCTTCGTTCGAGCCAAACGGCATCTGCGCGCGCAGCTTCCAGTAGGCGGGAACGTTCCATTCGCGCGCGACGGCGGCGTCGATCAGCGGGTTGTAGTGCTGCAGGCTGGCGCCGACACCGGCGTTGGCCAGCGCGGTCCACACGGACAACTGGGCCATGCCGCCCGATTGCTCCGACCAGACCGGGAAGTTGTCGGCGTACAGCGCAAACTTTTCCTGCAGGCTGCGCACGACGTCCTGGTCTTCAAAGAACAGGATGGTGCCCACGCCGGCGGCAAAGCTCTTGAGCTTGGCTTCGGTCTTGTCGAAACCTTCGGCGGGCGCAACCTTGCGCACTTCTTCCGTAGCCAGGTTCCAGAGCTTGTCGCTTTCGGCGCCAAACAGGATCACGGCGCGCGAGCTTTGCGAGTTGAAGGAGGACGGGCTGTGCTTGATCGCTTCCTGGATCAGCGTGGTCAGTTCTTCCTTGGAGGCCGACAGGTTGCGGCCCAGCGAATACTGCGTGCGGCGCTGCTTGAGCGCTTCGAGATATGCGTTGCTCATTATTTGACCTTTCGACCAGTAGATAGAGATGACGATGGGAGGCATTCTACCGGCTCGACCATGACGCGAATACCCGTTCAAACGCACTTTGGCTGGAACATACTGTTCCACTGGTGATGTCAAAGGGGCTGAAACATGCGATCTGCGCGATGAATCAGCCGCCTTCCGACGGCGGCCTAGTGACGGCCGCAATTAGACGGCCGCAATTAGACGGCCGCCATTAGACGGCCGCCTTCAAATGTCTGGTTTCGTCAAAGTCAGTCGGCGCGGAACCCCGTCGCCTTCACCACGTCGGCCCAGCGCTTGGACTCCGCGGTCAGCAAGGCCTGCAGCGCCTGCCGGTCCGAGCCCACGACGACAAATCCCGCTTCGCCAAGCGTCTTCACGGCGGCCGGCTGGCGCAGCGCGGCGGCGCTGTCAGCCTGCAAGCGAGTCAGCACGGCCTCCGGCGTGCCGGCCGGCGCGAACAACGCGAACCAGGCGCCGAAGTTGACCGCCGGCAGGCCGCCCTCCGCGAACGTCGGCACGTCAGCCAACGCGGACGAGCGCTTCGCGCCGGTGGTGGCCAGCGCCCGCAGCTTGCCGCCCTGCACCTGGGGCGCGGCCAGAGCCGTCGTCACGAAGGCCGCCTGCACGCCGCCGGACACCAGTCCCGACACGGCATCGCCCGTCGACCGGTAATGGATGGCTTCGATCTTCAGGCCCGCCTCGCGCGCGAAAAGCTCCGCGCCGAAATGGCCGGGCGTACCCGCGCCGAAGGTGGCGAAGTTCACGCGGTCCGGCGCCTTCTTCGCGGCGTCGATGAACGCCGGCAGGTCCTTGTACGGCGAGCTGGCCGGCACCACCAGCACGAAGTCGGCCCGCACCACCTCGGAGATCGGCGCGAAGTCGCGCGGCGGATCGTAGTTCAGGTTGCGGTACGTGGCAGGCGAAATGCTGATCGAGCCGACCTCGCCCAGCAGCAGCGTCTGGCCGTCCGCCGGACTGCGCGCGACGTTCTGGGCGGCAATCTGCCCGCCCGCACCGACCTTGTTCTCCACCACCACGCTTTCGCCCAGCAGCGGTCCCATGTGCTGGGACAACGTGCGGGCCACGATGTCCGGCCCCGTGCCGGGCGGAAAGCCCACGTTCAGGCGCACCGGCCCATTGGGGAACTGGGCGACTGCCGCAAGCGGCAGGCACAGCATGAAGCCGCCCAGCAGGCGGCGCAGCATCGTTTGCATGGTTGTCTCCTGGTTTTTTTAATGCCGCGGCGGCTGCCGCGGGTTCAGCAAATGCGATAGAAACGCAATTCGACGCGGTCGGGGTAGCGCGCGCCGGTGCCGATGAACAGGCTTTCGTTCATCCAGCCGAGCGCGGGCGACGACGTTTCAAAGCGGGGATAGCTGCGAAAGTAGATGCGCGCCGGATCGACGGCTTCACCGCGCGCCAGCCGCGCGATGTCCTCGGCGCTGCCCGTGCGGATGCCGGTGTTCTCGACATACACGCGCTCGCCTGCGGACGTCTCGATCACATAGCGTGCGTGGATGTCCGTGAATGTGGCCGAGCGGATGATCTGGAAGTCCGCGCCGCCGGGCAGCACTTTGCCCGACAGACGCGGACCGTCGACCGTGCCGCCCGTGATCGGGATCACGCGGCGCCGGCCCTGCGGCGTATCGCCCACTTCCTGCGGCGCGCCCACGTCGACCACCACGGTGGTCACATGTTCCAGCCGGGGCGCGTGGGGTTCGTTGATGGCATCGGCACTGCTCATGGCTTTTCTCCGCGGGCAAGGCGCAGCGCGGCGGGGTCAAAACCCGCCAGCTGCTTGTAGCGCAGCGATACCGCCGCCAGCTCCTCGCCCGATATGACGTCGTTGATGTTCGCAAAGCCTTGCGGCGCGCGCTCTTCGGCCAACTGCATCACCTGCTCGGGGCCGTTCAAACGATTGCGCAGCACGATGCCGGCGGTGCGCGGCAGACGTTCGGCCTCGTACTCCAGCAGCGCGATCTCTGCTGAACGCGCCTTGCCCTGCACCGCCTGATCCAGCCAGTCGGCCAGGGAGCGCGCGTCCAGGATCGCCTGGGCCGATCCGTTCGAGCCGATCGGATACATCGGATGCGCCGCGTCGCCCAGCAGCGTAAAGCGCCCGCGCGTCCAGCGCGGCAAAGGATCGCGGTCCACCAGCGGGAATTCGTAGATTGCTTCGGCGCCGTCGATGATGGCAGGGATGTCGATCCAGTCCCAGCGCCAATCGGCAAAGCGGTCTGCGAAGACGGACTTGTCGACCTTGCGATTCCAGTCGGTGGCGGGCAGTTCCGCGCCGGGGATCGACAGCTCGGCAATCCAGTTGATGAGCGAACGGCCTTGTTTGCGCAGCGGTTCGGAGATCGGATAGCAGACGAACTTCTGGTCCTGGTGACCCGCCATGAACATGCTGCGCCCGTCCAGATACGGCGGCGCCTCGGTCACGGCGCGCCACAGCATGCGCCCGGAAAAACGGGGCTCGTCCCCGACGGGATGAAGCTGACGGCGCAGTGCCGAGTGGATGCCATCGGCGCCCACCAGGATGTCGCCGTGCACGGTCTGCAGCGCGTTGTCCGCGCGGCGGCGGAACTGCGCGTGCACGCCCGCCGCATCCTGGCTGGCCGATTCCAGCACCATGCCCGGCACGATGGCGTCCGGGCCGAGCCGGTCGCGCACGGCCTGCGCGAGCAGCATCTGGAATTCGCCGCGATGCACCGAAAACTGCGGCAGCGGATAACCGGCCTCGAGGCCGCGCGGCTCGCGCCAGATCGGCTGGCCGAGCTTGTTGTAGTAGTGAAGCTGCGAGGTCTCGATGGCGCGTTCGGCCAACTGGGGCATGAGGCCCAATTGTTCGATCTCGCTGACCGCATGGGGCAGCAGATTGATGCCGACGCCCAATGGCCGCAATTCCTGCGCGCTTTCATAGATGCGGCAGCCGATGCCGCGCCGATGCAGCATCAGCGCAAGGGTCAGCCCGCCGATCCCGGCCCCGGCAATGACGATTTGCATGTCTACTCCTGGTCTTATTTGTTATGCAACATAACAAAATCGCCCCGCGTTTCGCACGAGGGATTTCCCGCAATCCGGTGGCGCGGCGGCGACGCGTGCATTAGTGTTGAGGCCCCGTTTCACGATCCGCCCCCGATGTCCAAAGCCTCCGTCCCACGCCCTCGCCGCCCTGCTGCCCGCGGCGAACACTTCGATCCGCATGTGCCCGGCATTCAGTACGGCGCGCTGGACGATCTGGTGGGCTACGCCATCCGCCGCGCGCAGATCCTGATCTACGAGGACTTCCTGGCCGCGCTGGCGCCGTGGGACATCACGCCGCAGCGTTATTCGGCACTGACGCTGATCGCCGCCAATGAAAACCTCAAGCTCACCGACCTGGCGCGCATCCTGGGCATTGCGCGCTCGGGCGCGGTGCAGATCGTCAACCAGTTGCAGGACCTGGGCTACGTGGAGCGCCAGGAAGCCGAACGCGACCGGCGCGCCTACGCGCTGGCCATGACGCCGGCCGGCCACACCGCGCTGGCCGCCATCACCGAGGCCGTGCAGGCGCACGACGCGCGTATCAGCGGCAAGCTGGGCGCGGCGGATCGGCGAAAACTGATCGGGCTGCTGGGCAAGCTGGGGTAGCGCGGCCCGCCGTCGCGCACCCATGGACAGGTAGCGCGGCTTCCCTCTCCGCGCAAGGCTGCGCCGCATCGTGCGCGCCTTTTGCGCCCATGCGGGCATTCCCCTATTACTCCAGCCGCGTCAAAAAACTATCGTATTCGAGAATTATCAAATAAGAGAATTCTCGCTTCCGACAAAATGACTGCTGAAACCCTATACGACTTTGCCGTGGTCGGCGCCGGGATCGCCGGCGCCTCCGTGGCCTACCGCCTCAGCGCCTCGGCGTCCGTGGCAGTGCTGGAACGCGAGTCCCAACCCGGTTATCACTCCACCGGCCGCTCCGCAGCCATGTTCATGGAGACCTACGGCACCACGCAGATCAAGGCGCTTACGCGCGCCAGCCGCGCGTTCTACGAACATCCGCCCGAAGGCTTCTGCGAGCATCCGCTGCTTAGCCCGCGCGGCGTGCTGTACATCGCAACGCCGGACCAGAAGGATCTGCTGCAGGAAGTGTTCGATGACTTCCACCGCCAGTCACCCAACGTCACGCTGATCGACGCCGCGCAAGCGGTGGCCCGCGTGTCCTGCCTGCGCGAAGACCAGCTCTGCGGCGCGATCGAGGAACCGGACGCGCGCGACATCGACGTGCATGCCCTGCATCAGGGCTTTCTGCGCGGCATGAGCCGCCAAGGCGCGGTGCTGCACAACAATGCCGAATTGACCGGCGCCGCGTTCGAGAATGAGGTCTGGACGCTGACCCTGGCCGACGGGCGCCAGATCCGAGCGCGCGCCGTCGTCAACGCCGCGGGCGCGTGGGCCGACCACACGGCAACGCTGTGCGGAGCCGCCCCCGTCGGCCTGCAACCCTGCCGCCGCACCGCCTTCACCTTCAGCGGTCCGGACGACGTCGATTTCTCGCACTGGCCCGCCGTAGTCGGCGTGGACGAAAGCTATTACTTCAAGCCGGACGCCGGACAACTTCTGGGCTCGCCCGCCAATGCCGATCCGGTCGACGCGCACGACGTCGTGCCCGAAGAGCTGGATGTCGCAACCGGCATCTACCGCATCGAAACCGCCACGTCGCTGACCATCCGCCGCCCGAAGCACATCTGGGCCGGCCTGCGCTCGTTCGTGCGCGATGGTGATTTCGTGGTGGGCTGGGACGCGGCCACGCCGGCCTTCTTCTGGCTGGCCGCGCAAGGCGGCTACGGCATTCAGACCGCCGCCGCCACGTCCGAGCTTGCCGCCGCGCTGCTGACGCGCCAGCCCCTACCCGATCACCTCCACGCGCACGGCGTCAATGCCGACGCCGTGCGGCCCGAGCGCTTGCGCTGATCCAATCACCGATAACCGAGACCCCGACATGACCGCCATCACCCGATACCCCAGCAGCCTGCCCCTGCCCTTCTCGCGCGCCACTCAGGCGGGCGGCTTTTTGTTCCTGTCCGGGCAGATCCCGCTGGATGCCGACGGCCAGGTCGTGCGTGGCGATATCACCGCCCAGACGAATGCCGCCATCGAGCGCATCAAGGACACGCTCGCACTGGCCGGCGCCAGCCTGAAGGACGTGGTTCGCGTGACCGTGTGGTTGACCGATCTGGCGCTGTTCGCGCAGTTCAACGAGGCCTACCGCAGCCATTTCTCCTCCGATTTCCCCACGCGCTCCACCGTCGAGGCCAAGCTGGCCATGGACGTGGATGTCGAGATCGAAGTGCAGGCCTGGCTGGGCGACAGCCAGCCCAAGGGTCCCGCAGCCGCCTGACGCCGTATTCGTTCGATTGCATGACACCGCCAGGCCCACGCCTGGCGGGGCGACACCCCCCAGCGCGCGCCCCGATGCCCGCGCCCTCAAAGCCCCTCTCTAGCGCGGAGCGTCATTCATGAAGATCTTTTCCGGGTCCCTGGCGACCGAGACGAACACCTTCTCCCCCATTCCGACCGGCCTGGCTTCCTACCGGGCGCGCGGCTACTTCCCCGCCGGCCAGCATCCGGACCGCATGCAGATGTTTTCGGGTCCGCTGTGGGCCGCGCGCCAGCGCGCCGCGGGCAAGGACTGGACGCTGATCGAAGGCTTGACCGCAGGCGCGACGCCGGCCGGCATCACCACCCGCCACGCCTACGAGACGCTGCGCGATGAGCTGCTGGACGACCTGCGCCGCGCGGGCAAGGTGGATATCGCACTCTTCGGCCTGCATGGCGCGATGGTCGCCGACGGCTACGACGACTGCGAAGGCGACCTGCTGCGCCGCGCGCGGGAGATCGTCGGCCCGGACGCTGTGATCGGCGCCGAACTCGATCCGCACTGCCACCTGACGGACGCGATGGTCGAGAGCGCCGACTTCCTGGTCTGTTTCAAGGAATACCCGCACACCGACATCCTGGAACGTGCGTTCGACCTGGTCGACCTGTGCGTGGCGCGCGCCGAGGGCCGCATCAACCCCACGCGTGCGGTCTACGACTGCGAAATGATCTCCATCATGCACACCAGCCGCGAGCCGATGCGCAGCTTCGTGGACCGCCTGCTCGCGATGGAAGGCAAGGAAGGCGTGCTGTCCGTGTCCATCGCGCACGGCTTCCCGTGGGGCGACACGCCGGACATGGGTTCGAAGGTGCTGGTCTATACCGACGGCGACGCCGCGCAGGCCGAGGCGCTGGCGCGCACGCTGGGCGAGGAGATCATCGGTTTCCGCGATCAGCTGGCGCCGCCCTACCCCGGCGCGGACGAAGCGCTGGACCAGGCGCTGGCGCACAAGGAATTCCCGGTGGTGCTGGCCGATTCGGCCGACAACGCCGGCGGCGGCGCGCCCAGCGATGCCACCTTCATCCTGGAACGCGTGCTGGCGCGCGGCATCACCGATGTCGCCACCGGCCCGTTCTGGGATCCGGTTGCCGTGCAACTGTGCTTCGAGGCCGGCGAAGGCGCGCAGATCAAGCTGCGCGTGGGCGGCAAGGTGGCGCCGGTGTCCGGCCAGCCGCTGGACCTGGACTGCGAGATCCTGGCGCTCAAGCGCGACGCCGTCATGACTGGTCTGGCCGGCACGCCCGCGCTGCTGGGCGACGTGGCCGTCGTGCGCACCGGCGGCGTCACCCTCGTCATGACCACCTCGCGCACCCAGGCCATGGGCACCGACCTGTTCACGCAGTTCGGCGTGGACCTGGCCGCGATGAAACTCATCATCGTGAAGTCTTCGCAGCATTTCTATGCCTCGTATTCGAAGGTCGGCCGCCACGTCATCTACGTCGAAACGCCCGGCGCCATCACGAATGACCTCAACACGCTGCCGTTCGTGAAGCGCAAATTGCCCAAGTGGCCCTTCAAGGCCTGACATCAAGGCTCGGCACCAAGACCAAGCCGCCCACCATAGCCGCCCTGCCCGGGCACTCAGAACCAACAAGGGGAAATCCATGATCAGACGTTTCAGCCTGCTGGGAGCCGCCGCGCTCCTGGCCATGAGCGCCGCGACCGGTGCACTCGCCCAGACCAAGACGCTGCGCCTCGTGCCGCACGCCGACCTGAAGACGCTGGACCCGCTTTTCAACACCGCCTACATCACGCGCAACCACGGCTACATGGTGTTCGACACCCTGTTCGCGCAGGACAGCAAGGGCCAGGTCAAGCCGCAAATGGTGGACACCTGGACCACGTCCGAAGACGGCAAGACCTGGACCTTCACCCTGCGTCCCGGTCTGAAGTTCAACGACGGCACGCCGGTGACGGCCGAGGACTGCATTGCGTCGATCCAGCGCTGGGCAAAGAAGGACACGCTGGGCCAGGCCATGATGGCGGCCGGCGCAGAATTTGCCGCCACCAACGAAAACACATTCACGCTGACGCTGAAAGAGCCCTTCGGCCTGGTGCTGGACGCGCTGTCCAAGCCCTCGGGCATGCCGCCCTTCATCATGCCCAAGCGGCTGGCCGCCACTGATCCGAACACCCAGGTCACCGAGATGGTCGGCTCGGGCCCGTTCCTCTTCAAGCGCGATGAATGGGTGCCCGGCAACAAGGTCGTGTACGTCAAGAACCCGGCTTACGTGCCGCGCTCCGAAGCGCCTGACGGCCTGGCGGGCGGCAAGAACGTGAAGGTGGACCGCGTGGAATGGGTCTACATCCCCGACGGCAACACCTCGACGGCCGCGCTGATGAACGGCGAGGTCGACATGGTCGAACAGGTCACGCCCGACTTCCTGCCGGTGCTGGAATCCAACCCGGACATCACGCTGAGCACGTCGGTGGCCTCGCAAGGCATGGTGATCCTGAATTCGCTGCATCCGCCATTCAACAACCCGCTCGCGCGCCAGGCGGTGTACTACCTGGTCAGCCAGAAGGAAATGCTGACCGCGATGGGCTACCCGGACAAGTACCGCGTGGACTACTGCGCCACCATGTACATCTGCGGTTCGCCCCTGGCCACGGACGCGGGCGCCGCGCCCTACGCCAAGACCGATCCCGCACGCGCCAAGCAACTGCTGCAGGAAGCCGGCTACAAGGGCGAGAAGGTGGTGCTGCTGTACCCGACTGATCACCTGAGCGCCCCCGCCGTCATGGTGCTGGCGCAGAACCTGAAGAAGGCCGGCGTGAACGTGGACGTGCAGTCGATGGACTGGGCCTCGCTGGCCGGCCGCCGCCTGAAGAAGGATCCGCCCGCCCAGGGCGGCTGGAACATCTTCCTGACCTGGGGCGGCTACTTCGACGCCAGCACGCCGGTGACCAACCCGTGGCTGTCCGCCGCCTGCGGCAACAGCCTGCCCGGTTGGCCGTGCGACAAGGAACTGGACACGCTGCGCACCAGCTGGATCCGCGAAACGGACGCCGCCAAGCGCAAGGACATCGCGGCGCAGATCCAGGCGCGCGCCTACCAGACCGTGCCTTACGTGATGTGGGGCGAATTCAAGCCTGTCTTCGCGGTGCGCGGCTTGAAGCAGACCGATCTGATCAAGTCCGGCATTCCGGTGATGTGGAACATCGAGAAACCGTAAGGCAGACGCCGGGCGCCGCGCGCGCCCGGCCGCAAGCCGGGGGGAATCCAGCGTGAAATTCATCCTGCGCCGCATCGCGGCCGTCATACCCGTCATGGCCGTCGTGGCCGTCGTGGTGTTCCTGCTGATACACCTGTCGCCGGGCGATCCCGCGGCGGTCATCGCAGGCGACAACGCTACCGCCGACGACGTCGAAAAAATCCGGCAGAACCTGGGGCTGGACAAGCCGCTCCTGCAGCAGTTCGTCATCTGGATCAGCCATATCGCCGTGGGCGACCTGGGCACCTCGATGTCCACGCAGATGCCCGTGTCGCAGCTCATCGCGCAGCGCATGGGCCCCACGATCTCGATCGCGCTTTTCACGATGCTGTTTGCCGTGCTGGCCGCGATTCCGCTGGGCGTGCTGGCCGCGTGGAACGCCGGCAAGTGGCTGGACAGGCTGGTCATGGTGGGCGCGGTCTGTGCGTTCTCGGTGCCGGTGTTCCTGATCGGCTATAGCCTGGTGTACGGCTTTTCCATCAAGCTCGGCTGGCTGCCAGTCCAGGGCTACAAACCGCTGGCCGATGGCCTTGTGCCTTACCTGCGCCACCTGGTGCTGCCCTGTCTGTCGCTGGGCCTGGTCTACATGGCCCTGCTCACGCGGATGACCCGCGCCACCATGCTGGAAGCCCTGTCCGAAGACTACATCCGGACCGCGCGCGCCAAGGGCCTGTCGTCCGGCCCCATCGTCTGGCATGCGCTGAAGAACGCCGCCAATCCCATCGTCACCACCATCGGCGTGGGCGTGGCGCTCCTGATCGGCGGCGTGGTCGTAACGGAAACCGTGTTTGCGATCCCCGGCCTGGGCCGCCTGACCATCGACGCCGTGCTGCGCCACGACTACCCGGTCATCCAGGGCGTGCTGCTGGTGGCCTCGGGCATCTACGTGCTGATCAACCTGCTGGTCGACCTGAGCTACCGGCTCTTCGATCCGCGCATCCGTTACTGAGAAGAGGCAACGCATGAACACGACCACCCTGCCGCTTCCCGCCGCGCGCCCGCGCCTGCGGCGCGCCTTCCGATCCGTGCGCCGCCATCCCATGCTGTATGCCGGCGGCGCCATCCTGCTGGTGCTGGCCGCCATCGCGCTGGCCGCGCCGTGGCTGGCCACCGTCGATCCGCAAGAGATCAATCCCATGGCGCGCATGAAGCCCCCATCGGCCGAGCATCTGTTCGGCACCGATGCGCTGGGCCGCGACGTCTATTCGCGCACCGTCTGGGGCGCGCGCATCTCGCTCTTGGTCGGCATCGTGGTGGCGGTCGTCTCCACCGTGGCCGGCGTGGTGCTGGGCATGATGGCGGGTTATTTCCGCCGCATCGACGCCGTCATCATGCGCATCATGGACGGCCTGATGGCCATCCCCGGCGTGCTGCTGGCGATTGCGCTGATGGCCACGCTAAAAGGGGGACTGGGCACCGTCATCATCGCCATCGTCGTGCCCGAAGTGCCGCGCGTCGTGCGCCTGGTGCGCGCGCTGGTCCTGACCATCCGCGAACAGCCGTACATCGAGGCCGCCGTCTCGGTCGGCACGCGCGTGCCGTCGATCCTGCTGCGCCACATCCTGCCCAACCTCTTCGCGCCGCTGATGGTGCAGGCCACGTTCATCGCGGCCTCGGCCATCCTGACCGAAGCGGTGCTCAGCTTCCTGGGCGTGGGCATCCCGCCGCACATTCCGAGCTGGGGCAACATCATGGCCGAAGGCCGCAACTTCGTGGCCGTGGCGTTCCACATCATCCTGTATCCGGGCCTCTTCCTGGGCGTGGCCGTGCTGGCCGTCAACCTGGTCGGCGACGGGCTGCGCGACATGCTCGATCCCCGTCTGGCCAAGAAGCTGTAGGAGCGCACATGCAAACCCAACCCGTCCTGCGCGTGCAAGACCTCACCACCTGTTTCGACGGCGACGACACCACCGTGCTGGCCGTCGACAAGCTCTCGTTCGACCTCCTGCCCGGCGAAACGCTGGGTCTGGTCGGCGAATCGGGCTGCGGCAAGAGCGTCACGTCCCTGTCCATCATGCGGCTCTTGCGCGCTCCCGGCCGCGTCGCGGGCGGCAGCATCGAATTCGACGGCCGCGACCTCCTGGCGCTGCCGGAAAAATCGATGCGCGCCATCCGCGGCAACCAGATCTCGATGATCTTCCAGGAGCCCATGACGTCGCTGAACCCCGTCATCACGGTGGGCAAGCAGATCAGTGAATCGCTCATGCTGCACCAGGGCCTGTCGCGCAAAGAGGCGCTGGTGCAGGCCGAGGCGTTGCTGGACCTGGTGCAGATCTCCGACCCCGCGCGCCGCGTGCGCGAGTATCCCTACCAGCTCTCGGGCGGCATGCGCCAGCGCGCCATGATCGCCATGGCGCTGGCCTGTCAGCCCAAGGTGCTGATCGCTGACGAACCCACCACGGCGCTGGACGTCACCATCCAGGCGCAGATCCTGCACCTGTTGCGAGACATCCAGGCGCGGCTTGGCACGGCCATCGTGCTGATCACGCACGACCTGGGCGTGGTCGCGCAGATGTGCCAACGCGTCATCGTCATGTATGCCGGCCGCAAGGTCGAGGAAGGCAGCGTGGACGACGTGCTGGACCGCCCGCAACATCCGTACACCCAGGCGCTGATCCGTTCGCTGCCCGACTTCGTCGACGGCCAGGACCACACTGCCCGGCTTGCCGAGCTGCCCGGCATCGTCCCGGTGCGCACACCCGCGTCGCGCGGCTGCGCCTTTGCCGCGCGTTGCCCCGAGGCCCTGCCGCGCTGCACCGAGGAAGCGCCGTCCGCCACCGACGCCGGCGCGCGCCACCGCGTCTGGTGCTGGGCGCGCCAGGACGCCCCCGCGCGCGCCGCCCTGACTGCCTGAGACGCATGAGACCCGCCATGAATCTGCACGACATTCCTCTCGCGTCTTCCGCGCCCGCGGCCACTGCGGTGCCCATGCTGGAAGTCATCGGCTTGAAAAAGCACTTTCCTGTGGACAGCGGGCGCGGCGCCAAGGTGCTGCGCGCCGTCGATGGCATCTCGCTATCGGTGCCGCGCGGCCAGACGCTCAGCCTGGTCGGCGAGTCCGGCTGCGGCAAATCCACGACAGGCAAGTGCCTGATCCGCCTGACCGATCCGACCGAAGGCCGCATCCTGCTGGAAGGCGAAGACCTCGCCAAGATGAACAGCAACCAGCTGCGCGCCATGCGCCGCCGCATGCAGTTCATTTTCCAGGACCCGTTTTCGTCGATGAACCCGCGAATGCGGGTGCGCGACATCATCGGCGAGCCGCTGCGCAACTTCGGACACGGCCGCGAGGCCATCCGCGAGCGCGTGGCGCAGCTGCTGGCGCGCGTCAGCCTGCGGCCCGATGCGGCCGACAAGTATCCGCACGAATTCTCGGGCGGCCAGCGCCAGCGCATAGTGATCGCGCGCGCCCTGGCGCTGGACCCTGGCCTCATCGTCTGCGACGAGCCGGTGTCAGCGCTGGACGTGTCGGTGCAGGCGCAGGTCATCAACCTGCTGATGGACCTGCAGCGCGACCTGGGCCTGACCTACGTGTTCATCTCGCACGATCTGAGCGTCGTGCGCCACATCAGCCACCGCGTGGCCGTGATGTACCTGGGCAAGATCGTCGAGATCGGCACGCGCGACGCGATCTTTGACCGCCCGGCGCATCCGTACACGCGCGCGCTGCTGGCCGCCGTGCCGTCCGCGCGCCAGGGAGAGCGCAATCCGGTCGAGGTCCTGAAGGGGGAAATCCCCAGCCCGCTGTCGCCTCCATCCGGCTGCGCGTTCCGCACGCGCTGTCCGATGGCGCAGCCGCGCTGCGCCGAAGAAACGCCCCAGCCCCGCCAGGTCGCCGCCGAACAGCAGGTCGCCTGCCACTTTGCCTGATCCCCGCATTGCCTTATTGCCCCATTGCCTGATCCCATTCAGCCGGAGAACCGCATGTCCCAGCCTGACGCCACCCCGTTTGACTACATCCTCGCCGGCGGCACCGTCATCGACGGCACCAACGCCCCCGGCCAGCGCGCCGACGTGGGCGTGCGCGGCGACCGCATCGCCGCCGTGGGCGACCTGTCCGGCTGCGCCGCGCAACGCCGCATCGACGTGACGGGCAAAGTGGTGGCGCCCGGCTTCATCGACTCGCACACCCACGACGACAACTACCTGCTCAAGCGCCGCGACATGACGCCCAAGATCTCGCAGGGCGTCACCACCGTCGTCACGGGCAACTGCGGCATCAGCCTGGCGCCGCTGGCCCACGCCCACGCCAGCCCGCCCGCGCCGCTGGACCTGCTGGACGAAGGCGGCTCGTATCGCTTCGAACGTTTCTCCGATTACCTGGACGCGCTGCGCGCCACGCCCGCCGCCGTCAACGCCGCCTGCATGGTCGGCCACTCCACGCTGCGCGCGGCGGTCATGCCCGACCTGCAGCGCGCCGCCACGCCGGATGAAGTGCAGGCCATGCAGACGCTGGCCGACGACGCGCTGGCCAGCGGCGCCATCGGCATCTCCACCGGCACGTTCTACCCGCCAGCCGCCCAGGCCACCACCGAGGAAATCATCGAAGTCTGCCGCCCGCTCCAAACGCACGGCGGCATCTACGCCACCCACATGCGCGACGAGGGCGAACACATCGTCGAGGCGCTGGAAGAAACCTTCCGCATCGGCCGCGAACTGGACGTGCCGGTCGTGATCTCGCATCACAAGGTCATGGGCCAACCCAACTTCGGCCGCTCCGCCGAGACCCTGCCGCTGATCGAGGCCGCGATGGCCAAGCAGGACGTCTCGCTGGACGCCTATCCCTACGTGGCCGGTTCCACCATGCTCAAGCAGGACCGCGTGCTGCTGGCGGGCCGCACCATCATCACCTGGTGCAAGCCCTTTCCCGAACTCAGCGGCCGCGACCTGGACGAAATTGCCGCCGAACGCGGCAAGTCAAAATTCGACGTGGTGCCCGAGCTGCAACCGGCCGGCGCCATCTACTTCATGATGGACGAGCCCGACGTGCAGCGCATTTTGAAGTTCGGCCCCACCATGATCGGCTCGGACGGCCTGCCCCACGACGAGCGTCCGCATCCGCGCCTGTGGGGCACCTTTCCGCGCGTGCTGGGCCATTACTCCCGCGACCTGGGCCTCTTCCCGCTGGAAACCGCGGTCTGGAAAATGACCGGCCTGACCGCCGCCAAGTTCGGCCTGGCCGAACGCGGGCAGGTGCAGCCAGGCTACTTCGCCGACCTCGTGGTCTTCGATCCGGCCACGGTGGCCGACGCCGCCACCTTCGAACGCCCCACCGAACGCGCGGCCGGCATTCACTCGGTCTACGTGAACGGCGCGCCCGTGTGGGAGGAGCAGGCCTTCACCGGTCAGCACGCCGGCCGCGTCCTGGCGCGGAGCGCCGTTGGGAGCGCCGCTCCAGGCAACGCCGGGAGCGCCGCATGACCGCCCGCAAGCTCCACCTTGCCGTCGCGCAGCTGGGCCCCGTCCAGCGCAGCGACACCCGGGTCCAGGTCGTTCGCCGGCTGATCGACCTGCTGGAAGACGCCCACAGCCGCGGCGCGGCCTGGGTGACGTTTCCGGAGCTGGCGCTGACCACGTTCTTTCCGCGCTGGTCCATCGACGATCCGGCCGAGGTGCAGGCGTTCTTCGAAACCGAAATGCCGGGCCCCCTGACCCGCCCCCTGTTCGACGCGGCCCGCGACAAGGGCGTGGGCTTCTATCTGGGCTACGCCGAGCTGGCGGACGGCGTGCAGTACAACACCAGCATCCTGGTCGGGCGCGACGGGCAGATCGTGGGCAAGTACCGCAAGATCCATATCCCCGGCGACGCGCAAGCCGTCGACGGAGCGACCCTGCAGCACCTGGAGAAGAAGTACTTCGCGGTCGGCGACCTGGGGTTTCCCGTCTGGCAGACCCCGGACGCCGCCATCGGCATGTGCATCTGCAACGACCGGCGCTGGCCCGAGACGTTCCGCGTCATGGGACTGCAAGGCGTGGAGGTCGTCATGGCCGGGTACAACACGCCCTCCGGCTACGTGCAATGGAACGAGCCGATCCACCTGCGCATGCACCACCACTTGCTGTCGCTGCAGGCCGGCGCCTACCAGAACGCCTGCTGGGTGGCCGCCGCCGCCAAGGCCGGCGTCGAGGAAGGCAATCCCATGATCGGCGGATCCTGCATCGTCGCGCCCACCGGCGAAATCATGGTGCGCACGTTCTCCGAGGAGGACGAAGTCATCAACTTCGTCTGCGACCTGTCGGTGTCGGATCACTACCGCGCCAACATCTTCAACTTCGCCGCCCACCGCCGGCCCGAGCACTACCGGATGATCGTCGAACGCACCGGCGCCCAGCCCCCCGCCTGACCCGGCCCACCCCGTACAATCCGGCTACACGCGGCGGGGCTTGCGGGCCCTGCCCCTGCCCTCAACCCTATAAGCCAGACCGCTACATGGCCCCAACCGGCAACACATCCCCGCCCGAAATCGTGGGCAAGGAAGAAATGGGCGCCCGCCTGCGCGCCGAGCGCAAGGCCAGGAAGATGACCTTGCAGGCGCTGTCCAAGGCCAGCGGCATCGCGGTGTCGACGCTATCGAAGGCCGAACTCGGCCAGATCGCCCTCAGTTACGAAAAATTCGCCGCGCTGGCCCGCGCGCTCGACATCGACATGACGCGCATGTTCATGCTGCGCGACGCCGCGCAGGCCGCGGTCGCCCCCACCTTCGTCAAGAACCGGCTCAGCGACGCCCGCGACTACATCACCGAGAACTATCACTATCGCCTGCTGATGGGCGAATACCCCGGCAAGAAGATGCTGCCGATGGTCGCCATGATCGATTCGCGCAAGGTCGTGGAGTTTGAAGACTACATCCGCCATCCGGGCCAGGAGTTCGTCGTGGTCCTGTCGGGCAAGGTTCGCATCCAGTTCGAAAACGGCGACAGCGTCGTGCTGAACCGGCTGGAATCGGCGTACTTCGACAGCAGCATCGGCCACGTTTATCTGTCGCTGAGCAGAAAGCCGGCCGAGGTGCTGGCCGTGTGCAGCGATATGGAGGACGTGCCGGAGCGGTTGAAGGGCTGAGCGTCGAGAACGCCTAGCGCCGGCGTTCGCTAGCGGCCAGGAGCTTCTTGGTCATCGTGTCGTAACGGCGCAGAATGCGGCGGCCGTTCAGCGACTTGCTCCATGAATAGACGGGAATGAGCTGCTTGGAGCCGTACCCGTCCACCAGATAAAGCCCTTCGCGCCCTTCGGCATTGAAACCCACGACGATGTTGCTGGCGCTGACATCGTTGAACACCACATGCGCGTCGATCAGCGCCATGATGAATTCGTGCACGCGATAGCGCAGTTCCGGCGAGAACCCGTGCCGCGCCACGACTTCCTTCAGCGTGGGCGCCAGGTTGCCATGCGCATCGACGATGCGCTCGACCACCTGGCCCAAGCCCTTCGAGGTCAACACCAAACCGAAGATGCGCGCCATCAGCACATTGCCTCCCCGCGCGCCCTGCTGGGCCGTGGTGGCGATGTATTCGACGGCTTCCATGATGAACACGCGATGCGAGGCATCACGCCTGAAACGCTTGTACCAGGGACGTTTGCGGTCGGCCTGGCTGCGGCGCACGCCATTGACGATCTTGATCAGCAGCGAGTTGTCGGCCGGATGCAGATACACGTCCCGCTCGCTGCCCGCCGCGGCGATGTTCAGCGGTTTCAAATCCAGGATTTCGAACGGACTGGCCGATTCCGACGGGGCGAGCGCCCGCCGCGGAATGACTTGCAGGCCCTTCCAGGGTGTCGTCTTCGGATGGGCGGTCTTTTGCCGGACCGACACGTTCAGCACGGACGCGGCCTCGGCAAATGCCGGAAAGCCCCGGCATGAGGATGCGGTCGGTCATGCCGATGTCGGCTCGGGGATTCGAAGGTGCAGGAAAGCATTGAAGAATTTTGCGCAATCTCGGGGCACGAGCGACAGATTGCAATGTTGGCTTGATAGTTGGCTTGCGACATGTTAGTCGCGAGGCGGCGACGGCACAAGCGCAGCGGCAATACGCGACCGGATGGGGTTTCCCCTGAGATGGCGCGGTTCACGGGGGATCCGAGGCCCTTCTGTCCTTTGTTCCGGTATCTGGAAATCTGTTTTCCAGCGGATCCGGGGATAGCCACAGTTGGCTTGCGGACCCACCATGGAAGGGACCAGTTGGCTTGCGGCCCCCCCACCGAAGGGACCGACAAACAAAAACCCGCATCCTCCAAAAGAGAAATGCGGGTTCATTGCGAGGAATTTCTTGGTGCCGACGGCGAGACTCGAACTCGCACAGCTTTCGCCACTACCCCCTCAAGATAGCGTGTCTACCAATTTCACCACGTCGGCTTGACCAACCCAACAAGGCGAACCCTGCTGGAAAGTCGAGCATTCTATCACGTAATTTGGAAAGCGGGAAAGCCGTCCCGCTTTATCTGCAAGGCGCCGGGTTGCGGCCCATTCAGCCCGGACAACTTCAGGCCGCCACCGCCTCCACGCCCAGCGCCTGCAGGCACGCCGCGAGCGATCGCGCCTGCGTGGCGTCGTACAGCGCCAGTTCGTCCATCACCGGCGCGCCGAGCGCCGCTTCAAACGCGGCCTGGCTGGCGTTTTGCGCGTATTCGGCCTGCGCCTTGTCGCCCAGGTTCGACTGAAAGATGCCGGCTGCGCTGACCGGCAGGAAGTCTTCGTACACCAGCGGTTCAAACTGGATGTAGCCCGCATCGATCAGGGCGGACAGATCCGAGGTTTCCGGCGTGCCAGGCTTGCCGGTCAGGAAATAGCGGAAGTACGCCAGCCCCTGGTCGTGCAGCGCCGCGTAATCGTCCGGAAACGCCGCAAAACAATCCTGCAGGTTCTGCATGTAGGCCGCCGCATTGCCCTCGTTGGGCGCACCGCTGATGCGACTGCGGGCCAGGTCCAGCAGTTGGTCGTACAGCGCGCGGCCCTTGCGGGTCAGCGCCACGCCGCGCTGCTCGATCTCGCCGAAACGGGCGGTGTGGCTGCCCACCGCGCTGGAGCCATCCGCGCCGGCGAAGCGCACCGGTTCCTCCAGCGCCTTGAAGCTGGTCTGGCGCAGCAGGATCGGGCACTTTCGCGGCGGCGGGCCTTCGATGACGGCCTTGGCCGACACGCCGCGGCGCGGCATCTCGGCCTGCGCTTCGTCGATGTCCAGCGTGCGCGGGGTCAGGTGGTTGATGTGCGGCCCCTTGAATGCCACCACGTCGGCGATCAGGCGATGCTGGCCATGCAATTCGCGGTAGTCGGCCAGGCTGACCGTGGACTCGCTGTGCCAGCGGAACGTGTGCAGCGCCTCGGCCACGAATTCCCGGGCGTCGGCCTCATTCAGGCCGCCTTGCGCCTCACAGCTGGCGGTCAGCGCCAGAACGCGGTCCGTGAAGATCTGCCGGGCGGCCAGGATGCGGGCGGCCTTTTCGCGCAGGGCCACGTCGTCGATCAGCTCCAGGCGCAGCAGCGAGGTGAAGACGCGGAACGGGCTGGCCTGCAGGGCCGCTTCATGCGTGGCGCGGAAAGCCGTCGAATGCACCGGCACGCCGGCGGGCGACAGGTCGTAGTAGCCGACGGGCAGCATGCCCATCACGGCAAACACGCGGCGCATGTTGGCCAGTTCTTCCGGCGTACCGACGCGGATGGCGCCATGGCGCTCGATGTCCAGGCGCTCGATCTCGCCGGTGCGCGCCAGATGCGCGGCTAGTTCCGGCTGCTCGTCCATCGTCCGGGCGTTCACCTGCGCCACCAGGTCCAGCAGCGTGTCGTACAGCGGGACTTCCTGCTTGTACATGTCGGACATGGCGCGCGAAAACCAGGCGCGGATCTGATCGGGATTGACGTAGTTCTGACTCATGACGGGCTCGGCACATCGGTGGAAAAGGATGGCCCGCATGTAATCACGCCGCCCCGCGCCAATCAAATGAAAAAATTCGGCCTAATCAGTCCGTTTTTTCATGGACCGGGCGCGCGGCGCGCCCCGGCCGTCCGGCTGGCGAGCTTCGTCCCGCACCCATGCCACGAACTGCTTGATCTTCGGCACCTCGGCCGAGTGCTCGGAATACGCCACGAAGTACGCGCCATCGCTGGGCTGCACGTAATCCCAGGGAATGACCAGCTTGCCGGCCTGCAGTTCTTCTTCGGCCAGAAGGCGCGGCGTGAGCGCGATGCCGCACCCCCCCTCGGCCGCGCGCACGCACATGTAGAAGGTGTCAAAGCGCGGTCCGAGATAGCTGCGGTCGGACTGGAATTGCTGATGGGAAAAGTAGTCGTGCCAAGCCTCCGGGCGGGAGGCGCACTGGATCAGCGTCTGCCGGCTCAGGTCGGCAAGGCTGGCCAGCTTGCCCCCGTGCAGGATGGCGGGCGAGCACACCGGCACGACGTCAGCCTCGAAGAGTTCCACGCACTGTGCGCCGGGCAGCGCGCCATGGCCGAAGAAAAGCGATATGTCGATCTTGGCCTGCATCAGATCGAACGGATGGGTTTCGCTGCGCACCTTCAACTGGATTTCCGGATGCGCAGCCATGAAGCGCTGCAGGCGCGGGATCAGCCAGCGCGACCCGAAGGTGGGCTGAGTGCCGATGGTGAGCACCTGAGTCTCGCTGCCATAGGTCAGGATGTCGCGCGATGCCACGTCGATCTGATTCAGGATTGCCCTGACCTCGGACTGGTACAGCGCGCCCGCGGGCGTCAGTTGCAGCCGGCGGCGCACGCGCAGGAACAGCGGGTTGCGCAGCAGGGCCTCCAGTTGCGAGATCTGCTTGCTGATCGCGCTCTGCGTCATGTGCAGTTCCTCGGCCGCGCGCGTGAAGCTCATGTGCCGCGCCACCGCCTCGAAACACTGCAGCGCCATCATCGACGGCATCAATCGCTTTTCCATGGCTTTTCCAGGCAGGTCGCTTCAATGCGGCAAGCATAAAAAAAGCCGGCTTACGCCGGCCTTTCTGCTGCTGCGCCTTACTTTGCCGGGGCGGCGGGCGCGGCCGCCGGCTTTTCGCCAGCCGGGGCGGCCGGGGCAGCCGGAGCCGTCGGCACGGAGGCGTCGGGCTGGGCGGGCGCCGGCGTGGCGGGCACGGACGATGCGCCCGGGACGGACGATGCGCCCGGCGTGGCCGGCACCGAGGAACCCGGCGCTTGCGGGACCGAACGGTCGGCCGGGAAGCTTTGCATCACGCCGGAATCCACAGCGGGGCCAGCGGTGCCCTTGTGGCTGAAGTAGGCCAGACCAGCGGTGGAGGCAAAGAACACGACCGCGGCCCACTTGGTGGCGCGCGACAGGAAGTTGGCCGCACCGGTGGCGCCGAACAGGCTGCCCGACGAGCCGCTACCGAAAGCGGAGCCCATGTCGGCGCCTTTGCCCTGCTGAAGCAGGACCAGGACGATGATAGCCAGCGCCGAGATCACTTGGACGGCCAGCAGAATTTTGAGCATCAGGGGCATTACAGACTCCGGAACGGAAACTTAGATGGCGGCAATTCGCAAAAACTCTTCGGCCACGAGCGACGCGCCGCCGACCAGGGCTCCGTCGATATCAGTCATGGCGAACAAACTGGAGGCGTTGGCGGCTTTGACGCTGCCGCCGTACAACACCTGAACTTGCGCGGCGCCGAGCGCGCGCAGGGCGGCGCGGATGGCGCCGTGGACTTCCTGGGCTTGCTCCGGCGAAGCGGTGCGGCCCGTGCCGATGGCCCAGACGGGCTCATAGGCGAGAACCATGCGGGAAACCGCATCGGCGCCCAACGCCAGCACGGGCTTGAGCTGCCGTTCGATCACGGCCAGCGTGTTGCCGGCTTCGCGGTCAGCCAGGGATTCCCCGACGCAGACCACGGGGGTCAGGCCGGCGGCCAGCGCGGCCTGGGCCTTGGCGGCCACGATCTCGTCGGTTTCGCCGTGCAGGACGCGGCGCTCGGAGTGGCCGGCCAGCGCCCAGCGGCAACCGAATTCCTTCAGCATCGAACCGGAAACTTCACCCGTGTACGCGCCCTTGTCGTGCGCGCTGACGTCTTGCGCGCCCCAGGACACGCTGCTGCCGGTCAGGGCCGAAGCAGCCTGCGCCAGGTAGGGAAACGGAACACAGATGCCGATTTCGCAGTGGCCCGCCGCATCCGCGGCACGAAGCTCGGTCAGCAACGCGGCGTTCTCGGCAAGGTTGCCGTGCATCTTCCAGTTGCCCAGCACGAGGCGGGCGCGGTTTTCGACTGAAGTCATGGCGAATTTGTCTGACGATTGGGAGTGAGGGGGTGAGCCTGCAGGTCCTGATACAGGGGACTTGTGCAGCAACCGCCCACGGGCCTGCCTGGAAAAAATTCCAGGCGAAACCCGAGATTGTATCCTGTTGCGCGGCGATACGCCGAACGCCGCGCGTTTCTTACATGGTCAGGATGATTTTGCCGATGTTTTCCCCGCCTTCCATCATGGCGTGCGCCTTGGAGGCCTCGGCCAGCGGGAACGTGGCGTGGACGATGGGCTTGATGGCCCCTTTTTCCAGCAGCGGCCAGGCCTGCTCGCGCAGAGCGCGGGCGATGGCGCCCTTGAAGGCGACCGGACGGGGCCGCAGGGTGGAACCGGTGATGGTCAGGCGACGGCGCATGACCTGGGCGGTATCCACATTGGCGTGCGAGCCGCCAAGCTGCGCGATGATGACGATACGGCCGTCATCGGCCAGGCACTGCATGTCCCGGGCGATGTAATCGCCGGCCACCATGTCCAGGATCACGTCGACGCCGCGTCCGCCGGTGGCGTCCAGCACTTCCTTCACGAAGTCCTGCGTCTTGTAGTTGATGCCCTTGTCGGCGCCCAGCGCCTCGACGGCACGGGCGCGATCGTCGCTACCGACCGTCGCGTAGACCTTGTGACCCATCGCACGGGCCAACTGGATGGCCGTGGTGCCGATGCCGCTGGCGCCGCCATGGACCAGCAGCGCCTCGCCTTCGGACAGGCGGCCGCGGTCGAACACGTTGCTCCACACGGTGAAATAGGTTTCCGGCAGGCCGGCGGCCTCGATGTCGGACAGGCCTTTGGGAATCGGCAGGCATTGCGCCACAGGCGCGACGCAGTATTCGGCATAGCCGCCGCCCGCGACCAGCGCGCAGACCTTGTCGCCCACGGCAAAGCCGCTGCCGGCCACGTCGCCGCCGACGATTTCACCGGCCACTTCCAAACCCGGCAGGTCGGATGCGCCGCGCGGCGGGGCGTAGTTGCCCTTGCGCTGGAACACGTCGGGGCGGTTGATGCCCGCAGCGGTCACTTTGATCAGAACTTCGCCGGCGCCGGCCTCGGGCGTGGGGCGTTCCACGGGGACGAGGACTTCGGGGCCACCGGGGCGGGTGATTTCAACAGCGTGCATCGCGTGCCTCCTTTGCAGCAAATGGATTATTATTGCGCCCTTTGCGGCATATCGTGATTCCGTTCGGGCAGAATGTTTGCCTGGCGGCCGCAATAGACTGGCGGCACTGCGGGCAATCCGGCAGGCAAAATCGCCGGCAGTACTGGCAACACCCCGGAAGCGTGGCAGAGTGGTCGATTGCACCGGTCTTGAAAACCGGCAACGGGCAACCGTTCGTGAGTTCGAATCTCACCGCTTCCGCCAGATTCAGAGGCAACCGTCCCAAATGGGCCGTCCTCCACAGGCCGTCCTCCACAGGCCGTCCTCCACAGGCCGTCCCAAACGGGCCGTCCCAAACGGGCCGTCCCCAACGGGCGTACCATGGACGCAGATTCCTTCTGGAGGTTGCCATGTACAAGCACATACTCATCCCCATCGACGGATCCAGCCTGGCCAATTCCGGCCTGGAACAAGCCCTTGCGCTTGCGCGTGCGTTGGACGCCAGCGTCACGGTCCTGACCGTTTACAGCCCGTTCGAGATGCCCTCCATGGAATCCGTGCAGCTTGAAGGCGTGCGCGGCATCTACGAAAACCAGGCGCGCGAGCTGGCCAGCTCGTATCTGTCCGAAGCCGCCGGCAAGGCCAGCACCGCCGGCGTGGCCTGCGTCACGGAAATGCGCGAGAGCGACTCGCCTTATCAGGTGATCGTCGACGTGGCCATGACGCGCAACTGCGACCTGATTGCCATGTCTTCGCACGGCCGTGGGGGCATGGCCGCGCTGCTGCTGGGCAGCCAGACGCAGAAGGTGCTGGCGCACACCACCCTGCCCGTCCTGGTGTATCGCTGACCTAAGCGGTGGCCGCGTAGGTCCCGGGAATGCCGGCGGCGGCCACGCCGCTGCGCAGGGTTTCCTGCGGCAATGATTCGGCCAGCAGGGGCCGTGCCGCAAGCAGGCGGGACAGATCAACGCCCGTGCGATACCCCATGCTTTCCAGCATGAACACCAGGTCCTCGGTGACGATGTTGCCCGACGCCCCCGGCGCAAACGGGCAACCGCCCAGCCCGCCCAGGCAGGAATCGAAGGCGCGGATGCCTTCGTCCAGCCCCGCCAGCGCATTCGCCAGGCCCAATCCCATCGTGTCGTGCAGATGCAGCTTGGTCAGCCGCGCGCCCACGGCGTCCTGTGCGGCACGCACCGCCTCGCGCACGCGCCCGGGATGCGCATAGCCCACGGTATCGGCCAGCGCGATTTCATCGGCGCCCACGCGCGCCACCGCGGCCGCGACCTCGGCCACCCGCCGCACCGGCACCTCGCCTTCCATCGAACACCCGAACGCGGTGGCGACAGCGGCGTCGATACGCATCGGCCGCGCCTGCGAACGCACCCAGTCGACGATGGCGGCCAGCATGTCGACCTGCGCGTCGGTGCCCTTGCCCACATTGGCGCGGCTGTGCGTGTCGCTGACCGACACGGGAAACGCCAGCACGTGCGCACCGGCCTCGTAGGCGGCGATGGCGCCCTTCAGATTGCACGCCAGCGCGCACACGGTCAGCCCGTCGATCTTCAGCACTTCGGGCAGGATGTCGCCCGTGTCCGCCATCTGCGGCACCAGCCGCGGCGACACGAAACTGCCCACTTCGATCTCGCGCAGCCCGGCATCGGCCAGTTGCCGGATCCAGCGCAGCTTGTCGGCGCCCGGCATCATGCCCTTGGCCATCTGCAACCCGTCGCGCGGCCCGACCTCGCAAAGCCTGACTTCCTGGTTCATGTGCGTTCCCGTGTCTATTGCTGAATGACGATGCCGGCGCTCTTGATGGTCTGCTGCGCCTTGCCGATGTCCGACTGGATCAGCGCGGCGAACTGGGCACTGGATACGGGGTCGGTCTCGAGTCCCTGCGCCGCCAGCGCGTCCTTCACATCCTGGCGCGCCAGCAGCTTGTTGAAGTCGCTGTTCAGCCGCGTGACGATGGCGTCGGGCGTCTTGGCCGGGGCCAGCACGCCGTAGTAGGTCACCACGCTGAAGTCCTTGTATCCCAGCTCCGCCACGGTCGGCACGTCCGGCAAGGCCGGGTTGCGCTTGGGCGAGGTCACCGCCAGCGCGCGCACCTTGCCCGACTTGATCAGCGTGGCCGCCGACGAGATCGACGAGCCCGCGAACTGCAGATGCCCGCCCATCAGGTCGGCCAGCGCCGGCGCGGAACCCTTGTACGGCACGTGCTGCATCTTGAAGCCGGCTTCGTGCTGCAGCATTTCCATTGCGATGTGCACGCCCCCGCCGGTGCCCGACGTGCCGTACGAAATCTGGTTGGGCGCCTTCTTGGCCGCTTCGATCACCTGAGGCAGCGTCTTGTAGGGCGAGGCCTCCGCCACCAGCAGCACCATCGGCGTCGTGGCCACCAGCGCTACCGGCGTCAGATCCTTGACCGGGTCGTAGGCCACTTTCATCAGCAGCGGAATCAGCGTGACGTTGTCGGACTGGCCGATCACCAGGTCATAGCCCTGCGCGGGCGAGCGCGCCGCTTCGGCCAAGCCCAGCGCGGTGCCGGCGCCGGGCTTGTTCTCGGGCACGACCGCCCAGCCGTTCAGCTCGTGCAGCTTGGTGCTCATCAGGCGGCCGATGTAGTCGGTGCCGCCGCCCGGCGTGGACGGGATGATGATGCGGATGGGCTTGTTCGGATAGTCCTGCGCAGTGGCGGTACATGCGACGGCCAGTGCAGCCAGCGCAACGAGTTTGCGGATCATGGGTGTCTCCTCTTTGATGGATGTCTTGGCGGTCTGACGCCGCCTCGACAGAAATCGGGCGCTAACGCCCTGGCGTCATGCAATCACTCCCGCCGTGCGCAAGGCGTCGATGCGCGCGGCATCCAGGCCCAGGCCTTGAAGAATGGCGTGCGTCTGCGCGCCTTGGGTGGGCGGATCGAACCGCTTGCCCGCCTTGCGGCCATCGAACTCGATGGGCAGCGCGGCGGCCGAGATCTCGACGCCGTCCGGCAGCCGGGTCGGCAGCAGCGCGCCGCCCGCGTTCAGATGCGCATCATCAAGCAGATCGTGCGGCTGGCGGATCGGGCCATACGACAGATTGGCTTCCTCCAGCGCGGCGCACAGTTCGTCGGTTTTCCAGGTTTTCAGGATTTCACCGACGCCCGGCACCAGCCACGAACGTGCGGCCTCGCGGTCGATGGCGGTCGCCAGGCGCGGATCCGCGGCCCATTCGGGCGGCAGGAATTTCTGCGCGAAGTTGCGCCATTGCGCATCGCCCACCACCGCGACGAACACGCGGCCATCGGCGGTTTCGAAGACGTCGTACACGCCCCATGGCGGCTTGCGCTCGGCGCCCATCGGCTTGGGTGCCGTGCCCGTCAATTGGAACTGCGCGATGAACTGTGCAACCAGCAGCAGATTGTTTTCAAAGAGGCCGGACCGCACATGGCGCCCGCGGCCGGTGGCGTGGCGGTCGTGCAGCGCGGCCAACGCGCCCACCACGCCGAACGTGCCGCCCAGGATGTCGTTGACCGACGCCGCCACCCGCTGCGGCGTGTCCGCGCCGCCGTTGATGTAGGCCAGCCCGCCCATCATCTGCACCACCTCGTCCAGCGCGGTGCGGTGCTTGTAGGGACCGGACAGAAAGCCCTTGAGCGACACATAGATCAGCCCCGGGTTCTCAGCCGACAGCGATTCGTAATCGAGTCCGTACTGCGCCAGGCTGCCATCGCGGAAGTTCTCCACGATCATGTCGGTCTGCAGCGCCAGCTTGCGCACGACCTCCTGGCCTTCCGGCGACTTCAGGTCGATCGCAAGACTCTGCTTATTGCGGTTGAAGACCGGAAAGTAGCCGCTGCCGGATCCCTTCAAGCGCCGCGTGCGGTCGCCGTCGATCGGTTCGACCTTGATGACGTCCGCGCCCAGGTCCGCCAGCGACAGGCCGGCGGCCGGCCCCATGATCATGTGAGACAGTTCCAGGACCTTGATGCCGCGCAGCGGCAGTTCGGTGCTGTCCATGAAGGGTGAAGCCGGTGCTGCTGTCATCTGCGGTTCCTCTTGCCAGCCTGTTCGATGGGAGCGCGGCGTCAGCCTCGGAAACTTGTCCGCGCCGCGCCGGCATGTCTGCATCATCGCGGGCGGGCGGCACCGGCGGGTAGCGGTCTTTCAGCACGGGGGCATTCTCGTTTCGGAACGTCCGGGTTAGCCCTGAGGGCGTCAATCCCCCAGCACGCCCAGATGCGCGAGCAGCGCACGCGCAGCCGGCGACAGCGCTTCCGGATCCCGCACCGCAATGCACAGCGGCGTGCTGGACCAAGGCCCTTCCAGCGGAATGAAGCGAATGTCCAGGTGCGCCAGTCGCGGCTTCAGATAATGCGGCACCACCGCCACGCCCATGCCGCGCGACACCAGCAGACAAATGGTCTCGTGCGAACTGACACGCGCGCTGATGCGGCGCGTCATACCCGCCTCGCGCGCCGCCTGATCGAATACGCTGCTGATGCCGTTATCGCGGTTCAGCTCGATCTGCTCGAACGGCAGCAGCTGTGCATAACCGAGCGTCTCGCGGTCAGCCAGCAGATGCCGGCCCGGCACCACCGCCGCCAGTTCGCAATGGCCAAAGGGAAACACCTGCAGGCCTTCGTGTCCGAAGTCGGAACCGGCCGCCACGTCCGCCCGCCCTTCCAGCACGGCGCGAAACGCCGTCTGCGTGGTGTCCTCTTCCAGCGAGATATCGATTTGCGGATTCGCGCGCCGGAAGGACTGGATCTGCGCCGGCAGGTCGCCCGACAAGGCGGCAAAACTGACGGCCAGCCGGATATGCCCGCGCACCCCGGTTGCAAATCCCGCCATGTCGCGGTGCATGCGGTCCATATCCTCCAGCACGCGGCGCACGTGCGCGGCCAGCGCATCGCCCGCCGGCGTCGGCTGCACGCCCTTCACGCCGCGCTCGAGCAGCGGCACGCCGAACGCGTCTTCCATCTCCGACATCCGCTTGCTGACGGCCGACGGCACGATGTTCTCGCGGGCGGCGGCGCGCGCAAGGCTGCCTTCCTCCAGCGCGGCCAGGAACAGGCGCAGGGAAACGGGGTCGATGTCGCGGGACGGCGGGGCGGGCGGACTGGGCTTCATGGCGCAAAGTGTCGTCCGTAGTCCCGCCGCGCAGGGATCGGGGTTTACCCGCCCGCCGGTCTGGTTCCTGCCGCGATTACCCATTACCAGCGCGCGCCGCCAATATCCCCGCTGCCAAGGTGGTATAGTCTCGCCCGCTGCCGGCCCCTCGCGGGACGCGCATCGCCCGAGTGGTGAAATTGGTAGACACAAGGGACTTGAACAAATTTGAGCCCTCTGGAGGAAACTCCAAAGGTGAAGCCCGTCAAACTCGGCGAAGGCCCTGGACCCGTTCCGCGCTAACGCCGAGCCAAGCCCCGATGATATATCGGGGAAGGTGTAGAGAGCAGACGGCGGGCACCTAAGGCCGAAAAGGCTATGGTGAAGGCGTGCTCCAGACCACGAACAGCAAGCCTGTGCTGGCGGCGAAAGCCGAAGTGGTAAGAAAATCCCTCGGCCTCGCGGCCGTACCGGTTCGATTCCGGTCTCGGGCACCACCCCTCGCATCCCCTCGCGCTGGACAAATCGCACGCCCACACGGCAAGCTTGGATACCCCGGAGGCGCCACACCGCGCCTCCCCGTCATTCCGGGAGCTCGTGCATGTGTTCGCACTACCAGACGCTCAAGGACGCCGAACTGCTGCTGCAGAAATTCGGCGTGCGATCCAAGCCCGCCGCTATCGGCAAGTACGACATGTGGCCCCGCTATGAAGGGGTGTTCGTGCGGCGTCCCCCCGAACATGACGCCGGTGACGACGCCGTACCTGAACGCGAAGCCGCTGCCGGCCGCTGGGGTCTGATCAGCGCCATGACGCGCTCGGGTGGCCTGGAACGGGCCAGCAAGCTTTCCACCTTCAATGCCCGCGCGGAGACCGCCGCGGGCTCGTACACGTTCGGCAACGCCTGGCGCCGCGCGCAGCACTGCATCATTCCCGCCGACGCGATCTTCGAGCCGGACTGGACGTCCGGCAAGGCCGTGGCCACCCGGTTCACCCGCGCCGACGGCAAGCCATTGGGCATCGCGGGCTTGTGGGATCGCTATCGCGATGCGGCCGGGCATTGGCAGGAGAGCTACACCATGCTCACCATCAACGCCGACAACGATCCCCTGTTCAGCCGCTATCACCAGCCCAACACGGAAAAGCGCATGGTGGTCATTCTGCCGGAAGGCGCCTATGGCGATTGGCTGACCGCATCGGCCGCCCACAGCCGCGAGATGCTGGTTCCGTTTCCGGCAGACATGCTGACGGCCACCCCCATGGCCCGACCCGTCCTCAGCGGTACCCAACAGGGTCCCGACGACCGAAACCTTCAGGTGCCGGACGACCTCCTGAACAGATAACCCGCTCGGCAGACCACCGGAAAAACCACTATTCTTCTGCCTCGCCTCATATTTCCCGCCCGCCCGGCGACCATCGCCGCACCATTCGTGCGCGTTGCCCGGGCCAGCGACCGAACCGATCTTGACCTCCCTCCCCGCCTCTCCCCCGTTCATCGTCCTGGACGCGTGCGTCCTCATGTCCGGCATCCTGCGCCGCCTGTTGCTGCGCCTGGCCGAGGCCGGCGTGTTCCAGCCCGTATGGACCGAGCGCATCGGCGAGGAATGGCGCCGCAACGCCTGCCGCATCTGGGACATTCCGCCGGAGGTGATGGCGGAATTCTGGACAGACATGAACGCGCGGTTTCCGGCGGCCATGGAATCGGACACACAGGTCTATGAAGCGTCGCTACGCTACAGCGATCCCAAGGATTTCCACGTGATCGCGGCCGGGTTGGCGCGGCGCGCGCGCTGCGGGCTGCCTCAGACGCCGACCGTGCAGGTGCTGACGTGGAATCTGAAGGATTTCAATCGTTCCGAGCTGCGACGCCAGGGGCTGGACGTCTACAACCCGGACCGGATGCTGGTGCAGTGGTGGCACGCGGGGTCTGAAAACATGCAGGACGCGATTGCGCAGATTCCCGCCGACTACGTCGCGCTGGGCCGCGAGCCGGAGCCGCTGACCGCGACGTTGCATCGCGAACGGCTGTACGGTCTGAAGAACCTGGTGGCGCGTCAATAGACCGCTCGGCGATCAAAGCGGCGGCAATAAGCCAGCGGAAATAAGGCAGGCAATAAGAAGCCGCCAATAAAAAAGGGGCCTGGCCGGCTTTCGCCGAACCAGACCCGGAGCCAACCGTAACCGTTACGTCAATCGACCTCGACGAAAGCCTCTTCGCGCTTCTTGCGCAGCGCAGGCATCGCAACCAGCACCAGCAGGATCGCGGCAAGCGCCAGCAGCGTGGCCGACAGCGGGCGCGTGACAAAGGTGGAAAACTCGCCGCGCGACAGAAGGAGCGCCCGGCGGAAGTTCTCTTCCATCATGGGCCCCAGCACCAGGCCAAGCAGCAGCGGCGCGCCTTCGCAGCCAAGCTTGCTCCACACGTAGCCGATGATGCCGAAGATGGCGAACATGAAGATGTCGAAGGCGTTGTAGTTCAACGAATACACCCCGATCGTGCAGAAGACCAGGATCGCCGGGAACAGCATGCGGTACGGGACGCGCAGCAGCTTCACCCAGATGCCGATCAGCGGCAGGTTCAGCACCACCAGCATCAGGTTGCCGATCCACATCGAGGCGATCAGGCCCCAGAACAGCTCGGGGTGGCTGGACATGACCTGCGGTCCCGGCTGGATATTGTGGATGGTCATCGCGCCCACCATCAGCGCCATCACCGCGTTGCCCGGGATGCCCAGCGTCAGCAGCGGAATGAAGGAGGTCTGCGCGCCCGCGTTGTTGGCGGATTCGGGACCGGCCAGCCCGGCGGGATGCCCCTTGCCGAAGCGCTGCGGCTCTTTCGAAAGCTTCTTTTCCAGCGTGTAGGACGCAAACGCCGACAGCACGGAACCGCCACCCGGCAGGATGCCCAGCGCCGAACCCAGCGCCGTGCCGCGCACGATGGCGGGCGCGGCCTCGCGGAATTCCTGGCGGCTGGGATACAGCGAACCGACCTTGTCGGTGATCTCGACCCGGTTCTCCTTGAGCTCCAGGTTGCTCATGATTTCCGACAGACCGAAGACGCCCATGGCGACGATGGCAAAGTCGATGCCGTCCTGCAGTTCGGGGATGCTGAAGTCATAGCGCGCCACGCCCGAATTCACGTCGGTGCCCACCATGCCCAGCAGCAGGCCGAGCAGGATCATGCAGATCGCCTTGGGCAGCGAGCCCGACGCCAGCACCACGGCGCCGATCAGACCCAGCGCCATCAGCGAGAAGTATTCGGCCGGGCCGAACGCGAATGCCACTTCGGCCAGCGGCGGCGCGAAGGCGGCGATCAGCACGGTGGCGACGCTGCCCGCGAAGAACGAGCCGATGGCCGCCAGCGACAGGGCGGCGCCCGCCCGTCCGTTTCTCGCCATCTGGTGCCCGTCCAGCACGGTCACCACCGCCGAGGTCTCGCCCGGCAGGTTCACCAGGATGGCTGTCGTCGACCCGCCGTACTGCGTGCCGTAGTAGATGCCGGCCAGCATGATGAGGCCGGCGGTAGGCGGCAGCACGTAGGTGATGGGCAGCAGCATGGCGATGGTCGGCACGGGACCCAGTCCCGGCAGCACCCCGACCAGCGTGCCCAGCAGGCAGCCGATGAATGCGTAAGTCAGGTTTTCGGGGGTGAAGGCCACCGAGAAACCCAGCATCAGGTTTTGAAGCAATTCCATGTCCGGTACCTCAGTTGGTCAGCACGCTGGGCCACAGCGGAAAGATCAGGCCCAACCCGCGAATGAACGCGAGGTAGGAGAACGCCACGAGGAACAGGCCGTTGGCGACGGCAACCTTCCAGTTGAATTCGTGGCTGGCGACGCTGCTGATCAGGACAAGCAGGAACACCGAGAGGTACAGGCCGAGATAACGCAGGGAAAAGCCGTACAGAAACACGGACCCGACGACGAGAAAAAGAATGCGGAAGTCATAGCGGCCGATCGTCGTTTTCTCGGCGCGGGGGGACAAGGCGCTCATCAGCACCGTCGCGCCCATCAGCGCCAGCACGATGCCGAGCCAGAACGGAAAGTAACCGGGGCCCATGCGCGCCGCGCTGCCCATGGAATATTGGGTCGCCTGCAACGCAAAGCCTCCCCCCACCACGATGAACATGACGCCAGACCAGAAATCCTGTCTGTTTCTTATCAATCTGCTTTCTCCCAAATCCATCGCGTCCCGGAAATCCTGACTTCAGACGCGCTCATTTCTCTTTCAACGCAGCCGCTTTGACGGGCGGCAACGACATGAACGCGGGATGGTAAATCGTGGAACGACATATCTGCTATGGGTATCAACCATGACTTTGTGGGGGATATCCCTAGACCATCGAATGGACGCAATTCGGCATCCTGGCACCTGCGGGAAGGGTCACAAATCCGCGAAATTGGCTTAAATAGCCGATTTTTCAGGTGAGTTAGCCATTAGAGGAAAAGTTCCGTACAGAATGGATGCGAGCCTGCGTAGAAATATTCAGATGCATTTTTTGCAGGATCTGGAGCGGGGAATCCGTCACTGGCGAGGCCCTGCCGGGACTCGCACCTGATGCTCGCAACGCGGCGTCGATGTACACGCCGCCCATACAAAAACGCTCCGGCCGAAAGTTCGGCCGGAGCGACAGTTTTCTGACAGCAGATTGAAAGAATAGGGCCGCATCGCGATGCCGCCCGGGCAGTCAATGATCGTGATTGCTCGCCGCAAACCCGGCCGCGTTCAGGATGTCGATCACTTCCTGGATGTGCTCGGGACCGCGCGTCTGCAACACGAAATCCACCTCGACATTGCGCACGGGCAGCGATGTGAACGCGCGTTGGTGGTGCACTTCTGTAATGTTGGCCTGCGCGTCGGCAATCAGTTTGGTGGCATGGGCCAGCGCCCCGGGCAGGTCACGCAGGTCGACGCGGATCCGCGCCAGCCGCCCGGCCCGCACCATGCCGCGCTCGATCAGCTCGCCCAGCATCAGCGGGTCGATGTTGCCGCCCGTCAGCACCAGCCCGATGCGCTTGCCTTTGTAACGGTCGCTGCCCTCTTCCTGCGCGCGCAACAAGGCGGCCAGGCCCGCGGCGCCAGCGCCTTCCACGACGGTCTTTTCAATTTCCAGCAGCACGACGATGGCGTGCTCGATGTCCGCTTCGCTGACCAGTTCGATGCGGTCGACCAGTCGTTGCACGACGGCCAGCGTCAGATCGCCGGGCGATTTGACGGCGATGCCCTCGGCGATGGTGTACTGCCCCGGCGGCATGGTGACGCCCTTGACGGCCGCGTACATGGCCGGAAAGCGCTCGGTCTGCACGCCCACGATCTCGATGCCGGGGTTCACGGCCTTGGCGGCGGTGGAGATGCCCGAGATCAGCCCGCCGCCGCCGATGGCGATGACCAGGGTGTCCAGCTTGGGCTGGTCTTCCAGCATTTCCAGGGCGACGGTCCCCTGCCCCGCCATGACGGCTTCGTCGTCGTAGGGGTGGATCATGATGAGGCCGCGTTCGCGAGCCAGCTCGTAGCCGCGCGCCTTGGCATCATCAAAGGTGTCGCCTGCCAGAACGACCTCGGCGCCGAAGCGCCGCGTGTTGGCGACCTTCACCGTCGGCGTGAAGCGCGGCATGACGATCACCGCCGGCACGCCCATGCGCTGCGCATGGTAGGCCACGCCTTGCGCGTGGTTGCCCGCCGACACCGCGATCACGCCCTTGGCGCGCTCCTCGTCCGACAGCGTGAGCATGCGGTTCAGCGCCCCGCGCTCCTTGAAGGACGCGGTGAACTGCAGGTTCTCGAATTTCAGCCAGATCTCGGCGCCGAAAATGTCGGACAGCGTGCGGGACAGGGTGAACGGGGTCTTCAGGACCTGGCCGCGCAGCTTTTCGCGGGCGGCCTGGATGGATGCGATATCGATCACGATGGAAATCCGGTTAACGCACAGGCAGGAAGTTGAACAGCAAAAGGCCCTGGGCGTAGTTGATGCCGATGCGCCGGGAGTTCTCGCCGAGCAGGTTGGCGATCAGGTCCAGCCGGCCGATGATGGCGCCGAACTCGCGCTCGAAGCTGAGATTCGTGGCGGTCGGGGAAATTTCGTTGGCCAGCAACAGCAATTCGCCCTGGTTGTTGCGGCGCGTGGCCAGCAGCCAGGCCGCGGCCTCGACGTTCCGTGCGGCATTGTAGACCCGCTGGCCATCCAGGGCGTCTGTCGCGTACAGGCGCGTCTTGCCGTTGTGCGCGGCGATGATGGTGTCCGCAAGCCCGTAGATGAAGGCGCCGACCCGGTCGCCCGGATAGTTGGGATCCAGGGCGACTGCCAGGATCTGGATGTCGCGCAGCCCGCTCAGATCTCGCGGCGGCACGCGGACTTCGATGGAATGCTTGACGCGGTTCACCGCCGTGGCCAGGTCCGGCGCACCGGTCTTGCGCCATTCCCGCGGATTGCGGCGGTACAGCTTGTCCAGCAACGAATACAGGCTGGTCAGGTTGTCGCGTACCTCGAGCGTGACCGTCCGGTTGAAGTCCGTCTGCGCGAACTGGTCCGCCGTCATGTCCTCGCCCTTGGGGCCACGCTGGCCCGCCCCGGGGGGCGGCATGCAGCCGGTCAACAGCGCAGCCAACAGCGCTGCGGTGACTGCGGTTATCGGCCACGCCGTCATGCCTTGTTCATCCGTATGCCCCCTTCGATCAAGCGTGAAGCGCGCCATTGCACCCGGCGGCGCGTCTCTCGCGCAAGACTTTACAGGAAGGCGGACGAACTGGGGAGCAGCGGCCCATCCCCCTCACATTCGGCCGCGCCAGGCAAAAAAAACGGCGCCTCGGATGAGGCGCCGCTTTTCAATCAGGAGGCTGCAGGCTTATTCAGCTTGCGGTTCCGATTGGGGGGCAGCTTCGGGAGCGGCAGCGGCTTGCTGCTGCTCGATGCCACCGATTGCCTTGATGGACAGGCGCAGACGGCCCTTGTCGTCGGCCTCGATGACCTTGACGCGGACTTGCTGGCCGACCTTCAGCACATCGTTGATGTTCGCGATGCGGTAGTTGGCGATTTCGGAGATGTGCAGCAGACCGTCGCGGCCCGGCAGCACTTGCACGATGGCGCCGAAGTCCAGCAGACGCAGGACCGAGCCTTCGTAGATCTGGCCCACTTCGACGTCGGCGGTCAGCTCGACGATGCGGCGCTGGGCTTCTTTGGCCTGCGCTTCGTCGACGCTGGCGATCACGATCGTGCCGTCGTCGGAGATGTCGATCTGCGTGCCGGTTTCTTCGGTCAGCGCGCGGATGGTGGCGCCGCCCTTGCCGATCACGTCACGGATCTTCTCGGGGTTGATCTTGATGGTCAGCATGCGCGGCGCGAACGCCGACAGCTCGCCGCGCGAACCGTCCAGGGCTTCCTTCATCTTGCCGAGGATGTGCAGACGGCCTTCGCGGGCCTGGTCTAGCGCAACCTGCATGATTTCCTTGGTGATGCCCTGGATCTTGATGTCCATCTGCAGTGCGGTGACGCCGTTTTCGGTGCCCGCAACCTTGAAGTCCATGTCGCCCAGGTGATCTTCGTCGCCCAGGATGTCCGTCAGCACGGCAAACTTGCCGCCGTCCAGGATCAGACCCATGGCCACGCCGGCCACGTGATCCTTGATGGGCACGCCAGCGTCCATCATGGCGAGCGAGCCGCCGCAGACCGAGGCCATCGACGAGGAGCCGTTGGATTCGGTGATTTCCGACACGAGGCGGATCGTGTACTGGAAGTCTTCGGGGGCCGGCAGCAGCGGCACCAGCGAACGCTTGGCCAGACGGCCGTGGCCGATTTCGCGGCGCTTCGGCACACCAATGCGGCCGGTTTCGCCGGTGGCGAACGGAGGCATGTTGTAGTGCATCATGAAGCGGTCACGGTACTCGCCCATGAGCGCGTCGATGATCTGTTCGTCTTGCTTGGTGCCCAGCGTGGCCACGACCAGCGCCTGGGTTTCACCACGGGTGAACAGGGCGCTGCCGTGCGCGCGGGGCAGCACGCCCAGACGCACGCTGATCGGACGGACGGTGCGGGTGTCGCGGCCGTCGATGCGCGGTTCGCCGTTCAGGATCTGGCCGCGGACGATGGCCGATTCCAGCGAGAACATGATGTTGTCGACCGTGACGGCGTCGGGAGCCGATTCGCCCTTTTCGGCAGCGGCGGCAGCCAGCTTGGCCGACACCTCGGCCGACACTTCACGCAGCTTGGCGGTGCGGGCCTGCTTTTCGCGGATCTGGTAGGCGGCGTTCAGGCCTTCCTGGGCGGCGGCGGTGACCGCGGCGATCAGGGCCTCGTCCTTGGCGGGAGCTTGCCAATCCCAATCGGGCTTGCCAGCATCCTTCACGAGTTCGTGAATGGCGTTGATGACGGTCTGCATTTGCTGGTGGCCATAGACCACGCCGCCCAACATGACTTCTTCGGACAGCTGGTCAGCTTCCGATTCGACCATCAGCACGGCGTTTTCCGTACCGGCGACAACCAGGTTCAGCTTGGAGGACTTCAGTTCCGATGCGGTCGGGTTGATGGTGTATTGACCATCGATGTAACCCACGCGCGCGGCGCCGATCGGGCCGTTGAACGGGATGCCCGAGATGGCCAGTGCGGCCGAGGCGCCGATCATGGCGGCGATGTCGGGATCGATTTCAGGATTGACCGACAGCGTGTGCAGGACCACCTGGACTTCGTTGTAGAAGTCTTCAGGGAACAGCGGACGCAGCGGACGGTCGATTAGGCGCGACGTCAGCGTTTCCTTTTCGGAGGGCTTGCCTTCGCGCTTGAAGAACCCGCCCGGGATGCGGCCGGCAGCGTAGGTCTTTTCGATGTAGTCGACGGTCAGCGGGAAGAACGTCTGACCCGGCTTGGCCTTCTTGGCAGCCACGACGGTGGCCAGGACGACGGTGTCCTCGATCGACACCACAACGGCGCCGGAGGCCTGGCGAGCGATTTCGCCAGTTTCCAGGACGACCGTGTGCTGGCCGTACTGGAACGATTTAGTCACTTTGTTGAACATGACGATTATTCCTTACAAATGAAAAACCGTGGCCGCTGCGACATGCGTCGCACCGACCACGGTTGCGTCATGGGGAGCCAGCCCCGTCGATCACTTGCGCAGACCGAGTTTTTCGATCAGTGCGCGGTACGAATCGGGATTGCGGCCCTTGAGATAGTCGAGCAGCTTGCGGCGACGGCTGACCATACGCAGCAGACCGCGGCGCGAGTGATGATCCTTCATGTGTTCTTTGAAGTGACCGGTCAGCTCGTTGATACGGGCGGTGAGCAGAGCCACCTGAACTTCGGGGGAGCCGGTATCGCCCTGAGCGCGTTGGAATTGCGCAACGATATCGGATTTCTTGATGTCAGCTACAGACATTGATGACCTCTTCGGACATGCGACAGGGCCGAGGCGCCCTGACGTGGTTTGGAAAATTTTGCGCGAGCCAGGCTTGAATTCGCTTTCTCACTGCTGCCATTGGCGGGATCGGGCAGGACCGGCACATGAGGCTTGGCGCCATGTTGCGGGTACTGCGACAAGCCGCCGGCGGCTGGCGCAAAGGATCTTGCAGAATCAATACATTTGATAAAGCTCGGCGATTATAGCTGATTCGCTAGAATTACCCCAGCAAGAAGACCGGGCCCGCCGCGAGGGCCGGCCAAGCCGCAGTGCGCACCCGAAGGAGCATGGACATGATCAGCTTATACAGAACGGCCCGCGTGACCCTGGCCTCGATCGCACTGGCCGGACTGGCCGCCTGCGCCAACATGACCGAGGTGCCGCCCGGCACCCCGCTTTCGCAAGTTCAGGCGCAGTTCGGCGCGCCCAACTTCGAATGTCCCCAGGCCAATGGCGGCCGCCGGGTGATCTGGACGCAGCAGCCCATGGGCCAGTACGCCTGGGGCGCGAACGTCGGCCCCGATGGCCGGGTCGACCGGGTGATGCCGCTTCTGACCGACGCGCACTTCAAAGTGCTGGAGACTGGAGATTGGGGGCCGGATCGGGTGCGCTGCGAGTTCGGCCCGCCAGCTCGTATCGAACAGGCTGGCCTGGGCGAAAAGCGCGAGGTCGTGTGGTCGTATCGCTATAAGGAAAACAGCGTCTGGAATTCCCTGATGTACGTCTACATGAGCCGCGACGGCAGCAAGGTCACCCATTTCCATCCCGGACCAGACCCCATGTACGACGACGACCGGTTCAACTTCTGGTAGCACCACCCGGAACAAAAAACCCGCCAATCTTTGCGATGGCGGGTTTTTTGTTGGCGGCGTCTGGACGTCAGGACGAATGACCGCGGCGCTCCTGCTGCAGACGGCGCACCTTGTTCCAGCGCCACAGCCAGGTGACCCAGCCCGACAGGCCGTACAGCACGAACAGGCCAAACAGGACAACGGGAGGATCGCTGGACACGAACACGAACACCGCAACGACGAGCAGGATGCCCCAGAACGGCACGCTGCGGCCTAGGGCGAAGCTCTTGCCGCTGAAGAACGGCGCGTTCGACACCATGGTGATGCCGGCGTACATGGTCAGCGTGAACGCCACCCAGGCCATCAGGCTGTCATGGATGGGCAGCTTGTTGTCCACGGCCAGCCAGACGAAACCCGCCACCAGCGCAGCCGCGGCCGGGCTGGGCAATCCCTGGAAGAAACGTTTGTCCACGACGGCGATATTGGTGTTGAAACGCGCCAGCCGCAATGCCGCGCCGGACACATAGACGAAAGCCGCCAGCCAGCCCCAGCGGCCCAGGTCGTTCAGGATCCATTCATACATGACCAGCGCCGGCGCCACACCGAACGACGTCATGTCGGACAGCGAGTCGTATTGCTCGCCGAATGCGGACTGCGTGTTGGTCAGGCGGGCCACCCGGCCATCCATGCCGTCCAGCACCATGGCGACAAAAATGGCGATGGCGGCGACTTCGAAGCGGTCGTTCATGGCCTGCACAACGGCGTAGAACCCGGCAAACAAAGCGGCGGTGGTGAACGCGTTGGGGAGCAGGTAAATGCTCCGGTGGCGGTTCTCGGAATCGCGCATGGAAAAATTGGGCATGGTCTCAATAACTTACGACGGACTTTGAAAGGTTAACCTATCTGGCCCTGCTTGCGGGCTACAGCAAGGATCGTGCCCGGCCCCATTTGGCGCCAAAGCGCCCAAATGGCTGCGAAAAGGCCAAAAAATAAGAAAAAAGCGGCATGCCCATGAAAGGCATGCCGCTTCGATCCTGACCGGCGGGGCAACGCCCCGCCTGCCGTGGGGATCAGTTCTTGGACTTGTCCACCAGCTTGTTGGCGGCGATCCAGGGCATCATGGCGCGCAGCTTGCCGCCCACTTGCTCGATCTGCGATTCCGCGTTGATGCGGCGGCGCGAGGTCAGGGTCGGGGCGCCGGCGGCGTTTTCCAGGATGAACTTCTTGGCGTATTCGCCGGTCTGGATGTCCGTCAGGCACTGGCGCATGGCCTTGCGGGTTTCGTCCGTGACGATCTTCGGGCCCGTTTCGTACTCGCCGAATTCGGCGTTGTTCGAAATCGAGTAGTTCATGTTGGCGATGCCGCCTTCGTAGATCAGGTCGACGATCAGCTTCAGTTCGTGCAGGCACTCGAAGTAAGCCATTTCGGGCGCGTAGCCGGCTTCCACCAGCGTGTCGAAACCGGCCTTGATCAGTTCGACGGTACCGCCGCACAGCACGGCCTGTTCGCCGAACAGGTCGGTTTCGGTTTCTTCGCGGAAGTTGGTTTCGATGATGCCGGCACGGCCGCCGCCGTTGGCGCTGGCGTACGACAGGGCCACGTCACGCGCGGCGCCCGACTTGTCCTGGTACACGGCCACCAGGTGGGGCACGCCGCCACCCTGCTTGTACGTGTTGCGCACCGTGTGGCCGGGGGCCTTCGGGGCGATCATGATGACGTCGATGTCTTCGCGCGGCACGACCTGGCCGTAGTGCACGTTGAAACCGTGGGCAAAGGCCAGGGCGGCGCCCGCCTTGATGTTGCCGTGGACTTCGTTGTTGTAGACCGAGGCGATGTTCTCGTCGGGCAGCAGCATCATGACGATGTCGGCCGACTTGACGGCTTCCGCGACTTCCTTGACTTCCAGGCCGGCGTTGGCGGCCTTGTTCCACGAGGCGCCGCCCTTGCGCAGGCCGACGATGACCTTCACGCCCGACTCATGCAGGTTCAGCGCGTGGGCGTGACCTTGCGAACCGTAGCCGATGATGGCAACGGTCTTGCCTTTGATGAGGGACAGATCGCAGTCTTTGTCGTAGAAAACTTTCATGTTGTGCTCCAGATTCCAGTATTTGGATATTCGTTTGATTCAGATGTAGGGTGAGGCAGGCCTGGAAGGCCGGTCAAATCTTCAAAATCCGTTCACCGCGTCCGATGCCGGACACGCCGGTGCGCACGGTTTCAAGGATGGCACTGCGGTCCAGGGCCTCGAGGAAGGCCTGTACTTTTTCCTGCACCCCGGTCAATTCGATGGTGTAGGACTTGTCGGTGACGTCGATGATGCGGCCGCGGAAGATGTCCGCCATGCGCTTCATTTCCTCGCGTTCCTTGCCGACGGCGCGCACCTTCACGAGCATCAGCTCGCGCTCGATGTGGGCGCCTTCGGTCAGGTCCACCACCTTCACGACATCGACCAGGCGGTTCAAATGCTTGGTGATCTGTTCGATGACCTCGTCCGAACCGGTCGTGACGATGGTCATGCGCGACAGCGTGGAATCCTCGGTGGGCGCCACGGTCAGGGTTTCGATGTTGTAGCCCCGCGCCGAAAACAGGCCCACCACGCGCGACAGCGCGCCGGGTTCGTTTTCGAGGAGGACGGAAATCACGTGCTTCATTGCGGGGCCTCCTTACAGGTCTTCAGAGCCGAGCAGCATTTCAGTCAGCCCGCGGCCGGCCTTGACCATCGGCCACACGTTTTCGGTGCGGTCGGTGATGAAGTCCAGGAAGACCAGGCGCTCCTTGTGCTTGCCGAACGCTTCGCGCAGCGCCGGTTCGACGTCGGCGGGACGCTCGATGCGCAAGCCCACGTGGCCATAGGCTTCGGCGACCTTGACGAAATCGGGCAGCGAATCCATGTACGACTCGGAATAGCGCGAGCCGTAGTCGATCTGCTGCCATTGGCGCACCATGCCCAGGAAACGGTTGTTCAGGCAGACGATCTTGGGCGTCAGGCGGTACTGGTGGCAGGTCGACAGTTCCTGGATGTTCATCTGGATCGAGGCCTCGCCAGTGATCACGGCGATGTCCTTGCCCGGATTGGCCATCTGCACGCCCATGGCGTACGGCAGGCCCACACCCATCGTGCCCAGGCCGCCGGAGTTGATCCAGCGGCGCGGCTTGTCGAACTTGTAGTACTGGGCGGCCCACATCTGGTGCTGGCCGACGTCCGAGGTGACGAAGGCGTCGCCGCCGGTCACTTCCCAGAGCTTTTCCACCACGTACTGCGGCTTGATGACTTCGTCCGAGTTGGCGAACTTCAGGCATTCCTTGCCGCGCCACGTCTCGACCTGGTCCCACCATTTAGCGAGCGAGGCCGGCTTGTGCTCGGCGGCGGCGATCTCGAACTGCGCGCTGAGATCGGCCAGGACGTCCTTGACGTTGCCCACGATCGGGACATCCACGCGCACGCGCTTGGAGATCGACGAGGGATCGATGTCGATATGGATAATCTTGCGGGCGTTCTGCGCAAAGTGCTTGGGATTGCCGATCACGCGGTCATCGAAGCGGGCGCCGATGGCAAGCAGCACGTCGCAGTGCTGCATGGCCATGTTGGCCTCGTACGTGCCGTGCATGCCGGGCATGCCCACGAACTGGCCGCTGCTGGCCGGGAAGCCGCCCAGACCCATCAGGGTGCTGGTGCAGGGCGCGCCCAGCTGCGTCACGAGCTTGTTGAGCTCAGGCGCGGCGTTCGACAGGATGACGCCGCCGCCCGTGTAGATCATGGGGCGCTCGGCGGCCAGCAGCATCTGCACGGCCTTCTTGATCTGTCCCTGGTGGCCCTTGTTGACGGGGGCGTAGGAACGCATCGAGATCTCGCCCTTGGGCGGCACGTACTTGCACTGCGCGACGGTGATGTCCTTGGGGATATCCACCAGCACCGGACCGGGACGGCCCGTGCGCGCAATATAGAACGCGCGGCGCATGGTTTCAGCCAGGTCCTTCACGTCGCGCACAAGGAAATTGTGCTTGACGCAGGGACGCGTGATGCCGACGGTGTCGCATTCCTGGAAAGCGTCTTCGCCAATGGCCGCAGTGGGCACCTGCCCGCTGATGATGACCATCGGGATGGAGTCCATGTAGGCGGTGGCAATGCCGGTGACGGCATTGGTCACGCCCGGACCGCTGGTCACGATGCAGACGCCGACCTTTTGCGACGAGCGCGAGTAGGCATCGGCCGCGTGCACGGCAGCTTGCTCGTGACGAACCAGGATATGCTGGAATTTGTCTTGCTTGAAGATTGCGTCGTAGATGTAGAGCACCGCGCCGCCAGGGTAGCCGAAAACGTGTTCCACGCCTTCATCGGCCAGGCAGCGCACGACGATATCGGCGCCATTCATTTCCATGTTGTAGTTCCTTTCAAAACCGGCCCTGCAACCCTGACTGCTGCGCGCCCGGATACGGCGGCAACTGAACCCATACCGGTTACGACAACATGATCCGGCGCTTAGCGGCTCACGGAGCCACGCCACCCGGACACCTTGCCGACCCGGCACACGCTCGACAGAACGCAGTGCAAACGCCCCTGGGGGACGCTGGAGGTCGAAATGGAAGCCTTGGCAACACACGCTTGTGGCGCGGCCAACGGCAGGTGAGACTTGCTGCACAACGGCTGGGATGTGACCCTGGCCGTTCGCATCAACGCTCCGGTATCGGATAGGCAGACCGAAGCAAGTGGAGCAATTTACCGCGTTGCGTCAAAGGTGGCAAATCGGCTTTTGCCGACCGTTGCGTGGAAGGTTCGGTCACTATCCGGCCCCAAAACGCGCGATGCCCTCTCTATACTTGTTGCGTCGTCCAGAACCGAGCCGCCGCCCATGGATTTACGCATTGCCAGCATTCGCCGCTTTCTCTATAGCCACTACTTCTTCGGAGGGGTGCGCCAGGGGGTCGGCATGCTGTTGCCCGTGCTGGTGCTGGGCGGCCTCTTCGGCAATTACACGACCGGGCTGGTAGCGACCTTCGGCGCGCAATGCCTGGCCATCATCGACCAGCCGGGCGGTCCGCAGCGGCACCGCACCAACGAAATGCTGGGCGGCGCGGCGCTGGGCACCATCACCGTCATCATCACGGGGCTGGCGTCCTCGCATCCGGTGCTGATCTGGCTGGCCGTCATCGCGCAGTGCTTCGTCTATTCGATGTTCACCGTGTTCGGCAAGCGCGGCGGCCTGATCGGCTTTGCAGGCCTTCTGCTGATGACGCTGACCATGCACTCGCCGCTGGCGCCGCAAGAAGTGCTGGCCCATGCCGCCGCCACGCTGGGCGGCGCGCTGTTCTATGTGGCGTTCAGCCTGGGGTTTTCGCGCCTGTTCTGGCTGCGTGAAGAGCAACAGGCCATGTCCGTCGCACTGTTTGCCACCGCCGACTACGTGGCCGCGCGCGCAAACTTCTACGACGAAACCGCCGATCTGGACGAAGCCTACCGAAACCTGATCCAACGCCAGTCCGTCATGACCGAAAAGCACCAGGCGGCCCGCGACATGGTGCTGCGCGCCCTTCCCCGCGGCAAAGGCCTGGGCGACCGCCAGCGCGTGATGATCTGGAACATGTTCGTGGACATGCTGCAGTTGCTGGACACGCTGGTCGCCACGCACACCGACTACGCCGCGCTGCGCCGCACGCTGGCCGGCAACGACTGCCTGATGTTCATGCGCGACGCGCTGGTGAAGATGTCGCTGGAACTGAACCGCATCGCGCTGGACGTGTCGCGCGGACGCAAGGTGCAATACCGCAGCAGCGCCAAGGCGGAACTGCGCGCCATCGAGTACGAGATCGAGCAACTCAAGCAGCAAGGCCTGGGCGAACGCGATCCGGAGATGCTGGCGCTGATCGTGCAGGTGCTGCGGCGCCTGCGCAATTCGGCGCGCATCGTGGACCGGCTGGCCGATCACACCGCAGCCTCGCCCGATGCCAAGCCCACCGACGTGCTGCGCATCAACAAGTCGCTGACGCGGTTCATTTCGCGCCAGGAATTCCGCTTTGGCCTCTTGACCAGCAACCTGCGGCTGGATTCCCCGCACTTCCGCTATGCGCTGCGCGTGACGGCCGCTGCCGCGATCGCCATGACGCTGGCCAGCCGCTGGCTATCGCCCGAGTTCTCGGCGCACAACTACTGGATCATGCTGACCATCGTCATCATCATGAAGCCTGGCTTTGCGCTGACGCGCCAGCGCAATGGCTGGCGGCTGATGGGCACCCTGATCGGCTGCATCGCCGCGCTGCTGCTGTTCAACGTGACCGACGAGCCCAGCGTCCTGTTCGCCGTCCTGCTGGGCGCCTGCATCATGGGCAACAGCATGGTGCAGCTCAACTACATGGCCAGCGCCATTTTCAATACGCTGTTCGTGGTGCTGGTGTTCCATTTCGTGTCGCCGGGCACCGTGTCCATGTCGGTGATCGGCGAACGCGCCATCGACACGCTGCTGGGCTGCGCGCTCGCGCTGGTCTGCAGCTACATCCTGCCGTGGTGGGAGGCGCGTTACCTGAAGCCGCTGGCTTCCGCCGCAACCCGCGCCAACCGCGAGTATCTGCTGGCCGGCCTGCGTTACGTCGAAGCCATGCAGGCGCACGGCGCGCCCGTGGGCGCGGCTGCCACCGACACGCCCGCCGTCACCGACGCCGACCTGGCCTGGCGCCTGGCGCGTAAGAACGTGCACATCGCCTTCAGCAATTTCGCCGAGGCGTTCTACCGCATGATGAGCGAGCCCAAGTCGCATCAAGTGGACGTGCCGGAGCTGAACAATCTGCTGATCCAGAACCATGTGCTGGCCTCGCAAATTACCGCGGCAATTCCGATTCTGGCGGCGCTGCCCGCCACGCCCGAGCCGGTCCGGCAAGCGCTGGACGGCATGACCGTGCTGCTGGATGAAAACAGCCCGCGCGTGCCGCTGGACCTGCCCACGCAGTTCGACACTGCGGGCGATCAGGCTGCGCTGGTCTATCCCGTGAAGCAGATGCTCAAGGCCACGCACATGATCCGCCAGGAACTGCAGGCGCTGGCCGATCCGCTGCATGCGCCGCCGGTGGCGGCCGCGGCGTCGTAAGCCGCCGTCCGTCGATTCGACGGGCAAAAAAAATGCCAGCCGGGCGGAGATGCCAGGCCGGCATTTTTTGTGAAAGGGCGAGGTCCCAGCCAGGTGTCTGACACCTTCCCCCGCCGCCGACTTCGTCAGTCCAGCTTGCGGCGAAACACCAGCTTGTCCGCCGACGACGCCGACGCGTCGTACGCGTAGCCTTCCAGATCAAACCCCTGCAGCCCTTCCGGCTTGGCAACCTTGTGCTGGATGGCGTAACGCGCCATCAGGCCGCGTGCGCGCTTGGCGTGAAAACTGATGATCTTCCAGGCGCCGTTCTTCCAGTCCTGGAACACGCATTGCACCACCCGCGCCTTCAGGACCTTCTGATCGACGGACTTGAAGTATTCCTCGGAGGCCAGGTTGATGACGACCGGCGACTTCTGGCCGGCCTGGCGCTCGTTCAGGTAGTCCGCGATGGTGCTGCCCCAGTACTCGTACAGGTTCTTGCCCTTGGGGTTCTCCAGCCGCGTGCCCATTTCCAGGCGGTACGGCTGCATCAGGTCGAGCGGGCGAAGCACGCCGTACAGGCCGCTCAGGATGGCGACGTGCTCCTGCGCCCAGTCGAGCTGCTTGGCCGACAGGGTGGCGGCGTCCAGGCCTTCGTAGACGTCGCCATTGAAGGCCAGCACGGCCTGGCGCGAGTTGGCCTGCGTGAAGCTGCGCTTCCAGTGCGCGTAGCGCTGGACGTTCAGCTCGGACAGGGCCGGGCTCAGGCTCATCAGGTCCGAGATGTCCTCGGCGGTCTTGGTCTTCAGGACCTTGATCAGGCCGGCGGCCTGATCCACGAACATCGGCTGGGTATGCGTCTCGACGTGCAGCGGCGAGTCGTAGTCCAGCTTCTTGGCGGGGGAAAGCAACAACAGCATTCAGAATTTCCTTGTTTAGCGCGCCGTCCAGCCGCCATCGACGGAGACGGTCGTGCCGGTGATTTGCGCGGCGGCGTCCGAGGCCAGGAACACGGCGGTGCCGCCCAGTTGTTCCGGCGTCACGAATTGCAGCGACGGCTGCTTTTCGCTGAGCAGGTCGCGGGCAGCGGTTTCCTGGTCCACGCCATTCTTTTCAGCCAGCGCGGTGATCTGCTTTTCGACGAGCGGGGTGCGCACCCAGCCCGGGCAGATGGCGTTGGCGGTGATGCCCTGCCCGGCCGTTTCCAGCGCCGTGACCTTGGTGAATCCCACGACGCCATGCTTGGCGGCCACGTAGGCCGACTTGCTGGCCGATGCCACCAGGCCATGCGCGGACGCGATGTTGATGATGCGGCCCGAACCCTGCTTCTTCATGTGCGGCAAGGCGGCGGCGGTGCCGTGGAACACGGCGGACAGATTCAGCGCCAGGATGGCATCCCACTTTTCGGCCGGAAAGTCTTCGATCAACGCGGTGTGCTGGATGCCCGCGTTGTTGACCAGGATGTCGATGCGGCCAAGCTGGCAGACGGTGTTTTCGACCAGCTCGCGCACGGCGGCGCCCTTGGAAAGATCCGCGCCGTCGTAGATGACCTTCACGCCATGCTTGGCGGCAAGCTCCGCGCGCAGCTTCTCGATTTCGGCCGCGTCGCCAAAACCGTTCAGGACGATATCGGCGCCCTGCTCGGCGAAGGCCGTGGCGATACCCAGGCCGATGCCGCTGGTGGAACCGGTGACAAGCGCTACTTTTCCTTTGAGCATGAGCTTTCTCCTGTGAGCTGGCGTGGGGAAACGAAACGGGCTTCAAGTGTAGCTGCCCGGCAAGCCGCCAATCATGCCATGCCCTTACCCGCTGCGGGGTCAAGCGGTGGGCGGCTTGTCCGAGGAGGACGACGGCGCGGCGTCGGCAGACGGCGCAGTGTCCGTGACCGGCAACGCGTCCGTCACAGGCAGGCCCGCCATGCCGCCGTATTTTTCCGGCACGCGCTCTAGCACCTTGATCAGCACCGGCACCACGCCCATCGACACCGCGACGATCACCGACAGCACGTCGCGCTGCTCCAGGTTCACCAGATGGTTGTCCCAGGCTTCGTTGAAGATGGCGAAGCTGAACTCGCCGCCCTGGGCCAGCACCAGCGCAAACAGCAGCCGGTGATAGCGCGGCAGCCCCAGAAAGCGCGCGAATCCATAAAGGATGACGGCCTTCACCGCCAGCAGCGCCGCGACGCCCGCGCAGATGAACATCCAGTGATGGGCCACGACCTTGAGGTTGATGGACATGCCGATGGCCACGAAGAACAGGCCCAGCAGCAAGCCCTTGAACGGGTCGATCGCTTTTTCCAGCTCATGCCGGTAGCGCGACTCGGCCATCAACACGCCCACCAGGAATCCGCCCAGGCCCGCCGACAGGCCCGCATAGTCGAATAGTTGAGCTGCGCCCACCACCATCAGCAGCGCCGCGGCGGTAAAGAGTTCGTTCAATTCCGCCTTCGCCGCCCAGCCCAGCAGACGCAGCCGGTAGGCCAGCGCCACGACCGCCACGGCCACCAGCGCTTCTTTGAAGGACGGCGCGGAGGTCCCGTCCGACCCCAGCAATCCGGCCGCGACCAGCATCGGAATCGCCGCCATGTCCTGGAACAGCAGCACGCCCAGCGCCGAGCGGCCCAGCGGCGTGCGGGTCAACTGACGCTCGTCCAGCAACCGCAGCGCCACCGCCGTGGACGACAGCGCCAGCGACAGACCGCACAACACCGCCGCCTGCCACTCCATGCCCGCCAGATGCCGCAGCGCCGCGCCGAACACCACCCCCAGCAGCAGGCCGCAGACCAGCATCTGCAGGGTGCCCAGGATGAAGACTTCGTTGCGCATCGCCCACAGGCGCTTGGGCGACAGTTCCAGCCCGATGATGAACAGCATCATCACGACGCCCCACTGCGACACGCCGATCATCGTGTCCACGTTCGTGACCAGCTTGAAGCACGACGGTCCGACGAGAACGCCCGCGATCAGGTAACCCGGAATGGCGCCCAGCCCCAGTCTTTGCGTGATGGGCACGCAAAGCACGGCCGCGAGCAGAAGGATGAGGATGAGGTCCATGGAATGCGCAGAGGGCGGAATGGGGTGAATTCTGGCCAAAGATTGCGCCGGCTGAAAGCCGGATGAAACCCGCTGTGGTCCTTTTACCCGTTCTTTTTCGCCCCCCTTTACACAAAAGAAAAAAATCCTGTAGAATTGCGGGCTTCGCTGCTCCGACAACGAAGATCCTTCCGACCAGGGATCTTTTAGTGAATGAAAATTCACCGCTGCGGAACCCAGCCACGGAGAGGTGGCAGAGTGGTCGAATGTACCTGACTCGAAATCAGGCGTACGGTATCCCCGTACCGTGGGTTCGAATCCCACCCTCTCCGCCAAATTCATTAGAATCTCTGGCATGACCAGAGATTCCAGTAAACGCAGGGAAAAGAAAGGTTCCGGTGTGTACAAACATGTGCACCCCATGGACGCTTATCTGCACCTTCGCCCGAGTCCCGCGCGCTTTATATTCGATACCCTGTACCTCGGGACGTCCAGGCGCTTCGTGGCAAGCGCTATGAACGTCGTTCATGCTCCACCGAAGACCCTCGGCAAGCCCGCCTTGTCGCTGCCAAGCTGGTTGCCCAATGGGAACAGGAGTATCAACGCCTCCGCGACAGCGCCGCCGCATTAACGCCCCCGTTAGTCGAAGCAAAGTCGACCCCTCTATCTGACGAACTCATTGAGCAGATATGCCATCGTTGGTACGGCTCTTCAATAAGGTCGGATGACAGCGAGACCAGGGCATTCCGACCGAAGAACTTGATGAACTGGAGACCTATCTCCAATCGCTCGAACGAGACGCCAGGCAGATTGCTGCACAAGGCAAAGGCGCACCAAGCTATCCAGTCGTCAAAGATGCGGTTATCGAGTTTGCGGAAACCATGGGGTTGGACATAAGCGCCACTGACGCGCTGCTCCAGCAACTAGTCAAGAAATTTGCTGCTACCCAACTTAAGGTCTCCAAGGAGCTGAGGAGCAGGAGCAACGGGGATTTCATCGAAATCCCCACCATCCCGCCGAACTTCGCCCTGCCGTCTATTCTCACATACATGCCCGAATGGGAACGGCTGCACGTCCAAGGCCTGCGTCCGAACACGATTGAGTCGTACAAGTTCGAAGCTCACCAAGAGTGCCATTAATGAGAGAAGCAGACCTCGCCAACCCTTCACAGTGGAGTTCGTCAACCGCCTCTTCCGTTCGGAATGGTATAAAAGGGATGAGAAAATTGGCTCTAGCAGAATTGTGCGGGATTGGTCTGCCCGTTATTGGTTCCCCTTGATATCCCTATGTCAGGGGTTCAGGCCGTCCGAAATCAGCGGCCTGATGCTAGATGATGTGTACTACGACGATGGTCTTTTGGCCTTTCGCATAAAAGAAGGCAAGACGGAAGCGACCAATCGCTCCGTCAGCGTCCATCAGAAGTTGATTGACTTGGGCTTCGACCAGTGGCTAGCGGGCCGAAAGAAACGAGGCGGTAAACTGCTTTTAGACGTCTTTGAAAGCTACGAGAGGAATAACGACGCCTTCACTCAGAAATTCAATCGCTACATCCGAGACAAGCTAGACGCCACCGCTGGATATACGACCTACAGCTTTCGCCATCTATGGGAAGATACTCGACGAGCCGCAATCGCTCAACATCAGAATGCAGCGTGGCCTCCCGGGATGAGGGCTCAGATTAGTGGTCGTGAAGACGGCCAGAAGGAAGAAGGGTCCGCTGGCGACTATGGGAACGGCTACAGCGTCAAGTCGATGAAACCGTACTTGGATTCGGTTTGGAATTCGCAAATTCTCCTTCCAAAGCCATATGAAGCTTGACACACGTTAACGCGTCATACAACCTATTGCGGCCGATAGCGACCATACAGAACATTCAAAGAAGGGACGCACGCCCGATGCTAAATCAAATCCACAAAACAGAGGGCACAACGCCTGGCGAAAGAGAACTCACAAGGCTCGCCAACCTATCTTTTTTTGGACTTTGGAGCTACGCCTCGGTTCACAGGCTTAAAGGCAATGGCAGCATCAAGCACGAAGTTGCTGACCTTCTTGTCGTATTCGGGAACGACGTAATAATATTCTCCGAAAAAGACATCACATTCCCTGACTCAAACAACATAGTCGAAGACTGGGGCCGCTGGTTTCGGAAATCAATATCAAAATCGGTAAGCCAACTAAGAGGTGCCGAAAAATATATAAAATCCAAAGACAATGCTCTATTCCTCGATGAAAAATGCACCAAACCGTTTCCGTTCCAACTAAATGCATCTGAACTTCGGGTCCACCTAATCGCCTTCTGCAGAAATTCATGCGAGCGAGCCAAGGGCTATTTTGCGCAAAACCAAGAAGAAGGCGCATCAACTAGCACTGGGACCCTTGTCTTCCTCTCCCCACTTCGTGAGCAGGAGATGCTGTTGAACCCGTTCCACATCGGAGACTTTGACCCCAAAAAGCCCTTTATCCATGTCTTCGATGAAGACTCCTTGAGTCTTCTGTTGACAGAGCTAGACACTGGCCCCGATTTTATAGACTATCTATGTGCGCGAGAGCAATCAATCCGAGGTAAGACAGTATCGTTCTTCTATGGCGAGGAAGACTTTCTTGCTGTCTACCTGAAAAATATACAAGCCAATGGTTTTGGCTGTTTCCGCGCAGACAAGTCCCTACCTACAGCACCCGAGAATGCTTTGCCTACCATTGAAGAGGGAATGTGGCAGCTCTTCAAATTATTGCCCTACTATGCTATCCATGAACAGCAGCGTAAGCACGCGGGATTCTGGAAATCGGTAATCGACGATTTTTCGCAATCCATTTTGACTGCAACGGTCGGCGAAGCACGCGAAGAATCACTAGAAACACACGAGCGAGCGCTTCGTGCAATGGCGTCGGAAAATAGGATATCGCGCGCTGCTCTTGGACATGCGCTTCTTGAAAAATTCCACACCGTACCAACCAACGCGCGCAGCGCAAGGGTGGTTCAATCCTCATCAAACCCAAACCGGCTTTATATCTTTTTACTCTTTCCCTGGATAGATGAGCACAAAACTTACGACGGCTACAGGGCGGAGCGCACCGCGTGCATGAAACTTTATGCACGCGCAGCGCAATTAAAGTATCCCGCCTATTCTGAAATCGTTATTCTGGGAGCCGACACCAAAAATTCGTCGAAAGGAAGCTCCGAGACGGTTTTAGTTGTCAAAGGCAACCCCGAAATGCCGGAAAGGGAAAAGGCGGAAACTCTGGCAATGATGGAAGAACATAGGGTACTAACTGACATAAGTGAGCTTAAGCATGTTAGTCGCTCAACGTATGCACCAACCACAGGAAATGTTTTCGGAAATTGGCGACCCATACCGTCTAATCCCCCCGGCGTTAACCAACCATGCTATTGCGGCTCGGGAAAAAAATACAAAAAATGCTGCCGCCCATGAATGCTTAATAGCCTTAAAGTGGACCCGGCCACACACGGGGACTGAACGTCACTCGCCCGTGGCTCTGTAGAGTGCGTCCAGCACGATACAGCCCGGCAAAGCGACCTAGCGTCGCCGGGGTTGGGGGAGCCGAAATGCGTGAGGGGCGACCCTAGCCCCGGTATGCGCCCCAGCGGATACAGCATTTTGGGGGCATAGCCCCGCCCCCTGTTGCGTAGCAGCAGGGCAACGCCGTTTTAGGGAAACGCTGCGTAAGCCAGTGCACCGCTCCTAGGGCGTCCAGCTGTAGGAAAAAGGGGGTTGCCCTGCTGCGAAGCAGCGGCAGGGGGCGCGTCGTTTCTGTCGTGACACGCACTAGCGTGTAGCCCCGTACCTCGCGTCCAGCGAGGGCTTGAGGGGCGGTAGACAGCGCTGCCGCCGGCAGCGTTTTTTTTTCTCGTCGCTATACATGGAAAGCACATCAGAAAGCAGATGCGCTGACACTTCCCGGAGCGACTGATGACGATAGACAAGAAGGCGGTAGGCCTTGAGCAAGAGCTGGCAATGCTGCACTACCTAGCCCGGTTTGGCTGGTTGACGGTATCCATGTGCGGAGAATTAGTTTTCTCCAGAAAATCTCAGAAAGACGCCTTGGCACGGCGCCTTCTGAACAAGCTCGCAGCCAACAAAGAGGCGGAACGCCACCTAGACACAGGCGTGGGCTTCTGGCTGCTGTCGAGGAAAGGGGCAAAACGGTTGGCCAGCGAGGCAAACCTCAACAGGGAACCCCTTGGGGTCCAGAAGTTGGGCAACATGCGCCACAGAGCCGCATCAAATTGGCGGCCCATCAATGCAATTGCATCAGGACATCAGGTCTGGACGGAACACGAGATTCAATCAGGCTACGCCCCCTTCGTAGACTACCAAGGAAAGATTCCTGACGGACTAATCGAGACTGAAGAGGGGGCAATCTGGATTGAAGTAGAGAATGCCTATAAGAGCAGAATCGAGCGCGAGAAAATCCTCACCCTTTGCGAGCGGAACCTATCCGGGGATACAAAACCGGAGATGGCAACAGGATGCTATCTTTTCCGCATTGAAATTGTCTCGACCAACAAGGAGCCTCTCGCGGCACTGTACAACGACTTCCTCTCAAGCCATGAAAGAGGTTACATGGCAGAAGCGGAGGCGTCCCTTGTGACACATCAAGGTACGAAATCAGCCAAAGCTATAACATCGCCGGCGAGATTAGCGGCAATCTGTGGTACGACCTACTCGCTATTAATCAATGAGCAATCGCCCCGACAGCGTCGGGGCGATTGGCATCAGAAAACGAGTTCTATACGGAATTTTCCCACTACTCCCATTTGCGCATGCGTTGCCCACTACCCTTTGTCAGCGTCATAGCCCTCAATCTCCGCGATTAGCAGCTCAGCGCTCTCGCAGCCTTGCTGACGCACAACCGAAAGCTCTAATGCATCCCTATAATCATCATCCGGAAGCTGTCGATGGGTGGCAGCCCTAAAATCGCCGTTCTTAGGAACGCTCAGCCTGTACAGGTTAGTCTTGTTGTATCCGCGCTGACCTGAATTCTTTAAATAACCGAAGCCTTCGAGTTTCTTTATCAATCGAGAGACATGCGCCCTATTTGGCTCACCCTTGGCCATATATCCTAACAACTCCGCGAGTCTAGCCTGGCTCATATAGCACACCCCATTTTGATTGGCATGCAAGCACATGACGCAATAAAGGTGAATCAGTGGAAATGCGAGTCGTTTATCGAGAAAGACATGTGGCGGGATTTGCGCAAACCGCGCTACCCCAAAGTCATTTAACGGTATCCAGCTATTTTTAATGCTTGTTTTTTGGTTCATTGACGGTTCAGACATCGTAGCGCTCCATGGCGTTGATAGTCTGAGGTCTAGCGGATAACCTTTATTCTTTGGACACCCCTCCAAATCCAGGGTAAGGGGCACGGACGGCACCGCCGTCCCTTGGCCAGGGAGCGAGCGCAGCGAGCAAGGCAGCAGCTATGCTGCTGCGAAGGACGGCCTTGCCGTCCTTCCTGTTAGTAAGCGCAGCGAGCTAGAGTACTGCACGGCAGCTTGTTAGGCTGCACGCCCAATGCACCGTGGAGTATATATTTTCTGTTAGGTTGCACGCCCGGTGCAGCGTGGAGTATATATTTTCTGTTAGGTTGCACGCTGTGCAGTAAGGCATGTCTGGATTTTTTGTACGAGACGGCTGATTATCAGCTGAGAGCAGCAGCGAGCCCTTCTCCAAACAGACTAGCAAACTAATCCTTGGCGGACCTCCGGGAGCCAACATGACCCGCAGCATGTGCACGGTGCACAACGCAGTTGTGCTGAGTCACATGCTGCGGAAAAGTGAAGGAAGAAGGCCCAGCGGCAGACGTGGAGCATCAGGAAGGTGGCTGCGAAGTCCAGCAGGACTACTCGAAGGCAGCCAGTGACGCGAAGTACCCCGCCATTGCCAAATGCACGCGCATGGTCACCACGCTTAGCGACCATCTGCATGTGTACACAGGTGGGTACAAATGATAGACTGGAACCTCTAAAAATTCTTGTACATCAGAGCCTTAGGATGTTCAACGGAACATCCCACCCTCTCCGCCATTTTTACATACGCAGAAATGCGTAGAAGTACGGAAACCCGCACCAGCTAACGCTCTGCGGGTTTTTGTTGTCCGGAAGGGTCCGCCGGAGTGCGCTAACAGCCGGGGTTATGAGGGGGTATATCTGGGGGTACTATTGGCTCGTCCGGCCAGATACCTCCAAAACAAGGCCCCTCACAGATGCCACCGTTCGCCAGGCCGAGCCCGCTGAAAAGCCCTGCACACTGTCTGATAGCAGCGGGCAGTACCTACTTGTCAACAACGCCGGAAAGTACTGGCGTGGAAGCACCGGTACGGCGGTAAAGAGGAAGTCATGGCCTTTGGCGTCTTCCCACGGGTGACGCTCGCAACGGCCCGGAAACGGCATCACGACGCCCGATCAGTCCTTGAAGCAGGCATGGACCCCATGGCATTCAAAAAGGAGGCATCGGAGCCACGGGCCCCTGACGTTTGGAGTTACCAGGGTTCAGTGGACAAGAGTAGTATCTGAACCGATTGGGGATGATCCATGTCTGCGAACAAGACGCCAAGCAAAGTAAGGCGAGCATACAAGTTCATTGAAGCCCATAGCGACGAGTACAGCATTTCGGCTATGTGCCGGGTTCTTGGCGTGGCGCGTGCTGGCTACTACGCTTGGCTAAGTGATCCAATTTCTGATCGGACGCAGGAGGACGTTCGGCTTCTCCGTTTGATTCGTGCCTCTTTCATGGCGAGCCATGGCATCTACGGCGCTCCCCGCGTCTTGCAAGACTTACGAGAACGCGGAGAGACGTGCAGTAAACATCGAGTGGCTCGACTCATGAGAGAGAACGGCTTGCGGGCCTTGCACGGTTATCGCACAAGACATATTCCGGTACCCAAGCAATCACCACTGATCCCCAACCTGTTGCAGCGGAGATTTACGGTTTCGAAGCCCAATGAGGCCTGGGTGACAGACATCACCTACATTCGAACGTGGCAAGGATGGCTTTACTTGGCCGTAGTGATGGATCTTTTTTCCAGAAAGGTCATTGGTTGGGCCACAAAGCCAACGATCCATCGAGAATTAGTCTTAGACGCTGTGATCAAAGCCGTACGACATCGACGTCCTCGGGGCACGCTGATCCATTCAGACCAAGGCACTCAGTATGGCAGTGATGCTTGGCGGCGCTTTTGCAAGGTCAATCACCTTGAGCCGAGCATGAGTAGGCGGGGAAACTGTTGGGACAACGCTGTAGCCGAGTCCTTCTTTAGCAGCTTGAAGAAGGAACACATCAAAAGGCATATCTACTCCGATCGAGATGCTGCCCGAGTGAGCTTGGCGGAGTACATCGATGATTTCTACAATTCCGTGCGACGGCACAGCTACCTCGGCGGAGTTAGTCCGAATGAATTCGAAGCTGCACATAGCAAGCGGAAATAGGGTGTCCACTGAACCCTGGTAACTCCAGTTTGACCTCGCTGCCCGGCGGTGGTGGACACATGGGGCGCCCAGTCGCAGCACACGACACGCGGATTACGTCCTGTGCCCCCCCCCCCCCCCGCTGAACAAGCTTGCCGCAAGCGGACAAGCATTACGCCATATCGAATCGAGGGCAGGAATTTGGCTTCTGACGAGAAAAGGCGCGAAACGGCTTTCTGAGCATAAAAGCGGACTTAATGAGCCGTTCTTAATACATAAGCCTTGCATTATACGCCAGCGGGCGGCATCCACCCGGCAATTTATTAAAGCGTTGCGTGAGGGTTTTGAAGCCTGGACAGAGATGAAATTCAATCTGGCAATGCGCCCTTCTGAGTTGATGTGGAGCTCATATAAAGCCGAATTGAGCGAGAACAAATTGCGGCATTCTGCGAAAAGCACCTTTCCAGCGACGCAAAAAAGGAATTGCCCGGCGAACAACACATATTTCGACTCGAAATTGTCTCCACCAACACAGAACCGCTTTTCGCGCTCTATAAGGCCTTCCTCTCCCGCATAAATCGGGGCTACGGCTTGACGCCGAGGCAACGCTCATTACTCTGTCTAAATACGAGATAACGCCAAGCCACAATTATTTAGGGAAGATAAGCTGCGACCGTTGGTATGGATTTATCTGCACCAAATCTCACTAAAGCCCCCCGGATGGGGCGTTAATTCTTACACCTCCATGCTGAAGTCTCTCGTATCCGCTGCCGTCCAGGCTCCAGCCGCCACGAGGGGCTGAATATCACGTTGCTCACCCGCAGCGATGCCTCTAGTCTGTTGGAAGCACAATAAGGTAGCAGAAGAAGATCGTTGCCGGATTATAGGTCTCGAACGTACACCGTGGTCGCTGCCAATGACGACTGAAACCCCTACCAATGATGAACTTCAAGAGCAAGTCAAGAAGCTGACTGCTCAAGCTAGAGCCGTCAAGATAGGTGAGATTGAAGCCCTTTTGACTGACGTGAAAACTACGATTGCAAGTATGGGTTGACTTCCGCACAACGGGGTTTCACCACTAATGCCAAATCTGCCAAGAAAGCAGCCAGCAAGGGATCGGCTGTTGTCGTACATCAGAAAGCTGATCTGACATGGTCGGGAGCCAAACAAGATAGGAAACTCGAGTGGGTAATTGAAGCTCAAGCAGCCGGTGAAGATATTGGAAAATATCGTATGAATTAAGAAGCCATACGCCTAACAAAAAAACACATTCGGGTGTTTTCTATTGACGTGAAACTACTATCCAGATAACATTATGCGATTCATGTAACATCACATAAGGCACATCATGGCTATCGGAGAATCAGGCCGTATAGTTCTAGAGATAGAACCAGACCTCAAGAAGAAATTCTATGCCTGTCTTGCATTGGAGCAAATCACATTGAAAGATTGGTTCATCAAGACTGTAGAAGAACACATGAAGAACCATCACCCCGAAATTTTCACAATGAAGAATTATAAAAAATGAACTTCATTGAAAACGAATCAGAACAAAAGCTTCGCGGTGGATACTACACCCCAGAAGATCTGGCTACTTTCATCGCCAAATGGATTTCCAAGAAATCACCTAAGCACGTCTTAGAGCCAAGCTGCGGGGATGGCATTTTTATCAAAGCATTTCATAACGTCGGCTATACAGGAAATTTGCATTTTCACGGTTTTGAACTGTTTGATAATGAAGCAAAAAAATCAAAAAAAAGAGCGTCGCAATTTAAAATAGAAAGCACCATTAAGTGCGCTGATTTTCTGGATCATGCGATCAAGCTCATGTCGGCACGAAAGGCTGAATATGATGCAGCAGTGGGCAATCCACCGTTTATTCGCTATCAGTATCTTCCCACTGAATCTCAAGAAAAATCTGAAATTATCTTTAAGAATGAGCATTTAAAATTCACCAAGCATACAAATGCTTGGGTTCCATTCGTTATTGCAGCAATCAAGACTTTGAAACCTGGCGGCAGGTTTGGAATGATTCTGCCTGCCGAAATTATTCATGTTATGCATGCACAATCACTTAGGACTTATCTTGGTGAACAATGCAGCAGGCTTCTTATCATAGATCCAGAAGAAATTTGGTTTGAAGGCACTCTTCAAGGCGCCGTCATTCTTTTTGCAGAAAAGAAGTTTGAAGTTAAAGATCACTCTTATGGGCTTGGCATCTACAAAGTAGCTGGCAAGGATTTCTTAAAAGAAGACCCAGAGAACATTTTTGACAATACACCACGCATCAATGGTGAAACCGTTGAAGGCAAGTGGACGCAAGCTTTATTAACCGCAGAGGAACGGACGCTCTACAAGTCAATATTGAAGCTTAGTGGCGTACATAAATTTCATGACATTGCCAAGGTGGATGTTGGTATCGTCACAGGAGCAAATAAGTTCTTCTTAGTTTCTAATGAAGTAGTTCATGAATATGGATTGGGAAACTATGCTCATCCAATGTTTGGACGGAGTGAACATTGCCCTGGACTTATCTATGATGAAAAGCAGCATCAAGAAAATGCCACAAAAGGGAATCCAACCAACTTCATTCTGATCAAGGATGAATTGACTAAACTTCCCAAAAAGGTAAAAGACTATATCGCTCTTGGTGAAGCAGAAAAACTACACACTCGCTATAAATGCAGGATCAGAAATCCTTGGTATACGGTTCCATCCGTATACTCAACAAAGATTGGAATGCTCAAACGTAGTCATGACATTCCGAAGCTGATTCTCAATACTGTGGAAGCCTATACGACAGATACAGCATATCGCATCACAGCCAAAGAAAACATTGCTGCTGACAAGTTGGTATTTTGCTTCCCAACAGCACTAACCGCTTTGAGTGCAGAGCTCGAAGGCCGCCATTATGGGGGAGGTGTGCTTGAGCTTGTTCCTTCTGAGATCGAAGAACTAGCTATTGCTTACCCTAAGGAGCTCACCAAATTTGATTTGGAAGCTCTGAACATGGTCTATAAAAAAGAAAGTGCCCCTAAAATTCTCGCACAACAATCAAGAATCGTCTTAGGAGCACTTGGAGTTACCACCGAGAAACAAGCAACACTGCTGAATGCTTGGAAGCGTTTGAAGAACCGGCGACAGCGAATCAGTGACTAGTCAATTTCAATCATAAATTCTGGTGGGGTGGAGTCTTTTCTGTGCAAAGTCATTATCCGCCCCAGCAGATCATTTTGAGCAATAAAAATCTTGGCATCACCCCAGCTAACATTGGTCATCGCATTTTTCTGCTGGTATGACCTTGAGGTTGTCCTGGTATTATGTGAAATTTTCAACTCAAAGGTCCCTTTGTATTCCCCTTTGGTGAAAATATGAGTAGTTATTTTGGCTCGCTCATAATGAGCTAATGAAGCATCAACAACCCAGCCCACATCAATAAAAACTTCTTCACGGAAGTAATGCCGTTGATCTATGCCTACCATTGCTCCTTTTTTCCAAAGCATGGAGCCAGTTGGATTAGTATTCCCACCTGTAGGAATATTCAGATCCCGCTCTTTCAACTCCTTACTCTGCCAAACCAGGTAGTAGTCTTGGGTATTGGGCTTTCCAATACTTGGACGATACGTGACTTCTTCCCTGCCGTCTTCGTTGACAACAATTTCGTCGATAAATCCCTTTTCGGCCTTCTTTTTGGTAACTGGGAGAGGAACTTTCTTGAACAACTTCATCAAAGGGGTTGTATCGCCTCTCCCTTTTGATGCTCTTGAGCTTTTTTGTTTAACGACGACCGTTTCATCAACAACCCTACCACTCTCAAAAATTTCCTTTATTTCACTCTTATTTTTGATGTGTATTACATGATTAGGGTGAGTAGCTACAAGTCCATTAAATATGATTTCAGCTTGATCAACAAAATCTTTATCCTCAGCCAAGCTCAAATCAAGATCAAGGATAGAACTAGCTTCAATATTGTTATGCAATCCGCCGAATGTAAGATTGGCACTACCTATGATAGCCGTTGCTGACTTCTTGAATTTTGCAAGGTATATCTTTGGATGAAAAATAGTGGTTCGTGATCCTGTATCAACAGCATAGAGCTTTGCACCAGTCTCCAAAATAGCTTCTAGAGCTTGATAAGAGGTGATGTCGTTTCGGATGCCTACAAAAACCGAGCACTTCCCCTTGTTCTTTTCTAGTGCAGCCTTGATGACAACAGCGCCTTGACTCTTCGCGAAGGCCACACTGATCAGTAGCTCGTCCAAGTCTTTGCCCAGTGCTTCTCTGATGACCGAAGAGTGATCTTCTTCAGTTACTGCCTGTAGTAGAAATCGTGCCTTTGCCATGTATGCCCTCCAAGATGTTACGTAATGATAACAACGTTACACTTATACGTATAGATCTAAGTCGGCTTGCTTCAATCACAAAGCAGGACATTCAAAATGACAAAGGCCAGTAATTAGACTAGCTTTTAGTCCTTCCGTTAAATTCGGCACCACCCGGTTTTCTAATAGCATACCTTCACACTTGTTTGAGATTTCATATAACTGCACTACCTGCAGGCGCCCTCCCGCAACACAAAAAATAGCTCCAGCGTCATTCACACCGTTGCCGCAAGCTCAATAAGCAGCCAACCGCAGCGACGCCTGCGACCCGCCGGCCTGGACGGACGACACCGCCTCGACCGCCAACACCCGCTCCGCACCGCCCGGCAACCTGAACGCGCTCACCGCCCGCGTCAGATCCGCCGACTGATCCTGCATCGAGCCCGCAGCCGCTGCAGCCTCTTCCACCAACGCCGCGTTCTGCTGGGTCACCTCGTCCATCTGCGACACGGCACGGTTGACTTGTTCAATGCCATCCGCCTGCTCGGCCGAGGCCGCCGCGATTTCGCCCATGATGTCGGTCACGCGTTGCACGGAACTGACGATCTCCTGCATCGTCGCGCCGGCGCGTTCGGCGCTGCCCGAGCCCTGACCGATCTTCTGCACGGTGTCTTCGATCAGGACCTTGATCTCCTTGGCGGCCTGCGCGCTGCGCTGCGCGAGCGTTCGCACCTCGGCGGCCACGACCGCAAAGCCCTTGCCCTGCTCGCCGGCGCGCGCGGCTTCCACCGCGGCGTTGAGCGCCAGGATGTTGGTCTGGAACGCGATGCCGTCGATCACCGACACGATGTCCGAGATCTTCACCGAGCTGGCGGAGATCGCGTTCATGGTGCTGACGACTTCGGACACGGTGGCGCCGCCGCGCGACGCGGTTTCCGAGGCCGCCGCGGCGAGTTGGTTGGCCTGCTTGGCGCTGTCGGCGTTCTGCTTCACGGTAGACGACAGCTGCTCCATCGACGCGGCGGTTTCCTCCAGCGACGCAGCCTGCTGCTCGGTGCGCGAGGACAGATCGGTGTTGCCTGCCGCGATCTCGCCGGAGGCGGACGCGATGCTGTCCACGCCGGTGCGGATCCGGGCGACCGTGCTGGCCAGGTTGGCGTTCATGGATTCCAGCGCCGCCATCAACTGGCCGATCTCGTCGCGCGAGCGCACGACGATGGTGCTGGTCAGGTCGTTTGCCGCAACCGTGCGCGCGACGCGCACGGCGTCGGACAGCGGACGGGTGATGCTGCGCGTCAGCAGCACGGACATCAACAGGCCACACACCACCGCAATGGAGCCGATCACGATTATCCACAGATTCGCGTTGCCGTAAGACGCTTCGATTTCTGCGGCGCGCGCGTCGATATCGGCGCGCTGCAATTCGGACAGGCGATTGATGTTGTCAATGAACTGGCGCGTCGCGGGCAAGAACTCCTGCGTGAAGATCTTGTTGGCGGCGTCCACGTTGCCTTCCTGCTTGGCCTTGAAGATGCCGTCGCGGGTGCGCAGGTATTCGCTGCGCGCCTTGCCAATGCCTTGCCAAAGCACCTTTTCCTCGTCGCTTTCGATCAAGGGCTCGATCTTCTGCTGCAACGCCGACGAGTTGCGGGTCGATGCCGCGGCTTCCTCGGCGAAGAAGCCTGCCAGGCTGGCGTCAGCACTCTTGGCGATGGCGGTGGTCCGGGTGACGCCCGACTGGATGTTGCGCGCCCAGTCGTTGATCAGGCGTTCCTTTGTGAGGGATCGCTGCGTCAGCGTTTCGACCGATTCGTTGATGTTGGCCAGGCTGACCAGCCCGACAATGCACATGACCATGATCATGGCCAGCAAGATGGCGAAACCACCCGCAAGGCGGGTTCCAAGCTTCATGTTTTTCATACTGCCTCCGGCGACTTCCAGGGCGGTGTGAATGCGTGCTCGGGCGGATGCCTTGGCGGCGGAATTGCGCCGCCGCCAATTCAAGCCAGATGCTCGCAAGCCCCTGGTTATCCGCCCCCAATAATGGTGTCCGTTGTGTCTGAAATTGCCGGCGGAGAGTTCGGATTTTCGAGGGTTCTCGCGACGGTCGAACGGATGCTAGCAGTCCGGATTTGGGCGGCATCGGGGGAAATGAAGGCGTTATTGACGCAACCTCTTCGCATTGCCTGAAAGGTGTCGGCAGCGTTGTAAAAAAGCCGCTATTGCTGACCAAATCAACGGGAAAACCCAGGCAAGAAAAACGGCCCGAAGGCCGCGGAAACTCAGGTCGGCGACGTCGGCCGCGCAAGCTGGAAGGTGTCCGTACTGCGCGCGTACCAGCCGCCGCCGTGCATGCGGGCAATAAGGCCCAGCGCCGGCGTATCCACATGCCCGCGTTCGGCGTCCCGCACATAGGCGTCTTCGACATGCGCGCCCAGCACGCGCCCGATAACCACAATCTGTCGCGGACCGGTCACGACCGTTGCCTGGCTGACACACTCCAGCGACACCGGACTGCCCTGGATGCGGGGCGGTCGCACATGGGTGGCGGGCAGCGCGGTCAAACCGGCCGCGGCCATTTCGTCCACGTCCGCAGGGTAGTCGGCGCAGGTCTGGTTCATCTCGCGGACCAGGGATTCCGGCACCAGATTCACTACGAACTCACCGTTCTCGATGATGTTGGCGCCGGTGTCCTTGAATTCCCCGCCAGCATGGCGCATCAGGCCGATCGCGACCGTCGGCGGCTGATGCCCCATCACGTTGAAGAAACTGAAGGGCGCCGCGTTGACGACGCCTTTGCCCGACACGGTGGTGACCCACGCGATCGGACGCGGCGTGACGGTCGAGGTGAGGATGTTGTAGACCGTCTGCGCCGGCAAGGCGTTGAAATCAAAATGCATCGATCATGCCTCCTGCTGCCCGGCGGCGGCGCCCGTGGCCGAGACCGCGCGCTTTTCGCGGGTGTCCACCTGAAGCTGGAAGACGTCGGGGCGGGCGTAGTGCCCGGACACGTCGAAGTCGTACTTGCCGCGCAGGATCTGGTTGGGTTCGATGTCGGCGTACAGGATGGTCTCTTCCGAGAAATCCGGACCGGCCAGCACCTCGCCCAGCGGACCGATGATGGCGCTGCCGCCGCGCATCAGGACCGTGTCCGGCGCGTCGCCCAACGCGCATTCGAAGTCCTCGGGGTAGGCGCTGCGGCGCAGGTGCTGGCACGCGGTCAGCACGTAGCAGCGCCCTTCCAGCGCAATGTGGCGCATGCTGGGCACCCAGGTGTCGCGATCGTCCGCCGTGGGTGCGCAATACAGCGCGACGCCCTGGCTGTACATGTACATGCGCAGCATGGGCATGTAGTTTTCCCAGCAGATCACCGCGCCGATCTTGCCGTAGGGGGTGTCGATGACGGGCATGGTGGACCCGTCGCCGAAACCCCAGATCAGGCGTTCCCCAGCGGTCGGCATCAGCTTGCGATGCTTGCCCGCCAGGCCGGCCTGGCCGTTGAAATACAGCACGGTGCAGTACAGCGTGCCGCCATCGGCCTCGATGCAACCCATCACCACGAAGCTGTCGGTGTCGGCCGCGGCCTGCGCCACCAGCGCGACCTCCTCGCCGTCCAGGCGGATGGCCTGCCGATGATAGGCGGCAAAGGCGTCGCGGCCTTCGGGCTTGCGCATCCCGATGGGAGCGCCGAAGGAATTGCCCTTCGGGTATCCCCCCAGGAAGGCCTCGGGAAACACCTGTACCCGGGCGCCCTGCTCGGCCGCCTGCCGGATCAGCGCGGCGGCCTTTTCGGCGCAAGCCATGCTGTCGGTGGGAATGGACGCCGCCTGGATGACGGCGGCCTTGAAGGTCTTTTGCATGGACATATCTATGCTCGCTTCCTTTTTGTCTCGTTGTTGTCAGTGGGCCGGATCTTCGTCGATGGCCTTCGCACGCGTGTTGGGCAGCAGCAGGCTGCCGATGACGCCCACGACCACCATCACCGCCACCGGGTACATCAGGCCGCCGAAGATATTGCCGCTGGCCTGCGCCAGGTACGTGGCGGTAAAGGGCACGATACCGCCAAAAATGCCCGCGCCGATGTGATACGGGAACGACAGCGCCGTGTAGCGGATGCGCGCCGGGAACAATTCAACCAGATAGGACGCGACCGGGCCATAGACCATCGCGACGACGGCCGTCATCAGCACCAGGATCAGGATGATCGTGGCGCGGTCGATGCGCGCGGGATCCGCCTTCTCCGGATAGCCGGCCGCCGTCAGCGCCTTGGCGTAGGCCGCGCGGTCAAAGCCGTTGACGGTGGCGCCGCCCACGCTCATCGCAATTTCCTGCCCCGGGATCGGCGCGGCATATTCAAAGTTGATGCCCTTGCCGACCAGGAATTTCTTGGCCTGCACGCACACCTTCTTGTGGTCGGCATGGCTGCCGATCATGGCGGCCTGCAAGCCGAAGTCGCACGCGCCGCCGCTGGTGTCGGCATGCACGCGGACCGGCGTGGTCTGCATGGCCTGCGCCAGCGCCGGATTGCCGGCATTGAGCAGCACGTTGAACATCGCGTGGTAACCCACGGCGCCGATGAACAGGCCGGCCATCATGATCCACTTGCGGCCCACCTTATCCGACAGCCAGCCGAACAGCACAAAGGTCGGCGCGCCGATGATGAAGCCGATCAGGATCAGCCGGTAGACAGTGGTCTGATCAAGCTGCACGGCCTGCTGCAGGAAGATCATCACGTAGAACTGCCCGGTGAAATAGGTGGCGCCCTGGCCGGCGGTGACGCCGATCAGCGCCAGCAGCACGAGGCGCAGGCTGGGCCATTGGCCGAACGTTTCCTTGACCGGGTTCTTCGACAGGCGGTTCTGCTGCTTCATGCGCGTGAAGACGGGCGATTCGTGCAGCTTGGCGCGCACGTAGATCGAAATGGCCAGCATCACGATCGACAGGATGAACGGCAGACGCCAGCCCCACTGGCGGAAGTCCTCGGCGCTCATCGAGGCCTGGACGAGCAGGATGACGACCAGCGACAGGATCAGGCCGGCCGACGAGGTGATCTGGATCCATCCGGTCAGGAGCCCCCGGCGCCGCGGTTCGCAGTGTTCGGCAACGTAGATCACCGCGCCGCCGTATTCGCCGCCCACCGCCAGGCCCTGCACGACCCGCAGCGTCAGCAGCAGGATCCAGGACAGGTGGCCCGCCGTTTCATAGGTCGGCAGGCAGCCGATCAGCACGGTGGCGCCGCCCATCATGACGACGGTGATCAGGAAGGTGTATTTGCGGCCCAGCTTGTCGCCCAGATAGCCGAACATCACCGCGCCCAGCGGCCGGATGATGAAGCCCACGGCCAGTGCGCCCAGTGCGGCCAAGAGCGCGACGGTGGGGTTGTCCTGTGGAAAGAGGACCTGGCTCATGAAGACAGCCAGCGTTCCGTAGATGAAAAAGTCATACCACTCGAACAGCGTGCCCAGCGTCGAGGCGACCACGACCTGACGTTCTTCCTTGCGGCTCAGCGTCGGCCCGGCGTCGAGCCTGGGCATTGCGACATTTGCTTCCATGCTTGCTTTCCCCTGTCGTTTTAGATTGATAGTGCTGTACGCATTAACTATTATCAAAGCTAAGCCCGGACGGGAAAAAGCTAGGGGAAACCCGGCGCGGACTGGAAAAGCGGGGAAAAGGCCGCTGCTACACTGCCGCCACGCACACTGTGGAGGCAGCAATGGCAAGGCCCGCCGGCAAGATTGAAAAGAATTCGGAACAGGCGCCGGCCACGGCGCGCAGGGGCATCCAGTCGATCGAGGTGGGGTTCCGGATCCTGGACGTCATCCGCAAGACCGGCCGCCCGATGCCGCTCAAGGAAATCGCTGACGCCTGTGCGCTGACGGTGCCCAACGTCCACTATTACCTGGTGAGCTTCCAGAAAGTGGGCGTGGTGCAGCAGCACGCCGACACCGGCCACTACGGCCTGGGTCCGTATGCGTTGCGGCTGGGGCTGGCCGCGCTGGAGCAATTCGACGTGTTCACGACGGCGCGCCCGATCATGGCCGAGGTGGCCGCGGCCACGGGTCACACGGTGTTCCTGGGCGTGTGGGGCAACAAGGGCCCCACGATTGTCTACCGCGTCGAAGGCAGCCGCAGCCGGCCGCTGCTCGAATTGCGCGTGGGCACGGTGATGCCGCTGCTGTCGTCCGCGCTGGGCCGAAATTTCCTGGCGCACCTGCCCGATGCGCTGACCCGCGAGCTGCTGGAACAGGAGCTGGCCTCATCCGTGCCCGAAAGCCACGGCGGCACCGCCGGCAATGCCTACACGATGGCGGACGTGCAGGCCATTCGCGACGAAGTGCAGAAGCACCACATCAGCCGCTGCCGCCACGCGCTGCTGCCGCATTTCACGTCGTTGTCCGCGCCCATCTTCGACATGCTGGGCGAAATGAAGGCCGCCATCACACTGATGGGACCGGTCGGCGCGGTGGACGACGACCTGGAATCCGAAACCGCGCGCCTGCTCAGCGAAAAAGCCCGCTCGATCTCGGCGACGGCGGGCTGGGTGGATCCTGAGGCGCGGTAAGCGCTACCCCTCCGCCACGATCTTCGCGTCCTGGATTGTCTTCGCGTACTTCTGCTGTTCGCTCTTCATGAATTCGGCAAAGCGCTGCACGCCCCCGCCGCCGTCTTCCGCGCCCACCTGCGCCAGTTTCTCCTGCACGTCCGGCATCGCCAGCACCTGGTCAATGTCGCGGTTCATGCGCTGGACCATGGCGGCAGGCATACCGCCCGGGCCGACCATACCGAACCAGATGCTGGCCTCGAATCCCGGATAGCCCTGCTCGGCCACCGTCGGCACATTGGGCTGGCTCTTGGAACGCTTCTGCAGCGTCTGGGCCAGCGCGATGACCTTGCCGGACTGGATCAGCGGCGTGGCGGTGGTCATTCCCTCGAAGCAATATTGCACGTGGCCGCCCAGCAGGTCGTTCATCAGCGGCGCCGATCCCTTGTACGGCACGTGCAGCACGTCGATGCCAGCGCGCGCCTTGAAGATTTCCAGTGCCAGATGCTGCGCGGATCCGCTGCCCGCAGATCCGAACACGATCTTGCCGGGCTGCGCGCGGCATAGCTGGACGAGTTCGGGCAACGTCTTGGCCGGCTGGCTGGCGCCGCCGATCAAAATGGTGGGCGTCTTGCCGACCAGCGCGATGGGCGTGAAGTCCTTGTCCACCGAATACGCCAGCTTGGGCTGCAGGCCGGGCGCGATGCCATGGCTGTTCACGTGCGCCATCAGCAGCGTGTTGCCGTCGCCGGGCTGGCGCGCGACCTGTTCGGCCGCAATGATGCCGGCCGCACCCGCGCGGTTTTCGACGATGACGGGCATGTTCCACAGCACGCCGAGCTTCTGCCCCAGCAGCCGGGCCAGCACGTCCGTGCCGCCGCCCGCGGGAAACCCCACCACGATCTTCACCGGCCCGGAGGGCATGTCCTGCGCCCGCGCCGCCGACGGCAGCACAAGGGCCGCCCCCAGCGCCGCGGCGCTGGTCATGAATTGCCTACGTTGCATCGTTGTCTCCTCGCGCGCCGGTCCGACGGCCGGCAACTGGTTATGTGGAACTGCCTGCCGCTGTTGCATCCGGCCGTCTGACGCGGCCTGGATGCGGACCTTCGGGTACTACGCCTGCATGAACCGGCGCCGCTGCCGCATGTGCACGGCATGCAACCTTTGCGCGGCGCCGGTCGACGAGCCTGATGGAAGACGGGCCTAGTGGAAGACGGGCCTAACGGGCGACGCGCGTCCACTTGCCGAAGCGTTCGACCATGCGCTCGTCAAAGCCGAACCCCAGACCCGGCTCCTGATGCAGAATCACGCGGCCCTGCTTGTGGGTCAGTTGGCGGTCGACCAGCTTGCGGAAATTCAGGACCTGATCGTCCCAGAAGAATTCGACATAGCGCGCATTGGGCGTGGCCGCGACCAGCGGCGCATGCACGTCGTGGAACCAGTGCGGGCACACGACCACGCCGTAGCTGGCTGCGGTGGCGGCGATACGCTTCCATTCGGTGATGCCGCCGCAGACCGCCGCATCCGTCTGCAGGATGCCCGCTGCGCCCTTGTCCAGCAGTTCCTTGTGATACCAGCGGCCGTAGCCGATCTCGGCGGTGGCTATCGGTAGATGCGTCAGGCGCGCCAACTTGGCGTGGCTGTCGATGTCATCCGGACTGAACGGTTCTTCGATGAAGTACGGCTCGTATTGTTCGAAGCGGCGGATGTATTGCATGGCCTGCGTCACGTCCTGCCAGGCGTTGTTGCAGTCCATCATCAGCTCGACGTCCGGACCCACGGCTTCGCGCGCGGCCTTCAGGCGCGCTTCTTCCTCGCGCGGCGACAGGCGGCCGGTCTTCATCTTGACGGCGCCAAACCCCTTGGCCACGTAGCTGGCCATTTCCTCGCCCAGATGCTGCGGGGTCTTGCCATCGAGGTAGTAACCGCCGCTGGCGTAGGCCGGCACGGATTCCAGCTCGACCGCGCCCAGGAACTTGTGCAGGGGCAGGCCCGCCGTCTTAGCGTTCAGGTCCCACAGTGCGATGTCCAGCGCGCTCAACGCGCGCATCACCGTGCCTTGCCGGCCTTGCAGCAGCGCTTCCTGATACATGGATTGCCACAACCCTTCGACCGCGTGCGAATCCTTGCCGAGCAGCACGGGGCCCAAGAGGCTCTGGACGGCGGCCTCGAAGATTGCGCCGCCGGCGCTGCCGACATAGCAGAACCCGATACCCTCCACGCCATCGGTGGAGCGCACCTTGACCAGGCCGTAGTGGCGGGTGGACACGGTGCGGTTGGAAAACGAGGTGACCTTATCCAGAGGCACCGCCGCGGCGCATACGTCTATGGATTCAATGATGGGCACGGGTGGCTCCTTGAAAGCAGTGAAATCGACTGGACCGATCGGCGCGCCGCGCGCTGCCTGATCGCCTGGACGTATTCTTCTCCGGACCAAAGAAAACAACAATTATCTTCACGCATCTTTAGAATATGGAAAAACCATTTTCTGACAAGGGTACGCGGCTTTGGATTCGCGCTTTCTACAGACCTATGTGCATGTGGTGGAACTCGGCTCCATCGCCCAGGCCGCCCGGCATCAGGGGCTGACACCGGCCACGGTGCAGCAGCGGTTGCGCGCGCTGGAGGCGGATGTCGGCAGCGCACTGATTGCGCGCTCGGGCCGCACGGTCAAACCCACGCCCGCCGGCGTGCGCATCCTGGAACGCGCGCGCGCCATCCTGCGCGACGTGCGTGACCTGCGCTCGGCCGCGTCGGACACGGACCTGCCGGCCGGCCCCTTGCGGCTGGGCGCCACCCCCACTGCCTTGACCGGCATCATGCCGTCGGTGCTGCGCACGTGGGTGACCCGGCATCCGGGCATCGAGATCTACATAGAACCCGCGCCGACCACGCTGCTGTACAGCAAGGTGCTGTCGGGCGAACTGGACGGCGCGCTGCTGGTGCACCCGCTGTTTCCCATTCCCAAGACCTGCGCGTGGCGCGACTTGCGGCACGAGCCCCTGGTGCTGGTCACCCCCGCCGACATGCAGGTCGACGACCCCTTGGCCGTCATCGTTCGGGAGCCGTATATCTGCTACGACCGCAGCGTGGTGGGCGGCAAGATGGCGGACGACTACCTGCGCGCGCGCAGCCTGCGTCCGCGCGTCCGCTTTGAACTGGACGGCATCGAATCCATTGCCAAACTGGTCGCCGAGGGGTTGGGGGTCGCGTTGCTGCCCGATTGGGCCAGTACGGGCACACCGTCCGCGCACGTCAAACGCTGGCCGCTGCCCGAACCTTGTCCGGTCAGGACGGTGGGGGCGATCTGGTTGCGCTCCGGCGTGCGTTCGGAATTGATGCGGGCGTTTGTGGAATTGGCCGAGTCGCAACTCGGCCTGGGCGCCGCGGCCGCGCAGCGCGCCCGCTAGGCGATGGCGTCTTCGCCGTTGCGCGCCACGACCACGCCGCTGGACACCACCAGGCGCCGGGGCGTGCGCTGCACCACGGCTTGGGCAATGCAACTGGCGTCGGCCAACACCAGGTCGGCACGCGCGCCGGGGGCCAGGCCGTAATCCGCAAACCCGCAGGCGCGGGCTGCCGCGCGGGTCACGCATTCAAACGCCCACTCGATCTCGTCGTCGCGGCGCAGATCGTTGCGCAGCCCGATCAGCGCGGCGCGTTCCAACATGTCCGGGCTGCCGTACGGCGTCCAGGTGTCCCGGATGCCGTCGTTGCCGCCAAAAAGCGTCACGGCCGCCTCGCGGCAGGCGCGCACTGCGGGCACCGGCCGCGATGCCGGCGCGGTGGTCAGCAGGGCCACGTCCAGCAACGCCAGCCGCCGAAGCAGCCCGTTCAAACGAGCGGCGTCGAGGGCGCCCAGACAGAACGCGTGGCTGATCACGACCTTGCCTTTCATGTCCAGCGCCTGCACCCGGTCGAGGATCAGCTCCAGCGTGAAGGCGCCGAGTTCGCCGGGTTCGTGCAGATGAATGTCGACCGGTTTGCCATGCTTGTCGGCCAGGCCGAACAGCACGTCCAGGGATTTCACGGGGTCGCGGTCGATGGCGGATGGGTCCAGTCCGCCCAGCACGTCCGCCCCGCCGGCAAGTGCCTGGTCCAGCAGCTCGGCCGTGCCGGCACGGGCCAAGAGACCGGATTGCGGAAAGGCCACTGTCTGGATTTCGACGCGGCCGGCCAGCGCCTGCCGCGTGGCATGCACGCCTTCCAGATGCTTCAACCCGGCGTCGGTGTCGACGTCAACGTGGGTGCGGATCCGCGTCGTGCCCGCCCGCAGAAATGCGAGCGCCAATGCGTGCGAGTGGCTGGCGGCGTCATGTGCCGTGGCGGCGCGCCAGTTGCGTTCGTTGTCGATGCGATCGGTGAGGGACGGTCCGACCTTGTTCACGTACCAGGCGGAACCCCACGTCGTCTTGTCCAGATGGGTGTGGCCCTCGATGAGGGCGGGCAGCAGCAAGGCGCCACCGCCGTCTTCGACGTTTACGCCGGGATCGGCATCGAGACCCGGTCCGATCCGCAGGATGCGGCCGCCGCGCACCAGGACGTCAACGCCCTCGCCTTGTGCCGTGCGGACGTTCTTGAGGAGCAGATCCGCCATCTCAGACTTGAGGCGGCTCGATCCAGAAGAAGCGTTCGCCTTGCCGGACCATGTCGGCGACGCCTTCGGCGCCGATGCGATAGTCCGTGCCCATGAGCGTGGCGCCGCCGTCTTCATGAATATGGATGACGGCCAGCGGGTCGTTGGCCATGGTGTACCAGTAGTAACCGGGCTTGAGATTGTGGAGGTCGGTAGTCATTGGTCGAGTATACAAATAACGCCCAGGCGTTTTCAAAAAGACAACACATATGAAGCGCCCTACCTGACAGGTAAGTCGTGACACGTCATACTCCGCATGCGGAGCTTGAGCAAGTCTCAAGCAGGTGGCACGTGCCGGCCCCGGCCATAACAGCAATAAGCGCGCAAGCGTTCATCGCGAGGGATACAGCTAGCACATGAAACGGCAGTTACTTCAATTCAGCGAACCGCTCAAGCAAGCCATTCTGGATGGCGCCAAGGTGCAAAGCCGGCGCATCCTCAAGCCGCAGCCGTCCAAGTTCACCACGGTCTGGTATGCGGACGCCGCGGATTCCGGAAGATGGGTGGCCATGGGACCGTCACCGGATAAGCCTTCCGAATTGCGCAAGACTTCGAGCTGGGTCAGGTGCCCCTATGGCAAATCAGGCGAAACCATCATCCTGGCCGATGAAGCGGGCTCGCCTTTTGCCAGCGCCGTCGTCGTGGGCGTACGCATTCAGCGGCTACAGAACCTGACCGAGGCCGACGCGCGTGCCGAAGGCACGCAGTCGCTTTATCAGAGTTCCGCGCTATTGCCGGGCGTGCCTCTGCAGACTGCGTTCGCGCTGATGTGGTGCGAACGTTATGGCGCACATGCGTGGGCGGCCAATCCCTGGGTATGGGTGGTCGAATACCGCCAGACGACGCCTTACAACAAGTCGGACTACTAGCCGGCTGGTGTGCCGCAACAACACCGGTACGGCTGCACGCCTGCAGTTAGTGTCCAGCTGTAACACCAGCCCTCCGCTTCAGTTAATTCCATCCTATTTCAATCGACTTCAATCGCGAACTCGCCAGAGCGGGCGCCCGCTGCCGCAGTGCAGCAGGCGCACCCACTTGAAAACGGGGGCGGTTGCGGATTGTCGCCATTGCGGCCGGGATGCTTACGAATAGCTTGCGCAAACCGCCGAAAATAGCACCAACGAATACTCAACTTTGCTGCGTCTCGCAGCAGGCAGGTGCAAGATGAAAAAATGGCTTATTGCAGGTGTCGGTGCCGCGGGTCTGCTGATTTCCAGCGTCGCCCTGGCCCGCGTGGACGTTGGTATCTCGATCGGCGTTCCAGGCGTCGTCTACCCCGCACCCGTCTACGTGGCCCCGGCGCCGGTGTACGTCGCACCGCCCCCACCGGTGTATTACCGTCCTGCACCGGTTTATGTCGCGCCGCCCGTCGTTTACCCGGGGCCGGTGTATTACGGTGGCGGCCGCTATTACGACCGCCGCGAATGGCGAGGCCCGGGACCCCGCCACGGCCATTACCGCGGCCACGGCCATGGACATGGGCGCGACCGTCACTGAATATGCCCGGCGGCAAAAGCAAAGGCCACTCTTGCGAGTGGCCTTTTTTCGTCGGGGCAATGTCCGGTGCCCCGCGCGATGACCTGTCAGGCAGCGGGGGCCTGGACGGGTTTTGCGGCCAGCGAGGCCGGTTGTTGCAATACCGGTTTGGCCTTTTCATCGGCCCAACGCGGCGATTCCTGAACGAGATCAATCCAGCGGCGCGGCGCACTGGACGCCCGCCACCAACCATTATGCGGACGCATGAGCAAACTCCGGTTCACCGTTGAAACGCACACCATTGATGCCCTGAAACAGATGACGGCTTTCCTGTTCTGCTTCGTGCAATTCAGCGAAGGGCGGCTGTCCCGGCACGGTCCAGCATTTTTCGGGTGCGGTACCGCCAATTCGGCGGGTCCATATTTGCACCCGATAGCCCTGCTCGTCTTCCTTTGCCACAGAGCATCTCACACGAAAATCTCCAATCATTCTTGAAGTCATGGACAACTCCTTGTTATATAAGTGAATGAAGCGTGTAGAACGCCGGTGTATTGTGCCGTAACTATCCGGCCCTTTTATGCCAAATACACAATTGCTCACATCAAAAATCAAGCACTCACGCGAGCACGATAGCGTTCCAAAACGACAGGAATATGTCGGCAATGATAAAAAAAAACGGAGCCCGAAGGCTCCGTCTTTTTATCAGCCATATGGCCGATGGACGTGCGGCAATATCAGGGCTTGAGTACCGAAATACCACCCATGTACGGCTGCAGCGCTTCCGGAATCAGCACACTGCCGTCGGCCTGCTGGTGATTTTCCAGCACGGCGACCAACGCACGCCCCACCGCCAATCCCGAACCGTTCAGCGTGTGCACGTATTCCGGCTTGCCTTGGGCATTGCGGAAACGCGCCTGCATGCGGCGGGCCTGGAAGGTTTCGCAGTTGGACACCGAAGAGATCTCGCGCCACGTGTTTTGCGCCGGCAGCCAGACTTCCAGGTCATAGGTCTTGGCCGAACCAAAGCCCATGTCGCCCGTGCACAGCAGCACGACGCGGTAAGGCAGGTTCAGCAACTGCAGCACGCGCTCGGCGTGGCCGACCATTTCTTCCAGCGCGTCGTACGACTGGTCCGGCTGCGTGATCTGCACCATTTCAACCTTGTCGAACTGGTGCTGACGGATCATGCCGCGGGTGTCGCGGCCGCCGCTGCCGGCTTCGGAGCGGAAGCACGGCGTGTGGGCAGTAAGCTTGAGCGGCAGATCGGCGGCTGCCTGGATCGCGCCGCTGGCCACGCTGGTCAGCGTGATTTCCGACGTGGAGATCAGGTATTGGTCTTCACGCACATACGGCTTGCCCTGGTCGTCGACCTTGGGATCGTCGTCGCCGCCGCCCTTGGAGACCGCGAACATGTCGTCCTTGAACTTGGGCAACTGACCCGTGCCGTACAGCGTCGAGGCATTGACGATGTAGGGGGTGTAGCACTCGGTATAGCCGTGGGTGCCGGTTTGCAGGTCCAGCATGAACTGCGCCAGCGCGCGGTGCAGGCGGGCGATGGGGCCGCGCATGAACGAAAAGCGCGCGCCCGACAGCTTGGCGGCCATGTCGAAGTCCAGGCCCAGCGGTTCGCCCAGCGACACGTGATCGCGCGCTTCGAAGGCCAGCGCAGGCGGGTTGCCGTCAGCGCCCGCTTCGCCAGGCAGCCAGCGGCGCACCTCGACGTTGTCGTCGGCGGATTCGCCCAGCGGCACGCTGGCGTGCGGCAGGTTCGGCACCGACATCAGCAGGTCGTTGAGCGGCTGCTGCAGGGCGGCCAGCTCTTCCTCGAGCTGCTTCAGGCGCTCGGGCACGGCTTGCGATTCCGCCATGACGGCGCTGGCGTCCTCGCCCTTGGCCTTCAGTTGGCCGATCTGCTTGGCCAGCGCATTGCGGCGGGCTTGCAGGGACTCGGTCTCGGTCTGGACGGCCTTGCGGCGAGACTCCAGGTCGTTGAACCGTTCCGTGTCGAAGGCGACGCCGCGGGTCTTGAGGCGGTCTACGACGGTTTGCAGGTCTTTACGCAGCAGTATCGGGTCTAGCATGGTGAGGTCGGTGAGGTTGCAAAAAAGGTGGCGGGACTTTGCCCGTCACCGGTTCTTGGCGCGTTCCTGCGCGTCCAGCTCGCGCAGGAATGCCAGCTTCTGCTGGATTTTAGCCTCCAGGCCGCGATCGGTCGGCCGATAGAAGGAAGGCTTGAGTCCGTCAGGAAAATATTGCTCGCCCGCGGCGTAGCCGTGGGGCTCGTCGTGCGCGTAGCGATAGGCCTTGCCGTGGCCCAGCTGTTTCATCAGTTTGGTCGGCGCGTTGCGCAGGTGGATGGGCACCGGCGCGCTGCCGTGTTCCGCCGCGAACTTGCGGGCCTGGTTGTACGCGTTGTAGACGGCGTTGGACTTGGCGGCACACGCCATGTAGACCACGGCCTGCGCCAGCGCGAGCTCGCCTTCGGGGGAACCGAGGCGCTCGTAGATGTCGGCGCCGTTTACCGCCAGGTCCGTGGCGCGGGGGTCGGCCAGGCCGATGTCTTCGACCGCCATGCGCACCAGGCGCCGCGACAGGTACTTGGGATCGGCGCCGCCGTCGATCATGCGGCAGAACCAGTACAGCGCCGCGTCCGGATTGGAGCCGCGGACCGACTTGTGCAACGCGCTGATCTGATCGTAGAAGGCGTCGCCACCCTTGTCGAAGCGGCGCAGATTCTGCGACAGGGAAATTTCGAGCCAGGCCGCATCCACCGTGTCGCGTCCGGCGGACTGCGCCGATTCGGCCACGACTTCCACCGCGCTGATCAGCCGGCGCGCATCGCCATCGGCCCAGGCGGCCAGTTGCTCGCGCGCGTCGGGTTCGATGCGGATCGCCGCGCCGTCGTCTTGTCCTTCGTTGAGCGCCTGCACGGCGCGGTCAACCAGCTGCTGCAGCTCTTCGGCCGTCAGCGACTGCAGCACGTAGACGCGTGCCCGCGACAGCAATGCCGAATTGACTTCGAACGAAGGGTTTTCAGTGGTCGCGCCAATGAACGTGAACAATCCGCTTTCGACATACGGCAGGAAAGCATCCTGCTGCGCCTTGTTGAAGCGGTGAACCTCGTCAACGAAAAGGATCGTGCGGCGGCCCTGGCCTTGCGCGATCTGCGCCACCGTCACAGCGTCGCGGATGTCCTTCACGCCGCCAAGCACGGCCGAGATGGCGATGAACTGCGCGTCAAAGCCGTCGGCCATCAGACGCGCCAGCGTGGTCTTGCCCACGCCCGGTGGCCCCCAGAAGATCATGGAGTGCGGACGGCCGGATTCGAAGGCGACGCGCAGCGGCTTGTCGGGTCCCAGCAGATGCGACTGGCCGACCACGTCGGCCAGGGTGCGGGGACGCAGGCGTTCGGCCAGGGGAACGTAAGGCCGATGCGCAGGATCGGCCGCGAAGAGATCGTTGCTCATTGGCAGCAGATGAAGGAATACAGCAAGGATTTCAAGCCTGCATTACACCATGTCCGGCTCGGCCCCCTTGCCTGCCAGCCGCCCCGCTCGGCGGCAGCACGCCAGGCCTACGCCAGTTCGGGCGGACCGAACCGTCGGTTGGCCAGCACGGGCAAGACCTTGCGGGCATGGGCCAGCCGTTCGGGGTCAATGTCCGCAAAGACCAGCGCAGGCGCTTCGCCGGCCCGCGCCGTGACCACCCCCAGCGGATCCACGACCATGCTGCACCCGATATTGCGTTCGCCGCATTCGCCAGTAGCGGCGACGTAGCAGGTGTTTTCCAACGCCCGCGCGGTCACCAGGACCTCCCAGTGCATTTCCTTGAGCGGACCGCGCACCCAGGCGGCCGGGAGCACGAGCAGGTCGGCGCCGTCCAGCGCCAGCCGGCGAGCCAGTTCGGGAAAGCGCACGTCGTAGCAGGTCATGAGGCCCACGCGCAGCCCGGCGATGTCCAGCAGCGGCGGGATGTCGGTGCCGGGGGTGACATTCGTGGACTCCTTCATGGTGAAGGCGTCGTACAGGTGCAGCTTGCGGTACTGCGACAGGATCTGGCCGTCGCGGATGGTGACCAGCGTGTTCCAGACGCGGCCCTCGCCCGTCGGCACGTGGACGCACATCATCGTGGCCAGGTCCGAACCGCGGCTGGCGTCGAGCAGACGCGTGATGAACGGGCCATCCAGCGGCTGCGCGGCCTTGAGCACGATCTGCGGGTCGGTGATGTCGCGGGCCAGGATGCCTTCGGGCAGAACCAGCAGCCCCGCCCCGCCAGCGCGGGCGCGTTCCATCAGGTCGATGCAGACCTGCGCGTTTTCTTCCCAGACGCGGCTGACGGCGAACTGGCCCAGGGCGACTTTCAGCATGGCTTTTCCTTTGTCGAAGCACGGGCGCGCCCTGTGGGGCGCGCAGCATGGACCTATTTTCCCACCGTCGGCGCGGCCGGGGCTACGGGAAACTCCTAGCTCCCGCTTGTAAATTTCTTTCACGATAATGAAAAAAACCAGTTTTGACGTAAATATTTTCCATACCGGACCGCCGCCATGACCAACTCCTCCTCCCCCGCAGCGCCGCTGGACGTGAACGGCAAAGGCCTGGGCGCGTTTCCCGAGTCCTGTACCACCGCCGACGTGGCGGCGCTGAACTGGAATCTGCTAAACGAAGACGTGAGCCTGCCGGTGGCCGTGCTGTACGAAGCGCGCGTGCGCCACAACCTGCAGTGGATGCAGCAATTCATGGAGGCCTATCACGTCAAGCTGGCGCCGCACGGCAAGACGACGATGAGCCCGGCGCTGTTCAAGCGCCAGATCGACAACGGCGCCTGGGGCATCACCCTGGCCACCGCGCCGCAGGTGCTGGCGGCCTACCAGCACGGCGTGCGCCGGGTGCTGATGGCCAACCAGCTCGTGGGCCGCGCAAACATGGCCATCATTGCGCGCTTGCTGCAGGATCCCGCCTTTACGTTCTTCTGCATCGTGGATTCGGTCGCCAACGCCGCGCAACTGGGCAAGTTCTTCGGCGACGAGGGCAAGGTGCTGCCCGTGCTGATCGAACTGGGTCCGGCCGGCGGACGCACCGGCGTGCGCGATGACGCACAGTTGCAGGCCGTGGCCGACGAGATCGCCCGCTGGCCCGGCCTGGCGCTGGCCGGCATCGAAGTCTACGAAGGCGTACTGCAGGAAGAAGGCGCCATCCGCGCGTTTCTGCGCCGCGCCACCGATGCGCTGCGCGGCCTGGCCGCCGCGGGCCGGCTGCGCAAGAACGGTCCGGCCATCATCTCCGGCGCCGGTTCGGCCTGGTTCGATGTGGTCGCCGAGGAATTTTCGCAACTGGACATCGGCGGCGCCCTGGAAGTGGTGCTGCGTCCGGGTTGCTACCTGTCGCACGACGTGGGCATCTACCGCACCGCCGCCGAGCGCATCAATGCGCAGAACCCGGTGGCGCGCAAGATGGAGCCCGGCTTGCAGCCCGCCTTGCAGGTCTGGGCCTACGTGCAGTCGCTGCCCGAACCCGGCCGCGCCATCATCGCGATGGGCAAGCGCGACGCCGCCTTCGACGCGGGCCTGCCCACTCCCGCCCTGCTGTACCGGCCCGGCTCAGTGCAGCCCGGCGCCGCGCCGTCGCACTGGAAGCTGTCCGCGATGATGGACCAGCACGCCTTCATGCAGGTGGGCGACGGCGACGACATCCAGGTCGGCGACATGATCGCCTTCGACATTTCGCATCCCTGCCTGACGTTCGACAAGTGGCGCCAGGTGCTGCTGGTGAATGAGCACTACGGCGTCACCGGCGTAGCCGAAACCTTCTTCTAGTCCCCCTGCCCGCGGCACCGCGCCAGGCCCCAAGGGGACCGCAGCATCCGGGCACCGGCGCGCATCCGATTTCACGCGACAACCTGTTTCTGTTCCTCTGGAGAGAGAATCATGAACTTCCGTACCTCCCGGCGAGGCGGTGGGCTGAAGAGCCTGCTCGCGGCCGGCGCAATTGGCTTGACCGCTTTGTCGACCCCCGCCCTCTGTGCCACGCCGGTCAAGGGAGGCACGATCTCTGTCGCCACCATCGGCGAGCCGCCGACGCTGGACCCGATGACCAGCACGGCCGACCTGGTTGGCATCCTGACCCAGCACTTCTTCGAGACGCTGTACACCTTTGACGCCAAGTGGAACCTGACGCCGCTGCTGGCCGACAAGATGCCGGAAGTGTCGGCCGACGGGCTGGTCTATACGATCCCGCTGCGTCAGGGCATCACGTTCCATGACGGTTCGAAGATGGATTCGTCGGACGTGCTGGCGTCGCTAAAGCGCTGGACCGAGACCGCCACGCGCGGCAAGATGGCCGCCAAGATCATCAGCGGCATCGAGGCGCCGGACGCCAACACGATCCGCATCACCCTCAAGCAGCCGTACGCGCCGCTGACCGCGCTGCTGGCCATGAACAACAGCGCCGCGGTCGTCATGCCCAAGGGCAAGATCGCGCCGTCCCTGACCGAATTCGTCGGCACCGGCCCCTATCAGCTCAAGGCCCGCGTGCCCGACCAGTACGTGCAGCTGGTGCGCTTTGACGGCTACAAGCAGCGCGAAGGCGAGCCCAACGGCTACGGCGGCGCGCGCAAGCAATACCTGGACGAGATCCGCTTCGTGCCGGTCAGCAACGCCAATACCCGCGTGGAAAGCGCGGTGGCAGGCCAGTTCGACTACGTGGACTCGCTGCCCGTGGAGTCGCTGCCCAAGCTGAAGAATGGCCGCTCCGATCCGGTCATGCTCAAGCCCTTCGGCTGGCCTCGCCTGGTGCTCAACACCAAGCAGGGCATCATGTCGAACCAGGCCGTGCGCCAGGCGGTGCAGCTGGCCCTGAACGAAGAAGACATGCTGTTCGCCGCGTTCGGCGACAAGAACTTCTACAAGCTCAACGGCGACCTGTATCCGGAAGGCTTCCCGTGGGCCACGTCGCTGGGCGGCAAGGTCTACAACAAGGGCGACGCCGCGGCGGCCAAGAAGCTTGTCGACAGCGCCAACGTGCAGGACCGCAAGATCCGCATTCTGACCAGCCAGCAGTACGAGTTCCATTACAAGATGGCGCTGGTCGCTGCCGAATACCTGAAGGCCGCCGGCTTCACGGTGGACATGCAGGTCGTGGATTGGGCCACGCTGACGCAACGCCGTCAGGACCCCGCCGTGTGGGACATCTTCATTACCCACAGCCCCTTCCTGCCTGAGCCCGCGCTGATCGACTTCCCGTCCAAGGACGCGCCAGGCTGGTGGGACACGCCGCGCCGCAATCAGGTGCTGGACGCCTTCAACCAGGCCGGGTCGCAGGAAGAGCGCGTCAAGCGCTGGGCCGACGTGCAGCAGGCCGTGTACGACGAAGTGCCGTTCATCAAGGTGGGCGACTTCAACGCGCAAGCCGCGCGCTCGCCATCGCTGCAAGGCACACAGGCGGTGCCGTGGCCGTACTTCTGGAACGCCTGGAAGGCGGCCAAGTAAGCCCCTGCCCCGGCGGGCGGCCGCAGCCGCCCGCCACCGCAGACCGCGCGATCCGCTCGCGCCCACGAGAATGATTTCCAGGACTTCACCGTGTTGCGTTATCTCTTGAATCGGCTGGTCGGGCTGGTGGCCGTGATGTTCATCGTCGCGACCATCGTGTTCGTCATCATCCGCCTCACGCCTGGCGACCCGGCCGCCGTGATGCTCGGCCCCCAGGCCAGCCAGCAGGACATCGCCGCCCTGCGCGCGCAGCTGGGGCTGGACCAGCCCGTGGCGATGCAGTACGTGTCGTGGCTGGGCAAGTTGCTCCAGGGCGACCTGGGCCAGTCAATCTTCATGAACAAGCCGGTGCTGTCGGCGCTGGCCGACCGCGCCGAACCGACGATTCTGCTGACGCTGATGTCGCTATTGATCGCCAGCGCCATCGCGCTGCCGGTCGGCATTCTGTCGGCGGTCAAGCGCGGCACCACGCTGGACCAATCGGTGCTGTCGTTCTCGATGTTCACGTCCAGCGTGCCCAGCTTCTGGCTGGGGCTGCTGCTGATGCAGGTGTTCTCCGTGAAGCTGGGCTGGCTGCCGGTGGCCGGCTATGGCGGACCGGACGCCTCGCTGGCCACGCGCCTGTCGCACCTGATCCTGCCTGCGGTCGTGCTGGGACTGGTGAATTCTGCGCTGATTACCCGCTTCATCCGCGCCAGCATGCTGGACGTGCTGCGCGACGACTACGTGCGCACGGCGCGCGCCAAGGGCCTGCCGGAACGCAAGGTCATCCTGAAGCACGCGGTGCGCAACGCGCTGATCCCGATCCTGACGGTGCTGGGCCTGACCACGGCGCTGCTCATCAGCGGCGCGGTGGTGACCGAGACCGTGTTCGGCCTGCCCGGCGTGGGCAGCCTGGTGGTGTCGGCCGTGCTGCGGCGGGATTACCCCGTCATCCAGGGCGCGCTGCTGATCATCGCGGCCATCTATGTGCTGATCAATCTGTTCATCGACCTGCTGTATCTGGTGGTCGACCCCCGCGTGCGTTACTGAGCCATCGACATGACGACTGCAACTTCCATGAATCCCGGCTCGGACCGCTGGCAGGTCCTGCGCCTGCTGGTGTCGCGCAAGACGGTGCTGATCAGCCTCATCGTGATCGTGGTGCTGGCGGCCGCCGCGCTGCTGGCGCCGTGGATCAGCCCCTACGATCCGTTCAAGCTATCCATCATGAACCGCCTGAAGGCGCCGGGCGCCGCGCACTGGTTCGGCACCGACGACTTCGGCCGCGACGTGTTCAGCCGCGTCATCCACGGCGGACGGCTGTCGCTGATGGTCGGCTTTTCCGTTGTCATCCTGTCCAGCGTGCTGGGCATTGCGCTGGGGCTGATCGCCGGGTTCTTCCGCACCGCCGACAAGTTCGTGTCGCGGCTGATCGACGCGATGATGGCGTTCCCGGACATCCTGCTGGCGATCTCGCTGGTGGCCGCGCTGGGGCCGTCGCTGGTCAACGTGGTGATCGCGCTGGGCATCGTGTACACGCCGCGCCTGGCGCGCATCGTGCGGGCCTCGACGCTGGTGATCCGCGAGCTGCCCTTCGTGGAAGCGGCCCGCGCGCTGGGCGTGCCCACGTGGCGCATCGTCACCGTCCACGTGCTGCGCAACCTGGTGTCTCCCATCCTGGTGCAGGGCACGTTCATCTTCGCGTACGCCATCCTGGCCGAGGCGGGCCTGTCGTTCCTGGGCGTGGGCGTGTCGCCCGACATCCCGACCTGGGGCACCATGATCAACGCCGGCCAGCAGTACATGGGGTCGGCGGACTGGATCATGATCTTTCCCGGCATCGCCATCGTGCTGTCCGTGCTGTCGCTGCAACTGGTGGGCGACGGCCTGCGCGACGTCCTCGATCCGCGCCTGCGCAAGGAGCTGTAAACATGACCGCAAGCACCCGAGACATCGTGCTGTCGGTGCAAGGCCTGAAGACCTGGTTCCACAGCCGCGACGGCATCGCCAAGTCGGTGGACGGCGTCACCTTCGACCTTGCCCGCGGCGAGACGCTGGCCATCGTCGGTGAATCCGGCTCCGGCAAGTCCGTGACCAGCCTGTCCATCATGGGCCTGTTGCCCAAGCCGGCGGGCCGCATCGAGGCCGGCAAGATCCTGTTCCGCGACCGCCAGGGCGTGCAGCACGACCTGGCGCACGCCACGCCCGCCACGCTGCAACGCATCCGCGGCGCCGAGATCGCGATGATCTTCCAGGAGCCCATGACCAGCCTGAACCCGCTGTACACCGTGGGCGACCAGATCGCCGAGGCGGTGCTGCAGCACGAAGGCGGCTCGCGCGCCGCGGCATTGAAGCGCGCCCGCGAGATGCTGGAGCGCGTCGAGATTCCGGCGGCCGACCGCCGCGTAAACGAATACCCGCACCAGATGTCGGGCGGCATGCGCCAGCGCGTGATGATTGCGCTGGCCCTGGCGTGCAATCCCGCGGTGCTGATCGCCGACGAGCCCACCACGGCGCTGGACGTGACGGTGCAAGCGCAGATCCTGGACCTGCTGCGCCGCCTGCAGGCCGAGATGAACATGAGCATCCTCTTCATCACGCACAACCTGGGCGTGGTGGCCGAGATCGCGCATCGCGTGGCCGTCATGTACGCCGGTCGCGTGGTGGAAGACGCCGGCGTCTACGACCTGTTCGAAAAGCCCACGCATCCCTACACCCGCGGCCTGCTGTCCTGTCTGCCGACCGCCGCGCTGCTGGCGTCGGGCGAACGTCTTCGCGCCATTCCGGGCAACGTGCCCAGCGTGCTGTCGCTGCCGGCAGGCTGCACGTTCGCGCCGCGTTGCCCGCTGGCCGCGGACGACTGCCGCGCGGGCGTTCCCGACCTGGTGACGGTGCAGGCCGAACACCGCGCCCGCTGCATCAAGGTGAACCCGATATGACGAGCATTCCGACTCCCCGCGCCGCCGAGCCGCTGGTGCGCATCGACGACCTGAAGGTCCATTTTCCGACCTCGCAGGCGCGCAACGCCCCCGTCGTGCGCGCCGTGGACGGCGTGAGCTTCGACGTGCCGCGCAACACCATCGTCGGCCTCGTCGGCGAATCCGGCTCCGGCAAGACCACCACCGGCCGCGCGTTGCTGCGCCTGTTTGCCCCCACTGCCGGACGCATCGTGTTCGACGGACAGGACATCACCACGCTGAACGAAAAGCAGATGCTGCCGTGGCGCCGCCGCATGCAGATCGTGTTCCAGGACCCGTACGCCAGCCTGAATCCGCGCATGACGGTGGCCGAGATCCTGGGAGAGGCGCTGGACACGCACAAGCTGGCGCAGAACCGCCGCGCCGAGCGGATCGGCGAACTGCTGGAACGCGTGGGCCTGAATGCGGACCACAGCCGCCGCTATCCGCACGAATTTTCCGGCGGCCAGCGCCAGCGCATCGGCATCGCCCGCGCGCTGGCGGTTGAACCCGACTTCATCGTGGCCGATGAACCCGTATCCGCGCTGGACGTGTCGGTGCAGGCGCAGGTGCTGAACCTGCTGCAGGACCTGCAACGCGACCTGGGCCTGACGATGCTGTTCGTGGCGCATGACCTAGCCGTGGTGGATTACCTGTGCGACGACGTCGTGGTGATGTACCTGGGCCGCGTCATGGAGCGCGGGCCGACCAGCGAGGTCTACGCCCGCCCCCGCCATCCCTACACGCGCGCGCTGCTATCCGCCGCGCCCGTGCCGGATCCGCGCGCCCCGCGTTCGCGTATCCTCCTGAAGGGCGATATCCCGAGCCCGGTGAACCCGCCTTCCGGCTGCGTGTTCCGCACGCGCTGCCCGCACGCCATCGACGCCTGTGCCGCGGCCGTGCCGCCGGCCGTGGGCGTCAGCGCGGACCATTACGTGTCCTGCATCCGACTCGACGATCCCGCGCTCGCGGCCTGAGCCCGCCCGAATTGATCCAGGAATCACACATGAACATCATCCGCGACATCGTCTTCCAGATACGCAGTCGGCGGGACGCATTGAGCGTGACCGAACGCAAGGTGGCCGACGCCATTCTGGACGACATCATCTGGAGCGCCAGCGCCACGGTGGACCAGCTTGCCGCCAAGGCCGGCGTCAGCATCGCCACCATCTCGCGCTTTGCGCGCACGGTGGGCTGCGACGACACGCGCGACCTGAAGATGAAGCTGGCGCAGGCCAGCACGGTGGGCAGCCGCTTTCTGGATCCCAGCGCGCCGGCCGAAGAAAGCACGTTTTACGCCCGCATCTACGCCGACATCGAGAGCACGCTGCGCGCGCATCTGCCGGCCTTCACCGAGCAGCTGTTCGAAGCGGCCGCATCCATCGTCGACGGCGCGCGCATGATCTATGTCTTCGGCATGGGCGGCGCATCCGCGGTGCTGGCGCAGGAAGTGCAGTCGCGCCTGGTGCGGCTGGGCTATCCCATCGCCGTCTACAGCGACGCCGTGCTGCTGCGCATGGTGGCGGCCACGCTGGACGAGCGCGACGCCGTGCTGGTGTTGTCGGCCTCGGGCCTCACGCCTGAAATCGTCGGAGCGGCGCGCATCGTCAAGCAGTACCGCGCCAGCATCGTCGCCATCACGGACGCCTCGTCCGAACTGGCGAAACTGGCCGACGTCGTGCTGCCCATCCGCACCGACGAAACCGACTTCATCTACAAGCCCTCCGCCTCGCGCTACGCGATGATGCTGGCCATCGACCTGCTGTCGACCGAACTGGCCATGCTGAACCAGGAAGAAAACCGCGAACGCCTGCGCCGCATCAAGCTGGCGCTGGACGAACACCGCGGCGGGCCGAACCGCCTGCCGCTGGGCGATTGATCTGGAAACCACGATGTACGACACCCTCATAGGCAACGTCCGGATTCTGGACGGCTCCGGCGGTCCGGAAATCCGCGCCAGCGTGGCGCTGGCAGATGGCCGCATTGCCGCCATCGGCGACCTGCCCGGTGCGCCGGCACGCCAGATCATCGACGGCACTGACCTGGTGCTGGCGCCCGGCTTCATCGACGTCCACACGCACGACGACACCAACGTCATCCGCACCCCGGACATGCTGCCCAAGCTGTCGCAGGGCGTGACGACGGTGGTCGTGGGCAATTGCGGCATCAGCGCCTCGCCGGTGACGCTGCGCGGCGATCCGCCCGACCCGATGAACCTGCTGGGCAAGCGCGAAGACTTCCGCTACGCCACCTTTGCCGACTACACCCGCGCGATCGAGGCCGCGCGGCCGGCGGTTAACGTGGCGGCGCTGGTCGGGCATACGGCCTTGCGCAGCAATCACATGGACCGGCTGGACCGGGCGGCGACGCGGGAAGAAGTGCTGGCGATGCGCGAACAGTTGCGCGATGCGTTGGCGCACGGCGCGATCGGCCTGAGCACGGGCCTGGCCTATGCGTCCGCGTTCGAGGCGGACACGGCCGAGGTCAAGCTGCTGGCCGAAGCGTTGGACGAGTTCGGCGCGCTGTACACGACGCATCTGCGCTCGGAGTTCGCCGCCATCCTGGAGGCGATGCAGGAAGCCTTCGACATCGCCCTGCATGCGCGCGTGCCGGTGGTGGTGTCGCACCTGAAATGCGCGGGGGCCGGCAACTGGGGCCGCACGAAAGAGGTGCTGTTCGCGCTGGAGAACGCGGGGCGCATGCAGCACGTGGGTTGCGACTGCTATCCGTATTCGGCCAGTTCGTCGACGCTGGATCTGAAGCAGGTCACTGACGAATTCGACATCGACATCACGTGGTCCGAGCCGCATCCGGAACAGGCGCGCCGCAAGCTCGCGGCCATCGCGGCCGACTGGGGCGTGACCTTGCTGGAGGCGGCAAAGCGGCTGCAACCGGCCGGTGCGGTGTATCACAACATGCACGAGGACGACGTGCGACGCGTGCTGTCGCACCGCCTCACGATGGTCGGATCAGACGGCCTGCCGAACGATCCCATGCCGCATCCGCGGTTGTGGGGCGCCTTCCCGCGCGTGCTGGGTCATTACAGCCGCGACGTGGGCCTGTTTCCGCTGGCCCAGGCCGTGCACAAGATGACCGGCCTGTCTGCCGCCCGCTTCGGTTTGGCCGAGCGCGGCTTCGTGCGCGAGGGTTATCACGCTGACTTGGTGCTGTTCAACCCCGACACCGTTATCGACAGCGCCACTTTCGCTGAGCCCGTGCAGACTGCCGCGGGCATCGAGGCGGTGTGGGTCAATGGCGTCCTGTCCTACCGCAAGGGCCAGGCCACCGGCGAGCGCGCCGGCCGTTGGCTGCCGCGCAGCGGCGACCTGCGAAAGTCTTACCCCGATCTTTCGGCCGCCTGACTGCGGCGGCATCCGGACATCTTCAAGGAGAACCATCCCATGAGCGCTACCCCCACTCCCGACAACAACGGCATCACCCGCTACGGCGTGGCCGGCGGCACCGGCCAGGGCGGCTCGCACATGCCCTTCGCCCGCGCCGTCGCTGCGGACGGCTGGCTGTATGTGTCCGGCCAGGTGCCGATGGACAACGGCGAAGTGATCGAAGGCGGCATCGTCGCGCAAAGCCACAAGGCCATCCAGCAGGTGCTGGCGATCCTGCAGGAAGCCGGCTACGGTCCCGAACACGTCGTGCGCTGCGGCGTCTGGCTGGACGACGCGCGGGATTTCGCGTCGTTCAACAAGGTGTTCAAGGAGTATTTCGGCGCGAATCCGCCAGCGCGTGCCTGCGTGCAGTCGAGTCTGGTCGTGGATGCGAAAGTGGAAGTCGATTGCGTGGCGTATAGGAGCCCCCACGCCGCGACCACTAACGTGGTCTAGCTGCCCCCCAAGGGGGCTGCCCCGCCTTGGGGCGGCCCGGCGGCGTGGCAGCCCCCACGCCGCGACCACTAACGTGGTCTAGCTGCCCCCCAAGGGGGCTGCCCCGCCTTGGGGCGGCCCGGCGGCGTGGCGCGGCGGGTGTCGGCGGCAGGTGTCTGACACCCCTGCGACGCCGGCCCAAGCTGACGGCCGTCTCACACGGGTGTCAGACACCGGGTTCATTACACGGCCGCCGCCAGGCACCGCACCCAAAGCAAAAATGCCCGGTTTCCACCGAGCATTCTGCATTCAGCGGACGAGCAGCCCGCGCCTACATCTTCACCACATCCACGCCCTTGGGCGCGGTGAACTGGAATTCCTTGGCGGGCAATTGCGGATTGGCCTGAATGCCAGACAGGTCGACGCGAGTGGTCTGGCCGAACGAATCCAGCAGCTCCACACGCACCGGCAGGTTGTTCTTCATGCCGATGTCCACGCGCGAGAACCCGGCGTCGGCCGTGCGCGGCTTGGCGCGCAGCCAGTCCACGCCGTCCTTGGCGGGCAACGCCGATACGTCGAACGATTGCTCAAGCGACCCGGAGCCGAAAAGGATGGCCGCAGGCGACGTGCCGATGGCGGCGTCGACCTTGCGCTCGGTGACCTGCGCCAGGTCCGGGTCGTACTGGAACACCTGACGGCCGTCGGAAATCACCAACTGCTCATAAGGCTTCTGCACGGCCCACTTGAATTTGCCGGGCCGCTGGAACGAGAACACCCCGGTCTGCGCGGGCTGCGTCCGGCCCTGATCGTTGACGGTGTACTGCGAGAACGATCCGGTGGCCGAGGTGACCGTGCTCACGAAAGCGCGCAATTGCTCCTGCGCGCTGGCGGCCAGCACCAAAGTCGGCGACAGGCCCAGGACCGCGACGGCGGCCAGCCTTTGAAACGTCTTCATCATGCTTCCTCTCGGGCGGCGGCTGCAGGAACCAGGATCTCGCGGTTCCCATTGGATTGCATCGCCGACACCATACCCGATTGCTCCATCTGCTCGAGTAACCGGGCCGCACGGTTGTAACCAATACGCAGGTGACGCTGCACCAGCGAGATCGACGCGCGGCGGTGCTTGAGCACGACTTCGCAGGCCTGGTCGTACATCGGGTCGGATTCCGCGTCGCCGCCGATGCCCGTGACGCTGCTGGCGCCCTCGGCGCCGTCGCCGTCCAGACCGCCTTCCAAGAGGCCCTCGACGTAATTGGGTTCACCCTGCGACTTCAGGCTCTCGACCACGCGATGGACTTCGTCGTCGCTGCAGAACGCGCCGTGCACGCGCACCGGCAGGCCCGTGCCCGGCGGCATGTACAGCATGTCACCCTGACCCAGCAGCGTCTCCGCGCCCATCTGGTCAAGAATGGTGCGGGAGTCGATCTTGGACGACACCTGGAACGCGATACGCGTCGGGATGTTGGCCTTGATGAGACCGGTGATCACGTCCACGCTGGGACGCTGCGTGGCCAGGATGAGGTGGATGCCGGCTGCGCGCGCTTTCTGCGCCAGACGGGCGATGAGTTCTTCGATCTTCTTGCCGACGACCATCATCAGGTCGGCCAGCTCGTCGATGACGACGACGATGGTCGGCAGCGGGGACAGGGGCTCGGGCTGGTCCGGCGTCAGCGAGAACGGATTGGGGATCGGCTCTTCGCGCTTGATCGCGTCGCGGATCTTGGTGTTGTAGCCGGCCAGGTTGCGCACGCCCATCTTGCTCATGAGGCGATAGCGCTTTTCCATTTCGCCCACGCACCAGTTCAGCGCGTTGGACGCCTGGCGCATGTCGGTGACGACCGGCGCCAGCAAATGCGGGATGCCTTCGTAGACGCTCATTTCGAGCATCTTGGGATCGATCAGGATCAGGCGGGTGTGCGAGGCGTCGGCCTTGTACAGCAGCGACAGGATCATCGCGTTGATCCCGACGGACTTGCCCGAGCCGGTCGTGCCCGCCACCAGCAGGTGAGGCATCTTGGCCAGATCGGCCACCACCGGGTTGCCGGCGATATCCTTGCCCAGCGCCATGGTCACGACGGAATGGCTGGCGTGATAGGTCTGCGAACCCAGGATCTCGGATAGGCGCACCATCTGGCGGCGCGGATTGGGCAGTTCCAGCCCCATCAGGTTCTTACCGGGGATGGTCTCGACCACCCGGATGCTGACCAGGCTGAGCGCCCGCGCCAGGTCCTTGGCCAGGTTGACGATCTGGCTGCCCTTCACGCCGGTGGCCGGTTCGATCTCGTAGCGGGTGATGACGGGGCCGGCCTGCGCCGCGACCACGGTGACCGACACGCCGAAGTCGGCCAGCTTCTTTTCGATCAGGCGCGAGGTGAATTCGATGGTCTCGGCCGAGACGGTTTCCTGGTTGTTCAGGGGCGGATCGAGCAGACCGAGGGTGGGCAGGTCGCCTTCGGCGCCGCCCGTGGGCGGGAAGAACAGCGATTGCTGCTTTTCCTTTTCGACGCGCTCGGACTTGGGCACCACGGTGATGGCCGGTTCAATACGCACCGGCTGCTCGTGGACCAGCTTTTCCTGCTTGGCCACGACCTGTTCGGTGCGCACGGCCTTGGCGACTTCGCCGACCTTGCGGTCCTGACGCGCCGTATACGAATTGCGCATCTTGCGGACCAGGCCTTCCAGCCAGGAACCGACGCGCTCGGCCACCGCCAACCACGAGAACGAGAAAAACAGGCTGAGCCCGATTGCGAGCATGACCAGGAAGGCCAGCGTGGCGCCGGTAAAGCCGATGCTGCTGCCGATCAGGCCGGCCAGCATCTGGCCGATGACCCCGCCCGCGCCGCTGGACGTTTCCGAGGCGCCCGGCAGGTGCGTGCCGCGGCTGGCCAGGCGCAGGGCTTCCATGCCCAGCGAGCCCACCATCAGCAGAAAGAAGCCGATGCCCTCTTCCCAATGGACACGCGGCAGCACTTCGGGCTGCTTGCTGTTGGCGACGCGCAACTGCGCGGCCAGCCGCCGATAACCGGCGCGGACGCGGTGCAGCAGCAGGATGACCCACCACCAGGCGGAAAAACCGAATAGATAGAGGAGGATGTCGGCCAGATAGGCGCCCAGGCGTCCCCCCTGGTTGCGCACGACATCGCCCGGAACCGAGTGCGACCAGCCAGGGTCGGACGCGCTCCAGGTGGCGAGCACCAGGGTAAGCCAGGCCGCCAGGGCGGCAAAGAGGATCCAGCGGGCTTCACGCAACAGCGCGGAAATGCGCGTTTGCAGCGGCGAAGGTCCGTTGCGGGTGTTGCGCGAGGCGCGCGGAGAAGCAGTCGAGATACGCGGCATGCGGCTCATTATAATTGGGCGTTACCCTAAAGATACCTGCCCATGTCCACGCCTACGCACGCTAAAGTTTTGATACTCGGTTCCGGCCCCGCCGGTTACACGGCGGCCGTCTATGCGGCACGCGCCAATCTTAACCCTGTTCTTGTTACAGGTTTGGCCCAAGGCGGCCAGCTCATGACCACCACGGACGTCGACAATTGGCCGGCCGACGCCGATGGCGTGCAGGGCCCCGACCTGATGCAGCGCTTCCAGAAGCATGCCGAACGCTTCAACACGGAAATGCTGTTCGACCACATCGCCAAGGTCGACCTTTCCAAGCGCCCCTTCACCCTGACCGGCGACACCGGCAAGGTCTACACCTGCGACGCCCTGATCATCGCGACCGGCGCCTCGGCCAAATACCTGGGCCTGCCGTCCGAACAGTCCTTCATGGGCCGCGGCGTGTCCGGCTGCGCCACCTGCGACGGTTTCTTCTACCGCAACCAGGACGTGGTCGTGGTCGGTGGCGGCAATACCGCCGTCGAAGAAGCCCTGTACCTGTCCAACATCTGCCGCAAGGTCACCCTGATCCACCGCCGCGACAAGTTCCGCGCCGAGCCCATCCTGGTCGACAAGCTGATGAGCAAGGTCGAAAACGGCAACATGGAGCTCAAGACCTTCCACACGCTGGAAGAAGTGCTGGGCGACGACAGCGGCGTGACCGGCGTGCGTGTTCGCCACGTGGACACCGGCGCGACCGAAGACATGGCCGTCACCGGCGCCTTCATCGCCATCGGCCACCAGCCCAACACGGAAATCTTCCAGGGCCAGCTCGAAATGAAGGACGGCTACATCGTCACCAAGAGCGGCCTGTCCGGCATGGCCACGATGACCTCGGTGCCCGGCGTGTTTGCCGCCGGCGACGTGCAGGACCACGTCTACCGCCAAGCCATCACCAGCGCCGGCACGGGTTGCATGGCCGCCCTGGACGCCCAACGGTGGTTGGAGAATGCGGGGCAATAAGGTCGGCGTGGCCGACCTGAAACGCCTGAAGAAGGACCTGCAGGAAGAACGCGAGCGCGCCGCCCTTGCCCCGCAACGGGCGGCAGCAGCGCCGGCGCGCGCGGCATCGCCCCCCGAGGACGATCTGGCGGCGTTCAAGCGTTCGATGAAGTCCGTCACGCCGATCCGGCACACGGAACGCGTCACGCACAAGCCCGCCGCCGAACCGGCGCCCGCCCTGCGGCGCGCCAACGCGCTGGGCGAAACGCCCAGCCGCGCCGATGCCGGTGTCTCGGACGGCGGCGAGATCACGCATCTGCTGTCCGAAGGCGGCACCGCCTTCGTGCGCGGCGACGTGGCGCCCGACACCGCGCGCAACCTGCGCCGCGGCCAATGGCGCGCGGGGGCTGAACTCGACCTGCACGGATTGCGTGTCGAACAGGCGCGGCATGCGCTGCTGTCGTTCCTGGACGAATGCCAGGAACACGGCATCCGCTGCGTGCGCATCGTGCACGGCAAGGGCTACAACTCGGAAGGCCTTGAGCCGGTCCTGAAGGACAAGGCGCGCACGTGGCTGGTCCAGAAGGCCGAGGTCATGGCGTTTTCCGAGGCGCCCGAACGCGAAGGCGGCGCCGGCGCCCTGCTGGTGCTGCTGCGGCAGTCTGAGGGTCCGCGCAAATGAAATGGCTGTACCTGGGCGTGGCGATCGTCGCCGAGATCTTCGCCACCAGCGCCCTCAAGGGGTCCGAAGGGTTCACGCGGCTGGTGCCGTCCGTCATTACCGTCTTCGGCTACCTGATCTCGTTCTATTTCCTGTCGCTGACCCTGCGCGAGATCCCCGTGGGCATTGCCTACGCGATCTGGTCCGGCGTCGGCATCGTGCTGATCTCCATCGTGGGCGCGGTTCTGTTCAAGCAGCATCTGGACACGCCCGCGCTCATTGGCATCGGCCTCATCATCGCCGGCGTGGTGGTGATGAACGTCTTCTCCAAGTCCGTCTCGCATTGACGGCCGTCGCCGCAGTCCTCGCGCGGTGCTTTTTGGCGCAGGGCTTCCTGGCGCAGGGCTTCCTCGCGCAGGGCTCGTTGCGCCGCGCGCTGGCGGCCTTCCTGTGCCTGGCCTGCCTATTCGCCGGCAGCGCATCCGCCCACGACTTTGACCGGGCGGCCGAGCTCAAGCGCTACCGGGCCTGGCTGACCGTCTTCACGCAGGACATGGACCGGCTGGCCGCCGCGCGGGGCCCGTTGAACGACGCGCAGCTCGATGCGATGTTCGACAAATCCGTGGTGCCCGGCTCGCGAGCCGCTGGCTTCATCCGCGAAGCCTTCACCCGCCGCAACAGCGATGGCGACTACCACCCGCAATACGGACCGCGCTCGGTCTTCCTGGGCGTGCTGGCCAGCGGCATTCCCGCCGGCCAAGGCGGCACGTATCCCGAATCCGATGCCGCGTTCAAGGGCACGGATCTGATCGTCTGGTACCTGCACGTGGATGTTGGCGACATGACCAACACCTATCTGCTGTCGTCCGGCCACTTCACCCCCTACCGGCTGCCGCCCGCCGGCACGCTCGAGCGCAAGGCCTATCCCTTCCTGCTGATGGAGTCGCGCGACGGGACGCTGAGGCTGGGCGGTGTCAGCGCCGAGTTGTGGGGCCTCGTTGCATGGCTGCACAATGCCGCGAACTGATTGCGTTCTGCGCCTGCTTGCCCTTGCCGCGCTTTCCGCGGCGCCGGGGCTTGCGCTGGCCCTGTGCCAGCCGCTGGCTTCGGGCGACAAGCTGACCGTCGTCGCCGACGTCCGGCTCGACGACACCAACACGTTGCTGGGCAAAGACGGTTCCCGCGTCCGGAGCTGGCTGCCCCCTGTCCAGGTGCCAGACGGTCCGCGCGCCACGCCGATCCTCTGGGCCGAACGCGTGGACTGGTCCGTCTATGCAGCCGAACCCGGCGCGCGCATCGGCGTCACCGTGCTGCGCTTCGAACGCGGCGTAGACGGCCGCCAGCATCTTTGCGGCATTGCCCAATACAACCCGCACACGGTGGATGAGGCGCGCGCCCAGCCCGGCCCCGCCCTGCCGCCGCCAGACAACGAAACCCGCTTTCGGTACGACGCGGCCGGCAGGCTGACCGGCTATGACCTCCGCTCCCGCGCCTGGGACGGCCGGCAGAATCGCCCGGTGCGGCATTGCCTGCGTTACGACGCCAATGGCTGGCTGGCGGAACTGGCCGACGGCGCCTGCGACGGCGCCACGCGCCCGCAAGTGCGCTACGTGCATGACGCCGCAGGCCGCCTGTTACGGACCATCCGCCACGCGCCCGAAACCGGCGAGGCGAACGAGGTCATCGTGCATGACGCAAAAGGCGGAGCCGCCCAGCGCTACCTGCGGCCGGTCCGCGACACTGAAGACGGCCTGGGCACGCAGGCGGCACTGCCGTATCGCGCAGTGCAGGGCGAACACCCGATCCTCGTCTTGCCCAGCCCCAACTGGCAGCCGCCGGCGCTGGACTCCTACCACTACGACTGGGCCATCGTGCAGCCGCGTGGCGACGCCGATGTCTACGACGCCAAGCGCGATCCTTCGTCCGTGCTGGCCAGCGGCAACAGCGGCGCCAATGGGCGCTTCGACCTTAGCGCCGACGCCCGCCAACGTATCTGGAAGGCAGCGGGCCGCGCGCCCGGCGGTGTGCAATGGCTATGGGCGCCGGGTCAGGTCCTGACGCTGTTGCAGGCCATGCCCGGCGCCGCCTGGGCAGCCTGCGCCGATCCCGACGACCGCCGCGCGGCCGCCTGCCCCGCCCCCTAGGTGTTGTCCGGCTGCGGGTGACGCACGTCCGGATTGCGCAGGTAATCCACCAGCGCCAACGTGGCCCGGTCAGGCGGCGGCGTCAGCAGCGACACCACCACGATCGTCAGAAACGCCACGGGCGCACCGAACACACCCGCCGCGATCGGCTGGATGCCCCACCACAGATCCACCGGTTGCGTGCGGGCGATGCCGAGCACCGACTCCCGCAGCCACGGATGCGTATGCGTCATATAGGCGAACGTCACGGCCAGCCCGGCCGCCATGCCCAGCGTGGCGCCCCATTTGTTCGCGCGCCTCCAGAACACGCCCATGACTAGCGCCGGAAAGAACGACGAGGCCGCAAACGAAAACGCGGCCGACACCATGAACAGGATGTCCGCCGGCTTGCGCGCCGCGACCCACGCCGCGCCAAACGCCACCACCAGCAGCAGGATCTTGGACACCATCACCCGGCGCGCCGCCGACATCCGCGGCGACACGACCCGGTACCACATGTCGTGCGACAGCGAATTGGACAGCGTCAGCAGGAGGCCGTCGGCCGTGGACAGCGCCGCCGCCAGCCCGCCCGCAGCAACCAGCCCCGAAATCACGTAAGGCAGCCCGCCGATCTCTGGCATGGCCAGCACCACCACGTCCGCCCCCATGCTGATTTCGCTGAGCTGCACGACGCCGTCGCGGTTGATGTCGCTGACGTCGAGCAGATTGGTGTCGACCGCGCTCCAGGCATGCACCCAGTTGGGCAGGCTGAGGAAGTTCGATCCAACGACCTGCGTATAGATCTCGAACTTGACCAGCAGCGCCAGCGCGGGCGCCATGAAATACAACAGCAGGATGAACAGCAGCGACCAGCACACCGATTTGCGCGCCTCGATGACGGACGGCGTCGTGTAGGAGCGCATCAGGATGTGCGGCATGCCCGCGGTGCCCAGCATCAGGCACAGCACCATCGCCAGGAAGTTGATGCGCATGTTGCTGCGTTCCTCGGCGTCCTTCGCAGGGAACGGCTCGGCATGTGGCGTGGGCGGCGCGGCCCTGGCCTCGAAGGTCGCCTTGGCCTGCGACCACGTGGCGCGCGCATCCTCGACGGTCGGCGGATAGGCAGCCAGTTCGCGCTCGGCCGACCGGATCTCGACCATGGGCGCATCGCCCGCGTTCAACTGGGCCAGCCGGCTGCGCAGCTTGTCCTTTTCCAGCGTCCACGACTCGGGCAGCGCCTGCAGGCGCCGCCCCATTTCGTCGGCGCGCTGCTGCCAGATCCTGCGCACCTCGATCTCCGAAGGATCGTTCTGCAGGTAGACCTCTTTTTCGGTCACCTGCTGCAGCACGGCCCCACCCGACAATTGAGGCAACGGCATGTTGGTGTGCTTGACCGACAGCCAGATCACCGGCACGAGATACGCGATCACCAGGATGATGTACTGCCCGACCTGTGTCCACGTGACCGCGCGCATGCCCCCCAGGAACGAACACACCAGCATGCCGCCTAGCGCCACGAAGATGCCCAGTTCGAACGAGATGCCGGTCATCCGGGTGGTGATGATGCCCACGCCGTAGATCTGGGCCACCAGATACGTGAACGAGCACAGAATGGCGCAGAAGACCCCCGCCAACCGAGGCAGGTTGCCGCCGTAGCGCGCGCCCATGAAATCGGGAATGGTGTATTGGCCGAAGCGCCGCAGGTACGGCGCCAGCAGCATCGCCACCAGCACGTAGCCGCCCGTCCAACCCATGATGTAGGCCAGCCCGCCGTAGCCGGTCAGGTACAGCGTGCCCGCCACGCCGATGAAGGAAGCCACCGACATCCAGTCGGCCGCCGTCGCCATGCCGTTGTAGATGGCCGGCACGCGCCGGCCGGCGACGTAGTATTCGACCTGGTCGGACGTGCGGCAGACGATGCCGATGCCGGCGTACAGGCTGACGGTGACCAGCAGGAACACATAGCCGATCCAGTTGCGCGGCATGCCCAGGATCTCGGCCAGCGCCATCAGCAGGATCATCAGCGCGAAGCCGGCCGTGTACAGCACATAGATGCGCCGCAGCCGGATGCGGAACTCCTGCGGAGTGTCTCCGGTGAAAAACGGCATCAGCGCGGCTCCCCGGTTTCGTCGGCGCGCTCATCGGCGCGATTCATGACCCGGGCGTAGACGGCGATGATGATCAGGTAGGCCAGCGGAGCGCCATAGGCGGCCATCCAGAAGGCGAAGGGCCAACCGATGAAGTCGAAGGAGAGGCTGCGTGCGAAGTACGAGGGGATGAAGGTCAGCGCCGCCCAGACGGCGAGCAGCAGCACGATCAGCCGCAGATTGCGGCGCCAGTAGGGCGTGATGGATGTCCGGGACGGAGTAAGGCGCGTTTGCGGCATAGCGTGGATAAGCAGATCCCATCTGAATATCGCCAAACGCAGCGCTTGAAAAGCCCTGAACCTTGATTTGCCGGCTTTTTATGCGACAACGGCTGGCACTTCCTGGTGCCAGCCGTTGTGCGTTTGCTTTTTTTGAGTACTGCTTTACTTTTTTTATGTACCGGTGCCGCCGGTATTTGCCCATGCAGGGCTTTGTCTCCTCACCTGCATGGGAAGAGATTCTGCACCAGATGCGGGAATGCCACACTAGGGGAATGCCCTAAGACGGAGCATTCATTTACATATTCCATGCACCATATGAGTGCATTTTGGGGTCGCCGTACTAAATATTGGGATTTTTCCGGCAAATCGGCCCATCGTACCGCCTAATACTTGAGCAGTGCTCAGTTAGTGATCATGGCCGATGGCGCTGGCCGTCCAAGTCCGTGCATCGCGAAGCGCCCGATTCCGGGCATGGAACCCACAGCATTCCAGATCATCTTTACGCGCCGTTTACACCCCGCTCGCCAAGCTATACCCCGTTTTTACCCCCCGCTCCGTAACCTGCCGGTGTCCTGAAGGGTCACCTCGCCTGCCCGGCGCGCATCCGCTTTCTGCCGCGCAGGCCTGTTCGAAGGGAGTAAGCCTCCCGGGGAGAAAAAACGTGGATCTCATTTATATCGCCATCTTCACAGGGATGGCCGGGCTGACTTGGGCCCTTGTCCGGTTCTGCGACGCATTGTCGGCCGGAGACCAGCCATGAGCTGGCTCTACTGGCTGAGCGGCCTGACGGCCGCATTCCTGTTCGTGTACCTGCTGGTCGCGCTGTTCAAACCGGAGAAATTCTGATGACCCCCGAATTCGTTGGACTGCTGGTCCTGTACCTGGCAGTCCTGCTTGCGATCGCGCCCATCCTGGGCCGCTACATCCGCATCGCCATGGAAGACGGCCGATCCCGGCTGACCGCCTGGGGCCGGCCGATCGAGCGCGGCATCTACCGGCTGGCGGGCATCGACCCGCAGGCGGAAATGGGCTGGAAGCGTTATGCCGCCGCCGTACTGGTCTTCAACCTGGTTGGCATTGCCGCCGTCTACGCGCTGCAGCGCGTGCAGGGGCTGCTGCCGCTGAACCCCGCGGGCCTGGGCGCCGTGTCGCCCGATTCGGCGCTGAACACCGCCATCAGCTTCGTCGCCAACACCAACTGGCAGGGCTATGCCGGCGAATCCACGATGAGCTACCTGACGCAGATGCTGGCGCTGACGGTGCAGAACTTCGTGTCCGCCGCGACCGGCATTGCCGTGCTGTTCGCGCTGATCCGCGGACTGGCGCGGCACTGTTCCGCCACGGTGGGCAACTTCTGGGCCGACATGGTCCGTTGCACGCTGTATGTGCTGCTGCCCTTGTCGCTGGTTCTGGCAGTGGCGCTGGTCAGCCAGGGCGTGATCCAGAACTTCAGCGCCTACCAGGAAGTACAGACGGTCGAAGCGGTGCGCTACGACGCACCGCGCCTGGACGCGCAGGGCCAGCCCGTGCTGGACGCAGCCGGCGCGGCGGTCACCGACCCGGTCACGACGCGCACACAGACGATTGCCATGGGACCGGTGGCGTCGCAGGAAGCGATCAAGCTGCTGGGCACCAACGGCGGCGGCTTTTTCAACGCCAACTCGGCGCACCCTTTTGAAAACGCCACGCCCCTGTCGAACTTCCTGCAGATGCTGGCGATCCTGGCCATCCCCGCCGCGCTGTGCTTCACCTTCGGCGAGATGGTGGGCAGCCGGCGCCAGGGCATCGCGATCCTGGCGGCGATGACGGCGCTGTTTGCCGTCTTCGCGCTATCCACCGCGTACTTCGAGCAGCAGCCCAATCCGATGGCCGTCCAGGCCGGGGCCGTGACGTCCGGCGGCAACATGGAAGGCAAGGAGACGCGCTTCGGCATCGCCGCCACCTCGCTGTTTGCGACGGTCACCACCGCTGCCTCCTGCGGCGCGGTGAACGGCATGCACGACTCGCTGTCGGCGATGGGCGGCCTGTCGCCCATGCTGCTGATGCAGTTGGGCGAAGTCGTGTACGGCGGCGTGGGCTCGGGGCTGTACGGCATGCTGGCCTTTGCGATCCTGGGCGTCTTCATCGCCGGGCTGATGATCGGGCGCACACCCGAGTACCTGGGCAAGAAGATCGAGGCCTTCGACATGAAGATGGTTTCCATCGTCATCCTGGCCACCCCGCTGCTCGTGCTGGGCGGCACGGCGTTGGCCGTGTCCGTGACGGCGGGCCAGGCCGGCGTGCTCAATCCGGGCATCCACGGCTTCTCGGAAATCCTCTACGCGCTCTCGTCCGCCGCCAACAACAACGGCAGCGCCTTCGCCGGGCTGTCGGCCAACACGCCCTTCTACAACGTGCTGCTGGGCATCGCGATGTGGTTCGGCCGGTTCGCCGTGATCGTTGCCGTGCTGGCGATGGCCGGTTCGCTGGCCGCCAAGCGCCGGCTGCCCGCCGGCCCCGGCAGCATGCCGACCACCGGCCCGCTCTTCGTGACGCTGCTGATCGGCGCGGTGCTGCTGGTCGGCGCCCTCACCTACGTGCCCGCACTGGCCCTCGGCCCGGTCGCGGAACACCTGCAACCCTGATGCAACAGGCTAGGAAAGAACATGGCCAAGATTGAAATGGAAACAACCAGCTCGGGCGGCAGCGTGGCCCGGGCGCCCGCTGCGGGCGCGCAGCCTGTCACGGCTCAGCCTGACGCGGCCCGGCCTGACGCGGCCCGGCCTGGCGCGGCCCGCCCCGTCGCAGCCGGACCCGAGGCGGCGCCCGCCTTCGGCATGTGGTCCCGCGCACTGGTCGGCCCCGCCATCGTCGACAGCCTGCGCAAGCTGTCGCCCGCCGCGCAGCTCAAGAACCCCGTGATGTTCGTGGTCTACGTGGGCAGCCTGCTCACCACCGTGCTGTGGATCATGGCCCTGCGCGGGCAGGCCGAAGCGCCGCCGGGATTCATCCTGGGTATCACCGTGTGGCTTTGGTTCACCGTGCTGTTCGCCAACTTTGCCGAGGCGCTGGCCGAAGGCCGCGGCAAGCAGCAGGCGGCCACGCTGCGCGGCCTGCGCACCACCATCGACGCGCGCCTGCTCCAAGGCTTTCGCGACGCCGATGCGGCTGATGCCGACCCCGCGCAATGGCGCGGCCAGGCGGTCAGCCAACCGTCAGGCCTGCTGCGCCGCGGCGACGTCGTCCTGGTCGAAGCCGGCGACACGGTGCCCGGCGACGGCCAGGTCATCGCTGGCGTGGCCTCGGTCGACGAAAGCGCCATCACGGGCGAGTCCGCGCCCGTCATCCGCGAGTCGGGCGGCGATTTCTCGTCCGTCACCGGCGGCACGCGCGTGCTGTCGGACTGGATCTTCGTGCGCATCGCGGCCGATCCTGGCGAGAGCTTCCTGGATCGGATGATCTCGATGGTCGAAGGCGCCAAGCGCCAGAAGACGCCCAACGAGCTGGCGCTGACTATTCTGCTGGTGGGTCTGACCGTGGTCTTCCTGCTGGTCGTCGTCACGCTGATGCCCTTCTCGCTGTATGCCGTCTCGGCAGCCGGCGGCGGCGCGGCGGTCACGGTGACCGTGCTGGTCGCGCTACTGGTCTGCCTGATCCCCACCACCATCGGCGGCCTCCTGTCCGCCATCGGCGTGGCGGGCATGAGCCGCATGATGAGCGCCAACGTGATCGCCACCTCGGGCCGCGCCGTCGAAGCGGCCGGCGACGTCGACGTGCTGCTGCTGGACAAGACCGGCACCATCACCTTCGGCCACCGCCAGGCCTCCACCTTCCTGCCCGCGCCCGGCGTGTCCGCGCGCGAACTGGCGGACGCCGCGCGCCTTGCGTCGTTGGCCGACGAGACGCCGGAAGGCCGCAGCATCGTGGCGTTGGCGGACAAGGCCATCCATGCGCCGGCCCCGCGCATGACCGGCGTTGAGTTCGTGCCGTTCACCGCGCAGTCCCGCATGAGCGGCGTCGACCTGGGCGAACGCAAGATCCGCAAGGGCGCGGTCGACGCGATCCAGGCCTGGCTGGTCGCGCAGGGCGCCACCGTGCCGGCCGAGGCCCTGCGCCTGGCCGAAGACGTGGCGCGCCGCGGCAGCACGCCGCTGATGGTCAGCGACGGCAACCGCGCGCTGGGCGTCGTCGAGCTCAAGGACATCGTCAAGCCCGGCATCCAGTCGCGCTTTGCCGAGCTGCGCCGCATGGGCATCAAGACGGTGATGATCACCGGCGACAACAAGCTGACCGCCGCCTCCATCGCGGCCGAAGCGGGCGTCGATGACTTCCTGGCCGAAGCCACGCCCGAGGCCAAGCTCAAGCTCATCCGCAACTACCAGTCGGAAGGCCGTCTGGTCGCAATGACCGGCGACGGCACCAACGACGCACCCGCGCTGGCGCAGGCCGACGTGGCGGTGGCGATGAACTCCGGCACGCAGGCCGCCAAGGAAGCCGGCAACATGGTGGACCTGGATTCCAACCCGACCAAGCTCATCGAGATCGTCGAGATCGGCAAGCAGATGCTGATGACCCGCGGCGCGCTGACCACGTTCAGCGTAGCCAACGACGTCGCCAAATACTTCGCCATCATCCCCGCCGCGTTCGCCACGGTGTATCCGCAACTCGACGTGCTGAACATCATGGGGCTGGCCACGCCGTCCTCGGCCATCCTGTCGGCCGTGATCTTCAACGCGTTGATCATCGTGGTGCTGATCCCGCTGGCCCTGAAGGGCGTGCGGTACCGCCCGCTGGGCGCCTCGGTGCTGCTGCGCCGCAACCTGCTCATCTACGGCCTGGGCGGCCTCCTGGTGCCGTTTGCCGGCATCAAGCTGGTCGACATGGTGCTGGCCGCGCTGGGCTGGGTGTGATGCCCGCCCGCGATCAAGCCCCTACGCAAAGGAAATCCTCATGAACTCAGCAACCTCCACGCCGCGCCAAGGCGGCATCCTGCGCCCCGCGCTGACCCTCTTCGCCGCGCTGTCGCTCATCACCGGCCTGGCGTATCCCTTCCTGACCACCGGCATCGCGTCCGCCGTGTTTCCCCACCAGGCCGCCGGTTCGCTGATCGAGCAGGACGGCAAGGTGATCGGTTCGGAATGGATCGGCCAATCGTTCACCTCGCCGCAATACTTCTGGGGCCGCCCCTCGGCCACCACGCCCATGCCGTACAACGCGGCGGCTTCCGGCGGCTCGAATCTCGGCCCGCGCAACCCCGCGCTGGCCGAGGCCATCGAAGCGCGCATCGCGGCCCTGAAAGCGGCAGACCCGGACAATGCCGCGCCCGTTCCGGTCGACCTGATCACCGCATCGGGCAGCGGGCTGGATCCGCACATCAGTCCGGCGGCCGCGGCGTACCAGGCCGACCGCGTGGCGCGCGCCCGCAACCTGCCGCGTGGCGAGGTCGATGCGCTGATCCGGGCGCACACCGCCGCCCCGTCGCTGGGCGTGCTGGGCGACCCCGCGGTCAACGTGCTGACGCTGAACCTGGCGCTGGACAAGCTGCGCGTGGCGCGCTGATGCGGCGGCGTATAGTATTGCCAGCCGTTTCCTCCCCTCCCTTGCGCGTTCATGGCTGACATCGCTGGCGAGCGTCCCGATCCGGACGCGCTATTGAAGACCCTGGACGCCGCCGAGCGCCAGGCGGTGCGCGGCAAGCTGCGCGTGTACTTCGGGTCGTCGGCCGGCGTGGGCAAGACCTACGCCATGCTGGCCGCGGCGCGCGCGCAGGCGGCGCAGGGCATGGACGTGCTCGCCGGCATCGTCGAAACCCACGGCCGCCGCGAGACCGCGACGCTGCTCGACGGCCTGCCGGTCCTGCCGCTCAAGGACGTGGCCTACCGCGGTCACACCCTCAAAGAGTTCGACCTGGACGGCGCCCTGCTGCGCCGCCCCGCGCTCGTGCTGGTCGACGAGCTGGCCCATTCCAACGCGCCGGGTTCGCGCCACGCCAAGCGCTGGCAGGACATCCAGGAACTGCTGGCGGCCGGCATCGACGTCTGGACGACGCTGAACGTGCAGCATCTGGACAGCCTGAACGAGGCCGTCGGCAGCATCACCGGCGTGCGCGTCTGGGAAACGGTGCCCGACGACGTGTTCGACGCGGCCGATGAGGTCATGCTGGTCGACCTGTCGGCCGACGAACTGCTGCGCCGCCTGAAGGAAGGCAAGGTCTACCTTCCCGAACAGGCGCGCCACGCGGCCCGCAATTTCTTTCGCAAGGGCAATCTGATCGCGCTGCGCGAACTGGCGCTGCGCCGCACCGCCGAGCACGTGGACGACGACGTGCAGGCCTATCGCCGCGACCGCGCCATAGATTCGGTGTGGCGCACGCGCGAAGCCATCGTCGCCTGCGTCGGGTCCGATACCGACGCCGACTACGTGATCCGCAGCGCCCATCGCATGAGCCAGCAGCTCGATTGCGATCTGCACGTCGTCACCATCGACACGCCGCGCGCCGCGCCGCCCGCGGCGGCCGACGTCGAGCGGCTGCAGCACAGCCTGGCGCTGGCCGACGCGCTGGGCGCGCGCACCGAGACGCTGGCGGGTGGCGACATGGTCGATGCCGTCGTCCGCTACGTGCGCCGCCACAACATCACCAAGGCGATCGTGGGCCGGACCCGCGCGGGCGGCTGGCAGCGGTTGCGACTGTCGCTGACCGCGCTGCTTACCGCCGTCATGTCGCCGGGATGGCTGTGGCGGCGCCACAGCTTTGCCGACATGCTGGCCGCCGGCTGCCCGGAGATCGACATCATCCGGCTGGGCGCGCCACCCCTGCCCGCGCAGGCGCCGCCCGGACGCGACCCGTTCACGCTGGGACGCCGCGCCCGCCCGTCCGATGACGAACGCGGGGCGCGGCCGCTTGCAGGCTATGCGTGGGCGCTGTGCTATTGCGCGGTGGCCACGGCGCTGTCGGCGCTTGCGTTCCCGACGCTGCACCAGACCAACATCGTCATGCTCTTTCTGCTGGCGGTGGCCGCAGTGGCGCTGCGCCACGGGCGCGGGCCCGCCGCGCTGGCGTCCGTCGTCAGCGTGGGACTGTTCGACTTTTTCTTCGTGCAGCCGCTGTCGTCGTTCGCCGTGTCTGACGTGCAGTATCTGCTGACCTTCGGCGTGCTGCTGGGCGTGGGGCTGCTGATCGGCCAACTTACCGCCGGCCTGCGGCTGCAGGCGCAGGCCTCGGTCAAGCGCGAGGCCGATGCGCGCAGCCTGTACGAATTCGCGCGCGAACTGTCGTCCGCCCTGCTGCCCGAGCAGATCGTCGCGCTCGCCGGCTCGTTCGTGCATGCCACGTTCGGCGCGCGCTGCTCGCTTTACATCCTGGGCCTGGACGACCGCTTGAAACTCGCCTCGCCCGAAAGCGGCGACACGACCGCTCCGGAATCGGCGCTGGCGCAGTGGGTGTACGACCACGGCCAGCCTGCAGGCGCGGGCACCGCCACCCTGTCAAACAGCGCGTTGCTGTACCTGCCGCTCAAGGCGCCCATGCGCACGCGCGGCGTGCTGGTGCTGGATGCCCCCCGCCGCAGCCTCTACGCGAATCCCGACACGCGCCGCCAGGTCGAGGCCTACGCCACGCTGATCGCCATTGCGCTGGAACGCCTGCATTACGTGGAAGTCGCGCAGCAGGCCGTGGTCAGCATGGAATCCGAAAAGCTGCGCAACTCACTGCTTGCCGCGGTGTCGCACGACCTGCGCACGCCGCTGACCAGCCTGGTCGGCATGACCGATACGCTGATGCGCCAGCAGCACGCGCTGCCCGACGGCGTGCAGGACACCGTGCGCGCCATGCGCGATCAGGCGCAGCGCATGCATGCGCTGGTCGTCAACCTGCTGGACATGGCGCGGCTGCAAAGCCGCGACGCGCCGCTGCGTATGGAGTGGCAATCCATCGAGGAGCTGGTCGGCGCCGCGCTGGCGGCCATGCGCGAACCGCTGGCGGGCCGCAAGGTCGACGTTTCGCCCCTGTCGGCGCTGCCGCTGGTGGAGTGCGACGGCGTGCTGATCGAACGCGTGCTGTGCAACCTGCTGGAAAATGCGGCCAAGTACACGCCGGCCGGCAGCACGTTGCGCATCCATGCCTACGTGCATGAAGACGGGATACGCAAGGCCGGGATGCACGAGGCCGAGGCGCACGCGGCTGCAACGCACACGGCCGTACCGCACACGACTGTGCCGCACCATGCCGAAATGCGCGTGGCCATCACCGACAACGGTCCGGGCGTCGCGCCGGGCGCCGAGCGCCGCATCTTCGAAAAATTCACGCGGGGCGAACGCGAGTCCGCCACGCCCGGCGTCGGCCTGGGCCTGGCCGTATGCGAAGCCATCGTCGCCGCCCATCACGGCCGCATCTGGGTCGAACACGCGCCGGGCCAGGCCAGCGGCGCGCAGTTCGTCTTCAGCCTGCCGCTGGGCGCCCCGCCCTCAATCCAACCCGAAAGCGCCTGAGTCCGCGTCATGTTCGATTTTCAGCCCATAGTCCTCATCATCGAAGACGACGCCAACATCCGGCGGTTTGTCCGCCAGGCGCTGGAAAGCGAAGGCTGCGTGGTGCACGAGGCCGACACAGTCAAGCGCGGCCTGATCGAGGCCGGCACCCGCCAGCCGGACGCGATCGTGCTCGACCTTGGCCTGCCCGACGACGACGGCATGACCCTGATCCGCGAGTTGCGCGGCTGGACCGAGGTGCCGGTGCTGGTGCTGTCCGCGCGCAGTGCCGAGGCCGACAAGGTGGCGGCGCTGGACGCGGGCGCCGACGATTATCTGGCCAAGCCTTTCGGCGTGAGCGAACTGCTGGCGCGCCTGCGCGTGCTGCTGCGCCGGCATGGCCGCGGCGGCGCGGGCAATGCGGCTGAGATCGTGTTTGGCGACGTGCGCGTGGACTTCTCGCGGCGCGTGGTCGAACGCGCTGGCCAGCACGTGCACCTGACCGCCATGGAATACCGCCTGCTCGCCGCGCTGCTGGCTCATCGCGGCAAGGTCATGACTCACCGAGAGCTGCTGCGGCAGGTGTGGGGCCCGTCCCACGTCGAAAGCAATCACTACCTGCGGATCTACATGGGCCATCTGCGCCAGAAGCTCGAAGCCGACCCGGCGCAACCTGTGTTCCTGCTGACGGAGATCGGCGTGGGCTATCGCTTCGCGGGCTGAGCAGACGCATTCAACGCCGGCTTCGATAGACGCCATTTCAAAGCCCACTTTTTGAAACCCGCTTTTTGATACGCGCTTTACGCGCAGGGCGCGAGTCTTGTCTCGCGCTTTATGCCGATCCTCCTATTGTTGCGGTCCGCTCAACACCAGGAGGCTTCACATGCCCCGCAACACCCTCGCCGCGCTGGCGCTGCTTTCCCTCATTCCCGCGGCACAGGCCGCCGACGCCCCCAGCGCCGCCGATTCCGCATCGCCGTACTCGCTGACGGCCAACGTCACGCTCGCCAGCCAGTACCGCTATCGCGGCCTCATGCAGACGAACAACCAGCCCGCCATCCAGGGCGGCTTCGACCTCACGCACGCGAGCGGCTTCTACCTGGGCAACTGGAACTCCAGCATCAGTTGGCTGAACGACAGCAACAGCGACGTGTCCGCGCCCGTCGAGATGGACTTCTACGGCGGCTACAAGGGCAACCTCACGGACAACGTGCCCGTCGACCTGGGCGTGCTGCAGTACTACTACCCGGGCGACTATCCGTCCGGCTACACCAGCCCCGACACCACCGAACTCTACGCCGGCATCGGCTACGGCCCGGTGATGTTCAAGTACTCCCTTGCGCTGACCAACCTGTTCGGCTTTGCCGACAGCAAGTACAGCCAATACTTCGACCTGTCGGGCAACTTCGATACCGGCGTCTGGGGGCTCGTCGTCAACGTTCATGCGGGCCGCCAGATCGTGCGCAATGTGGACAACGGCTCCTGCACGGATTGGAAGCTGGGCGTGACCAAGGACTTCGGGCAGGGGCTGTCGGTCTCGCTGGCCTATCTGGACACCAACGCCGACCGCGCTGTCTACACCAACACGCGCGGCCGTGACATGGGCCGCGCCACGGGCCTCCTGTCGGTGACCAAGACGTTCTGAAACGCCGCGGCCGTTGACGCCGTTTTTATACGGCGCCCCCGCATTTATCGGCAGGATTTACGGCGGCATTCCTATAGTGGAATCGTCGTCAACCACCGGATTCGCGGGTCGCCGTCTTCAGCCCCGCCCCCACACCGCCATGATTCCCCGATCGCACCGCCACCAGGCCACCCTCGACGCCGCCCTAGCTGCCCAGCCCGCGCCGCAGCCGCAATGCAGCCTGATCGCGCTGACCGTGCGCATCGATACGCTGGACGCCTTGAACGTGCGGCTGGCCTTGCACCGCGCACTGGGCGATCGCATCGGGGTCTACCTGCTGTCGGTCGACCATGCGCACGCCCAAAGCACGCTCGAACTGCAATGCGAACGCGGCGAACTGGACGCCATGATGGCCGCGATCATGCGCGGCCTGCCCTGCGCTGAATTCGGTCCGGCGCGCCCGGCCGCCGCCCTCACGGAGCGATGAGCCATGGACACCCTTGCCAAACCCGCATTCGAAGGCCTGTGGCTGCCGATGGTGACGCCCATGCGCGGCGGCCACGTGGACCTGGACGCCGCGCAGGCGCTGGCCCGCTACTACCGCAACGCCGGCATCGCCGGCCTGGTCCTCTTCGGCTCCACCGGCGAGGGAAACCTGCTCAGCATGCCCGAGAAGACCGACATGATCGAAGCCATCGCCAGCGACGCGCATGCGCTGCCGCTGGTGCTGGGCGTGGGCGGCGTCGATACTCGGGGCGTGGCCGCCGCGGTGCGACGACTGGACCGCTACGCACCCGCCGGCTACCTGGTTCCCCCGCCGTACTATCTGGGGCCATCCCAGGCCGGCATCCTGTGGCATTACCGGCAGATCGCGTGGGCCACCGAGCGGCCCATCATCCTGTACAACATCCCCAAGCGCGCAGGTGTCGCCATGACGGTCGAAACCATGGAAGCGCTGGCGGCGCTGCCCAATTTCGGGGCAGTCAAGGAATGCAATCCCGCCGTGCTGGGCGCCTTGAATGCGCGGGGCCGCCTCAATGCCCTTTGCGGCGAGGACCTGGCCTTGCTGGATCACTTCCTGGCGGGCGGGCGCGGCGCGATTCCAGCCGCCGCGCACCTGTTTCCGGAGCGCTTCGTCGAGATGATGCTGCTTGCACAAGCCGGCCACGACGAGGCCGCGCGCGACTGCTTCGACCCATTGCGCCCCCTGATCCGGTTGCTGTTCAGCGAGCCCAATCCCGCGCCGGTCAAGCGCGCGCTGGCCATGCAGGGCCTCATCGCCGACGAGCTGCGCATGCCGATGATGCCCGCCAGCCGCGACCTGGGCGCGAAACTGCGGCGGGCTATGAGCCTTATCCCGGCATCGGCTGAGCGGCTGCAGACAGCCTGAAGATCGACACGGCGCGGGCCAGATCCCCCGCCTGACCGTGCAGGGCGGCGGCAGACGCCGCAAACTCCTCTACCAGCGCAGCGTTCTGCTGGGTCGCTTCGTCCAGATGCGTCACGGTCTGGTTGATCTGCTCGATGCCCGCGCTCTGTTCGCCGGACGCCGTGGCGATCTCGCTCATCAGCGGCGCGCTGGTGGCTGCCGATTCCAGCACGCTTCCCATCGTGGCGCTCGCCTGTTCCACCCGCTGGCTGCCGCGCGCCACCGAGTCGGCCGACGCTTCGATCAGCGACTTGATCTCCTTGGCGGCGGTGGCGGACCGCTGCGCCAGCGCCCGCACTTCGCCGGCCACCACCGCAAAACCGCGCCCCTGTTCGCCCGCCCGTGCGGCTTCGACGGCGGCGTTCAATGCCAGGATGTTGGTCTGGAACGCGATCACGTCGATCAGGCCGATGATCTCGTCGATGCGCTGCGAACTTTGCGAGATCTCGCGCATCGCGTCGATCGCATGCTGCGTCTCGTCGCTGCCCTGCCGCGCCAGCCGTGCGGCTTCGCCGGCCAGCGCGCTGACCTCACGCACGTGCTCGGCGCTTTGGCGGGCAGTGGCGGTGATTTCCTCCACGCTGGCCGCGGTCTGTTCCAACGCGGCGGCCTGCTTTTCGGTGCGGTCGGACAGGTCCACGCTGCCCGCGGCAATCTGGCGCGATGCGGCCGCAATGGACGCCGTGGAATGCACGATGCTGCGCACCGCCGCGTCCAGCCGCTGTTGCATTCGCGCCATTGCGTCGAACAGGCGGCCGATCTCGCCCCGGTGATGACGCGAGATGCCGCTGGACAGGTCGCCATTGGCCACGCGCTCGCACACGGCCACTGCCTCGTTTAACGGCCGCAGGATGTGTGTGCTGAAAAAGCGCAGCGCCGCCGTCAGCACCAGCGCAAGCAGCACCAGCGTCACGCTGCCCTGCCGCCACAGCGTGCCGTAGAACGCTGCATCGACGTCGTCCACGTACAGGCCTGTGAACATCAGCCAGCCCCATTCCGCGTCGTAGGCCGCGTAGGTCAGCTTGGGCAACGGGTCCTCGGAACCGGGGCGCGGAAACAGGTAGCGCACATAGCCACCGCCCGCCTTGCCCTGCGCGTAAAGGTTTTCAAACAGCGGCTGCCCCTGGCTGTCGCGCGTAGCGCGCACGTTGGTGCCCACCAGCTTCGCGTCGGGATGCACCAGCAGATCGTAGTCGTCGCCAAACGCGCCCACATAACCGTCCCCGCCGTACCGCAATTGCGACAGTTGGCGGGCCACGTCGCGCTTGGCGTCGGCCAGCGGCACACCTTCCTGAACGCGCTGCTTGCCGCCGCGGACGATGCCCGCGGCCATATCCAGGACATGGCGAAGCTCCGTCTTGCGGTCCTCCACCATCTCGGCACGGCGCTGCCAGGCGTCCCACACGCCAAGCGCCAGGACGGCGGCGCCAATGGCAAACACGAACCACAACAGTTCCCTACGCAAGCTGGAAGTACTCATCGACTCTCTTTGACACGCCACCAATTAGAAACAATATCTAGCCGGATGTGACGTTTTATGTAATTTGGCCGTCGAGCATACCCTTTCAAACTTCGTTTGAATTCGATTTGACTAGTCACTTTGATCTAGCTCAAGTCCGATAAAAAAAACGCAAGGCGCGTCACGCCTTGCGTTTCTTATGGAAGCCGGTTTCGGGACTGGCCCGCGCGAATTCAAGCCACGGACTGGGACGCCGGGGGAACCCTGCGCACCGGACGCGCCGTCGTCAGCGCAATCAACGTCACCGTGATCAGCGCGTAAGTGGGCACGCTGCGCATATTGCGGAACATCATCTCGGTCAGGCTGAAGGCGCAATAGCTCAGGCAGAACAGAAGGCCCATCTGGGCGCCCACGCGGATCACGCGGTCATCACTGGCCAAACGCCGGAAGAAAATGGCTGCCGGCAGCAGATACAGCGTCAGCATGCTCAGTAGGCCGAGCACGCCGTACCCCGCCAGCGCCGCCAGCAGGTCGTTGTGCGGCTCGCCGAAACCGTCGACGACTTCCTGCGTCACGATGCCCTGCCCTTGCAGCACACGCAGCTCGTCGCGGAACTTGCTGGGACCAATGCCCACGACCGGGCTTTTTTCAAACATCAGGATTGCGGCATGCCACAGTTGCAACCGGATGCCGAAGGACGTGTCACGGTTGGCCGAGGTGGCGAACCCTTGCACGTCGTGGGTGATCTCCTGCATGCGGCTGCTGAACGTCCAGATGGCCGCCGCGCTGACGACCAGCGCCACGCTCACGGCCAGTGCACAGTACACCTTGTGGCGCCGCCGCCAGTTGCGCAGGCCCAGCAGGAAGACGAGTCCCAGAATGGGCAGCAGCATCCAGCTGCTGCGGGTTTCGGACATCCAGGTCGCGCACACGGCCAGCGCCGCGGCCAGGACCTTCAGGCCGGTCTCCAGTCGCGGCCAGCGCGATCCGGGGCCCCAGCCGAGCGACAGCAAGGTCATTCCCCCGAACAGCAGCACCATGTTCGCAAAGGCCACGGCGTTATAGCGTCCTCCAACCTCGACCACCGCGCCTCGGCCGCCCGTAAGCATCATCGTGATCAGCAGGATGGAGCCGGCAAGCGCGCCGGCCAATACGGTCCATTCGATATGGCGCAGCAGCCGCTGCGGCGCGCGCAGCAGCAGCCACAACACGGGCAGGGCCAATGCAAAGCGCAGCAGCTTTTCGAGTTCGGAATTGCTCCACACGCTTTTCACGGAAGACGTGATCAGCATACAGACGAGCGGGGACAGCAGCGCCAACGCCATGGGCCAAAGCGCCCGGAAATCCATGGGCTCGTAGCGCTTCACCGCATTGACGGCAATGGCCGTCAGCGCGATCAATGCACTCAGGTACAGCACGGCGGGACCGCCAACGGGACTGGTCAGCGCCAGGGCGGGCATGAGCAACACCAGCCAGGCGACCAGATTTACATACATTCGGGGCACAACAATCAACCTGAAAAGAACAATGCACACGCAATACGCATGATGCGGGTGGTTAGACAAAACCCGCCCGCCATGACGGCGGGCGGGTTTTGCTCAAACTCGAGATGGGACCCCAAGCGCACAGCGGCAGCCTGGCGAGAAGCCCCGGCCGAGGCTTACATGTTCTCGATCATCACCTGGCCAAAGCCCGAGCACGACACCTGCGTCGCCCCTTCCAGCAGACGGGCAAAGTCGTACGTGACCTTCTTGGACTGGATCGACTTTTCCATGCTGGAAATGATGAGATCCGCGGCTTCGGTCCAGCCCATGTGACGCAGCATCATTTCCGCCGACAGGATCTCGGAACCGGGATTCACGTAGTCCTTGCCCGCGTACTTGGGTGCCGTGCCGTGGGTGGCTTCAAACATGGCTACCGAGTCGGACATGTTGGCGCCCGGCGCGATGCCGATGCCGCCCACCTGCGCGGCCAGCGCGTCGGAGATGTAGTCGCCGTTCAGGTTCAGCGTGGCGATGACGTCGTATTCGGCCGGCCGCAGCAGGATCTGCTGCAGGAACGCATCGGCGATCACATCCTTGACGATGATCTCGCGGCCGGTCTTGGGATTCTTGAACTTGCACCACGGGCCGCCGTCGATCAGCTGCGCGCCGAATTCCTTCTGCAGGAGCTCATAGCCCCAATCGCGGAAGCCGCCTTCGGTGAACTTCATGATGTTGCCCTTGTGCACCAGCGTCAGCGACGTGCGGTCGTTGTCGATGACGTACTGCGCGGCCTTGCGCACCAGGCGCTCGGTGCCTTCGCGCGACACCGGCTTGATGCCGATGGACGAGGTGTTCGGGAAACGGATCTTCTTGACGCCGAGCTTGGTCTGCAGGAACTGGATCAGCTCCTTGGCCTGCTCGCTTTCGGCCATGTATTCAATGCCGGCGTAGATGTCTTCCGAGTTCTCGCGGAAGATCACCATGTTGGTCTTTTCGGGTTCGCGCACCGGGGACGGCACGCCCTTGAAGTACGCCACGGGGCGCAGGCAGACGTACAGGTCAAGCTGCTGGCGCAGCGCCACGTTCAGCGACCGGATGCCGCCGCCGACCGGGGTAGTCAGCGGGCCCTTGATGGAAACCACGTAGTCTTTGACGACTTCCAGGGTTTCGTCGGGCAGCCACACGTCAGGACCGTAGACCTTGGTGGCCTTTTCGCCGGCATAGACTTCCATCCAATGGATCTTGCGCTTGCCGCCGTAGGCCTTCTGCACCGCCGCGTCGACGACCTTGATCATGACGGGGGTGATGTCGGCGCCCGTGCCGTCGCCTTCGATGAAGGGGATGATGGGCTGGTCAGGCACATTCAGCGAAAAATCGGCGTTGACCGCAATTTTCTGGCCGCCGGCGGGAACCTTGATATGTTGGTAGGACATGAATGCTCCATTTGCTCCGGGTGGTTTTCTTGCACGCGCCAGGATCGGACAGCGTCCGATTCCGCGGGTTATACCGCCTCCTGCGAACCGCACACCGGATGGCGGATAGCAACCCATTCTATATCGCAAAGCGCCGGGCGAAACCGGCGGTCCGCGCGGGGCGGTAAAATAAAGCGCCCACATCCTGCTTTTGGCCCCCTCCCGAATGTTCAATCCCTCCCGCGACCAAGTCCGCGAATTCTTTATTGAAACCTGGCGCAAACATCGCGCCAACGAGGTGCTGACCCCGCTGGAGGCGATTGCGCTGGACTGGATCATCGAGCATCCCGAATACCATGCGGACCTCGAAAGCCCGGACGCCATGACGGCGGAATACGCGGTGGAAAAAGGCCGCACGAATCCGTTCCTGCACCTGTCCATGCACCTGGCCATCGCGGAACAATTGTCAATCGACCATCCGCCGGGCATTCGCCAGGCCTACCAGCAGCTCACCGCACGTTCGGACGCGCATCACGCCGCGCACGAAATCATGGAATGCCTGGGGCAGGTGGTCTGGGAAGCGCAGCGCCTGGGCACGCCGCTGGACAGCGACACCTACATCGACCTGATCCGCCGCCGCGCCAGCCTCTGACCCAACGAAAAAACCCTCGCTAGCGAGGGTTTTTCATTCACATCGACCGAAAAGCGTTGCGTCCTAGCGGCGCACACCCAGATCGCTGGGCAGCGTGGCCAGCCACGCCGACACGTTGGAGATGTCCTGGTCGGACAACTGCGTGGCGAAGGCGCCCATGATGGGGTTCTTGCGCACGTTGGCCGTGGCGGCGCTGCCGGAGGCGCCCCGCTTGTAGGCCTTCAGCGCATGCGCCAGGTAGTCGGCGTGCTGCCCGGCCAGCGTCGGATACGCCGGATCCACCGCCGTCTTGGCGTCGGCGCCGTGGCACGAGGCGCAGTTGAATTTCTCGAAGACGGCCTTGCCGGCCGCCAGATCCTGCGCCTGGGCGGCAGAGCCCCAGATGGCCAGGGTCGCGCCCGCAAGGGCAAGCATGGTGCGGTTCATGATTTTGCCCCCTTATTTGAGATTCGAGTAGTACGCGGCCAAGTCGGCAATGTCCTGATCGGACAGGCTGCCGGCAACGGCGTCCATCGTGGGATGGCTGCGCGCGCCTTTCTTGTACTCGTTGAGGGCGGTTTCGATGTACTTGGCGTTTTGGCCAGCAATCATCGGAACGTGGTAAAGCTCGGGAAACGATGCCTTGTAGCCAGGGATGCCATGGCAACCGATGCACATCGAAACCTTGTCGCGGGCATTCTGGACATTACCGACCGGCGCTGCGTCTGCAGCAACAGCCTGGCCGGCGATCGCACAGGATGCCATCGTGGCCAACACGGAAACCGTGTACTTCAGAGAGGTTCGCAACTTCATTGGAATGACTCTTCTTGGTATGGCTAAGGACTAGGGCCTGCTCACACGAAAAGGCCCTCTGCAAACACGTTGCGGGTGGAACCCAAAGCAAAACCGCCTGATTGTACGATAATTGCTCAGGATTAATACCTTGCGTTAGTGTTGATCCCAATCAAACCACAGAAGCCATCAGACCATGTCCGCAGCCCAGACCGCCTCATCCGCCAAGCCAGTCCGCTTCGATGGCACCGACAGCTACGTCGCCACCGATGACCTCAAGCTCGCCGTGAACGCCGCCCTTACCTTGCAGCGCCCGCTGCTCATCAAGGGCGAACCCGGCACCGGCAAGACGATGCTGGCCGAGGAAGTGGCCCGCGCGCTGGGCCGGCCGCTGCTGCAATGGCACATCAAGTCCACCACCAAGGCGCATCAGGGTCTGTACGAATACGACGCCGTGTCGCGCCTGCGCGATTCGCAGCTTGGCGACGAAAAAGTCCGCGACATCCGCAACTACATCGTGCAGGGCACGCTGTGGCAGGCGTTCCAGTCGCACGAGCCGGTGGTGCTGCTGATCGACGAGATCGACAAGGCCGACATCGAGTTCCCCAATGATCTTCTGCGCGAGCTGGACCGCATGGAATTCCATGTGTACGAAACGCGCGAGACCATCGCCGCGCGCCACCGTCCGCTCGTCATCATCACGTCCAACAACGAAAAGGATCTGCCAGACGCATTCCTGCGCCGCTGCTTCTTTCACTACATCCGCTTCCCGGACCGCGAGACGATGCGCGACATCGTGGCCGTCCACTATCCGGACCTGAAGCAGGACGTGCTGCGCGCCGCGCTGGACACGTTCTTCTCGCTGCGCGATGCGCCCGGGCTGAAGAAAAAGCCGTCCACGTCCGAACTCCTGGATTGGCTGCGCCTCTTGCTGGCCGAAGACGTCACGGCCGCGCAGATCGACGCGCACACGGCCACCGCCGTGCCGCTGATGGCCGGCGCGCTGCTCAAGAACGAGCAGGACGTGCATCTGCTCGAACGCCTGGCGGCCATGACGCGCGGCGGCCAACGCCGCTGATCCGGCATCCACGGGCGGCCCGCACATGCTGATCGACTTCTTCTATCACCTCCGGGCGCACAAGCTGCCCGTCTCGGTCAACGAATACCTGACGCTGGTGGACGCGCTGCGCCAGGACCTGATGTCGCCCACGCTGGACGAGTTCTACTTCCTGGCGCGCGCCACGCTGGTCAAGGACGAGTCCCTCTACGACCGCTACGACAAGGCCTTCGGCGCGTATTACCGCGGCATCGAAGCCGCGCTGCCCGCGGGCAAGGACATCCCGCTCGACTGGCTGATCAAGCAGTTCGAGAAAAGCCTGTCGCCCGAAGAAAAGGCCGCCATCGAAAAGCACGGCTGGGACAAGCTGATGGAGCTCTTCAAGGAGCGCCTGGACGAGCAGAAGGAACGCCACGCCGGCGGCAGCAAGTGGATCGGAACGGGCGGCACCTCGCCGTTCGGCAACGGCGGCTATCACCCCGAAGGCATCCGCGTGGGCGGCGCATCGGCCGGCAACCGCACGGCGGTCAAGGTCTGGGACATGCGCCAGTTCAAGGACTACGACGACCAGGTCGAACTGGGCACGCGCAATTTCAAGGTGGCGCTGCGCCGCCTGCGCCGCTTCGCGCGCCAGGGCGCCGAACTGGAACTGGACCTGGACGACACCATCGCCAGCACGGCGCGCAACGCAGGGCATCTGGACCTGCGCATGATCCCGGAGCGCCACAACACGGTGAAGGTGCTGATGCTGCTGGACGTGGGCGGCAGCATGGACGACCACATCGGCCGGGTCGAGGAACTGTTCTCGGCGGCACGCAGCGAGTTCCGCAACCTTGAGGTCTATTACTTCCACAACTGCCCGTACGAAAGCCTGTGGCAAAGCAACCGCCGCCGCCAGAACGAGCGCTTCGACACCTGGGACGTGCTGCGCAAGTACAACCCGGACTGGCGCCTGATCATCGTGGGCGACGCCACGATGAGCCCATACGAAATTCTGCAGCCGGGGGGTTCGGTCGAGCACTACAACAAGGAACCGGGCGCCGAATGGATGCGCCGGCTGCTGGACGCGTGGCCCAAGTCGGTCTGGCTGAATCCCGAGCCCACGGCGTCCTGGCAGTACCGCCAATCCATTGCGCTGATGCGCGACATCATGCAGGACCGCATGTATCCCGTGACGGTCGCCGGCCTGGAGCAGGCGATGCGGGTGCTGTCGAAGTAAAAGTTGCGCCGTCGCGGCGGCGATGCTGCCGCCGCGGTTGGCGCTGTCAGCCGTCGACGGGGTTGTCGGGCGTGTCCAGCGTCAACTGATAGAACGCCAGATCGAGCCAGCGTCCAAACTTGAAGCCGGCCTGGCGGATCGTGCCGGCATGTACAAACCCCAGCTTTTCATGCAGGCGGATGCTGCCCTGGTTCGAGGCGTCGATGCCACCGACCAGCACGTGCACGCCATTGGCGCGCGCTCGCTCGATCAGGATGGCCATCATGGCTTCGCCCAGACCGCGGCCACGAAAGCGCCCGTCCACGTACACGGAATGCTCAACCGAATACTTGAAGGCGGGAAACGCGCGGAACGTGCCGTAGCTGGCAAACGCCATCAACTCGCCGTCCGCATTCTCAAGCCCCACGACGGGGAAGCCGCCTTGCTGCTTGGTCTTGAACCATCCGTCCATCGCTTCGCGCGGCCGCGGCTTGTAGTCGTACAGCGCAGTGGATGTCGCAATGGCGTCATTGAAGATGGCCAGGATCTGGTCGGCGTGGCGCTCGTGCGTGCAGTCAACCAGCGTGGCGCCCTGCGGGGCGCGGAATTCGGCGGGCGTTTTCATGGCGGGAATTTTAGCGATGGCGCCGCCTGCCGGTATCAAGCGGACGAAAAAAAACCGGCGATGACGCCGGTTCAGTGAAACGTTGCCGCTTCTGGCCACTCTCAGGCGGCGCGGCTCTCCACAGATCGATGCGCGCTTGTACTCATGTGGCGCAAACCGGGGCATTGCCGCCACGACAATTCGTCGGCGTCCATGTCCAGGTCGAACAAATCTTGCGCGGCGGGCCACGGATGGGAGCGCGCGCTGGCGCCCTCCATTTCAAGCACATGGCCGGCAAATCCGCGAGGCGATCCACCGCACTCCGCGAAATACCGCTGCGTACTCAGGTCCACCACATAGGTGGTCATGTCATGGGTAAGTATGGCCACGTATTGGCCGTCATCACTGGCATAAGCGTACTGAAACTGTCCTTTGATGCCATCGCCGTTAAGGGCGCTGCCAGTCAGCTGGGACAAGGCACGCGTGACGATTTCGGTCAGCATGGGTCGTTCCTCCGTAGAATGCGCCGGCAGGATGCCAGCGGCGAAGGCGCGAACGACAAGCACCGGCGCCGCGCTGAGGCAGCGTCTGGCGTTGGACGGGAAGCCGGTAAGACGGCCGTCGCGCATCCCGTCAGCAACAGTGAATGCGTCCTTGAAAGCTTACACCCGCGACGGGAAGTGGTTCAAATCGCCTGGGAGCGCTGAACTGCTGCATCGCAACATCAACACTGGCGCGGCTTGGCGGAGCATCAAGCCGCCGCAAAGATGGCGCCGTCGTTGGCGCCGCCCGCCTCCCGACGCCGCCGCCATGCTTCACGTCCAAGCCGGTAGAGCACATGTGCACGCAGCGGGTGTCCCGCCGGCACGGCCGGATGGTCAAAGCATTCGGGTTCGGCGGCCATGCCCAGACGGTCCATCACGGCGCGTGAGCGCACGTTGTCCGTCGCCGTGAAGGCAACGATTTCTTCCGCGCCCACCTGTTCAAAGCCGACCCGCAATGCGGCATCAGCCGCTTCGCTGGCGTAGCCCCGTCCCCAGAACGGTTGCGCGAGACGCCAGCCGATCTCCACGCCAGGCGCAAAAGGCAGCGTGGGCGCCAGCGGCTTGATGCCGACGAAGCCGATGAAGGGCGCCACGCCCGGCGCCTCCACGGCCCAGAAGCCCCAGCCGTGCTCGTCAATGCCGGCGGCCAGCCTGTCGGCCAGGGCATCGCTTTCCTGGGGCGTCATCGGCAACAGGAACTGCGTCACCTGCGGGTCGGCATTCAGGGCGGCGAACGGCTTGCGGTCCGCCGCGCGCCATTGCCGCAGCACGAGGCGGGGCGTTTCGACTTCGATGTTCAGGGACATATCAACTTCCTCAGCATGGCGGCCGGCGATGGCGGCGAAGGCCCCTTCCCGCCCGCCTGAACCATTGCCAACGTATACACTCCAACGGATTCTGCCATGCCAAAGGAATAGTCCGCCATGCGCTTGTCCCTGTCGAAGCTGCCGCGCCCGCTAGGCGTGCTGCTGTTTTCCTCCTTCCTGGCCTTTCAGGCCGGAGCCGCCAGCCTGCCGGCCGGCGTCACGGAGGCCGCCTCGATCGAAGGCATCACCGAATACCGACTGGCCAATGGCCTGCGGGTGCTCCTGGTACCCGACGAATCCAAGCCGTCCACCACGGTCAACATGACGTACCTGGTGGGCTCGCGCAACGAAAACTACGGCCAGACGGGCATGGCGCACCTCTTGGAGCACATGCTGTTCAAGGGCACGTCGACCACCCGCAACGCGATGGGCGAGTTCTCCCGCCGCGGATTGCAGGCCAATGGCTCGACGTCCAGCGACCGCACCAATTACTTCGCCAGCTTCGCGGCCAACCCCGAGACGCTGAAGTGGTACCTCGGCTGGCAGGCCGATGCGATGGTCAATTCGCTGATCGCCAAGGAAGACCTGGACTCGGAAATGACCGTGGTCCGCAACGAGATGGAAAGCGGCGAGAACAACCCGTTCCGCATCCTGATGCAGAAGATGCAGGCTGCCGCCTACCAGTGGCACAGCTACGGCAAGAACACGATCGGCGCGCGTTCCGACGTCGAGAACGTGGATATCGGCCAGCTGCGCGCCTTCTATCACGAGTATTACCAGCCGGACAACGCCGTGCTGATCGTGGCGGGCAAGTTCGACCCGCAGACGACGCTGGCGGACATCGAAGCCACGCTGGGCAAGCTGCCCAAGCCCGACCGCAAGCTGCCGCCGGAATACACGGTGGAACCGACGCAGGACGGCGAGCGCTCGGTGACGCTGCGCCGCACCGGCGGCACCCCGCTGGTCGCGGCGATGTATCACATCCCGGCCGGCGGCAGCGCGGACTTCGTGCCGTTCGACCTGGCGACCACGATCCTGGCGGACACCCCGTCGGGCCGCCTGTACCATGCCCTGGTGCCGACCAAGCTGGCCTCGGGCGTGTTCGGTTTCACGATGGAAAACCTGGACCCGGGACTGGCGATGTTCGCCGCGCAACTGACGCCGGGCAAGGATCTGGACGCCGCCATGAAGGCGATGACGGGCACGCTGGAGACGCTCGACAAGAAGCCCTTCACGGAGCAGGAACTGGACCGCGCGCGCAGCAAGTGGCTGACGTCGTGGGAACAGACGTACAGCGATCCCGAGCAGGTGGGCGTGGCGCTGTCCGAAGCGATCGCCGCGGGCGACTGGCGCCTGTTCTTCCTGCAACGCGACCGCGCGCGCAAGGCGACGCTGGCCGAGGTGCAAAAGGCCGCGACGACCTATCTGGTGCAGAGCAACCGCATCGAGGGCCGCTACATTCCGACCGAGAAGCCGGTGCGTGCGCCGCAGACGGAACGCGTGGACCTCACCGCGGTGTTCAAGGACTACAAGGGCGATCCGGACTTCAAGGCTGCGTCGGCGTTCGATCCCTCGCCGGCCAACATCGACAAGCTGACGCAACGCACGACGCTTGATCTGCCGAATGGTCCGGTGAAACTGGCGCTGCTGCCCAAGGCGACGCGCGGCAGCCGTGTGCAGGCGCAGATGCTGATCCAGTTCGGCAACGAAAAAGACCTGCTGGGCCAGCGTGTCAATTCCAGCGCGGCGGCGGACCTGCTGTTGCGCGGCACGGACAAGCTGTCGCGCCAGGATATCCAGGACCGTCTGGACAAACTGCAGGCTGAACTTGGCTTTACCGGCGGCGGCACGACACTGAAGGTGGCGATGTCGACCAAGGGCGAGAATCTGCCTGAGTTGACGGCGCTGGCGCTGGAGATCATCCGCAACGCCAGCTTCCCGAAGGAGCAGGTCGAGGAATATCAACGCCAACTTGAAACCTCGATCCAGAATGCGATGACGGAACCGTCGGCGCTGGCCGGCCGCGCGCTGGCGCGCCACGACAATCCGTGGCCTGCGGACGATCTGCGTTATGTGCCGACGTTCGAAGAGTCGCTGGCTAGCGTGCGCGGCCTGAACCGCGAGGCGCTGGCAACGTTCCACGCCAAGTTCTACGGCGCTGGCGATATCGAGTTCTCGGCGGTGGGCGATTTCGAGCCGGCAGCGGTGGAAAAGTCGCTGCGCACGGGACTGGCCGGATGGAAGAAGGCGCCGGCCTACACCCGCGTGCCGAACCCGTACCGCGACGTACCGGCCAAGCAGTTCGACATCGATACGCCGGACAAGGCCAACGCGTTCTATCTGTCGCGCATGCCGCTGAAGGTGCAGGATACGGACGCGGACTATCCGGCGCTGTACCTGGCCAATTACCTGTTCGGTGCATCGGAAACGTCGCGCTTGTGGAACCGGGTGCGCGAGACGGAAGGCCTGTCGTATAACGTGCGCAGCTCGCTGTCGGTGTCGGCGTTTGAACCGACCGCAAGCTGGAGCATTTACGCGATCTACGCGCCGCAGAATCGCGAGCGGCTGGAGAAGGCGATCAACGAGGAACTGGCGCGAGTGCTGAAGGACGGTTTCTCGGAGAAGGAAATCACGGAGGGCATTACGGCGCTGCTGAACTACCGGAATCTGGCTCGGGCGCAGGACGACGTGTTGGCAAGCACGTGGCTGGATTACCTGGAGCGCGGCCGTACGTTTGCGTGGTCTGCGGAAATGGACAAGAAGATTTCCGCCTTGACGCCGGAGACGGTGAACGCGGCGCTGCGCAAGTACGTGCGTCCGGACGGGTTCAGCACGGCGCTGGCGGGGGATTTCAAGAAACCCTGATGCAGCCTATGTTTGGGAAAGCCCCTGCCTCGGCAGGGGTTTTTTTTGCATAGTCGGTGGGCTGTTGCGGTTTGAGGATTCTGGGATTGGGCTTGACCATTCCATTCATGGGGTCAATTCTTTCGTTCTGATCTATTACTCGGTTATTTGGAAAGATGTTTTCAGGGATTAAGGGTTTATCCCAGGTTGGAAGGCGCGCACAATTCAGTCCATCGGGAACAGCAAACGAACCACGACGGAGTGCCGCCGGATTCGGTCCCTCTTTACGACGAATTGGAGGTCTCACCATGAAAACCCTAGCAACCACCCTTTTCCTATCCCTGGCCCTGGCCGGTTTCGGCGCACAAGCCGCCGGCGTCGAGCAAGCAAAGAGCAGCGCCCAAGTGGCGACGGAACTGCAAGCAGCGAAGGCAAGCGGCCAGTACACGTTCGGCGAGCTGGACTATCCGCCCGCCCTGCCCCAGAAGACCAGCCTGAGCTCGCAGGAAGTGCAAGCCGAGCTGCAGCAAGCCAAGGTCAGCGGTCAATACACGTTCGGCGAATTGCAGTACCCGCCGGTCGTCGCAGCGTCGAGCAGCGCAAAGTCGCGTGCCGACGTTCAGCAGGAACTGGCGCAAGCGAAGGCCAGCGGTCAATACACGTTCGGCGAGCTCGAGTACCCGCCGATCAGCCGGTGAGCTGCTTGCTGTAGCCCGGCCGGCCTCGGGTGGCATCATGGCCTGAGGCCGGTATTTTCGGTGTACAGCGGCGGTTGAAGTAGCAGTAGCAGTAGTCGTTGAAGTCAGCAGTTGAAGTTGAAGTCAGCAGTTGAAGTTGAGGTCAGCAGTTGAAGTGCAGTCAGCAGTTGAAGTTGCAGTTCGCAGTTGAAGTTGAAGTTGCAGTTCGCAGTTGAAGTTGAAGTTGCAGTTCGCAGTTGAAGTTGCAGTGGTAGCAGCGAAGAGGCCGTGGCGATTGTCGCGGTCTCTTTTTTTCGTCGGGATTTTGCTGGGCTGCCGTTGGGGTTCTTTAGCGCCTGGCGCGGCCACGGCACTCGGCGCGCGGGGCCACGATTGCGGTCCGGAGCCTTCGCTCCGGACTTCCCCTGCCTCATCCTCGTCACCGCCTTTGGCGGTTCCTTCGGATTCCGTTGGGCTTATCGACGCCCCGCGCGCCGAGTGCCGCGGCCACACCAGGCTCGCCGTGTCGAACGGCCTCGGACGCTGGGACGGGCGGATTTCTTGGCGTTTTTGCGACGAGCTTTCGCCTGTGGAGGATCTTGCGGGGCCCGCGTTGCGTCGGCCGCGCGGGCGGCCTTGCAACGCTTACGCGATGCGTTGCGTCAACGGGGGTGCGCTGCGCGCTGATGGGGAGCCCTGGGCAAAAGTGTGCGTTGCCCGCTGGCGGAGAGCCCTGGGCAGAAGTGTGCGTTGCGAGTTGGTGGAGAGCCCTGGGCAGAAGTGTGCGTTGCGCGTTGGTGGAGAGCTTATGGCAACGCTGCGTTGCGCCCCTAGTGGAGCGCTCGGTATAGGACCTGCATACAGGCTTGTGCATTGCATGCTGGCAAAGGCTTCCTGGACTGCGTATTCCCGCATATGCGTAATTTTTAGAAGCCCTTCGATATCTCGCCAATTTGGAAGGTGGTTTCATGCCGTTCGGGTTCATGCCGGGATTTGGCGTGCTGCATCTGGCCATCGAGATCATCAGATGGACCACGACGATGGGCCGCCGGACTCGGTTTCACTTAAAGCAATCTGGAGGTCTCACTCATGAAAATCCTGGCCACGACGCTATTTGTTTCCCTGGCCCTGGCAGGCGCCGGCGCTCACGCAGCTGGCGTTGAACAATCCAAGTCCCGTTCCCAGGTGGCGGCCGAATTGCAGGAAGCCAAGGTCAGCGGCCAATACACGTTTGGCGAGCAGGACTATCCGGCGGCACAGCCCCGCACCTCCAACCTGACCGAGCAGGACGTGCGCGTCCAGCTTGAGCGCGCCAAGGCCAACGGCGAGTACACGTTCGGCGAACTCGACTACCCGCCGAGCACCCGCTAAGGGGCTCGCGGTTCTGCGTGATCCCGCAGCACTGTCCCTGACGCGCCAAGCATTGTTGGCGACCAAACGAAAAAAAGCCGCGACTCTCGTCGCGGCTTTTTGCGCTGAGCGGCAGCGCGATCAGCTGAAGACTGATCAGCTGAAGAATTCCTTGACGCGGTCCGTCCAGGACTTGCTTTGCGGCGAGTGGCGATCGCCACCGTCGTTCAGCGAAGCCTCGAATTGGCGCAGGATGTTCTTTTGGTCGTCGCTCAGGCGCACGGGCGTTTCCACCACGACGTGGCAGTACAGGTCGCCCGGGTAGCTGCCGCGCACGCCGCGAATGCCCTTGCCGCGCAGGCGGAAGGTTTTGCCGGATTGCGTGCCTTCGGGGATGGAGATCTCGGCCTTGCCGCCCAGCGTGGGGACCTGGAGTTCGCCGCCCAGTGCCGCCGTGGTGAACGGGATGGTCAGTTCGCAGTGCAGGTCGTCGCCGTCGCGCTGGAAGATCTTGTGCTGCTTGATGTGGATTTCCACATACAGGTCGCCCGGAGGACCGCCGTTGATGCCGGGTTCGCCATTGCCGCTGGAGCGGATGCGCATGCCGTCGTCGATGCCGGCCGGAATCTTGACCTGGAGGGTCTTGTTGCGGCGAATGCGGCCGACGCCGTCGCAGGCCTGGCAGGGGTCGGTGATTTCCTTGCCGTTGCCGTGGCAGGTGGGGCAGGTCTGCTGGACGCTGAAGAAGCCCTGCTGCATACGCACGGCGCCCGAGCCGCCGCAGGTGCGGCAGGTCTTGGGCGAGGTGCCGGGCTTGGCGCCGGAGCCGTGGCAGGTGTCGCAGTTTTCCCAGCTGGGGACGCGGATTTCGGTGTCGAAACCGGCTGCCGCTTGTTCCAGGGTGATTTCCAGCGCGTACTTGAGGTCGGCGCCGCGGTAGACCTGGGGTCCGCCGCCGCGACGGCCGCCGCCGGCGCCGCCGAAGATCTCGCCGAAGATGTCGCCGAACGCGTCGGCGAAACCGCCGCCCATGCCCGCGCCACCCATGCCGGCGGCGTTGGGGTCGACGCCTGCATGACCGTAGCGGTCGTATGCGGCGCGTTTTTGGTCATCGCCCAGGACCTCGTAGGCTTCCTTGGCTTCCTTGAACTTCTCTTCGGCTTCTTTGCTGTCCGGATTACGATCCGGATGGTATTTCATGGCCAGCTTTCGATAGGCCTTCTTGAGATCGTCGTCCGAGGCGTTTTTTGCCACGCCCAGGATTTCGTAATAGTCGCGTTTTGCCATGATCCGTGGGCTCGAAACCGAGCCTTCTTTTCAGTGCTACAGAATGAGTACGCCCGGTAGGCGGATTTCTCCAGCTACCGGGCGGCAGAGGCAGGTCAGTGCCCGGCCATTATTGGTCGCGCTTGACTTCCTTGAAGTCGGCGTCGACGACGTTGTCGTCCACCGGCTTCGCGTTGTCGGCCGCTTGCTGCTGGCCGGCGGCTTGCTGCGCCTGCATGTCGGCGTACATCTTTTCGCCCAGCTTCTGCGAAGCCGTGGACAGGGCTTCGACCTTGGCGTCGATCGCGGCCTTGTCGCCTTCCTTCAGCGTTTCTTCCAGGTCCTTGATGGCGGCCTCGATGCTTTCCTTCTCGGCAGCTTCGAGCTTGTCGCCGTACTCGGTCAACGACTTGCGGGTGGCATGCACCAGCGCGTCGGCCTGGTTACGCGACTGAGCCAGTTCGGCGACGCGGTGATCTTCCTCGGCGTTGGCCTCGGCATCCTTGACCATGCGCTGGATCTCGTCTTCCGACAGACCCGAGTTGGCCTTGATGGTGATCTTGTTTTCCTTGCCGGTGCCCTTGTCCTTGGCGGACACGTGCAGGATGCCGTTGGCGTCGATGTCGAACGTGACTTCGATCTGCGGCATGCCGCGCGGCGACGGCGGGATCCCTTCAAGGTTGAATTCGCCCAGGGCCTTGTTGCCCGCAGCGATTTCGCGCTCGCCCTGGAAGACCTTGATCGTCACGGCCGGCTGGTTGTCGTCGGCCGTCGAGAACGTCTGCGAGAACCGGGTCGGGATCGTGGTGTTCTTCTGGATCATCTTGGTCATGACGCCACCCAGGGTTTCGATACCCAGGGACAGCGGCGTGACGTCCAGCAGCAGCACGTCCTTGCGGTCGCCCGACAGCACGGAGCCCTGGATGGCGGCGCCAGCGGCGACGGCTTCATCGGGGTTCACGTCCTTGCGCGGATCCTTGCCGAAGAATTCCTTCACCTTTTCCTGGACCTTGGGCATGCGGGTCATGCCGCCGACCAGGATCACGTCGTCGATGTCGGAAACCTTGACGCCGGCGTCCTTGATGGCGACGCGGCAGGGCTCGATCGTGCGTTCGATCAGTTCTTCAACCAGCGCTTCCAGCTTGGCGCGCGTGATCTTCAGGTTCAGGTGCTTGGGACCGGAAGCATCGGCCGTGATGTACGGCAGGTTGATTTCGGTCTGCTGCGCGGACGACAGTTCGATCTTGGCCTTTTCAGCGGCTTCCTTCAGGCGTTGCAGCGCCAGCACGTCCTTGGACAGGTCAACGCCTTGTTCCTTCTTGAACTCGGCAATGATGTAGTCGATGATGCGCTGGTCGAAGTCTTCGCCGCCCAGGAAGGTGTCGCCGTTGGTCGACAGCACTTCGAACTGCTTTTCGCCGTCCACATCGGCGATTTCGATGATGGACACGTCGAACGTGCCGCCGCCCAGGTCATAGACGGCGATCTTGCGGTCGCCCTTTTCGGTCTTGTCCAGGCCGAACGCCAGCGCCGCGGCGGTGGGTTCGTTGATGATGCGCTTGACTTCCAGGCCCGCGATGCGGCCGGCGTCCTTGGTGGCCTGGCGCTGGCTGTCGTTGAAGTACGCGGGCACGGTGATGACGGCCTCGGTCACTTCTTCGCCCAGGTAGTCCTCGGCGGTCTTCTTCATCTTGCGCAGCACGTCGGCCGACACTTGGGGAGGCGCCATCTTCTTGCCGCGCACTTCAACCCAGGCGTCGCCGTTGTCGGCTTTGACGATGGCGTAGGGCATCAGATTGATGTCCTTTTGCACGGCTTTTTCTTCGAACTTGCGACCGATCAGGCGCTTCACTGCGTACAGCGTGTTGCGCGGGTTGGTCACGGCCTGACGCTTGGCAGGCGCGCCGACCAGGGTCTCGCCGTCATCCATGTAGGCAACGATGGAGGGAGTGGTGCGAGCACCTTCCGCGTTTTCGATGATCTTGACCTGCCCGCCGTCCATGACAGCCACGCAGCTGTTGGTCGTTCCCAGGTCAATGCCAATAATCTTGCTCATGGTGGGTTACCTTGATTATTAAATCTATGAAAATTTGGGGAAAACTGCTTGTCTCCCCGTAACTGGGGCTGCCCGTGGGGTTTTTCAAGACGCCGGGCTGGAAATTTCCGGGCCCGGGTCCTGCAGGCGCTGGATTGCCGCCGTGAACTGGGGCAATCCGGGCCAGCCGGTGATGCGCCCAAGGCGCTTGCCGGCCCGGTACAGCACAAAAGTGGGGACGCCATGCAACGAAAACCGGCGGCCCAGCGGTTCATCCGCGTAGACATCGGCTTCGAACCACGTAAGGCCAAGCCCCAGCAGCGTTTCCTGGTGCAGCAGCGCCGCCTGCTTGAACAGGTTGCAGTTGTAGCAATCCTGGCCCCACAGGAAGACACAGCGCAGGTCGGCGCCAGGCGCTTGCACCACGTCCGCGTCGAATCCCGCAGTATCGACATGGCGCATGCCGAACACCTGGAATACCTGGGCCGGGTCGAAGCGCGGGTCGGTCATGGCGGATACGCGGTTCAGCCCTGGCCAGCCGAGACGACCACGAGCGCAGGGCGCAGGGTGCGGTCGGCGATCACATAGCCCTTCTGCAGCAGTTGCACCACCGTGTTGGCGGGCTGTTCATGCGGAATGGACGAAATGGCCTGGTGCTGGTGCGGATCGAACTTGTCGCCCTGCGCCGGTGCGATTTCCTTGAGCAGGTTGCGCTCGAATGCGGCGGCCAACTGCTTTAGGGTGACTTCGACGCCTTCGCGCAGCGTTTCGACCGTCTGATCAGGTTGGGCCAGGGCAGCTTCCAGGCTGTCCTTGACCGGAACCAGGCTTTCGGCGAACGATTCGATGCCGAACTTGCGCGCCTTGGACACTTCTTCCTGGGCGCGGCGGCGCACGTTCTCGGCTTCAGCTTGCACACGCAGAAGCTGGTCGTGCTGCTCGTTGACGGTAGCCTGGGCGGCGTCCAGCTGGGCGCGCAACTCGTTCAGCTCGGCCTGCGCGGCGTCCTGGGCGGCGGGTGCCGCATCGGCGTTCTGGCCGACTTCGGGCGCCTGGTCAGCAGGCTCGTGGGGTGCCGTCATGGGGAATCCTCCAAAAAGAATGGCTTTCGGAGACATGAATGGGGGCCAATACCCCTAATTCAAGCCCGGGTAAGCGAAATATTCCCCAGGACCCGGCGCCGCGGCCGGGCGCCTGGCCGCGGTTTCCTACTTTTTGCTTGGCTGCGCGGGAGCGACGGGGTCGCTGGCGGGGAAGCTTTCCTTCAGTGCGCGGTCCACCCGCTTGTCGTCCGCGTCCGGATCCGAAGGGATCGCGACGGGGTCGCTGGCCGGGAAGGTGTCGGCCAGGGCCTCGTCCAGGTCGTGTTCGACGCGGTCTTCGTCGACGGGAGTGCTGACTTTGCCCTTCTTGACCGGTTCGCCAGTCTTGGGATCATGGTGCATGCGCCTTCTCCTTCAAGTCCGTGGTGTCTGGAATCCACCCCTGCAAGTATCGTTCCACCAGCCCTGACAACCCCGCGATCCAGGCCGGATCGTCGTTGATGGCGGGAATGTAACGGAACTGCTTGCCACCGGCCTCGAGAAAGGCGTCGCGGCATTCCAGGCTGATTTCTTCCAGGGTTTCGAGACAGTCTGCCACAAATCCCGGGCACACCACATCGACCTCGGTGACGCCCGATGCGGCTAGTGCCTTGAGGGTCGGTTCGGTGTAGGGCTCCAGCCAGCGGGCGGTGCCGAACCGGCTCTGGAAGGTCACTTCGATCTGGTCGCGGGGCAGCGAAAGTCGCTGGGCCAGGAGCCGGGCCGTTTCCATGCAGTCGCGGTAATACGGGTCGCCCAGTTCGATGGAGTAGCGCGGCAGGCCATGAAAGCTCATGACCAGCTTCTGCGGCTTGCCGTGTTCGCTCCAGTACCGCTCGATGCGCGCGGCGAGCGGGTCCAGGTAGGCGGGGTCGTCGTGAAACCGCTTGATGAAGCGCATTTCCGGCTGATCGCGCAGCTTGCCCATGTAGCGGGTAACCGCGTCGACGACGGTGGCGGTGGTGCTGGCGGCGTACTGCGGATACAGCGGCACGGTCAGGATGCGCTCGCAGCCCTGCTTGCGCAGGTTGGAGATGGCATGCGGGATGGAGGGATTGCCATAGCGCATGCCCAGCTCGACTGCGGCATCCACCCCGGCCGCCTGCAGGGCGGCGCGCACGCCGTCGGTCTGCCGCTGGCTGTAGACCATCAGGGGCGAGCCTTCCTTCATCCAGATTCCGCCATAGCGGGGCTCGAGCCGCTTGGGGCGGCGCACGAGCACGATGCCGTGCAGGATGGGCTTCCAGAGGTAGCGCGGGATCTCGATGACGCGGGGGTCGGACAGGAATTCGCCCAGGTACTTGCGGATGTCCTTGGCCGTCGGCGTGTCGGGCGTCCCCAGATTCACCAGCAGCACGCCGACCTTGCCGGGCACGCGCGGCGGCGGATCTTCGTTGAAGGGGTCTTCTTGCTCGGGTTCAGGAAGGTAGCGCTCAGGCCAGAGATACTTGAACAGGCGAAGAAACACAAAAACTCCCCTTCCTCCGCAAGGAGGATGTAGCTTTGAATGGAACTACTGGTTGTGGCTGAGGGCGTTGGACAGCAGGCGCGCCGTGATGTCCACGATGGGTATGACGCGCTCGTAGGCCATGCGGGTCGGACCGATGACGCCCAGCGTGCCCACCACCTTGCCATCCACGCCGTACGGCGCGGTGATGACGGAAACGTCTTCCAGGGGCACCAGTTGCGAATCGCCACCGATGTAGATCTGCACGCCCTGCGCCCGGCTGGAGACATCCAGCAACTGCAGCAGGTCGGTCTTTTTCTCGAACAACGAAAACATCTTGCGCAGCCGGTCCATGTCGGACGCGATGTCGGTCACGTCCAGCAGCTTGCGCTCGCCGGAAATGACCACGGCGTCGCCGTCCTCGGCGGCTTCGGCACTGGCCTCGACGGCGGCCTGCATGAGGCGCGAGATGTCTTCGCGCAACTGGGCCAGCTCGGTCGAGAGCGTCTGGCGCACGGCATTGAACGATTTGCCGGCGAAGTGCATGTTGAAGAAGTTGCCGGCCTCCAGCAGTTCGGATTCGGCGTAATCCCGCTGGACGAAGAGAATGCGGTTCTGGACGTCGCCATCGGGCGTCACGATGATCAACAGGACGCGCTTGTCGGACAGGCGGATGAATTCGATCTGGCGGAACACCTGGGCCCGCTTGGGCGTGAGCACCACGCCCGCGAATTGCGTCAGATTCGACAGCAACGCGGCGGCCGCGTTGACGGCGCGGGTGGGTTCGGCGGCAGAGAGCATTTCGCCCATGTTGTGCGGCTGAAGCTGGTACGACTGTACCGACAGCAGCGAATCGACGAACATGCGGTATCCGCGCGGCGTGGGTACACGGCCGGCGGAAGTATGCGGACTATGGATCAACCCCAGCTCTTCCAGGTCCGCCATGACGTTGCGGATGGTGGCTGGGGACAAGTCGAAGACTTTAGATAGCGTCCGCGAGCCGACTGGCTGCCCATCGGCGATGTAGCGTTCTATCAACGCTTTCAGTAATGCGCGTGCGCGGTCATCCATAGCGGCTATTTTAGGGAATCTTTTTCGGTTGGGGCGATTTTTGTCCCGCAACCCGATATACGGCCCCATATAATCGGCTAATTGGCCCATTCTGGGTACATTCAGCTTTACGGTTTTGCCCTTTTTCATTTGTACGCAGCCATGCACTTTCCCACCGTCGCCCTGATCGGCAGATACCAGGACACCGGCCTGGACACACCGCTGAGAGCCCTTGCGCACGCGCTGACGCAAGCGGGCCGGCACGTGTTGATCGACGCGGACACGGCGCGCAATACCGGGCTGACCGAATATCCCATCGCCACGCTCGAGGAAATCGGCAAGACCGCCTCGCTGGCCGTGGTCATGGGCGGCGACGGCACCGTGCTGGGCGCCAGCCGCCATCTCGCGCCTTATGGCATGCCGCTGGTCGGCATCAACCACGGGCGCCTGGGCTTCATCACCGACATCGCCTTGCAGGACGCGCACGCAGCGCTTGCCCGGGTGCTCGAGGGCAGCTTCCAGATCGAAGACCGCATGCTGCTCGAAGGCAGCGTGTGGCGCGGCGATCAAAAGATGTACTCCGCCTCGGCGCTGAACGACGTGGTCCTGAACCGTGCGGGACGCGGCGGCATGATCGAGGTCCGGGTCGAACTGGACGGCGCCTTCATGTACACCCAACGTGCCGACGGCCTGATCATCGCCACGCCCACCGGGTCCACCGCCTATGCGCTGTCGGCCAACGGTCCCATTCTGCATCCGGGCATGAACGCCATGGTGCTGGTGCCGGTGGCGCCGCAAACGCTGTCGAACCGCCCCATCGTCATCCCGGACACCGGTGTGCTCAACATGACGCTCACTGCCATGGGCCGCGTCGAAGTCGGCGCCAGTGTGCATTTCGACATGCAGACCTGGTCCGACCTGCAACCGGGCGACCGCATCGTCGTGCAGCGTGCGCCCTACACCATCCGATTCGTGCATCCCGAAGGCTATAGCTTCTTCTCCACCCTGCGCCGCAAGCTGCACTGGAACCTGATGCCCGAAGCCTCCGACAACGTAGAGTAGTTAGCGCCCCCACATGCTGCGCACCCTGCACATCCGCGACTTCGTCATCGTCGAACAGACCGAAATCCATTTCGGTCCCGGCTTCACCGTCTTTTCCGGCGAAACCGGCGCCGGCAAATCCATCCTGGTCGATGCGCTGGCCCTGACCCTTGGCGAGCGCGGCGACGCCAGCATGCTGCGCGAAGGCGCGACCCGCGCCGACATCACCGCCGTCTTCGACACCCCCAAGGCCCTGCATGCGTGGCTGGCCGAACGCGAGATCGACGCCGACGACGAACTCTCGCTGCGGCGTGTCATCGATGCGCAAGGCCGCAGCCGCGCTTATATCAACGGCACACCGGCCACCGTGGCGCAGCTGCGCGAACTCGGCGACAGCCTGGTCGACATCCACGGCCAGCACGCGCACCAAAGTCTGATGCGGCCCGATGCCCAGCGCGACCTGCTGGACGCGCACGGCGGCCATGGCGATCTGCGTCAGGCGGTCGGCCAGGCATGGAAGCAATGGCGCGCGCTGGCGCGCCAATTGGAATCCGCTGAAAAAGACGCGGAAAGCCTCGCGACGGAACGCGAAAGCCTGCAATGGCGGGTCAATGAACTCGACCAGCTCAACCTCGGGCCGGACGAATGGGAAGCCCTGCAATCCGAGCACACGCGCCTGTCGCATTCGCAATCGCTGCTGGACGGGGCTTCGCAGATCCTTGAAACGCTGGACGGCGAAGGCGACTCCGCGCATCACCGGGTGACGGCTGCAAACCAGCGCCTGCAGCAGATGCTGCGGCACGATCCGGGCCTGAAGGGAGTCCATGACGAACTGGAATCGGCCCGCATCGCCATCAGCGAAGCCGTGTCCGACCTGAACAACTATGTCAGCCGGGTCGAACTTGATCCGAAGCGGCTTGCGGACGTGGAAGCGCGTCTTGGGCTGGTGTTCGAGACCGCCCGCAAGTTCCGCACCGAACCCGACGCGTTGTGCGAATTGCGGGAATCCCTGCATGCAGAGCTGGCGGCCCTGCAGGCCGCCGGCGACATCGACGCGCTGCGCGCCCAGGCGGCCGCGGCGCAGGCGCAATACGACGCGGCCGCCGCCAAGCTGTCGACCGCGCGCCGCAAGGTTGCCAAGGATCTGGGCAAGCAGGTCACCCAGGCCATGCAGACGCTCGCAATGCAGGGCGGCCGCTTCGAACCGGCGCTTGCACCGTCCGCACCCTCCGCGCACGGCAGCGAACAGGTGGAATTCCTGGTGGCCGGCCACGCCGGCACCACCCCGCGGCCGCTGGCCAAGGTCGCGTCGGGCGGCGAACTGTCCCGCATCTCGCTTGCGCTATCGGTTATCGCCAGCCGCGCGGCGCGCGTCCCCACGCTGATCTTCGACGAAGTCGACAGCGGCGTGGGCGGCGCTGTCGCCGAATCCGTCGGCAAGCTGCTGCGCGAGCTGGGTGAACGCCATCAGGTGCTGTGCGTCACCCACCTGCCCCAGGTTGCTGCCTGCGCCAACAACCAGTTCCTGGTCAGCAAGGCCGAATCGCGCGGCACCACGCGCTCCAGCATCGAACCGCTGGACGCCCCGGCCCGCGTCGAGGAAATCGCGCGCATGCTGGGCGGCATGAAGCTCACCGCCACCACCCGGGAACACGCGCGCGAAATGCTGGAAGGCTTCGGGCAGACCGCGCCCTGAGTCTGACCCCGCGTGGGGGCATCCCTCGACCGACGCGCACGCAATGGCCAAATGCAAAAAGCCCCTTCACATCGAAGGGGCTTTGTTTTTCGCCTAAGCAGCCGGACGGACCGGCCGCTAGCCTGCCGACCTGCGCTTACCGGCCCTTGAGGCAGCTACCGCAGATGCCGTACAGCACCATCGCATGGCTTTCCAGTGCGAAGGCGTTGTCCTTGGCGATCTTCTGCTGGCGCTTTTCGATCTCGGGATCCGAGAACTCGACAACCTTGCCGCAATTGGTGCAGATCAAGTGGTCGTGGTGGTCGCCGTCGTTCAATTCGAAAACGGCCTTGCCGCTGTCGAATTGGCTGCGCGCCAGGATGCCGGCCTGCTCGAACTGGGTCAGCACGCGATAGACGGTCGCCAGGCCGATTTCGACGTTTTCGCCGATGAGGGCGCGGTAGACGTCTTCGGCGCTCAGGTGCCGTTCACCCGATTTGCGGAAAATATCAAGAATCTTCAGGCGAGGAAAAGTCGCCTTCAAACCCATGTTTTTCAGTTCGCTTTGGTCGCTCATGGTGTAATCGCTCTCCGTCCGCGTTGGCATGGGCAAGGACTGGGGTCACCGCAAGCCGGCTCGCCGAATTCATGCCGCCTCGCGGAACTATCCTGATGAAACCTTTATGATAACGGTTTTGCTTGCTTCCAAATAATAGGGGCGCGTAGTGTCCATGTTTGCACGTATTCCCTCCCGCTCTCTGAAGACCGGTTTGGCCGTCGCCGCCCTGGCCGTCGCCTTGGCGGGCTGCACCTCAAACAAATGGGGCTTCCCTTACAAAGCTCCGGTCCAGCAGGGTAACTGGATCACGCAGGAACAGGTCGCACTGCTCCAGCCCGGCATGACCCGCGAACAAGTCCGCTTCGCGCTCGGCAGCCCCACGCTCACCAGCGTGCTGCACGCCAACCGCTGGGACTACCCGTATTACTTCAAGCCCGGTTACGGCAACTCGCAAGAGCGCAAGTTCACCGTCTGGTTCGAAAACGACCGCCTCGTGCGCTGGGAAGGCGACAAGCAGCCTGATCTGCAGCCCTACCAGATCAACACGCCGGATGCCGTTGCCGACGAAAAGGCCGACAAGCGTCTGAATCGGGACGAAGAGCGTATCAAGCAAGAGCAGGACGAACAGAAGCGCGACGCCGATGCGCCCGTCAGCCCGCTCAACCAATACCCAGGCCAGCCGGGCAACGCGCCCGAGCCGCTGCTTTAAACCGAAGGACTTTTTTATGCGTATTGCTATCGCCGGCGCCAACGGCCGCATGGGCCAGATGCTGATCGAGGCCATCCTGAAGGCCGACGGCCTGGAGCTGGCTGTTGCGCTGGACGTTCCGGGCTCTGCTTCGCTGGGCCGCGATGCCGGCGCCCAGCTGGGCAAGCAGACGGGCGTGGCCATCACGGATGATCTGGACGCCCTTGCCGGCGCCGATTGCCTGATCGACTTCACCCGCCCGGAAGGCACCCTCAAGCACCTGGAAGCCTGCGTCAAGCACGGCGTGAAGGCCGTCATCGGCACCACCGGTTTTGACGACAATGGCCGCGCCGCAATCGAAGTCGCTGCGCAAAAGACCGCCATCGTGTTCGCCCCCAACATGAGCGTGGGCGTCAACGCCACGCTCAAGCTGCTGGACATGGCGGCCCGCATCCTGAACGCCGGCTATGACGTCGAAGTGTTTGAAGCGCACCACCGCAACAAGATCGACGCGCCTTCGGGCACGGCGCTGAAGATGGGCGAAACGATTGCGTCCGCCTGGGACGTGGCCCTGCCCGACGTCGCCACCTGGAGCCGCCACGGCGACACCGGCGTGCGCAAACCCGGCACCATCGGCTTTTCGGTGCTGCGCGGCGGCGACATCGTTGGCGATCACACCGTGTCGTTCTGCGGCATCGGCGAGCGCATCGAAATCACGCACCGCTCGTCCAGCCGGACCACCTACGCGGAAGGCGCGCTGCGCGCGGCGCGCTTCCTCGACGGCAAGAGCAACGGTCTGTACGACATGCAGTCGGTGCTGGGCCTCTGATCCGGTTCACGGCGCCAAAAATAAAGGACCCCTCGGGGTCCTTTTTTCATGCCGTGTTCTTGCGGTTCTTTTGGCGTGGCCGGCTAGGCGCGGCCGGCCAGGCGCGGCCGGTCACACCACGACGGGTTCCGGCTCCAGCCGCACGCCATAACGGTCAGCCACGGCGCCCTGCACCGCTCGCGCCAGGCCCATGATGTCCTCGGCCGTGGCGCCGCCTCGATTGATCAGCACGAGTGCCTGGCGATCATGCACACCCGCCGCGCCCAACGCCTTGCCCTTCCAGCCGCATTGATCGATCAGCCAGCCGGCGGCCAGCTTGTAGCGGCCATCGGGCTGCGCATACGACACCAGGCCGGGAAAACGCGCCGCCAGCGCTTCACGCTGCGCAGCCGGCACGATCGGATTCTTGAAGAAGCTGCCCGCATTACCAGTGACGGCGGGGTCCGGCAGCTTGGCTCGCCGGATCTCGCAAACCGCCTCGAACACGTCGCGCGCGCTGGGCGCTCCGTGCGACAGCCGCGCATGACGTTGCAGATCGGGATATTCCAGCACGGGCCGCCAGGGGCGCGGCAACGCAAAACGCACGCTTACGATGATCCAGCGGCCAGGTTCATCATGTTTGAACGTGCTGTCGCGGTATGAAAACCTGCACTCGGCCGCCCGCATTTCCACGAAGCGTGCCTCGCGCACATCCCAGGCCGTCAGACTGTGGAACCGCTCCTGCAGCTCAACGCCGTAAGCGCCGATGTTCTGCACCGGCGAGGCGCCGACGGTACCGGGGATCAACGCCAGATTCTCCAGGCCGTCCCATCCCTGCGCCACGCAGGCCGCTACGAATCCGTGCCAGCTCTCGCCGCCCGCGGCTTCGACGATCCATGCGTCCGGCCGCGCCTCCAGCAGACGCACGCCTTCGAACGCGACGCGCGCGACCAAGCCCGGCACACGCTCGGGCAACACCACATTGCTGCCGCCGCCCAACACCAGCAGCGAGGGCGCCGCTTGCGCGAGCGCCGACAAGGCCGGCAATTGCGCCGGATCGCGCAGCGCGACGAAGGCGTCGGCCCGGGACGCGAGTCCCAGCGTATTCAGACGAGTAAGGTCCTGCACGGCCGGAGACAACGAATCGGACGCGGGTCCGGCGAAGGAATTTGACATGGGTGCTACATGGTGTGCTATAGTTTCTGTCTTCGCTCAGTTTACTTGATTGAGTGCTTGACCCGATTTGAAGTTCGAATCGAAACGGCCACAGCGGCTCAGGACAAGCTCAAAAAATCGTGCTAGACTGCGCGCCTTCTGATCGATAACCAAGTTGATCAGAGTGAATAAGAAAAGCGGTTCTGAGCAGTTTGCGGAACCAATGCGGGAGTAGCTCAGTTGGTAGAGCGCAACCTTGCCAAGGTTGAGGTCGCGAGTTCGAGACTCGTCTCCCGCTCCAAATTTTGATGTGCAGCTTTTTCAAAGCTGCAGATCATTGAAAGCAAGGGCCGAAAGGCCCTTTTTTCATGCCTGAAAAGCCAGTTCATGCTGCACATGCGAGCCGGCTTGATGGATGAAAAAATTAATGTATACTCTCGCCTCGCTGATTGGACAGCCGCTAGATTCTTGAAGATTCTTCTTGAAGACTCAAGCGCACAGCCAGCGATGAGGGTATTAGCAAATGCGGGAGTAGCTCAGTTGGTAGAGCGCAACCTTGCCAAGGTTGAGGTCGCGAGTTCGAGACTCGTCTCCCGCTCCAGATTTCGGTCTGCCGTGCAAAGACCCTTAAAAGTATGTACAATCGCTGTCTTTGGTGAACAGCCCTGTTACCAAAACAGGCATTCATCAAAACAAGCTAAAGCTTGTAGCTTAGTAGTAATAAGCAGTACCCCAGCAGTACCCCAGCAGTACCCCCGCGGGAGTAGCTCAGTTGGTAGAGCGCAACCTTGCCAAGGTTGAGGTCGCGAGTTCGAGACTCGTCTCCCGCTCCAAATACAAAGAGGAAGCATCGGCCAACACCGCGCTTCCTTTTTTCTTGCAAGTGCTGGCGCAATGGCAGAGTGGTTATGCAGCGGATTGCAAATCCGTGTACGTCGGTTCGATTCCGGCTTGCGCCTCCAGCATCTTTCCCCCCTTCCCCCCAGCATCTCGTTACCCATCCCTACGCCCGGTCAGCCGGATGATTGTTATGGTGACCCCGTTTTCATTTGAACGATGAGTCCATGCACAACATCCCGGTATCGCAACCGCGCCGCTTCACTGCCCGCCCTGCTTTCCTGAGCCTGTCCGCCGCCGCGCTGATCGCACTTGCGCCGCTGGCCGCCGAGGCGCATGACAAGCACCATCACCACCGCCACAAGGGCGGCGAGTACAAGGAAAAGTATTGGGATGGCGCCTGCAAGGTCGAGCGCAAGTGGAAGCGCAACGGCGACTACAGCGAAAAGCGCAAATGCCGTGACGACTATGCTTATGGCTACGCACCGCAACCCGTGGCGGTGCCCGTGATGCCGGTGCAACCTGGCATCGTCATCTCGCCCACGATCGTCATCCGCCCCTGAGATCATGGATCAATCGGTAAAAGACGCCCTCGCCCGCTGGCCGAATGTGCCGGCTGTCTACGGATGGCTGTCGCTGGATGCGCGCGGCCGCTGGCGCCTTCATCCGCAAGGCCAGGCCAATGAGGGCGGGCCGGGCGAGCCGATTACCAATACGCAGATCCTGGAATTCATCAGCCGCAATTACGAACGCGACGATGACGGCCGCTGGTTTTTCCAGAACGGCCCGCAGCGGGTGTTCGTACGTCTGGACGCAGCGCCCTTGGTGTTGCGCCTTGCCGATGACAATCGCGGCCTCGTCACGCACACGGATGCGTCCGTCGACGCAGTCAGCGCGTGGTGGCTGGATGATGAAGGCCAGCTCTACGCATCGACGCCGATGGGCGCCGGCATCGTGCTGGACCGCGATTTGCAGCCGCTGCTGGAGATGATGCGGACGCAAGCTGGTGTTCCGCTGCTGGACGCGCTGGCCGAACTGGCGGCTAGCCATTCGATGACAGCCGTCTGGCCTGACGTGTACGCGGCGGCGCCGCTGCACGCAATCGCGCAGGCAGACATCGCCGCGCGCCTGGGATTTGACCCCGCCCCGCACGCCCCCGCGGCCTGACGGGTCAGCCAAACTCAGAACATCCCGTTGCTGTTGGCGGCCTTCTCGGGAATCGGTTGCACGGCATCCCAATGCTCGACGATCTTGCCGCCTTCCAAGCGAAAGATGTCGATGATGGCGTTGCCGCGCGTACCCGGCTCTCGCACGGCGTGGACATGCAGGATGACGTAATCGCCATCCGTGAACACGCGCTTGATTTCGCTGTGCGAGGCGGGATACTTGTCGCGCAGGAATGCGATGAATTGCCGGAAGCCCTCGGGGCCGTCGGCCGCGTTGGGATTGTGCTGCACATAACGATCGCCCACGTACTTGAGCGCGGCGTCCGCGTCTTTCTGGTTCAAGCCTTTTTCATAGAACGCCAGGACGGCAGCCTTGTTGGCGGCTTCCTGTTTGGGCGTGGCTTGCGCGGCGCAGGCCAGGACGGAAAACAGCAGTGCGGCAAACGTGCGCATGAACATAGGCCGGGACATATCGACTCCAGATAAAAAAAGGCGAAGCCATTCTATGGCCCCGCCTTCGCGCGGGCCACGTCCGGCCCGGTAAACAGATTGATGCGCGTAGCGCTCAGTGGCTTGACGCCGCTATGGCTCAGCGGCGGCCGCTTTTGACCAGCGCGAACTTGCCGTCGCCCAACAGCGCCAGGACGGCAGCCGCCACGGTCAGGAAAATCGGATATTCCCAACCGCCGCCCGGGTTGCCGAAGCCCCAGCCATTGCCAAAATGGACCGTCGACGCCGCGAAGAGCTGCACCACGGCAATCGCAGCGACCCAGCGCGGCACCACGCCCAGGATCAGCAGGATGCCGCCGGCCACCTCGAAAAACGTGACCGGATAGGCCAACCAGCTGGCAAACCCGATCTTGGCGAAGAACTGGGCGGTGCCGGGCAGCGTGAACACCAGCAGCTTGGTCAGGCCATGAGCCAGGAACATCACGCCCAGCGCCACGCGCAAGAGCAACGCAGCATACGGCGCGGTACGGGAATCAATCATTGCAATCATCCTTGTGCAGAAAAGCGAATCGCCCGGAGCAGGCAGATCCTTCATGGGCCGTATTCTTGCGATTCCAAAAACAAAGATAAACATGCAGAATTGCAAATTATTGTTCCTCGATAGGAAACAATCTTGGACACCCATACCGCCATGCAGACCTATGCCAAGGTCGTCGAACTGGGCTCATTCGCGGCAGCCGCCGACAAGATGGGCCAGGCGCGATCTGTGGTGACGCGGCAGATCGCCTATCTGGAGCAGAAGTACGGCGTACGCCTGCTGAACCGTACGACGCGCAAGCTCAGCATGACGGACGCCGGACGCGCCTTCTATGACCGCGTCCGGCCCATTCTGGCGGAGGTTGCCGACCTGGAGCTGTCGCTGCAGGCGGAAGGCCAGCGGCCCAGCGGACGATTGCGGGTCAGCGCGCCCGTGTCCTTTGGCATCCTGCATCTGGGGCCAGCCATCGCCGAATACCTGCAGCGCTATCCGGACGTGGTGATCGACCTGGACCTGAACGACCGCGTGGTGGATCTGGTCGAGGACGGCTACGACGTTGCGGTGCGCATCGGCCCGCTGGTGGATTCGTCGCTGGTGGCCAGACCCCTGGCGCCGCAGCAACTGTTGGTCTGCGCAGCGCCGTCGTACCTGGAGCGCCACGGCGCGCCGGCCGTGCCTGAAGACCTGAAGCAGCATCGCTGCCTGCACTACGCCTACGCCAGCACGGGCAATGAATGGCATTTCGAGAAGGACGGCGTGACGCATCTGGTGCGCGTGAACGCGGCGTTGCGGGCCAATAACGGCGACGTGCTGCGCACCGCTGCACTGGCCGGCCACGGCATCATCCTGCAGCCGGAATTCCTGGTCGGAGATGACATACGCGCCGGACGTCTGACCGCCCTCTTGACCTCCTATGCCCACACGCCGATTTCCATGGTCGCCGTCTACCCGCACCGCCGCTTTCTGTCGCCCAAGGTCCGGTCGTTCGTCGAACACCTGGAAGCGCGGTTCGGCAGCCCCGCGCCCACGCCGCCGGCCCGGCGCGCCACGACCCGCCGCAGCCGGTAGAATCGTACCCATGACCGCCAAATCGCCCCTCGAATACTTCCCCGCCCCGCGCCGTTCCCACTTTTGCAGCCAGTGCGGCTCTCCGGTAAACCGCCGCGTGCCGGAAGGCGATAACCGCGAGCGTGACATCTGTGACCACTGCGGGGCGATCCATTACCAAAATCCGCGGCTGGTGGTCGGGACCGTGCCCGTCTGGGAAAACCGCATCCTGCTCTGCCGCCGCGCGATCGAACCCCGCTACAACACGTGGACCCTGCCCGCCGGCTTCATGGAGCTCGGCGAGAGCACGGCGCAAGGCGCGGCGCGGGAAACGCTGGAAGAGTCGGGCGCCAAAATCCAGTTGGGCGACATCTACACCATCATCGACGTCCCGCAGATCGAGCAGGTGCACGTGTTCTACCTCGCCCAGGCGGTGGGTCCGGAACTGGACCCGGGCCCGGAAAGCCTGGAAGCGCGCTGGTACGACGAATCCGAAATTCCCTGGGACGACCTGGCCTTCCGCACCGTCGCCAGCACCCTGCGCCTGTTCTTCGAGGACCGCAAACGCGGCACCTTCGGCCCGCATCACTACACCCTAGAATCCCACCGTTGAAACTGCCCTGGCTCGCTGCCGACACCCCGTTTCCTCCTGCGGAATTCGCGCTGACGGATCCGGACGGCCTGCTGGCCGCGGGCGCGGACCTGTCGCCGAAACGTCTGACCCAGGCTTATTCCAACGGCATCTTTCCGTGGTACTCGGAAGGCGAGCCCGTGCTTTGGTGGAGTCCGAACCCGCGCATGGTGCTGCCCGTGAAGGACTTTGCGCCGTCGCACTCGCTGCGCAAGCTGCTCCGCCAGATCGCCGCCCGGGAATACGAAGCCACGCCCAGCGTGCAGGTGCGGGTCGACACCGTGTTCCCCCAGGTCATGGCGGCCTGCGCCGCGCCGCGCGACGGCCAGCCGGGCACGTGGATCACCGCTGCCATGCAGGACGCCTACCGGCAGTGGCATGACGCCGGCGTCGTGCACAGCATCGAAACCTGGATCGACGGGGAATTGGCGGGCGGACTGTACGGCATCAGCCTGGGACGCATGTTCTTCGGCGAATCCATGTTCACCCGCGTCCCGAACGCCTCGAAGATCGCGCTCGCGCATCTGGTTCGCTACCTGGACGCGCAGGGCGTCGAGTGGATCGACTGCCAGCAGCAGACGCGGCATCTGGCCAGCATGGGCGCGGCTCCCGTGCCACGGGAACACTTTCTGCGGCATGTTCGGCACGCCACTCAACAGCCCGGCATTCCGTGGTCACGCGGCCGGCTGGACACGCGGGGCCAGCTGCATCCGGATACACCCGAGGGGACGGATTGCAGCCCGAGTTAAGCGTTAATATGGAGCCACTCCCGTCCCGGGTTTGCCGCCTATACGCGGGATATCCGATACGCCAGCTCCCATGAGCCAGCTCCAATGAGCCAGCTGAAAGAACTTCCCTTCTCCACGCTGCAGTTCTACGCAACCGCCCCCTACCCTTGCAGTTATCTGCCGGGTCGCCAGGCCCGGTCGCAGGTTGCCGCGCCCGGGCATCTGATCAACGCGGGCACGTATTCCCAATTGGTGGAACAAGGCTTTCGCCGCAGCGGTCTATTTACCTATCGTCCCCATTGCGACAACTGCCAGGCCTGCATTCCCGTACGCGTGGATACGGCCGGATTCGCCCCCAACCGCAGCCAGCGCCGTGCGTGGCGCGATCATCAGCATCTGCAGTCGTTCGTCGCGGAGCTGGCATGGTCGCCGGAACACTACCGGCTCTATACCCGGTATCAGCAGGGCCGGCATCCGGGCGGCGGCATGGACGAGGACAGCCGCACGCAGTACGCGCAGTTCCTCTTGACCAGCCGCGTCAACACCCGGCTGGTCGAGTTCCGCAACGCCGAGGGTGTGCTGGTGATGGTCTCCATCATCGACGTGCTGGACGACGGCCTGTCCTCGGTCTACACGTTCTATGACCCGGACATCGCCGATGGCCTGGGCACGTACAGCATTCTCTGGCAGGTAGAACAGTGCCGCGCGCTGAACCTGCCGTGGCTCTATCTGGGCTACTGGATCGCGGACAGCCGCAAAATGTCCTACAAATCGGCCTTCCGTCCGGCGCAGTTCCTGGTCGACGGGGAATGGCGCGACAGTCCCGAGCGCCCGCCCGCCTGAATCTGTTGCGGCGTCGTTTGCAATCGGCGGGGACGGAGCAAATCGCTCTACAATCCCGGCCCATGTCTATCCTCTTCCACGCCTATCCCCTGGCCCGCCCGGCGCTCTTCGCCATGGACGCGGAAACCGCCCACGAAGTCACCCTCTCGGGCCTGCAGCGCGCCTATGAATGCGGCGCCACGCGCAAGCTCATGCACGCGCAGCCCAAGGCGCCCTGCACGCTGATGGGGATGCAGCTGGCCAACCCGATCGGGCTGGCCGCCGGCCTGGACAAGAACGGCGCCTACATCGACGCGCTGGGCAACCTGGGTTTTGGCTTTATCGAGGTCGGCACGGTGACGCCGCGCGCGCAACCCGGCAACCCCAAGCCGCGCATGTTCCGCCTGCCGCGCGCCAATGCGCTGATCAACCGGCTGGGCTTCAACAATCAGGGGCTCGACGCCTTTCTTGCCAACGTGCAGCGCAGCTCGTGGCGCAAGCAAGGCGGGATCCTGGGGCTGAACATCGGCAAGAACGCGGACACGCCCATCGAACGGGCCGCCGACGACTACCTGATCGGCCTGGACGGCGTGTACCCGCATGCCGACTACGTCACCGTGAATATCTCGTCGCCCAACACCAAGAACCTGCGTGCGCTGCAAAGCGGCGACGAGCTTTCGGCGCTGCTCGCGCAGCTGGCCGACAAGCGCCGCGCCTTGGAAGACCGGCACCAGCGCCGGGTCCCGATGGCGGTGAAGATCGCGCCGGACCTGTCACAGGAAGAAATCGACGCCATCGCCGAAATCCTTCCGCGCCACGGCATCGATGGCGTCATCGCCACCAACACCACGCTGTCGCGCGACGCGGTGAAGGGCCAGGCCCACTCGGAGGAGGCTGGCGGCCTGTCCGGCGCGCCCGTGCATCAACTGTCGCTGGCGGTGATCCGCCGCCTGAAGGAACGGCTGGGCAATAGCCTGGCCATCATCGGCGTGGGCGGCGTGCTGTCCGGACGGGAAGCCCGCGAAAAGATGGAAGCCGGCGCCGACGCGGTGCAGCTCTACACGGGCCTCATCTACCGTGGCCCCGGGCTGGTTGGCGAATGCGTACGCGCCGTCGCGTCCCGCTGACGGCCGATAAAGACAAAAAACGCAGGCAAAAAAAGGGGCCACCCTGTGGGTGGCCCTAATTCCAGCTCTGCTCTGTCACTCAACAGTACTACATTACTGCGCTTTGCGCAGCACCGTGCGCCAAATACTTAGGCGCTGCGGCGGCTGCGGCCGGCAACCTTGGTCGCGGCGTCGGCGGCGTCCGTGGCGGCCTTGAAGGTCGCGTTGGCGGCGGCGTTCAGGTTCGACTCGGCGACTTCAGCGGCCTGCTTGGCAGCCTTGGTCATCGAATCGTAGGCGCTGGTCGCGGTGGCCAGCGAGGACTTGATCAGGGCGACGGCGCTTTCGGAACCGGTCGGGGCGTTCTTGGAGAACTGGTCGACGGCTTCGCTCAGCTGTTGCTGGCTTTCGGCGATCTGTTCTTCGGTCAGCTTGACCAGGCTGCCTTGCACGCCGGCAACGATGTCATACACGTGCTTGGTATAGGCCAGGGCCTTTTCGGCGCCCGGTTGCAGCAGGCCCGTCGCGAACGCGGCGGCTTCCTGCGGATCCTTGACTTCAGCGGCTTGCTGCGACTTCTGGGCGACTTCGTCCAGGGTGGCCTTCACGACCTTCAGGTTCAGTTCGACCAGCTTTTCGAAGCCGGCGAAGACGGCGGTCTGGGCGGCCACGATGGTGTTGATGCTGGCCTTTTGACGGTCCAGAACTTGTTGCGGAATTGCGCTCATAGGATGCTCCTCTCAGGGTAGCCGGAGGCTGTCCGGCAGTAAGGATGGTTGTCTGCGACGAAATAAGAAACGTGCGCGGAAACTGGTACTACAAGCTACCGCCGGCCCGTTTGATGCACTGCACAATTGCCATTCTAGGCTGGGTAAAAAACTTGTCAAGCAGTTTTTGTGCGGCGCAACAAGTGTTTGCACTTTAACGGTGCGCCCGCCTGCCGGGGCTTGATTCTGCTCAACGAATTCCCGGAACTCGGGAAATACCGGACATGACGCGGTATCAATTCTTTTCTACACTGTTTTCACGCTGATGACAGACAAATACCAATGATATGTCAGCGAAAGATAACTAATCGCAGCAAGCAAAACCCTGCAATCGGAGACCTCATGACTTTCATTCCCCGCACGCTTTCGGCCCTGCTCGCGGCCGGTGCCCTGTTCGCGGCCGGCGCCGCGCACGCGGAATATCCGGAACGCCCCATCAACATGGTGGTGCCGTTCGCGGCAGGCGGCCCGACGGACAACGTCGCCCGCTCCCTTGCGGAAGCCATGCGGCCCAGCCTGGGCCAGACGGTCGTCGTTGAAAACAAGGGCGGCGCCGGCGGCACCATCGGCACCACTCAGGTCGCCCGTGCCCAGCCGGACGGCTATTCCATCCTGTTGATGCACGCCGGCTTCTCGACCGCCCCGTCGCTCTACAAGAATCCGGGGTATGACCCCTTCACGAGCTTTGAGCCGGTCGGCCTGGTGGTCGACGTGCCCATGACCATCGTCGCCCGCTCGGATTTCCCGCCCAACACCATCGCCGAACTGGCCGACTACGTCAAAAAGAACAAGGACAAGGTCTCGCTCGCCAACGCGGGCATCGGCGCCGCCAGCCACCTGTGCGGCACGATGCTGGTCGAAGCCCTGGGCGTGCAACTGCTGACCATCCCGTACAAGGGCACCGCGCCCGCCATGAACGACCTGCTGGGCAAGCAGGTCGATCTGATGTGCGACCAGACCACCAACACCACGCAGCAGATCGAAGGCGGCAAGGTGAAGGCCTACGCCGTGACCAGCCTGAAGCGCGTTCCCACGCTGCCCAAGCTGCCGACCATGGACGAGTCCGGCTACAAGGGCTTTGAAGTGGGCATCTGGCATGGCATGTGGGTGCCGAAGGGCACGCCCAAGCCTGTCGTGGACAAGCTGGTCAAGAGCTTGCAGGCCGGTCTGGCCGATCCCAAGTTCCAGGAGCGCATGAAGCAACTCGGCGCCACCGTGCTGACGTCGGAAGCCAACCCCGATGCGCTGACCGCCAAGGTCAAGCAGCAGGTCCCGCAATGGGCCGAGCTGTTCAAGAAGGCCGGCATCGAAAAGCAATAAGCCCGCTTCAAGAGGCCGCCCGCTTCGGCGGCGCCTCTTGCGGCAACGGCCCATAAAAAAGCCCCCTCATGGGGGCTTTCTGTTTTGGCGTGCGCCGCAGCTACGGCCGCATGGCTTCGGCCGCCAGGCCCAATCCGTTGAAACCCGAGGACACGGAGGGTTCGTAGCCCAGCGCTTCGGAAATGCTGGCGGCAGTTTCGACCAGCGCCTTGATCCAGTCGTCCTGCAGCCGTTCGGCCGGCGCAGAGATCGACAGCCCCGCCACGAGCTTGCCGGTGTCGTCAAAGATGCCGGCGGCGATGCAGCGTACGCCCAACTCCAGCTCTTCGTTATCGCGGGCGTAGCCGTGGCGGCGCACCAGGGCCAGTTCGCGTTCCAGTTTGTCCAGATCGGTCAGGCTGTTGCGCGTATGGCCGGCCAGCCCCGTTCGCAGCGCGTAGGCGCGCACCTGGCGCGTGTCGCCCGTGGACAGAAACAGTTTGCCGGTGGACGTTAGATGCAGCGGCGCGCGGCCGCCGATGGCCCGCACCACCTGCATGCCGGAGCGTTCGCTCCAGGCGCGGTCGATGTAGACGATTTCGTCGCCCTGCTGGACGGATAGATTGATGGTCTGCCCCGTCAGCTTGTGCAGCGACCGCATGGCGGGAATGGCCGCCTCGCGCACGTTCAGACGGCCCTTGACCAGCGATCCCAGCTCCAACAGGCGCATGCCCAGCTGATACAGCCCGTTGTCGACCCGCTCGACATAGCGGCCGACGACCAGGTCGTTCAGGATGCGGTGGGCGGTGGAGGCGTGCAGACCGGTGGTGGCCGACAGCTCTTTGAGCGTGACTGGATCCGGTTGCGCGGCCAGGGCGTCGAGCAGACGCATCGCGCGTTCGATGACCTGAATGGCGATCGGATGGGCGGAAGCGCCTTCGGTTTCGGCGTCCAGCGGATTGCGAGGGGTGGGAAGACGGGCCATGGAATTTTGGGCTGGCGCCGCCACGCAAGACACGCGTTGCGGCAATGCAGCAAACAGTTCTTATCCCGTATTGTGAAATTTACCGGCCGGTTTGGCAAATGGTATTTGCGCAGCGGGCGCGACCGGCCGTCCCCCGCCGGCGCGCAAATCAGGCCGCCGCCGGGGGCGCCAGCTTGCCGCCCAGGCGCAGGACTTCGGCGCGCAGGAATTCCAGCGCCGCTGCGGCAGCCTCGGGTTCGCCCTTCACGCCCAGCTCGATGTGGGGCGTGCCGCCCGCCTCGCCGACGCTGGGCAGACTGAACGCGCGGACGTCGGGCCAACGACTTTCCACAGCAACCATCGACGGCGTGATGCGCGATTCGGGCATGCTGAAGACCAAGAAGGAATGCTCGACGTGGGCGCGAATATGCTGCAGCGCACGATAGCGGGTATCCAACGTCCATTCCAGCATTGGCCACGCCATGACGGGAAAACCCGGCACGAAGGTGTGATCCTTGATGAAGAATCCCGGGATCCGGTTGTACGGATTGGGGACGATCTCGCAGCCTTCGGGGAACATGCCCATTTGCAGCCGCTGCTGGTTTTCCGGCGCACTCATGTCGGCGGTGCCCTGCCCCTTTTCCGCCATTTCGCGCGTGCGCAATGCGATGGCCTCCTCGGCTTCGGGATGCAGTGCCAGCGGCAGGCCAAGCGCAGCGGCCGCGGCTTGGCGGGTGTGGTCGTCGGGCGTGCCGCCGATGCCGCCACACGACAACACGACATCGCCACTGGCGAAGCTGCGCTTGTAGGCGTCGACCAGACGGTCGCGCTCGTCAGGCAGGAATTCGGCCCAGCTCAGGTGCATGCCGCGCGCGCCCAGCATTTCGACGATCTTGGAAAAATGCTTGTCCTGGCGCCGTCCCGACAGGATTTCATCGCCAACGATGATGAGGCCGATACGGCGGGCGGTGGGTTCTGCAGCCATGTCCGATTCCATTGATAAGAAAAGACGCCGGTCAGACGTCGATGACGCGGTCCTGCCGCAGGCGCTTGAGGGCTTCCAGGCCGTAGTGCGCGTAGACCAGCGCGGAAAACACCGGCAGGATAATCCACGCGGGCGGCAGCAGGTTCAGTAGCGAGCAAATCAGACCGATGGTCCAGAAGCCGCCGTTGTTCCGTTCGAGGATCAGTTTGCGTTCATCCGGGCTGGCGTGCTCGACGATCGCGTCGACGCGCATCATCCGCGAGAACGCGAAGGCCCACCAGAAGATGGACAGCACGACGGCCATGGGCGGCACGAGCCAGAGCGGCAGCGTCAGCACCCACCCCGCGGCAAACGCCGCGGATACCCACACGGCGTTCCACACGCTGACCGCGGTGGAGAACTTGCCGCGGCGGCCCACCGTGGCGTATTCGCGCTGACCGACGTGACGCAGCACCAGCGGCATGACGAAGACGGCGGCGATGGCTAGTCCAAGGATGCCGGACACCGGCAACAGGATGGCCGCGGCGATGACCGGAATCAGCCAGATCTTGAGCGAGAACAGGCCGACCGCGACTAACCATTGGTCGACGCGATTGACGATGTCCCATTGCGACACCTCGGTGCGCAACCAGTCGGTCAGGGGCGTCCAGAAAAACCAGAGCAGCAGGATGGCGCCAACAAGGGCGATCAGGAAAGGCAGCAGCACCGCGAACAGCATGGTCGGGTGGCACTGCGACACGAGCGCGCGCTTGAACGCCTGCCCCACGCTTACGGCCCCCGCGCCGGCGCCGGACAAGCGGCCGTTTCCGGGGGTGGGCGGATCAGTACGCAGGACGGTCATGGCAATCAAATTGAGGGGTGAACAACCCGGGTATGATAGTCAAACCCGCCCCGATCCGCTCACATGTCTCTGCTTACTCCTGGTACCGATCTCGCCCCGCTGCGCGCGCGGCTGAGCGCCACGCCCAACACCTGGCTCATCGCCTGTTTCTGCGCCGCCTGGTGCGACACCTGCGAAGAATACAAGCCCAAATTGCAGGCCCTGGCCGGCGCCTTGCCGCAACACGTCTTTGCATGGGTCGACATCGAGGATCACGCTGAATTGCTGGGCGACGTGGACGTCGAAAACTTCCCTACGCTGCTGGTGCAGATCGGCGGTCGTGTCGTGTTCTACGGCCCCATGCTGCCGCATATCGGCCACCTGGAGCGCCTGCTGGAAAGCCTTGACGAAGACAGCGCGGCCGTGACCACCGCCTTGCCCGATCTGCCGCGAATGCTGGCCGCCTGACATCGCGCCGCGCCCAACAAAAAACCCGCAACGCCTGAAGGCCTTGCGGGTTTTTTTGCGGTCCGAGGACCGGCGACCGGTGTCGCGTGCGATCAGGGCTTGCGGCTGCCGCCGAGCAGGACGGCAAGCTGGCGCTTGGGCGCCGACGACGGCGCGGCATTGCTGCGCGAATCCTGTTCTTCGGCCGGCGCGGCAGTCGTCGAGGGCTCGTAAGGCTTCAGGAAGAAGTCGTCCACCGGTTGGCGCGAGCCGCCGCCATGATGGCTGGAGCGGCGGTCCGAAGAACGGCCGCGATCGCCACGGTCGCCGCGGCTTTCGCGGCTGCTCTCGCGCCCTTCGCGCGAATGCGAACCACCGTCGCTGCGGCGATGGCTGCGGGCGATCAGATCGGCCGGCACGTCGAGCGTGCCACGAGGCACTTCGCGCTTGATGAGCTTTTCGATGTCGAGCAGGAAACGCTCTTCATCGGCGGTGAACAGGGCAATGGCTTCGCCCGACGCACCCGCGCGGCCCGTGCGGCCGATGCGGTGCACGTAGTCTTCGGCGTTGTACGGCAAGTCGTAGTTGATGACGCAAGGCACGCCCGCCACATCCAGGCCGCGCGCGGCCACGTCGGTTGCGACCAGCACTTCGAGCTCGCCCGCCTTGAAGGCTTCCAGCGCTTTCATGCGGTCGGCCTGGGTTTTGTCGCCGTGAATCGATTCAGCCTTGACGCCGTCGCGTTCGAGGTCGCGCGCCAGGCGCGCCGTGCCGATCTTGGTGTTCGAGAAAACGATGACCTGGTTCAGGCCGCGGGACTTCACCAGATGCACGACGGCGGCGCGCTTGGCGTCGCTGGTCATCTTGTAGGCGATCTGGGTGATGGTCGTCGCGGTGGCGTTGCGCGCCGCCACTTCGATTTCCACAGGCTGGTTCAGGTATGAACGGCCCAGCTTGCGGATTTCGTTGCTGAACGTGGCCGAGAACAAGAGGCCCTGGCGCTGCGCGGGCAGCAGCCGGATGATGCGTTCGAGATCGGGCAGAAAACCCATGTCGAGCATGCGGTCTGCTTCGTCCAGCACCAGGATGCCGACCTGGCTGAGGTTCACGTTCTTTTGTTCAACGTGGTCGAGCAGGCGGCCCGGCGTGGCGACCAGCACCTCGCAGCCGCGGCGCAGCGCTTCTTTCTGCGGACCGATATCCACGCCACCGAACACGACGGCCGAGCGCAGCGGCGTCTTCTTGCTGTAGCGCTTGACGCTCTCGAAGACCTGGTCCGCCAGTTCACGCGTGGGCGCCAGGATCAGCGCGCGTACCGGATGCCGGGCGGGCGAAGCACTGGTGTTGGCCAGGGGCATGAGACGGTGCAGGATCGGCACCGTGAAGGCCGCCGTCTTGCCGGTGCCGGTCTGCGCGGCGCCCATGACGTCACGACCCGACACCACGACGGGAATGGCCTGCGCCTGGATGGGCGTGGGGGTGGTGTAGCCGGTTTCGGCGATGGACTGCAACAACAGGGGGTGCAACCCGAAATCGTCGAACGTCGGCGCGGGCGCGTCAGCGGTGGGTGCTGCGGTTTGAGTGGATTCAGTCATCAGGGGTTAGGCAAGTACCGGGACCAGTGAAAAAGAACAAAACGAGAGTGCTGCATGCACTGCTACATAAGGCATCGGGGCATCCATGCTGGATTCGATACTTATGAGGGCAGTACCAGGCCCGGATTGCTGTGGATTGATGAATTTTAGCGCAGCCGCCTTACCACACGGTCAAACGGTCTGTTTGAGGGCCGGTCGGCAGCACGATCCAACGGCCCACCGAGGCAAAAAAAGTGCCTCGAGTGTCCATCAGACGGACGATGTGACCCTGGATTTGTGGCCGTCAGCTGGCCAGCCAGCGCAAACCCCAGAGCACCAGCATGCCGACCACGATCACGAGCACCGCGCTGCGGGTGCGCAGGAACACGAGGATGGCGACCAGCCCGGCGACCAGCTTGTAGTCGAAGACAGGGCCCAGCCCGGCCTTCCAGGGCAGCAGATCGGGAACCACGATGGCAGTGAGCGCCGCGGCGGGTGCGTAGCGCAAGGCGCGGCGCACATTGTCGGACAGCGGAATGTAATCGCCAAACAGCATGAACCCGGCGCGCGTCAATACGCTGCACAGGGCAAGCAGAAGGATGGCGGAATAGACGTAGAGTTCCCAGGACCAATTTGTCATGGACGCGCCTTGAAGAAGCGTTCGGCCCACATGCCGGCAATGACGCCGGAGATCACCGCCGCGGCCAGCCCGAGGCGCAGGGGCATTGCCTGCCCCACCCAGGCGACGACGCCGGCGGCCAGCATCGACACCAGCATCGGTTTGGAACTGGCCAGCGGCACCGTGATGGCCAGCAGCGCCAGCACGGCGGCAAAATCCAGGGACCAATCGGTGGGAACCTGCGCGCCCAGGTAGATGCCGATGATCGACGACGACTGCCAGACCAGCCAGCCCGGCACGATGGAACCGAGGAAGAACCAGAGTTGCTCGCGGGTCCCGCGTTCGACCGAGTCGCCAAAACGGGGCATGAACAGCACGAAGCCCATGTCAGTGGTGAAATAGCCGAGTCCCAGTCGCTTGGGCCACGACAGGTGGCGGAAATAGGGCTGCAGGGCGGCGCCGAAGATGATGAAACGCAGATTCACGACGCAGCCGGCCGCGAAGATCAGCCAGAGCGGCGCGCCCGCGGCGATGAGCGGCAATGAGGTGAGCTGGGCCGAGCCGGCATACAGCAGCAGCGTCATGGCAAGCGCCATGGATTCCGTCAGTCCGGACTTGACCATCGCCACACCGGTCACCAATCCCCAGGTCGCGGTGGCGATCAGGGCGGGCACGATGGCGTGGACGCCGGCACGGAAGGCTGTTACGCGTTCCTGGCGGACCAGGGCTGGGTCTTCGGATTCAGGAAGCGCGGTTTCAGAGGACAACGGCTGGCCCCTGGCGATTCAGGCAGGACGACATGGATACTCGATGGGAATGAACTGCGCGAATAGGCCCGTATTGTAACCTCGCTGCTTGATACAATAGCGCCCTCGAGATTCTTGGCCCCCATGGCCTGGCGCACGGCGGCAGGTTTGGTGCGCACTGTGTGGAGAAGACCATGTCGATGGCTGACCGCGACGGTTTCATCTGGTATGACGGCAAGCTCGTCCCATGGCGAGACGCGACGACGCATGTCCTGACGCATTCGCTGCACTACGGGCTGTCCGTCTTCGAAGGCGTGCGCGCTTACAACTCCACCCTCGGCACGGCTATCTTCCGCCTCGAAGACCACACCAACCGGCTCTTCAATTCGGCGCACATCTACCAGATCCCCATGCCGTTCGATCGCGACACGATCAACGAGGCGCAGCGGACGGTCGTGCGCGAAAACCAGCTTGAATCCGGCTACCTGCGCCCCCTCGTGTTCTACGGCCCCGAAAAAATGGGTGTGTCGCCCAAGGGCGCCCGGGTGCACGTGGCCATCGCGGCATGGCCCTGGGGCGCGTATCTGGGCGAAGAGGCGCTGTCCGGCGGCATCCGCGTGAAGGTGTCGTCATTTGCGCGCCAGCACGTGAATGTCACGATGCCGCGCGCCAAGGTCGCCACCACCTACGCCAATTCCATCCTGGCCAATACCGAAGCCCTGCAGGACGGCTACGACGAGGCCCTGCTGCTGGACACCGACGGCTTCGTGGCCGAAGGCTCCGGCGAAAATCTTTTTCTGGTCAAGGACGGGGTGCTCTGCGAACCCGAGATCGCTTCCGCCCTGACCGGCATCACCCGCTCGACCATTCACGCCTTGGCGGCCGACCTCGGCCTGCGTGTGGTCACCAAGCGGCTCACCCGCGACGACGTCTACATCGCGGACGAGGCGTTCTTCACCGGCACGGCCGCTGAAGTCACGCCCATCCGCGAAGTCGACAACCGCCAGATCGGCTCGGGCCGGCGTGGTCCAGTCACCGAACTATTGCAGAACGCGTTTTTTGACGTGGTGAATGGCCGCAACCCGAAGTACCATCACTGGCTAAGTAAAGTCTGATTCTCAATTCTGATTGGCGCGCTTTTGCCCAGCAAGACCGCATCATTGTTTCAACCTGCCGTCTATCGGTTTTTTTTCAGGAATATCCATGACCGCTGCTGCCCCGGCCGCCGGCTCCCGCGCTAACGAAGTCATCGAGGTCGGCGCCGAAGACCTTCCCGTGTTCTGTCCCGGCCCCAAGGCTCCGCTCTGGAGCATGCACCCCCGCGTCTTCCTGGACGTGGCCCGCACCGGTTCCGCAAGCTGCGCCTACTGTGGCGCCGAGTACCGCCTGAAGGCCGGCACGGTGTTGCACGGCCACCATTGAGCGGCACCGCCCCATAACACGCTTAACCGTTTCAGCAGCCATGTTCGCCACGCCCGAAGAAGCAGAACACGCGTTCTACGAAGCCCTTGAGCAGGCGGACGCCGTCCGCCTGATGCAGGTCTGGGCCGACGACGAGGAAGTCGTATGCATCCATCCGGGAGGGCTGCGCGTCGTCGGCCATTCCGCGGTGCACGAGTCCTGGCAACAGGTGCTGGCCAACGGTCCGTTGCATGTGCGTCCACTGCGCCCGCTCGTCATGCTCAGCATGATGTGCGCGGTGCATGTCCTGGTGGAACAGGTCGCGGTGCGCACGCGTGAGGGTACGCAGTTCGCCAACTGCTATGCCACCAACATCTACCACAAGGGCCCCACGGGCTGGCGCATGGTCATGCACCATGCCTCGCAGGCGCCCTCCGAAGCCGGGGTGCTCGACCTGCACGACGTGCCCGACATGCTTCATTGAACGCGGTGGATTCCCAGTTGGCCGCTGCTCGTCTTGATACAACGCCCTGCCCTGTACCCCCCTGGCTTCCCGGGGGCGACAGCCAGACGGTCTACGCCGCCCTGTTCGCGCAGTATCACCGCATCGCGTTCGTGCGCGATCGCGTCGACACGCCCGATACGGACTTCGTCGACTTCGACTGGACAGGCCCTGGTCTGTTTCCGCACAAGGCCGCCGATGGCGCGCCGGTGAGCGGCCAACGTCCGGTCGGCAATGGCAAGACCGCCGCGGCGCGCTGGATGACGGACGCAGACTGGAAGTCGCTGCCGCAAACGCCCGACACCCCTGCCCTGATCCTGTTCCACGGCCTGGAAGGCGGCAGCAACAGCCGCTATGCGCAGTCCGTCGCGCATTATTTCCGGGCGCGCGGGTGGATCGTGGTCATCGCGCATTTCCGGGGTTGCTCTGGCGTGCCCAACCGGCTGGCCCGCGCGTATTATTCGGGTGACTCGGCCGAGGTCGGATTTCTGCTCAACACCGTGCGCCAGCGGATTCCCCACGCGCGCTGGCATGCTGTCGGCGTATCGCTGGGCGGCAACGCGCTGCTGAAGTACCTGGGGGAACACCAGGAAGACACCACGTGGCTGACCGCCTGCGCCGGCGTGTCGGCGCCGCTGGATCTGGTCGCCTGCGGCAAGACGCTATCCACCGGCATCTTCAACCGGCGCGTGTATACGGCGCACTTTCTGAAGACGCTCAAGCACAAGGTCCTGGAAAAGGCGCACCGATTTCCGGGTTCCATCGACGTCATGCGGATCGCGCACGCGCACGACCTGCGCGAGTTCGACGACACCTATACCGCGCCGATGCACGGATTTCGCAATGCGCTGGACTACTGGACGCGCGCCTCCAGCAAGCCGTGGCTGCCAAAGATCGCCGTGCCGACGCTGGTGCTGAACGCGCGCAACGACCCCTTCATTCCTGCCGCTTCGCTGCCGAAACCTGACGAGTGTGCGCCGGGCATCCTGCTGCACCAGCCTTCCGACGGCGGGCACGCGGGCTTTCCGACAGGCAGCTTCCCGGGGCATCTGAACTGGCTGCCGCAGCGGCTGGGGCGGTTCTTCGAAACGGGTCTCTAAGCGCCCGTCAGCCCGACTTGAAGCGCTCGAGCAGTTGGCGCTCTTCGGCCAGCTTGTCCTTCACTTCCTTGATCTGCACGTCGATCTGCGACTGCTCGTAGAAGTCCTTGGACAGGCCGCGCGCCTGTTGCAGTTGCGATTCCGCGGCCGCATAGGCGCCTGTCATGACGTAGTAACGCGCCAGGTCGCGGCGCGCCTGTACGGGCTTGCCGTTGCGCTCTTCGCTTTGCGCCAGCATCTGGTAAAGGCTGGGCTCGTCGCTGCCCCACTGCTTGATCTTGGCGCGCAGGTAGTCCTGCGCCTCGGCGTGCCGCCCATTGCCCTGCAGCGCCTGCGCGTACGCGATGCCCAGCGCCCGGTGGTCCGGATAGCGCTTGGTGCCCGCCTGGGCCAGTGACAGCGCCTGCGGGAAATCCTTGCGCGCCAGCGCGATGTCCACGCCCAGCTTCGCCAACTGGGGCGAACTGCGCCCATCGGCGGACGCCAGATTCCAATAGCGTTCCGCTTCCGCAAGATTGTTGCGCTGATAGTTCTGCAGGGACAGTCCGTAATAAGCGGCAGACTGCCGCACGCCCGAGAGCGCCTGGGCCTCGTCCTGCAATTGCTGTCCGGCGGTGCGCAAGCCCACGGTATCGCGGCCCTGCACCACGCGCATCTTGGCGCGGATGTACCAGAAGTCGTCGCTGTCCAGATGGCGCGTTGCCGGCAGCGCGCGGGTGCGGTTCTGCACGTCGGACATGCGCTCGATCGACAGCGGGTGGGTACTGGCCCACGAGCCGCCGCCCGCGCCTTCGTTCAGGCGCGAAGCGTTCATCAGCCGCGCAAACATCTGCGACATGCCGGCGGCGTCGTAGCCGGCCTTGGTGAGCATCTGCAGGCCGGCGCGATCGGCCTCGCGTTCGGCGTCGCGGGAAAAGCCCAACTGCCGGTTGATGGCCGCCGCCTGACCGAAGGCGGCCACGCCCATGGAAAGATTGCCGCCGCCGCCCGCCAGCGCCGCAAGCAACGCGCCCGCCAGGCTAGCCAGCATGAGCATGCCGTTCTGATTCTGCTGGGTCATGCCGCGCGCAATGTGGCGCTGCACGACGTGGCCGATTTCGTGGGCGACCACGGCCGCAAGTTCGGACTCGCTGGCCGACGACACGATCAGACCCGTGTTGATTCCAATGAAGCCGCCAGGCATCGCGAATGCGTTGATTTCGGGATCGCGCACGCCGAACATCTCGACCTCGGGCACGCCGCCCGGCGCAAACTGCGCCAGTTTGCGCCCCATCGTCGTGAGGTATTGGCTGAGTTCGGAGTCGTCGATGTAAGTGGGGTCGCGGCGCCCCTGCGACATGATGGCTTCGCCCAGCGTGCGCTCCAGCATGGGCGACAGGTCGGACGACGAGGCGGCGCCCATGGAAGGCAACCCGACCGGCTGCGCCCACGCGGTGACGGGAGCAACGGGAATGGCGAGCGCCGCGCAAAGGCTAGCGATCGCGCCCCGTTTCGCAATCGAGCAAATGGATGGCATGTTCCTGCGGTTCATAAGCCTATGATAGCGATGAGCTTAAAATGTTTCATCGAATCCTCAACGAGGTATCAATGCGTCCCGTCCGTAAAGCCGTTTTCCCTGTCGCCGGCATGGGTACACGCTTCCTGCCCGCCACCAAGGCGATGCCCAAGGAAATGCTGCCTGTGGTCGACAAGCCCCTGATTCAATACGCGGTGGAAGAGGCCGTCGCCGCCGGCATCACTGATCTCATATTCGTGACCGGCCGCAACAAGCGCGCCATCGAGGACCATTTCGATTCTGCACCCGAGCTGGAAACCGACCTGGAAAGCAAGGGCAAGCATGAACTCCTGGCAATGGTGCGGGGCATTCTACCCGCGCACGTCAATTGCCTCTATATCCGCCAGTCGGCCCCATTGGGCCTGGGCCACGCCGTGCTGTCGGCCGCGCCCGCCGTGGGTGACGAACCCTTTGCCGTTCTGCTGGCCGACGACCTGATCGACGCCAATACGCCTGCCATGAAGCAACTGGTGGATGTGGCCGTGGCGCGCAACGCCAGCGTGCTGGGCGTGCAGGACGTGCCGCGCGCCGACACGCGCAAGTACGGCATCGTGGCCACCCATACTGGCGAAACGCCGGCGGACAGCCGCACCGAGCGCGTCACGCACATCGTCGAAAAGCCGGACCCGGAGGCCGCACCGTCGACGCTGGCTGTTGTGGGCCGCTATGTGCTGGAAGCCGCGATCTTCGACCATCTGCGCTCGACCAAGATGGGCGCGGGCAACGAGATCCAGTTGACCGACGGCATCGCCTCGCTGATGCGCGAGCGCGAGGTCTATGCGCATCGCTTCGACGGCGTGCGCTACGACTGCGGCAACAAGGCGGGCATGTTCCAGGCCACCGTGGCGCTGGGCAAGAAGTATCACGGCCTGCTGCCGGAATGACCCGCACGGCCTGACGGGAATGCGCCAATCAGCGCGGCATTCCCGGCCGGGCTTACGACGATAGCGCCGCGCCGGACTTGGCGCGCGCGCGCGCATCGCGATCCGCCTTGCGCAGCCGCCCCTTGGCGGAAAGACGCATCAGCGTTCCCAATGCCACCATCAGGCCGATCACTTCCACCAGCGCGGCGGGGATCCACATCGTCAGCCCCCCGATCGTCTGATCGGTCTGCGCCGACATGGCGATGGCCCGGCCGCACAGCTCGAAGAGCGGGTAGATGTCGCTTTCCGTGAAGGCGATGACGGCGCCCGCGACCATCTGCGGCAGCATGGTCGCCACGGGCGAGATCACCCGACCGCCGGGCGACATGGCCGCCGGAGGCGCTGGACGACGGTCCAGAATCAAGTTCCAGTACATGAAGCCGCTGATCACCACCGACCAGTTCATGAGCCGGTACAGGCGCCAATCCAGCATCGAATAAAACTGCACCGACGGGATCAGCCAGACCAGCACGAGGAACACGAAGAGGGCCGGCACGAAAATCTTGTTGGTCAGCACGGCCACCGTTGCGCGGCCCGTGCCCGTGCGCAGGAAGTCGCGCAGCCGAACGCGCCACCGCATCGGCAGGCCCGCCCGCATCACCTGTCCGGGGAAGGCCGCCATGACGAGCAGCGGTCCCAGATGATGCAGGACCAGATGCTGGATGCGATGGATGAAGAACATGCGCTCGGCGTAATAGTCGAGGCGGGTGTGCAGCGACAGGTACAGCAGGACCATCCCTGTCCAGAACAGAATGCTGCGCGCACGCGTGACGTGGTGGACCCGCTGGCCGCGTACGAACAGCACGATGGCCACCAGGAAGGAAGCCACCAGCGTGGGAGAGAACTCCCAGGGTACGAGCCATTCGAGACTATCCATGCGGGCCATCCGAGAAACGACGCGAAGACGAGGACCGGCGCGCCGGGCGCCGATCTCAGGCGATTGTAGTAGACCCCGCCGTTGTCCGCTGCCGGGCGCCGCCGGCGGCGGCATGCGTCAGAAGCGGTGCGACACGCCCGTGCCGATGCGCGTGGTGTGGGCGTTGCCGGGGTCGAACTGGTTGTCCAGCGTGTAGTTCGACGCGTAGCCGGCGAAGGCGTAGAGGGTCGTGCGTGGGGACAGGTCGTAGGTATAGCCCAGCGTCGCGACCTGCGCATTGCGCGCCGTCATGCCATTGGCCCAACGCCAGTCGGGTTTGGCCAGGGACCATTGCACCAGCACCGCGCCCGGCCCGGCAGGCACGCTGACCCCGACCAGCCAGGCATCGACCGTGCCGCCCTGCACGAAGGCCGCCGGGCCCAGCCCGACGCCCAGGCCATCCGGGTCGCCGCCGTCCAGCCCCACGTAACCGTTGCGCTGGCGCGACCAGGCCACCGACACCTTGGCCACCTCAAAGTCGTACGAGGCGCCCAGCTGCATCGCCTGCGGACGCCCCTCGGCCGCCGCGGGAGGGTCGGCCGGGCGCAGTTGTTCCCAAGTCGCCACGGCCAGCAGCGGGCCGTCCTCATACTTCAGGCCCACACTGATTGCCCGAGTGTTCTGGTTGGTGCGGAAGTTGTCCTGCCCATCCGCGTCGAAGGCGTATCCGACCCCGGCCTGGAACCCGCGCCACTGCGGCGAATACCAGTTCACCATGTTGCTGAACTGGTAGTTGTCGGACGCCTTGAAGGTGGCGCTTATGCCCATGTCTTTCCAGGAGGCGATCTCCAGCGCGTCGCCGTAGGTCTGACCAACGGTGTACTGGCGGCCGAACCGCAAGTCGCCATAGTCCGCATGGGCCAGGCCGACCCAGGCGCCATAGTTGAAGAGGCGGCTGCCGTCGGCCGCGGTGCCGCTGGACGGGTCAAAGCCGCTTTCCAGTTGGAAGTTGGCGGCCCAACCGCCGCCAAGGTCTTCCGTCCCCTGCAGCCCCCAGAGCGAGTCGGTCAGCCCGCCGTTCAGCAGGCCGCTGTGACTGCCCTGCCCCGACACCCGGATCACGGCAACGCCCGCGTCCACCACGCCATATAGTTGCAGTCCGGACCCGGCATCGGCGGCCAGCGCGGTACAGGGCGGAATCAGGCCGGCCGCCGACAAGGCGGCGCACAATGCAATTCTCATGATCTTTCCTTGCGTTGGCGGCGGGTTGAGCCCGCCGCCGGTTGCATCAGCCTACTGCCAGCCGTAGCGGCGCACCCAGAAACCCTTCAGCGCCTGCGTCAGCACGCAATACCCGAGCAGGATGCCGACGAGCCAGGGGAAATAGCTCCAGGGCAGCGCCTGCAGCTGGAAGTATTCCGCCAACGGCGAGAACGGCAGCACAAGGCCCAGCGCGATCACCATCAGCGTCATACCCATCAGCGGCCAGGAGGCGCGGCTTTGCAGGAAGGGAATCCGGCGCGTGCGGATCATATGCACGATCAGCGTCTGCGACAACAGGCCTTCGACAAACCAGCCGGACTGAAAGAGCGTCTGGTGCTCGGGCGCATTGGCCTGGAACACGTACCACATGACGGCATAGGTGGCGATATCGAAGATCGAGCTGATCGGGCCGAAGAACACCATGAAGCGGCCCAGGCCGTCCGGGTCCCAGCGCTGCGGCTGCTTCAGCAGTTCCTCGTCGACGTTGTCGAACGGGATCGCCGTCTGCGAAATGTCGTACATCAGGTTCTGCAGCAGCAGATGGATCGGCAGCATCGGCAGAAACGGCAGGAAGGCGCTTGCGACCAGCACTGAAAACACGTTGCCGAAGTTCGAGCTGGCCGTCATCTTCAGGTACTTGAGCATGTTGCAGAAGGTCTTGCGGCCTTCGATCACGCCGTCCTCCAGCACCATCAGGCTCTTTTCCAGCAGGATGATGTCGGCAGCCTCTTTCGAGATATCCACCGCCGAATCCACCGAAATGCCCACGTCGGCTGCCCGCAGCGCCGGCGCGTCATTGATGCCATCCCCCATGAACCCCACCGTGTTGCCCTGCGCGCGCAGGCTGCGCACGATGCGTTCCTTGTGGATGGGCGACAGGCGGGCGAACACGTTGGCCTCGCGCACGGCGGCGGCAAGCTCCTCGTCGTCCATCGCCTCGATCTCGGCGCCCAGGTAAACCTTGCGCACGTCCAGTCCCACTTCGCGGCAGACCTTGCGCGTGACCAGTTCAACGTCGCCGGTCAGCACCTTGACCTCGATGCCCGAGTCCTTCAGCGCAGCCAGCGCGGGCCCCGTCGACTCCTTGGGCGGATCCAGGAAGGCGATGTACCCCACCAGCACCAGATCGGATTCGTCTGCGATGCCATAGGCCTGCTGCGTGGGTGGCAACTCTTTGACGCCCACCGCGATGACGCGCAGGCCGTCGCGGTTCAGACCGGCGGTCACGCGGCGGATATCGGCGCGGCGGGCGTCGGTCAGCGGATGCACCTCGTTGCCCACGCGCAGCCGCGTGCAGGCCGAGAGCATTTCCTCGAGCGCCCCCTTGCAGATCAGTTCGTGGTGGTCGCGGCCGTTCTCGGTCTCGTTCACCACGACGGACATGCGGCGGCGCGAGAAATCAAACGGGATCTCGTCGATCTTGCGGTAACGGCCCGCCAGATCCAGGCTGCGCGCGATCTCGGCATGCTCCAGCACCGCCACGTCCAGCAGGTTCTTCAGGCCCGTCTGGTAGTAGCTGTTCAGATACGCGTACGCCAGCACGTCGTCGCTGGCCGCGCCATACACGTCGGTATGGCGCTCGAGCACGATGCGATCCTGCGTCAGCGTGCCGGTCTTGTCGGTGCACAGCACGTTCATGGCGCCCAGGTTCTGAATCGCATCCAGGCGCTTGACCACCACCTTGCGGCGCGACATGCGCACGGCGCCCTTGGCGAGCGTCGCGGTGACGATCATGGGCAGCATTTCGGGCGTCAGTCCCACCGCGATGGCCAGCGCGAACAGCAGCGCTTCGAGCCAGTCGCCCTTGGTGAAGCCGTTGATCAACATCACCACCGGCGCCATGACGAGCATGAAGCGGATCAGGATCCAGCTCACGCGGTTGATGCCCTGCTGGAACTGCGTGGGCGCGCGCGAGGTCTGCGTGACGCGGCCCGCCAACTGGCCGAAGTACGTGTCCGAGCCGGTGGCCACCACCAGCGCGCTGCCCGCTCCGCTGACCACGTTGGTGCCCATGAAGGCGATGTTTTCGAGCTCGAGGGCATTGGCCGATTGCTCACGCGGGGACATGTGCTTTTCGACGGGCAGCGATTCGCCCGTCAGCGCGGCCTGCGCAACGAAAAGGTCCTTGGCGTTGAGGATGCGGCAATCGGCGGGGACCATGTCGCCCGCGGACAGCAGCACCACGTCGCCGGGCACCAGGTCGGCCAGCGGCACTTCGCACTGTTGCGAGCCGGTGGCATGCAGGGCGGCGCCGAAGAAACGCCGGCCATTGCCCGCGTCCGGCGATCCAGCGGCCGGCGACCCGGCGGCCGGCGCTCCGGCGGCCGGCGCTCCGGCATCGCTGCGCAGCACCGTCGCGGTGTTGCGCACCATCGCCTTCAGGGCCTCGGCGGCGCGGTTCGAGCGCTGCTCCTGCACGAAGCGCAGCACCGTCGAGATCACCACCATCGAGCCGATGATCGCAACCGCCGTCCAGGACTGTTCCTCGGGCGCCGCCATGCGCACGTCGGTCAGCCACGACAGCACGGCCAGCGCGGTCAGCAGCAGATTGAACGGATTGCGGTACGACAGCCACAGGTGCGCTGGCCAGGACAGCGGCTTTTCGTGGTCGACCTCGTTGGCGCCGTGGCGTTCGCGCGCGGCCAGCGCCTGGGCGTCGGACAGGCCGCCCCAGCCGCTGCCGAACCGCTCGAACAGCGAATCGAAACCGAGCCGGGACGTCTCGACCATACGCTGGCTGGCGCGGCGGGCGGCTTCGGACGAAGCCGCGGCCTGATCCCCGCCTTGCTCGAGAATGGGGGCGCGGCGAAAGTGCCGGCCGGTGCGGCGCAGGCGCGCAGCGGAAGAAAAAAAGGACTTCAGGAAAGCAAACATGGGAGTGCTCCGCATTTATTAAAGTTGTTGCGGGAGACACGGACTACCCTGCCGGCGGCGGCCGCGCGCGGGCAGCAGCGGGCCGCGGCGTTTCCGAGGAAATGCCGTGAGACCGCCACTGACGGGCGTGCGCAGGCGCCGGAGCAATGTTGCCGGTGTCCGGATCGCGTCTATGGCGCGCCGGGTGCGGAAAACGGAAAGGGAGCGGGCGGTGGAATCAGGACCGGGCGCCGGGGCGCGCAGGGCGCGTGCTGGGCCGGGGATTCCAGGCTGCGGGTTCCGTACGGACCGGGATGTCTATCCGGCCAGTCGGCTCGCAGGGAGATGACGGGTCAGATAGGCATGCCGGAGCCGCGCACAGGGCGCAATCGAGGCTCTGGGTCTAAGGCGCTAGGCATGATTTCTCCTGGGTTGAAAGAAAAGGCGCGATCAGGCCAATGCGGCCTGCGCGCCGAAATGCACGTGACGGACAGCAGGGTTGGCGCTCAAACGGCGCGCTTGCGTCATCAGTTCCGCCCGCAGCTCCGGGGGGCAATTGACGGTGATGCAAGCCGATGCGAGATCCCGCTCCTGGCCTTGATCGATCTGCACTTGCGCGACATCCAGGCCGGCGGCGCTGAAGTCCAGGCAGATCTGCTTGCGCAGGGCGCCGAGCTCACCGCGAGGACAGATCACCGTCAGCCGGGACGTGCCGCGACGGCGGCCCAGGGCGGTGGCACGGTCCACGCCAGCGCGGCGCAGGAACAAGTCGAAGAAACGCATAACGACCTCCATGACAAGAAGGCGGAGCGTGATCGCGAACACGAGCGCAGCCGGACAACGCCCTTGCGGCGGGCACGACGAACGTGCACGAACGCTGGCGCTGCGACTAGCGGCGGTTCTGGCGGTTTATGTCGGGGGGAGTCCCGGCAGACCGTAGGCCTGCACTATGGGCCGGGCTGATGCCTGCCGCTTGGGATACACCGCAACCTGAATGACAGGATGCGGCAGACGGAGTTCTGCGTGGATCCTGTCAGACAGCGACGTCGATGCAAGATCGACAACTTTCGCCGGAATCGGTATTCACGAAGACAACTCCTGGGATGGAAAACACGGCGAGTTTACGCGGGTTTGTACTGATGGACAAGGGTCTGACGCACTTTTGACACACAAATGAAGCAAAGCCGGACAGGCACGGAAAGGCCTGCCCGGCAACTGCGCTCAGGCGTAGAAGTGCCAGCCCAGATAGCCGGCGAACAGCGCATACAGTCCGCCCACCGCCGACAGCGCCGGCACGCTCATGGCAGCGCGGCGGAAGCGCATCCACAACAGGCCGATGGACACCATGGTGAAGAGACCTGCGGCCAGCAGGGGCGCATCCAGCACCCACGGCGTCATGAAGATGCCGAGCGCGCTGGGGATGGTGGCCTGGATCATCATGGCGCCCGAGATGTTGGCGAGCGCCAGACGCTCCTTGCCCTGGCGCACCCAGATCAGCGCGTTCATGATTTCCGGCAATTCGGTAGCCACCGGCGCAAGCAGCAGCGCGGCCACGTGCGGCGATGCGCCCATCGCAATGCCGAGCAGTTCGATCTGGTTCACGAAGACGTGCGACGCGCCGGCGATCACCACCAGCGCCATGATGGTCTGCGTGGCGGCCCAGAACATGGTCGGGTTCTCGTCGCGGGGTCGCAGCTTGAGCGGCTCGAGATCCTCGCAGTCCAGGCATTCCTCGTCGTTGCTCAGCTCACGCTTGATGTAGAGCGCGTAGGTGGCCAGAAACACGAAGCCCAGCCACGGCTTCCAGGCGAAGGCCAGCAGCCCCAGGCCCACCTTGAAGATGAAGATGCCCATGAACCAGGCCTGGTCGCGGGCCAGCCGGCGCTGGTCCGCGTTGATACAGTCTGCCTGCGCGGGTTGGCCGCGGCGCGCGCGCCACAGGGCCAGGCCGACCACGGCGTAGGCCAGCGTGGCCAGCACGAGAGGACCGCCCATTGCGGCGCCGACGCCGATGTCCTTTTGTTCTGGGGTATCGCCGAAGACAACGGCCATGAAGGTGACGGCGCTTTCCGGCAGCGCGGTGCCGAAGGCCGCCAGCACGGTGCCGGTGGCGGTCGCGCCCAACTGGAAGCGATGACCGACCCATTCGACGCCGTTGACGAAGAACTCGCACGCGACGTAGATCACTGCCGCGGACAGGAAGAACAGAAACAGGGTGAGCAACATGGGAACGCGGCCGGACGAGCAGATACCATTGGCGCGACGCAGCGGCTCGCCCGGCCAAGGGTGAACGCTACGCGGCCAAAGGTCTCGCCTGGCTGATCCACGCGGCGGCAAGCCGGGCGTGGGTGCCGTCAGCGCCATGGGGTTCTAGCGGCTGCTCCGCAGCACTGAACCACCAAGTCTGTTGACGCTGACTCCTTTAGGGGAAAAGGATGGCTACTCCCCAATGACAGAGCGGCGATTGTAGCAGCGGTTCGCGCGCCGTCCAGTCATCACCGCGCCGTCCTCGCGGATTCGCTGCCGGGGTGTTGCATTCGCGGGATGGCGGGTAAAGTAGGCCCCATCTTTCGCCCTTGCCGGGGTGCCCGCCCCGACCCGCCCGCCATGAGCCTGCCTCCCGACGACATCGCCCCTTTCGCCGCGCGGCGCCAGCGCCTGATGGAGCGCATGCGCGCAGAAGGTGGCGGCATCGCGATCCTGGCGACGGCGCAGGAAGCCATCCGCAACCGTGACGCGGAGTACCCCTACCGGCACGACAGCGACTTTTTTTACCTGACCGGCTTTACCGAACCGGACGCGTGGCTGGTCCTGGTTGCCGGCGCCACGGACCGGGCCGTGCTGTTCTGCCGGCCGCGCCATGTCGAGCATGAACTCTGGGAAGGCAAGCGCTTCGGCCCCGAGGCTGCCGCGGCCTACTTCGGCTTTGACGACGCCCACCCCATCGACGCGCTGGACGAGCTGGTGCCCGCGCTGATGCTGGACCACCCCACGCTGTACGCGCCGCTGGCCGGCGACAAGCGCACGGATGGCCGCCTGCGCCGCTGGCTGGCCGCCGCGCAGGAAAAGAGCCGTGGCGGACACACCCCGCCGACGCGGCAGCAGGACGTGCGTCCGCTGTTGGCCGACATGCGGCTGATCAAGGACGCCTCGGAGATCGCGGCGATGCGGCGCGCGGCCAAGATATCGGCGGGCGCGCACGCGCGGGCCATGCGCGTTGCGCGGCCAGGCATGCGCGAGTACGAAATCGAAGCCGAGCTGCTCTATGAATTCCGCCGGCATGGCGCGCAGTCGGTGGCGTACAACAGCATCGTCGCCGCCGGAGCCAACGCCTGTGTGCTGCACTATCCGGCCGGCGAGGCGGTGCTGCGCGACGGCGATCTGGTGCTGGTCGATGCGGGCTGCGAGGTCGACAGCTACGCCAGCGACATCACACGCACGTTTCCAGCGAACGGCCGCTACAGCGGCCCGCAACGCGCGCTGTACGACCTGACGGTGGCGGCGCAGGATGCTGCGGCCCAGGCCACGGCGCCGGGCCGCACCTTCAACGACGCGCACGAGGCCGCCCTGCGCGTCTTGGCGCAAGGCATGCTCGATCTGAAACTGTTGAAGGGGTCGCTGGACGGCGTGCTGGAATCGGGCGACTACAGCCGCTTCTACATGCACCGGACCGGCCACTGGCTGGGGCTGGACGTCCACGACGTGGGCGACTACCGACAGCCGGGCACGGCAACCGGCGCGGAGCGGCCGTGGCGCACGCTGGAAACCGGGATGATGCTGACGATCGAGCCGGGCATCTATGTGCGCCCGGCGGACGACGTGCCCGAGGTCTACTGGAATATCGGCATCCGCACCGAGGACGACGCGCTGGTCACGGACGAGGGCTGCGAACTGATTACCCGAGGCGTCCCGGTGCAGGCCACCGAGATCGAGGCGCTGATGCGCGAATAGCGCGGCGGGGCAAGCGACTTACAGCACGTAGCCGTCGAGCCAGCCCATGGCCACCCACACGTAGACCACGACCATGGCGATGGCGAACATGGTGACGATGGCGCCGACCAGGCAGGCCAGGATCGCCACCAGCACCGGGCCCCAACCTGTCGACGACACCTTGCCCAAGCCCGGATTGCAGAGCCGATCGAATTTCTCGTCCGGCATCAGCGAGTAGACGGCGCTTTCGATGAAGCCGTCGATCATCGGGATGAAGAGCAGGAAGAACGCGGGGTTGTCGTACCAGACCGGGTAGAAGCGGAATGCGCAGAACAGGCACACGGCGGCGAACGCGGTGACCAGCCACGCGTGGCGCCGGCCCAGATACCACCAATGCGCCCCGAAGGCGCCAAGCAGGCAGGCCAGCAGCCCCACCACAACCTTGCGGCGGGGGCGGCGGGCGGATACGGCGGAAAGCGAAGAGGAAGCCTGAGCCTGCGTCATGTCAATCAACCGGTAAGGGAGCCGTGGCGCCGGGCTGCGGCGGCTGCCGCGATTGTAGTGGACGAGTAAAATCCGGGCATGACTTCCTCCGCCTACGACATTGCGATTCTTGGCGCCGGCCCGGTAGGCTGCGTATTGGCCCTGATGCTGGCGCGCGTGGCGCCCGATCCGGCGCGCATCGCCCTGCTCGCGGGCAGCGCGCCGGTCCCCGTCACACCGGCCGCGGCCATCCCGGCCGCGGATCCGCGCGTGCTCGCCATGAACCACGGCAGCCGGGTGCTGCTGGAGTCGCTGCATGCCTGGCCCGAACGCTCGGCCGACATCCGCAACATCCATGTGTCGCAGCGCGGCCGGTTGGGCCGCACGCTGATCCAGCACACCGATTTCAACGTGCCCCAGCTGGGCAGCGTGGTGGCCTATTCCGGGCTGTACGCCAAGCTGGACGAATGCGTCGCGGCGTCCGGCGTCACCGTGCTGGCCGGTCCGCCGGCGCAGATCGGCCTCCAGGATGCCGACGGCGTGCGTATCCAGCAGGGCGAAACACAAATCCTTTGCGGCGTTGCGGTGCAATCCGACGGCGCTGGCGCCACGGATGTGCGGCGCGACTACGACCAGCACGCCGTGCTGACCACCGCGCAGGCCACCCTGCCCCGGCGCGGCTGGGCATGGGAACGGTTCACGTCCGAGGGCCCGCTGGCGCTGCTGCCGCACCCGCAGACGCCTGACGCCTATTCGGTCGTCTGGTGCAGCGCGCCGGACCGTGCAGCCGAATTGGCGGCGCTGGATAACGCCGCGTTTTCCCACGCACTGACGCAGGCCTTCGGCGAACGCCTGGGCCGCCTGTCCAGCCATGCGCCCCGCCACGTTTTCCCGCTGGCGCTGTCCGCCCGCCGCGCACAGGTGCACGGCCGCGTGGCGGCCATCGGCAACGCGGCCCAGACCTTGCACCCGGTGGCGGGGCAGGGTCTGAACCTGGGCCTGCGCGACGCGGCGCGGCTGGCGCAGACCCTGGCGGGCTGGCTGGCGAGTCGCGCTGCCAACGCCGGCTCAAACCCCGGCCCCGCGCTCGCCGAATTCGCCAGCGCGCGCCATCTGGATCGTTTCATCACCGCCGGACTCACCGATTTCATGCCGCGCATCTTCGCCACAGGCCTCGCGCCCGTCGAACACGCCTGCGGCGCCGCGCTCTTGGGGATGGACCTTGCCTCCCCGCTGCGCGCCCCGCTCGCGCAGCACCTGCTGCAGGGATTCCGCGCCTGACCTCCCTTCGATCCGGCCCCGCATAGGGGCGGGATCGCCCTCTTTTATTCCCTGTTTGTTACCAGGCCCTCGCGCCCCAAAAATGGGGGTTCGATCGAGCCGGTTAAAATGTGAGCATGCGCATAGGCCAGTGGACCCTCCCCAACAACGTTCTTGTCGCGCCCATGGCGGGCGTGACGGATCGTCCTTTCCGCCAGCTTTGCAAGAAGCTGGGGGCGGGTTACGCGGTGTCCGAGATGGCCGCCAGCAACCCGAAACTCTGGGACAGCGTCAAGACGTCGCGCCGCCTGAACCACGATGGCGAGATCGCCCCGATTTCCGTGCAGATCGCCGGGGCGGACCCCGCCATGATGGCCGAGGCGGCCGTCTTCAACGCCAACAAGGGCGCCCGGATCATCGACATCAACATGGGATGTCCGGTCAAGAAGGTGTGCAATGTGGCGTCGGGATCGGCGCTGTTGCGCCATGAAGACCTGATCGTCCGCATCCTGGACGCGGTGGTCGCCGCCTGCGCGCCACTTGGCGTGCCCGTCACCCTGAAGACCCGCACCGGGTGGGATCGCAACAGCCGCAATGCATTGCGCGTCGCGAAGCTGGCCGAAAACGCCGGCATTGCCGCCCTCACGCTGCACGGCCGCACGCGGGCCGACCTCTATACGGGCGAGGCGGAATATGACACCATCCGCGCCGTCAAGGCCGAAATCGGCATCCCCGTGATTGCGAACGGAGATATCGACTCGCCCGCCAAAGCGCGGCATGTCCTGGATTACACTGGCGCCGATGCGGTCATGATTGGCCGGGCGGCCCAGGGCCGTCCGTGGATCTTCCGCGAAATCGACCACTACCTGCGCACGGGCGAAACACTGGCCCCTCCCTCTTATAGGGAAATGCGCGAGCTGCTGCTCGAACATCTCGACGACCACTACCGTTTCTATGGCGAGCACACCGGCGTACGCACCGCGCGCAAGCACATAGGCTGGTATGTGGACGGCCTGCCGGGCGCGGATTCGTTCTGCGCCGGCATGAACCTGATCGACAACACCCGCGACCAATGGCGGGCGGTGGCGGACTGGTTCGACACGCTATCACGCGACGGCGCCCCTACCCCGGCGCCGGCCGCAGAAGCCCTATTGGCGGCATGACCGCCTAAACACCAACATAAAAATATCTGTACTCAAATGAGCAAGAAAGATGTCCTGGAAGAATGCGTGCGCGCCAGCCTGGAGCGCTATTTCGAAGACTTGGGCGAGTCCGAGCCCCACGATATGTGGGACATGGTCATGCGCTGCGTGGAGCGCCCGGTGCTTGAAGTAGCGTTGGAGCGGTCGGGCGGCAACCAGTCCCGGGCGTCCGAGATGCTGGGCATCACCCGCAACACCCTGCGCAAGAAGTTGCTGGCGCACAATATCCAGGTTTAGCTTTCCCCCGCGCGGGCGGCGCATGCTTGGCGCCGCCGCCCCCTCCAGATTTCCCATCCGACCAGAACGAGAAAGGCGTCCCCGCCCCACTCCGTCCCATCATGAAAATCGAAACCGCCCTGCTTTCGGTGTCCGACAAGACCGGCATCGTTGAATTTGCCCGCGCCCTGGCCGCGCGTGGCGTGCGCCTGCTGTCGACCGGCGGCACCGCCAAGCTGCTTGCCGATTCCGGCCTGACCGTCACCGAAGTGGCCGCCCACACCGGCTCGCCCGAGATCCTGGACGGCCGCGTGAAGACGCTGCACCCGAAGATCCACGGCGGCCTGCTGGCCCGCCGCGACAGCGCCGAGCACATGGACACGATCAAGGCGGCTGGCATCGATCGCATCGACATTCTGGTGGTCAACCTGTATCCGTTCCGCGAGACGGTCGCCAAGCCCGACTGCACGTTTGCCGACGCCGTCGAGAACATCGACATCGGCGGCCCCGCCATGCTGCGCGCTGCCGCCAAGAACCACGGCACCGAAGCCGGCGGCGTGACCGTCGTGATCGACCCGGTCGACTACTCGCGCGTCCTGGCCGAAATGGACAAGGGCGGCTCGACCTCCTACGGCCTGCGCCTGGCGCTGGCCGCCAAGGTCTACGCCCACACGGCCTCGTATGACGGCGCCATCGCCGCCTACCTGACCAGCCTGACCGAAGCCGAACCCGTGCAGGAAGCCGTGCCCGCCCGCAACGAATGGCCCGGCACGCTGACGCTGCAGGTCAAGCAGGAACAGGCCCTGCGCTACGGCGAAAACCCGCATCAAAGCGCCGCCTTCTATGTGGACGCGCAGCGTCCGGCGGGCCTGCTGGGCAACTACCGCCAGTTGCAGGGCAAGGAACTGTCCTACAACAACATCGCCGACGCCGACGCGGCGTGGGAATGCGCGCGCAGCTTCGAGGCGCCCGCCTGCGTCATCGTCAAACACGCCAATCCGTGCGGCGTGGCCGTTGCCACCGACACGCTGGGCGCGTACCAGCAAGCCTTCAAGACCGATCCGACGTCGGCCTTTGGCGGCATCATCGCCTTCAACCGCCCGGTTGACGCCGCGACCGCCGAAGCCGTCAGCGCGCAATTCCTGGAAGTGCTGCTGGCCCCGGCCTACGACGGCGCCGCGCTGGCCATCCTGGCCGCCAAGAAGAACGTGCGCGTGCTGGAAGTGCCGATGGGCACGGGCCAGAACGCCTTCGACATCAAGCGCGTGGGCGGCGGCTGGCTGGTGCAGACGCCGGACGCCTACAACGTGCCGCGTGACGCCCTGAAGGTCGTCACCAAGCGCCAGCCCACCGAACAGGAAATGAACGACCTGTCGTTCGCCTGGAAGGTCGCCAAGTACGTCAAGTCCAACGCCATCGTGTTCGTGGGCGGCGGCATGACGCTGGGCGTGGGCGCCGGCCAGATGAGCCGCATCGACTCGGCCCGCATCGCCTCGATCAAGGCGGAAAACGCCGGCCTGACCTTGAAGGGCTCGGCCGTGGCGTCCGACGCGTTCTTCCCGTTCCGCGACGGCCTGGACGTCGTGGTGGCGGCGGGGGCGACCTGCGTGATCCAGCCGGGCGGCAGCGTGCGCGATGACGAAGTCATCGCCGCCGCCGACGAGCACGGCATCGCCATGGTGCTGACCGGCACCCGCCACTTCCGCCACTGATGCGCGTCCTCGGCATCGATCCCGGCCTGCGCCGCACCGGCTTCGGTGTGATCGATGCCGAAGGCTCGCGGCTGCGTTACGTGGCCAGCGGGACCATCGTGGTCCCGCCGGCGCTGACGCTGTCCGAACGCCTGAAGGTCATCCTGGACAATCTGCGCCAGGTGGCCCGCGACACGCAACCCGACGTGGCCGCGCTGGAAATCGTCTTCCTGAACACCAATCCCGCTTCCACCCTGCTGCTCGGGCAGGCGCGCGGCGCGGCGCTGTGCGCGCTGGCCGACAGTTCGCTCGACGTGCACGAATACACCGCCCTGCAGATCAAGAAAGCCGTGGTCGGCACCGGCCGCGCGGCGAAAGAGCAGGTGCAGATGATGGTGCAGCATCTCTTGGCGCTGGACGGCGTGCCCGCCCCCGACTCGGCCGACGCGCTGGCCTGCGCGATCTGCCACGCGCACGTGGGTCCGCTGCAGGACAAGCTGGAACGCCTGGGCAGCGCGCTGCGCATGGGCGGCAAGACCCGCATCCGCAACGGCCGGCTGATCGGCTGATCCCCGCTTTCCCTTTTTCGCTGCGTCACATCACGCCTACGCGGCCCCGCCCGCTCGCGCGCCCGCACGTATAGAATCCCCGCATCTGCCGCGCATTGCGCGGCTCCACCATTGCCAGGCCTCTCACCATGATCGGAAGAATCACCGGAACCCTGATCGAAAAACTGCCCCCCACGATCTGCGTGGACGTGGGCGGCATCGGGTACGACATCGACGTGCCCATGAGCACGCTGTATTCGCTGCCCGACACGGGCGCGCGCGTCACGCTCTACACGCACCTGACCGTGCGCGAAGACGCGCACATCCTGTATGGCTTTGCCTCGGCAGGCGAGCGCAGCGCGTTCCGCGAGCTCATCAAGGTCAGCGGGATCGGGGCGCGAACCGCGCTGTCGGTGCTGTCGGGTTTGTCGGTCGCGGATCTGGCGCAGGCCATCACGCTGCAGGAGTCGGGCCGTCTGACCCGCGTGCCGGGCATCGGCAAGAAGACCGCGGAACGCCTGCTGCTGGAGATGCGCGGCAAGCTGGGCGCGGACATCGGCGCCGCGGCGCACGTCACGCACGACAACCAGTCCGACATCCTGAATGCCCTGCTGGCGCTGGGCTACTCCGAGAAGGAATCGCTGTCGGCCCTGAAGACGCTGCCCGAGGGCGTGGGCGTGTCCGACGGCATCAAGCAGGCGCTGAAGGCGCTGGTGCGCTGAGTAATCGCGCTAGGCCGTCTTGCCGTGCTGCAGGTAGCGCGGCGCCACGGCTTCCAGCCCCGTGGGCACCACATGCAGCTCGGGGGCGATCGGCCCGCCGCAGACGTTGTCGCGGCGCAGGGAATCCAGATTGTCGCGCGACATCAGCGGCGTGCCCGGCATGCATTCGAACAGCCGGGCCTGCATGCGCCCCACCCCCATCGGGATGCTGATGACGGGACGGGGATGGCCGCTCCAGGCGGCGCACAGCCGCGCGATCTCGCCCAGCGTGTAGACCTGCGGTCCACCCAGTTCGTAGGTCTTGCCGCAGGTATGCGAGTCGGCCAGCGCCGTGGTCATGGCGGTCACCACGTCGCCCACATAGATGGGCTGCATGCGCGCGTTGGCGCCAGCCAGCGGCAATACCGGCAGCCAGCGCGCCAGCGACGCGAACATATTGGTGAAGTTGTCGTCGGGGCCGAATAGTACCGACGGGCGGAAGATGGTCCAGCCGATATCGCCGCGGTCTTGGTAGGCCGCCTTGATGGCGGCCTCGCCGTCGCCCTTGGAGCGCTGGTACATGCTGTCGCCGCTGGAATCGGCGCCCAGCGCGCTGACGTGCAGCAGGCGACGCACGCCGTGGCGCACGCAGGCCTGCGCAATGCGCTGCGGCAGATGCACGTGGGCCCGCGCGAAGTCCGACCCATATGGCCGGCCCAGATTGCCATGCAGGATGCCCACCAGATTCACGACGGCATCGCAGCCCCGGACCATGCCGTCGAGCGCGGCGTCATCATGGATGTCCGCCTGAAGCAGCGTGACGGTGGGAAGTAATTGCAGGTCGCGTCCGCGTGCAATGAGCCGCGTGGGCACGACGATCTGATGCGGGTCCGCGCAAAGCCGTGCTACCAAGTGGCGGCCGATGAAGCCCGTGCCGCCAATGACAAGGATACGCATGGCGTAGCCTCCGGTTCGTCAGGATCGAGGTTCGATTCTGCCTTGCCAGGTCGGCAGGCGCAAGCGCGCGCAGGGCGCACGCCGCGCGCGCCGCTTGATGCGCGTCAGCCCGCCAGCAGCCGGGCGTAGGCCGGAAGGTCGACGTTGCCGCCGCTGATGATGACGCCGACCCGGGCCCCGCGCACCGGCACCACGTTCTGCATGACGGCCGCCGCGGCCAGGCAGCCCGTGGGTTCCACGACCATCTTCATGCGCTCGGCAAAGAACTTCATCGTCGTGACGAGCTGTTCATCCGTCACCGTGACGATGTCGCGCACGTACTTCTGGATGAGGGGGAACGTGATGTTGCCCAGGTGCGTGGTGGCGGCGCCATCGGCCAGCGTCTTGGGCGCGGGGATTCGGACAATTTCACCCTTGCGCAAGGACTGCTGCCCGTCGTTGCCGGCTTCGGGCTCCACGCCGTACACCAGGCAGCGGGGGCTGAGCGCGAAGGCGGACAGGGCCGAGCCCGACAGCAGGCCGCCGCCGCCCAGGCACACGAACAGGTAGTCCAGTTCGCCGACTTCCTCGAACAGCTCCTTGGCGGCGGTGCCCTGCCCCGCGATCACGTCCTCGTGGTCGTACGGCGGGATCAGCGTGGCGCCGGTTTCGGCCTGGATGCGGCGGGCGATGGTCTCGCGGTCTTCGGTGTAGCGGTCGTACGTGACGATCTTGCCGCCGTAGCCTTCCGTGGCCGCGCGCTTGGCCGCGGGCGCGTCCAGCGGCATGATGATCGTGGCCTGAACGCCTTGCAGCTTCGAGGCCAGCGCGATGGCCTGCGCGTGATTGCCCGACGAGAACGTCACCACGCCGGCGGCACGCTGCTCGGGCGTGAGGCGCGCGATGGCGTTGTAGCCGCCCCGGAACTTGAACGCGCCCATGCGCTGGAAATTCTCGCACTTGAAGAACAGCGACGCGCCGGCGATGGCATCGGCGGTGGCCGAGGTCAGGACGGGCGTGCGGTGTGCGTTGCCGGCCAGGCGCTCGCTGGCGCGCACGACGTCATCATAGGAGGGCAATTCGGGCTGCATGGAATAAGGTCCTTAGATCGCGAGGGGGAAACGAAACCCTCGGATCATAAACCCGTCGCGCGGTTTGCGCGCCGCCCGTTGGCATGACGGCGCGTGGCGCGGATTATTTGCCGAAGAGGTCGCCGCTGCCGCCGGTGGCGGTGCCCGCAGGCGGCGCCAGGCCAAGGTGGCGCCAGGTGGTCAGCGTGGCGGTGCGCCCGCGCGGCGTGCGTTGCAGGTAGCCGTGCTGGATGAGATACGGCTCGATGACGTCCTCGATCGTGTCGCGCTCTTCGCCGATGGCCGCGGCCAGGCTGTCCACGCCGACCGGGCCGCCATCGAACTTGTGGACGATGGCTTCGAGCAGCTTCCTGTCCATCAGGTCCAGCCCTTGCGGATCGACTTCCAGCATGGCAAGCGCGCGGCCCGCGACGTCGGCGTCGATCGTGCCGCCCGCCTTGACCTCGGCGTAGTCGCGCACCCGGCGCAGCAGACGGTTGGCGATACGCGGCGTGCCGCGCGCGCGCCGCGCCACCTCGGCTGCGCCGTCCGGCGTGATGACGGCGTTCAACAAGCCCGCGCTGCGCGTCACGATGTGGCCGAGATCGGCAGCGTTGTAGAACTCGAGCCGCGAGACGATGCCGAAGCGGTCGCGCAGCGGATTGGTCAGCATGCCGGCGCGCGTCGTGGCGCCTACCAGCGTGAAGGGCTGCAGATCCAGCTTCACGCTGCGCGCGGCCGGGCCTTCGCCGATCAGGATGTCGATCTGGAAGTCTTCCAGCGCCGGGTAGAGGATTTCCTCGACGACGGGCGACAGGCGATGGATTTCGTCGATGAAGAGGACGTCGTTCTTTTCCAGGTTGGTCAGCAGCGCGGCCAGGTCGCCCGGGCGTTCGAGGACCGGGCCTGAAGTCTGGCGCAACTGCACGCCCATTTCGTGGGCGATGATGTGCGCGAGCGTGGTCTTGCCCAGGCCCGGCGGGCCGAAGAGCAGGACGTGATCCAGAGCCTCGCCGCGCTTTTTGGCCGCGGCGATGAAGATCTCGAGCTGTTCGCGGGCGCGCTGCTGCCCGACGTACTCCTGTAACGCCTTGGGCCGCAACGCGCGTTCGATCGACTCCTCGTTGGGCGACACCGGCTGCGGCGCCACGATGCGAGGGGCGTCGGGACGGGAGGAAAGCGAATCGGACTGGATGGCCATGGTGCGGGGTACGGGCAGAGGACGAAGCAGGATGAATCGTACCGTAGCCCGGCCCGCCCTGGGGCCGCCCCGAGGACACGCCGGGCAGGCGGCCTGCGATCAGGCGGCCTGCGATCAGGCGGCCTGCGGTCAGGCGGCCTGCGACAGCGGCAGACGCACGCGCACGCACAGGCCGCCGGATTCGGCCTCGCGCAGTTCGAGCGATCCGCCGTGCGCCCGCGCGATGGCCTCGGCCAGGGCCAGGCCCAGGCCCACGCTGCCCGTGCGGGTGCGCGCGTCGTCCAGCCGGCTGAACGGCCGCAAGGCTTCCAGGCGGCGTTCGGGCACGATGCCCGGTCCATGGTCGGCCACGTCCAGCACCGCGTGCCCTTCTTCGCGGCGCAGCGCGATGTCCACCGGCGGCGCGCCGTGGTTCAGCGCGTTGCCGATCAGGTTGTCCAGCAGACGGCCCAACGCCACGGCGTCGGCCTGCACCACCGCCCCGCTGGCATCCTGGGCGGTGTCCAGGCCGATCGCGGTGCCGGCGCCCTGCCAGGCGCCCACGCGCTCGGTCAGCCATTCGGCCAGCACGATGGGCGCATAGCGGTAGGCCGCCGGATCGGTGCCGCGCACGAAGCCGATGAACTGATCCACCATGTGCTGCATGTCGCGCAGGTCGGTGCGCAGGCCTTCCTTCAGCGTGGAATCATCGGCCATTTCAACGCGCAGCCACATGCGCGACAGCGGCCCCTTCAAGTCATGCGGCAGGCCGGAAAGCAGCGTGCGCCGCACCGAGTCGGACTCGGACAACGCGTCCAGCATGGCGTTGAAGCGTTCGCCCAGCACGCGGGTTTCATGCGGCCCCGAGGGCTCCACGCGTTGCGGCTGGCCGGCGGCCAACTGGTCCGCGGCATCGGCAAGGCGGGTGATCGGCCGCGTGATGTGCCACGAAAAGCCCACGGCCAGGAGCAGCAGGAGGCCCAGACCACCAAGCCAGGCGGCGATGAAGGGCGTGGCCACGGGCGGGTCCAGCCGTTCCAGCGGAATGACCAGCCACTCGCGCAGCCGCGGTGCGTCTTCGGTGGCCGGGTTGGGCGCCAGCGAAATGAAGATTTCCGGCGTGGGGCCGCGCGACAACGCCACGCGCGTGCCGTCGTTCAGGCGTTCGTTGAGCTGCTGGACCAGCACGCGCAGATCGCGGCGGATGTCGTCGGGCTCGGGCTTGTAGCGGCGGTTGGACTCCTCGCGGTCGCGGGCGCCATCGCCGGTGCGCTGCGCGTCGCCGCGCCCGTCGGCCTGGGCGGCGTGCGTGTCGCGCTCGTCGTCGCGGACTTCGGGCGGCGGGGGCGGCGGCGGCCCGTGAAATTGGGCATCCTGGGAGGACGACGGCGGCGGAGGCGGCGGGCGCGGCGCGGCGCGTGGCGGTGGCGGACGGCGGCCGTTGAAACGCTGCAGCTTGGCTTCGGCGGGCAGCACACGCGACCACAACCGCCACTGGTTCTGCGACGCGGCCCGCACAAAATCGGCGCGGTCTTCGGCCGGCACCTGGGACACGGCGGCCCGCAGCGTGCGGATGGTGGTGACGATGTAGCCGATGGCCACGTCTTCCATGAACTTGTGCCGGAAGTACGACACAGTCACTAACGTGGCGGCCTGCGTCAGCAGGACGGATCCCAGGATCAGCAGGATCAGCCGTGCCCGCAGCGAGCGGGGCACCAGAATGCCGGGGGAAAAGCGCATCAGGGCGAGAACCGGTAGCCGATGCCCCAGACGGTCTGAATCCAGCGCGGCTGCTTGGGATCGTCTTCGATGACGCGGCGCAGGCGCAGGATTGCGATGTCGATCGCGCGGTCGTTGCGTTCGCCGGCGTCGTCGTCGCGGGCCAGCGCCAGCAGGCGTTCGCGCGACAGCGGCTTGCCGGCGTTGCGCACCAGGGCTTCAAGCAGGTTGATCTCGCCGCCCGTCAGCTTGACGACGGTGCCGTCGCGGGACAGCTGACGCGTGGACGGATCGAACACGAATGGGCCGAACGAGACCGGCGCGTCCTTGGTGAGCGCGGACGGGCCGCGCTTGCGGCGCAGCACGGCCTCGATGCGGGCCAGCAGTTCGCGGGGATCGAAGGGCTTGCCGACGTAGTCGTCAGCGCCGGCCTCCAGGCCGATGATGCGGTCCACGGCTTCGTCGCGCGCGGTCAGCAGGATGACGGGAATGTCCTCGCCCTGCTCGCGCAGGCGGCGGCAGGCATCGGCGCCGTCGCCGCCGGGCAGCATGCGGTCGAGCACCAGCAGATCGGGCGCGTAACGGGTAATGCGCGAGGAAAGGTCGGTCGCGTCCGGGGCAAGCAAAGTGTCGTAGCCATGCCGGTTCAGGTAGTCGGCCAGCAATTGGCGCAGCGCCGGATCGTCGTCGACGACCAGCAGCTTGGTGTGGGAATTGTCCATGGGCGTCATAGTGCGGCGCGTCGCCGTCGCCCGCAAGGGGCGGGAAATCATCTGAAATATACCCGTTGCACGATGTACGGATGATGTGTCGGGCTTTTTGCAACGGGGGTCCCCTCGCCCCCGAACTGGCCCTAGAATGTCGCTTCGCCTGCCGCCCTTCGTGGACTTTCCTAAAGATCGTTTACAGATGCCCGGCAGGGTGCTCCCTACACTGTCCCCATGGCCGCCACAGCTAACCCCTGGCGCAGAGGGCTGTTGCACGCGGCGCTGACGGCGGGCCTGGCCTGGCCGCTGGCGCCCGCTTTTGGTGACGAGCCCGACGTGTCCCCTTTTACTTGGACGCCGCCCCCGGCGGGCGACGTCACGCGCGTGGCGCGCGGCATCGGCGTGCTCTCGCCGGTTCAATCGCTGCCGGTGCGCCCCGCCCCGTCGCTGGAAGATCGGGCCGTGCCGCTGGACCCGACGCCGTGCGACCTGCACGCGACGGAACCCGGCATGGACACCACGGTGCGCGATGGCGCTGACGACCCTGCCGAAGGCTTCATCCCCGGCACCGGCATGGGCCTGACGGGCAACGCGCCGACGGTCCCGCTGTCCTGCGATCCCCTGGCAACGCCGGCTTCCGCCGTCGACATCCCGCCCGATTACTCGTTTGCTCTGGAAGACGGCGATCTCCCGAAAATACCCGTGGTGGTGATTTCCGGGGTTTCGCGCCCCTCGCGTCCCTGGTTCTCGTCCGTCGGCGGACTGGATGGCCTGCGCTATGGCGGCAGCCGCAACTGGGTCTACAACAACACCGTCGGCCCTTCCCTCACCGTGGGCAATGTCAATCCGAATGCGCCCGCGTGGGGCAGCGGCGCGCCGGTGGGCGGACTGCAGATCGCCAACTGGGGCGGCAGCGGCGCCACGTTGCCCGAGGGCAGCTTCGGCTACTCGTCATCGGTGGGCAAACTGAACCTGATGGACCCGGCCGCCAAGTCCGGGGCCGTGGACTACGGCGCGTCCGTCGGCAGCGGCAGCGTGCGCTACGGGCTGACGCCCGTGGTGACGGTCGAAGGCCAGATGCAGAGCGCCCCATCCCTGACCACCCGCGGCGTGGGCACCACGTACAACGCCGGCGAATTCGGCACCTTCCGGGCCGGCGCCACGCAAAGCACCTTCGATGCGGCCAGCGGCTACCGCTACCGCTTCGGCTACAGCATCGACGTGGCCGACACGGTGACGCTGGGCTACACCAACGAGCAGATCGGTGCGGGCTACGGCGACCTGTCCACCTATTCCGACGGCGTCGCGTCCACGGCCCAGACGCGCAATACCGTATCGGCGGGCGTCCCGTTGTCCGGCTGGGGCACGCTGAGCGGTACGTATTCCGGGCTGCGCGAAGGCTCCGTGCTGGCCGAACAGCGCGTGGGCCTGTCCCACAGCATGTTCGTCGCTCCGAAGGTCAAGCTGGCCGTCGGCGCCGACCGCGACATCGTGACGGGCGACTACGGCTGGCGCGCCAACCTGAGCATGCCGGTCGACACCTTCATGCGCGGCACCTGGCTCAGCTGGTAAGTGCCGGATAGCGTGGCCAAAATCTCCCTCCGGAACGGGCGGCCGGGATTTGGGGCTTAAAATCGCTGCCATGATGCTTCCGGCCTACCCCCATGTCTGACGCGCGCGCCCTAGGCGTGTTGCAGCGCGTTTTCGGTTACGAATCCTTCCGCGGCGACCAGCAAGCCATTGTCGAACAGGTGATCGGCGGCGGCGACGCGCTCGTTCTCATGCCCACGGGCGGCGGCAAGTCGCTCTGCTACCAGATCCCCTCGCTGGTGCGCGAAGGCACCGGCATCGTCGTGTCGCCCCTGATCGCGCTGATGCAGGACCAGGTCGACGCGCTGACCGAACTGGGCGTGCGCGCGGCGTTCCTGAATTCCACGCAGGATTGGCGGGTGGCGCGCGAAGTTGAACAGGCTTTTCTGGATGGCGAGCTCGACCTGCTCTACGTCGCCCCCGAACGCCTGCTGACCGACCGCTGCCTGCAATTGCTGGACCGCGGCCGCATCGCCCTGTTCGCCATCGACGAAGCGCACTGCGTGTCGCAATGGGGTCATGACTTCCGGCCCGAATACCTGGGCCTGTCCATGCTCCACGAGCGCTGGCCCGACGTGCCGCGCATCGCGCTCACGGCCACCGCCACCGCCGTCACCCGCACCGAGATCGCGCAGCGCCTGTCCCTGGATGAAGCGCGCCATTTCGTCTCGAGCTTCGACCGTCCCAACATCCGCTACCGCATCGTCGAAAAGAACGAGGTGCGCAAGCAGTTGCTGGACATGATCCGCACCGAGCACGAAGGCGAATCCGGCGTGGTGTACTGCCTGTCGCGCGCCCGGGTCGAAGAAACGGCCGAATTCCTGTGCAATCAGGGCATCGATGCGATGCCGTACCACGCGGGCCTCAGCCCCCAGATCCGGGCGGCAAACCAGTCCCGTTTCCTGCGCGAGGACGGCGTGGTCATGGTTGCCACCATTGCGTTCGGCATGGGCATCGACAAGCCCGACGTGCGCTTCGTGGCCCACATCGACCTGCCCAAGTCCGTCGAAGGCTACTACCAGGAAACCGGCCGCGCCGGCCGCGATGGCCTGCCCGCCACGGCGTGGCTGGCCTATGGCCTGCAAGACGTGGTGCAGCAGCGCCGCATGATCGACGAATCGCCCGGCGACGAATCCTATCGCCGGCGCCTGGGCCAGCAGCTCGACGCCATGCTGGGCCTGTGCGAAACGGTGGAATGCCGGCGCGTGCGGCTGCTGGCTTACTTTGGGCAGCAGATCACCGCCTGCGGCAATTGCGACGTCTGTCTGGATCCGCCGCAGGCGTGGGACGGCACGGTGGCGGCGCAGAAAGTGCTGTCAGCCGTGTACCGGCTCTGGAAAGAACGCGGCCAGCGCTACGGCGCCGGCCACATTATCGACATCCTGCGCGGCAAGGTCACCGACCGCACCAAGCAGCATGGCCACGAGTCGCTCAGCGTGTTCGGCGTGGGCGCCGACCTCTCCGACACCGCGTGGCGCGGTGTGCTGCGCCAACTGTTGGCGCAGGGCCTGCTGACCGTGGACAACGAAGGCTTCGGCACGCTGGCCCTGACCGAAGGCAGCCGCGCGGTGCTCAAGGGCGAGCACCAGCTCATGCTGCGGCGCGAATCCGAAAAGAAGCCGCGTTCCGGCAAGACGGGCAGCGGACGGCCCAAGGCGGCGGCGATCGACCTGCCGGCCGAACTGCAGCCCGTGTTCGAGGCACTGCGCGCCTGGCGCGGCGAAGTCGCCAAGAGCCACGGCGTGCCTGCCTACGTGATCTTCCACGACGCCACGCTGCGCGAGATCGCGCTGGCGCAGCCCGAGTCCATGGACGAACTGAGCCACATCAACGGCGTGGGGGCCCGCAAGCTGGAAGCCTACGGCGAAGAAATCCTGCAGCGGGTGGCGCGGCCGGTGCTGTAGCGCCCGGACAGCACCAGAAGCCCGGGCGGAATGCCGGTCCGGCAATCCGCCCCGCCTTGAATCGCTTAGTACGACGGCGGCGGCAGCAGCGGCACGGGGCGGCGCTCCTTGCCGAAGACCGACCGGTACGCCAGGATGTTGAACACCAGCACCACCGGAATCCCCACGACGGCGCCCGCCATCACGAGCCGCATCGAGCCTAGCGCGCCCGCGCCGTCCCACAGCGTCATGTCGTCCAGGATCAGGTACGGGAACAGGCTGTACGCCAGTCCGCTCAGCATCAGCAGAAACAGCGCCACCGTCAGCACGAAAGGCAGCCAGCTGAAGCGGTCGGCGCGGCCCGGCAGCCGCGCCAGCAGCATTTCCGCGGCCACGAAGCCGGCCAGCATCAGCACCCACACCGACGCCGCAAGGCTCAGGTGGGCAATGTTGCTCCACTTGTAGAAGATGCCGGCGTTGGCCAGGCCCAGCGTGACCGCGATCGACACCATGCCCACGGCGGTCCAGCGGATGGCGTGGCGCGCCCAGTTGGCCGCGCGGCGCTGCAGGTCGCCCTCGACACGCATGACCAGCCACGACGCGCCCAGCAACACGTACGCGGCCACCGCACACAGGCCCACGAACATCGCAAACCAGCCATAACCCGCGTCGGACTGGTAGCCCGTGGCGATGCGGCCAAGCAGCGTGCCCTGGCCGAACGCGGTGATGACCGAGCCGATCCAGAATGCGAAGATCCAGCGCGGCTTCATTTCGTTACGGGCGCGGATGCGGAATTCGAAGGCGACGCTGCGCAGCACCACGCCCAGCACCATGAACGTCAGCGGCCCATAAAGTTTGCCCAGCACGGCGCCCCAGGCGAACGGGAACGCCGCCGCAAACAGCCCCATGCCCAGCAGCAGCCAGAACTCGTTGGCGTCGCGCCACGGGCTGAGCAGGCTCATCATGCGCCCGCGCTCGTGTTCCGGCGCGATCTGCAGCAGGATGCCCACGCCGAGGTCGAAGCCGTCCAGGACCATGCCCGCGGCAATCACGACAAACAGCAGCGCCATGAAGGCGAGCGGCATCCAGAACGAAGGATCGTCGGGGCTCAGGCCTTGCGACGCAGCCAGCATGGCGATCATGGCGCACCTCCGCTCAGCTTGCGCACAGGCACGACGCCGTAGCGCGCCGCATGGAACAGCATGCCGGCGAACGCGGCCAGCAGCAGCGCGTACAGCAGTCCGTAGCCGGCCAGCCCGTACAGCACGGTGCTGGAGGGCACGGAACCCAGGACCTCGGACTGCGTAACGGTGCCGTTCACGACAAAAGGCTGCAGCCCGATGATGGAGACCCACCAGCCGGCCACCACGGCGATGCCGCCGGAGAACATCATGCCGCACAGGACCCGCTGCCACCAAGGCGGCAGGACCGACGGGTCCATGCCGCGCCGGAACGTCCACAGGAAGGTCACGCACGCCACGGCCAGCATCAGCAGTCCCAGGCCGACGGCCACGCGCAGCGACCAGAAGGTCAGCGCCACCGGCGGCAGCATGCCCGAATATTTGTCCAGGCCCTGGTAGGTGCCGTCCGCATTGCGATGCAGCCACATGCCGCCGGCGTTATTGATCGTGAGGTCGCCTTCGTTGACGTGCCCGCGCGCGTCGGGCCAGCCGAACAGCACCAGTTGCGGCACGGGGCCGCTTTCCCAGAAGCCCGCCGCGGCCGCGGCCTTGGCCGGTTGCAGCTTTGCCATCATCTGACCCGCGCCGGTCGCCACGGGCACCTGCAGGAACGCGGCCACCACGGCCACCACCAGCGCCGTCTTGAACGCGCTGCGCTCGCCCTCGCCCAGCGGCCGCCGCAACGCCTGCAGCGCGGTCACGCCCATCATGAGGAACGAGGCGGCCAACGCCGCGCCGACCATCACCACGGCCATGCGCCAGCCAACCGAGGGATTGAGCACGACCTTGTGCCAGTCATAGACCTGGTAGCGGCCGTCGACCAGCAGCGCGCCGTCCGGCGTCTGCATCCACGATTGCAGGGCAAGCACCCAGAACACGGCGACGAGCTGCCCGGCCGCCACCATCAGGACGGCCAGCGTGTGCGCGCCATCGGACACGCGGCGCTGGCCGAACAGCATGACGCCCAGGAAACAGGACTTGAGGATGAAGACGGACAGGATGCCGTAACCCAGCAGCGGACCGGCCACGTTGCCGATCTTGTCCATCAGGCCCGCCCACAGGCTGCCGATCTGGATCAGGACGGGCACGCTGGCGGCCAGCGTCAACACGAAGGACAGCGCAAAGATGCGGACCCAGAAGCGGTAGGCCGCCGTCCAGCCACCGTGGCTGGACCACCGGGCCCGGATCTTGAAGAACAGCAGCACCCAGGCCAGCGCCAGAGAGACGGCTAGGAAAAGCGCCAGGAAGCTAAGGCTGGCCACAAACTGCGCCCGGGCCAGGGATAGGGTCGAGATATCCATAATGGCCCGTAGTGTAGAGCCAGTTACATGACTATGGGGGCCGATCGAAACCGGTTGAAGGCGTGGCAAAAATGGCCGCGCTGCGGAACGTGGCAAAATTGACGCTTTGTCGCTGCTTTTTCCTATTCTTTCAAGAATGACCACCGCCCCGACGCCGACCCCCGCCGCATCAAACTTCCTGCTCAACATCGTCCAAGACGACCTCGAAGCCAACCGCTTCCAGGGCAAGCGCTGGGCGGGCAAGCCTGGCCCGGCGGCCATGCAGCAGCAGGGAGACGCGGACCCGGCGCGCATCCGCACGCGTTTTCCGCCGGAGCCCAACGGCTACCTGCACATCGGCCACGCCAAGAGCATCTGCGTGAACTTCGGCCTGGCGCGCGACTTCGGCGGCGTCTGTCACCTGCGTTTCGACGACACCAACCCCGAGAAAGAAGACCAGGAATACGTCGACGCCATCATCGAGGCCGTCCACTGGCTGGGCTTTGACTGGAAGGCCGACGGCCGCGAGAACCTGTACTTCGCCAGCGACTACTTCGGCTATATGTATGAGTTTGCCGAAGCCCTGGTCGAAGCCGGCCACGCCTACGTCGACGAACAGAGCGCGGAAGAAATCCGCGCCAACCGCGGCACGCTGACCGAACCCGGCACGGATTCGCCCTGGCGCAACCGCCCGGCCGCCGAGTCCATCGCGCTGCTGCGCGAAATGCGCGACGGCAAGCATCCGGACGGCAGCCTGGTGCTGCGCGCCAAGATCAACATGGCGTCGCCCAACATCAACCTGCGCGACCCGGTCATGTATCGCGTCCGCCACGCCACGCACCATCGCACCGGCGACCAGTGGTGCATCTACCCGATGTACAGCTGGGCGCACCCGGTGGAAGACGCGCTGGAAGGCATCACGCACAGCGTCTGCACGCTGGAATTCGAAGACCAGCGCCCGTTCTACGACTGGATCCTGACGCGCCTGGCCGAACTGGGCAAGCTGGCCCAGCCGCTGCCGCACCAGTACGAATTTGCCCGCCTGAACCTGAGCTACGTCGTCACCAGCAAGCGCAAGCTGCTGCAGCTGGTGAAGGAAGGCCATGTGGACGGCTGGGACGACCCGCGCATGCCCACCATTTTCGGCCTGCGCCGCCGCGGCTACACGCCCGCGTCGATCCGCCTGTTCTGCGACCGCACCGCCGTCTCCAAGTCCGATTCGCGCATCGACTACAGCCTGCTCGAACAGGCCGTGCGCGACGACCTGGACCCCATCGCCGCCCGCTCGGTGGCCGTGCTGGACCCGATCAAGCTGATCATCACCAACTACCCGGAAGGCCAGACCGAGACCTGCACCGCGCCGCGCAATCCGCACGACCCCGAAGCCGGCGTGCGCGAGTTCCCGCTGTCGCGCGAGCTGTGGATCGAACGCGACGACTTCCGCGAGGAAGCGCCCAAGAAGTATTTCCGCCTGTTCCCGGGCAACACGGTGCGTCTGAAGTACGGCTATGTCGTGCGCTGCACCGGCTTCACCAAGAACGAGGCCGGCGAGGTCGTCGAAGTGCAGGCCGAATACCTGCCGGACACCAAGAGCGGCACCCCGGGCGCTGACAGCGTCAAGGTCAAGGGCAACATCACCTGGGTCAGCGCGGCGCACGCGGTGCCCGCGCAGATCCACCTGTACGACCGCCTGTTCGCGGATCCGCGTCCGGACGGCGGCGACAAGGACTTCCTGGCCTGCCTGAACCCCAACTCCAAGCAGACCGTCACGGCCTGGCTGGAACCGGGCACGGTGGCCACGCCGGGCGCGACCTGGCAGTTCGAGCGCCTGGGCTACTTCACGGCGGACCTGAAGGACTCGACGCCCGACGCGCCGGTGCTGAACCGCATCGTGACCCTGCGCGATTCGTGGGTGCAAGGCTGACGCGCCCGCGTGCGCAATACCGGGAAAAGGCGCCTTGTGGCGCCTTTTTCTTTCGCCCTGCGCCCGGCGCAGGCCGCCCCCGGCGGGTTATCATCCCCGACATCCCGCAGCCGGTTGCGCGCACCGTTTTCCGCCGCCCGGACCGCCAGCCACAATCAAGATGAACACTGAATCCCTAGCCCTGGACTTCAAGAGCGCCACCCTGTATGCCATCCGGGTGGTTTTGCATAGCGCCGATCCCGAACGCCTGAACGCAGCGCTGGCCAAGCGCATGGCGGATGCCGGCAGCTTCTTTGAAAACGAGCCCGTCGTCATCGACGCCAGCCGGGTCGAGGAAACGATCGACTGGCCGGCGCTGGTCGCGTCGCTGCGCGGCCACAACCTGCCTCCGATCGGCGTGGTGGCCGAAGGCGCCAATCTGCAAGCCGCGCGCGATGCCGGCCTGACCCCGGTCGAACTGTCCACGCCTGCCGCGCGACCCGCCCCCGTGGTGGACACCGCGCCGCCGAACGACGTCGCGACGCCCGTGCCGTCCGTGCCGGCCGCCGCCGTCGAGATCGCGCCCGCACCCACCGACACGTCGGCGCTTGCCGCGCAGACGTCTGCCGCCGACACCGCGGCGCAGGACAAGACGGCGGCCGCTGACGTTGCCGATGCAAAGTCCGAAGCGCAGGCCGAAAAGCCCGCGGCCGACGCCGATCCCCTGCCCGCCCGCGTGGCCAGCAGCACCACGTCCGCGCCCAGCCCGACGGCCGCCGCCCCGCACTCGTCGTCGGCGCTGGTGGTCACGCGGCCGCTGCGCTCGGGCCAGCGCGTCTACGCGCGGCATACGGATCTGGTGGTGATCGGCATGGTCAGCCAGGGCGCCGAAGTCATCGCCGACGGCAACGTGCACGTTTACGGCCCGTTGCGCGGCAAGGCCATGGCCGGCGCGCGCGGCGACACGTCGGCGCGCATCTTCACGACGCATCTGGATGCGGAATTGCTGGCCGTCGCGGGCGTCTACCGCGTGGTCGAAGACAAGCTCGATGGCACGCTGCAGAACCAGCCTGCGCTGGTCCGCCTGGATGGTGACACGCTGCGCATCGAAGCGCTGAAGGCCTGATGCCGCGCTCCGGGCGCGGCATCCTGCGAGACGGCGGCGCGGCCGCGGCCCGCTCAAATCTCAACACATCCTGTAAGAAGCCTTACACGGGCTTTTTGCTTTACGATAACGCGATTTATTCGAACATAAGGGTTTGATCGTCATGACACGCATTGTTGTGGTGACTTCCGGCAAAGGCGGCGTGGGCAAAACCACGACGAGCGCCAGTTTTTCCGCGGGCCTCGCGATGCGGGGCCACAAGACCGCTGTCATCGACTTCGACGTCGGCCTGCGCAACCTCGACCTCATCATGGGTTGCGAGCGTCGCGTGGTGTATGACTTCGTCAATGTGATCCAGGGCGAAGCGACCCTCAAGCAAGCGCTCATCAAGGACAAGCAGCTTGAAAACCTTTTCATCCTGCCCGCCTCGCAAACGCGCGACAAGGATGCGCTGACGCAGGAAGGCGTGGAAAAGGTCATCAATGACCTGAAGGAAATGGGTTTCGACTACATCGTCTGCGATTCGCCCGCCGGCATCGAAACCGGCGCGCTGATGGCCGCGTATTTTGCGGATGACGCGCTGGTGGTGACCAACCCGGAAGTCTCGTCCGTGCGTGACTCGGACCGCATCCTGGGCATCCTGGCCGCCAAGTCCAAGCGCGCGGTCGAGGGCGACGAGCCGGTCAAGGAATACCTGCTGCTGACCCGCTACAACCCCAAGCGCGTGTCCGACGGCGAGATGCTGTCGCTGACCGACATCGAAGACATCCTGCGCATCAAGCTCATCGGCGTGATTCCCGAATCGGAAGCCGTGCTGCAGGCGTCGAACCAGGGCCTGCCGGCCATCCACCTGAAAGACACCGACGTCTCGGAAGCCTACAAGGACGTCGTCAGCCGTTACCTTGGCGAAGACAAGGCCCTGCGCTTTACCGACTACGAAAAGCCGGGTTTCCTGAAACGCCTGTTCGGAGGCAAGTAAGCGATGTCCTTCCTGTCGTTTCTGCTCGGTCAAAAGAAGACCTCCGCGTCCGTCGCCAAAGAACGGTTGCAGATCATCCTTGCCCACGAGCGTGGCCGCGGGGATTCGCCCGATTACCTGCCGCAGCTTCAGCAGGAACTGATCGCGGTCATCTCCAAGTACGTGAAGATCAATCCTGAAGACATCAAGGTGCACCTGGAACGCCAGGACACATTGGAAGTGTTGGAAGTGAAGATCGAAATGCCGCAGAACGAGACGTGACGTCTCTGCTGTGCGCCGGCCTTGCCGGCGCGCGTTGCGCATAAAAAAACGCCCGGCATTGCCGGGCGTTGCTTTTTGGGACGAGGAAGGCTTAACGCTTGCCGACCTGGTCGCCGATCACACCGCCGATCGCCGCGCCGCCGACCGTGCCGAGCACGCCGCCGTTAGTGATCACCGCACCCGCGACGCCGCCGAGTGCGGCGCCCCCCACGGTGCTCTTCTGGCGGTGGCTCATGCCATCCCACGATGAACAACCCGCCATGGTGGCAGCCAGCGCCACAGCGGCACAGATCTTGGAAAGCGATGCGATTTTCATGATGTAGCTCCTATTCTTTTACCCGGGGCCGCACCGGAGAATCAAAATGCGAGCGAGCGGACCTTTAGGGGTTTAGAGCTTTCAGGATCGCAAATTATCCGGGGACACGGTGTTAGGTTTACCCAGGAATTGTGTCAAAGGGAGAGCGAACTTTTGCACTCCCCTGGGAACGATGTTGCAAGGGCCGGCGGCTATTTGACCAGACGTAACACGTCGCGGAAGCGCGGGTGCTCGCACGTCTCCATCCACTCGAAAATCGCCATCTCTGTCGTGACGATCTCCGCGCCGTGAGCGCGCGCGCGGCGCAGCGCGGCATGATGGTCCGACGGCTTGCGCGATCCGGCCGCATCCGCGACAAGCACCGTCTTGTAGCCAAGGTCCACCAGACCGATCACGGTTTGCAGCACGCAGATATGCGCCTCGCAGCCGGCCACCAGCACCGTCTTGCGCGAGGCGGGCAGCCAGCCGTCGAAACCCGGTTCGCGGGCTGACGAAAAGTGCATCTTCTGGAACGTGGCCTGCACCAGCTCGCGCAATGGGTCCACGGTGACGCCCAGCATCTTGCTGTGGTGCTCGGTGGCGACGACCGGCACATCGAGCAACCGCGCCGCCTGCGCCAGTTTGTGCGCGGCGTTCAGCACGGCGTCGCCTTCGTGGATGACAGGCATCAGGCGGCCCTGCATGTCGACAATCAACAGGGTGGAATCGGAGGCGGACAGCAGCATGGTGAGGACTCCTGGGGGCAAGGGGTCAGCATAACGCTGTGGGGCGGTGTCTGACACCCCTGCAAATGTAGGACCGGTTCGGGTGTCTGACACCCCTGCAAATGTCCGATTCGGGTGTCTGACACCAGAAAAAAAATCCCGGCGCGTGGCCGGGATTCTTGGCGGTGGAGCCTGTCGTTTTTACTTCAATGCCTTGTACCGCAGGCGCTTGGGCTTGGCGCCCTCTTCGCCCAGGCGGCGCTTCTTGTCGGCTTCGTATTCCTGATAGTTGCCGTCGAAGAACACGACCTGCGAATCGCCTTCGAAGGCCATGATGTGCGTGGCGATACGGTCCAGGAACCAGCGATCGTGGCTGATGACCATGACGCTGCCGGGGAACTCGAGCAGCGCATCTTCAAGCGCACGGAGCGTTTCGACGTCGAGGTCGTTGGACGGTTCGTCAAGCAGCAGGACGTTGCCGCCGGCGATCAGCGTCTTGGCCATGTGCAGGCGGCCGCGTTCGCCGCCCGAGAGCTGGCCCACGACCTTGTTCTGGTCGCCGCCCTTGAAGTTGAAGCGGCCCAGGTAGGCGCGCGACGACATTTCGAACTTGCCGACGGTCAGGATGTCGGCGCCATCGGACACGGCGTCGAACACCGTCTTCTTGTCTTCCAGCGCGTCGCGCGACTGGTCGACGAAGGCGAGCTTCACGGTCTGGCCGATCTTGACTTCGCCCGAATCCGGCTGCTCGCGGCCGGCGATCATGCGGAACAGCGTGGACTTACCGGCGCCGTTCGCGCCGATGATGCCGACGATCGCGCCCGGCGGCACCTTGAAGCTGAGGTTATCGATCAGCAGACGGTCGCCGTAGGCCTTGCTGACGTTGTTGAATTCGATGACCTCGTTGCCCAGGCGCTCGCCCACCGGAATGAAGATTTCCTGGGTTTCGTTGCGCTTCTGGTATTCGTACGAGGACAGTTCCTCGAAACGCGCCAGACGCGCCTTGGCCTTGGCTTGGCGGCCCTTCGGGTTCTGGCGCACCCACTCCAGTTCTTTCTTGATGGTCTTCTGGCGCGCCGATTCGGAGGACTCTTCCTGCTTGAGGCGGTCTTCCTTCTGTTCCAGCCACGAGCTGTAATTGCCCTTCCAGGGAATGCCGTAGCCGCGGTCCAGTTCCAGGATCCATTCGGCCGCGTTGTCCAGGAAGTAGCGATCGTGGGTCACGCCGACGACGGTGCCGGGGAACTTGTGCAGGAACTGCTCCAGCCACTCCACGCTTTCCGCGTCCAGGTGGTTGGTGGGTTCGTCGAGCAGCAGCATGTCGGGCTTGGACAGCAGCAGGCGACACAGGGCCACGCGGCGCTTTTCACCACCGGACAGGTTGCCGACGGTGGCATCCCAGGGCGGCAGGCGCAGCGCGTCGGCGGCGATTTCCATCTGGTGTTCGATGTCGTCCGCGCCGCTGGAGGCGGCGGCGGCGATGATGGCTTCGAGTTCGGCCTGTTCAGCGGCCAGCGCGTCGAAGTCGGCGTCGGGTTCGGCGTACGCGGCGTAGACCTCGTCCAGGCGCTTCTTGGCGGTGACGACGGCGCCCAGGCCTTCTTCAACCGCCTGTCGGACCGTGTGCTCGGGGTTGAGCTGCGGTTCCTGCGGCAGGTAGCCGATGTTCAGGCCCGGCATGGGCACGGCTTCGCCTTCGATCTCGCGGTCGACGCCCGCCATGATCTTCAGCAGCGTCGACTTGCCCGAGCCGTTCAGGCCCAGCACGCCGATCTTGGCGCCAGGAAAAAACGAAAGGGAGATATCGCGCAGGATCTGCCGCTTGGGCGGCACGATCTTGCCGACGCGGTTCATGGTGTAGACGTATTGGGCCATGGGCTCGTAGGTGAGATATAGCTGAGAAACCGTTGATTGTAGGCCGGATCCCTGACCGGCGTGCGGCAGCCGTGATCCGGCCCCATCTCGCCTTGATCCGGGCCTTTGCCCGCCTTCAGTTGGCCTTCTCGGCCCGGCCCGGCAGACCCGGCGTACGCATCTGCGCCAGCATCACGCCGGCCAACGCCAGCGCACCGCCCGCGATATGAAACAGATGCGGCTTTTCATCGAGGAACAGCGCCGCGATGGCCACGGTGAACACCGGCATGACGTTCAGGAAGATGCTGGCGCGGTTGGGGCCCAGGTGGCGCACGCCCTGCATCCACAGATACGGCGCAAACAGCGACGGAAACACCGCCGCATACAGCACCAGCGGCACGTTGGCGGCATTGAGCGGCGACGGCGCCGCCATCAGAAACGCGGGAAGCTGGAACAGAATGCCGAACGCGACCTGCACGTACAGCGACTGCCACGGCCCCACGGGCAGCGCCCACCGGCGCAGCAGCACGCCATAGAGCGCATAGGCCAGCGCGCCCAGCCCCATCAGCACGTCGCCGTGGTTGGCGCCCACGGACAGCAGCCGGGCCGGGTCGCCCTCGCCAATCAGCAGCGCCAGCCCGGCCAGCGACACCAGGCTGCCCAGCACCGCCATGGCCGTGGGGCGCTCGCGCATGATGACCGCCATGACGGCGATGGTCATGAGCGGGATCATCGCGGTGATGAAGCCCATGTTGGTGGCGGTGGTGGACGCGGCCGCCACGTACGCCAGGCCTTGGTACAGCGCCATGCCCAGTCCGCCCAGCACCGCGAACTTCGGCAGGTGCGCCAGCACCTGGCGGCGTTGCGCCCAGACGCCGGGCAGCGCAAACGGGGTCAGGACGATGCCCGCCAGCGCCCAGCGATAAAAGCCGATGGCCGCCGGCGCGATAACGCCCGCGGCCATCTTGGTGACGATCATGTTGACCGACCAGATCAGGGCGGCCAGAAGCGGAAACAGGAAAAATCGGAGGGGGAGCTGCGGGGCGTCGGAGCGCATGGATGAAACGGGAAGGCAGAAAGACGAAAAGCAGGCCAGTGTAGGCTCCGTCCGACCCGCTGTATACGTCACTGAAATGTTGGCGCCCCGGCTCGCCATCTGAACACCGCCCGCGTTTCTTCGTAATCCAAGCGCCCGATGCACCGCAGCGCGGTTCGCGCGACAATAGCGCCTGACGTATCTGCCGTGCCGTCGCGGCTTCATCGCGCCCAGGAACCTTCATGTCCGCCTCTGCCACTCCTCCCGCTTCCTTGACCCATTTCAGCGCACCCGAACTGGACATGCTGGCCAAGACCGCGGATGCACTCAGCGCCTATCTGGGCAAACCCGTGCTGGCGGAAGTGGTGCTGGGCGATGAAGGCACCGAATGGGTGACCTACGGCGTCCCAATGGACGAGAAGGCCGAGACGGACGAGGAACAGACCCACGTGCAGATGGGCGGGCCGGGCGCGCGCCTGCTCGGTAACCGCGGCGGCTTGCCGCAGTCCGATGACGACACCTACGACTGTCTGTACCTGTGGGCAATCCAGATCTCGCTGAACGACGGCGAGCGCTTCATCAAGCTGGACCACGACGGTGAAGAATCCGCCTGGTCCGACAACCTGGAAGACGTGCTGCCCTTTGCCCTGACCGAGGAACCGCAGCCGGATCCCGACGAGGAAGACGAAGAAGACGACGGCGCGGACGACGAAGACGACGACACGCCGTACGACGACGTCCAGAACCACAACCACCGCCATTGAGCGGCGCGCCGCAGCCCGGGCAGGCGCCCGGTCCACGGCGTTTACAGAATCACACGGTGATCCGGCCTTCCTCGACCGCGTGGCAGGCCACGATCGACACCCCCGCCAGCTTCGCGACCGGCGCTTCGGCCTTGCAACGGTCGTTGGCGTGCGGGCAGCGCGGATGGAAGGTGCAGCCGGACGGGGGATTCAGGGGATTGGGCACCTCGCCCGCCACCGCCGTGCGCGGCTTGCCCGCGCCGTTGATGTCCGGAATCGCCTCGAGCAGCATCCGCGTGTAAGGATGCCGCGGCCGCGCGAAGAGTTCGTCGCGCGGCGCCACTTCCACCATGCGGCCCAGGTACATCACGCCCACACGATCCGCCACATGGTGCACGACGGCCAGGTTGTGCGAGATGAACAGATACGTCAGCCCCAGCTTGCGCTGCAGGTCTTTCATCAGGTTCAGCACCTGCGCCTGCACGGACACATCCAGCGCCGAGGTGGGCTCGTCGCACACCAGGAATTCCGGATTGACCGCCAGCGCGCGCGCGATCGAGATGCGCTGACGCTGCCCGCCCGAGAACTGGTGCGGATAGCGGCTCTGGTCCGCGGGATCCAGGCCCACTTGCCGCAGGAGTTCGCCCACGCGCGCCACGCGGTCCGCGGGCGACATCTGCGTGTGCGTCAGCATCGGCTCGGCGATGATGCGGCCCACGCGCCAGCGCGGATTCAGGCTGGCATAGGGATCCTGGAAGATCATCTGCAAGCGTTTGCGCAAGGCGCGCCCGCCGGGCTCGGACATGCGCGACAGCGGCTGGCCGTCGAAGTGGATGTCGCCGCGCGTCAGGCCATACAGCCCGACCAGCATGCGCGCGACCGTGGATTTTCCACAGCCGGATTCACCCACCAGCGCCAGCGTTTCGCCGCGGGCGATGTCGAACGACACGCCGTCCACCGCGCGCAGCATCACTTTGGGCTTGCGCGCCAGCGTGCGCTCCAGCCAGGGCGGCGATACGTCGAACCAGCGCGCCGCGTCCTTTACTTGAACCAAGGGCGTGCTCATGCGGCCACCTCCAACGTATTGCCTTTGTCATGCAGCCAACAGGCGGCGCGCGACGTGCCCGCGGGCATCAGCTCCGGGCGGTCGTGCGCGCAGCGCGGCAGGCGCTGGACGCAGCGGGGATTGAACGCACAGCCCGGCGGAATGGCGTTCAGGCGCGGCATGCTGCCGTCGATCTGCACCAGCCGCTCGGTGTGGCCTTCCAGCGTGGGAATGGACCCCATCAGTCCCGATGTATAGGGATGGCGCGGTTTGTGGATCACGTCGGCCACCGGCCCGATCTCGGCCACGCGGCCGGCGTACATCACCGCCACGCGGTCGGCGGTCTCGGCGATGACGCCCATGTCGTGCGTGATCAACATGACCGCCGTGCCGTTTTCGCGGCACAGGCGTTTGAGCAGTTCGATGATCTGCGCCTGGATCGACACGTCCAGCGCGGTGGTGGGTTCGTCGGCCACCACCAGTTTCGGCTCGGCGGCCAGGGCCAGCGCAATCACGACGCGCTGACGCATGCCGCCGGAGAACTGGTGCGGGTAGTGGTCGATGCGCTCGCGCGCGGCGGGAATGCCGGTGGACGCCAGCAGCTCCACCGCGCGGTTGCGCGCCTGCGACCAGGTCATGTCCAGGTGGGTGACGATGGTTTCAGCCAGTTGCCGGCCCACCGTGTACAGCGGGTTCAGCGACGTCAGCGGGTCCTGGAACACCGCGCCGATCTCCCGGCCGCGCACGCGGCGCATCTGTTCGTCGGGCAGGTTGTCGATGCGACGGCCGGCCAGCAGGATCTCGCCGGCCGCGATGCGGCCCGGGGGTTCGAGCAGGCCGATGATGGAGGCGCCGGTCAGCGACTTGCCGGCGCCGGATTCGCCCACCACGCCCAGGACTTCGCCAGCCTGGATGGAAAAGGACACGTCGTCCAGGGCGCGTAGCGTGCCGCGGCGCGTGGGAAACTCCACGCGCAGGTTGCGGACTTCGAGTAATGCGCTCATGGTTTACCTCAGTTCAGCCGCGGGTTCAGTGCGTCGCGCAGCCAGTCACCCAGCAGGTTGACCGACAGCACAAGCAGCACCAGCGCCGCGCCCGGGAAAATGGTGATCCACCACTCTCCGGAAAACAGGAAATCGTTGCCGATCCGGATCAGCGTGCCCAGCGACGGCGCGGTCGGCGGCACCCCCACCCCCAGGAACGACAGCGTCGCCTCGGTGATGATGGCGGTGGCCAGATGAACCGTGGCCAGCACCAGCACCGGACCCAGCACGTTGGGCAACACGTGGCGGAACATGATGACGGGCGAGGCCACGCCGATCACGCGGGCGGCCTGCACGTATTCACGGTTCTTTTCCACCAGCGTCGAGCCGCGCACCGTGCGCGCGTACTGCGGCCAGCCGGCCAGCGCGATGGCGCCGATCAGCACCGGAAAGGCGATGATCTCGTGCAGCTCGCGCGGCACTGCCGCCCGCGCCACGCCGTCGATCAGGAGCGCGATCAGGATGGCGGGGAACGAGAGCTGCACGTCGGCGACGCGCATGATGAACGCGTCGATGCGGCCGCCGGCATAACCGGAGATCAAGCCCAGCACGATGCCGATCACCATCGACAGCAGCACCGAGGCCAGGCCGATCAGCAGCGACACGCGCGTGCCGTACAGGATGGCCGAATACAGATCGCGGCCCTGACTGTCGGTGCCCAGCAGGTACGTGGCCTGCCCGTTGGGTTCCCAGGCCGGCGGCAGCAGCGCGTCCAGCAGTTCGACCTTGGTCAGGTCGAACGGGTTGTGCGGCGCGACCCAGCCGGCTCCGAAGGAACCGATCAACAGGGCTGCAAGCAGCAGCGTGGCGACGATGGCCACGGGCGCCCGGCGCCAGGCCCAGGCAATGTCGCTGTCCCACCAGCGTTTAAGTACGGCGCGCATCAGTGAGCCCCCCCGCGAGTCAGCCCGGAACGCAGCCGCGGGTCCACGACGAAATACAGAAGATCGACGATCAGGTTGATGACCACGAACACCAGCGCGATCAGGCACAGGTACGCGGCCATCACCGGCACGTCGGCGAATTGGACCGCCTGGATGAAGAGCAGGCCCATGCCCGGCCACTGGAACACGGTCTCGGTCACGATGGCAAAGGCGATGATGCCGCCCAGCTGCAGGCCGGTGATGGTGATGACGGGCACCATCGTGTTCTTGAGCGCGTGGCCAAAGTGGATGGCGCGGCGCTTCAGACCCCGGGCGCGCGCGAACTTGATGTAGTCCGAGCGCAGGACCTCCAGCATTTCGGAGCGCACCAGCCGAAGCACCAGCGTCATCTGGAAGAGCGACAGCGTGATGGACGGCAGGATGAGGTGCTTCCAGCCCGTGGCGGTGAACAGGCCCGACGTCCACCAGCCCAGGCTGACGGTATCGCCGCGCCCGTAGCTGGGCAGCCAGCCCAGTTGCACCGAGAACACCAGGATCAGCAGGATGCCGATCAGGAAGGTTGGCAGGGACACGCCCAGCAGCGAGCCGGCCAGCAGCATCTGGGAAACCAGGCTGTTGCGCTTGAGCGCCGTGTACACGCCCAGCGGCACGCCCACGACGAGCGCCAGCAACGCGGCCACCATGGACAGCTCGAGGGTGGCGGGCAAACGGGACTTCAGCAGGGTGGAAACGGGTTCGCTCTGGCGCAGGGAGATGCCGAAATTGCCCTGCACGGCGTTGGCCACGAAATGGCCGAATTGAACGATGGCGGGCTCGTTCAGGCCGAGGCGTTCACGCAGCTCGATGCGCTCGGCATCGGTGGCGTCCTGCCCCAGCATGATGGTGACGGGGTCGCCGACGTATTGGAAAAGCACAAAGGCCAGTAGCGCGACGGTGAGCATCACCGCTACGGCCTGCAACAGGCGACGCAGTATGAAAGCGAACATAGGCGGAAAAAAGCAAGACGGCGGAACCGGGTAGGTCCCGCCGTCTGGTTAGCCTGGATCAGTCAACCTTGACCCAATCGGCAACGAGGCGGTTGTCGGCACGGTGGATGACCGTGACGTTCTTCCGCATGGCCCAGGGGATGACCTGGTCGTGCAGCGGGATATGCCCGAAGTCCTTGGCGTGCCCTTCCAGCACGGTGATGATGTCGGCGTCGCGCTTCTTCTCATCGGTCTCGGTCTTGATCCGATCGATGATGACGTCGAGTTCCTTGTTGCTGTAGTTGCCCAGGTTGTACATGCCGTCGGCGCCCTCACCCTTGGTGCGGATCAGGTTCTGCAGCGTGTACATGGCGTCGAACGTGGGCACGCCCCAGCCGAACAGATAGGCGCTGGTGTCGAACGACTGCACCTTCGGGAAGTAGGTGGAGCGCGGCATGGCGTTCATGGTGGCCTTGACGCCGACCTTGGCCCACATGCCCACGACGGCCTGACAGATGGCTTCGTCGTTGATGTAGCGGTTGTTCGGGCAGTCCAGCGTGAAGTTCAGCGTGCCGTCGTAGCCGGCTTCCTTGAGCAGGGCGCGGGCTTTTTCGGGGTCGTAGGGCACGCGCTTGTGCACGGACTCGGCCCAGCCATGCACCTGCGGCGCGATCATCGTGCCGGTGGGCGCCGACAGGCCGCGCATCACGGCGCGCTTGATGGCGTCCACGTCGATGGCGCGGTACAGCGCTTCGCGCACGCGCACGTCCTGGAACGGGTTCTTGCCCTTGATGTTGGAGTACTGCAGCTCCGGACGCTTCTGGTCAAGGCCCAGGTAGATGGTGCGGTATTCGTTGCCCTCGACGACCTTCTGCGACTGGCGCAGGCGGTCCAGGTCTTGCGCGGCCGGATCCAGCACGAAGTCGATCTCGCCGGACAACAGCGCGGCGGTGCGCGTGGCGTTCTGCTTGATCGGCGTGAAGACGACTTCGGTCACGTTGCCGACCTTGCCGGCCTTGTTCCACCAGTCCTTGTTTTCCTCGAAGACCGTGCGCACGTCGACTTCGCGGCTCTTGAGCTTGTAGGGACCGGTGCCGTTGGTGTTGCGCGCGCCGTAGGTTTCTTCCTTGTTGACGAAGTCCTGCGGCTTGGCGATGTTGTTCTTTTCGGACCAGGCCTTGTTCATGATGAACACGTTGGTCAGCTGGCGCAGCAGCACGGGGTTGGGCGCCGAAGTTTCGATCTCGACGGTCAGGTCGTCGATCTTGCGCGCTTCCTTGATGCCGGTGGTGTAGGCCTTGTAGTTCGACGTGGGCGCCATGGCGCGGTGGATCGAGAACACCACGTCGTCCGCCGTGAACGCGGCGCCGTCATGGAACTTGACGTTGGGGCGCAGCTTGAAGCGATACAGCGTGGGCGACACCTGCTCCCATTCGGTGGCCAGGCGCGGCGACACCTTGAAGGACTTGTCGTAGTCGACCAGCGGCTCGTAGATGTAGCTGTTGGCGGCGATCGTCATGCCTTCGTTCTGCGAGTGCGGATCGAACGTGAGGATGTCGCCCTGGGCGGCCCAGCGGAAGGTCTTGGCTTGCCCGATCGAGGGCACTGCCACGGCGGCGGCGATCGCGATAGCAATCAAAGTGCGGCGCATAAGTGTCAACTCCTGACAGTAGTCTGAATACCGGCGCGAGTGTGCCTACCCACGAGACCCGCGTCAATTCAGGGTTTGCGCGTACCGGCGGTCGTTTTCACTGGGGAACGACAACCGGGGACGCATAAGCATGTAACAAAAAAATCGGACCGAACGATGTTCAAGTGCGCGCGTGCAACGGACGGACCTATTCGTCCGGGTCGATGGGCAGTTCCAGGGGCACGTGTTCGGTCATCAGCACGTCCAGCATGTCGATCAGCAACGCGGCCTTTTCTTCGCCGAAGGGCGCCAGCACCGCCTTCTGGTGCTGCAAAGCCTGATCGCACAGGCCGCCGATGAGGTTGGAGCCCTTAGCCGTAATGCAGACCCGCGTCTGGCGGCGGTCGGCTCGCACGCCCGTGCGAGCCACCAGACCGTCGGCCTCCATGCGCTGCACGACCTTGCTGAGCGTGGGCTGCTTGGTGATGGCCAGCACGGCCAGGCTGCCGATGGTTTCGCCGGCGCTGCCTTGCAAGCTGGCGAGCACGCGCCATTCGGTTACGGACAGGCCGGCGGCTTTGACCTGTTGATGGAATTCCGCCGAGATGCGCTGACTGGCCTGCGCAAGCAGATAGGCCAGGTAGCCGTCGACGAACCGCGGGCCCGTTGCGGCGGCGCGCGTGCCGCGTGGCTTATCTGCCTGCATGTTGGTTTGCTCCCACGCACCCATTTCGAAGGCCTGCCCCGTTGCCGAAAAGCGCATTGCACCACGACGGCGCAGCCGTGCGCCATGATGTACCGCAATGCTGTTGCGCAGCACAGGGTATACCCCAAATCGCAACCCGTTTTTGCACCATTGCAGCGCCCTCAATCCGTCAAAAACCTAGAGAACAACCAGTATATACACCCTTGTTTTTGCGTGATATTTTTTAATTTCCATGAAATTTCATCTTTTTTATTGACAGCTAAAACGTTGACTCCTAAAGTATTTTTCAGGCGGTGTTTTCGTGGCAAGACGATGCTGCACGGCAGCACGGATTAAGGATCCCGACGGGGTCCGCGAAAGGGATCCAAGATGGCGGAAAGGTCTTTCAAGAAAGAAGTCCAGCAACTGCGCATCGGCGCGGGCGAGGAATTTCGCGGCGAAGGGATTCTTGCCGTCACGAAGGCGCTGCTGCAATCCGGCGTGGGTTACGTGGCCGGCTATCAGGGCTCGCCGATCTCGCATCTGATGGACGTGCTGGCCGACGCCAACGACATCCTGCAGGAACTGGGCGTGCACTTCGAGGCGAGCGCCTCGGAAGCCACCGCCGCAGCCACGCTGGCCGCCTCCGTCATGTACCCCATCCGTGGCGCCGTGACGTGGAAATCCACGGTGGGCACCAACGTCGCCTCCGACGCGCTGGCCAACCTGGCCTCGGGCGGCGTCACCGGCGGTGCGCTCGTCATCGTGGGCGAAGACTACGGCGAAGGCTCGTCGATCATGCAGGAACGCTCGCACGCGTTCGCCATGAAGTCGCAGATCTGGCTGCTGGACCCGCGCCCTAACCTGGAAAGCATGGTCAAGGCGGTGGAAGACGGCTTTGCGCTGTCGGAAGCCAGCAAGACGCCCGTGATGCTGCAATTGCGCATCCGCGGCTGTCATGTGCATGGCCGCTTCATCGCCAAGGAAAACAAGCGCCCGGCGTTCAGTCTGGCCGAGGCGCTGGAAAGCCCGGCGCGCGACACCAGCCGCATCGTGCTGCCGCCGGCCTCGTTCCTGCACGAGCAGGAAAAGATCAAGGAGCGCTGGCCGGCCGCCATCCGCTACATCAAGGAAAACCAGCTCAACGAGCACTTTGACGGCGACCAGGACGACATCGGCCTGATCCTGCAGGGCGGTCTCTACAACGGCGTCATCCGCGCGCTGCAGCTCTTGGGCCTGGCCGACAACTTCGGCAACAGCCGCATCCCGCTGTACGTGATGAACGTGACCTACCCCGTCATCGAGGACGAGGTCATCGACTTCTGCCGCGGCAAGCGCGCCGTGCTGCTGCTGGAAGAAGGCCAGCCGGACTACATCGAGCAGAACCTGCACGCGGTGCTGCGCCGGGCCGGTGTGAGCACGCAGTTGTCCGGCAAGGACGTCCTGCCGATGGCAGGCGAATACACGACCCAGGTCATGCGCGATGGCCTGCGCGAATTCCTCAGGCGCAACCGGCCGGAATCGCTGCAGACGCATCCGGCGGTAGCGGTGGATGCGCAGGCAGAAGTGCAGCCCGAGCCCCAGCTCACCATCACCGAGGTCTCGCGGCCCAAGCCCGCCCGTCCCGCCGAGCAGCCCATCACCTTCCACAAGCACGTCGAAGGCCTGGCGGCCGTTGTGCCGCCGCGGCCCGCGGGCTTCTGTACGGGCTGTCCGGAGCGGCCCATCTTTTCCGCGCTGACGCTGGCGCAGGAAACGCTGGGCCAGCACCACATTTCGTGCGACATCGGCTGCCATCTCTTTTCCATCCTGCCACCCTTCAACCTGGGCGCCACGACGATGGGCTACGGCCTGGGCGCTTCCAGCGCGGCCGCCTTCAACGTGCCGGCCGCCAAGCGGCCCATCTCGATCATGGGCGACGGCGGCTTCTGGCATAACGGGCTGGCGTCGGGCATTGGCAACGCGGTGTTCAACAAGTACGACGGCGTCATCGTCATCGTGGACAACTTCTACGCGTCGGCCACCGGCGGACAGGACATCCTGTCCTCGCGCGCCGACAACCCCGATCGCTCGACCAACAACCCGATCGACCAGGCCGTGCGCGGCGTGGGCGTGAAGTGGGTCCGCACGCTGGACCGCACTTACGACGTGGCCAAGGTGCGCGCCACCATCGAAGAAGCGCTGACCACCGACATCAAGGGCCCGAAGGTCATCATCGCGCAGTCCGAATGCATGCTGAACAAGCAGCGGCGCGTCAAACCCCTGTTCAACAAGGCGGTCAAGGAAGGCAAGCGGGTCGTGAAGGAACGCTTTGGCGTGGATCCCGACGTCTGTACCGGCGATCACGCCTGTATCCGGCTGTCCGGGTGTCCGTCATTGACGGTCAAGGACAGCGGCGATCCGCTCAAGGAAGACCCGGTCGCGCACGTGGAAAGCAGCTGCGTGGGCTGCGGCAACTGCGGCGAGGTCGCGCACGCGGCCGTGCTGTGTCCGTCGTTCTACCGTGCCGACATCATCCACAACCCGACCGGCGCCGACCGCTTCCTGGCGCGCATGCGCGGCGCGGTGATCGGCTTCCTGCAACGGCGCCGCGCGGCGCGTCTGGCGCAAAGCGCGCTTTGAGGAACCCAGCAACATGAACGCGGCGGTGATGCAGCAAGGCAACCCCATCAAGATCGCGATCCTGGCCATGGGCGGCCAGGGCGGCGGCGTGCTGGCCGACTGGATCGTCGACATGGCCGAGCACGCCGGCTGGTGGGCGCAGACCACCTCGGTGCCCGGCGTGGCGCAGCGCACCGGCGCCACGATCTACTACCTGGAACTGCTGCCCGAGGCCGATGTGCAGCGCGCCGGCCGCCAACCCGCGCTGGCGCTGATGCCCACGCCGGGCGACGTGGACCTGGTGGTGGCGGCCGAACTGATGGAAGGCGGCCGGGCCATCCAGCGCGGCCTCGTGACGCCCGACCGCACGGTGTTGATCGCGTCGTCGCACCGCAGTTTTGCGGTCAGCGAAAAGTCCGCGCCGGGCAACGGCATCGCCGATCCCAACAAGGTGCTGGAAGCGGGCCGCGCGGCGGCGCGGCGCTTCCTGTGCTTTGATCTGCAGGACCTGGCCGACCGCGCCGGCAGCGTCATCAGCGCCAGCCTGTTTGGCGCGGTGGCCGGCAGCGGCGCCCTGCCCTTCACCCGTGACGACTTCGAGGCCACCGTGCGCCGCGCGGGCCTGGGCGTGGACGCCAGCCTGCGCGCCTTTGCGCTGGGTTTCGAGTCGGCCAACTCGGCGCCCGGGCAGCCTGCCGCCATCGACCTGACGCGCCCCGTTCCGGACGTACCCGAGCGCGCCGCCAGCCCGCGCGCGCAGGCCTTGCTGGACGCCATCCGGCGCGATTTCCCCGCCTGTGCCCAGCCCATGCTGACCGCCGGCGTGCGCCGCCAGATCGAATTCCAGGATCTGCCCTACGCCGAAGACTACCTGCGCCGCCTGAAGGCCATCTGCGACCTGGATGCGCAGCACGGCGGCGACGCGCACCAATGGGCGCTGACCTGCGCCGCGGCGCGCTACGTGGCCACCGCCATGGCCTACGACGACGTGATCCGCGTGGCGGACCTCAAGACCCGCGGCACGCGCTTTGACCGCGTGCGCACGGAAGTCGGCGCGCGCGCCGGCCAGCTCGTCGACACGACCGAATTCATGCATCCCCGGCTGGAAGAAATCTGCGGCACGTTGCCGGTGCGGTTGGGCCGCTGGCTGGAAAACTCCAAGGCCTTCGGCGGCTTCGTCGAACGCCGGCTCGGCAAGGGCCGCCGCCTGCGCAGCGGCACGCTGGGCGGATTCCTGATGCTGTACACGCTGGCCGGCATGCGGCGCTTCCGCCGCAGCACGCTGCGCCATCAGATCGAAACCGAATCGCTGGAATCGTGGCTGGCGCTGGTGGCGCGGCTGGCCCCGCGCGACTACGCATTGGCCGTCGAAACCGTCAACTGCCGCCGCCTGGTCAAGGGCTACAGCGACACCCATGTGCGCGGCGGCGGCAAATACCGGCAGCTCATCGCGGCCGCCGACCAGCTGGTTGGCCGCCCCGATGCCGCCGACGCGCTGCGCGCGCTGCGCGACACGGCGCTCGCCAACGTGAAGTGCGAGCCCATGGAACGCCAGATCGCGGAAAAACTGGCCGCCTGAGGCCGACACCAGAAAGAGACAGACATCGTGCAGACACTCAAACTGATCGTCCGGGAAGTCCGGCAGGAATCACCGCTGATCCGCTCGTTCCGGCTGGCGCGCGAAGACGGCGGCACGTTGCCCGCGTTTGGCCCCGGCGCGCACCTGAAGGTGACGGTGCCGGGCCTGCGCGATCCGCGCTGCTATTCGCTGGTGCAGTTGGCGCCCGAAGCCGGCCGCTTTGCCGAGCCGGCGGAATATCGCCTGGGCGTGCGGCTGGAAGACCCCAGTCAGGGCGGATCGCGCCACATGCACGCGCTGGCCGAGGGCGACGTCCTGACCGTGGAAGGCCCCAAGAACGACTTTCCGCTGCATGAATCCCCCGTGGGCGATGAGCCGGTCGTGCTGATCGCAGGCGGCATCGGCATCACGCCCATCGCGTCCATGGCCGCCGCGCTCAAGTCCGCCGGCCGCGCCTTCCATCTGCACTACTGCGGCCGCAGCAAGGACCAGCTTGCCTTCCTGCCTGAACTGCAGGCGCTGGCGGGCGGCGACCTGACGCTGCACGCCGACGACGATCCGTCCTGCCGGTTCGATCTGCAGGCGCTGCTTGCCGCGTCCAACCCGCGCCAGCACCTGTATGTCTGTGGCCCGAAGGGCCTGATCGACGCCGTCATCCAGGGCGCGCACGCGCGCCACTGGCCCGACGCCCACATCCATTTCGAACTCTTCACCACGGCCGCCGCGCAGGCCGGCGACCAGGCCTTCGAGGTCGAACTGCGCCAGTCCGGCCGCGTGCTGACGATACCCGCCGACAAGACCATCGTCGAGGTCATGGAAGACGAAGGCTGCGACCCGATGTACGACTGCAAGCGCGGCGAATGCGGCGTCTGCCAGGCCACCGTGCTGGAAGGCGAGCCCGATCACCGCGACTACTACCTGTCCGATACCGAGAAGGCCAGCGGCAAGATCATCCAGATCTGCATCTCGCGCGCCAAGTCCGCGCGTCTGGTGCTGGACCTGTAAGCCCGACGAGGAAGCCATCATGGCCAAATACCGCGACAATCCCGACGCCATCCGCGCGCTGCTCCGCGACACCGAGGTGCACAAGGACCTCTTCATCGACCAGGAACTCTTCGACCTGGAAATGGAGCGCCTGTACGCCAACACCTGGGTCTTCGTCGGCCACGACAGCCAGGTGCCTAACCCCGGCGACTACATCACCACCACCGTCGGCAACCAGCCCGTGGTGATGGTGCGCCACAGCGACAAGACGGTGCGCGTGCTGCACAACCGCTGCCCGCACAAAGGCACCATGGTGGCGGGCGAGGCGTGCGGCAACACGGGCAAGTTCTTTCGCTGCCCGTATCACGCCTGGACCTTCAAGACCGACGGCAGCCTGCTGTCGATCCCGCTGAAAAAAGGCTACGAGAACACCGGCCTGGAAAACTGTGAAGCCAGCCAGGGCATGGCCGCCGTCAAGGACGTGCGCAACCATCGCGGCTTCGTGTTCTGCCGCTTGAATCCCGAAGGCCAGTCGTTCGAGGAATTCTTCGGCGACTCGCTTTCCACGCTGGACAACATGGTGGATCGGTCGCCCGAAGGCCGCCTGGAAGTCGCGGGCGGCGTGCTGCGCTACATGCACCGCTGCAATTGGAAGATGCTGGTCGACAACCAGACCGACACCTGCCATCCGATGGTCGCGCACGAATCGTCGGCGGGCACGGCCGTCAAGGTCTGGGAACAGGCGCCCGAAGGCACGCCCAAGCCGATGGCGGTGGAGCTGTTCGCGCCGTTCATTTCGCCGTACGAATTCTTCGAGAACATGGGCATCCGCGTCTGGGAAAACGGCCACGGACATACGGGCGTGTCGGACTCGATCCACGCGTCGTACTCCGGCATTCCCGGCTACTGGGAGTCGATGGTCGAGGCTTACGGCGAGGATCGCGCCAAGCAGATCCTGGGCGACGTGCGCCACAACACCGTCTACTTCCCCAACATCATGGTCAAGGGCCCGATCCAGACGCTGCGGATCTTCAAGCCGATTGCCGCGGACCGCACGCTGGTGGAGTCCTGGACCTTCCGCCTGGTGGGCGCGCCGGACCTGCTGCTGGAACGCACCCTCATGTACAACCGGCTCATCAACGCGCCGACCTCGGTGGTGGGCCACGACGACCTCGAAATGTACGAACGCGCGCAAGACGGCCTGCATTCGCGTGCGCGGGACTGGGTGAACGTGGGACGGCTCTACGCGCCGGGCGAAGCGGACCAGAAGAACGTCGTCACCAATGGCACCAACGAATGGCAGATGCGCAACCAATACCGCGCATGGGGCCGCTACATGACCGGACCGGAGTCGGTATGAGCGCAAGCGACCGCGAGTTGATCGATTTTGTCTACGCCGAGGCGCGCCTGCTGGATGAGCTGCGCTTCGAAGACTGGCTGGACCTGTACACCGAGGACGGCTACTACTGGATGCCGCTGGCGCACGGCCAGACCGATGCGAAGCTGCATGCGTCGCTGATGTATGAGGACAAGCTGCTGCTGCGCGTGCGTGTGGAGCGGCTGGCGGGCCAGCGCACGTTTTCGCAGCAGCCCAAGAGCCGCTGCCATCATCTGCTGCAGGCGCCTACCGTCGAACACGGCCATCCCGAGGCCGCGCCCGCCGAGGGACGCCACGTGGTGCGCACCGCCTTCCATTACGTCGAGACGCGGCAGGACGCGCAGACGCTGTATGCGGGCTGGGCGACGCATCACCTGGTGGAGCAGGACGGCGCGCTGCGCATCCGGCTCAAGCGCGTGGACCTCGTCAACTGCGACGCTGCGTTCGGCAACATCCAACTGTTCATGTAGGAGCGGACCGTGACCGCCACCGTCCACCAGGCATTTGCCGACACCGCGTCCCGCCACGGCGGCCAGCCGTTCCTGTGCATCCTGCCCGAAACCGCCGAGGCCTATGGCATCGCTGCGGGGGAATTGACCTATGCCGCAGCCGCCGACGCCATCGAGACGCTGCGCGCCGCGTATGCCGCCGCCGGCTACGGCCATGGCCACCGCGCGGGGCTGCTGCTGGAGAACCGTCCCGCCTTCTTCCTGCACTGGTTCGCGCTGAACGCGCTGGGGGTGTCGGTCGTGCCGATCAACCCGGACCTGCGCGCCGCCGAACTGGAATACCTGGCTGGCCACTCCGAGATCGCGTTGGCGGTCGCCCTGCCCGGGCGCCACGCGGACCTGCTGGCCGCCGCGCAGCGCGCGGGCCGCGAGCTGCGCGTGATGGGGCCGGACGATGCGCCGCCCGCCGCGCCGTTCCCGGCGCCATTGCAAGGCACGGCGCTGTCGGAACTGACCGAGTGCGCGCTGCTCTACACGTCCGGCACGACCGGCCGGCCGAAAGGCTGCATCCTGCCCAACCGCTATTTCCTGCACGCGGGCGGCTGGTACGCACGCATTGGCGGGCTTGCGGCGTTGCGGCCGGGACAGGAACGCATGCTGACGCCGCTGCCGCTGGTGCACATGAACGCCATGGCGTATTCGGCGATGGCGATGGTGCTGACGGGCGGCTGCCTGATTCCGCTGGACCGCTTCCACCCGCGCTCGTGGTGGGACAGCGTGCGCGAATCGCGCGCCACCGTGCTGCACTATCTGGGCGTCATGCCCGCCATTCTGATGAAGGCCGAGCCCACCCCGCAGGATCTGCAGCCCGCCATCCGCTTCGGCTTCGGCGCGGGCGTGGACCGCAAGCTGCATGCGCCCTTCGAGGCGCGCTTCGGCTTTCCGCTGCTGGAAGCCTGGGCCATGACCGAGACCGGCGCGGGCGCCGTCATCATCGCCAATCAGGAACCGCGCCACGTCGGCACCAGCAGCTTCGGCTGCGAGGAAGCTGACGTCGAGGTGCGCATTGTGACCGACGCGGGTGAACCGGCCGCCATTGGCGAGCCGGGCGAACTGCTGGTGCGCCATGCCGGGGAAGATCCGCGCTATGGCTTTTTTGCCGGCTACCTGAAGGACGAGGCCGCCACCAACGAAGCCTGGGAAGGCGGCTGGTTCCACACCGGCGACATCGTGCGCCGCGAGGCCGACGGCGCGCTGCGCTTCGTGGACCGCAAGAAGAACGTGATCCGCCGCAGCGGCGAGAACATCTCGGCCGTGGAAGTGGAGAGCGTGCTGATGCAGCATCCGCTGGTCAAGGCCGTGGCGGTGGCCGCCGTGCCGGATCCGGTGCGCGGCGACGAAGTGCTGGCGTGCGTGGTGCCCGAGGCCGCACCCGCCGACGCGGATGCGATGGCCGAGGCCGCGCGCAGCATCGTGCAATGGTCGCTGTCGCAGCTGGCCTACTACAAGGCGCCCGGCTATGTCGCGTTCGTGGACAGCCTGCCGCTCACCACCACCAACAAGATCCAGCGCGGCGAAATGAAGGCGCTGGCGCCCGGCCTGCCGGGCACGGCGCGCTGCGTGGACACCTGCCACCTGAAGAAGCGTCCGGCCGAAGGGGCCCACCGATGAGCCGCCTGGGCTACGACGGCGTGGTGGCGGCCCTGCCCGTCACGATTCCGTACGAACGCTATTCCACGCACGCCGCGCACTGGTGGCTGGGCCGCGCGCTGGGCGCGCTGATCCGGCAGTCCGGGTTGGCCAAGACCGACGTCGACGGCCTGTGCGTGTCCAGCTTCACGCTTGCTCCCGACACCGCGGTCGGTCTGGTCCAGCATCTGGGCATGACGCCGCGCTGGCTCGATCACATTCCGATGGGCGGCGCGAGCGGCGTGGCCGCGCTGCGCCGTGCGGCGCGCGCCGTGCAGGCGGGCGATGCCAACGTCGTGGCCTGCCTGGCCGGCGACACGAACCACGTGGACTCGTTCCGCAACACGGTCAGCCAGTTCTCGCGCTTTGCGCAGGACGCCGTCTACCCGTACGGCGCGGGCGGCCCGAACGCCAGCTTTGCCCTGCTGACCGCCAACTACATGCGCGAGACGGGCGCCACGCGCGAAGACTTCGGCAAGCTCTGCGTGGCCCAGCGCGACAACGCCCTGCGCTATCCGCACGCGCTGATGAAAAAGCCGCTGACGCTGGCGCAGTATCTGGACGCGCGCGTCATCACCGAGCCGATCCACCTGTTCGACTGCGTCATGCCGTGCGCCGGGGCCGACGCATTCCTGGTCATGAGCGAGGACCGCGCCCGCGCGCTGAAGCTTCCTTACGCGCGCATCCTGTCGACCATCGAGCGCCACAACGCCTGGATCGACGATCCGATCCAGACGCGGGGAGGCTGGACCATGGACGTGGACGAGCTGTACGGGCAAGCCAATGCCGCGCCGGCCGACATGGACTTCCTGCAGGCCTACGACGACTATCCCGTCATCAACCTGATGCAGATGGAAGATCTGGGCTTCTGCGAAAAAGGCGCCGCGCCGCAATTCGTGCGGGACAACAGCTTTACCGTGGACGGCAGCTTTCCGTTCAACACCAATGGCGGCCAGTTGTCGGTCGGCCAGGCCGGCGCGGCCGGCGGCTATCTGGGCATGGTCGAGGCGCTGCGCCAGTTGACCGGCACGGCCGGCGGCACGCAGGTCAGCGATGCGAAGCTGGGCATGGTGAGCGGCTTCGGCATGATCAATTACGACCGCGGGCTGTGCACGGCCGCGGCCATCCTGGCAAGGAGCGACGCATGACCGAGCCGCTGGCCAAGCCGCCTCGCAAGAATCCTGTCGCGCGCACCCGGCAGCCCACGCTGCCGCCGGGCTCGCGCAGCCGCAGCGCGCTGGGGCTGACCGCTGCCGCCGCCGAAGGGCGTTTCGATCTGCAGACCTGCGCCGAGTGCGGCACGGTGCAGTACCCGCCGCGCGAAGTCTGCGGCCATTGCCTGTCGGAACACCTGCCGTGGCGGCCCGCCGATCCGAACGGCGTGCTGCTGGTCAGCACCACGCTCCATCACAGCAACGACCTGTATTTCCGCGAACGCCTGCCCTGGCGCGTGGGCACGGTGCGGATGGACGCCGGTCCGTCCGTGGTGGCGCACGTCCACCAGGATTGCGCCGATGGCGCGCGTGTGCGCCTCGCGTTGAAACTGGACCGCAGCGGCCAGGCCGTGATGATCGCCCTGCCCGAAAGGAATACGCCGAACATGGAAGACGACAAGACACTGCGCGAGACCTCGTGCGATCCGAAATTCCGCCGCGTGCTGGTCACCGACGGCAAGTCGGCCGTCGGTCAGGCCGTGGCGCGCGCGCTGCTGGACGCGGGCAGCCCGATGATCTTTCTGGGCGATCCGCAGGCGTGGAAGCGTGACGCCGCGTTTGACGCGCTGGCGGCCGATCCGCGCGTGCAGGCGGTGACGCTGGACGTGACCGACACCGATTCCGTCGAACGCGTGGCAGCTTCCATCGGCGGCAAGGTCGAGATCCTGGTGAACACGGCGGACCTGGAGCGCGAAGGCGGACTGCTTAGCCGCAAGGACGTGAACACCGCGCGCGACGCGATGGACGTCAACGTACTGGGCCTGATGCGGCTGGCGCAGAGCTTCGGCCCCGCGCTGTGCGGCCGCGCCGCCGACGGCGTGAACAACGCCGCCGCGTGGGTCAACGTACTGTCGATCTACGCGCACATGAACTTGCCATCGCGCGGCATGTGGTCGGCGTCCAAGGCCGCCGCGCTATCGCTGGCGCAATGCCTGCGCGCCGAAATGCGTGGCGCGGGCGTGCGGGTGGTGAACGTGTTTCCCGGCCCGGTCGATCACGAATGGGAGCAACGCACGCCGCCGCCGCGCGTGGCGCCGGCTGCGATCGCCGCCGCGATTGTGCGCGCGCTGAAGGACGGTATCGAAGACGTGTACGTGGGCGACGTTGCGCAGGAATTCCGCGCGCGGCTGGCCGAGAACCCGAAGGGACTGGAACGGGAGCTGGGCGCGGGCGGCTGACCGCCTGCCCCGCGCGTCGTCCCCCAACAAGCACCAACAGGAGAGCACCGTGAGTCAACCCATTCTTGCCCAATTCATGACCGAGCTGGTCTCCGGCCGCATCCGCCTGGTGGACCTGACCGAGACGCTGACGCCGGAGTTTCCGACCATCGTGCTGCCGCCGGAATTCGGCCAGGCGTGGCCGTTCCGGATCGAGGAGATTTCGCGCTACGACGAGCGCGGGCCGGCCTGGTACTGGAACAATTTCTCGTGCTCGGAACACACCGGAACGCACTTCGACGCCCCCGCGCACTGGGTCACGGGCAAGGACCAGCCGGACAACACGGTGGACACGATTCCCATCGACGCCTTCATCGCCAGCGCCTGCGTGATCGACTGTTCCGCCGAAGCGGCCGGCAATCCGGACTTTTTGCTGACCATCGACTTCGTCAAGAAATGGGAAGAACAGCACGGCCGCATCCCCGCAAGGTCGTGGGTGCTGATGCGCACCGACTGGTCCAAGCGCGCCAAACCCGCCGACTACCTGAACATGCAGGCCGACGGCGCGCATTCTCCCGGGCCGGATGCCGAGGTCGTGCCCTGGCTCATCAAGGAGCGCGACGTGCACGGGTTCGGCACCGAGTCGGTGGGCACGGACGCGGGACAAGCCCAGCACCTGGATCCGCCCTACCCCTGCCACTACTACATGCACGGCAACAACCGCTACGGCCTGCAGTGCCTGACCAACCTGGACCAGCTGCCGGCCACCGGCGCGGTGATCTTCTCGGCGCCGCTCAAGATCCGCAGCGGCTCGGGCAGTCCGCTGCGCGTGCTGGCGCTGGCGCCCACGGCCTGATCGCGGCCGGACCATACCAATAAATCAAGGGGGAACCATGACGCAAACCCATGTGGCCATCGTGACCGGCGGCAGCGCCGGCATCGGGGCGGAAATCTGCCGCAGCATGCTGGATGCGGGCTACGAGGTGATCTCGATGGCACGCCGCGCCGCGGACTTCTCGCATCCGCGCCTGCACAACGTGCAGGTCGACCTGCTTGACGCCACCGCGACCGCGCAGGCGGGCGCCGAAGCCGCCGCCCAATTTCCGATCAGCCACGTTATCCACAACGCCGGCGTGATCTGGCCGAATCTGCTGCCGCAGGTCACGCAGGAAGAGCTGCATGGTCTGACGCAGATCCATCTGGGCGCCGCCATCAGCCTGGTGCAGGCCGCGCTGCCAGGCATGCAGGAACGCAAGTTCGGCCGCATCGTGATGATGTCGTCGCGCGGCGCGCTGGGCCTGCCCACGCGCACCGCCTATTCGGCCACCAAGGCCGGCATGGTGGGCATGGCCCGCACCTGGTCGCTGGAACTGGCGCCATACGGCATCACCGTCAACGTGGTGGCGCCCGGCCCGATCCAGACCGACATGTTCTACGAGGTGATCGAGGCCGGCAGCGAACGCGAACGCCAGCTTGCCGAGGGCATTCCGGTCAAGCGCCTGGGCCGCTCGGACGACGTGGCGCGCGCCGTCATGTTCTTTGCGGATCCGGCCAACAGCTTCGTCACCGGCCAGACGCTGTTCGTCTGCGGCGGCGCCAGCGTCAGCTCCATCACCATCTGACCGCCCCGCGCTTCGGGTTTTGACGGATAGGTAAGCACCGGGACCCGGGTCTACAGTGCTGATCCTTGAACGTAAGAAAGTTTAAGCAACAAGTATTCCCGCAGTTCCCGTTTTCTCCGCTTTCCAGCCGCACTCCCACTCTGCTCCCTACCCCGGAGGTTTTGCCATGCTGTCGAAGAAACTCCCCCTGGCCGCTGCCGCCGCCATCGCCACCCTGTTCGCCCTGCCCGCCCTGGCGCAAGTCAAGGTCGGCGTGGTCACCTCGTCCACCGGCCCCACCGCGCTGGTCGGGATTCCGCAGAAGAACACGGTGCCGCTGCTGCCCAAGAAGATCGGCGACCTGACCGTGGAATACATCTCGCTGGACGACGCCAGCGATTCCACGAACTCGGTCACGGCCTTCAAGAAGCTGATCTCGGAGCAGAACGTGGATGCGCTGATCGGGCCGTCGGGCTCGCCCAACGCCATGGGCGTGATCCAGTTCGCCGCCGAGGCCGGCGTGCCGATGCTGGCGCCGGTGGGCACCGCCGCGGTGGTGCTGCCGATGAACGACCAGAAGAAGTGGGTGTTCAAGACCACGCAGAACGACGACATCATCGCGCGCGCGCTGGTGGACCACATGGCCAAGACCGGCATCAAGACGGTCGGCTTCATCGGCCTGAACGATCCCTATGGCGAGAATTGGTACAAGGTGTTCTCGGGCCTGGCCGCGGAAAAGGGCATCAAGATCGCCGCCAACGAACGCTACCTGCGCTTTGACAGCTCGGTCACCGGCCAGGCGCTGAAGATCCTGGCCGCCAAGCCCGACGCCGTGCTGGTCGCCGCGCCCGGCGCTGCCAGCGTGCTGCCGCAGACGACGCTGTTCGATCAGGGCTACAAGGGCAAGTTCTACCAGACCCACGGCGCCGCGCTGCCCGACTTCCTGAAGCTGGGCGGCAAGAAGGTCGAAGGCACGGTGCTGGCCGCCAGCCTGATGCTGGTGCTGCCGGAAATGCCGGACAGCAACCCGTCCAAGAAGGTGGCCACCGAGTACATCGCCGCCTACGAAAAGCTCAACGGCTCCAAGCCCGCCACCTTCGGCGCCAACGTCTATGACGCCGGCCTGCTGCTGGAAAAGGCCGTGCCGATCGCCGAGAAGGCCGGCAAGCCGGGCACCAAGGAGTTCCGCAGCGCCCTGCGCGACGCGCTGGAGCAGACCAAGGAGCTGGTCGGCACGCAAGGCGTCTACAACATGAGCGCCGCCGACCACAGCGGCTTTGACGAACGCGGCCGCGAACTCATCACCGTCAAGGACGGCAACTGGACCCTGGTCAAGTAGGAGGGGTTCCCCCCGAGGCGCTGCGCGCTTCCCCCCAGGGGGCATGCCAGCGGACCGGCGGAGCCCGGATCCGCGGCATCCCGATGGGACGCGCAGCGCCTGCTTGCTGGCGACGCCCGCGCCGCATGTGAGCGGGGGTGCCTGGCGTGCTTCTCTGTATCACCCGGAATTTCGCATGAATGCTCAGATTGCTCTGATACTCGGGCAGGACGGCATCACCAATGGCGCCATCTACGCGCTCCTGGCGTTGTCCATCCTGCTCGTCTTCACCGTCACCCGCGTCCTGTTCATCCCGCAGGGCGAGTTTGTCGCCTTTGGCGCGCTCACCATGGCCGCCATGCAGGCCGGCAAGCCCATCCTGCTCGTCTGGCTGCTGCTTGCGTTCGCGCTGGCCGAGGTCATCGCCGATCTGATGGCGCGCCGCAAGCGCCCGGCGCGCGGCCGCACCCACTGGCGCATGGCCGCCAAGGTGATCTATCCGCTGGCGCTGGCGCTGCTGCTGTACCGCCTGCCGCTCGCACAACTGCCGATGGCCGTGCAGGCGCTCCTGACATTGCTGTTGCTGGTGCCGATGGGACCGCAGCTCTATCGCCTGTTCTATCAGCCGATCGCGTCGGCCTCGACGCTGGTGCTGCTGATCGTATCCATCGCGGTCCATCTGGCGCTCGTCGGCCTGGGGCTGCTGGCCTTCGGCGCGGAAGGCGCGCGCACCGCGCCGTTCAGCGACGCCAGCATGACGCTCGGCCCGGTCAACGTGAACAGCCAGGCGCTGTGGGTGGTGGCGGTGTCAGTGGTGCTGATCGTCGTGCTGTACCAGTTCTTTGAACGCTCGATGTACGGCAAGGCGCTGCGCGCCGCGGCGTTCAACCGCATCGGCGCGCGCCTGATGGGCATCTCGCCCGTATTCGCGGGCAAGGCCACGTTCTTTCTGGCCGCGTTGATCGGCACCGTGTCGGGCATCCTGATCGCACCCATCACCACCATGTATTTCGATTCGGGCTTCATGGTCAGCCTGAAAGGCTTTGTGGGCGCCATCATCGGCGGGCTGGTGAGCTATCCGCTGGCGGCGGCGGGCGCCGTGCTGGTCGGGCTGATCGAAGCTTTCTCGTCGTTCTGGGCCAGCGCCTACAAGGAAATCATCGTGTTCACGCTGATCATCCCCGTGCTGCTCTGGCGTTCACTCAACAGCCATCACGTCGAGGAAGAAGACGAATGACCCCGCGCCACATCCTCTTCGCCTTCCTGGCCCTGCTGGCGCTCGGCCCCCTGGTGCTGCCGCCGTTTTACGTGACCTTGCTGAACTACATCGGCCTGTATGCGCTGGTCGCGCTGGGCCTGGTGCTGCTGACCGGCGTCGGCGGCCTGACCAGCTTCGGCCAGGCTGCCTTCGTGGGCGTGGGCGCCTACACGACGGCGCTGCTGACAACTCGCGCGGACACGCTGCCGTCGTGGCTCGGCTGGCTGGGCGCATCGCCCTGGCTCACGCTGCTGGCCGGCCTGGCGCTGACGCTGGCGCTGGCCTACCTGCTGGGCGCGATCACGCTGAAGCTGTCCGGCCACTTCCTGCCGCTGGGCACCATCGCCTGGGGGCTGTCGCTGTACTTCGTCTTCGGCTCGGTCGAAGGGCTGGGCGGCCACACCGGCATCCCGGACATTCCGGCCATCAGCCTGTTCGGCTGGACGCTCAACCAGGGCGGCAACATCTATTACCTGATCTGGGCTTTCCTGCTGGTCGCCGTGTGGTCCACGCAGAACCTGCTGGACTCGCGCGAAGGCCGCGCCATCCGCGCGCTCAAGGGCGGGCGCGTAATGGCCGAATCCATGGGCGTGGACACGGCGCGCTCGCGCATGGTGATCTTCGTCATCGCGGCGCTGCAGGCCTGCGCGTCGGGGTGGCTGTACGCGCACATGCAGCGCTTCGTGAACCCCAACCCCTTCGGCCTGCAGATGGGCATCGAATACCTGTTCATGACCGTCATCGGCGGCGCCGGACAGGTGTGGGGCGCGCTGGTCGGCGCGGGCGTCTTCACGGTGCTCAAGCAATGGCTGCAGGACCTGCTGCCCAAGGTGCTGGGCCAGACCGGCAACTTCGAAGTGATCGTCTTCGGCTTCGGCATGGTGCTGCTGCTGCACCGCGCCCGCAGCGGCCTGTGGCCGGTGCTGACGCGCTGGGTGCCGGTCAAACGCAAGCCGCGCCAGGTCGACATGACGGCCGAACCGCTGCCCCGGCGCACCATGCCGCCGCGCGGCGAGGTGGTGTTGAAAGCCGTGGACGTGACGCGCAAGTTCGGCGGCCTGGTGGCCAACAACGCCATGAACCTGGAGATCCGCGCGGGCGAAGTGCTGGCGCTGATCGGCCCCAATGGCGCGGGCAAGAGCACGATGTTCAACCAGATCTCGGGCGTGGACACGCCCACGTCGGGACAGGTGACGCTGCTGGGCCAGCCGGTGGCCGGCGTGGGTGCGCGCAAGATTGCGCGCCTGGGTCTGTCGCGCACGTTCCAGCACGTGCGGCTGCTGGGCCGCATGAGCGTGCTGGAAAACGTGGCCATCGGCGCGCACCTGCGCGGGCATCGCGGCGTGCTGCCGGCCGCCTGGCGGCTGGACCGGCCCGAAGAGGCGCGCCTGCTGGCCGAAGCCGCGCGTCAGGTCGAGCGCGTGGGGCTGGGCAAGCATCTGCATGACGAGGCGGGCTCGCTGGCGCTGGGCCAGCAGCGCATTCTGGAGATCGCGCGCGCGCTGGCGTCCGACCCGTGCATCCTGCTGCTGGACGAACCCGCGGCCGGCCTGCGCTATCAAGAGAAATGCGAGCTGGCCGAGCTGCTCAAGCGCCTGCGCGCCGAAGGCATGGCCATCCTGCTTGTCGAACACGACATGGATTTCGTGATGGGGCTGGTGGATCGCGTGGTGGTCATGGACTTCGGCGAAAAGATCGCCGAAGGGTTGCCGGCAGAGATCCAGCAGAATCCCGCGGTGCTTGAGGCCTATCTGGGCGGAGTGGAAGAATGAGCGCGAAACTGCTGCAAGTGCGCGACCTGCGCGTGGCCTACGACAAGGTCGAGGCGGTCTCCGGCGTCAGCCTGGAAGTGGGCGAAGGCCAGATCGTGACCGTGATCGGTCCCAACGGCGCGGGCAAGACCACGCTGCTGTCGGCCATCATGGGCGTGCTGCCGTCACAGGGCGGCATCACCTTCGGCGGCAAGGCGCAGGAACACGCCGAAATCGAGGAAATGGTCGCCGCGGGCATGAATCTGGTGCCCGAAAAGCGCGAGCTTTTCGCGGAAATGACGGTCGAGGACAACCTCATGCTGGGCGCCTTCGACCGCTATCGCCGAGGCCTGCGCGACCAGGACCAGACGCTGGCCGAGGTCTTTGAACTGTTTCCCCGGCTGCAGGAACGGCGCGCGCAATTGGCCGGCACGCTATCCGGCGGCGAGCGCCAGATGCTGGCCGTGGGCCGCGCACTGATGGCCAAACCCCGCCTGCTGATGCTGGACGAACCCAGCCTGGGGCTGGCGCCGCGCATCGTGCGCGAAGTGTTCCGCATCGTCGCGCGGCTGCGCGAGATGGGCGTGTCCATCCTCTTGATCGAACAGAACGCGCGCGCCGCGCTGCAGGTGGCCGATTACGCCTATGTGCTGGAAACCGGAACGGTGACTCTTGAAGGTCCGGCGGCCGAGGTGGCGCAGGATCCGCGCGTCGTGGAGGTCTATCTGGGACTGGGGCACGGCGCGTCTGCGTGACGCAGGCTGCCGGGTCGGCAGGCTGGGTCAGGCCACGCCGCGACGCCGATCGCGGCGGTACAGCGCATACCCCAGCGGGTACATGACGGCCACGAGAAACGTCGCGACCGGATGGGTCAGCCGGTAGGCCTGCACGGCCGTCGGCACGCCGGAATGCTTCAGGTGCAGGCGAAAACGCGTGTAGCGCGCCGCCGCCATCATGAATTCGCGCGGGCGGTAGCGGAAGAATTCCAGGTGATGCTGCAGCATGTCCCACGCCAGCAGGTACAGGCCCTGGGCGTTGTTGCTGACGGACACCGCGCCCTGGCTCAGGCCACCGGGCGTGTCGTGATAGGTGCGCACCACGCGGTTGATGAAGCGGCTGAGATACCCCGCACGCGCCACCGCCCACCACACCAGGCTTTCGGGCACGAAGCCCGCCACGTCCTCGGGAAACGGGTACTTGCGCAGGATGTCCGTGCGCATACAGCCGAATTTCTCGCCCTTGATGCGGTAGCGGAAATACACGTCGACGGCGGTGCTGTCGAACACGTCCTGCGGATAACGGTCGCCGACGATGGTGCCGTCGGGCCGCGCGCACAGCCCGGTAATGGCGAAATACGAGTCGCGGCGCGCGGGCGGAATCGCGTTCCAGGCCTCATGGAAAATGGCCAGCGCGTCCGGCGGCATTTCGTCGTCGCTATCCAGGCCCACGATCATCTGGCCGCGCGCCTCGCGCACGCCACGATTGAAGGCGGTCTTCTTGTGCTGATTGTTCTGCCAGACATAGCGGATCGGAAAATCCGCCAGCGATTGCCAATGCAGGATGGACTCGTGCGTGTTGTCGGTGGAGCCGTCGTCCACCACCACCCATTCAAAATCCCGGAAAGTCTGCTGGCAGAGCGATTCGTAGACGCGGTGCAGGGTTCCTGCCCGGTTGTAGGTCGGCGTCAGAACGGTGAAAAAAATCGGTGTATCGGTCATGCCTGCTGTGCCCCTTGCGATCTTCCAGAAACCGCTGCGGTCTTGGTTCTTATGATTTCGCCTGAAGTGTAGGGGATATGCCTCGGGGAACCGATTCCACGGCTTTGGAATTTGCAATCAAATCTGACAAACCGTGCGGTTTTCTTGTTTCACAACTCCAGGATCGCATTTTCGCTGGGCTACGCCACGGCTCGATACAGCATGTTTATCAATCACTTCGGCGAGCTCAGCATATTCCGGTGCTTTCCGACACTTGATCCGGCTTCCCCTTGCGTGGCTCCCATGTGGCTCTTGGAAACCGGACTTTCCGAGGAGTCATTATGGCGAAGATCATGCTCACCAAGTCCGCAGCCCATGCGGCGCATTCCTTGCTGACGCGGCGCTTCTTAGCCAACAGTTTGAGGGCGGAAAGGCGACGGCCTCCGGCGACGACTTCGTAATGCTCTCCGTTAGCTGTCGCGATCACGATCAGGTTTTGCAGCAGACCGACACGCAGGATGCTGGCGCCGAGTTCGGCAATCGACAATGCGCGGGGTCTTGCTCACGTTGCGGCCCATGAGACGCGAAACCTGCCGAGACAACGGCACCAAAATCAGGTTTTTGCTCGGATCGGCGGCTTCCCGCACGGCAGGCGCGGCGCTGGCCGTGGCGTGGATGGACTGTGCTTCGATGTGGTTGATTGCGTTCATGGTGAAAACTCCTTGCGATGATGGAATGCAGCAGAGAATGACGCGACAAGGGTTGCTGCCTTCCCCTGCCGCGCAGAGGAATCAGGCTTTCAACTGGCGCAGGCCATCGGCCAGCAGCGATTGAGGCGAATATCGGAATCAATGCTCTGTACCAGGCGGGTCTGCAGGCGGCCTCCGTTGGTGCTGTGGCCAGACAAAACACCTTTGGTCAGGTTGTCTTGGGGGCGGTTGAACACGCTCCACAAGTCCGGTCGGTGGTCGTCGAACCTGCGCGCCATCAGAATTTGCGATTCGGTGATGGGTGCGGGCTTGTCGGGGTTGCCGTGATTGAGCGACAGCGCGGCGCGTGCGAACACTTCGGCCTCGACTTCGTCCCGCGTGATGGCCTGCATGGATTCACGGGATTCCAGCGCCCGATCAAAGCCGTGCAGCACCTAATAGGCATCTTCGAGAATTTGTCCGGCCACGTCGCCCTTATGAGGCAAGCGCACATCGGCCACGGTTTCGCCGCACACCAGCCCAATGCTACACACGAAGCGGAGCATTCCGGCCAGCATCTGGTAGCTGCTGGTGCCATCGTGCGAGTTAAGCAGGACGAATTCGTTGGCCTCGCCTCGGGCATTCATCTGGCTGGCGTGGCGCAGCCGGATCATGTGCTTGGTGTAGTCACGCCGGTCTTCGTGGCAGGTGCGGGTCTGCGTCACCATGAATGGCTGAAAACCTACGAACGCGAAGACAGCGGCATTCGCCGCGACCTGTTCACGGAAGGCGACAAAGGCGTCTATCTGACCGATGCCGCGCTGCTGGAACGGCTGGCCAGAACAAGTTGGCCAGCATTACCACCGAGGTGAAGGCCAAGGGTTGGGCATGGGTGGATGCCCTTCGCCACCAACGACAAACGCACGGGCAAACGCATTTCCGAAACATTGGGCGGCCCCTAAGTTGCGCGCCCAACGCATCTACTGACGCCACTGGCTTGCACCCTGGCGGGGGCACCTGATGGTGTCGCGTCAGGAGACGGCGCGGCCGCTGCTGACGCCAGGCGAAGTGATGCAGTCGCCGACCGATGAAGCGGTAGTGATGGTGTCCAGTGTCGTGCCGATCAAGGCGAAGAAGCTGCGCTATTTCGCCGACACCAATTTCAACGACCGGGTATTGCCGCCGCCTGCTGTGACCGGTGGCCCCTGTTCGGCGTTGTTCTTCAACAAGAGGACTTCGAGATGAGTACGACCTGGATACTGCGGCCGGGGGCCCCTGCCCAAGACCGAGATCATCAAGCTGTCCTTCGCTTGCCCAGCCTACCTCGACCGCTACGCCGCGCTGCATGCGCAGGCGTATGGTGAGGCGGTCGATGTCATGGCGCTGATCCCGCACATGCTGGACGTGTTCAGGCTGGGATCGGGGATTCTGCAATGGGCCGGGCGGAAATCACAAGATTCTGGCGGAATTCGATAATGTCCGTTATCGACAAATCAAAGGATGAGAAATTCATCTTTCGTCACTATAATGAGTGTTTCAATGAGTTACGCGAGCTTATCGGTCATCAGTGATGACGTGCGCTAAACGCAAGTATCCCTCCGCATGAATGGAGGCACATAGGGAGGGCGGCTTGAGCAAAACCAACGGCGCGGCGGAGCTTTTGTCCGTTGCAAACAATCCTAAGTATTCGGAGTCTGGCGGTGGGCACGGAGCTAAAGGGGTCGACTTTTCACGCATTTGGGCCGTTTTCCGAATGATAGAGTTGGAAAAGGCCAATGAACCAGACTTCTTGCTCTTATTCGAATCCATTCAGGATGTCGCAGAACTTGATTCTGAAACAGCCCCGACTCGCGTGAAAGTCTACCAAGTCAAGAAGAAGGACTCCGGCACGTGGACATGGTCCGTACTCACTGGCACCGTCGAACCCAAGACCGAACCTGTCTCCTCGAAGAAGCCTACTAAGACGAAAGCTTCTCCATCCAAGCTTCCGAAGCTCCCTGACTTCAAAAAGGTCCCAGAATCCATTCTCGGAAAGCTTCACCTCAGCTTGAACGCTTTCACAGCCCTTCCAGCAGAAGGCATATTCCTATCCAATCAAGGCTGCGACTTCCCCCTTAGAGCCGGCGGTTCGACGGCCACGACGATGCCTTGCTCGCTGGCTGATCTAGCAACTGAGCATGTGAAACTTTTGACCGATGCTTTCACTTCACTCTCGTCTGCTGGAACGCCGCCAGATCTGACTCGCGTAAGGCTGCAGAAGGTTGCAATACACCCGGACAACCTCAACGCGCCTGCAATTGAAGCTGCGCTGGACTTGCTGAACGAGCGCAGCCCGGAACACGCCGGCCAAGCCAAGGCTTTTGTTGAATCGCTCGTGATGAAAATTTCGCCCCTGACTCGCCGGACTGACAACTGCCCGTCGTTTGACGAGCTCATCAAGGAGCGTGGATTTTCCAGGGGCTCATTTATCGCGGCTTTGGCGGCACTAGAGACTGTGCCTGACCGCCACGCGTTATTCAATGATTGGATGAACCAGCTTCAAATAGAAGGACTGGACTTCATGACGATTTCATCGGTACGCGTCGCAGCCGCGCGTGCTCAGCGAGATCGGCTTGTCGGAGGAACTGACGTCTCTAGAGAAATTGACGAATTCAGCGATTCCTGGATTGCGGCTAATCCGCCCACATCAAACTTGCTGCCATTTGTCGAGGCCGCTCTGGCCGAGCTTAAGATTCAGTTCGGAACAATTAGCGACAACGATCTGATCGCCCGATTTATCATGAGAGCTATAACGAAATGCGTGGACCCGATCTAAGACTCCTCGTCCGAAGCCTGAGAACTAAAGACTATGCATCGCTTCCGATTCAAAAACATCTGGCTGCTCTCACATCAGGAGCAAAAGGCTCGACACGTAGAATTCCATCCGAGCAAAAACCTGCTGGTGGGGAGGAATCATACCGGCAAGACGACGTTGATCCGGAGTCTATTTGAAACGCTCGGTGCCACACCGCAAGGGAAGCTCGAGCAATGGGACACGAACGCAGTCTCGCTGCTCGAGTTCTCTGTCGACGAAAAAATCTACTTCGCACTTCATCAAGACGGTCGACGCGCGCTCTTTGACTCAACTTTCAAACTCTTGATCTCTACAACCAAGTTCGGCGATTGGTCTAAGCACTTCTGCGAGATAACTGACTTCAACCTGGTCTTCTCTGACAAAAAGCAGGCAGAAGTTGTTGCAGCCGACCCGGCATGCTTCTTTGCCCCGTTTTACGTGAACCAGGACGGAAGTTGGCAGGCGGAATGGAACACTTTTGCCGGGATGAAACGCTTTACCGCACCGTTTAAACCCATCCTCGAATATTTCACTGGCGTTTGTCCGCCAGAATATTACGCAGCTAGCGCAGAGCGGTCCCAACATGCCAGGACGCTTGAAGAGCAGCGTCGGGAATACAAGCTACTGAAACGCACTATTGAGCGTTTCAGCCAGTCTATCCCGCTGACAGGCCCTAAAGTCAATGCCGAAAACTTTGTCGCTGAGATTGAGCTGCTTACCACAGAAGTTAATGAGCTCAACATCCGGCAAGAGAGCCTGCGGAGCGTTGCCGTCCGTAATCAAGAGCTCCTTAAGAGTTTGGATCATCAGATTCATCTTGCTGAAGGAGCTTTGGCGGCATATGAAAGCGATGCGAAATTCCTTATCAAGGAAGGCGCAGCACCGCTCATTTGTCCAACGTGCAACGCCGAGCACGAGAAGCCCTTCATTGATCTACTGGAGTTCGCCGAGGATGCCCGGGTTCTTCGGGAGCTCGCCGCACGACTCCGAGAGGATGCTGCGGAAGTTCGCAAACGTACGCACAACGCACTATCTGAGCTGAATTCACTCAATGAGAATTACTTGCGCATCTCCCGCCTACTGGACTCGAGGAAGGGAGAGTTGCAATTCAAGGATGTTGTCGAAAGCCTTGGCGCCGAATCCGCATTCACCGCCTTCGAAGAGGAACGAAAACGAATCCAGGCTGCCATCGACGCCATAGTTCTCACTGTCGACGCACTTGAGACCAAGATGAACGAGCTTCGCTCACCCAAGCGCACGAAGGCAGTCCTAAAGGAATTCCGCGAGTACTACGCAGCCAGCCGCATTGCATTGCAGCTGCACTCCGTACCGACAAAGTCGTTGCAGCTATCCTCCCGCCCCTCGCTTTCGGGTAGCGGCGGCCCACGGTCCATCCTGGCCTATTACGCTGCTATCTGGCGCACTGTCCATGGAAAATCAGGCTCGTACGACGTCCCGGTGGTAATCGACTCTCCTAACCAGCAGGCTCAGGACGACTTTAACCTTCCGGCCGTTCTGAGCTTCATCGCGAAGGATCTGCCCACCGGCATGCAACTCATAGTTGGATTGGAAACGCAAACCGAGTTTTCCTTTGACCGCGAAGAAATCCTGACGGAGAAGTACGGGATGCTCACAGAAATGGATTGGGAACCTACGCGGGCACTGGTGGATCCACTCCTCAAAAAAATGTACGAGGCAGCCCTGGTGCAGAGTCAAATCTAACGTTTGATTGGCAAATGCTTAGGCGTCTTGTACGCGGATCGGCGCAATATCGCATTTCAGGTTGGCCCCGTCAGTTTCTGGGCTGAGTGCGCCAAACTTGGTTTCTACATTAGGTTCGGAGAAGACAAAAAATATGAGTCGAAATTGGGAAGAAAACTTCGATTTTAACGACTACGACGACCATAAGATGGCATGGTGCGAGCACGAAAGACTTCGACAAGAGAATTCCATTAACGGGTGGATATATGTTGGTCTTGATACTCGTTATAACAACATGGCAAAAATTGGTCTAACAACGGGCCAACTTGGAACGAGGGCAAGCGGAAGCCAAAATCCCTTTTATGCATTGCTTTGTGCCTTCAAAATTAAGGAAGGAGTGGCGGCTGGAAAAGTGAGTGAAATCGAGGTAAGTATTATTCACTACCTGAGTCAGCACTACAAACGCATAAGTCATATAACATCCGGCAGGCTTTCAGAGTGGTTTTACGCTACCCCCTTGGAAATGAGAGGGGTAGTCCATGATTTTCTCTATGAAAAATATAATCGGGAAATGCATTGCTACCACTGTTCCGAAAGAGATATAGGAGTCATATATTCCTGGGAGAATAAGAAGTTTTTATCTGGAGCACCCCGAAATCCATACCAAGCAACTGATTTAAGCTCTCCTCCCGTTGATGCAGCATGCTATATGCCTGGAGGGTGTGGAGCAGATTGCAATTGCTGGGATTGACGTGGCTTACGAAAGGGCCTAATAAGTCAATCCAGCGGATATCGTCCCGGCGCCGCTGATTTTCAAGGCCAGTGGTTTGACTGTTTGACCAGCGTTGCAAAGGAGCCGTCTTCCCTTGCGTTTGCTGGCCTGTTTAATTCGTTTTGGATAGTGTGCGAAAGAATGCGCTACTACGACGAACGAGATCGCTGTCTCTGAATTTTTTGACCGCCACAGCGCGCCCAAGCTTGCTTTCCCCAAATTCTCGTGTGGCTCCCAGCCCACAACGCAGCATCGCCTGTAATCAGCACGAAATAGCTCTAACCTATTGCCGCGTATATGGTTTCCAGCCTCGTTTGACTTGCACGAAGAGCTTGTCACCGGCCTTTTTTCGAGACCGCGCCTGGCCGCAGCCGTTGGGGCGCATAGCGGACTGGCGTAAACTCGGGCGGCCCAATTCGGAACGCCTATGGAAGCCTCGACCGTCCAGCTCAATGACATCGCCTTGTTCGTGGAGGTTGCCAAGCGCAAGAGCTTCAGCCAGGCCGCGCGCGCGCTGGACATGCCGACGTCGACGCTGTCGCGCCGGATCAACGAACTTGAACGCGCGATCGGGCTGCGGCTCATCAACCGCAACACGCGCCGGCTGGATCTGACCGACGCGGGCGCGGCCTACATGCGCCGGTGCCAGGGCCTCATCGACGAAGCCCGCCTGGCGCACGAGCAACTGCTGTCGTTGTCAGGCGGCCCGTCGGGCAATCTGCGCGTCTCCATGCCGTACAGCCTGGCCATCTGGCTGCTGCCCGAGACCATCAGCGATTTCACCGATCGCTATCCCGAAGTGGAATGCGAGTTCGACCTGAGCATGATGACGGCCTCCGACGCACAGGGCACGCCGTTCGACATCGTGCTGCGGTTCGGCCGCGAAGCCGACTATCCGGGCGCCTCCGCCGACAACGGCAATGGCAACGGCACGCCGCATCGCGCCATCGAGGGCGCCGTGGTGCACGAGCTGGTTTCGCTGGAAACGCATCTGTACGCGTCCGACAGCTATATCGCGCGTCATGGCGAACCGCAGACGCCGGCCGATCTGTCGCAGCACCAGTGCCTGCGCACGACCATCGACGAAGCCCATTCGCACTGGACGCTGAATAACGGCGCGATTTCGCAGCGCGTGGCCGTGCACGGACATCTGGCCGCCAACAACATGAGCATCGCGGGCACGCTGGCCGGTCTGGACCTGGCCATCACGCGCATGCCGCATTGCCTGGCGCTGGAACCGATCATCCAGCGCAACTCGCTACGGCGCGTGTTGCCGGGCTGGTCGGTGGATCCGATCTCGATCTATGTGGTTTTCCCTTCCAGCATCCAGCCGGCCAAGACCCGCGCGTTCATGGATTTCATCCGGCCCAAGCTCGGGGCCCCGCAGGCCTGACGAAAAAAAACCGCAGGGCTCGCGCCTTGCGGTTTTTCTTTGATCAGGCAAGCAGGTCCGAAGACCTGCCGGCCGAACGCATCATTTAGACGCGCTTGATCTTTTCCAGCATCTTGAACACGCCCTTGGGCGACTTGACGAACAAGCGCTTGAAAGCCTTGCCCAGGCAACGGCGTTCCAGGGTGTTACGACGCACGCGTTTGCGTTCAGCCATGTTGATTCTCCTGTTGAATTTGCGGAAAGTGGCCCGCACAACCGGAAACCGGACTGGCGGAAAAAATTCGGATAGCTTGGCATTTTAGCCTGAAATCCGAATCGAACGCCAATGGGCGGATTTCAAAGGCGCCCACCGGGGCTTACGCACCGCCTGAAACAACCAGGGACAAATCGGCGGCGGATACGCGAAGGCGCCAAGGCGCGGCGCAATATGGCCGGACCGCGTTCGGTTCACCCGCTGCACCGCCGCCCTGCCGCGCTCAGCCCGACGTTTCCTTCAGCCGTTCCCACACCTGCTCCGCCCGCGGCAGCGGATCGACCGCGCCGTAGCCCAGCGTGGACAGCGCCGCCGCGGCATTGGCATAACGCACGGCGTCTTCCCAGGCATCGCCCTGGCAACGCCGCGCCAGCAGGCTGCCGGCAAAGCAGTCGCCCGCGCCGGTCGCGTCCACGGCCTGCACCCGCAGCGCCGGCATCGCCGTGCGGCTGCGGCCGTCGTCAATGATGGAACCGTCCTTGCCAAGCTTCAGAACCACCACGCCCGGCGCGCCGCCGTCGCGGATCCAGTCCAGCGTGCGCTCCGGGTCGTCGTTGCCGGTCAGGTGCTGCATGTCGTCCATGCTGGGCAGAAACACGTCCGCCGTCCGCATGGCTTCGCGCAGGATGGCGCGGGCGCGGTCCACGGGCCACAGGCGCAACCGCAGATTGGAATCCAGGCTGACCTGCGCGCCAGCGGCATGCGCGCGCTCGATGGCGGCGAAGACCGTATCGCAGGCGGTGGTGCTGATCGCCATGCTGATGCCCGACACGTGCAGGAAACGCGTGCGTTCGATCAGGCCTGCGTCCAGGCTGGCCGGCGTCATCAGGCTGGCGGCCGAGCCGCGCCGCAGATAGCTGAAAGCATGGCCGTCAGGTCCGTGCTGCACGAAATACAGGCCGGTGTGCGCGTCATCGTCGACCTCTACGCCGGACGTGTCGACGCCCTCGTTCTGCCACAGGTCCAGGAACTGCTTGCCGAAGGCGTCATTGCCGACCCGGGTCAGGTATGCGCAGCGCGCGCCCTGGCGGGCGGCTGCGATCACCGCGTTGGAGGTGTCGCCGCCGAATCCCTGCAGGTATTGCCGTTGGCCGTCGTGCGTCTGGTTCAGCTCGACCAGCGGCTCGCCCAGCGCGACGATGTCGAAGTCAGCCATGAGCGGCCTCGCGGGTCCGGGTGATCTGCGCCACCAGCGCGGCGGTGTCGCGCGACGCGAAGGCGGCCTTGTCGTAGAGGTTGCTGCCGATGCCGACCAGGCCGGCGCCGGCCGCGAAATACGTACCCATGTTTTCCTGCGTGATGCCGCCCGTGGGGCAGAAGATCGTGTCCGGGTACACCGACTTCAGCGCGGCCAGGTGCTTGGGGCCGCCGGTGTCCGCCGGGAACACCTTCACCACGTCCACGCCGGCGCGGCGCGCGGCCAGGACTTCGCTCGGGGTGAACGCGCCCAGCATGCACAGCGCGTCGGCGGCGTGGGCCATATCCACGATCTCGTGCGCCAGCGCGGGCGACACCAGGAAGTCGGCGCCCGCCACCAGCGCGTCGCGCGCCTGCGACTCGTCCAGCACTGTACCCACGCCCAGCAGCAGGCTGGCGCCGTGCTTGTCGCGCAGCGCGCGCACCAGATCTGTGACGTTCGGAATGGTCCAGGTCAGTTCCAGCGTGGTGCAGCCGGCCGACACCGCGACTTCGGCGGCATAGGCCGCGGCGGCCGCGTCGGTGTAGCGCAGGACGGGCACGACGCGGGCGGCCAACAGGGCGGCAAGCTTGGAGGCGGTGGGAGCAGCGGTTGCGGTCATGGATTTCCTCTGGGGCTGACGATCAGGCGCCGCCGGACGTTACCGGCAGGACGGCGAGTTTGGCTGCGGCGGCATCACGCAGCCGCAGCAAGGGTTCGATATAGGCGGACTGCGGATCGCCACGGCGGCGGAACAGCAGCGTGCTGACGCTGACGCCCGCGACGGGACGCCCTGCCCCGTCGCACAGCGCGACGCCGTAGCAGACGATGCCGGGTTCGTTTTCCTCGTTGTCGACAGCGTAGCCTTGCCGAGCCGCCACGCCCAGCGCCTCGCGCAGCGCGGGCAGAGTGGTCAGCGTGGCGGGCAACCGGGCCGGCATCGGCAGCGCGTGCAGCAGGCGCTCGCGCGCGGGCTCGTCCAGCGCGGCCAGATAGGCCTTGCCGACGGCACTGGAATGCAGCGCGACGGACGCCCCCACGCGCGACACCATGCGCACGGGGCCGGGGCTTTCCAGTTTGTCGATATAGATCATCTCGTGGCCCGCGGGCACGGCCAGATGGACGGTTTCGCCGGTCTGGTCGCGCAGCGCCTGCAGTTCGGGCGCCAGCGCGGCGCGCAGATCGAACTGGGACCATGCCTTGCTGGCCAGCGACATCAGGCGCGGCCCCAGGCGATACGCGCCGCTGGATTCTGTGACCATCCCCTGTTCGGCCAGTGCCGCCAGGATGCGGTAGACGGTAGGACGGGGATAGCCGCAGTCACGGGCAAGCATGGCGGCCGTCGGCGGCTGCGGCGCATCGGCCACCGCCTGCAGCACCGCCATGAATTTTCCGAACGCTGCCGCGCCCGCGACCTTGGATTCCTGCACTCATGTCCCCAAATACATGCGATAGCCCAGGCCAGATCCGCAACGCAGCAAGCGCGAATATCAGACGAATCTGCGATACTGTTTATTTGTACAGCTACCCAGGCGCCGATTGTCCACAATATGGACATGCGCCTCACAATATAGTCAATTATTCCATATCGACGCGCCCGGAACCAGCGATGGATCGCCGCGCCGGCATGCTCCCTTCGTCAGGCTACGATACCGTCCATGAGCTCCCATATCCGCATCGTTGGCGCCCGCCAGAACAATCTCAAGAACCTGGATCTGACCATCGCCACCGGCGAACTGGTCGTCATCACCGGGGTGTCGGGGTCCGGTAAAAGTTCGCTGGCCTTCGACACCCTTTACGCCGAGGGCCAACGGCGCTACGTGGAAACCTTCTCGCCCTATGCGCGCCAGTTCCTGGACCGCATGGACAAGCCGCAGGTGGACCGCATCGAGGGCATTCTGCCCGCTATCGCCATCGACCAGACCAATCCGGTGCGCAGCTCGCGCAGCACGGTCGGCACGATGACCGAATTGAACGATCACCTGAAACTGCTGTTCGCGCGTGGCGCCAAGCTCTATTGCCGCGGCTGCGGCAAGCTGGTGCGGCGCGACACGCCGGAATCCGTCTATCACTCGCTGGCCGAGCGCGCTGCGACCGTGGGCGACCCGCGCCTGGTGGTGACCTTCCCGATCGCCGTGCCGGCCAACTTCACCGAAGACGAAGTGCGCGGCTTCCTTGAGCAGCAGGGCTACACCCGCGTGCACGCCGAAGAAACCGCCGTGCCCCGCGCCGCCGCGCCCGCCAAGGGCGCCAAGAAGGCCAAGGCCACGAAGACCGCCAAGGCCGCCACCGAAGAACGCCGCATCCTGCACGTCATCCAGGATCGCTTCCGCTTCGCCGGCACCGAGCGCGAACGCATCATGGAAGCGCTGGACACGGCGCTGCGCATGGGCGCCGGCCACATCGCCGTCTACGTCATGGACGCCGACGGCGGCAACGCGCATATCTGGAAGTACAGCGACCGGCTGCATTGCGCCGATTGCGACATCGAATACACCGACCCGCTGCCCAGCAGCTTCTCGTTCAATTCGCCGCTGGGCGCCTGCGAGGCCTGCCGCGGCTTCGGCCGCGTGATCGGCATCGACTTCGGCCTGGTCATCCCCGACGAGAAAAAGACCCTGCTCGAAGGCGCCATCAAGCCGTGGACCACGCCGTCCTACAAGGAATGCCAGGACGACCTGCAAAAGTACGCCCCGCGCGCGGGCATGCCGCTGGGCGTGCCCTGGAAGGACATGAGCGACGAGCACAAGCGCTGGGTGCTGTACGGCACGCCCGACTGGAAGGGCGGCAACGACGCCTGGAAGCATCAGTGGTACGGCGTGCAGCGCTTCTTCGACTGGCTGGAGACCAAGGCCTACAAGATGCACGTGCGCGTGCTGCTGTCCAAGTACCGCAGCTACACGCCCTGCCCCACCTGCAACGGCGCGCGCCTCAAGCCCGACGCCCTGCTCTGGCGCCTGGGCAACAAAGATGAAGCCGATGCCGTGCTGCCGCCGGAAGACGGCCGCTACAAGCGCTTCATGCCCGTCGGCACCACCTGGAGCCGCGAACAGCTCAACGGTCTGGACGGCCTGTCGCTGCACGACGTGATGCTGCTGCCGATCGAGCGGGTGCGTAAATTCTTTGACACGCTGTCGTTCTCGGGCGCGCTGGACGCCGCCACCGACCTGCTGATGACCGAAGTGCGCGCGCGCCTGAAATTCCTGTGCGACGTGGGCCTGGGCTACCTGACGCTGGACCGCCAGAGCCGCACCCTGTCGGGCGGCGAGGTCCAGCGGATCAACCTGACCACCGCGCTGGGCACCTCGCTGGTGAACACGCTGTTCGTGCTGGACGAGCCCTCCATCGGCCTGCACCCGCGCGACATGCACCGCGTCGTCGAAGTCATGCACCGCCTGCGCAACGCCGGCAACACGCTGGTGGTCGTGGAGCACGATCCGCAGGTCATGGTGGCCGCGGACCGCATCATCGACATCGGCCCCGGTCCCGGCGAGCGGGGCGGCCGCATCGTCTTCGACGGCACGCCTGATCAACTGCGCGCCGCGCCCTCGCTGACCGGCGATTATCTCGGCGGCCGACTGCGTGTGGAAGCGCCGCGTCCGATGCCGGTGGCGGCCAACACGCCGCGCCTGCTGCTGGAAGGCGTCAATGCGCACAACCTGAAGAACGTCTCTGTCGAGCTGCCGCTGGGCCGCCTGGTCTGCGTGACGGGCGTGTCCGGTTCGGGCAAATCCACGCTGGTGCAGGATGTGCTCTACCCCGCGCTGCTCAAGCAGAAGGGCAAGCCGTCGGAAGCGCCGGGCGCCTTCGACCGTCTGCTCGGCGCCGAGCAGATCGCCGACGTCGTCATGGTGGACCAGACCCCCATCGGCAAGACCGCGCGCTCCAACCCAGCCAGCTACGTCGGCGCGTTCGACGCGATCCGCAAGCTGTTTGCCCAGGCCCCGCTGGCGCGTGAGCGCGCCTACACGGCGGGCACATTCAGCTTCAACGGCGGCGACGGCCGCTGCCCGACCTGCGGCGGCACCGGCTTCGAACACGTCGAAATGCAGTTCCTGTCCGACGTGTACCTGCGCTGCCCCGATTGCGACGGCAAGCGCTTCCGCCCCGAAGTGCTGGAAGTGCGCGTCGAACACCTGGGCAAGAGCGCCTCGATCGACGAGGTGCTGGAAATGACGGTCAGCGAGGCGCTGGACTTCTTCAAGGGGCTGCGCGACGTGCAAACCGGTCTTGCGCCGCTGGCCGACGTGGGCCTGGAATACGTGCGGCTGGGGCAACCGGTGCCGACCCTGTCGGGCGGCGAGGCGCAGCGCCTGAAACTGGCTGGCCACTTGGCCGAGGCTGCGCGCAGCGGCATCTCCACCGCCAAGGTCGCCAAGAAGGGCAGCCTGTTCCTGTTTGACGAACCCACCACCGGCCTGCACTTCGACGACGTCGCGCGCCTGATGCGCGCGTTCCGCAAGCTGCTGGCCGCCGGCCACACGCTGCTGGTCATCGAACACAACCTGGACGTGATCCGCGCCGCGGATTGGCTGATCGACCTGGGTCCCGAAGGCGGCGACGCCGGCGGCCTGGTGCTCGGCACCGGCACGCCGCAGGACCTGATGGACAACCCCAAGTCGCACACGGGCGCCGCCCTGCGCGACTATGAAGTCAGCATCCTGCCCATCGATACCGTCGCGGGCGGCAAGGCCGACGTCATCGTCAGCAGCGATGCCGACGCGCAGGAGGCCGAGCAGGCCGGCCTGACCGCGCGCATCGCCGAGCCGCAAGCCGAGTACGGCGCCGGCGTCGGCACGCCGCTGCAATCCCTGGTGCGTGAACGCCGCCAGGGCAGCATGGCCATCGAAATCCGCAACGCGCGCGAACACAACCTGAAGAACATCAGCGTCGAAATTCCGCACGACAAGTTCACCGTCATCACGGGCGTGTCGGGGTCGGGCAAGTCCACGCTGGCCTTCGACATCCTGTTCAACGAGGGCCAGCGCCGTTATCTGGAATCGCTGAACGCCTACGCGCGCGCCATCGTGCAGCCGGCCGGCAAGCCGGACGTGGACGCCATCTTCGGCATCCCGCCCACCGTGGCGATCGAACAGCGCACCAGCCGCGGCGGCCGCAAGTCCACAGTGGCCACGATGACGGAAATCCATCACTTCCTGCGGTTGCTGTACGTGAAACTGGGCACGCAATACTGCCCGGACTGCAATGTCGCGGTTGAACCCCAGAACACGGACCAGATCGTGGCGCGCCTGTTGCGCGAGCACAAGGGCGAGCACATCGGCCTGCTGGCGCCGCTGGTCACCGCGCGCAAGGGCTATTACACGGATCTGGCGAAGTGGGCGGGCTCCAAGGGCCATTCCCATCTGCGCGTTGACGGCGAATTCATTCCCGTGGCGCCGTGGCCGCGCCTGGACCGCTACAAGGAACACACCATCGAACTGCCGGTGGCAGACGTGGTGGTGGACCCGGCCAACGAGGCCGACCTGCGCGCCGCCGTCAAGAGCGCGCTGGAAAACGGCCAGGGCGTGATGTCGGTCGTGTGGCCCGTCAACAAGCTGCACGAGGCGCTGAACAGCGAACTGCAGCAGCAGCATTTCTCGGTCAAGCGCGCGTGCCCGTCCTGCGGCACCAGCTTCCCCGAACCCGATCCGCGCCTCTTCTCGTACAACTCCAAGCACGGCTGGTGCACGGGCTGCTACGGCACGGGCCTGCAACTGCAGGGCTTTGACGAAGAGCAGACCGGCGAGGAAACCGCCTGGAACGCGTGGTATGAAGGCGAGGCCAAGACCTGCACGCAATGCGATGGCCAGCGGCTGAACCGCGTGGCGCGCGCCGTGCGCTGGCGCGACAAGTCGATTGCCGAACTGGCCTCGCTGCCGGTGTCGGACGCACACACCTTCTTTACCGGACTGGTGGCGCGCGGCCGAGAAGGCGAAATTGCCCGCGACATCCTGGCCGAGATCCGCGGCCGCCTGAACTTCATGCAGGAAGTGGGCCTGAACTACCTGGCGCTGGACCGCGCCGCGCCCACGCTGTCCGGCGGCGAGGCGCAGCGCATCCGGCTGGCCGCGCAACTGGGCTCCAACCTGCAGGGCGTCTGCTACGTGCTGGACGAACCCACCATCGGCCTGCATCCGCGCGACAACCGCATCCTGCTGGACGCGCTGGCGCGCCTGGAAGGCAACGGCAACACGCTGGTGGTGGTCGAGCACGACGACGACACCATCCGCCGCGCCTCGCACGTCATCGACATCGGGCCGGGCGCGGGCATCCGCGGCGGCCGCGTGGTGGCGCAAGGCACAGTGCAGGACGTGATCGACGCGCCCGAATCCGTGACCGGCCGCTACCTGAAGACACCGCTTGCGCATCCGCTGCAAGGCCGCCGTCCCGTCGAGGCCGACACGCCCATGATCGAGATCCGAGGCGCGCGCCTGCACAACCTGCGCAGCGTCGACGCGCGCATCCCGGTGGGCCGCCTGAGCGTGGTGACCGGGGTGTCCGGCTCCGGCAAGTCCACGCTCGCGCGCGAAGTGCTGCTGGACAACCTGACGCAAGCCGTCTCGCAAGGCAAGGCGCCGGGCTGGGCGGGCTGCGAAAGCATCAAGGGCTGGGAAGCCATCGACCGCGTGCTGGAAGTGGATCAGACGCCCATCGGCAAGACGCCGCGCTCGTGCCCGGCGACCTACGTGGGCTTCTGGGACGACGTGCGCAAGCAGTTCGCCGACACCCGCGAGGCCCGCATGCGCGGCTGGACGGCGGCGCGCTTCTCGTTCAATACCGGCGATGGCCGCTGCCCGATCTGCGAAGGCCAGGGCATGCGCACCATCGAGATGAACTTCCTGCCCGACGTGAAGGTGCCGTGCGACGCCTGCAACGGCGCCCGCTTCAACAACGACACGCTCAGCGTGCAGATGCGCGGCAAGAACGCCGGCGAGCTGCTGTCCATGGAAGTGGACGACGCCATCGGCTACTTCGCCGCTCATCCCAAGATCCATCGTCCGCTGCAACTGATGCAGGACGTGGGGCTGGGCTACCTGACGCTGGGCCAGCCGTCGCCCACGCTGTCGGGCGGCGAGGCGCAGCGCATCAAGCTGGTGACCGAGCTGTCCAAGGCCCGCCTGACCGACGGCCTGATCAAGACCGGCCGCGCCTCGCGCATCCCGCACACGCTGTACGTGCTGGACGAGCCCACGGTGGGCCTGTCGATGGCCGACGTCGAAAAGCTGATCCACGTGCTGCACCGCCTGGTCGAAGCCGGCAACACGGTGGTGGTGATCGAACACAACCTGGACGTCATCGCCGAAGCCGACTGGCTGCTGGACCTGGGCCCCGAAGGCGGCACGGGCGGCGGGCAACTGGTGGGCGAAGGCTCGCCCGAGCACGTGATGACGCTGGCCGATCATTCCCACACCGGCCGGGTCCTGACGGAGTTCCTTGCGCAACAACAGCGGTAACGCACCATGGATTGCCGTTTTGAAGACCGGCTTGCCGGTCGCGCGCTGCGCCTCGACGGGTTTTGCGACCGGATCGAGGCGCGCGCCGCGACCGAGGTCGCCCCGGCGCTGGCCGCCATCGACGCCGCGCGGCGCGAAGGCCGCTGGATTGCCCTGCTGCTGGACTACGAGCTGGGCGAATGGCTGCTGCCCGAGGCCACCCGGCCCGCGCCTGCCGGGCCGTGGACGCCGCCGCGCGACGACGGGCGCCCCCGTCTGACCGCGCTGGTGTTCGACCGCAAGATCGACGAAGCGCCGTGGGACGCGCCGGATGCCGACGCGCCCACGGCGTCCATCAGCCTGCCCGTACCGCGCATGACCGAGCCCGCCTACGTGCGCCAGATCGACGCCATTCGCGGCCTGATCCGGGACGGCGAGCTGTATCAGGTCAATTTCACGCAGCCGCTCGACGTCGGCTTCCAGGGCGATCCGGCCACGCTGTATCGCCGCATCGCGGCGCGCAATCCGGTCGCGCACGCAGCCTACATCCGGGACGGCGATCGCACGGTGCTGTCGTTTTCGCCCGAACTGTTCGTGCGGCGCGATGGCGCCCGGCTGACGACCCGGCCCATGAAAGGCACCGCACCGCGCCATGCCGACCCGGCCGAGGACGAACGCCTGGGCCAGGAATTGCTGGCCAGCGACAAGAACCGCGCCGAGAACCTGATGATCGTGGACCTGCTGCGCAACGACCTCGGACGGCTGGCCGAGCCGGGTTCGGTGAAGGTCGACGCGCTGTTTTCGTTGGAGCGATACCCCACGGTCTGGACCATGACGTCCACCGTGTCGGCCACCGCGCCGCACGCCACGCTGTCGGACGTGCTGCACGCCCTCTTTCCCTGCGGATCGATCACCGGCGCGCCGAAAGTCGCGGCCATGCGCCGCATCCGGCAAATGGAAACCGCCCCGCGCGGTCTGTATTGCGGCAGCATCGGCTGGCTGGCCCCGGATGGCGACTTCTCGCTCAACGTCGCGATCCGCACGCTGGTCCTGGACCAGCAGGGCCACGGCGTCTACAGCGTGGGCGGCGGCATCGTCTACGATTCGGAGCCGGCCGGCGAATGGCAGGAATGCCACTGGAAGGCCCGCATCCTGCGCGCCTGACGGCGCAAACCCCACGGCCGGTAGTAGCATAGAGCGCGGCCCGCGCAGCCCGGCCTGGCGCGGCCCCACTCAGCCGGCCCCGCGCCTTATCCCAGGAGAGTCCCATGCAACCTGAATTGATCGAGACCATCCTGGTTGAAGCGACCGGCAACGTGCCGCTGCTGGCGCGCCACCTCCACCGCCTCGAAGCGTCATGCAAGGCGCTGGGCTATGTCTGGGGCGGCCGCGATGTCGAAGGCGACATCCTCGTCGCCGTCATGTCCCTCGGCTCCGCCGGCCCCCACCGCCTGCGCCTCCTGGTCGCGCGCGACGGCAGCCGCCACATCCAGACCGCCGTCCTGCCGCCCCTGCCCGCACACCAGGAAGTCATGCTGGCGCCCGAGGCGCTGCGCTCCTCCGAACCGCTGCTGCGCTACAAGACCACGCACCGCCCCTGGTACACCAAGACGATCGAATGGCTGCCTTCGCATCCGCACATCTTCGATCTGGTCTATCTGAACGAACGCGGCGAACTCTGCGAAGGCAGCCGCAGCAACGTCTATCTGCGCCTGGGCGACGTCTGGTACACCCCGCCCGTGGACAGCGGCTGCCTGCCGGGCGTGCAGCGCGCGCAACTGCTCGACGACGGCAAGGCGAAGGAACGCGTCCTGACGCTGGCGGACCTGCATGCCGCCGACGAAATCCGGTTGTCGAATGCGCTGCGCGGATGGTTCACCGTGACGTTCCGCGACGCCTGACAGCCGGTCCTGGTCGCTGACGCTCAATCCGCAAACACGTCCACCACCACCTGCCGGAGCCACTGGTTGGCGGCTTCGCGGTGGTTGCGGGCGTGCCAGAACACGTTGATGACCGACTCCGGAATCTTCACCGGACAGGGCGCGGCGGCCAGGCCGAACGGGCCGCACGCGCAGTCGGCAAAGCGCTGCGGCACCACCGCGATCATGTCGGTGGCCTGCAGCACCGGCCCCACCGCCATGAAGTGCGGCACCGTCAGCCGCAGCCGGCGGCGGATGCCCGCACGCGCGATCACCTCGTCCACCACGCCGTGGCCCGTGCCCTCGGACACGATCGCCACGTGTTCGGCCGCGCGAAACTGCCTGGCCGACACGCCCGAGCGCGCCAGCGGATGGTCCTGCCGGAAGATGCACACATAGGGCTGGCGAAACAGCCGGCGCTGAAAGAACCCGCCTTTCAACCCCGGCAGAAAGCCCATGGCCAGATCCATGCGGCCCCGCTCCATTTCGTCGCGCACGTCGATCGACGTCGTGCGCACCGTGCGGATGGTCACGCCCGGCGCCACCTGATCCAGCGCCCGCATCAGGCGTGGCAGAAAGTAGGTCTCTCCCACGTCGTTCACCCCGATCACAAACGACCGCTCGCTGCGCGCCGGATCGAACGCCACGCGCGCGTTCAGCGTGCCTTGCAGCGCGGAAAGCGCATCGGCGATCGGCTGAGCCAGGCTCTCGGCATACGGCGTCGGCACCATGCCGCGCGAGGTCCGCAGGAACAACTCGTCGCCCAGCAGCTTGCGCAGCCGGCTCAGCGCATTGCTGACGCCCGGCTGCGAAATCCCCAGGCTTTCCGCCGCCGCCGACACCCGGCCATGCTTGTGCAATTCATTGAAGACGACGAGCAGATTCAGATCCACGTCTTTCAGGTTCATGCGGCTGTCTCCACCAATATTGATTCTGGTGATTTATGTAATAAGCCAGATTCTATTTATTAATTTGGCGCCCTGCCCGAAGATGCGGAAAAACTGCCTGCGCCCATGCCGCGCAAGGCGCTGCCCGGCCGCCATGCGGCCAGCTGAAAAATGGAGACAAATCATGCGCGTCCGCACGCATCGCATCGCCACGTCCTGTAGCTGGGGCCGTCCATGAACGCCCCCGAACACCCCGTCCAATTCGTCCCGCCCTGGCAAGGCGACGGTTCCCATCGCATCCCGTTCGGCGTCTACACCGACGCCGCGCTGCACCAGCGGGAACTGGAGCGCTTCTTCTACCAAGGCCACTGGAGCTACGTCGGCCTCGAGGCCGAAATCCCGAATCCCGGCGACTTCAAACGCACGGTCGTGGGCGAGCGGTCCGTCATCCTGCTGCGCGACAACGATGGCGAAGTGCGCGTCGTGGAAAACGTCTGCGCCCATCGCGGCGTGCAGTTCTGCCGCGAACGCGCCGGCAACCGTACTGAGTTCGTCTGTCCGTACCATCAGTGGAATTACGACCTGCAGGGCAACCTGATCGGCGTGCCCTTCCGCCGCGGGGTCAAGCAGGACGGCAAGGTCAACGGCGGCATGCCGCCCGACTTCAAGCCCGAGGACCACGGCCTGACAAAACTGGCGGTCGCCTGCCGCAACGGCGTCGTCTTTGCGTCCTTCGACCACGACGTCGAGCCGCTCGAAGACTACCTGGGCCCCGACATCGCGCATTACTTCGACCGCGTCTTCGACGGCCGCGAACTGGTGATCCACGGCTACAGCCGCCAGCGCATTCCCGGCAACTGGAAGCTGATGCAGGAGAACATCAAAGACCCCTATCACCCCGGCCTCCTGCACACCTGGTTCGTCACCTTCGGCCTATGGCGCGCGGACAACCGGTCCGAACTGAAGATGGACCGCCATTTCCGCCACGCCGCCATGATCTCCACACGCGGCCAGGGCGGCAAAAGCACCGTTACCAGCGGCGTGTCCAGCTTCAAGGAGCAGATGTCGCTGAACGACGACCGCTTCCTGGACATCGTGCAGGAACCCTGGTGGAACGGCCCCACCGCCGTGCTCATGACGCTGTTCCCTAGCGTCATCATGCAGCAGCAGGTGAACTCACTGTCCACCCGCCACATCCAGCCCGTCGGCCACGACGCTTTCGACTTCGTCTGGACGCATTTCGGCTTTGCCGACGACACCCCCGAAATGACCCAGCGCCGCCTGCGCCAGGCCAACCTCTTCGGCCCCGCCGGCTTCGTGTCCGCCGACGACGGCGAAGTCATCGAATTCTCGCAATCCGGCTTCGAACAAAAGCCCTGGCACCGCAGCGTCGCCGAACTCGGCGGAAAAACCGCCGAAAACACCGATCACATGGTCACCGAAACGCTGATACGCGGCATGTACGCGTACTGGCGCCGCGTGATGGAGGCGTGACATGCTGGACTTTCCGCGCTACTACCAACTCACCCGCCTGTACACCGACTACGCCGCCGCCCTGGACGCCGGCGAATGGGAAAAGTGGCCCGACTTCTTCACGGAAGACTGCATCTACAAAGTGCTGCCGCGCGAAAACTACGAACGCGGATTTCCGCTGGCGACCATGGCGTTCGAGAGCCGCGGCATGCTGAAGGACCGCATCTACGGCGCCACCGAAACCATCTTCCACGACCCCTACTACCAACGCCACGTCGTCGGCGCCCCCCGCGTGCTGCTGGCGCAGGACGACCGCATCGAGTCCGAAGCCAACTACGCCATCTTCCGCACCAAGCCCAGCCAGCTCACCACCGTCTTCAACGTAGGCCGCTACCTCGACGTGATCCGCCAGACCCCCGACGGTCTCAAATTCGAATCGCGGCTGTGCATCTTCGACAGCGAGCTGATCCCCAACTCGCTGATCTATCCCATCTGACCCGGAGACGAACAATGACTGTGCAATGGACAAAGGCGATTGAACGCGATGAAGTCCCCGAAGAAGACGTCATCGCCATAGAGGCAGGCGGAAAAGAAATCGCGCTATACGGCGTCGAAGGCCAGGTCTACGCGACCGACAATCTCTGTACGCACGGCAATGCCAGGCTGTGCGACGGCTTCCTGACCGGCCACGAAATCGAATGCCCGCTGCACCAGGGCCGCTTCGACGTGCGCGACGGCCGCGCGCTGTGCTCGCCACTGCGGGAGAACATCGCGACCTATCCGGTGCGTATTGAGGATGGCGTCGTGTTCGTGGCGCTTTGATTTACTGACGCTGGGCGCGGCGACCACAAGACGCCAGTCCGTTGACGCACCGCAGCGCTCAGAAATTGAGGCGCCGCCGCCCCGGCGGCCCTCAAACCGCCAGCCGCAACGCCTCGTTCGCCGCCGCCATGCCCATGGCGGCGGTCACGGTAACCACCGACCCATAGCCCGCGCACGACAAGCCCTGCGGCGCCAGGTTCAGACCCGACGCGCCCATATCATCTTCACCTTCAAGCGGCCTGGTCCACGCATCCGGCAAAATCGCCGGCTGGTCAAACCACAACGCATGCACGCCCATCTTCGGCACCCGCTTGAGCGCCTTGCCGTTCTTGTCCGACGCCCGCGGAAACCCATGCTCACGCCGCAACTTGTTGCGCAGCTTGGACAGCAACGCATCATTGACCGCCCCCGACAGATCCCCCGCCCGCAACGCCAACGGATCCGTCTTCCCGCCCGCGCCGCCACACAGCAGCATCGGCACGCCAAGCGCACGCGCATGCAGAATCATCGCGATCTTCGCGGCCGCCTGATCGGTGCAGTCGATGATGACCGTATAAGGCCCCGGCAACACCTCGCCCACGTTCTCTGGCGACACGAAGTCGTCCACCCGCGTGATCCGGCATTCCGGATTGATCGCCAACACCCGCTCAGCCATCGCATCCACCTTGGACTGCCCCAGCGTCGAACTCAACGCATGGATCTGCCGATTGACGTTGGACTCGGCAATGTGATCCAGATCGATCAACGTCAACGCCCCCACCCCGCACCGCGCCAGCGCCTCGACGGTCCACGACCCCACGCCGCCCAGGCCGGCGACGGCAACGTGGGCATTGCGGATGCGGGAGGGCGCGTCAGGACCATAGAGGCGCGACAGCGCGCCGAAACGACGGTCAAGATCGGCGGGTTCAGGAATGAGTTCGGGCGAGTTCATGGAGCGCATTTTATGGCAGCAGCCGCCAGCCTACCCGCCCAAGTCACGCGGACAAGGTGTCTGACACCCTGCGGAGACTGCAGTCATGCCGCGGATGTGCCTCAAGGGTGTCAGACACCGGCGCACTTTTCGCCGCCAGTCCAGATCCCAGAGGGACCCACAGACAGGCTGTCAGAAACGGGCGGTACCGCCGCCCACCGCAAGCGCGAAGCGTCATCCTCCGACGCAAGAAACCGCGTAAGCGCCCGGAGGCCGCCCGCGCGGCCAACCGGGCGCGGGCCCCGCAAGACGCGGCGAACCCGCGCAGATGCAGGCAAGAACCTCAAGAACTCAGCCCGGCCCAGCGACCGACAAGTTTGAACCACCCGAGCCCGGCGTGGCGTCGGCCTGGGGCGCGCGGGGCGTGTAGATGCGCCCGACGGAATCCGAAGGCAGCCGCCGCAGGCGGCAACGAGGATGAGGATGGGGCAGTCCGGAGCGAAGGCTCCGGACCGCAATCGTAGCCCCGCGCGCCCCAGGCCGACGCCACGCCGGGCGTCTTAAGAACCACAATCGACACCTAAAACACCCGCCAAGCGCCCCAAGAACCGCAATCGACCCCTAAAACACCCGCCAAGCGCCACAAGAACCACAATCGACACCCAAAACACCCGCCGAGCGCCACCAGAACCGCAACCGACACCCGCCCCCGACTTTCGCCGAAAATCGATGCGCCGGCCGGCTGAAAACCTCACATCCGCAGCCCATCCCCCTCAACAGCCACCACATCATCCCCGCCAAGCGCCTGATAAACCGTGACCTGATTCACCAACCGATTCAGCATATTCTCATCGCTGGCCACCTCAGCCACCCGCCGTTTCTCCTGCGCATCCAGCCAATCCCGCAGCGGCACCGCCCCCGCCCGATACCTGACTTCGTACAGCCGCTCAGCCTCCCGAGCCGCCCGCAACGACAGATCCAGCTGCTCAGCACGAATCGACAATTGCGTCCGATTCGACAGCGCATTCTCCACATCCGCCATCGCCTGGTACAGCGCCTGCCGGAACGTCACCACCCGCTCCTCAAAATCCGCTTTCGAAATCCGGATATTGAGCTGCATCTGGTTCCATTGCAGAAATGGCAACGTCAACCCCGCCCCCAACGTCCCGATCGGATTCTTCAACACATCCGACAACGTCGGGCTAGAACTCCCCAACGCCCCCGTCAACGTCACCGGCGGATAAAAGCTAGCCCGCGTCGCATCCACGGTAGCCAGCGACTCCCGCAACCGCAGCTCCGCCGCCCGCAGATCCGGCCGCCGCCCCAGCAACTCCGCTGGCACCCCCGCCCGCGCCTCCGGCAACGCACTCGACGGCAACCGCATCGGATCCGCCGTAATGCGATCCGGCGGCCCATCGAACAGAATCGTCAACGCATTGATGTACTCCACCCGTTGCTGCACCAGCAACGCATGCGCCGCCTCCTGGCTGGCAACCGTCTGCTCCGCCTCGGCCAACTCCAGCGCCGACGCCCCGCCCGCCGCGTACTGCGCCCGCACCAGATCCTGCGTGCGCCGCGCGTAGGCAATGCTCTCCTCGCTGCTGGCGATGCGTTGGTTGATGAACGCCGTCTGCCAATACAACGTCGCCGTCGTCCCCACCAGCGACAGCGCCGCGGCCTGGCGGTCCTGCTCCGTCGCCAGCGCCTCCCACTGCGCCGCATCCCGCTGGCGCGCCAGCTTGCCCCACAGATCCACCTGATAGCTCACCGTCAGCTCGGCCGAATTGGCCCGCGTGATCGCGCGATCCCCATACAGATTGCGCACCCGAGACACGTTCGCGTCCCCGCCAAACTGCGGCATCAGCTGATCATCCGCCAATCCCGCCTGATACTGCGCCCGCCGCACCCGGATCGCCGCCGCCGCCAGATCGTTGTTGCGCGCCAGCGCCGTCTCCACCAACCTGTTCAGCACCGGATCATCGAAATTGCGCCACCAGTCGCCTCCATCGGCCAGCGAAGCCTGCGCGCCCGCATCAGCGCCCGCCCCCGCATAAGTCCAGGACGCCGGCACACTTACCGCCGGCCGCTCGTAATCCGTACGCAGCAGACCGCACCCGCCCAGCGCCAGCAACAGCGCCACGCCCAGCGGTTTGCACACAAGAGAAACTGCTTTCATCTTCCTCATTCCCGGGCCAACGCCTCGACGGGATCCAGGCGCGCCGCGTTGCGCGCCGGCAGATAGCCAAAAATCACACCGATCAGCGTCGAGCACGTGAATGCCGCCACCATCGATGCCGTGGAATAGATCATCTGGAACGAGCCGCCCGTCGCCTTGCTGACCAGCACGCCCAAGCCCAGCGACAACAGGATGCCCACCGCCCCGCCGATCAGGCACACCAGCACCGCCTCGATCAGGAACTGCTGCATGATGTCGCTGCGCCGCGCGCCCACCGCCATCCGCACCCCGATCTCGCGCGTGCGTTCGGTCACCGACACCAGCATGATGTTCATCACCCCGATCCCCCCCACCATCAGCGAAATCAGCGCGATCAGCGACACCAGCAGCGTCATCGTCGCCGTCGTGCGCTCGATCGTCTTGCGCACCGCATCCGTGTTGAACACGAAAAAGTCCTTCACTACGTGCCGGCGCGTCAGCACCCGCACGATGGCCTGTTCGGCGGCGGCCGGCGGCGTTGCGTCGTTCACGCGCACCGTGATGCTCTTCAGGTGCTGCTGCCCCAGCACCCGCGACAGCGCCGTCGTATAGGGAATCCACACGTTCAGCGAATCATTGCTGCCAAAGACGGTGTCCTTCTTCTGCGTCACCCCGATCACGCGCGCCGGCATCGACCCAAGGAAGATCACCTGCCCGATGGGCTCCGTATGCGACCCGAACAGCGCACGCCGCGTGCCCTCGTCGATCACCACTTCCTGCGCACGGCGCGCCACGCTCGTCTCGTCAAAGAACTTGCCCTCGGCCAGCTTGATCGCGCGCACCCGGAAGTATTGATCGCCCACGCCCTGGATCGACCCATTCACCGACACGTTGCGGTAACGCAGCGTATTGCTCGTGCCCACTTCCGGCGTCACGCTGTCCACATACGACTCGCGCGCCAACGCCTCGGCATCCGCCGCCACCAGCGTGCGGATGTTCACCGCCTTCTCGTCGCCGAAATCCTTACCCGGAAAAACCTCAACCGTGTTCGTGCCGATTGCGCTGATGTCTTCCAGGATCTTGCGCCGCGAGCCCTCGCCCAGCGCCACCACCGACACCACCGCCGCAATGCCGATGATGATGCCCAGCATCGTCAGCGACGTGCGCAGCCGATGCGCGTTCATCGCCAGCAGCGCCATGCGCAGCGCCTCGCCGCAGCGGTCCAGATACGCCTGCCAGGCCGGCCGCTGGGCCATCGCCGGGGCCTCGTCCAATGCCGTCTGATGGCGGGGCGCGTCCGGATTGCGCTTGTCCGCGACGATCTCGCCGTCACTGATCTCGATGATGCGCTGCGCGTGGCGCGCCACGTTCATATCGTGCGTGACGATGATGATCGTGTGTCCCGCCGCGTTCAGTTCTTCCAGGATGCGCAGCACCTCCTGGCCCGTATGCGTGTCCAGCGCGCCCGTGGGCTCGTCGGCCAGGATGATGTCGCCGCCGTTCATCAGCGCCCGCGCGATACTCACGCGCTGCTGCTGACCGCCGGACAACTGGCCGGGCCGGTGCTCCGAACGATCGGCCAGGCCCAGCCGCGCCAGCAAGGCCGAAGCCCGTTCCAGCCGCGCCTCGCGGCGCTTGCCCGCGTAGACGGCCGGAACCTCCACGTTGCCCTGCGCGCTCAGGTCCGCCAGCAGGTGATAGCGCTGGAAGATGAACCCGAAGTGCTCCCGGCGCAGCTCTGCCAGCTCGTCCGGGTCCAGCTCGCCCGTGCTGCGGCCGTCGACCTTGTAATCGCCGCGCGTGGGCCGGTCCAGGCAGCCCAGGATGTTCATGAGCGTCGACTTGCCCGAACCGGACGCCCCCACGATCGCGACCATCTCGCCCGCCTCGATCGTCAGGTTGACGTCTTTCAGGACCGCAATCGTCTGGTCGCCCGCCGGAAACTCGCGGCGCACGCCCGACAGGGAAATGAGCGGACCGCTCATGTCAGGCTCCCGGCTTGGCGGCGGCCGGCGACGAATCCGCCGACACGACGCGTTCGCCCACCTCCAGGCCTTCCAGCACCTGCGCCTGCACATTGTTGTTCATGCCGATGCGGACCTGGCGCGTCTCGGTCTTGTTGCCGTCCAGCACCACGCGCACCTCGTAGCGCCCGTCCGCGCCGCGCTTGCCCAGCGCCGACGCCGGCACCACCACCGCCCCCTTGGCCTCGCCCAGCACGATGAAGACCTGCGCCGTCATCGAGATGCGCAGCTTCTCGTCGGGGTTGGGCACGTCGAACAGCCCGTTGTAGTAGACCGCGGCGCTGGTGGAGGTGCTGGTCGAGGACGTCAGCGACGACGCCGCGTCATCCTTCTGGATGGAATCCGGGGCCGGTTCCACCGCGCGCAGCGTGGCGCGGTAGCGCTCGTCCGGTTCGCCCAGGATCGTGAAGTAGACCGGCAGCCCGGGCTTGACCCGCGTCACGTCGGCCTCGGAGATCTGCGCCTTGATCGTCATGGTGTCCACCTGCGCCACCTTGATGATGGTGGGCGCGCTCTGGATGGAGTTGACCGTCTGGCCTTCTTTGGTCACCACCGCCACCACCATGCCGTCGATCGGCGAGACGATGCGCGTGTAACCCAGGTTGACCCGGGCCGTGTCCACCTGGATCTCGGCCTGCGCGATCTGCGCGTCCAGCGACGCGATCTCGGCACGGGTCACGGCCAGCGTGGCCTCGGCGGTTTCATAGGCCTCGCGCGAGCTGGCGTCGGCCGCCAGCATCATGCGCTGGCGCTTGAACGCCAGTTCGGCCTGCTTCAGCGTGGCGACCTTGGCCGCCCGCTCGGCGCGCCGCGTCTGCAGCGCCGCTTCGGCGTTGCGCAGCTCGTTCTGCTGGGTCAGGTCATCGATCTCGGCGACCAGTTGTCCTTTCTTGACGCGATCGCCCAGTTCCACCTTCAGGGACTTGAGCTGGCCCGTGGCCTGCGCACCGACGCTGACGCGTTCGATGGCGTCGATGGTGCCGCTGGCCAGGACGCTGTCTTCCAGGTCCGCGCGGGACACCTCGGCCACGGCGAAGGTAGGCGGCGGCGGCGCCGAAAAGAATGCGGCGCGCGCACCGAAGACAAGAAGCAGGAGGATGACGGCTATCAGGACGTAGCGCTTGAACTTGCTGCGGGACTTTTTCATTGAACCTGGACGATGGGAACGGCAAGGCGCCACGGGCGGCGCCGGTAATGCTGCAAACAAGCGGCGTAATTCGCAGGTGAATTGCGCCGGGCGGACGTGTTCCGTTGCGTGAACGATACAACGATCCCAGGACGGTTGCGGAACCGTTTTACCGCACCTGCCGCGAACGTGCCGTCATCTTGCCGAATAAGCGCGAGACTTGTCCGGTAGAGACCGTTAACTTCGCAATGTGACTAGTCACTGTCCGCTGCAGCGCAAAATCGCATCGCCTCGACATAGCCGGACGTTACGAACAGAATGAATGCAGTTAAGCCGTGTCTACCTCCAACAGATCCCCCTCCTCGCCATCCAGTTCCCCGGAATTTTCCGGGGCGGTGCTTTTGTGCCTGCTGGCAATGATGAATCATGTGGCGCTGACCGGGGGACGGATCACCGTTTCCCTGACGGCGCTTCAGATGGGGCTGTCCACATTCACGGTGGGCACGCTGGTGGCGGTGTTTGCCGTGCTGCCCATGCTGTTTTCGGTCCGCGCGGGTCGCTGGGTGGACCGGGTCGGCATCGTCCGTCCGCTGGTCATGGGCACCACATTGGTGGCCTTCGGCACGCTACTCCCCTCTATTTCACAAACCCAGTCCGCGCTGCTGGTGGCGTCCTGCTGCATCGGCATCGGCTTCATGCTGCATCAGGTCGCCACGCAGGATCTGCTGGGACACGCCGAACCCGAGAAGCGGCTGCGCAATTTCTCGTTCATGTCATTGGCCCTGGCAGGGTCGGGATTTTCCGGTCCTTTGATTGCCGGTCTGGCCATTGACCACCTGGGTACGCGCACGGCCTTCGGCCTCCTCGCCGTCGGGCCCCTGCTCTCGGGAATCGGCCTGTATGCGCTGCGGCATCAGTTGAAGGCGGTCGACGCTGCCATCACCGGCGTGCGAGAGGCCCAGCGCCGCCGGGTGACCGAATTGCTCGCCGTGCCCGCCTTGCGTCGTGTCCTGATGGTGAACACGATCCTGTCCGGCGCGTGGGATACCCACCTGTTCGTCGTACCGATCTTCGGCGTGGCGATTGGCTTGTCCGCCACCACCATCGGCGTCATTCTTGCGTCGTTCGCGGCGGCAACTTTCGTTATCCGGCTGGCTTTGCCACTGATCCAGCGCCGGGTGCGATCCTGGACACTGGTGCGAGTGGCCATGGCCACCGCGGCGATCGACTTCGTGCTTTACCCGCTGTTCACCGACGTTACCGTCCTGATCGTGCTGTCTTTCATCCTGGGACTGGCGCTGGGCTGTTGCCAACCCAGCATGCTGTCCCTGCTGCACCAATACTCGCCGCCGGGCCGCGCCGCCGAAGCAGTGGGCCTGCGCATGGCGCTGATCAACGGTTCGCAGGTGTCCCTGCCGTTGACCTTCGGCGCGCTGGGTGCGGTAATTGGCGTTGCCCCGCTTTTCTGGGCCTATTCCGTGGCGCTGATGGCCGGGGGCTGGGCCAATCGAAATCCTCCGCACGAGCCTGAACGGAAAACGTAGTTGTGAACAAGCAGTCCTCCCCCTCCGACATCTCCGGCGCGTCCTTGCCCTTCCGGCTCTGGACGGCAGAAGAACGCCAAGCCTCGCTCGACGATGCGCTCAAACACTGGCAGGCCGGGGAAGACGTATGGGTATTCGGGTACGGATCCCTGATCTGGCGGCCGGATTTCGACTTCCAGGAACGGCGCCTGGCCACGCTGCGCGGCCACCACCGGGCGCTTTGCCTGTGGTCGCGGGTGAACCGGGGCACGCCCGAATGCCCGGGCCTGGTGTTTGGACTGGATCGCGGCGGTTCCTGCCGGGGTGTGGTCTACCGCCTGGCCGGCGACCAGGTCCCCAATTACTTTCCCGCCCTCTGGGAACGCGAGATGTCCACGGGCGCCTACCTGCCCCGCTGGATCAACTGCGCCACGGACGAAGGGGTCGTCCGCGCCCTCGTCTTCATCATGAACCGCAGCAATCCCGCCTACATCCGCGCACTGCCCGAGCCGGAACTGCTGGAGATCGTGCGCCGCGCGGCGGGACGCTACGGCCCGTGCACGGACTATGTGGTGCAGACCGCCCAGGCCTTGCGGTCCGCCGGCATCCACGACGCCCGGCTCGACGCGATCGCACGCCGGCTGGAACTGGACGGCCACCCGCTGCCCGAAGGTCCCTGACGCCCACGGGGCAAGCAGGCGCGGCGAACTTGCCCGGGGCCTGCGCGGGGTCAATGAGGGGCCGGTCTTCCAGGCGGTATAAACTCCCTGTTATCAACGCTGAACCCCTAAGACCATGTCCGTCTCTGATCTGCGTCAAAGCTACGAAAAGAATGTGCTCCTGGAAAGCCAGGCCGCCCGCTCCCCGTTCGAGCAATTCACCCGCTGGTTCGACGAGGCCCTCGCGGCCAAGGTGCCCGAACCCAACGCCATGACCCTGGCGACGGTGGATGCCAGCGGCCAGCCCAGCGCCCGCATCGTCCTCATCAAGGGCTTTGACGACCAAGGCTTCACGTTCTTCACCAATTACGAATCGCGCAAGGGCCTGGACCTGCTGGCCGAACCGCGCGCCAGCCTGCTGTTCTTCTGGCAGCCGCTGGAGCGCCAGGTCCGCATCGAGGGCGTGGTGGAAAAAGTGGCCGCCGAAGAGTCGGACGCCTACTATCACAGCCGCCCGGCCGGATCGCGCATCGGCGCCTGGGCTTCGCGCCAGAGCCAGCCCATCACCCGCGAAGAACTGGAAGCCCGCGAAAAGGAATTCCGCGAACGCTTCGGCGAACAGCCGCCGCGTCCGCCGCACTGGGGCGGCTACCGTCTGAAGCCCACCGCCTTTGAATTCTGGCAGGGCCGGCCGTCCCGCCTGCACGACCGCCTGCGCTACGTCGCGGACGGCGCGGACTGGAAGATCGAACGCCTGTCGCCCTGATACAGGCGCCCCCGACGCGGGGCGTCCCCACGCCGGGCGCCTCCCGCGCCCGACCGAACTGTCTACTGCATGTCCGCCTCCTCCCCTGATTTCGATTCCGTCTTCTTTCGCACCGCATTGGGCCGTTACGCCACCGGCGTGACGGTCGTGACGACCGCCGGCCAGGACGGCGCGCCCATCGGCCTGACGGTCAGCTCGTTCAATTCGGTCTCGCTGAACCCGCCTCTGGTGCTGTGGAGCCTGTCGCTGGGCTCCTCGTCGCTGGAGGCCTTCGAACAGTGCGAGCGCTACGTGGTAAACGTGCTGAGCGCGGATCAGATCGCGCTGGCGCGGCGCTTCGCGACCGGCAAGACGCCGGACCGCTATGCCGGACTGCAGGTGCATTACGCGCCGGGCGGCACGCCGATGCTGGACGGCCACTGCGCCGCGTGGTTCGAATGCCGCAACCGCAGCCGCTATGTCGAGGGAGATCACGTCATCATGGTCGGAGAAGTCGAACGTTGCGGTCATAGCGGCGAGCCTCCGCTGGTGTTTCACGCCGGCGGATTCGACCTGACGCCGGCCGGCACGCGCGCCGAGAAGGCCAAATCATGAGCGTCGACGTCGATTGCGTCGTCATCGGCGCCGGCGTGGTCGGGCTGGCAATCGCCCGCGCGCTGGCCCAATCCGGCCGCGAGGTGCTGGTGGCCGAGGCCACCGAGGCCATCGGCACCGGCACCAGCTCGCGCAACTCCGAAGTCATCCACGCCGGCATCTATTACCCCGCCGGCAGCCTGAAGGCGCGGCTATGCGTGCGCGGCAAGCATCTGCTGTACGCGTACTGTGCCGAGCGCGGCGTGCCGCACAAGCGGCTGGGCAAGCTCATCGTCGCCACCAGCCCCGAACAGGCCACGCAGCTGGAAGGCATCGCCCAGCGCGCCCGTGTCAACGGCGTGGACGACCTGCAGTACATCTCGGGCGAAGAAGCCATGCGCCTTGAGCCCGCGCTGCAATGCACCGCCGCGCTGGTGTCGCCGTCCACCGGCATCGTGGACAGCCACGCGCTGATGCTGTCCTTTCAAGGCGACGCCGAAAACGCGGGCGCCCAATGCGTCTTCCATACGCCGCTCGTGTCGGGGCGTGTGCGTCCTGAAGGCGGCTTTGAACTGCAGTTCGGCGGCGATGACGCCATGCAACTGACCTGCAACGTGCTGATCAACTCGGCCGGCCTGCAGGCGCCCGCCCTGGCGCGGCGCATCGAAGGCGTGCGGGCAGACAGCATCCCCACCGATTACCTGTGCAAGGGCAGCTATTTCACGCTGTCCGGGCGCGCGCCGTTTTCGCGGCTGATCTATCCCGTGCCGCAGCACGCCGGCCTGGGCGTGCACCTGACGCTGGACATGGGCGGCCAGGCCAAGTTCGGCCCCGACACCGAATGGGTCGGGACCGAGGACTACACGCTGGACCCATCCCGCGCCGAGGTGTTCTACGAAGCCGTCCGCACCTATTGGCCAGCGTTGCCGGACGACGCGCTGGCGCCCGGTTACACGGGCATCCGGCCCAAGATCTCGGGCCCGCACGAGCCGGCCGCCGACTTCGTCATCGCCGGACCCGCCGTGCATGGCGTGCCCGGCCTGGTGAACCTGTTCGGCATCGAATCCCCCGGGCTGACCTCCAGCCTGGCCCTGGCGGAAGAAACCCTGGCGCGCCTGTCCGCCTGATCTCCGCCCGCTTCCTCTTTCTTATTCATCCATTTCCGCCATGCAGCACAACGACTACATCCTGACCCTGTCCTGCCCCGACCGCACCGGCATCGTCTACCGCGTCAGCGGCCTGTTGTTCGAACTGGGTTGCAACATCCTGGATTCGCAGCAGTTCGGCGACGAAGAGACCGGCCGGTTCTTTCTGCGCGTGCACTTCGACCTGCCGGTCGGCGCCTCCGCCGACGACCTGCGCACCCGCCTGGACGCCATGTCCGCCGACTACGGCATGGAACTGAAGCTGCACGACGCGCGCCGCAAGGAACGCCTGCTCATCATGGTCAGCAAGCAGGGCCACTGCTTGAACGACCTGCTGTTCCGCGTGCACAGCGGCCATCTGCATGCCGAAGTGGCCGCCATCGTCTCGAATCACAACGACTACGCCGGCCTGGCCGCCACCTACAACATCCCGTTCCACCACCTGCCGGTCACGCCCGACACCAAGCTGGAACAGGAAAAGCAGGTGCTCAAGATCGTCGACGAGGCGAACATCGACCTGGTCGTGCTGGCGCGCTACATGCAGATCCTGTCCGCCGACATGTGCCGCGCGCTGACCGGACGCGCGATCAACATCCACCACAGCTTCCTGCCCAGCTTCAAGGGCGCACGCCCCTACCACCAGGCGCATGCGCGCGGCGTGAAGATCATCGGCGCCACGGCCCACTACGTCACCTCGGACCTGGACGAAGGCCCGATCATCGACCAGGACATCGAACGCGTCGACCACACGATGACCGCCCAGGACCTGACCCAGGTGGGCAGCGACATCGAATCCCTGGTGCTGTCTCGCGCCGTGCGCAGCCACGTCGAACACCGCATCCTGCTGAACCGCAACAAGACCGTCGTGTTCCGCTGATCCTCACGCCTTTGACGGGACCGCGGCGGGCGGTTGCAACGGCGGAAACGCCTGGGCCACCAACGCCACCGCGCGCTCCTGCAAGGGCGAACGCGCCGCATCGGGCCAGATCACCTGGCTGATCGAGCGCGCTTCGTGTTCAAACGCAATGAACCGCGTGCCCGCCAGCCCGCTGCGCGACAGGCACGCCGGCACGATCGACACCCCCAATCCCTGCGACACCAGCGACGCCACGCTCAGCCAGTGGCGCACCTCATGCCGGATCGCCGGCATGAAGCCGGCCGACACGCACATGGCCAGCACCGTCTCGTAATAGCTGGGCGAGGCCGCCCGCGCGAAAAAGACAAAGTCATCCTCCGCCAGCTCCGCCAGCCGCAGCGTCGTGCGCTGCGCGAGCGGATGCGCGTCCGGCAGACACACGACGAACGGCTCGGCCATCAGATCACGCGCCTGCACGCCGTCCGGCACCGGATTGGCGTGGATGAAGCCCAGATCCTGCTCGCCGCGCCGCACCGCCTCGATCTGATCATGTGAGTTCAGTTCGGTCAGCACGTGCTCCACGTCGGGCAGTTCCGTGCGCATGGCGCTCAGCAGCGCGGGCAGGCCCCGATACAGCATCGACCCCACGAAGCCGATGCGCAGCCGGCCGCGCAGGCCCGCGTCCACCTGGCGCACCAGCGTGCGGACCTCTTCGGCCTGGCGCAGCAGAATCAGGGCCTCGTGGTAGAGCGCCTGGCCGGCGTCGGTCAGCTCGACATGACGGCTGGTGCGGGCCAGGAGGCGCGCGCCGATGTTCTCTTCCAGCTGGCGGATCGCGTAGCTGAGCGGCGGCTGCGAGATGTGCAGGCGCGCCGCCGCGCGGCTGAAATGGCGCTCTTCGGCCACGGCGATGAAGTAGCGCAGCAGCCGGGGTTCCAAGTCCATGCGTCCCTCCTTAAGGCATATCTATATTTTTTTTGGATTGATCTACATCAAAACAGTATTTGAATAGATAAATCAAGGCCCGCACCATAGGGCATCTCCCCATCTCGACCCGGATGCCGCCATGGATACCCCTGCCTTGCCCGTTGCCGCCCCCGCCACGCCCGTGCCGGATTCCCGCGGGCTGAACCTGTTCAGCGCCGACCCGTACGCCGAGGCGCTGAGCCGACGCTACCTGCCGCCCGCCCTGCACGCGCATCTGTTGCCGCACCTGAGCCGGCTGGGCGAACTGGCAGGCGGGGTGATGGACGAACTGGCTTCCGTGGCTGACAAGCATCCGCCCACGCTGTCCGTGCGCACCCGGGCCGGCACGGACGAGTCCCGCATCGACAAGCATCCGGCCTACGTCGAACTGGAACGCCTGGCCTACAGCGAATTCGGTCTGGCCGCCCTGTCCCACCGGGGCGGTGTGCTCGGCTGGCCCGAGCCCATGCCCGCCGCCGCCAAATACGCGCTCAGCCATCTCTTCGTGCAGGCGGAATTCGGCCTGTGCTGCCCGGTCAGCATGACGGACTCGCTGGCGCGCACGCTGCGCAAGTTCGGCGACCCCGCACTGGTCGAGCGCGTGCTGCCGCAGGTGACGTCGCAGGACTTCGACACGCTGCGCCAGGGCGCCATGTTCATGACCGAACAAGGCGCGGGCTCGGATGTCAGCGCCACCGAAGTCACGGCGCAAGCGCAGGACGACGGCACTTGGCGCATTCACGGCGACAAGTGGTTCTGCTCGAACCCCGACGCCGGCTTTGCGATGGTGCTGGCCCGCAGCGAAACGGACCCCGGCCTGAAGGGCGTGTCGCTCTTTCTGCTGCCGCGCGACCTGGCGGACGGCACGCACAACCACTACCGCATCCTGCGCCTGAAGGACAAGTTGGGCACGCGCTCCATGGCCAGCGGCGAAATCCGTCTGGAAGGCGCGGTGGCCTGGCTGGTGGGCGAACGCGGCCGCGGCTTCAAGCACATGGCCGACATGATCAACAATTCGCGCCTGTCCAACGGCATGCGCGCCGCGGGCCTGATGCGCCGCGCTGTCACTGAAGCCGTCTATGTGTCGCAGCATCGCCGCGCCTTCGGCAAGCGGCTGATCGACATGCCGCTGATGCAGCGCCAGCTCGTCAAGATGATCGTGTGGGCGGAACAGGCGCGCAGCGTGATGTTCCAGACGGCGCGCGCGCTGGCCGACGCCGATCAAGGCGCGGCGGACCCCGCGCTGGCGCGCATCCTGACACCGCTGATCAAGTTCCGCGCCTGCCGCGACGCGCGCAAGGTCACCGGCGACGCGATGGAAGTACGCGGCGGCTGCGGCTACATCGAGGAGTTCACCGACCCGCGCCTGGTGCGCGACGCGCATCTTGGTTCCATCTGGGAAGGCACCAGCAACATCGTCGCGCTGGATGTCCTGCGCGCCATCAAGAAAGAACATTCCCTGCCCGCGCTGCGCAGCCACATCGACCGCCTGCTGGCGGACGGCGCGCCCTGCCCGCCCGAACTGGCCGATCTGCAGGCCAGCGCCCTGGAAAAGACCTACGCGCTGGCGGAACATGCCGCGCAAGGCGACCATGCCCAGCTGGCGCGCCAGGCCGCATCGCTGCTGTATCACGCGGTGTCCATGGCCGCGTTGCGCTGGGAAGCCACCGGCACGGGTCTGGAAAGCCGCGCGCGGCTGGCCGACCAGGTGCTGCTGCACCGCCTGGCGCCGCGCGATCCCTATGCCATCCCGCCTGACGAAAGCGCGGCCTGCCAGGCCATCCTGCAGTACGCGCTGTAACGCCCTTCCGGCTTTTGCAGTAACCCGACGCCGGCGGCACAGCCGGCGCGCCATCCACTGGAGACATGCATGAAACGCTATTTCACCCCCCTGTTCCTGGCGGCCGCCGCCATCGTCGCGGCCACGCCGGCCGTTGCCGCAGACGCCTACCCCACTGCGCGGCCGGTCACGCTGGTCGTGCCCTTCCCGCCCGGCGGCCCCACCGACGCGCTGGCGCGCCGCCTGGCCGAAAAGCTGCGCGAGCCGCTCAAGCAGAACGTCATCGTCGAAAACCGCAGCGGCGCGGGCGGCAACATCGGCTCTGAATACGTCGCGTCCGCCAAGCCCGACGGCTACACCATTCTGTTCGGCACGTCCGGCCCGCTGGCCATCAACGTCAGCCTGTACAAGAAGCAGAACTACAACCCCGAGACCAGCTTCGCGCCCATCATCCGCATCGGCCACCTGCCCAACATCCTGGTCGTGAACCCGTCGGTGCCCGCCAACAACATGCAGGAACTGATCGCCTACGCGCAGAAGAATCCGGACAAGCTGAGCTACGCCTCGTCCGGCAACGGCGCGTCGTCGCACCTGGCCGGCATCCTGTTCAACCGCATGGCCGGCACCAAGATCATGCACATCCCCTACAAGGGCACCGGCCCCGCGCTGAACGATCTGCTGGGCGGCCAGGTGTCGATGTCGTTCACCGACATCCTGACCGCGCTGCCGTACATCAAGGCGGGCAAGCTGCGCGCCATCGGCCTGGCCAGCGCGCAGCGTTCCGACGCGCTGCCCGAGCTGCCGACGCTGTCCGAGCAGGGGCTGAAGGGCTATGACGTCAGCGTCTTCTTCGGCATCGTCGCGCCCAAGGACACGCCGGCCGACGTGGTGAACACGCTGAACCAGGCCTTCAAGACGGCGCTGTCCGATCCCGCCATCGAGCAGACGCTGCGCATGCAGGGCATCGTCGAAGCGCAGGACAAGACGCCGCAAGGCCTGTCCACCTTCATCACCACCGAAGTCCCCAAGTGGCGCGAGCTGATCCAGAGCGCCAACGTTTCCATCGACTGACGCGAAGAATTCCATGGCTCACACCCTACCCAATGCCGGCGCCCTTGCGGGCTGCAAGGTGATCGATCTGTCACGCGTGCTGGGCGGTCCGTACTGCACGCAGATCCTGGCCGACCACGGCGCCGACGTGCTGAAGATCGAGCCGCCCGGCGGCGACGAGACGCGCGGCTGGGGCCCGCCCTTTCTGGGCGAGACGGCCTCGTACTTTGTCGGCGTGAACCGCAACAAAGACGGCATGACGCTGGACCTGTCGCAGCCCGCCGGGCAGGAACTGCTGCGCCACCTGCTGGCTGACGCCGACGTGCTGGTCGAGAACTTCAAGCCCGGCACGTTGGAAAAGTGGGGCCTGGGCTATGAAGACCTGAAGGCGGCCTTCCCCGCGCTGATCCATTGCCGCGTCAGCGGGTTCGGCTCGGACGGCCCGCTGGGCGGCTTGCCCGGCTACGACGCGTGCGCGCAGGCGATGTGCGGGCTGATGAGCGTAAACGGCGATGCGGACGGCGAAGCGACGCGCGTGGGCCTGCCGGTGGTGGACATGGTGACGGGGCTGAACGCAGCGGTGGCGATCCTGCTGGCGCTCAACGAGCGCACGCGCAGCGGGCTGGGGCAGTTCCTGGACATCACGCTGTATGACTGCGCGCTGTCGCTGCTGCACCCGCATGCGCCGAATTACTTCTACAGCGGCAAGGTGCCGCAGCGCAGCGGCAACGCGCACCCGAACATCGCGCCGTACGAAACCTTGCCAACCGCAAGCGGGCCGATCTTTCTGGCCGTGGGCAACAACCGCCAGTTTGCGATGCTGGCGCAGACGCTCGATGCGCCGGCGCTGTCGGCGGATGCGCGCTACGCCACGAATGCAGACCGCCTGCGCCATCGCCAGGCGCTGCGCGACGATCTCTCTGCGCTGCTTGCCCGCCACGAAGCCGCCGCGCTTGCCGACCAACTGCTGCGCGCCGGCGTGCCTGCCGCCGCCGTGCAGACGGTCGATCAGGCGCTCGCGCATCCGCATACGCGGCATCGCGGCATGGTGCTGGAACAGGGCGATTACAAAGGCGTGGGCTCGCCCATCAAGCTGTCGCGAACGCCCGCCACGCTGCGCAAGCTGCCGCCAGACCTGGCGCCGCCAGCCGGGCAGGACTGATCCCGCATCGATGACCCCGCCCGGCGCCCGCCGGGTTTTTTTTGCTGCAGCGTTTCCGCTTGGCCAGGTGTCAGACACCGTCCGAAATGGGCCGCTATCCCCGCGCGCAACAACTTAGACATTTGGTTTCAGCACACCGCCCTATTGCCGCCGTAGACTTTTTTTGCATTTTGCGTCGCATCTGCACGCTTTCCCGAGCCACATAAAAAGGCGAGCCACATAAGAGGAAATAAAAGACTATGGCCACGACAGACTCACAAGACCACGGCCAGCTGAAACGGGTGATGGGCCCGAAGCTGCTCCTGCTATTCATTGTTGGCGACATCCTGGGCACCGGCGTCTACGCACTGACAGGGCAAGTGGCCGCTGAAGTCGGCGGCGCGGCCTGGCTGCCGTTCCTGGTCGCCTTCGGGGTGGCCCTGCTGACCGCGCTGTCCTACCTTGAATTGGTCACCAAGTACCCGCGCGCCGCCGGCGCCGCGCTCTACGTCCACAAGGCGTTCGGCGTGCACTTCCTGACGTTCATCGTCTGCTTCACCGTCATGTGTTCCGGCCTGACGTCGGCCGCCACCGCCTCGCAGGCCTTCGCCGCCAACCTGTTCGCCGCGATGGGCATCGAGGCCGAAAAGCACTGGATCACGCTTGGCGCGCTGGGCTTCATGACGCTGGTCATGCTGGTCAACTTTCGTGGCGCGACTGAAAGCGTCCGGGCCAACGTCGTGCTTACGCTGATCGAGCTGTCGGGTCTGCTGATGGTCATCCTGCTGGGCTTTTACGCCATCTCCGGCGGCCAGGCGGACTTCTCGCGCGTCGTCGCGTTCGACACGCCCGAGGACAAGAGCGTGTTCCTGGCCGTGACCTCGGCCACCGCGCTCGCGTTCTTCGCCATGGTCGGCTTCGAGGATTCGGTCAACATGGCCGAGGAAACGCACGATCCCAGCCGCATCTTCCCGAGGGTCATGCTGACCGGCCTGGGCATCACGGCACTCATCTATGTGCTGGTGTCCATCTGCGCCGTTGCGCTGGTGCCGGTGGGCGAACTGGCCAAGAGCAGCACGCCGCTGGTGCTGGTGGTCAAGCGCGCCGCGCCGGATCTGCCCGTGGAGTACATCATGCCGATCATCTCGATGTTCGCCGTGGCGAACTCGGCGCTGATCAACATGATGATGGCCAGCCGCCTGTTGTACGGCATGTCGCGCCAGGGCGTGCTGCCGTCGTTCCTGGCGCACGTGCACCGCAAGAACCAGACGCCGTGGACGGCCATCCTGTTCACGACGGCGCTGGCCTTCGGCCTCATCATCCTGGTCTCGCTGACCGACTCGCAGGCGATCCGCGCGCTGGGCGGCACCACCGCGTTGCTGCTGCTGGGCGTGTTCGCGTTCGTGAACGTCGCGGTGCTGGTGCTGCGGCGTGACAAGGTCAAGCACAAGCACTTTTCCATCAACCGCATCGTCCCGTGGCTGGGCGCCGCCGCCTGCCTGTTCCTGGTTACGCCGCTGACGGGCCGTGACGTGATCCAGTATCAGGTCGCTGGCTGGCTGCTGCTGCTGGGCGTGGTGATGTGGTTCGTCACCTGGCTGGCGCGGCGCCGCGAGGCCAAGATGGAGCTGGATCCCTCGGCGCTGGAGTGATGCGTGGCGCCACGGCTGAGGCGCCCTCAGCTGGGCGCCTCAGACTCACGTATTGGCCGCGGCGTCTCAGCGAGGACGCCCCCGCCGGGCCTGGCGCCGCAGCGCGGCGTCAGCCGCCCACCGCCAGCCCTTCGCGGCGCGGGTCCGCGCCGCCTTGCAGGCCCTTCGCGTCGATGACGATGCCGTGGATGCCGCTGGGAAACTCGGTGATGCGCACCGGGTGCCCCATGCGCTCCAGTTCCGGCGCCAATGCTTCCAGCGCCGTGCCCTTCTCCAGTTCGGTTTCCTTGTTGCGGCTGCCGAAGTTGGGCAGGTCGATTGCCGACTGAATATCGAGATTCCAGTCCAGCACGCCCACGAGCGTCTTGGCGACGTAGTTGATGATTGCGCTGCCGCCCGGCGAGCCCACCAGCACGTAAGGCTTGCCATCGCGTAGCACCATCATCGGCGCCATCGAGCTGCGCGGGCGCTTGCCCGGCTCGATGCGGTTGGCGACGAGCCGGCCTTCGGGGTCCTTGAACGACGACGAAAAATCGGTCATCTCGTTGTTCAGCAGAAAGCCCCGCACGAAGATCTTGCTGCCGAATTCGCTTTCGATGGTCGTCGTCATGGTGAGCGCGTTGCCTTGCGCGTCGACGGCCACGAGGTGGCTGGTGGACGGCAGTTCCAGCGCGTTGTCCTTGCCCAGCGACAGCAGCTTGCCTTCGGGGTCACCGGGCAGCGCGACCTTCATGCTGCGATCCGGCTGGATCAGCGCGCCGCGCGCGCGCAGGTAGGCGGGGTCCAGCAAGCCGCGTACCGGGACGCGCACGAAGTCCGGGTCGGCCACGTAGAAATCGCGGTCGGCGAAGGCCAGCCGGCCGGCTTCCGAAAAATAATGCACCGCCTGCGCCGTGCCCGGCGCGTAGCGGCTCAGCGGAAACTGCTCCAGCTCGCCCAGCATCTGCAGGACGGCGATGGGACCGCTGCTGGGCGGACCCATGCCGCAGAGCTGGTAGCCGCGGTACGCGCCGCACACGGGATCGCGCGTCTTGGCGCGATAGTCTGCAAGATCCGCAAGGGTAAGGTCGCCCGGCTTCTCATGCTTCTGCACCGCGGCCACGATGTCGCGCGCGATATCTCCTTGGTAGAACGCGTCGGCGCCTTGCGTTGCCACCGCGCGCAGCGTGCGTGCAAATTCCGGGTTCTTCAGCACGTGGCCCACGGGCCAGGGCGTCCCGTCCGGCGCATAGAAATACGCGGCCGCCGCAGCCTGCTGCGGCAGCGCCTTGTTGCCGGCCAGCAGCGAATGCAGGCGCGGCGACACCGCAAAGCCCGCTTCCGCCAATTCAATGGCCGGCTGGAACAGGTCGGCCCAGGGCAGCTTGCCGTGCGTCTTGTGCGCCAGTTCCAGACCGCGCAACAGGCCGGGCACCGCCACCGACATGCCGTTGTTGACGGCCTGCGCAAAAGGCAGCGGTTTGCCCTCGGCATCCAGGAAACGATCAGGCCGCGCGGCCGCGGGCGCGGTCTCGCGGCTGTCGATGGTGCGGATCTGGCCGTCCGCCGCGGAGTACAGCACCATGAACGCGCCCCCGCCGATGCCCGACGATTGCGGCTCGACCAGATTCAGCACGAGCTGCGTGGCAATGGCGGCGTCCACCACGCTGCCGCCGCGCCGCAGCATCGCTTCGCCCGCGCGGCTGGCCAGCGGGTTGGCCGACACCATCATGAAATGCGGCGCGCGCACCAGCTGGCGCGCCTGGACGCCGCTGGCGGCCTCGGGATTGATGTCTTCGGCCGCGGGCGGCGTGCGCGCCCAGCTGGCGGAAACAAATGGCAGGCCGGTTATCGCGGCGGCGAGCAGCAGGGCGGCGTGGCGGCGTAGGCGCATGGATGGCTCCGGTGGTCGCCGGACATCCGGCTGGCGTCCATGATAGTCAAAGGGCGGCGCGCGGTACACGGCGCGCGGCGCGCCATCCGGCTTAGAATCGCGGTTTCGGATCACCCCCCCCTTTCCGCGCCATGCGCCTGCGCCACATCGAGATATTCGAAGCGATCCGCCGCACCGGATCCCTGACCGAAGCCGCCGCCGCGCTGCACATTTCCCAGCCTGCCGCGAGCAAACTGCTGGCGCATGCCGAAAGCCAGCTGGGCTTCAAGCTGTTCGACCGCGTGAAGGGCCGGCTGGTCGCCACGCGCGAGGCCGAGATCCTCACCCCCGAGATCGCGCGCCTGAGCCAGGACCTGAACAGCGTGCGCAGGCTGGCGACCAACCTGCGCGACCGGCCTCACGGCCATCTACGCCTGGGCTGCGCGCCCGCGCTTGGACTTGGCCTGTTGCCCGGCGTGGTGCGCGACAGCCGCAACGCGCAACCCGGCATCACCTTCGACATCCACACGCACCACAGCGCCGAACTCGTGCAAGGGCTGCTGACGCGGGAGCTCGATCTGGCGATCACGTTCGACACGAACGATTATCCCGGCCTGACGCGCATGGGGCTGGGGCACACGGAACTCGTGCACCTGAGCCGCAAGCCCGGGAATGGGCCGCTAAGACTGTCGGAATTGTCTGAAACCGCGGACGCCACAGCATCCGGCGACACGCTCATCGTGCTGGACGCAGGCGACGCATCGGGCGCCCTGCTGCAACTGGCGCTGGACGCGCAGGGCCTGGCGCCGCAGGTCGCCATCCAGGTGCAGACCCATTACGTGGCCTGCGCGCTGGTCGATGCAGGCTGCGGCGACGCCATTGTCGACGCCATCACCGCGCGCGCCATGCTGCGTCCCGGCATGACCCTGCGCCGTCTGGAACCGGCGCTGCGCGTGCCGATCAGCATCATGACGCGCAACCAGGATCCGCTGTCGGCGTTGCACCGAGACCTGATCGAACGTCTGCGCACGGCGTGCGCCGCGCTGCTCGAAGGGCTGGACGCGCCCGTCTGACCAACCGCGCGCGGCCGGCAAAGCACAACGCACAAAGCAAAACGCACAACGGGCGCCCGAAGGCGCCCGTTGCGGTGTCGATTGGGGCAACCCAGGCCGCCCCGCGCAGCATCAGTCCAGCTTGATGTTCTGCTTCTTCACGACGTCCTGGGCCCAGTTGAACTGTTCCTGGATTTCCTTGGCGAACTCTTCCGGCGTGTTGCCCGACGGCGCCGAGCCTTGCTCGTCCAGCGCCTTGATGACCTTCGGGTCCTTCAGGGCCACGACGGCGGCGTCACGCAGCTTGTTCACGACTTCCATCGGCGTGCCCTTGGGCGCCAGCAGGCCATACCAGACGGGCTGGTTCAGCACCGGGAAGCCGGCGTCCTTGAAGGTCGGCACGCCCTTCATCGTGCCGATCTGCTCGGGCCAGGCGATGGCCATGGCGTTCAGCTTGCCGGCCTGGATCTGCGGCATCGAGGACGGCAGGTTGTCGAACAGGATTTCGATCTGGCCGCCGACGGCGTCAGCCAGCGCCGGGCCCGAACCCTTGTAGGGCACGTGCACGATGTCGGTGCCGGTGGCCATCTTGAACGATTCGCCCATCAGGTGCAGCACGCCGCAGGTGCCCGAGCTGCCGTACGAATACTTGCCCGGGTTCTTCTTCAGCTCTTCGATGAAGCCCTTGAAGTCCTTGGCGGGGAACTTGGGGTTCACGGCCACGACGTTGGCGGTGTTGGCGAAGTTGGTGACCGGCTGGAAGTCCTTGATCGGATCGTACGGCAGGTCCTTCGGACGGCAGGCGGGGTTCACAGCCATCGTGGAGACGGTGGCGATGGACAGCGTGTAGCCGTCGGCCGGTGCGCGCGCGGCTTCGGCCGCACCGATGGCGCCGCCGGCGCCGCCCTTGTTTTCAACGACCATCGGCTGGCCGAGTTCCTGGCTCATGCGCTGCGTCACGAGGCGCGCAATGATGTCCGTGGAACCGCCAGGCGCGAACGGAACGATCACGCGGATGGCCTTGCTGGGGTACTTGTCTGCGGCGTGCGCGACCGAAACGCCCAACGTGCCGGCAGCACCGGTAGCAAGGGCGATGGCCACTGCCAGGGAGCGGACCTTATTCATAGTTGTGTTTCCTCCAAGATTGCGAGCCCGTGTGTAGACGGACCGTTGTGTGTTGTGCCCGCCTGTAGACGGACCAGCAGATAACGGTGCGGGCGCATTGCTTGTGCGCAGCGTGTCTACGCCGCATTTATAGGTTGCTTGTGGCACACGCGCCCGCCAGAATGACGGAGAATAGCAGCAAATGCTTACACCCGCATAGCGCGCCCGACGCCGCCCGGCGCCAGACGAAAAACCACTCCCTCATGTCTGTTGCACTCCTGGTTCTCCCCGATTTCATGCTGGTCGCGCTGGGTTGGGCGCTACGTCACAAACTGGGTTTCTCACGCGAGTTCTTCGCCGGCACGGAACGTCTCGTCTACTTCGTGCTGTTCCCCGCGCTGCTGTTCCAATCGATCCTGCGCACACCCATCACGGCGGGCAACGCGGCGCTGCTGCTGCAGGCCACCGCGTCGGTCATTGCCGCCGGCGTCGCGATGGCGTGGCTGGCGGGCCTCGCGCTGCGCCCCTCGTCGCTGGGTCTCGCCTCCGCCGCGCAATGCGGGTACCGCTTCAACACCTACATTGGCCTGGCGCTGTCGGCCAGCCTGGCGGGCGCGCCGGGCCAGACCGTCATGGCGCTGATCGTCGGCTTCGCAGTGCCCATGGCCAACGTCGCCGCCGTCTATGGCCTGGCGCGCCACAGCGGCGGCAACCTGCTGCGCGAACTCGCGCGCAATCCGCTGGTGATTTCCACGCTGCTCGGCCTGGCCTGCAATCTGGCGGGACTGCAGCTTCCCGGCCCCGTCGACACGGTGTTCGCGCGCTTGGGCGCGGCGGCGCTTGCGCTGGGCATCATCTGCGTGGGCGCCAGCCTGGCCTGGGAAGGCGGCAAGGGTTATGGGTCTCTGATCGCTTGGATGCTGACGGTCAAGCTTGTCGCGCTGCCCGCGGTGGCGCTGCTGGTGGCGCACCTGCTCGACCTGCCCCCGCTCGAAGCGCGCATGTTGCTGCTGTTCGCGGCGCTGCCCACGGCATCCGCGGCGTATGTGCTGGCGATGCGCATGGGCGGCGACGGCCGCATGGTCGCCGTGCTGATCTCGCTGGGCACGTTGTTTTCAGCGGTCACGATCCCGTTGTGGCTGCTCGTGGCGGGCGGCTAGCCCGCTCACAAGAAAAATGGCCGCCCTTTGCGGGGCGGCCATTTTCATGGGACTGGCGGCGCGGGCCGGCTTGTGACGTTTACGACGGCTTGTGCGCGTTCGTCATCGAGCCCGGCACAACCCATTCGGCAAACTGCGCTTCGGTCACAAAGCCCAGCGCCAGCGCCGATTCCTTCAGCGACAGGCCTTCCTTGTGCGCCTTCTTGGCGATCTGCGCGGCCTTGTCGTAGCCGATGTGCGGATTCAGCGCGGTCACCAGCATCAGCGAACGGTCCACCAGTTCCGCGATGCGCTCGTGGTTGGGCTCGATGCCCGCGGCGCAATGCTGGTCGAAGCTGGCCATGCCGTCCGTGAGCAGACGCACCGATTGCAGGAAGTTGTGGATCACCAGCGGCTTGTAGACGTTCAGCTCGAAATTGCCGCTGGCGCCGCCGATGTTGATCGCCACGTCGTTGCCCATGACCTGAGCGGCCAGCATCGTGATGGCTTCGCACTGCGTCGGATTGACCTTGCCCGGCATGATCGAGCTGCCCGGCTCGTTCTCGGGGATGCTGATCTCGCCCAGGCCCGAACGCGGACCGCTCGACAGCCAGCGCACGTCATTGGCGATCTTCATGAGGCCCGCCGCCAGCGACTTCAGCGCGCCGTGCGCGAACAGCAGCGCTTCGTGCGACGCCAGCGCCTGGAATTTGTTGGGCGCCGAGACAAACGCCGTGCCGGTGGCGTGGGCCAGTTCGGCCGACACCTTGGGGCCGAATTGCGGATGGGCGTTCAGGCCGGTGCCCACTGCCGTGCCGCCGATGGCCAGTTGGTGCAGCCCGGGCAGCGTGGCGCGGATCTGCTGTTCGGCCAGATCCAACTGCGCCACGTAGCCGGACAGTTCCTGGCCCAGCGTCAGCGGCGTGGCGTCCTGCAGGTGGGTGCGGCCGATCTTGACGATGTCGTAGAACTTGGCGCTCTTGGCCGCCAGCGTGGCGCGCAGGGCCTTCAGCGACGGCAGCAGGCGGTGTTCGACTTCCACGGCGGCCGCCACGTGCATCGCGGTCGGGAAGGTGTCGTTCGACGATTGTCCGCGGTTGACGTGGTCGTTCGGGTGCACCTTGCGCTCTTCGCCGCGCGCGCCGCCCAGCAATTCCGAGGCGCGGTTGGCCAGCACCTCGTTCATGTTCATGTTGCTTTGCGTGCCCGAACCGGTCTGCCAGACGGACAGCGGAAACTCGTTGGGCCACTTGCCCGCGACGACTTCATCAGCGGCACGCATGATCGCGTCGGCGATCTTGGGGTCCAGCTCGCCCAGGTCGGCATTGACCTTAGCCGCCGCGCGCTTGAGCCTTGCCATCGCATTGACCAGCGGCTCCGGCATCTTCTCGGTGGAAATCGCGAAGAAATGCAGGGAGCGCTGCGTCTGCGCCCCCCACAGGTGGTCTTCCGGCACCTCGATGGGGCCAAAGGTGTCTTTTTCGATGCGGGTCTTCATGGCGCGTACAACTCCGTGGCGGCGTCAGTCGCGTGCGGCAAAAAGCCGCAAAGTCGCGACATTATTGAGAATAGCAATCGTTATAGGTTAGCAGAAACCCGCATTCCTATAATTGCTCCCATCTGTGCTCCGATCCTCGTTTTTTACCACTGCTCCCGCGCCATGTCCGCCTCCCTTGCCACCCTGACCCTGCACCTGCCCGACGAAGCCGCCACCGAGGCGCTGGCGCGCCAGCTCGCCCCGATGGTCACCGGCGCCAAAACCGGCCTGCCAGGCGCATGTATTCACCTTCGAGGGGACCTCGGAGCAGGAAAGACGGCCTTCTCCAGGGCATTGTTGCGGGAAAGCGGCATCACAGGCCGAATCAAGAGTCCAAGCTACGCGCTGCTTGAATCCTATAAAGTTTCTAACTTATACTTCTATCACCTTGATTTTTATAGATTTAGTGATTCGCGCGAATGGTTGGACGCAGGATTCCGGGATTTACTGCGTGACGAAGCAGTCGTTTTGATCGAATGGCCGGAGCGGGCGGAGGGTCTTTTGCCCCCGCCCGACCTGCTGATCTGCCTGGACTATGCAGGCGACGGACGTGACGCCAGCCTGACCGCGTACACCGCTCGAGGACAAACATGGTTGAACGCGATTGTCCCCCCGCCCCTGACGGCGCCCTCCCCTCGGCAGGCGCCACCCGCCGACGCCTGATCAGCGTCGCCGCCACCCTGCTCGTCCTGCCGGTCGTGCCAAGGCTGGCGCAGGCTGCAACGATCCTGGCTGTCCGGACCTGGCCGGCAGACGAATACACCCGGGTCACGCTGGAACTCGACAGCGAACTCAAGGCCGAACAATTCACCCTTGAAAATCCCCACCGCCTGGTGGTCGATATCGAGGGACTGACCCTCAGCGCGGCACTAAACGACCTGGTTTCAAAGGTCCGGCCCGACGACCCCTACATCCAGAGCCTGCGCGTGGCGCAGAACCGTCCGAACGTGGTGCGGCTGGTGTTCGACCTGAAGCAGCCCGTGGCGCCGCAGGTGTTCACGCTCAAGCCGGTGGCCGATTACCAGTACCGCCTGGTGCTCGACCTGTATCCCAAGATCGCGCAGGATCCGCTGATCGCGATCCTGAACAAATCCAGCGGTCCCGACGTGGACGATCCGCTGGCGCGCATCCTTGAAGACATCCAGCGCAACCCGGTGACCCGCGCGGATCCGCCCGAGCCGCCGCGCGTGCGCGGCCAGCAGCCGGCGCCCGCCCTGCCCACCCCGCCCAAGCCCCCCGCCACCGCCAGCCGCGGCAAGCCGCGCATGCTGACCATCGCGCTGGATCCCGGGCACGGCGGCGAAGACCCGGGCGCCATCGGCAAATCCGGGCTGCGCGAAAAAGACGTGGTCCTGCGCATTGCGCGGCGCCTGAAGGCGCTGATCGACAGCCAACCCTACATGCGCGCCTACCTGACGCGCGACGACGATTACTTCGTGCCCCTGCACGTGCGCGTGCAAAAGGCGCGCCGCGTGCATGCGGACCTGTTCATCTCGATCCACGCGGACGCCTGGGTCAAGCCCTCGGCCAACGGCTCGTCGGTGTTTGCGCTGTCCCAGCGCGGCGCCACCAGCGCGCAGGCCCGTTGGATGGCCGACAAGGAAAACGCGGCCGACCTGATCGGCGGAGTCAACCTGGGCAGCCACGATCGCCAAGTCGCGAAAGTGCTGCTGGACCTGTCCACCACGGCCCAGATCAATGACTCGCTCAAGGTTGGCAACGCCTTCCTGGACGAGATCAAGAAGATCAACCGCCTGCACAAGAACAGCGTCGAGCAGGCCGGCTTTGCCGTGCTGAAGGCGCCGGACATCCCGTCGGTGCTGGTCGAAACCGCCTTCATCAGCAATCCGCAAGAAGAAGCGCTGCTGCGCAGCTCCTCGCACCAGGACAAGCTGGCGCAGGCCATGATGACCGGCATCCAGCGCTACTTCACGGCCAATCCGCCGCTGGCCCGTTTGGGCGATCTGAGCTAGCCGGGATTCGGCCCCGCGCTCGGCCCCATTTCAGGGGCCACGAAAAAAAGGCTATGCACCTTCCGGCGCATAGCCTTTTTGTTTGCGCAGCGCGGACGCTATTGCGTGCGGCGCGCGCGCACCAGCTTGAGGACACCGGCCCCCACTACCGGCACGACCGCCGCCGCCAGGCCCACCAGCACGATGGTGTTCAGATGATCGCGGATGATCGGGATGTTGCCAAAGAAGTAACCCGCCGCCACCAGGCTGATCACCCACAACAGCGCGCCCATGATGTTGAACAGCTGGAAGCGCGCCATCGACATCTCGGCCACGCCCGCCACGAAGGGCGCGAAGGTGCGCACCACCGGAATGAAGCGCGACATCACGATCGTCTTGCCGCCGTGCTTTTCGTAGAACGCGTGCGTGCGCATCAGCGCGCCCCGGTCCAGAAAGCGCAGGTTCATCGAGAACACCCGCGGCCCGATGTAACGGCCGATGGCGTAATTCAGCGAGTTGCCGGTCACGGCGGCGACGATGAGCAACACCGACATCAAAACGGGGTCGATATGCCCTGTCGCGCCGAAGGCCCCGGCAATGAACAGCAGCGAGTCGCCCGGCAGGAAGGGCAGCACGACCAGCCCCGTCTCCGCAAAGACGATGAGAAACAGCACCAGGTACACCCACACGCCGTACTGCTCGACCCAAAGGCCAAGCGTCTGGTCGATGTGAAGCACCATATTGAAAAACTCAAGCATTGAAGCGGCCCTGATATCCGAGTGGAATTTGTCAGCGACTATAGCCGACCGGGGCATGACGCTAAAATCGTCCGCACTGCTACATAAGATCTGGGCCTCATGACCGAACGTCGTTCCATCCTTGCGCTTCCCGACCTGCTGATCAGCCAGATCGCCGCTGGCGAGGTCATCGAGCGCCCCGCGTCCGTGCTCAAGGAAATCCTTGAAAACGCCATCGACGCGGGCGGGCGCGCCATCGAGGTCCGCCTCGAAGGCGGCGGCATCCGGCGTATCGCCGTCACGGACGATGGCGGCGGCATTCCGCCCGAGGAACTGCCCCTGGCGCTGGCCCGCCACGCCACCAGCAAGATCCGCTCGCTGAACGAGCTGGAATCGGTCGCTTCCATGGGGTTTCGCGGCGAAGCGCTGGCGTCCATTGCGTCCGTGGCCCAGGTGTCCATCATTTCCCGCACCCGCGACGGCGATCACGCCTGGCAGATCGACGCGGGCAGCATGCAGGTCGGCCCCGCGTCCGGCCCGCCCGGCACCACGGTCGACGTGCGCCAGCTGTTCGACGCCGTGCCGGCCCGCCGCAAGTTCCTGCGCTCCGAAGCTACCGAATTCGGCCATTGCGTCGACGCCATGGAGCGCATCGCGCTGGCGCATCCGCAGATCGCCTTCCGCCTGTTCCACCACGACCGCGCGCAGCGCCAGTGGCTGCCGGCTGATCCGCCGCAGCGCATCCGCGACGTGCTGGGCGCCGAATTCGCCGAGCACGGCCTGCTGCTGTCGCATTCGGTCGGCACGGTCAGTCTGGCCGGCATGATTACCCGGCCGACCGCCGCCCGCGCCCGCGCCGACCGCCAATACCTCTACGTGAACGGCCGCTACGTGCGGGACCGCACCGTCAGCCACGCGCTGCGCTCGGCCTATGCCGACGTGCTGCACGGCGACCGTCAGCCCGCGTACGTGCTGTTCCTGGACATCGACCCCGCCGCCGTGGACGTGAACGTCCACCCGGCCAAGCACGAGGTCCGTTTCCGCGACAGCGGCGCCGTGCACCGCTTTGTCTCGCACGCGGTCAGCCAGACGCTGGCCCAGATGGGCGGCTCGTCGGCCGTTGCGCCTGCGGGGCACGCTGAAGATGCCGAATTTGAAACCGTAGCGCGCCCGGCGGGCGACGCGGCCTCGACCGACTCCGCCGCACCGGCTTACCGGCCGGCCACGCCGTCCACGACGGAATCTCCGCGCCCGGGCTACGGTGGCGTGAAGGGCGGCTACGGCAGCACGATTGGCGGCAATGGCGGCTTGAACGGCGCCGCGGCTGGTGGCTCGAATGCCGGCGCTTACCCTGGCGCGAGCGGCCACGGCAACGGCGCCGCCTACGACCTGCGCCCCTCGCCCGCCCCCCAGCGCCCGCACACCCAGGTCCCCTTCCGCCTGCACGCCGAACCGGCCGGGATCCCCGCTGCCGACTGGCAATCGCTTTATCGCCCGCTGACTGACGACACCGCAGCCCGCACCGCGCCCCTGCGCGAACCGGCGCCCGCGTCAGCCGCGTTACCGGCCGACGAAGAACACCCGCTGGGCATGGCGGTGGCGCAACTGCACGGCGTCTACATCCTTGCGCAGAACCGCCGCGGCATGGTGCTGGTGGACATGCACGCCGCGCATGAGCGCGTAGTCTACGAGCAGCTCAAGCAGGCCCTGGACGCGCGCAGCCTGCCGCGCCAGGACCTGCTGGTGCCCGTGGTGTTTCACGCGCAGGAAAAGGACGTGGCGCTGGTCGAGGAGTTCGAAGAACAGTTGAACGATCTGGGTTTCGAGATGCGCCCGTCAGGCCCCACGTCCATCGCCGTGCGGTCGGTGCCGGCCATCCTGGCGCGCGGCGACATCGAAACCCTGGCCCGCGCGGTGCTGCGCGACCTGGGCGCCGTCGGCGTGTCGCGACTGCTCACCGAACAGCGCAACGAACTGCTCTCGACCATGGCCTGCCACGGGTCCGTGCGCGCCAACCGCAAGCTCACGCTTGAAGAGATGAACGGCTTGCTGCGCCAGATGGAAACCACGGAACGGGCCGACCAGTGCAATCACGGGCGGCCCACCTGGGTGCAGTGGTCCATGTCGGACCTCGACAAGCTCTTTCTGCGCGGACAATAGCTTGTCGTCTTCCCAATCTCCCGCATCGCTCCCGGTCATCTGCCTTGCCGGCCCCACCGCGGCCGGCAAGAGCGCGTCCACGCTGGCGCTCGCCGAACGCTGGCCGCTCGAAATCGTCAACGTGGATTCGGCCACGATCTACCGCGGCATGGACATCGGCACCGCCAAGCCGTCTGCAGAAGAGCAGGCCCGCGTGCCGCAGCATCTGCTGGACATCCTGGATCCTGCCCAGTCGTATTCGGCCGCGGAATTCCGCGCCGACGCGCTGCGCCTGATCAGCGAGATCCGTGCGCGCGGCCGCATTCCGCTATTGGCGGGCGGCACGATGATGTACTACAAGGCGCTGCGCGACGGCCTGGACGATCTACCGCAGGCCGATCCTGCTCTGCGCGCCGAACTGGAAGCGCGCGCCGCCCGCCTTGGCTGGCCCGCCCTGCATGCCGAGCTGGCGGTGCTGGACCCCATCACCGCCGCGCGCCTCGCGCCCAACGACAGCCAGCGCATCCAGCGCGCCCTGGAAATCTGCCAGTTGTCCGGCCAGCCGATGTCGGCGCTGCTGCAGCGGGCCGAGCGCAAGCCGGACGACGACGCCAACCGGTATCTGACCATCAGCCTGGAACCCTCGGACCGCGCCGCGCTGCACGCGCGCATCGAACAGCGCTTTGACGCCATGCTGCGGCAAGGCCTCCTTGACGAGGTGCGCGGCCTGCACGCCCGCGCCGACCTGCATCCCGGCCTGCCGTCCGTGCGGTGCGTGGGCTACCGGCAGATGTGGGCGCACCTGGACGGCGAGATCGACCTGGATACCGCCCGCGAACAGGGCATCGCGGCGACGCGGCAACTGGCCAAGCGTCAGATCACCTGGCTGCGCGCGCAGCCGGAGCGTGTGATCGTGGACTGCCTGGCCGCCGACGCCGTCGCGCAGACGATCGACGCCGTGGCGGTGGCGCTGGCGGACTGACGGGCGGCAACACTTCCTGATTCGAGAGCGTGGCGCCCAGGCGACCGCTCGCGCCACAAAAAAAATGACCGCCATCACGGCGGTCATTTCATTTCAGCGCTATCGCCGCGGCATCACACCACGAAGGTCTGCGCCATGCCGGCTTCCTGGGGAACGATCTCGCCCAGCTTGCTGACCGTCTCGCCCTGCTCGCGCAGCGTGGCGGCGATGGCGTCGGCCTGGGCCGGGTCCACCACCAGCACCATGCCGATGCCGCAGTTGAAAACGCGGTACATCTCGGTGTCTTCGACGCCGCCCTGCTCCTGCAGCCACTGGAACAACTTGGGCATTTCCCAGGCGTCGCGGTGCAGCTTGGCGGCCAGACCGTCCTGCAGGATGCGCGGCACGTTGTCCAGCAGGCCGCCGCCCGTGATGTGGGCCAGGCCCTTGATGTCGGTGCCGTGCTTGGCCAGCGCAGCCAGCACCTGCTTCACGTAGATGCGGGTCGGGGCCATGACCACGTCCACCATCTTCTGGCCGTGGAAATCGTCGTCCGGCTTGGCGCCGGCGCGTTCCAGGATCTTGCGCAGCAGCGAGTAGCCGTTGGAGTGCGCGCCGCTGGACGCCAGGCCCAGGACCACGTCACCCGCCTTGATGGACTTGCCGTCGATGATCTTGGACTTTTCCACCGCGCCCACCGCGAAGCCGGCCAGATCGTATTCGCCGTCCGGGTACATGCCCGGCATTTCGGCGGTTTCGCCGCCGATCAGGGCGCAGCCCGACAGTTCGCAGCCCTTGGCGATGCCGCCCACCACCGCCGCCGCCGTGTCCACCGACAGCTTGCCGCAGCCGAAGTAGTCCAGGAAGAACAGCGGCTCGGCGCCCTGCACCAGGATGTCGTTGACGCTCATGGCGACCAGGTCGATGCCGACCGTGTCGTGGCGGTTCCAGTCGAACGCGAGGCGCAGCTTGGTGCCCACGCCGTCGGTGCCGGAAACCAGCACCGGCTCCTTGTAGGTCTTGGGCACTTCGAACAGGCCGCCAAAGCCGCCGATACCGGCCAGCACCCCGGGACGCATGGTGCGCGCGGCAAGGGGTTTGATTCGGTCGACCAGGGCGTCGCCTGCGTCGATGTCGACACCGGCGTCGCGGTAGGTCAGGGGGGCTTTAGGTTGGTTCGTCATGAGAAATGCCGTGGGGTATGTAACAATTGCTGGGATTTTGGTGGAACGCCCTGCATTTTACGATGACGCGGGCACGGACAGGCGCGTAAGGCGCAAACCCACGCCAGGCCGTGCGTTCCGACGCGACATCAGCGCCCCAGGTGGTTTAAAGTGTAGGGTTGGCCGGTATTGATTTTGCCAGTTTCTACATGGCCCTTGCATCACCGATTTTTCTTGGCTTTTTTTCCTGGCTTTTTGTGGCGCCCCGAATTGGCTATTCCGGCGCCTTTGAAAATGGCTCTTCCGGCGCCCCTGAACATGGCTATTCCAGCGCCCCTGAAAAGCCCGATTGCTAACTCTCATGAACCGCCAGCTGCTGCTTGACGTTCTCCCCGCGCCAGCGCCATCGCTGAACAACTACATCGCCGGCCCCAACGGAGAAGCGGTGGCGGCCGTGCGTGCGCTCAAGCCCGGACGGGCCCTGTACATCTGGGGCGCCGCCGGCTGCGGCCGCACCCACCTCTTGCGCGCGCTGACCGCCCGGCCCGATGCCGTCTACGTCGACCCGGCCAACGGCGAAAACATGCTGCGCCGCCTGGCCGAGGCCGATTCCAAATCGCCCATGCCCAAGTTCGTGGCGGTCGACGACGTGCACCGCATGGACGACAGCCGCCAGGCTGCCCTGTTTGCGCTGTACAACCGGTGGCGCGAATCCGCCGCCACGCAGCGCGCCTTTGCGCTGGCGCTGGCCGGCGACCGCGCGCCGCTGTCGATGCCGCTGCGCGAAGACCTGCGCACGCGACTGGGCTGGGATCTGGTGTTCCGCCTGGATCCGCTGTCCGACGCCGACAAGCTGGCCGCGCTGTCCGCGCAGGCCGCCGAACGCGGGCTGCATCTGGCGCCCGAAATCATCAACTGGATGCTCACGCACCACGAACGCGACATCCGCAAGCTTGCCGCGTTGCTCGACGCGCTGGACCGTTATTCATTGGCCACCGGCCGCCCCATCACCCTCCCCCTGCTGCGCGCCATGCTCGCAGATCCTGATTCACAACGCACATGACCACCCGACGTCTCGCCCTGTTCGACCTGGATCACACCTTGCTGCCGCTCGACAGCGACTACCAATGGGCCGACTATCTGGCGCGCACAGGCCGCGCGGGCGATCCCGTCGAAGCCCGCCGTCTGAATGACGATCTGATGGACCGCTACAACCGCGGCGAACTCACGGCCGAACAGGCCGCCGAATTCATGCTGGGCCTGCTGGCCGCGCATTCGCCATACGATCTGGCAGCCTGGCACGAAACCTTCATGGGCGAAGTCATCCGCCCGTCCATCACGCCGGCTGCCCGCGACCTAGTCGACAGCCACCTCGAAGCCGGCGACCTCTGCGCCATCGTCACGGCCACCAACAGCTTCGTCACCGCCCCGATCGCCCGCGCCTTCGGCGTGCCCCACCTGGTCGCGACCGACGCCGAGTACCTGCGCGGCCGCTACACCGGCCGCATCCTGGGCACGCCCAGCTTCAAGGAAGGCAAGGTCGTGCGCGTCAACGACTGGCTCGCCGGCATGGGCCTGGGGCTTGCGGATTTCTCCGAATCGTTTTTCTATAGCGATTCGGTCAATGATGTGCCGCTCCTCGAAAAAGTGACCCGTCCGATTGCCGCCAACCCCAGCCCCACCCTGCGCGCCATTGCGCAGGAACGCGGCTGGCAAGTGATCGACCTGTTCGACCACATGGAAGATTCGAAGTCCTAAATGATCACTGAAACCATAAGAAAATTCGTCGGCCGGCTCTTCGCGCCGACACCCAAGGGGCCGTTGCGCATCGCGCGCGACAAGCACGGCATCGATCGCCGCAACGTGTCGCGCCACGCCATCAAGGTGTGCGAGGTGCTGCGCCAGCACGGCTACGAAGCCTATATCGTCGGCGGCGCGGTGCGCGACCTGATCGTCGGACTGGAGCCCAAGGACTTCGACGTGGCCACCAACGCCACGCCCGAACAGATCCGCCCGCTGTTCCGCCGCGCGCGCATCATCGGCCGCCGCTTCCAGCTGGTGCACGTCGTGTTCGGCCAGGAAATCATCGAGACCTCCACCTTCCGCGCGCCCGCTTCGGAAGACCAGGAGACCGACGAGCACGGCCGCATCCTGCGCGACAACGTGTTCGGTTCGCAGGAAGAAGACGCCAAGCGCCGCGACTTCACCATGAATGCGCTGTACTACGACCCGCACAACGAGGAAGTCATCGACTACCACGACGGCGTGGCCGACCTGAAGAAGCGCCAGATCCGCATCATCGGCGACCCCGTCAAGCGCTACCGCGAAGACCCGGTCCGCATGCTGCGCGCGGTGCGCTTCGCCGCCAAGCTGAACGGCACGATCGACCCGGCCACGCGCCAGCCCATCAGCACGATGGCCGACCTCATCGAAAACGTGCCGGCCTCGCGCCTGTTCGACGAGATGCTCAAGCTGCTGACCTGCGGCCATGCCATGGACTGCCTGCGCCAGCTGCGCGCCGACGGCCTGCACAACGGCCTCTTGCCGCTCCTGGACGTCGTGCTTGAGCAACCCGGCGGCGAACACTTCGTGGAACTGGCGCTGGAACGCACCGATGCGCGCGTGCGCGCCGGCAAGACCATCAGCCCCAGCTTCCTCTTTGCCGCGCTGTTGTGGCAGCAGGTGGACGTGCGCTGGAAGCAGCTGCGCGCCCAGGGCGAGCACACCATCCCCGCGCTGTCGACGGCGGCGGACTCGGTGCTGGACGAACAGACCGAGAAGCTCGCCATCCAGCGCCGCTTCTCGTCCGACATGCGCGAAATCTGGTTCATGCAGCCGCGTTTCGAGCGCCGCATGGGCAAGACCATCTACCGCATGATCGAGCAGCCGCGCTTCCGCGCCGCCTGCGACTTCCTGCAGCTGCGCGCCGCCGCCGGCGAGTTCGACAGCGTGCTGGCGCAGTGGTGGATGGATCTGGCCAATGCCGACGACGACACCCGCGCCGAGATGATCGAGGAAATCTCGCGCCAGCCGCGCGAAGCCTCCGATGCGGCCACGGGCGCGGCCTCTCCCGCGCGCCGGCGCCGCCGTCCGCGCCGCAGCGGACCGCGCAGCGCGCCCGCCGGCGAGTAACCCCATGCCGCAGCCGTCCGTGCGCGCCTACGTCGGCCTGGGCGCCAACCTGGGCGACAGCGCGGCCACCCTGCGCCAGGTCCTGGCGCAGTTGCAGGCCACCCCGGGCATCACCGGGGTAGCGGCCTCGCCGTTCTACCGCAGCGCGCCGGTGGACGCCACCGGCCCCGACTTCATCAACGCCGTGGCGGCTGTGGACACCGTCCTCGCGCCGCTGGCATTGCTGGACGTCCTGCAGGCGCTTGAAAACGAACACGGCCGCCTGCGCCCCTACCGCAATGCCCCCCGCACCCTCGATCTGGATCTGCTGCTGCACGGCGATACGCGGCTGGATGACGCGCGGCTGATCCTGCCGCATCCCCGCCTGCATCTGCGCGCCTTCGTGCTGCTGCCGCTGCGCGATCTTGCGCCCGGCCTGTCCGTGCAAGGACAGCCGCTTGACGCGTGGATCGACGCGATCCACGATCAGCCGATCGAACGAATCGCGCCCTGAGCGCAGGATCAGCAGCGCGGCGCAATGCGCGCCCGCGCAATCGCGCGGCACATTGCGCAGAGCATTACGCAGCACGTGACACGACACATAGCGCGAAACATAGCGCGACACATGGCGCGCCGCGTGCCAGCCCTCACGCCTTCGGCGTAAACGCCATCATCGCCCGCTCGACGTCTTCCACGCCCGGCAGCCCCGCCTCGTTCCCCAGATGCTGGATCTTGTGCGCGGAGGCCGCCCGCGCAAACGTGAAATGCTCGATCCACGGTTGTTCCGGCCGTGTCAGGTAGGACCACACATACGCGCCGTGAAACACGTCGCCCGCGCCCGACGTGTCGATGATGCGCGCAGCCGGCACATCAAGCGACGGCAGCATGTCGACGCGCCCCGTCTCGTCGTACCACAGCATGCCGCGCTCGCCGAGCGTCACCGCGCCGATGCGGCAGCCGCGCGCCTTCAGCAGATCCAGCAGCCCTTCGGGCGACAGACCTAGCTGCTCGCACATGCGCTCGGCGCACACGGCCACGTCGATATGGCGCAGCAGTTCGTCGGTGTTCTCGCGCATGCCGCCCCCGTCCAGCGAAGTCAGCACGCCGGCCTGGCGGCAGGCGCGCGCGTAATGCAGCGCGGCGTCGGGCTGATGGCCGTCCAGATGCAGGGCGCGATAGCCGCTAATGTCCAACCGGGGGAAGTCGTTCAGGTAGCCCGCGTCGCGCGCGCGGACGATGGCGCGCTTGCCGTGGTTGGGCATGATGAACGACAGCGAGGAGCGCCGCACCTGGCGCGCGTGCAGCGTGACGCCATGCGCGGCCGCCATGTCCGAGTACATGTGGCCCAGCCAGTCTGGCGCCAGCGAGCAGATCAGATCGGGCGGCAACCCCAGCCGCGCGCAGGCAAACGCCGCCGTCACCGCATTGCCGCCGAACGAGACCGCGTAGTCTCGCGCCACGCTTTTCTGGTCGCCCGTGGGCCATTCGTCGGCCAGCACGGTGACGTCGATGTAGGTATGTCCGATGAAAAGCGCCTCGCCCATGGGCCCGCCTTGTCAGGTTGTATGCGCGGGGCGCCTCGGCGCAGGGTCTGGACGAGGCGCCGGCGCGGGATTCAGCCGCGCGCGGATTCGCCCGCCTGCGCCAGCACCAGCCGCGCCCGTGCGATGACAGGTGCGTCGACCATCTTGCCATCCAGCATGAACGTGCCCGCGGCCGTGTCGCGGTGCGCAGCGATGACGCGCCGCGCCCAGTCGAGTTCCTGCTGGGCCGGCACGAAAGCGGCGTGGATGACGGGGACTTGCGTGGGATGGATGCACAGCATGCCGCCAAAGCCCATCTGCTGCGCACGGCCGGCTGCCGCGGCCAGCCCGGCCTGATCCTGCACACCGGGAAAGACGCCGTCCAACGCAGGCGCCAGGCCCGCGGCACGGGTATGCAGCAGCACCTGCACCCGGGCGTGGTCCAGCACGGTTTTGGCGCCCGGCGTGTCGGGCGTCAGGCCCAGGTCCAGGCCGTAATCCAGACTGCCGAACGCCAGCCGCGCGACACCAGGGGTGGCGGCGATCTCGCCGGCATTGAGAATGCCCTGCGCGGTTTCAAGAATGGGAATCACGGGACAGCCGGTCTGGGCTGCGTGCCGCACCTGCATCATGCTTTCGGCCTTGGGCAGCAGGATGCCTGCCACGCCGGCCCTGCCGCGGCAGGCCTTGAGATCGTCGTCGTGCCAGGACGTGGAGGCGTCGTTGATGCGCACCCAGAGCCGGGCCTCGCGATTCAAGCCCAGGAAATCGCACAGGGCTTCGCGGGCCGACGCCTTGGCCAAGTGCTCCACAGCGTCTTCCAGGTCCACGATGACGGCGTCCGCGCCCGCAGCCAGCGCTTTGGGGATGCGTTCGGGCCGCGAGGCCGGCACAAACAGGGCGCTACGAACGACGGGATGCGTCACACAACCTCCGAGGCATGGAACTGCGCCACCTGATCCGGCGCGTATCCCAGAGATGCTAGCACCGCATCGGTGTTTTGGCCCACCGCGGGCACAGGCCCCATGTGCGCCGTGAACGCGTTGCTGGTGGCGGGCGGCAGCAGTGCCGGCAACATGCCGGCGGGGCTATCGACCTCGCTCCAGCGCTGGCGCGCCTGCAATTGCGGATGCGCCCACACGCCGGCCATGTCGTTGACGCGCGCATTGGCGATCTGCGCGTCTTCCAGGCGTTGCGTCACCTGCTCGATGGACAGGTCGGCAAACGCGGCCACGATCAGCGCGCGCAGCGCGTCGCGGTTGGCGGTGCGCAGCGAATTGGAGATGAAGCGCGGGTCTTCGGCCAGCTCGGCCTGGCGCAGCACCTGGGCGCAGAAGACGCGCCATTCGCGTTCGTTCTGCAGGCCCAGCATGATGGTGGATCCGCCGCCCACCGGGAACGGCCCGTACGGATAGATGGAGGCATGCGCCGCGCCCGCGCGCACGGGCGGCGCGGCGCCGTCAAAGGCGTAGTACATGGGGAAACCCATCCACTCGACCATGCTTTCCAGCATGGACACGTCCAGCCGGCTGCCCTGCCCCGTGCGCTGGCGCAGCAGCAGCGCGTTCAGGATGGCCGAATACGCGTACATGCCCGCGGCGATGTCCGCGATGGAACACCCGGCCTTGACCGGATCGTCCTTCGTGCCGGTGACCGACAGGAAGCCGCTTTCGCTCTGGATGAGGAGGTCGTAGGCCTTTTTGTCCTGATAAGGACCGCCCTCGCCGTAGCCCGAAATGTCGCAGACGATGAGGCGCGGGTATTTCTGGTGCAGCGCCTCGAACGACAGGCCCAGGCGCGCCGCGGCGCCGGGCGCCAGGTTCTGCACCAGCACGTCGGCCGATTCCAGCAGGCGGTCCATGATGCCGCCGGCTTCATCGCGCTTGAGGTCCAGCGTCAGGCTTTCCTTGGAGCGGTTGGTCCAGACGAAGTGCGAGGACAGGCCTCGCACGCGCTCGTCGTAGCCGCGGGCGAAGTCGCCGGTCCCGGGGCGTTCGATCTTGATGACGCGCGCGCCCATGTCCGCCAGCTGGCGGGTGCAGAAAGGCGCGGCGATGGCGTGTTCCAGGCTGACGACGGTGATGCCGTCCAGGGGGCGGGAGGCCTGCATGTTCATTCGGTGAACCTCAATTCGGCTTGATGGGCCAGCGTGCCGTCCTGCTCGGCCCAGAGTTGGGCGACGCCCGGCTCGGACAGGCGGCCGGCGACCTGGAAGGGCGTGGGGGAAATCAGCGGACGCAAGCCGCGGTAGGCAAGATGCGTGAGGCGGGCCTTGGGATGCGCGCGCACAAAGGCGGCGACCATCTCGGTGGCGATGAGCGGGCCGTGGACCACCAGGCCGGGATAGCCTTCGACGCCGGTGACATAGGGATGGTCGTAGTGGATGCGATGGCCGTTGAACGTGACGGCCGAATAGCGGAACAGCAGCACCGACGTGGGATTGACCGTGTCGCGCCACTGCGCCAGCGGCGCCGGCTCGCTGCCGGTGAGCTTGGGCGGCGTGGGCTGGCGGTACACGATGTCCTGCTCTTCCAGGATGGCCACTTCGCCCGACTGCCGGAATTCATGCTGCACGGTCACGAACAGCAGGGAGCCGGTGCGGCCGGTCTTTTCCTTGACCTCGGCCACGGTGGACACGCGCTCGGCCGGCACGCCGACCTTGAGCGGCCGGCGGAATTCCACCCGGCCGCCCGCCCACATGCGGTTGCGGTCCTGCGCGGGCGGCAGGAAACCGCCGCGCGACGGGTGGCCATCCGTCCCCAACCCGTCCATGCCCACGGTGGAGATGAAGAATGCCCATTGCCACAGCGGCGGCAGGTCGTCGCCCTCGGCCGGCACCGGACCGCCCAGGGTGGCGGCGATACGCGCGGCGTGGCCGGGATCCATGGCGTCCGCCTTGCGTTCGCCGCTGCCGATCCACGCGGCCGGATCTGTAGATGTCATGCCGAGTTCCTCTGGTGGTGTTTTTACAGCCTGAAGCATGCCCGCAAGCCGACGGGCGTGTGAATTCGTTTTTCCTCAAGGCGGGGTTTGCTGCGCCTGAATCGGCCATCCGCGCCGGCGCCGGCCGCCGTAATATATGGCCCATGCACTTCGACCTTGCCGACCTCCGACTGTTCATCCACATCGCCGAATCCCCCAGCCTGACGCAGGCAGCCAAGCGGGCGCATCTGTCCCTGGCCGCGGTCAGCGTGCGAATCAAGGCGCTGGAGAACCAGCTCAATTCCCGCCTGCTCTACCGCGACAGCCGCGGCGTGGAAATAACGCCTGCCGGGCAGAAACTGCTGCAGCACGCGCGCGTCATCATGCGGCAGGTGGATCACCTGAAACACGACTTCCAGGAACAGGCCGACGGCGACGCCGGCCACATCCGCATCTTTGCCAACACCACGGCCGTCACGGAATTCATGCCGGACATCCTGGCGCAATTCCTGTCGGGCCATCCGGGCGTCACGGTCGATCTGCAGGAACGCCTGACGCGCGACATCGTGCGCGGCGTGCTGGATGGCACCACTGACCTGGGCATCGTCGCGGGACCGGTGGATGCACCCGAATTGCAGACCATTCACTTCAGCACCGACCGCCTGGTGCTGGTGGTGCCCAACGGCCATCCGTTGCAGGACCAGGACAAGGTCAAGCTGGTGGACGCCGTGCGCTATCCGTTCATCACCATGCACGAAGGCTCCACGCTGGTGGCCTTCCTGCGCGACCAGCTGGAACGCGTCGGCCAGCGCCTGCCGCAGCGCATCCAGCTCTACAGCTTCGACTCGATCTGCCGCATGGTGCAGGCGGGCGTGGGCGTCGGCGTCATTCCCGACTCGGCCGCGCGCCGCTACGGGGCAGACACCAAGCTGCAAGTTGTCGAGCTGGACGAGCCGTGGGTGGTGCGCGAGCGCAAGCTGCTGGTGCGCGACATCGACGCCCTGCCCGGCTGCGCGCGCGAACTCATCGACCAGATCCAGACGCCGCAAACGCCCTGACGTTGCGCCGCGTCATGTGCCGGTGAACGCCGGGGGCCGCTTTTCCGCGAAGGCGCGCATGCCCTCCAGGTAATCGTCGGTGTAGCCCAGCTCGCGCTGCAGGCGGCATTCCAGATCGAACTGCTGCGCCAGCGTGTTGCCGCTGGATGCCTGCAACGCCGCCTTGGTGGCGCCATAGGCGCGCGTGGGGCCGGCGGCCAGCGTGTCCGTCACCTGCTGGATCGTTTCCGCCAGCGCCGCGTCGGGCACCACCCGCCAGATCAGACCCCAGGCCTCCGCCTGCGCGGCCGACACCGATTCTCCGAACAGCGCCGCGCCCATCGCGCGCGCCGACCCGACCAGGCGCGGCAGGAACCACGTTCCGCCCGCATCGGGCAACAGGCCGATCTTGCTGAACGCCTGCACGAAGCGCGCCGATTCCACCGCAAACACCACGTCGCACGCCAGCACCAGGCTGGCCCCAGCGCCTGCCGCCACGCCGTTCATGATGCACACCACCGGCACCGGCAACGCGCGCAGGCGGTTGATGAGCGGGTGATAGCACTTTTCCAGCATGAGGCTCAGATCGCGGCGCGAGCCGTCTTCGGCGGGCTTGCGTTCGCCCAGGTCCTGGCCGGCGCAAAATCCGCGGCCCGCGCCGGTGATCACGAGGCCGCGCAGGTTTTCATGCCCTTCCAGCAGGTCCAGCGCGCGAGAAAGCTCGCCGTGCATGACCTCGGTGAAGCTGTTCATGCGCTCGGGACGGTTCAGCGTAATGACGCCCACACCGCGGTCCAGCGTGAACTGGATCTGAGTAAAAGCCGGTACGTGCGCGCTCATGCCAACTCCTCCAGCACGGCCAGCTGCTCGGCCGTATCGCCCATCAATTGATCCACGACGGTCAGGCGCTTGAAATAATCGCCGACCTCCAGTTCGTCCGTCATGCCCATGCCGCCGTGCAACTGCACGGCCAGCTGCGCGACCAGACGGCCGGCGCGCGCGGCTTCCAGCTTGGCCGACGCGATCATGCGGCGCCGCTGCGCCGCGTCGGATTCGGTCAACGCCGCCACCGCCACATAGGCCATGGACAGCGCGAGCTCCTTGGCCACCAGCATCTCGGCCATCCGGTGCTGCAGCGCCTGAAACGACGCCAACGGCTGAGCGAACTGCTTGCGGGTCTTCAGGTATTCCACCGTGATTTGCAGCAGCCGCTCCATGGCGCCGGCCGCGTGCGCGCACAGCGCCGCCGTGCCCCATTGCAACGCCTGCGCCAGCGCATCGTCGGCCGCAGCGCCTTCTGCGAGCAGCGCCTCCGCGGGCAGCGTCACCGCATCGAAGTCCAGCCGCGCGCAGCGCGCGCCATCCAGCGTGGGCGTGTCCGTCACGCGCACGCCGGCCGCATCGGCCGGCACCGCCAACAGGACGGTCTGACCATCGCCACCGCGCGCGCTGACGAACCACGCATGGGCGGCCGCGCCGTGCCAGACCAGGTGCTTGGCGCCGTCCAGCCGCCAGCCTTCGGCGGTCTGCGCAGCACGGCAGTCCTGCGGATCAGCCGCATATCGCCGGCCGGGCTCCTGCCACGCCACGCTGACGATGGCCTCGCCCGAGGCAATGGCCGGCAGCCAGCGGCCGCGTGCCGCCTCGCCGCAGCCGTCCGCCAACGCCGCGCCCATCACCGCGCTCGGGATGACCGGCTCGGACACCAGCCCGCGCCCCAGCTCGACATGCACCGGCAGCAGGCTGGCCGGCACCTCGCCAAAGCCGCCGTGGTCCTGCGAAATGGTCAGGCCCAGCACGCCCAGTTCTGCCAGTGCATTCCAGGCCTGCCGGTCCAGCGTGCCCGCGGCCTGGCGGGCGCGCCGCTGGGGAAAGGTCCATGCCTGGTCCACCAGGCGGCGCAGGCTGTCGGCCAGCATGCGCTGTTCTTCCGTGTAGATGAAATCCATGCGTCGTGTTCCTGTCGGGGTTGCGCGGCGGGCCTACACGCCCAGCACGAGGCGGGCGATGATGCCCTTCTGCACTTCGGTCGTGCCGCCATAGATCGAGGTCTTGCGCATATCGGCATAGCCGGCGCCGGCGGCGGCAGCCATCTCGGGGCCGGGGCCGTGAAAATCGTTGCCGGCCACCAGCCAGTCGGGGTCATAAGGCCAGGCGTCCGGGCCCGCGACTTCCATCTGCAGCATCGCCAGGTCCTGCTGGATCTCGGACCCACGGATCTTCAGCACCGAGGCCTCCGGCCCGGGCGTGCCATCGTTGCTGGCGGCCACGCGCAGCAGCAGCATTTCCAGCGCCATGATGTCGACCTCGATACGCGAGATGCGGTCGCGCATCCGGCTGTCCTGCAGCAGCGGCCTGCCGCGCGACTGCGCACGCGCCGCCATGTCTTTCAGGATGCCCAGCTCGCGGTGGCAATGGCCGAGGCCCGCGATGCCGGTGCGCTCGTGGCCGAGCAGGTACTTGGCGTAGGTCCAGCCCTGGTTTTCCTCGCCGACAAGATTGGCGACCGGCACGCGCACGTCTTCCAGCCAGACCTCGTTGACGTCATGGCCGCCGTCCAGCGTGCGGATGGGCCGCACCGTGACGCCCGGCGAGCGCATGTCCAGCAGCAGCATCGAGATGCCGCGCTGCGCGCGCGCATCGGGATCGGTGCGCACCAGGCAGAACATCCAGTCCGCATATTGCGCCAACGTGGTCCAGGTCTTCTGGCCGTTGACCACGTAGTCGTCGCCATCGCGCACGGCACGGGTCTTCAGCGACGCCAGGTCGGAACCGGAGCCCGGCTCGGAATACCCCTGGCACCACCAGTCCTCCACACGGATCATGCGCGGCAGCAACCGGGCCTTCTGCTCGGCGCTGCCGTATTTCATCAGCACGGGGCCGATCATGGACAGGCCGAACGGCAGCAGCCGCGGCGCACCTGCCTTGAAGCATTCCACTTCGAAGATCAGGCGCTGCAAGGCGTTCCACCCCGTGCCGCCGTGCTCGACCGGCCAGTTGGGCGCGCCCCAACCCTGGTCGGCCAGGATGTTGTGCCACCGCACGTAGTCGTCGCGTTCCAGCCGCTGGTGCCGCAGCACCTTGGCGCGTATGTCTTCCGGCAGCTTCTCGGCGGCGAAGGCGCGCACGGCTTCGCGGAATTGGCGCTCTTCTGGCGTCCAGGTCAGGTTCATGGTCCACCTCCTTTGCCCGGTATCTAGCCACGGCGCGTACGGCCGGACAATCTGCCTCTCCCGAAGACGGGCTTCGCGTTGCGTGTAGGGCGTGCGGTCCACTACGGATTGGCAAAAGTCCTGCTTCAGCAATGAAGAATGGCCGAAGCCGTTGGCAGTGCGGACACTAGGCGCTGTTCAGCTTCACGCTTCAATCACTGGAATCCCATCGCACCATGACTGCTCCCGATCAGACGGATGGCGTCTCGCAAGGCGTCGAGGCGCAATACCGCCAGGCGCTCGACGACGGCCGCTTCCTCATCCAGCGCTGCGGCGGCTGCGACCGCGCCGTGTTCTATCCCCGCATGATCTGCCCGCACTGCGGCGCGGACAAGCTTTCCTTCGCGGCGCCCGACGGGCGCGGCACCGTGTATTCCACCACCGTCGTGCGGCGCAAGCCCGAGGCGGGTGGCGACTACAACGTCGCGCTGATCGATCTGCAGGAAGGCGCGCGGCTGATGAGCCGCGTCGACGGTGTGGCGCCGGACGCCGTTCGCATCGGCATGGGCGTGCGCGCGCAGGTGATCCAGCAGGACGGCCGCGGGCTGGTCGTCTTTGTTCCCAACAAGGAGGCGGCATGACGCTGAACGAATTGCGCGGCGCCGTGGCGGTTGCCGGCGTGGGCCATGCAGGCCTCGGTCAAGCCACGGGCTTTACCGAAATGGAAATCCTGGTGCAGGCGGCGCAGCGCGCCGTGGCGGACGCGGGCCTGACGATGCGCGACATCGACGGCATCTGCACGGCCAGTGTGGCCGCGCCGATGTGGGCCATGCCGGTGATCGAACACCTGGGCATCCGCCCGACGTTCATCGACAGCACCATGCTGGGCGGGTCGAGCTTCGTGGCGCATCTGATGCCGGCGCTGCACGCGCTGGCCTCCGGCCAGTGCAATGCCGTGCTGGTCTGCTACGGCAGCACGCAGCGCACGTCCACGCTCAGCCGCGCCGAGGTAGGACGCGTGCGCAAGCAGTTCGATCCGCAACCCTACGAGTCTCCCTACGATCCGCTCAACCCGTTGTCCTCGTACGCGCTGGCAGCCGCCCGGCACATGCATCAGTACGGCACCCGGCGCGAAGATCTGGCGCGGGTGGCGCTGGCGGCCAACCAGTGGGCGCAGCTCAATCCGGAAGCGCAATTGCGCGAGCCGGCCACGCTGGATCAGATTCTGTCGGCGCGCATGGTGTCCGACCCCTTGAGCGTGCGCGATTGCTGCCTGGTCACCGACGGCGCGGGCGCCTACGTGCTGGTGCGCGCCGACCGCGCGCGCGATCTGCCGCGTCCGCCCGTCTATGTGCTGGGCAATGCGACGGCGGTGTGGAACCGGCAGATCTCTTCGATGGAAGACCTGACGGTCACCGCCGCGTCCGAGTCCGGCCGCCGGGCTTTCGCGATGGCGGGCCTTGCCCCCAAGGACATCGACGTCGTCGAGCTCTACGACGCGTTCACCATCAACACGTTGCTGTTCCTGGAAGACCTGGGCTTCTGCGCCAAGGGCGAAAGCAAGGAGTTCATCGCGGACGGCGCCATTGCGCCCGGGGGCCGGCTGCCGGTCAACACCAACGGCGGCGGGCTGTGCTGCGTGCATCCCGGCATGTATGGTGTCTTCATCATGATCGAGGCGGTGCGCCAGCTTCGCGGCGAATGCGGCGAACGGCAGGTTTCGGACGCACAGCTTGCGCTGGTGCATGGCAATGGCGGTACCCTGTCCAGCCAATCGACCGCCATCCTGGGCACCCAGGCAACTCTTTGATCCTGACGTATCAACCCATGTCTCACGCAGAACCCATCCCCCGCATCCACGACATCCTGGCGCTGCAGGCGCGCCGGCAGCCCGACGCCATCTGCCTGTACGAGGAAGGCGGCGGCACGGTGACCTACGCCCAGTTGTGGCAGCGGGTGCAGGACACGGCGCAATGGCTGCGCGGCCAGGGCGTGCAGCCCGGCCATCGCGTGATGATGGTGGGCGAGAACTGCACGGCGATGCTGGCGGCGCTGTTCGGGTGCGGCGTGGCAGGCGCTTGGCCCGTGGGCGTGAACGCGCGCCTGTCCGGCCGCGAGATCGACAACATCCGCCAGCACGCGCAGCCCGAGCTGGTGCTGTTCACGAGCGGCGTGTCGGCGGCGGCTGCCGCGCATGCCGCCGCGGCGGGCGCGGTCGACGCGGACGCGGCCGTCTGGGGACCGGGCGTCGCTGCCGCGCGCGCGGCCGAGCCGACGCACGCTGAAACCGGCGAGCTGGCCGGCGAGGTCGCTACGGTGATCTACACGTCAGGCACCACTGGCGCGCCCAAGGGCGTGATGGTGCCGCATCGCGGGCTGATCCACTTTGCGCGGGTGTCGGCGGCGTCACGCCGGCTGACGCCGCACGATATCGGTTACGCGGCGCTGCCGATGTCGCACATCTTTGGCATCGCGACCGTGTTGATGGCCACGCTGCACGCAGGGGCCAGCCTGGTGTTGCGCAGCCGCTTCGATCCGGAAGACGTGTTCAAGGCGCTGGCGCATCCCGGCGTCAGCATCCTGCAGGGCGTGCCGACGATGTTCAGCCGCCTGATGGCGGTGGCGCCGCCCCGCGCGGAACTGCGCGCGCCGGCCTTGCGCTACCTGTACACGGGCGGCGCGGCGCTGGATCCGACACAGAAGCGCGACGCCGAACGCTACTTCGGCGTGCCGATGCACCACGGCTACGGCATCACGGAGTACGCGGGATCGATGTTCATCACGGACATCGATTCGCCGCGGGACGATTGCTCGGCGGGGCATGCGGTGGACGGCGTGGAACTGCGTATCGGCAGCCCGGACGCGGCGACTGCGCCGGGCACGCGCGGCGACCTGCTGATCCGCGGTCCGGGCGTGATGCTGGGGTATTACCGCAACCCGGAACAGACAGCGCAGGCGCTGCTGCCGGGCGGCTGGCTCAACACGGGCGACATCGGCTTTGTCGACGCCAGCGGCGCGCTGTTCATCTCGGGGCGGTCGAAGGACCTGATCATCCGGTCGGGCTTCAACGTGTACCCGATCGAGGTCGAGTCGGTGATCAACGCGTTTCCCGGTGTGCGGCTGTCGGCCGTGGTGGGACGCGACACCGAAGATCACAACGAAGAGGTCATCGCTTTCGTCGAGCCGCTGCCGGGCGCGACGATCGACACGAATCTGCTGATGCTGCACCTGCGCGCCCAGCTTGCGCCGTACAAGCGGCCGGCGCGGATCATTCCCATCGAGACGATTCCCACCACCGTCAGCGGCAAGATCCTGAAGCAGCCGCTGAAAGAAAGGCTGGCGTAGGCGCGGACAGCTGTTCCGCTCTGACGACCGGCCACCTATGCACAAGGAGACAAGAGCGTGAACATCAAGACCCTGATCGCCGCGGCCTCGGCCGTGGCCGCGCTGGCTGGCGCGCAAACCGCGGCCGCGCAGACGTATCCCGACCGTCCCATCCGCCTGCTGGTGGGCTACGCGCCGGGCGGCCCGGTGGACACGACGGCGCGTGTCTTTGCGAAGTATCTCGGCGACAAGCTGGGACAGACCGTGGTGGTGGAGAACCGGGCGGGCGCGAGCGGCATGATCGCGACGGACGCGACCGCCAAGGCGACGCCGGACGGCTACATGCTGGGCTTTGCCGCCAGCCCGACGCTGACGATGTCGCCGCTGGTCCAGCGCAGCACGCTGTTTGACCCCCGCAAGGACTTTTCGCTGATCGGCCTGGTGGTGGATTACGCGAACGTGCTGCTGATCGGGCCGCAGATTCCAGCGAAGAATGTGGGCGAACTCGTCACCTATGCGCGGGAGCATCCGGAGGCGGTGTCGTTCGGGTCGGCGGGGATCGGGGCGTCGAATCATCTTTCGGCTGAATTGCTGAAGAAGCAGAGCCAGGCGTCGATGCTGCACGTGCCGTATCGGGGGAATTCACCGGCGATGATGGACGTGGTGAGCGGGAAGGTGACGTTCATGTTCGACATCACGAGCACGGCGATTCCATTCGTGAAAAGCGGCAAGGCGCGCGCGCTGGCGGTGACGTCGAAGACGCGCAATCCGGAGCTGCCGGACGTGCCGACGATGATGGAAGCCGGAATCAAGGATTACGAGGTGGTGGGCTGGTATGCCCTGGTGGGGCCGAAGAAGCTGCCTGATGCGGTGACGGCGCGGCTGACACAGGCGCTGTCGGAGGTGTCGAAGGATCCGGCTTTCCGCCAGGCGATGACGGAAGGCGGGTACACGATCAACGCGGGCGATTCGAAGGCGCTGCAGGCGCGGATCGACCGCGAGTACGCGTTGTGGTCGGACGTGATCCAGACCGCGAACATTCAGGCCAATTGATTTTCCCCGGAGCATCACGATGAATTCCCCGTCCGCATTGCGAGACCAGATCCGCCTGCCTGTGATTGGCGCCCCGATGTTTCTGGTGTCGGGGCCGCAACTGGTGGTCGCGCAGTGCGCGGCGGGGATCATCGGGACGTTTCCGTCGTTGAACGCGCGGCCGCAGGAGCAGTTGCACGAGTGGATCACGCGGATCGAAGATGGACTGGCGGCGCGGCGTCTCGCGGCGCCTGGGGAGAAGGTGGCGCCTTATGGAGTGAACCTGATCGTGCATCCGAGCAATCCGCGGTGGCAAGGCGACTTGGCGATTTGTGCGGAACGGCGGGTGCCGTTGCTGATTACTTCTCTGCATGCGCCGGAGGCTGTCGTGAAGGCGGCGCATGCCTATGGGGGGGTGGTCTATCACGATGTGACGAACGTGCGGCATGCGAAGCGGGCGCTGGATGCGGGGGTTGACGGGTTGATCCTGGTTGCCGCAGGGGCTGGCGGACATGCGGGGCAGATGAATCCGATTGCGCTGGTGAATGAGATACGGGCGTTTTATGACGGGCCGTTGGCGTTGTCGGGGTGCATCAGCCATGGGAAGGATATTTTGGCTGCGCAGGTGCTTGGGTGCGATTTTGCTTATATGGGGACTCGGTTTATTGCTACCCGGGAGTCGTTGGCGGGGGATGCTTATCGGGAGATGGTGCTGGCTGCGCAGGCGGGGGATGTGACTTATACGGCTTACTTTTCCGGGGTGCCGGCGAATTATTTGTCGGCCAGTATTTTGGCGGCGGGGTTGGATCCGGTTGTGTTGGGCAGCAATGGGGTGACGCCGCCTCCGAATATGGATAAGAGTTCGCGGCCTAAGGCTTGGAAGGATGTTTGGAGTGCTGGGCAGGGGGTGGGGGCTGTGCAGGAGGTGTTGGGGGTTGCTGATCTGGTGGCGCAGTTGGAGGGGGAGTATCTGGGGGCTATTGGTGCTGTGTCGCGAACGGTTTGAGTTCTTTTGACGCCCGGCGGTTCGTCGGGCTGAGTTGGTTCTTTTGACGCCCGGCGCGGCGTCGGCCTGGGGCGCGCGGGGCTACGATTGCGGTCCGGAGCCTTCGCTCCGGACTGCCCCGTCGTCATCGTCGTTGTCGCCTTCGGCGACTGCCTTCCGATTCCCTCGGGCGCATCTACACGCCCCGCGCGCCCCAGGCCGACGCCACACCGGGCTCGGGTGGCTTCAGCTTGGCGGGCGCTTTGACGGGTTGAGTTCTTGAGGTTCTTGGCTGCGCTTGCGCGGGTTTTGAGCGTCTTGCGGGGCCCGCGGCCGGTTGGCCGCGCGGGCGGCCTCCGGGCGCTTACGCGGTGTCTTGCGTTCGGGGATGGCGCTTCGCGCTTGCGGTGGCGGGTTCGTACTCTGGGTGTGTTTTTGCTCGCGATGTGCGCTGGTGTAGCAGGTGTCTGACACCCTTGAGGCACACCCCCGGCATCACGATAGTCCTCGCAGGGTGTCAGACACCCTCTCCGAGATGACGGCAACACCGGTAAACTGCGCGGTCATGCGGCGCCGGTTGGCGGCCGGACTTGTACATCCTCTGGAGAGCTTCACACCATGATTCGATATCTGGTCCTTTCGGCTTCGCTGGCGATGGCTGGCAGCGCTGTGGCCGCGCCCTCGTTCAATTGCGCCAAGGCTTCCACGCCGGTTGAGAAGTCTCTTTGCGGCAATTCGCGGTTGGGGGATCAGGATGCTGCCATTGCGCAGCAATACAAAGCCGTGCGCGATCAACTGGATGCCGAGGCGGCCAAGGCGTTGGTTGCCGATCAGAAGTACTTTCTGGGCGTGCGCGACAGAGCGTATGCAGAGCCCTACGTGCAGAGCACGCCTTTCCAGGCGCTTACCGACACCATGCGATATCGCTTGGAGTTTCTGAAAGCGATCAATCCCAAGCCGGCCGACGGATTTGTCGGCAAGTGGAGGAACATCGAGGGCGAGATCGAGGTTACGCAGAATTCGCGTGGCGAGTTTCTGGTGGCGGCGAATTCGGCGCGGCCGTATAGCGGGAACTGGGTTTGCGATTTGAGCGGCCGGGGCATTGTGTCGGGCGACACGCTGACGGTGATCTATCAGGATGGACCGCCGTGGTCGCTGACGCTCAAGCGCCGCGGTGCGGTGCTGGTGACGGTTGAGACGCCGGCTGCCGGTGTGAAGAATGAGGGCTTTGGGCCGCCGTTTTGTGGCATGAACGGCAGTTTGTCTGGCAACTGGTTCGCAGTGCGCTGATCACCACCGCGGTTGCGCGAGTGACCTGATGCGCAATCGCGCGCATCAGGTCACTCCTCGGGTGATGTCGGCAGTGCCGACCAGCCCGGTTCATGCTGATTTTCACGATTCCGACCGGATCACTCCAGCTTGATGTTCGCGGTCTTGATCAGGTCGCGCCACTTTGCGATTTCGTCGCGCACGAATTTGCCGAATTCCTCGGGCGAGCCCGGCTTGGGTTCCGCGCCGGCGGCGATCATTGCCTTTGCGGTGCTGTCGTTCGACAGGACCTTCACCATGTCCGCGTTGATGCGCTTGACGATGTCGGGCGGGGTGCCTTTAGGCGCCATGACGCCGCTCCACGAGTAGGCCTCGTAGCCGGGCAGGCCGGATTCGGCGATGGTGGGGATGTCGGGGACCATGCTGGATCGTGTGGGGTTGCCGACGCCCAGGGCGCGGATCTTGCCGCCTTTGAGGTGGGGGACGGCGGAGGGGCCGTCGGCGAACATGACTTGCACCTGGCCGCCGAGCAGGTCTTGCATGGCGGGTGCGCTGCCGCGGTATGGGACGTGCTGGATGCGCACGCCGGCCATGGCGTTGAAGAGTTCGCCGGCCAGGTGCGTGCCGCCGCCGGTGCCGGAGGAACTGAAGGACAGTTTGCCGGGGTTATGTTTGGCGTAGGCGATGAGTTCGCTGACGGTGTTGACGGGCAGCGCTGCGTTGACGACGAGGACGATGGGGAATACCGCGGCCATGCCTACTGGCACGAAGTCGGTGGTGATGTCGTAGCTGAGGTTGTTGCGCAGGCTGGGAAGGACTGCGTGGTGGATGGAGGCGAAGAAGAAGTTGTAGCCGTCGGGCTCTGCTTTCGCGGCGAACTGGGCGCCGACGATGCCGCCGGCGCCTGACTTGTTGTCGACGACGGTGGGCACGGACCAGAGTTGGCCAAGGGGCTGCGTGGTGAAGCGTGCGGTGGTGTCGACGGGGCCGCCGGCGGGAAAGGGAACGATGAAGGTGACGGCGTGGCCCGGCCAGGTGGCGGCGCGGGCCCAGGATGGAAGCATGGCGGCGGCGCAGGCTGCGCCCAGCCCCGCGAGGACGCGGCGGCGGTCTTGATGAATCACGGCAGTCTCCTGAGTTTTGTTCTGGTCACGGCTGGACATCGCGTGCTGCCGCCCGCCGCTGTTTTTTATTATTTGCCGAATGCGGATCGACGCCGCTACGTATTTGCAAAAGCCCCTCTTTCGCGCTGCCGGAAAGACGGACTGCACGCCCGGCGATCTCGCGGTGAGGCCGGGCTACGGCACACGGGCTAGGACATTCTGATCAGGACAAACCCCGACCCGGTGCATTCAGGTGATTGACCGCGGGCGTTTCAGCGTCGCAAGCGCACGACGACGACGCGGGCTGCCATGGGTGGCGGACGCCTTATCTGTTGCAGGCGCGATTGGGGCTGCAAGCGTCCTGTCTGTCGCAGCCCCCCTACTGCCCGCGTGCGGCGCGTTGCACGTGGCCGATGAAGCACTCGGCAAAACTGGGCAGGTCGCGGCCGCGCTGGCGGCACAGCAGGCGATCTCGCAGCGCCCAGGGGTCATCCAGTTTCAACACGTGCAGGAAATCAGGGCGGCTGTAGCGCGCCGCGCACGCGCGCGGCACGACGGCGATGCCTGCGCCGGCCTCGACCATGCGGCACACGGCTTCGAAGCTGCCTACGTGGACGCGTTGGCAGATGCGCTTGCCCAGGCCGCTGGCGATGTCTTCGAGGAAGGTCTGGATCGCGCTGTCCGGGTGGATGCCGACGAACTGGTAGGCGTCCACAAGATCGGCGAAATGCGCGGACTTCTGCGCGGCCAGCGGATGGTCCAGCGACGTGACTACGGTGAGTTCGTCGCGGAACAGCGGCGTGACGTCCAGGCCCTCGACGTCGATGTTGCCGGCGACAAGGCCCAGGTCGCCGGCGCCCGCGCGGATCGCGATGACGATGTCGCCGGAGATTTTTTCCTCGAGCTCGACGTCGACGTCCGGGTTCTCAGCGAGAAACGTGGACAGCGCATCGGCCAGGAAGGAATTGGTGGCGGTGGTATTGGCCAGCAGGCGCAGCCGTCCCTTCAGGCCGCTGGCGTAGGGCTGCAGATCGGCATTCAGGCATTCAAGCTGGCGGAAGACGGCATTGGCGTGCTTGAGCAGCACTTCGCCGGCGGGCGTGAGCGCGACGCCGGTGGCCATGCGCACCAGCAGACGGGCCTTGAATGCCTCTTCCATGTGCTTGACCCGCGCGCTTGCCGCAGGCAAGGACAGGAAAGTGCGTTCCGCAGCACGGGTCAGATTGAGTGTTTCGCCCACGTTCAAGAACAAACGCAGGTCCGTCAGATCATGTCTCATGTTCCACCACGCAGAAGGGGGGCATTTCTAATTTTGAATTCTTCGAATGCCGGGTCGAATCTACCATGAGGCCATGCCCATGAACCAGACGGGTTGATGCGGAACTGTTTTCCACAGACGGCGTGCGCGCCGCAGCACAGGAGTCAGAAGCAATGAGCGGCTTGGTATCCGGAAAGGTGGTGATCGTGACGGGCGCGGGCGGTGGCATCGGCCGCAGCGTGGCGCTGGCAATGGCCGAGGCGGGCGCGAAGGTCGTGGTGAACGACATCGGCGTGTCGCTCACGGGCGAAGGCGGCGCGGACGGCCCCGCGCAGGCGGTCGTGAAGGAAATCGTGGAGGCGGGTGGCCAAGCCGTCGCCAACACCGACAGCGTGGCGGCGTACGACAGCGCCAGCCGCGTCGTGCAGACGGCGATCGATGCATTCGGTCGGGTGGACGCCGTGATCAACAACGCGGGCAACCTGCGCGACCGGGTTTTCCACAAGATGAGCGAAGAGGAATGGCGGCAGGTGATCGACGTGCACCTGAACGGCTCGTTCTACATGAGCCGCGCGGCGGCGCCCTACTTTCGTGAACAGGAATCGGGCGCCTTCGTGCACATGACGTCCACCTCGGGCTTGATCGGCAATTTTGGACAGGCCAACTATGCAGCCGCCAAACTGGGCATCGTCGCATTGTCCAAGTCGATTGCGCTGGACATGGCGCGCTACAACGTGCGGTCCAACTGCATCGCGCCGTTTGCCTGGAGCCGCATGACGAGCTCCATTCCGGCGGAGACCGACGAAGAAAAGGCGCGCGTCGAGAAGCTGAAAAAGATGGAGGCCGGCAAGGTGGCGCCGATGGCCGTGTTTCTGGCCAGCGACGCGGCCAGCGAGATCACGGCGCAGATCTTTGCCGTGCGCGCGAACGAGATCATGCTGATGAGCCAGCCCCGCCCGCTGCGCACGGTGCATCACAGCGAAGGCTGGACGCCGGAGCGCATCGCCGAGATCGCCGCGCCCGCGATGCGCAAGCACTTCTACGCGTTGGAGCGTTCGCCCGACGTGATCGATTGGGATCCCATCTGAGGCCGCCACATGCCGTTGGACTATGCAACCGTGAAGGACTGGCGCTTTGACGATGTGCGTCAGCGTTATGAACAGAAGGACACGATGCTGTATGCGCTGGGCATCGGCCTGGGACAGGATCCGGAAGATGCGGGACAACTGCGCTACGTGTACGAAAAGGACCTGCGCGCGTTCCCGACGATGAGCGTGATCCTCGGCTACCCGGGGTTCTGGGTGAGCGACCCGCGCTCGACGGTGGACTGGGTGAAAGTGGTGCATGGCGAGCAGCGGCTGACGTTGCACGCGCCGCTGCCGGTGTCGGGCGTCGTCACCGGCAAAACGCGCAACACGCACGTGATCGACAAGGGTGCGGACAAGGGCGCCATCATCGTCAGCGAACGCACGCTGCACGACGAAGACGGCCAATGCCTGGCCACGCTGCGCTCCAGCACGTTCTGCCGCGGGGATGGCGGATTCGGCGACGGCGATGCCAGCCCCGAAGCCCTGCCCGCCGCGCCCGATGGCGACCCGGAATTGCGCTGCGAGCTGCGCATTCCGTCCAGCGCCGCGCTGCTGTATCGCTTGAACGCCGACCGCAATCCGCTGCACGCGGACCCGGAAGTCGCGCGCCAGGCGGGTTATCCCCGGCCCATCCTGCACGGCTTGTGCTCGTACGGCGTGGCGGCGCATGCCATCGTCAAGACCTTCTGCGACTACGACGCGGCGCGGCTCACCAGCCTGAATACGCGGTTCTCGGCGCCCGTCTATCCGGGCGAGACGCTGCAGTGCGACATGTGGCGCATGCCGGATGGCCAGATCCGCTTCATTGCGCGCGCGAAAGAGCGCGGCATCGTGGTCATGAGCCACGGCACCGCGACGGTGCAATCATGACGCGCCCGCCTCCGCTTGACGGCATCCGCGTGCTGGACCTGTCGCGCATCCTGGCCGGCCCGTGGTGCACGCAGAACCTGGCCGACCTGGGCGCCGACGTCATTAAGATCGAACGCCCGCGCGTCGGCGACGACACCCGCGCTTGGGGACCGCCCTTCTTAAAGGACGGGGACGGCCAGGACACCAACGAATCGGCGTATTACCTTAGCGCCAACCGCAACAAGCGCTCGGTCGAAGCCGACATGGCCACGCCCGAAGGCGCGGCGCTGATTCGCGAACTGGCGGCGGTCAGCGACATTCTGGTCGAGAACTTCAAGGTGGGCGGACTGGCCAAGTACGGGCTGGATTATGAAAGCCTGAAAGCCATCAACCCGCGCCTCATCTATTGCTCGGTCACCGGCTTCGGCCAGGATGGTCCGTTTGCGCAGCGGCCCGGCTACGACTTCATGATCCAGGGCATGGGCGGGCTGATGAGCATCACGGGCGAGCGCGACGACCTGCCGGGCGGCGGGCCGCAGAAGGCGGGCGTGGCGGTCACCGACATCGTGACCGGCATGTACGCCACCGTAGCGGTGCTGGCGGCCCTGCAGGAGCGTCATCGCAGCGGTCAGGGCCAGCATCTGGACATTGCGCTGCTGGATAGCCACGTGGCCCTGCTGGCGAACCAGAACTCCAACTACTTCAACTCGGGCGTGGCGCCCACGCGCGCCGGCAACGCGCATCAGAATGTGGTGCCCTATCAGGTGTTTGCGGCCAGCGACGGCCACCTGATCGTCGCCACGGGCAACGAATCGCAGTACCGCGCCTACTGCCGCGCCATCGGTGTGCCGGAACTGGGCGACGATCCGCGCTTTGCCACGAACCGGCTGCGCGTCACCAACCGCGTGGAGCTGATCGGCATCCTGACGGACATCATGCGCGAAGGCCGGCGTGATGACTGGATTGCCAAGCTGGAAGCAGTGGGTGTGCCATGCGGGCCGATCAACGACATCGCTCAGGCGTTTGCGCACCCGCAGGCGCAGGCGCGGCAGCTGCGTCGCGACATGCCGCATCCGGCGGGCGGCGTGGCGCCCGTGACGGCCAGTCCGCTGCGGTTTTCGGATTCTCCCATCGTGTACCGCCGCGCGCCACCGATGCTGGGCGAGCATACCGAGGAAGTGCTGCGCGACGTGCTGGGCAAGTCGGCGGAGGCGATTGCGGCGTTTCGGAAGTAAGCCGGGGGGGGAAGGCGCGGCAGCACGCTGCAGCGTCACCCCGGGCATCGCCGCGCGGCTCAGTGCATGCCGTCGAGCAGCCAGTGGCGCGTGTTGAACCAGCCTCGAAACACGCGCGCGCCTTGCGGGCCGGCGTCATGCTGCGGCAGCCGCTGGCCGCCTGCCGCCACGTGCAGGCCGCGAATCACGGGTTCGAAGCGATCGCGAAACGCCCTGCTCTGCGCCCGGAAATGCGCATCCATGGCGGCGATCGTCGCGGCCTGCGCCCCCTGCGGCAGCATCGACAGAAAGAACAGCACCTGCCGCCAGGCGTAGGCGGTGTTGCGGGTCATCCGCACACACGCATGCCAATCGTGGATCTTCATCTGATGGCGCGCGCAGATCCATTCGAAACCGGCCATCGCCATGCGGCCGTACTGGTCACGCAGCCTGTCATCCAGCCCTGCGCCCTTCACCAGCACGGCAAGATTCTGCGTCGTCAGGATCTGCTGCTGCTCGATCACCATGCCGTTGGCGCCCACCTGGCCGAATCCTGGCTGTACGCCGGCGCGCGTGATGCAAAGCCGGTCAAACGCATCGGCGCCGGCGTCCTGGTCACGTGATTTGCGCGGCAACGGCAACGCCAGCACCTGGCGGGCGTCGATGTCGAAATAGCGGGTGTACAGACAGTCGCCGAGCAGCGCCGCCGCGCATTGCGCCGCCTCCTGGAACTTGCGTCCGAATCGCCCCATGAAGATGTCCGCCGCCACCTCATCCACCAGCGGCAGCGACCATTGCGCGCGCTCGGCAAGCGCATGCAGTTCCTGCAGCAGCTTGTTCGGCACGGGCGCATGCGGAAATGACGCCAGCGCGAGTTCCGCGATTTCCGTCAGCGCGGCGCGCGCCGCGTCGGCATCCTGCCGCGCGGGATGCCGCAGGTTCTCCAGGGACGCGATCCAGGGCAACCGGTCGAACGAGGCCTGCCGTTCAAGATTGACCAGGAGTAGCGATCGGCGCCGGCGGAACGCGCGATAACAAGCGCTGTAGAGCGTGCGCAATGCGGCATCGTCGAAGCCGCCGCTTTGCAGGCCCGACGTGATCTGCGGCGTCAGCGTCGCCAGGAAGTCCGATGAGGTGATCAGTTCCCGCGTCACCAGGTCGGCCAGCGTGCCGCTCTGGCAGCGCTGCGCGCGCCGCGCGATGGGCGCCGGCACCTGCACGCCCGGCGGCAATTGGAGCGTTGCGGCTTCGGTCGCACTCATCGGCGCCAGCACCGGGGCCAGGTCGCGCACGCCGGCCGTCGGCGGATGATTCCGCAAGCGAGCGGCCACCACGCGCGCGATCTCATGGAATCCCACTGCGGAAACATCCTCGCGCTGACGTTGGCGCAGGGCCTCGTGCTCCGCGGACCCGGGCTCGCCATGCGCGGCCACGAAATCGCGGACGATGCGGCGTATGCGGCCGACCTGCCTGCCGGTCAGGCTGGCAGCGTCCTGCGCGCATTGGGCCAGCAGGCCGAAGAGCTCGCGTTTGTGGCGATGTCTGCGCGACGTGCCGGCCGGCACCTGGCCGCTGTCCTGGGCGGCATTGATCTCGTTCGTCAGCGCCTGCGCGCGTTGACGCCAATCCTGCGGATAACGCCGGCACGGCCAATCGTCTTCGACCGTTTCAAGGAACAGCGCGACGGTGCGATCGTAAACGGGCAGCAGGTTCTGAACGGCCACGCGCTGCGCCGCGATGCGCGGCTGCGCCGGAAGGGTCGACAGTCGGGCGGCAACGTCGCCCGCCGTGCTGACATGGATGTCGGCGCCCGACGCCTCATCGGACGGTCCCGGCGCGGGGAAGAATCGCAGCCGGTCGAAGAACGGCGCCACCACCGCGACCAGTTCCCGCGCGGCGTCGCCAAGCCCTTGACCCAACAGCCACGCCACCACGGCCAGCGCGGCTTCTTCCGGCACCTCGATGCGATAGTCGCCACGCGCCAGGCGGTCTTGCAGCTGCGCGACGCCGGCCTCGCTGAGAAACCAGGCATTGAGATCGCGCCGTTCGCTGCCCGGCGTGATGCCGGAAAGCGTCGCCGCCAATTCGCGCTCGTAGGGCGTCAGGGGTCCGCCGGCGAGCAGATCCCCCGTGGCAAAGCCGCCGGTGGCGACGTCCAGCGTCACCCAGTCGGGAATGCCGGGCAGCGGCGTGGCGGAACCATAGCTGGCCGAACCGTCCAGCGCATGCGCCAGAACCTGGCGCCAGCGTTCAACGCGCACGGCAGCGCGCTCGCGCACGGCGGGGTCCGGGTGGGTCTCGAGGGTCAGGAAGGCTTTGGCGAGCATGGCCGCGGCATAGCCGCCACCCGCCCCGTGCGCATCCGGCGCGTCATCCATGCTGCGTCGCTTGGAAAAGAGGAAGGGATCCGGGAGCTGGATTCGAACCAGCGCCTATCCGGACTGGAGCCGAATGTTCTGCCGCTGAACTATCCCGGAACGACGGACGGAGTATATACATCGATTGCGCCGCGCACCCGGCAAAAAATCCGTCAAAAAAATTGGCCGCTGATGTCAGCGGCCAATTCGGACTTCATGCAGTCAAGGCGTTCAGGCAACGGCAACCGGGATCTTGCCGATCTTGGCCTGCCATTCCTTCGGGCCGGTCGTGTGGACCGAGGTGCCCTGAGCGTCGACCGCCACCGTCACCGGCATGTCCTTCACGTCGAACTCATAGATGGCTTCCATGCCCAGGTCCGCAAAGCCCAGCACCTTGGCGCCGCGGATCGCCTTGGACACCAGGTAGGCAGCGCCGCCGACGGCCATCAGGTAGGCCGAGCCGTGCTTCTTGATGGCCTCGATCGCGACGGGGCCGCGCTCGGACTTGCCGATCATCGAGATCAGGCCCGTCTTCTCGAGCATCATGTCCGTGAACTTGTCCATGCGCGTGGCGGTGGTGGGGCCTGCCGGGCCGACCACTTCATCGCCCACCGGATCCACCGGACCCACGTAGTAGATGACGCGGTTGGTGAAGTCCACGGGCAGCGGTTCGCCCTTGGCCAGCATGTCCTGGATGCGCTTGTGCGCGGCGTCGCGGCCGGTGAGCATCTTGCCCGACAGCAGCAGGGTCTGGCCCGGCTTCCAGCTGGCGACTTCTTCCTTGGTCAGCGTGTTCAGGTCGACCTGCTTGGACTTGTTGTAGTCCGGCGCCCAGTGCACTTCGGGCCATTCGGACAGCGACGGCGGATCCAGGCGCGCGGGGCCCGAGCCGTCCAGCTCGAAGTGCGCGTGGCGCGTGGCCGCGCAGTTCGGGATCATGGCGACGGGCTTGGAGGCCGCGTGGGTCGGGAAGGTGCTGATCTTGACGTCCAGCACGGTGGTCAGGCCGCCCAGGCCCTGGGCGCCGATGCCCAGCGCGTTGACCTTTTCGTAGAGCTCGATGCGCAGCTCTTCCAGCTTGTTCTGCGGGCCGCGGGCCAGCAGCTCATACATGTCGATGTCTTCCATCAGCGACTGCTTGGCCATCAGCATGGCCTTTTCGGCCGTGCCGCCAACGCCGATGCCCAGCATGCCGGGCGGGCACCAGCCGGCGCCCATCGACGGAACGGTCTTGAGCACCCAGTCCACCAGCGAATCGCTGGGGTTCAGCATGGCGAACTTGGTCTTGTTCTCGGAACCGCCACCCTTCGAGGCGATCTGCACGTCAACCTTGTCACCCTGAACAAGCTCGACGTGCAGGATACAGGGCGTGTTGTCGCGCGTGTTCTTGCGCGCGAAGAGCGGGTCGTCCAGCACGGAGGCGCGCAGCGGATTGTCCGGATTCAGATAGCCGCGGCGCACGCCTTCGTCACAGAGCTCCTGCAGGGTGCGCTTGGTGTCAAAGCGCACGCTCATGCCGATCTTCAGGAAGACGTTGACGATGCCGGTGTCCTGGCACAGCGGACGCTTGCCCTCGGCGCACATGCGCGAGTTGGTCAGGATCTGCGCCATCGCATCGCGCGCGGCCGGGCTTTCCTCGCGCTCGTAGGCGCGCGCCAGGTGGCGGATGTAATCGACGGGGTGGTAATAGCTGATGAACTGGATGCCATCGGCTATCGACTGGATCAAGTCTTCTTCTTTAATGATGACGGACATGGCGATTTGCAGGTCTGGAGGGGGAAACGTGAAACGCGGCCGGCTAGCGGCCGCGAGGTAAAAGTATTGGACGCCCTATTTGCCTTGCCACACCGGCTTGCGCTTCTCGGCGAAGGCGGTGGCGCCTTCCTTCGCGTCGGCCGACGTGAAGATGTGCGCGATGAGCGGGCGCTGGCGGTCGAACATGCCGTCCTGGTCCCAGTCGCCGCCTTGCGCGACGATGCTCTTGGCGGTCTGGACAGCCAGCGGGCCGTTCTCGACGATGGCGCGGGCCAGTTCCAGCGCGCCGGCCAGGGCGCCGCCCGGCTCGGTCAGGCGGTTGACCAGGCCAAAGGCGTGGGCGCGTTCGGCGCTCAGCATTTCGCCGGTCAGGATGACTTCCATGGCGATGTGGTACGGCAGGCGGCGCGGCAGGCGCAGGAGGCCGCCGGCGCCGGCCACCAAGCCGCGCTTGACCTCGGGCAGGCCGAACTTGGCGTTGCTGGCGGCCACGATCAGGTCGGAAGCCAGCGCCATTTCGCAACCGCCTGCCAGGGCGTAGCCCTCGACGGCGGCGATCAGCGGCTTCTTGGGCGGGCGTTCGTTCAGGCCGGCAAAACCGCGGCCTTCGACGTAAGGACGCTGGCCGGACGCGGCGAATGCCTTCAGGTCCATGCCCGACGAGAACGTGCCGCCGCCACCCGTCAGGATGCCGATGCGCACGTCGTCACGGCTGTCCAGCTGGTCCAGCGCGGCGGCCATGGCCACGGCGGTTTCCAGGTTGATGGCGTTCTTGGCCTCGGGACGGTTGATCGTGATGATCTGGATGCCGTCGGTGACTTCCACCGTGATCAGGTCAGACATGGGACTGCTCCTTTTTCGCGAATTTCTCGGAATCGGGTTCCGGGTTTTATATAAGACTCAGGCTCAACCCGGAATCATACGACCATTGGTTTGCGGGTGCAGGCAAAGGCCGGCGCGTGCCCACCAGGGGCACATTCGAGGACACCCTCAGCCTCAGATGTAACGGGTACGGCCCCACCGGGGACCGCTGCGGCCGCAGGCCAGTTAAAATGCCGGGTTTCCCACGCGCAGGGCAGTTTTTGCCCGGCGGCCGAATTCCAAGAATCCTATGCTCACCTTTCAGCAAATCATCCTTACGCTCCAGGAATACTGGGACAAACAGGGTTGCGCCCTGCTGCAGCCCTACGACATGGAAGTCGGCGCCGGCACCTCGCACACGGCCACGTTCCTGCGCGCGATCGGCCCGGAGCCCTGGCGCGCCGCCTATGTGCAGCCGTCCCGCCGCCCGAAGGATGGCCGCTACGGCGAGAACCCCAACCGCCTGCAGCACTACTACCAGTACCAGGTCGTGCTCAAGCCCGCGCCCCCGGAAATCCTGGATTTGTACATCGGTTCGCTGAAGGCGCTGGGCATCGATCCCACGCAGCACGACATCCGCTTCGTCGAGGACGACTGGGAAAACCCCACGCTCGGCGCCTGGGGCCTGGGCTGGGAAGTCTGGCTGAACGGCATGGAAGTGACGCAGTTCACGTATTTCCAGCAGGTCGGCGGCCTGGACTGCACGCCCACCACCGGTGAAATCACCTACGGCCTGGAACGCCTGGCCATGTACCTGCAGGACGTGCAAAGCGTGTACGACCTGGTCTGGACGGAAGGCGCCAACGGCAACCGCGTGCTGTACCGCGACGTGTTCCACCAGAACGAAGTCGAGCAATCCACCTACAACTTCGAACACTCGTCGGCCGAGATGCTGTTTGCGCATTTCAACGACTACGAAGCCGAGGCCAAGCGCCTGATGGACGTGCCGCTGGCGCTGCCGGCCTACGAGGCCGCGCTGAAAGCCGCGCACACCTTCAACATGCTGGACGCGCGCGGCGCGATCAGCGTGACCGAGCGCGCCGCCTACATCGGCCGCATCCGCAACCTGTCGCGCGCCGTCGCGCAGGCCTACTACGATTCCCGCGAACGACTGGGCTTTCCCATGCTGGGCCGCGACAAGGCCGCCGGGGAGGCTGCATAAATGACGACGAACATCCGCCCGCTGCTGGTCGAACTGCTGACCGAAGAACTCCCGCCCAAGGCCCTGCAGAAGCTGGGCCAGGCCTTTGCCGAAGGCGTGCGCGCCACGCTGGACCGCCACGGCCTGCTGGCCGAAGGCTGCGCCGTGACGCCGTACTCGACGCCGCGCCGCCTGGCCGTCCACCTGTCCGCCGTGCTGGCGCAGGCGCCCGACCAGGCCTATGCCGAAAAGCTGATGCCCGTGAAGATCGGCCTGACCGAAGACGGCAAGGCCACGCCTGCACTGCAAAAGAAGCTGGCCGCCAAGGGCCTTGAAAACATCGACCTCGCCACGCTGGACCGTGAATCCGACGGCAAGCAGGACTACCTGGTGGCGCGCGGCACGGCCGCGGGTGCGCAACTGGCCGCCGGCCTGCAGGAAGGCATCGAAGCCGCCATCGACGGCCTGCCCATCCCCAAGGTGATGCGTTACCAATTGGCCGACGGCGTCTCCACCGTCAAGTTCGTGCGCCCGGCGCATGGCCTGATCGCCCTGTTCGGCGCGGACGTGGTGCCGGTGTCGGCGCTGGGCCTGGCCGCCGGCCGCGAAACCCTGGGCCACCGCTTCATGAGCGAGGGCGCCGTTGCCATCGCCGATGCCGACGCCTACGTTGCCACGCTGGCGGAAAAGGGCCACGTCGTGGCGTCGTTCGAGACGCGCCGCGCCGAGATCCAGCGCCAGCTGCAAGAAGAAGCGACCCGCCTGTCCGCCACGCTGGGCGACGACCCCGAAGTGGCCGCGCTGCTTGATGAAGTGACCGCGCTGGTCGAACACCCCACCGTCTACGTGGGCCAGTTCGAGGAACAGTTCCTGCAGGTGCCGCAGGAATGCCTGATCCTGACCATGCGGCTGAACCAGAAGTACTTCCCGCTGTTCGATCCGGCAACCGGCCGTCTCACGCACCGCTTCCTGATCGTGAGCAACATGCGCACCGACAACCCGGTGAACATCGTCGAAGGCAACCAGCGCGTGGTGCGCCCGCGCCTGGCCGACGCGCAGTTCTTCTTTGAAACCGACCGCAAGACGCCGCTGGCCGCACGTGTCGAACAGTTGGGCTCCATCGTCTATCACAACAAGCTGGGCACCCAGCTCGAGCGCGTCGAGCGCGTGCGCGCCATCGCCCGCGGCATCGCCGGCGAACTGGGCGGCGACGTGTCCGCCGCCGACCGCGCCGCCATGCTGGCCAAGGCCGACCTCGGTTCGAACATGGTCGGTGAATTCCCCGAACTGCAAGGCATCATGGGCGCGTACTACGCCGCCGGCGACGGCGAGCCCGCCAGCGTCGTCGAGGCCCTGCGCACCCAATACCGCAACCGCTACGACGCGCCGGTCACGCAGGACACCCTGACCGCCGCCACGCTGTTCATCGCCGAACGCGTCGAAACGCTGGTCGGCATCTGGGCCATCGGCCTGGCCCCCACCGGCGAACGCGACCCCTTCGGCCTGCGCCGCGCCGCGTTGGGCCTGATCAGCGCCTTCGAACAACTGGCCGCGGGCGGCTGGCTGAAGATCAGCCAGAACGGTCCGCTGACGCTGGACGGCCTGCTGCAGCTGGCCGCCGGCACATTCCCGGCGGACAAGATTCCGGGCGACACGCTGGCCGAGGTCCGCACCTTCATTTATGAGCGCTATCGCAATCAGCTCATCAACGACTTCGACCGCAACGCCGTCGAGGCCGTGATCGCGCTGACCCCGCCGCTGCACCAGGTGGCCGAGCGCGTGCGCGCCGCCGCCGCGTTTGCGCAGCTGCCCGAGGCCGCCAGCCTGGCCGCCGCCAACAAGCGCATCGGCAACCTGCTCAAGAAGGCCGAAGGCGAGATCGGCGCGGTGAACGACGCCGCGCTGGTGGAGCCGGCCGAAAAGGCCCTGGCCACCGCCGTGGCCGCCCTGCGTCCCAAGGCCGAGGCGCAGCTTGCCGACGGCGACTTCGCCGGCAGCCTGTCCACGCTGGCCCAGGCCCGCGAACCGGTCGACGCGTTCTTTGCCGACGTCATGGTCATGGCCGAAGACCCGGCCGTGCGCGCCAACCGGCTCGCGCTCCTGGCCCAACTGCATGGCCTGATGAACCAGGTCGCCGACATTTCCAGGCTCGCCCAGTGAAGCTCATCATCCTCGACCGCGACGGCGTCATCAATCAGGACAGCGACGCCTTCGTCAAGACGCCCGACGAATGGATCGCGCTGCCGGGCAGCCTGCAGGCCATCGCGCGCCTCACGCAGGCCGGCTGGAAGGTGGTAATTGCCACCAACCAATCGGGCTTGGCGCGCGGCCTGTTCGACATGGACACGCTGACGGCCATCCACACCAAGATGCGACGCGAGCTCGCCGCGGTAGGCGGCAGCGTCGATGCCATCTTCATGTGCCCGCACGGCCCCGACGACGACTGCACCTGCCGCAAGCCGCGTCCCGGCATGTTCGAGCAGATCGGTCATCGCTACGACATCGATCTGGCCGGTGTCCCGGCCGTGGGCGATTCGCTGCGCGACCTGCAGGCCTCGTCGGCCGCCGGGTGCTCGCCGTGGCTGGTGCTGACGGGCAACGGCGCCAAGACGCAAGCCAAGGGCGGACTGCCGGACAACACGCGCGTCTGCAACGACCTGTCGGCCGTGGCCGACGCCCTGCTGCAGGACGCGTGACCCGATGGCCCGGCTTCGTTCCTTCCTGTATTTCGTGTTCCTGGCCGTCACGGTCATCCCGTACGCCTTCGCCTGCATCCTGTGGGCGCCGCTGCCGCTGCACTGGCGCTACAAGCTCACGGTGGGCTGGCCCCGCCTGGCCATCTGGGGCGCCAAGGTCTTCTGCGGCATCCGCTGGCAGGTCAAGGGCTGGGAAAACCTGCCCGACGGCCCCGCGGTGCTGCTGTCCAAGCACCAGTCGGCCTGGGAAACCCTGTTCTTCCCGGCCTACATGCCGCGCGAGGTCTGCTTCGTTTATAAGAAAGAGCTGCACATGGTGCCGTTCTTCGGGTGGGGCCTGGCGCTCTTGCGCATGATCGCCATTGACCGCGCCAAGGGCCGCGACGCCTTCGAACAGGTGGTCAAGCAAGGCCAGACCCGTTTGAACGAAGGCCGCTGGCCGCTGCTGTTTCCCGAAGGCACGCGCGTGCCGCCGGGCCAGGCCGGGCGTTTCAAGATGGGCGGGGCGCTGCTCGCGTCGCGCACCGGCGCCGTGGTCATTCCCGTGGCGCACAACGCCGGCGAATGCTGGCGCCGCAACGCTTTCGTCAAGTATCCCGGCATGGTCACCCTGTCGATCGGTCCCGCGATAGAATCCAAGGGTCTTACCCCCGAAGAACTGAACCAGAAGGTTCAGGACTGGATCGAAGGGGAAATGCGGCGTCTCAACCCCGAAAGGTATGCCCAGCACTGATCAGCTAGAACTCCTGTTTGGTACGCAGGAAGACGACGCGCCCGCGGGCGCGCCGCCGTTGATCGCCGTGCCGACGCCGACGGCCGCCCCCCGGGCGCCGTCCGCCGGGCCCCAGGCTCACCGTCCAGACACTCCCCGGCCCGTCACGCCCGCCAACCTGTTTCCCGATGCCGCCAAGGCGCCCGCAGCCACCGGCGAGCCGCTGCTGACGCTCTCGCCCAACGCCGCCTCACGTGTGCCCACGCCCTGCCCCGACCCGCTGCCGCCCGGCGCGCGCTGGCGCGAGGTGCCCACCGAACAGCAACCCATTGGTTTCGTGCTGCTGCGCTCGCGGCGGCGCAGCATCGGCTTCGTCATCACCGACGACGGCCTGCGCGTCACCGCCCCCAACTGGGTGACGCTGACGCAGATCGACGACGCCGTGCGCGAGAAATCCCGCTGGATCCTGACCAAGCTGCGTGAATGGCATGCCCGCAAGCAGCAGCTTGCGATGGCGCACACGCGCTGGCAGGCAGGCGGCGAACTCCCGTATCTGGGCCGCCGCATCATCATCGGCGTGGGCGGCGACAGCCGCCAGGCCAATCTGTCCGGCGACGCCGATGCGCCGCAGGATGGCGACACGCTGTGGCTGGCGCTGCCATCCAATGCCGACCAGGGCCGCATCCGCGATGCGGCGCAAGCCTGGCTGCAACAGCGCGCGGGCGCCTGGTTCGGCACGCGGCTGGCCCACTTCCTGCAGATCAGCGGGCTGAAGATCCGCCGCTGGCGCCTGTCGTCGGCCGCCACCCGCTGGGGCTCCTGCACCAGCGACGGCAACATCATGCTGAACTGGCGCCTGATCCATTTCGCCCCCGCCATCATCGATTACGTCATCGCGCACGAGCTTGCCCATTTGCGCGAGATGAACCACAGTCAGGACTTCTGGCGCGAAGTGGGCCAGATCCTGCCCGACTTCGAAGACGCCAAGAACATCCTGCGGCGTCACGATCCCGCCTCGCTGCCTCAGTTCTGAGGCGCCGGGGCACACCAGCGTCTATCGCGCTCCGAGGAGAATCGAAATGTTGCTGCTGATTCCGGGCCCGGTCACGGCCGATGCGCGGGTGAAGGCCGCCATGGCGCAGGACTATGCGCCGTGGGACAACGATTTCCGAACCCTGTACCGGCAGGTCTGCGACGGCGTGCTGGCCATTGCGCAGGCCAGCGCGGACGAACACGTGGCGCTGGCCCTGCCCGGCTGCGGCCATTTCGCGGTCGAAGCCGCCATCCGGACTTTCGTGCCGCCCGGCGGCCGCGTGCTGGCGCCGTCCACCGGCGCCTATGCGGCCCGTCTGCAGAAGCTGGCCGGCGAGGCCGGCCGCGTCGCCGTGCCGCTTGCGGTGGGCACGACCGAGCGCGTGGATCCGCAAGCGGTTGCAGACGCGCTGGAACGCGACCCGACACTCACGCACCTGGCGCTGGTCTACAGCGAAACCGGCAGCGGCATCTGCCACGACGTGCCTCATCTGGCGCGCATCGCCCATGCGCTGGGACGCCGCGTGATCGTGGACGCGGTGTCCGCCTTTGGGGCCCTGCCGCTCGAACTGCGGGCCCTGCCCGCGGTCGACGCCGTGGTGCTGACCGCGAACAAATGCCTGGAAGGCCTGCCCGGCGCCGCCTTCGTCGTCGCGCGCCGCGACAGCCTGGATGCCGCGCGCGGCAACGCCGGAAGCTGGTCGCTCGACCTGGCGGACATCTATCAGCACACGCTCGCGCCCAACGCCGGGCCCCGCTTCACGCCCGCCGCGCCCACGCTGGCGGCGCTGGCCGTGGCGCTGGAACTGTTCCGCCAGGAAGGCCGCGAGGCCCGGCTGGCGCGCTACACCGCCAACATGCGCACGCTCTATGATGGCGTGATCGATCTTGGCCTGACCCCATACCTGCCGCCCGAGCTGCAAGGCCCCATCGTCGTCAACGTCCGCGCGCCGGACGCCCCGACCTGGCACCTGCAGCTCTTCGTGGACGCGCTCAAGCAGCGCGGCTATGTGATCAGCAACTTCACCAACACCGAAGAACCCACGTTCCGGGTCGGCTGCATCGGCGCCTTTGGCGCCAGTCAGATGCGGCAGGCGGTCGACGCCATGGGCGGCGCGCTGCGCGACATCGGAATCACCCGGGAACGCGCCGGAAATGCCCGGCTTTTCCCCCAACCCCTCACCGCTTAAGGAAACTTCCCATGCGTCTGCTCCACACCATGCTGCGCGTCGGCAACCTGGACAAGTCCATCGACTTCTACACCAACGTGCTCGGCATGCGCCTTCTGCGCCGCAACGACTACCCGGACGGCAAGTTCACGCTGGCCTTCGTGGGCTACCAGGATGAAGTCGATGGCGCCGTCATCGAACTGACCCACAACTGGGACACCGACAAGTACGACCTGGGCAACGGCTACGGCCACATCGCCCTGGAAGTCGACAACGCCTACGAAGCCTGTGACAAGGTCAAGGAACGCGGCGGCAAGGTCACCCGCGAAGCCGGCCCCATGAAGCACGGCAAGACGGTCATCGCCTTCGTGGAAGATCCCGACGGCTACAAGATCGAGTTCATCCAGAAGAAAGACCGCCAGGACTGACCCGGACACCGGCCATGATCCATCCCATCCTGAAAATGGGCGACCCGCGGCTGCTGCGCGTGGCGCCGCCCGTGGATCGTTTTGACACCCCTGAGCTGCACGCCCTGATCGACGACATGTTCGAGACCATGGCGGCCGCGCAGGGCGTGGGCCTGGCCGCGCCGCAGATCGGCGTGGACCTGCAACTGGTGATCTTCGGTTTCGACCGCAACGACCGCTATCCCGACGCGCCGCCGGTGCCGCAGACGATCCTGTGCAATCCGGTCATCACGCCGCTGTCGGACGAGATGGAAGACGGCTGGGAAGGCTGCCTGTCGGTGCCCGGCCTGCGCGGCCTGGTGCCGCGCTACCGCCACATCCGCTACAGCGGCCGCGATCCGTACGGCCAGCTGATCGAACGGGAAGCCGAGGGCTTTCATGCGCGCGTCGTGCAACACGAGTGCGATCACCTGATCGGGCGCCTGTATCCGTCCCGGATCCAGGATTTCACGAAGTTCGGCTTCACTGAAATCCTGTTTCCGGGCATGGACCCGAACCAGGACGACTAGGCGTTATCGGCGGGCTTTGCCGCAGCGGGGGGCTCGTTCTCCTGTTGCGGCGGTTGCGGCGATTGCGGCGGTTGCTGCGGCGGTTCCGGCTGCTGCGGTTCCGGCTGCGGCGGTTCCGGTTGCTGCGGTTCCGGTTGCTGCGGTGCCGGTTGCTGCGGTTCCGGTTGCTGCGGTTCCGGTTGCTGCGGTTCCGGTTGCTGCGGTTCCGGTTGCTGCGGTGTCGGTTGCTGCGGTGTCGGTTGCTGCGGTGCCGGCTGCTACTGCTCCTGCGCGCGAACCGGCGCCCCTTCGCCCTGCGGCGTCAGCGCCTCCGGCGCAAAATCATCCACCTGCAATACCTTCAGCACGGTCGCTTCCGCGGCTTCGAGCTGCGCCGCCTGCGCGTCCGTGATCGCCCCGCGCCGATGGGCCTCGCGCCAGTCGCGCACGTTGGACTGCCGCAGACGGTCGCGGATCGGTTGCACCGCGTCGGCCAGCGCGAAGGCGCGGGTCAACAGGCCCAACGGATCATCGCCGGGCTCGCGCTGCAGGTCGGCCGCCAGCCGCACATGCGTGGGCGACGGCTTGAGCAGCAGCTCGGCGCATTCGCGCGTGAGCGCGTCGTCCGGGCCCTTGGCCAGCCGCAAGGGCAGAATGGCCGCCCGAAGGCCCCACGACAGCGCCTTGACCGGCAAGTTGCGCAGCACCTGATCCATGCTTTTCTCGATGCTGGCGTAGCCTTGCGCCATGCACCACCGCACCAGCGGCAGGTCATCGTGCTTGCGGCCTTCGTCTTCCCAGCGTTTGAGCACGGCGGACAGCAGATAGAGTTCGGACAGGATGTCGCCCAGCCGGGCTGAGATCATTTCGCGGCGCTTCAGGCCGCCGCCCAATTGCGCCAGCGTGGCGTCCGCCAGCAGCGCAAAGCCCGACGCATACCGGCCCAGCCTCCGGTAATGGCCTGCCACCGGTCCCGAGGCCGGCGCGGGCGCCAGCATGCCGCCCGTCCAGGCGCGGCCAATCGCGCGCAGCGTGTTCATGCCCGCGTGGCGCAGATGGCGCCAGAAGACATCGTGAAAGACCTCGATGCCGCGTTCCTCGTCGGGATTGCCCAGCGCCAGGATCTCCGGCATCAGGTAGGGATGGGCGCGGATGGCGCCTTGCCCGAAGATGATCAGATTACGCGTGAGGATGTTGGCGCCCTCGACCGTGATCGCGATGGGCACGGCGCGGTACAGCGAGCCGAGGTAATTGCTGGGACCGTCCATGACGGCGCGGCCCGCGTGCACGTCCATCGCGTCGTTCACCGACGTGCGCATGCGCTCGGTGGCGTGGTATTTCATGATGCCGGACACGACCGCGGGCTTGACGCCCTGGTTGAGCGCGGCGCAGGTCAGGCGGCGCGCGGCCTCGACCAGATAGGCGTTGCCGGCCAGGCTGGCCAGCCGCTCCTGCACGCCTTCAAATTTGCCGATCGGTATGCCGAACTGCTCGCGCACCCTGGCGTACATGCCAGTGGTGTGCGCGCACATCGCCGCGGCGGCGGCCGACAGCGACGGCAGCGAAATGCCGCGTCCGGCGGCCAGCGCGCTCATCAGCATCTGCCAGCCCTGCCCGGCGCGCTCCACGCCGCCGATCAGCGCATCCAGCGGCACGAAGACGTCGCGCCCCGAGTTGGGCCCGTTCTGGAAGACCTGCATCGCAGGCAGGTGGCGGCGGCCGATGTCGACGCCGGGCGCATCCGTGGGGACCAGCGCCACGGAAATGCCGATGTCCTTGGCGCCGCCCAGGATGCCGTCGGGGTCCGACATCTTGAACGCCAGCCCCAGCACGGTGGCCACCGGCCCCAGCGTGATGTAGCGCTTGTGCCAGTTGAGCCGGATGCCGATGAGCTCTCGGCCGTCCACGACCTGGCGGCACACGACGCCGGTATCGACCATCGAAGCCGCGTCCGATCCGGCTTCGGGACTGGTCAGGCCGAAGCACGGGACTTCACGGCCGTCGGCCAGCCGCGGCAGCCAGTAATCGCGCTGCGCCTGCGTGCCGAACTGCATGAGCAGCTCACCGGGTCCCAGCGAATTCGGCACCATGACCGTGACGCCGGCGGTGATGGAATAGGCGGAAATGCGGCGCACGACCTCGGAGTGCGCGTACGGCGAAAAGCCCAGGCCGCCATGGCGCCGCGGAATGATCATGCCGAAGAAGCGCTGCGCCTTCAGGAACTCCCAGACCTGCGGCGGCAGATCGCGGCGGTTCCACGAGATGTCCCATTCGTCCAGCATGCCGCAAAGCTGCCGCACGGGGCCGTCGATGAATCGTTGCTCATCGGACGTCAACGTCGCGGGCGGCACGGCGAGGAGCTTGCGCCAGTCGGGGTTGCCCGTGAACAGGTCGGCGTCCCACCAGCTGTCGCCGGCTTCGATGGCTTCGCGTTCGGTGGCCGACATGGCCGGCAATGCATTGCGGGCCCAGCGGTATGCGGGTTCCGAAATGCGGCGCCGGCGCCAGGCGTTGAAATCCATGGGTCCCCCTGTGGTTCGCTACAAGACGTATCGGGGCAAAGTACCAGAATTGGCGCCGTGCGGCCAAGCTGCGGCTTACCGACTCTGCGACAATGAGCGTCGCCGCGCTGATGCGCAATCAACCGCTGTCCGGGCACGTCCGCATGCTGAACAAACTCTGGCTTGGATTCTTCCTTACCGCTGCCGCGGCCGCGCTGTACCGCTGGCTGGTCATTGGAGATCCCGAGGTCTTTCGCCAGATGGTCGCCAGCCTGTTCGACATGGCGCGCGTGTCCGTGGAAGTGATGGTGCTGCTGTTTGGCACACTGACGCTGTGGCTTGGTTTCCTGCGCATCGCCGAAGGCGCGGGCCTCGTCGAAAAGCTGGCGCGGTTGCTGGGACCGCTGTTCGCGCGTCTGATGCCCGAGGTGCCGCGCAATCATCCGGCCATCGGCCTCATCACGCTGAACTTCGCGGCCAATGGCCTCGGGCTGGACAACGCCGCCACGCCCATCGGCCTGCGCGCCATGCGCGAGCTGCAATCGCTCAACCCCAAGCCCGACACCGCCACCAATGCGCAGATCCTGTTCCTGGTGCTCAATGCGTCGTCGCTGACGCTCTTGCCCGTCACGCTGTTCATGTTCCGCGCGCAACAGGGCGCGCCCGATCCCACGCTGGTGTTTCTGCCCATCCTGCTGGCCACCAGCGCGTCCACGCTGGCCGGTTTTCTGGCGGTGGCGCTGTGCCAGCGCCTGCGCCTGGCCGATCCCGTCATCATGCTGTGGCTGGGCGGCGCCGCGTTGGTGCTGGGCGGGTTCATGGCGCTGCTGGCCAGCATGTCGGCGGCCGCTATCTCCTCGCTGTCCTCGCTGATGGGCAACCTGACGCTGTTCGGCATTCTGCTGGCGTTTCTGATCGTGGGCGCCTGGAAAAAGGTGCCCGTGTACGAGGCCTTCATCGAGGGCGCGAAGGAAGGATTCGACATCGCCAAGAGCCTGCTGCCCTATCTGGTGGCAATGCTTTGCGCCGTGGGCGTGCTGCGCGCGTCGGGCGCGCTGGACTTCCTGTTGGACGGCATCCGCTGGGTGGCCGCGCAGGCCAACTGGGACACGCGGTTTGTGGACGCGTTGCCCACCGCGCTGGTCAAACCGTTCTCGGGCAGCGCGGCGCGCGCGATGATGCTGGAAACCATGACGCACTTTGGCGTGGACAGCTTCCCGGCGCTGCTGGCTGCGGTGGTGCAAGGCAGCACCGAGACCACGTTCTACGTCCTGGCGGTGTATTTCGGATCGGTGGGGATCCTGCGCGCCCGCCATGCAGTGGGCTGCGCGCTGATCGCCGACCTGGCCGGCGTGCTGGCCGCGATCGGCGTCTGCTACTGGTTCTTTGGTTGACCGCAGGGCGCGGCGGCCGGCATTCACGCCCGCGCCGCGCCGCAACGCGTCCGCTTCAATCCACCAGCAGAATCTTCATCCCGTTGGTGCCACCGCTGTCGCGGTAGAAATCGCCCTTGGTCAGGATGACCCAGTCGCCCGTCTGCACCAGATTGCGCTTGCGCAGTTCGTCGATGGCGGCGTTGGACAGGTCCGCGGGATCGTAGTCCGACGGCGAGAACGGAATCGTGTACACGCCGCGGAACATGGTTACGCGGTTCTGCGTCACGCTGTGCGGGCTGTAGCAGTAGATAGGCACGCCTGAGCGGATGCGCGACATGATGAGCGGGGTGTGGCCGCTTTCGGTCAACGCGATGACGGCTTTCACGCCGGGGAAATGGTTGGCCGCATACATGGCCGCCAGCGCGATGGTTTCGTCGCAGCGCGTGAAGGTTTCGCCCACGCGGTGGTGCGATTTGGTCGAGGTGGGGTGCTTTTCGGCGCCGAGGCACACTCGGGCCATGGCCTGCACGGTTTCCACCGGGTACTGGCCCGACGCGCTTTCGGCCGACAGCATGACGGCATCGGTGTAGTCCAGCACTGCGTTCGCCACGTCGGAGACTTCGGCACGGGTCGGCATGGGGCTGGAGATCATCGACTCCATCATCTGCGTGGCGGTGATGACGACCTTGTTCAGCGTGCGCGCGTGCTGGATGATGCGCTTCTGGATGCCCACGAGTTCGGCGTCGCCCACTTCCACGCCCAGGTCGCCTCGCGCCACCATGACGCCGTCGCTGGCGCGGATCAGCGCGTCCAGGGCTTCGTCGTCGGCCACGGCTTCCGCGCGTTCGATCTTGGCAATGATCCACGCCTGACTGCCGGCGGCGGCAAGCAGGGTGCGGGCCTCGTCGATGTCGCTGCCATAGCGCGGGAACGAAACGGCCACGTAGTCCAGTTCCATTTCAGCGGCCAGCTTGATGTCGACGCGGTCCTTGTCAGTGAGGCTGGGCGCCGACAGGCCGCCGCCGCGGCGGTTGATGCCCTTGTTGTTGGACAACGGGCCGCCCACCGTGACGGTGGTGTGGACCTCGTCGCCTTCGACGCGGTCGACGACCAGCACGACGCGGCCGTCATCGAGCAGCAGCTCGTCGCCCACGCGGCAGTCGGTGACGAGTTCGGGGTAATCGATGCCCACGATGCTGGCAGTGCCCGCGTCCTTGGGATGCACGCGCGACAGCGTGAACGGCTGGCCCACCTGCAGATGCACCAGCTTGTCGACAAAGCGTGCGATGCGGATCTTGGGACCCTGCAGGTCGCCCATGATGGCGACGTAGCGGCCTTGCTTGGCGGCGATCTCGCGGACCATGCGCGCGCGTTCGCGGTGATCGTCCGCGCTGCCGTGCGAGAAGTTCAGCCGCGCCACGTCCAGCCCGGCGCGAATCATCGCGTCGATGCGTTCGGGCGACGAGGTCGAGGGTCCCAGGGTGGCGACAATTTTGGTGCGGCGCAATACAGGCATGGCGGTCCACTCTCGCAAAAACAACGAAAGCGCTATGGTACGCCGGCCGCGTTGCCACGGGTATCATGGGTGACATTTCCGACCCTCAACGCGCCCAACGACACCCGTGAAAATCGTCATCGCTCCCGACTCGTTCAAAGAAAGCGTTTCCGCGCCGGATGCGGCCACCGCCATTGCGCGCGGCGTCAAGGCAGCCTTTCCCGGCGCGCATACGGTTTGCGTCCCAATGGCTGACGGCGGCGAAGGCACCGTAGAAGCCGTCCTCGCGGCCACAGGCGGCAAGGAGCGGCAGATCGCGGTCAACGACGCGCTCGGGCACAAGGTCGATGCCGTCTGGGGACTGCTGGAAGACGGCACCGCCATCATCGAGATGGCCGCTGCGGCGGGGCTTGAATTGATTGCACCGGCAAAGCGCGACCCGATGCGCGCCAGCAGCCACGGCGTGGGCGAATTGATGCGCGCGGCGCTGGACGCGGGCGCCACGCGCATCATCCTCGGCCTTGGCGGATCGGCCACCAACGACGCGGGCGCCGGCATGCTGACGGCGCTGGGCCTGCGCCTGCTGGACGCGGGCGGCAACAGCCTGCCGCCGGGCGGCGGCGCGCTGGGACAGCTTGCCTCGATCGACACTCGCGGCCTGGACCCGCGGCTGGCGCAGGTCCGCATCGACATCGCCTCCGACGTCGACAACCCCTTGTGCGGTCCGCAGGGCGCCTCACATGTCTTCGGTCCGCAAAAAGGCGCGACGCCGGAACAGGTGCAGAAGCTGGACTCGATGCTGGGCCACTTTGCCGACGTCTGCGCCCGGCATCTGAACGCGGATCACCGCGATGCGCCCGGCGCCGGCGCTGCGGGCGGCCTGGGTTTTGCCGCCAAGGCGTTTCTCAATGCGCACTTCCGCCCCGGGGTGGAAATCGTCGCGGAACTGGGTGGCCTGGCCGACGCGGTGGAAGGCGCAACGCTGGTTTTCACCGGCGAAGGCCGGATGGACGCACAGACCCTGCGGGGCAAGACGCCCGCCGGCGTCGCCAGGATTGCGCAGCGCGCGGGCGTACCCGTCGTAGCGCTGGCCGGTTCGCTGGGAGAAGGCTACGAGGCCCTGCACAGCTGCGGCATCAGCGCCGCATTCAGTCTGGCCCCAGGCCCGATCACGTTGCAGCAGGCTTTGGTGGACGCCGAGCGCCTGCTGACCGACCGGGCGCGGGACGTGATGCAGCTATGGATGGCGGCGCAGAAACGCATGCTGTGATCCGGCACCCGGCTGCCCTCGCCGTGCATGCCGGCGACGTTGCCGCCCCGCCTTAGCGCGGAAAAGCAAAAAGGCCCCGAGGGGCCTTTTTGCATTGCCTTGTCATACAGAAAAGACGTCAATCGCGCGCCAACACCCCGGCTTCGACCAGCGCATCCGACAGGCGGATGTAGCGGTCCACCGAAATATCCTCGGCACGCGCGGTGGGCGCAATTTCAAGCGCTTCCCAGGGCACCTGCGGCGCCCAGTCAGCCAGCACCCGACGCAGCATCTTGCGGCGCTGCGAAAAGGCGCGTGCCACGACGGTTTCGAATGCACGCTCGCTGATGGGCCGCAGGCGGTCCGCCGGTAGAGGCACCATGCGCACGATGGCCGACACCACCTTGGGCGGCGGATCAAAGGCCTCGGGCGGCACGTCGAACAGCTTGTGCATGCGATAGCGCGACTGCAGCATCACGGACAAGCGGCTGAAATCGCCGGAGCCGGGCTTGGCCACCATGCGGTCGATCACTTCGCGCTGCAGCATGAAATGCTGGTCGCGGATGTGGTCGGCCCACGTCATCAGGTGGAACAGCAACGGGCTGGAGATGTTGTAGGGCAGGTTGCCCACAACGCGCAGCGCGCCGCCGAACTGCGAGAAATCCACCGTCAGCGCGTCGGCCTCGACGACCGTCAGGCGCGAAGCCTCGAACTGCTTGCGCAGGCGGGCGGCCAGATCGCGGTCGATTTCGACGGCGGTGAGATGGTCCAGGCGCTCGAGCAGCGGCCGCGTCAGCGCGGACAGGCCTGGGCCGATTTCGACCACGGCATCGTCGCGGGCGGGCGCAACCGCCCGGACGATGGACTCGACGACGCTGTCGTCGGTCAGGAAGTTCTGGCCAAAGCGCTTGCGCGCCTGGTGTTGAGACATGAAAAGCCCGTAATGCGTTTAGCGGTTGTTCTGCTGGATCTTCTGTTGCTTTTCGAGGCGGTTGTCGACGTACGCCTGCGCACGCAGTTGCTCGAGCCAGTCTTCAAAGGCCGGTTGGGCACGGCGCTCGAACAGCGTCTGGCGCGCGCGCATGCGGGCCAGATCGTCGGTCGCATCGTGATCGCGGCGTTCTTCGACCTCGATCAGGTGCCAACCGAACGGCGTCTGCACGGGTTGGCTGATTTCGCCAGGTTGCAGCGCGTTCATCGCGGCCTCGAACGTCGGCACGGTTTCACCCGGGTTCAGCCAGCCGAGTTCGCCGCCTTGCGGCGCGGTGGCGTCCTGCGAATACTGGCGCGCCATTTCCTCGAACTTGGCGCTGCCGTTCACCAGTCGCTGGCGAACCTGCTCCAGGCGCTGGCGGGCCAGTTCATCGCTCATGACGGTCGACGTCTTGATCAGGATGTGGCGCGCGCGCGTTTGAACGACCTGCGTGGGACCCTGCGGCGCCTGCGCGCGCGCGGCCGGCTGCGGAGCCGGTTGCGGAGCGGCTTGGGGCGCCGGCGCGCGAGCCGTGCGGCTGGGCGCGGGCTGGGCGGTGCCGCGGTCCATCACCTTGATGATGTGGAAACCGTTGCCGCTCTGGATGAGCTGGCTGACCTGGCCCTTCTGCAGGTTGCTGATGGCCTTGACGAAGAGGTCGGGCCAGCCGTCCAGCGGACGCACGCCCATGACGCCGCCCTGCAGCGCCTCGGGACCGTCGGACGCCGCCGCGGCAAGGCTGGCGAAGTCGTCGCCACGCTTGGCTTGCGCCAGCAGGCCTTCGGCCTTCTTGCGCAGCAGCGCCAATTGTTCGGGCGACGAGCCTTCGGGCACGCGCACCAGAATCTGCGCAAGCGCGTACAGCATGGGACCGGCGGGCGCGGCGGCCTGCTCGGGCGCGGGCTGCGGTTGCGCCTGGGGTTGCGGTTGCTGAGCCTGCGGGGGAGCCGCGCCGAAAGCCGGGTTGCGGCGTTGGTCCTTCAGGAAGGCGTCGACTTCAGCGTCGGAGATGACGATGGTCGAATCGACCGCGCGCTGACGCAGGCGATCCGAGCGGATCTCGTCACGCAGCGACTTGCGGTAACCGTCCCAGGACGTGCCGGCCTTCTCGAGCTCCTGGCGCAGTTGCGCCACGGTGATCTTGTTGCGCGCGGCGATGGCCTGGATGGCGGTGTCGATCTGGGCGTCATCCACGCGGATGCCGAGGCGGTCGGCTTCGTGGCGCTGCACGCGCTCCATGATGAGACGCTGCAGCACCTGGTGTTGCAGCGTCTGGTCGTCCGGCACCTGGATGCCACGCGATTTGAGTTCGCCTGCGATGCGCTGGGAAGCGTCGCGCAGTTCGCGCAGCGTGATCACATCCTTGTCGACGATCGCGGCAATGCCGTCCACGAACTGCTCGCCCTTGGGCGCGGGCGCTTCCTTGTTCTGCGCAGCCGGAGCGGCCTTGGCGCTGTTCGCGCCGCGGGCGGTCTGCTCGGCCGCATGAGCGGCGGGCAAGCCGGCGCACAAGGCCAGCAGCAGCGCATTGCCGGAGAGGCGGCGCAAAGAGTGCAACCTACGCATCATTCATACCTTTCAAATGTGGTCCCGGCCTGCGCGGGCGGCGTGACGCGCGTGTAACCGGGGATACTTCTGTTCAGCAGGTTCATCGGGTCGGTTCCGAGGGAACCCAGGCCCGTGAGCTCAAGCTGGAAGAACAGCGCGGAGTTGGTGTCCGCCGCCGATACGGCGTAGCGCTGGTAGACCATGCGACCCACCCAGCAGCAGTCGCCCTTGTACTCCAGGCCGGCAATGGCCTGCGTCACGCGGGGAGATTCCGTCGTGTTGGCCACCGTGCTGGACGGACCTGAACGCAAAGAGTAGTCCACCCGGCCCACGCCGTACCAGCGCTTGCTGAACGGCCACTGGACCGCCAGGCTGACCTGGTTCTGGCCTTGGGGCTGGTAGAGCACGCCTTGCTGCGGATCGCGCTGGTAACGGTACGCCAGGGCAACGGTGGTGAGACGCTGCGGCGACCAGCGCGCGCTCACGAGCCCGCGCGACCAGTTGTTGTCGTAGGGGTTGTATTGCGCCGCAAGGTCGGTGGACAGCGTATCGGTCAGGGCCGCGCTGGCGCCCACCAGGAAGTCGGAGCGCACGTTCTCGCGCGGCGTTTCGCCGGGCAGCGTGACTTCCTGGTCCTCGAAGTACAGACGTTGGGCGACGCCCAGCGACATGCGCTCGAAACCGGTGTCGGCATCCAGCCAACGCGTGGTCAGCGCCGCGGTGAGCTGGTTGGCGTTGGCGATTCGGTCCCAGCCGCCGGTGTAAATGTTTTCCTCGAAGGCCTGCGAGAAGCTGAAATCGGCCAGCGACGTGTCGAACACGGGCAGCTTGGATTGGTCACGATACGGCACGCGCAGGTAATACAGGCGGGGTTCGAGGGTCTGTGTGGAGGACTTGCCGAAAAGCGTCGCGTCACGCTCGAAGATCAGGCCGGCATCGACGGACATGATGGGCAGTGTGCGCGACTGCGAACGCGGCAGGCCGGCTGCGTTGCCGCCGTTCAAGCCGAGCGTATCCACGCCATACCATTTGGTCTGGTAATCGGTGTAGTTGACGCCGGCCTTCGGGATGATGAACCAGCCGGGACGCACGATCGGATAGGACGCCGACAGATAGGTCTGAAGACGGTCCCCGTCGGGATACCGGCTTACGGCGCCGAACTCCGGCATTTTGAAACGCACGGCCGTCGAGGTCCAATCGACATCGAAGCCGCCCCAGTCGTACCGGGCACCTCGCAGGTACAACTCGGGTTCCTTGTTGTACGGCGGAACTAGCGGCGCATCCGGATCCTGCAGCGTCTGATACTTATAGACCTGGGCATAGGTGCTCCAATAGCGGGATGCCCAGCCTACCCGGCCACGTTGCGGCAGATAGGTGGTCGAGGCCTGGTTCAGGCCCAGCTGCGAAATATCGCGGTAGTAATTGTCGTCCGAGACCCTGGCCACGTCCCAGTCGGTATAAAAACCATGCGAGAACGTCTGTTGGTGACGCCACCAGTACATCCAGCGGTCTTCGCCGGTGACATGGTCATCGGGCAAGTAGGTGCCATCGATGGTGCCCGCATAGCTCGACCCCAGATAGCGGAACTCGCCGCCCAGCTGGGTGCCGCGTTTGGAAAAGTAGCGCGGCTGCACCGTCAGGTCGTAATTGGGCGCCAGGTTGAAGTAGTACGGGATCGAAATGTCGAAGCCGCCCTGGCTGGTCGTGCCGTACGTCGGAATCAGGAAGCCCGACTTGCGCTCGCGCTTGACCGGGAAGGTCATGTAAGGCGATGCGAGGATGGGCACGTCCTTGAAATACAGCACGCCGCCGCGGGCCACGCCTTCGTTTTCGTCGAAGTCGATATCGACCGAATTGGCCTTGATGTACCAGGACGGGTTTTCGCACGGGCAGCCGCTGTACGTCACCGTGTGCAGCCGCATCTGCGACTTGCTGAAGATGTCCGCGTGGTCGGCGACGGCAAAGCCGCCCGTGGCGCCCAGCCAGAAGTTGGGTTTTTCGACTTCGCCGGAATACCGGTCCACGTTGAACGTGGCGTTCGGGCCGGTCACCAGCGTGCCGTCGCGCATCATGCGGGCGTTGCCGCGCACGTCGACCTTGCCGGTGTCCTTGCGGTAATTGATCTCGTCGCCCTTGATCACGCCGTCGATGCGGCGCACCTGCGCGTTGCCGGACAGCGTGAGCTCGTAGTCGGGGTCGCCCGAAATGGTGTCCGCTTCCATGAAAGCGGGAATGCTCTCGTCGGGCAACCGGTGCATGCGCAGACCCGGAGACGTGCGCAGCTGGGGGGTTGACGTGACCGACGGCGCGGAAGCAGCGGTGCCCGGGCTACCTTGAGCCTGGGCGGCTCCGGCGGCGACGCTGACAACAGAGAGGATCAACCACGGAACCTTGCGCACGAATGAAAACAGCCCTTTTAGACCACGGGAGAGCCGGACAAAGGCGCCCACGGGGGGGCCAATGCTGACGGAAATGAGCCGGTATTATAGAGAAGCCGCGAACAACGCCCAGCCTTATGTTCGCCAAATCGAAATTTCCGCAATTTTGCCCTTCTGACACGGATCTTCCTTGAAAAACGATCACGACCCCCGCTTGGCGCAGGTGCGCAACTGGCTGCAAGGCCTGCCCCCTGCCCTGAACCTGGCCGTGGAGACGCTGCGCCCCGCGTCGGCTGACGCAAGCTTTCGCCGGTACTTCAGGCTGGACGCCGGATCGCGCACCCTGATTGTCATGGACGCCCCGCCCCAGCACGAGGACTGCCGCCCCTTCCTGCACGTGGACAAGCTGCTGGCGGACGCCGGCCTGAACGTGCCGGCGGTGCTGGCGCAGGACCTGGACCAGGGCCTGCTCCTGCTGTCCGACCTGGGCGAACAAACCTACTATCAGCGCATCCAGGACGGTCTGGACGACGCCCAGTTGCAGACGCTGTACCGCGAGGCGCTGGCCGCCCTGGTCAAGCTGCAAAAGTCCTCGACCGACGGCCTGGGCACCTACGACAGCACGCGCCTGGCCGACGAGCTGAAACTGTTCCCCGAGTGGTACGTGCAGAAGCACCACGGCGTCACGCTGGACGACAAGACCGCCAATGCCCTGGAAAAGATCTTCGCCCTGCTGTCGGCCAGCAACGGCGGGCAGCCCCAGGTGCTGGTGCACCGCGATTTCCATTCGCCCAACCTGATGGTCTGCGACCAGCCGCAGTACGGCCCCAACCCGGGGGTCATCGACTTCCAGGATGCGCTGGCCGGCCCCATCACCTACGACCTGGCGTCGCTGGTGACCGACGCCCGGACCACCTGGGAAGAACCGCAACAGCTCGACTGGGCGATCCGCTACTGGGAAATGGCGCGCGCGGCCGGCCTGCCCGTCGACGCCGATTTCGCCGAATTCCACCGTGCCTATGAATGGATGGGCCTGCAGCGCAACCTGCGGATCCTGGGTGTCTTCGCGCGCCTGAACCACCGCGACGGCAAGGCGCACTACCTGGCGCACATGCCGCGCGTGAACGGCTACGTCCGCCAGGTGGCGCAGCGCTACGGCGTCTTCACGCCGCTCCTGCGCCTGCTGGATCGCCTGGACGACCGCCAGGTCAGCGTCGGATACACGTTCTGATGCGCGCCATGATCCTCGCCGCGGGCCGCGGCGAACGCATGCGCCCGCTGACCGACCGCCTGCCCAAACCCATGCTGCCGGTGGGCGGCAAGCCGCTGATCGTCTGGCACCTGGAACGCCTGGCCGCGGCCGGTATCCGCGACATCGTCATCAACCATGCCTGGCTTGGCCACGAGATCGAACGCGGGCTGGGCGATGGCGCCGCGCAGGGCGTGCGCATCCGCTATTCGGCCGAAGCCACCGCGCTGGAAACCGCCGGCGGCATTGCGCAGGCGCTCCCCCTCTTGGGCGACGACCCGTTCCTCGTCATCAATGGCGACATCTGGTGCGACTGGGATCCGGCCGCCGCGCAAGACGCCGCGAGCCTTGTGGCGCGGGGCGGCGCCTGGCTGCTTTTGGTGGACAACCCCGCGCACCATCCTGCCGGCGACTTCGTCCTGACGGCTGATGGGCGTGTGCTGGCCCACGGCGAGCCGCGTTTGACCTTTGCCGGCGTGGGCGTCTACCATCCTTCGTTGTTCGCGGACGTCCCGCGCGGCGAAGCAGCGCCGCTGGCGCCGCTGCTCAGGCAGGCGATGGGCCAGGACCAGGTGCACGGCGCCCGGCATGCGGGCCGATGGACGGATGTCGGCACCCCGCAGCGGCTTGCCGACCTGGACGCGGAACTGGCTGGCACGGCCGCCTGACAGGGCTGGCTGACGCCCACATATTTCACAATATCAAGGTGCGCAACGAGGCTTGTCTGCGCACCATCGCCCCCGGCTAACGGGGTATTCTCTGACGCTTTGGCATGCGCGCGCCGCTTGCCCACAGGCATAAACACAGGAAGTTTTCTAGGAATGGGGATGTTTGGAAGATCGCAACGGGCCACGTTCAAGCCCTCCGTATACCAGCCGGGGCAACGCACGCGCCGCATGCCGCGCTGGCTCGTCCTGCTGATGGTTGGCATTGCGCTTGGCGCGGGCGGTGTGCTCTTCCTGCAAACCAATTACGGCCCGCAACGCCTGACCGTCGAACAATCCGAACAGTTGCACAGCGAGCTCAGCGCCTCCAACATGGAGCGCCAGCGCCTGCAGACCCAGCTTGAAGAAGCCACCCAGCAGCGCGACGCCAACAAGGCCGGCCACGAAAAGCTGACCACCGACCTGGCGGAATCCCGCGCCAAGATCGAAACGCTGAACAAGGAACTGGTGCTGTTCCAGGACGCCATGCCGCCCGATCCTCGCGGCGGCAACATCGGCATCCGATCGGCCAGCTTCAAGCGCGCCCCCGGCCTGCTGGACTATCAGGTGCTGGTGATGCGCGAAGACCGCACGGGCGCGCCCTTCAAGGGCACGCTGACCTTCGCCATCGAAGGCTCCTACCCCAACGGCCGCGCCGCCACCGTGACGCCGGAAGGCCCCGCGCTTACGGTCGACCGCTACGACTACGCGCTGGGCCAGCTCAAGCTGCCCGACGGGTTCACCGCACGGGTCGTGGTGCTGCGTGTGCTGGACCCCAACCAGAAACAGCAGGCGATGCGCATCTACAACGTACGCAACTGAGGCGTGCGCAACTAAAAGCATGTGCCACTGAAGGCCCCTTTCGCGGCCTGACCTGGCCCCCAAAACCCGCCCCTCGGCGGGTTTTTTATCGTCTTCAAAATTTGGTTGCGTGCGCAACATACCAGGAATATAGTTGCGCAAACAACCAAATTCTTGAGACGGCATGACGCTCCCTTCGCATGTTCCCGTGCTGATCGCCGGCGGCGGTCCGGTCGGTCTGACCCTGGCCGCCCTGCTCGCCGAGTACGGCATTGCCTCGCTCACCATCGAGGCCGATGAAGCCTACTGCAGCGGCAGCCGCGCCATCTGCATATCGCGCCGGTCGCAGGAAATCCTGGGCTGGATCGGCGCCGACCGGCCGCTGATCGACACCGGGCTGGCCTGGACAGGCGGGCGCAGCTATTACCGCGACCGCGAAGTCCTGCACTTCCAGATGCCGCACGATCCCCTGCAGCGGTATGCCCCGATGGTGAACATCCAGCAGTACTACGTGGAGGAATTCGCGCACCAGGCCATGCAGCGCCATCCCGGCCTCGCCACCCTCGCCTGGTCAGCACGCGTCACTGCCGTGCAGCCCGGTCCCGACGGCGTATCGGTCGAGGTGGAGGCGGGCGGCGCCCGTCACACGGTGCGCGCCGACTGGCTCGTCGCCTGCGACGGCGGCCGCAGCACCGTCCGCGAAGCCATGGGCCTGAAGCTCGAAGGCATGCAGTACGAAGGCCGCTACGTCATCGTCGATATCGAACAGGAATCGCAACGGCCCGTCGAGCGCCTGGCCTGGTTCGATCCCCCATCCAATCCCGGCTCCACGCTGCTGATGCACCGCCAGCCCGGCAACATCTGGCGCGTCGATTACCAGATCCGCGACGACGAAGACCCCGACGAGGCCGTCAAGCCGGAAAACGTGCTGCCGCGCGTGCAAAGCCATCTGGACATGATTGGCGAGACCGCGCCCTGGAAGCCGCTCTGGATCTCCATCTACAACGCCAAGTGCCTGACGCTGGGCCGCTACCGCCACGGCCGCGTGCTGTTCGCGGGCGACGCGGGCCACCTCGTGCCGATCTTCGGCGTGCGCGGCCTGAATTCCGGGCTGGACGACGCCGGCAATCTGGCCTGGAAGCTCGCGTGGGTGCTGAAGGGCCAGTCGCCCGACACCCTGCTGGACAGCTACAGCATCGAGCGCGTTCATGCCACGCGGCAGAACCTGGCCTATGGCGCCAAAAGCACGGAATTCATGGCGCCGCCGGATTTCGGCTTCCGGCTCATGCGCGACGCCGCGCTGCGCCTGGCCCTGGTGGACGACGGCGTGCGGTCGCTCATCAATCCGCGCCAGTCCGCACCTATCTCCTATGACACCTCGCCGCTGAACCGCGAGGACCGTGCGCCCGAAGCCGGCCCCGCCGCCGCGCCCGGACAGCCCGCGCCCGACGTGCTGCTGCAAGACGGCGAGTCCCCGCAGTACCTGACCGCCAGCTTTGGCGCGGGCTTCGTCGCGCTGGCCATTGCGCCCGATGCGGCGTTGTCGGCGGCTTTGAACACACTGGCTGCGGACACGCAGAACGCGCCCCAGCCACTGCGGGTGCTGCGGGCAGGCGAAGGCGGACTGGCCGACCCGCACGGCCAGCTTGCCGCGCGTTACGGCAATCAGGCAGGCGCGGTCTACCTGCTCCGTCCGGACGGTTACGTGCTGGGCCGTTGGATCGCGCCCGCCGCCGCTGAACTGCGCGCCGCGCTGGCGCCCTACTACCCCTCGCTGCACGAGAACGCCACCCCGAAAGGCCAAGCATGAACAACGAATCTCTGGATCAGGTCTACACCAGCATGGCGCAGGCGCTGACGCGCGTCGGCGAATCGCGCGCGCCGCTCTTTCTGTCGATACTCGGCTTGTCGTTGCTGAGCCGCCTGCCTTCCACGCAGGACGCGCTGGCCCTGCTGGCGCAGGCCGAAGCCGCCAGCCTCGAGGACGGCGCTATGGCAAACTATCCGGCCTCATCTTCCGCGGGCGCAGATCCCGCCCGCCCGACGTGAAAACGCCCCCTCTGGAACGATTCCTGACTTACCGCCTGCACGTGCTCAACAAGATCACGGACCGGGACACGAATCGGGCTTACTTGAAGGATTGCGACATTCCTCTGGGCGAGGCGCGGTGCCTGGCCGCCATCGGCCGGTTTGCGCCGCTCTCGGTCAATGACCTGGCGCGCGCTGCCAACCTGAACAAGGGCCAGGCCAGCCGCTCCGCGCAGGCACTGGTGGATCGCGGGCTGGTGGAAAAAACGGTGTCGGCGTCAGACGGACGCGGCGTCGTGCTGGCGCCGACCGCCGAGGGCCTGACGCACTACCGCCGCATCATCGACCTCATCGCGCACCGCAACGAAGAGATCTTCGGCTGCCTGACTGCCGACGAACAGCGGCAATTCGGCGATATGCTGGACCGCCTGATCGGCCATCTGCAAGCCGAGGCCGGCGACGCCGCGGACTGAGCGCGGCGGCAGCCTCGTTCAGGGCTGTGCTTTCGGCGCCGTCGCACCCGCGTGCTCGGCGGCTTCGTCCATGAACTGCGCCATCCGCACGTCCAGCTCGGTCACGCCGCCGGCGTCATGCGTGGTCAGCGTGACGTCCACGCGGTTGTAGACGTTGGTCCATTCGGGGTGATGGTTCAGCTTTTCCGCGAACATCGCCACCCGCGCCATGAAACCGAACGCGGCATTGAAATTGGGAAAGCGGTAGCGCTTTTCGATGGCATCGCGCCCGGCCACGGCCTGCCAGCCGGTGAGCGCGGCGATCGCGATATCGGTGCCGATGCGGGCGGGGGGAAAATCGCTCATGTCAGACTCCGTAAAGAAAGGCGGCGGCGCATCGCGCCAGCCGCCTGTCAGCAAATGACGCGCCCGCGTTTATTGCTGGACCGCGTACAGGTAGATCTCTACGCGCCGGTTCAGCGCGCGCCCTTCGGCGGTCGCATTGTCGCCGATCGGGTCGTTCGGACCGCGGCCTTCCACCGTCAGACGCGTGCCGGCCACGCCCTGCTTGGCCAGATAATCCGTCACGCTCTTGGCGCGGTTCACCGACAGCGTCTGGTTATGCGCCAGCGCACCGGTGCTGTCGGTATGGCCGACCACCTTGGCCCGCAGTTCGGGATGCTGATTCAGCGAACGCGCCACGCTGTCCAGCACCGGCAGCAGCGCCGGCTTGAGCTGCGTCTTGTCCGTATCGAACGACACGCCGCTCGGGATGTTGACCTTCAGGCTGCCGTCGGGCATTTCGACGACGTCGATGCCGAGCGATGACGCGCCGGACTTCTGCACGTCATCCTTCACGACCTTCCAGTTGTAGCCCACCAGGCCGCCCGCCACCGCGCCGATGCCGGCCCCGATCGCAGCGCCCTTGCCGTGCCCGATCAGCGCGCCGATGCCCGCGCCCAACGCCGCGCCCGCGCCCGTACCGACAGCGGTATTCGTTTGCTGTTGCGTCGCGCAACCGGCCATCAAGGCACCCGCCGCCACAATCACGGCGATACGGTTGAGTGTTCTTCTTGAATTCATGGCAACCTCCACTGTCCATCCATCCAGATGCCGGATCATTCCGGCGTGGATCATGCTAGCAAGGGGAAATGGGGCGCCGGGCAACATTTTGTACGCGGCCAACGCTAAGATGGCGCTTCCGATGGAGAAACCCATGTCTGCGGCGCGCACCTACTTTTTCAACAGGATGGCCGGCGACGAACTCGCCCGCTTGTGCGGCGCAAAAGCGGATTTCTTCCTTGAAAACGTCGACGACCTGGAACTCGCCGTCACCCGCCTCCAGGCCTTGTGCCGCGACGCAGGCATGAGCAGCGCGGTGGTGCGTGCCCCGCTCAATCCCGCGCCCGGAATCGGCGATCTGGTATCGGCAGCCGTGCCATTGTTTGGGCTGATCTGGACCTCCGCCAAGACGGTGGGCTCCGCGGTTCATCCTCAAGCTGACGTGAGCCTGCGCCTGACGTCGAACACGTCGATCAGCGTCGTGTTCTCGGATTCGGCCCGTGTGCCGACGATCCGGTAGGCCACGCCGTCGCGGGCCATCAGCGGTGCGATCACCCGCGCCGGCCAAACACCATCGCCAGCCCGAACAACGCCCCCAGCCCGCCCACGATGGCCAGCGACACCGATGGCTCGCGCAGGTTCAGCGCCATGATGGCCGATCCCGCGCCCAGGGCGGTGATTGCCAAGCCGACCAGACGCCCCGCCGTGGACCCATAGAAATGCGTGCGGCGCGCAGCCTGCGTGCCTGCAGGCTGGCGCTTCTGCCACGCCGTCAATGCCTGTTCGAATTCGCGCAGCAGGCGCTCGCGCCTGGGCAAGTCCGCCGCGCTGACCAGCAGGGTCGGCAGACCGGGGCGGACCAGTTTCAGATAATCGTCCGTGCCCCAACTAGCCAGATCTTTGAAGGCAACGGGTTTGCGGCGCGAGAACTCCAGCCCCTCGGCCGTCACCTTGACGTCATTGCGCGTGGGAAATCCCCTGAACGCCACCAGCGGCGGCACGAGCAGGCCCAACACGGCAAGCACGGCAGCCAGCCCGATCGGCCCGCGGTTGAAGACCACGAGCATAAAGCTGCCTGCCGCCAGCGCGAACGCCAGGGGCACCGACAACTGGTGCCATCGCGTATAGACCGACACCGGGATCCGTTCGTTGCTGTTCATGCGTGCGCCTTGTCAGTTAGTCGCTCTTACAAGATTTGAACCGCCGGGGCCCATGGGCACCGAGCGGATGTCGGGCATGCGGTCCGGGTCGGGCCAGTATTCGACCTTCAGGATCGCTTCATTGAAAATATCGTCATCGACCAGCACTTCCGTGCGCAGCACCCCGCGGCCGCTGCTCACATTGAACTGAACCGACTCGTCCCAAGGCTTGGCGGTGAACTCGATGGATTGGCTGCGATCCTTGCGTATCCAGCGCCAGGCATCCGCCCACCCGGGGCGGGAGGTCATATTGTCGACGTAGTTATCCACACGGTCGGCCCAGGTCTCCTCGCGCGGGCGCCCCTGCACCCATTGCATATCGGATGGTCCACGCGGCAGCAGATCCGGGTCCGTCGCGCGCGGGGATCCCTTGCTTGCCACGATGACGCTGATGCCCGGTCCGACGAGCTTCAGGATGTATGCGTAATCGCTGTGTTCGGTATAGCCCGGCATCACCACGTCCAGCACCAGACGATCGCGGCCAAAGATTTCCCCCTGCTTAAAGCCCTTCCACTCCAGCATCACGCGCACGCCGAACACGGCCCAGTTGAAATCCTCAAGTTCCTCTTCCCGGGTCGCATAGAGTTCGCGATCCTTCACGTCCGAGAACTGCGCGGAGCGCATGCAGCAACGCGTGAACCAGACTTCCAGTTCGCTTTCCTTGGCGCTGTCGCCCCAGAATTTGAAGTACAACCCGGCAGCCAGAAGGCACAGGCCCAGCGCAATCCATCCCCACACGGGAATGCCCAGCAGCACCGTGCCGCCGCTGGTAAGGCCGACCATCGCGCTGCCAAAGCCCCCCGCGCCCGCCACCACCCCGGCCGTGCTGAATGCGCCGCCCAACGAAACCAGGGCGGTGGCCACGCCGGTCAACCCGGACAACAGCAGGAACACGGATGAGGTGGCATAGGCGTTGCCCGCCTCGTAGTTCTTCACATCGTACTGGTCGATCGCATTCAGCGCGTTGTTGGCGCCGTCGACGAACGTGGCCGCTGCCGCAAACACGGCGCCGGCCGTCCGCACCGCAGTCAGGCGCATGTTCAATTTCAGGTTCATCGTGAAGGCGGTGTTGGCGCCCACGCGTGCACCGATCGCGCCCGCGGTCACTTCGATCGCGACGCTGCCCACGCCCAACACCCCCGACGTGATGCCGAACCATGCCTTGCGCGCGGCCTTGGCGTCCTGCACAACCTGCGCGTTGCGCAAGTCCGAGACCGACGCATACAGCGCCACCAGCGTCAGCACGCCAGTCGCCCCCGCATTCGCGCCGTCCTTGGACTTTGCCCACTTGACCAGGCCCGCCAGCGGCGACATGGTCGGTGCGGGCAGCGCCAGCACGGGCGCGGGCGCCGGTAGCGCAAGCGCCGGCGATGGGCCGCCGCCGGGACGGGGCGGCGCCGCCGCCGCGGCGTTCAACTGCGCATCCACTTCCTCGGGAATGATGTAGTTGAGCGTGACCGGCGTGGAGCGTTCGGCCTGCGTGCCCATCCAGCCGGACTGCATCTGCTTGCTCGCACCGAGGCCCTCGCTGCTGCCCGCGCCCACCGTCACCGTCGCCGGGTTCGGTTCCCAAACGATTTGATGCATGTCCGCGATCATCCGCGGCAAGGTGGTCGTGTGCGTGCGCACGGCCATCACGATGTTCATCCGCGCCGACATCGTCAGCGTGACCCGCGCCGCGACACGTTCGGCGATGGGGTCGCCCGCCAGGGTCAGCCGCAGCAGCTGCGTCGCCATGAACCGGCCGATCGCCGCGCCAGCCACCCGCATCGGCGGCAATTGGCCCTTGGCCGCCCGCGCCTTGATCCAGTCGTTGTAGCTCTTGATCATCCTGCGGACATTGGAGACCTGCTTGGAGATCACCTTGCCCTTGGCCTCGCGGTCCAGGAAACCCAGCAGCTCGCCGTCGTTCGCCGCCAGCGCGCGCCAGATCGCCGCATAGGTGCTGTCGCTGTCCTCGTCCTTAAGCGAATCGTCGATGGCCTTGTGTTCGCTTTCGATCGCGCCCGCGCCATCCACGCACAGCGCCATGTCCTCTTCCAGCCGCTCGCCGGCCGCAGCGTCCTTGGGCGAATAAGCCTTGAGCGCCAGCCAGAACGCTTCGCGGCCATACCACCACGCCCAGTCCTTGCCCGCCCCTTCGATCTTCTCGCGCATGCGGTCGATGGCGACCTTGTTGTCGCTGAGCGTCTTGGCGACCTTGCCGGTATCGACACGTTCGCGCAGGCGCCGGATCTCGTCGCCCGTGTTGCCCATCTGCTTCTGCAGGCCGTCGATGATCTGCGCGACGCCCACTTCGCGCATGCGCGTGGGGTCCAGATGGTGTTCGGCCAGCTCGCCCATGCATTTGTTGCGCCACGTCGCCACGTCGGCCAGGATGCCGACGGGGTCGCGCAGCGCGAGCACGATGCCGCCCTTGGGCGTCATCTGCCGCATCTTGGCCGCAACGGCCGCGCCCTGCCCGCCGAACACGTTGACGGCCGGGGACAGCGTATTGCTGAACAGCGTGGCAGCGCCAGCCGCGTCGCGGAACTCGATCGAGTGCTTGGCCAGATTGGCGCCGTCCTCGGCCACGCGGTAGCCAGTCTCGGGCTTGGGATACCCGCCGCCCCACACCGCCTTGGCGTCCAGCTCCACCATGATCTTCTTGCGCCAGCGTTCGTCGCGGGTCAGATCGCGGCGGATGTCGCGCGTCCACCATACGCGCGAGTATCCCACCCACACCGTGCGCGACGCGTTGGCCGGCGCCTCCACATTGATCAGCGTGGATTCCAGGCCGTGACCCTCGCGCGTGCACGTGAACGTGGGCTGTTCGGACGGACGGTTGTCGTCGTCGACCGGCACTTCCTTCATCTGGCCCGTCGCCGTCGCCGCGAATGCGCGCCAACCGTAGCTGCGGCGCGGATCCCAGATGTAGACGTAGCCGGCGGTGATGGCGCGCAGCATGTAGGCGCCCTGGCGCATGGTCTCGTAGTACAGCTCCGGATCCATGTACACGCCGTCGGGCAGGTCGTTCTTGCCGCCCGGCACGTAGGCGATCCGCATAGGCAGGATGGGCAGGCCCGGCCGGCCGCAGAACTTGCCCTTGCAGGGCAGCGCGTCGTAGTCAGTCGTCATGCTTGCAGATCCTCCCGCGCCTGCGCCTCGTGCGCAAACGCCTGCCAATCCTCGTCGTCCATGTCCTCGGCGGCGCGATACAGGCGGCCGCCTTCCTCGCGCACTTCGCGCAGCAACGCCAGGAACGAAGGCGCGCATTCCAGCGGCGCGGCCAGACGCACGCGCCAGGCCGCGAACAGCGCCGCGTCCTCGTCATCGGCGATGCCGCACGCCGCGGCGGCATCCAGCGCGCGCCGTACCGCCTCCAGCGCCGGCGTCTCATAACGCAGCCCTTGCGCGTTCAGCCGTTGCAGGACGGCGTTGACGCGGCCTAGCCGCGCCAGACGCGGCCAATCGGGCGTGACGGTCTGCATCGGGCCGCGCGCGTCCGGCAGCGTCTGCCACTGGCCGAACCCGTCCACGCTCATCCACGTGACGCCCTCGATCCAGGAGGCCGGCGCCGTGCCCGCGTACAGCTCGCTCTGGAACTGCGTGGTGCGCGGGTCCCAGAACCGCAGGATGCGCACGCGCCCCTGCGCATCGCGCAGGCGCGCGCGCAGCACCAGGCGCTGCGCGACCTCGGCTAGCGGCAGATCGGTGGCCAGCCATGCCGACATCGAGCGGGGCCGTTTGGCCGCCGGCGCCGGGCGCACCGCCTCGTCCACCGCCAGCCGCAGGCTGCGGTTGATCAGACGTTCGTGCCGCACTTCATCCGGCACCTCGGCCAGATACAAGGGCGGCGCGCTTGCCCCTTGTGAAATCAGGTCGACCTCGCAGCGCCGCAGACCGGCCGATGCGATGTTCTCGCCCAGCGGATCGGCCAGCGTCGAATCGCACAACAGCAGCACCCGGCGGTCGGCGCGCGCGTCCAGCACCGCGCGCAGGCCCGCAATGGCGTGCTCGACGCGGGCCTCGGCGGCTGGCGTCCAATACTCGGGCTGGCGGGTCGTCATGTCCAACGTCATGTCCAACGTCACATCCATCGTCATGCCGCCAGTGCGCCGCTGCCGGCCGCGTCTTCGAGCGCCGCGGCGCAGCCTTCCATGTCGCCCTGCGGCGGCTGCGCGGGTCCGGCGCCGCTTTGCGGTCCCACCCAGTTGTGCACACCGGCCTTCAGTTCCACCTTGCCGGGCGCATGCAGCTGGATGCCGCCACCCTCGATCCGCATGTACGCGCCCGCGGCCGTCGCCAGCACCTTCTTGGACGCATTGACGTCCACCGCGCCCTGCGCCGACGCCAGCGTCACCGCCTTTTCCGCCGCCAGCCGCATGCGCGCCTTCTGGCTCTGGAGCCGCAGCTTTCCACCGGCGGCGTGCAGGCGGATGCCTTGCTCTTGCACCGCCCTTCCGCTGCCGCCCAGTCCCTTGGTAAAGAGCGCGACGCCCTGCGCCACGCACATCGCCAGATTCGCGCCCGCCGCCCAGTTCACGTCCGGGGCAATCTGGCACAGCGTGGCGCCGGCCACCGTGTACGCGTTATGCGGCGTGTATTGCCCGATTCCGCTGGGCGCGCTGACCTGGATGTGCGGCTGGGTGTAGGCCGGCACGCGGTGTTCTGCGTCGGACTTGGTGCCTTCGATGATTTCGCGCACCGCATTCAGCTCGTTCAGCGCCCGCGGCTTGTCGTTGTCGCCGGGCAACAGGGCCTCCTGGCGGCCGGCCGTTGCGGACAGCTCGGCGGCCTGCTCGATGGACTTTTCCATCTGCTGGATGGCCTCTTCGCTGTCCAGCAGCCCGCCCGTTGCGTCTTCGCGCTTGTGGGCGCTGATGAGCAGGCCTTCCCCCGCCCGCAGCGCCAGCGCCTCGGCCGTCGCCAGCTCGGCGCCATGGCCCAGGTCCGACAGCCGCTCGTTGTCGCGCTGCTGCTTCAGGTGCCCCAGGTTCAATCGCGATTCGGCCTGCGTGGTCGAGGCCGTCAACCGCGACTGGCCCGGCGTGTCGTCCTGCACGAGCTGGTTGTAACCGCCCATGCCCTGTCCGCTGGACGCCAGCGCCTGGGTCTTGAAGCCCGACATCACCACGTTGTGCGCGTGCCCCGCCTCGCTGCCCGCGAACCAGGCGGGCGCATTGCCGGTCGCATTGGCCGCGCCGCCCTGCACCTGGTTGTTCGCGGCGTTTTCCGTGCCCGCGCCGTTGTACAGCGCGCCCACGACGACAGGCCGGTCGATATCGCCATGCAGGAACTGCACCAGCACCTCCTGCCCCAGCCGGGGAACGAAATGCCCGCCCCAATCCGATCCGGCGACGGGCTCGGCCACACGCACCCAGGTGCCCAGCGCCTCGCTGGCGGGCGCATTGTCGTCGCCGGCCGGATGGTCCTGCCGGCTGCTCGACGCACTGCCGCGCTGCCAGTGGAACTGGATCTTGATGCGATGATCGCGGTCGGTGTGCACCGAATCGCCGGCGCCCACCACCAGCGCAGTCTGCGCGCCGTGCACGGTGGGGCGCGGATGCAGGCGCGCGCCGTGGCCGTCGCGTGTGCTGGGCCGGTACTCCAGCGTAGCGGCAATGGCCTCGAAGCGATTGCGATAGAAGTCCGCCGCCTCGCCATCCGCCTTTTCCACAGCCCCGCCGCCCGCCGCGCCCAGCGCCTGCGCCACGGCCTGCCCGAGGCTTTCGTCGAAGTTGTTGCGCGCTTCGTGGCGGATGCCGATGACCACGAAGTCCGCCCCTGCGCCTTGCGAGGGCCCCCAATGCCCGGTCAACGTGAAGCGCTGCCCCGGCGCCAGGGTGCGCACGGTGCCTTCGCCCTCGAACAACGACTGGCGAACGCGCTGCGCGGCCAGCGCGTTGTGCGCCAGCCGCTCGCCCTGCGCGCTGTCTTCGTACAGATACTGCCCGGGGTAATCCGAGTCGGCCAGTTCCAGCGCATTGGCGAACTTGTCTTCGACCTGGGCGCTGACCTTGCGCGCCTGCATGGCGCGATAGTCCCAGGTGGCCAGCCGCACGGCATTGGTGCGCCATGCGCGGTGCTGGCGCCAGGCCTGGATGGAGTCCTGTTCCTCGGTCGCATCGGCGCGCTGGAAGGGAACGCTGTCCTGCGGGCCGGTCTCGAATGCGCCGTTGTGATCGGCGATCACGATCGTATGCGTACCGGGTTCCCCGTCGCCGCCTTCATGTTCGACCCAATAGAACAGCCCCTCTTCCGCCAGCAGACGCTCCACGAAAGCGAAGTCGGTTTCGCGATACTGAATCGTCAGGCTGCGCTTGGCGTAAGCATCGCGATCCTTCACTTCCCAGCGCCATTGGGGCGCAAGCGCACCCTGGCCCTTGTAATCGCCAAACACGCTGTCGACGATGTCGATCACCGACAGGTCCTGAAACGCAAAACTGTCGCGCCGCTGGCGCAGCAGCGCCAGCCATGGCTCGATGCGCAGGCGGTAGCGCGCAAAGCCGCCATTGGCGCCCTCGAAGCGCGCCTCGGTCACCACGCCGCACCACACGCGGTGTTCGTCCCGGCCCAAGGCGGTCTGCAGCTTGACCTGCGCGGACTGGCCGATCAGCGACTTCAGCGGGATGTGGGCATCACCGGACAGCGCGTCCACGTCCAGCACGAAGCCGCCGCCGCTCAACTGCTCCCGGCCCTGCAGCCGCTCGGCCAGCAAGGTGTCCTGACCCAGCGGCGTGGTCAGGTCCAACAGGCGATCGGCCTGCGTAAAGCCTGCGCCCAGCGGGCCGGCGGCAGCGGATTCAAGGGCCATGTCTGCGTCTCCCTCGTCAGCTCATCCGGAACCGGAACTCGCGGTTCTTGCCCGCGGTCACGCGGATCTTGGCGATGGCCTCACCCTGCGACATGCGGCCAAGCACCTGCTCGGCGATCTCCGGCAGCAGCGCGCCATTCAAAATGTGGTCCACATTGCGCGCGCCCGTGTCGACCTCGGTGCAGCGGGCCAGCACGGCTTCCACCAATCCGTCGTCCCAGTCGAACGCCGCGCGGTGCGTGGCCTGGACGCGGCGCGCGATGCGGCCGAGCTTCAGGCCAATGATGTGCGCCAGCGCGTCGTCGTCCACCGGGTAGTACGGAATCGTCTTCATGCGGCCCAGGAACGCCGGCTTGAACGCCTTGTACAACTGCGGCGCCAGCAGTTCCGCCAACTGCTCCGGCGACGGGCGTTCACTGGCCGGCTTGTTCAGGCAGGCCTGCATGATGGTGCTGGACCCCACGTTGGACGTCAGGATGATGAGCGTGTTGCGAAAGTCGATCTCGCGCCCTTCCGCATCGTCCATCACACCCTTGTCGAACACCTGGAAGAACAGTTCCAGCACATCGGGATGGGCCTTTTCTATCTCGTCCAGCAGCACCACGCTGTAGGGCTGGCGCCGCACCGCCTCGGTCAGCACGCCGCCCTCGCCGTAGCCGACATATCCGGGCGGCGAGCCCTTCAGTCCGGAAATGCTGTGGGCCTCCTGGTACTCGCTCATGTTGATCGTGACCAGCTTGCGCTCGCCGCCGTAAAGAATGTCGGCCAGCGCCAGCGCCGTCTCGGTCTTGCCCACGCCCGACGGGCCCACGAACAGGAACACGCCCTTGGGCTTGTCCGGATCTTCAAGCCCGGCGCGAGCCGTGCGTACACGCTGCGCGATGGCATGCAGCGCGTGGTCCTGGCCGATGACGCGCTCGGCCAGCATGGGCTGCAATTGCAGCACGGTGCGGATCTCGTCGTTCACCATGCGGCCCAGCGGAATGCCGGTCCAGGCGGAAATAATCTCCGCCACGATCTGGGCGTCCACGCAGGCGGGCACCAGCGGCTGCTCGCCCTGCAAGGCGCGCAGCTCGTCCATCAGCCCGGCCAGGCGCTGCTGCTCGGGCGTAAGCGGCGCGGGCGCCGGCTTGCGGCGTCCGGCGGCCGGCGCGGCGGATGGCGCAGCAGCCGCATCCCCGCTCGTCCCCTCCTGCCCCTGGGCTTCCAGTTCGGCGCGCAAGGCCTGGATCCTGTCGACCAGCGCCATCTCGGCCACGTGACGCCCTTCCGCGTCGGCCAGCGCCGCTTCCACGCTGGCGATCTCCGCGTCCAGTTCCGCCAGCCGCGCCTGCGGCGCCCCCGTGGCGGCCTCGCGGCGCAGGGCCTCCCGTTCGGTGCGCAGCCGCGTCAGGCGATGGCGCGCATCGTCGATCAGCGCCGGCGTGGCGCTGCGGCCCAGCGCCACGCGCGCGCAGGCGGTGTCGAGCACGCTGACGGCCTTGTCCGGCAACTGACGGCCCGTGATGTAGCGATGCGACAGCCGCGCGGCCGCAACAATGGCCTCGTCCAGGACGCGCACGCCGAAGTGGCGTTCCATCAGCGGCGCCATGCCACGCAGCATCGACGCCGCCAGCGCTTCGTCCGGCTCCTCGACCTTGACGACCTGGAAGCGCCGCGCCAGCGCGGCGTCCTTCTCGAAGTACTTCTTGTATTCGCTCCAGGTCGTGGCGGCGATGGTGCGCAGCTCGCCCCGCGCCAGGGCGGGCTTGAGCAGATTGGCGGCATCGTTCTGCCCCGCCTGCCCGCCCGCGCCGATCATCGTGTGCGCCTCATCAATGAAAAGAATGATGGGCGACGGGCTCTTCTTGACCTCGTCGATCACGTTCTTCAGGCGGTTTTCGAACTCGCCCTTGACGCTGGCCCCGGCTTGCAGCAGGCCCATGTCCAGCACGCGCAACGTGACGCCGGCCAAGGCGGGCGGCACGTCGTCCGCGACAATGCGCAGCGCCAGCCCCTCGACCACCGCAGTCTTGCCCACGCCCGCCTCGCCGGTCAGGATTGGATTGTTCTGCCGCCGGCGCGTCAGGATGTCGATCATCTGGCGGATCTCGGCATCCCGCCCGATGACCGGATCGATCTTGCCTTCCCGCGCACGCTCGGTGAGATTGGTCGTGTACTGGTCCAGCGCGGGCGTCTGCGACAAGCCCGGCGCGGGCTGCCCGGGCGCTTCTTGCCCACCCGCGTCATCGGCCAAGCCCACCGCCTGCCCCGTCTCCTCCGACCCTTGCGTCAGGGCGGCGAAATCGTGCTTCAGTTCGTCCAGCCGGAACGATTCGAACAGCGGCGAGCCCCGGCGCGCCAGCTGCGCCAGATCGGGCTCGGTCAGCAGCGCCAGCAGCAGATGCCCGGAACGGATCCGCGTGGTCTGCGTATCCAGCGACGCGATCAGCCACGCGTGTTCGAACAGCTTGGGCAGATGCGCCGAAAACACGGGCGTACGCGTGTTGCCATTCTTGAACCGGTCGATCTCCGCCTTCAGATCGGCTTCCAGCGCATCAGCCTGGATGTGGCAACGCCTTGCAATGATGCTCACGTCGCTGGCCGGCTTTTCCAGCAGCGCCAGGAACAGATGCTCGAGATCCACCTCATAGTGGCCCTGTGCCATGCACAGGCTGGCCGCGCGCTCGGCGGCCTGGCGGCAGGTCTGATTCAACTTCCCGATCAACGTCTTCAGCGGAGTGGCCATGTGTCTTTAGCTTGTCTTCGGTTCAATGGATGGTGTGCAGTTCATAACTGGCGTCGTCGCGGTCCTCAGTGGCCGGGCCGGTGCACAGGAACGAATTCCAGCCCAGGCGCACGTCACCGCCCTCGCCGAGCTGGCAGGGCATGACGCTCTCGCGCGCCAGCACCAGCCGCACCTCGTACTCGAAGGTCATGCCGCCGAACATCGTCAACAGCTTTTCCAGCGCCTGCGCGCGCTCGCCACCCGGCAGGAAATCGGCGAAGGCCTGGCGCGGCAGCGGTCCGATCCACAACCGTATGCGCAGGTCGCGCTGCCAGATGCGATCGCCCGCCAGGGCGGACACGCCCAGTACCGCGCCCGGCTGTCCCAATCGGGTACGGTTCTGCGGCGGCACGTCATACCAGCGCCCCACGAACTGCTCCACGCGCAGGGGCACGCCGAAGTAGTCCTGCAACACGCGCTGCAGCATCGGCGCCGAAACAGGCCGCTGGCGCGCGGCCGCCGCGTAATGCGCCACGGACTCGTCGAACACTTTGCCCGCGCCGCTGTGCAGCCGGTCGCGTAGCGCCGGATGACCGATCCCGCCCAGCGCCAGCAACAGCGGCAGAAAGTGATGGTCCTGTTCGGTTTCGTGCCGCAGCGGCATGCGGTACTTCTTCCACGCGGCGTAGAACAGCGCCGCCGCCCGGTTCGAGAAAATATCGAAAAAGGCGCGCGCGCCGCGGTCGCGCCGCAGGCTCTCCCGGTTTGCCAGCATCTCGGAATAATGCAGCGGCAGCGCCCCCTGCCCGCCCAGCAGACCAAAGAACGCCGGCGTCACTTCCACACGGCCCAACCGTCCCTCGGCAATGGCAGCCTGGCGCGCCGCCTCGTCGGCCAACGCCTCGCCGTCCTTGTCATACGCCACCGCATCGACGACTTCGCTGGGCGGGAACGCCAGCCCGGGGGCATTGGGAAAGCGCAGGTGCACGGGAACCGTATGGCGCGTCGCGCCGCGTTCCTGCCGCGCGAAGCACTGCTCGAGCAGACGTACGGCCTGGAAAAACTTGAAGCGCTGCGGCTCTGCCAGCAGCGCGTCCATCACGCTAGGATGGCGTCGCCGTTGCATGGGGGGCATCGTAGTAATTCCTCTGCGCCGCGGCGCGACAACACAACCAATTGCACAAAGCTGTTGGCGTGCACGTACAGGCCAAAGAAGCGGTTGATGACGGCAACGAAGGTATGCAGGCTCGTGCCCACGAAGTGATCTTCATTGACGGTCAGGCGGATCTCGATCCCGCGCACGAATGTGGCGAAAGGTTCGCCCGGCATCCAGTGCGTGGCCGGTTTGTAGTCCAGGCCGATCAGTCCTTCGATCTGACGCGCGGCGACCGCCGACCCGGACAGGTCGTAAAGGCGCAGCGTTTCCTTCAAGGCGGGCAGGCCGCTCTGCACGAGGGACAGGTGATTCAGCGCCAGATGCGAAATCAACCGCCAGTGGGCGGCGCGCCCCTGCTGGAAACGGTGCGAATGCGTCGGCCGGCGCAGCATCCGGATGCTGCGCGCCACCGTGCCGCCTTCCAGGAACAGGTCGCCGCCCGACTGGCCCACCGCGATGCTCGCCGGCAGGTCGCGATTGGTGCACGTCAGGTCCAGGCTCAGGGTTTCGGTCTGCGGCACCGAGGGATCGAAATCGATGTCGACGATGGAAATCTCGGTCTCGTACCCCGGGCTGCGTTGCGCCATCGACGCATCGCGCCGCATGGTCCAGTAGTGGCCGGCAGACTCCGGCGATTCGCCGTGATGCAGCGAGTAGAACGGCCGGAAGTCCACCACCGTATCGTTCTGGGCGTTCTGCCGCACCTGACGCACGCGATCGATGGAATAGACCTCGTATCCGTACGCGCGACGCGCATCGGCCACCACCGGATACGACGCCGCGGCGTGCGTCACGCGGATCGGATCGGCGCGCTGCGCAAACAGGTTCACCACCGGCGTGCAGCCCAGCCGCAGGTTGTCCGCCGATGTCGATTCGAGCAGCCGCGCCGTGTTGGAATCGGCGCGCACCCCGCTGACCGGCACGTGCAGCGTAAATTGCCGCACGGCGCCCAGATGGGGACGCAGCGCGCTCAGGTCGATATCGACGAAATTGAATTTTTCGGCGAACACGAAGTATTCGGCCAGCAGGCGGTACGCCGGGTGCGAGCTGGCGGGAAAGTCGATCAGCGCATCTTCCTCGGCCAGCCCGACCTGCGCCAGCGGAATCGTGGCCAGGCGGTCCCACCGTCCCGGCTGCAGTTCGACATAGGCCGCAGCCGCGCGCAGGAACAGGGCGTCGCGCAGCGCCGCCACGAACGACGGTTCGCCGTGCAGATAGACACGCAGCCGGTCGACGCCCGGCATGCCGAAGTGCTGGTTCTCGCCCAGGCAGCCCAGCGTAATGGAGAAGCGGCCCGTGACGCCGGCCGGCAGCTTGGCCGTGGCCGGCGCATTGGCGCTGGACTCGAACGCCGCGCGCCGGACCTCGATGGGGGCCAGCGTGACGTCATAGGCGGTGCGGAAGCGGCACGCCACCCCGCGTACCGGATGGGATTTCAGCTCGGTGCCTCGCCCGATGCGCACGGGTGCGGTCAATTGCGCGCCCGCGCCGCCCAAGTCGAACTGCGCCACGCTGCACGAAGGAAACGGCCGCAGGTAATGCGGATACATCACCTCGAACAGCGCTTCGGTGAATTCGGGGTAATCATCGTCCAGCTTCTTGTTGATGCGCGCGCTCAACAAAGCGAACGACTCGATCATGCGTTCGACGTGCGGATCCTCGCAGGTCTCGCCCGACAGCCCCAGCCGCGCGGCGATCTTCGGATAACGCTCGGCAAAGTCGCGCGACGAAGTGCGCAAGAAGCCAAGTTCGCGCTCGTAATAGGGCAGCAATTCTTCCATTGATGTCTTCCTGTCCGGCGCGCCAGGGCACCTGCACCGCGGGTTGATGCGCTAGACCGTGGCCGGGCTTTTGGCCCAACCCTTGGTCACGGAGTACTGCAAGGTCGAGGGCTGCAGCGTGGCGTCGAAGGTCACGGGCTCGTGGGCGGGCCCCACATCCAGCATGGCCGTGATCGCGAAATACAGCACCGACGTCGCCCGGCTGTCGACCTGCAGCATGACCCGCACGTGCGTCAGCCGGGGCTCGTGGCGCGCAATCGCCTGTTCGAGCGAACGGCAGATGAACTCGCGGTCGTAGTGGCTGGCCAGGCTGAGTCCCGAAAAGTCCGACAGCCCGTACGTCAGCACGGAACGCCGGCAGTTCGGGTACCGCCGCAGGTCCTCCTCGGTGAACACCATGCGGGTGTTCAGCAGCGCCTCGATGTCGCGCGCCACCGTCTCTTTCATCTCCTCGATCGACAAGCGCCGCAAGGCATAGGGCGACTGGCCCTCTGCTTCGAACAGCTTGTCGAAGAGACTCGGTTCGAATCCTTTCATCGGGGCCTCAAAAGAAGGACGGCGACCCTCTCGGGCCGCGGTCTTCGTGCCTGCCCGGCGGAGATCAGACCGAGTAGGTCTTGTCGTTCTTGGTCAGGCTCCAGGCGCCCTGGGCGTTGCCGCCCTGATTGCCGCCCACCTTCTGCTGCGTGTACTTCCACTGCACGGCGGCGTACTTCAGCGAGAACGTTTCGTGCGGCAGGCCTTCGGCCACGACTTCCGGCGCCACGCGGGCAATGATCACGTACTTGAGCTTGATCTCCAGGTACTTGACGCGGTTGCCCTCGCCGTCGGCGCGCAGGAAGTCGATGGTCACTTCGTCAAAGGTGGTGCCGCCCGACGCGTGCTGATACAGCAGCGGGCTGACAACGTCCAGATCCTTGGTGAAGACCATTTCGCCGTGTTCGGTGCGCTCGGCGGTATGGCCGCCCGAGGTCGATGCGGTGGCCGAACGCGGCTGGATGATCTCGTGGCGCCACGAACTGACTTCGATCCAGTCCGGATGGTCCTTGTCCTGCGACTCGCCCTTGAGCGCCGGATTGCCGAACTTGACGTAGATGTCCTTCATTGTTGATAGCCTCTTCAGATGATGGATGAGTTGTCAGTGCAATGACGCTCAGGATTTCTGGGCCTGCGCCGGCAATTCGGCGACCAGGCGCAACGAGATCGAGAGTTCGTCAAGCTGGAAATGCGGCCGCAGGAACGCCACGGCACGGAAGACGCCAGGGCGGCCAGGCACCTCGGCCACTTGCACCGATGCTTCGCGCAGCGGGAACTGCGCCTTTTGTTCCTGCGTCGCGTTGTCGTCCAGCAGCACGTACTGCGATACCCAGCGATTCAGGAAACTCTCTACGGACTGCGCCGATGCGAAGCTGCCGATCTTGTCGCGCATCATCGCCTTCAGGTAGTGCGCCACGCGCGATACTGAGAAGATGTATTGCAGCTGCGCCGACAACACCGCGTTGGCGTTGGCGCTGTCCGTGTTGTACTTCTTGGCCTTCTGCACCGATTGGGCGCCAAAGAAGGCGGCGTAATCCGAGTTCTTGCAATGCACCAGCGGGATCAGGCCCTGATCGCTCAGTTCCTTTTCGCGCCGGTCGGTGATGGCGATCTCGGTCGGGCACTTGAGTGCGATTTCGCCGTCGTCCGTCTTGAACGTATGCGTGGGCAGGTTCTCGACCAGGCCGCCGCCTTCGACGCCGCGGATCGCCGCGCACCAGCCGAAGTCCGCAAATGCCGCCGTCAAGCGAGCGCCGAAGGCCCACGCGGCGTTGCACCAGAGGTACTTGGAATGGTCGGTGCCGTCCACGTCCTCGACGAAGTTGAAGCCTTCGACCGTGGTGCCTTCCACCGGGTCATACGGCAGACGGCCCAGAAAGCGCGGCATTGTCAGGCCGACGTAGCGCGAATCTTCCGAATCGCGGAAGCTGCGCCATTTGGTGTATTCGACGGTATCGAACACCTTGGCCAGATCGCGCGGGCGACCCAGATCGGCAAAGCTGTCCAACCCCAGCAGCTCCGGCGACGCCGACGCGATGAACGGCGCGTGCGACGCGGCCGCCACGTGCGACATCTGCTCGATGAAATACATGTCCTCGGGCTGGCGCGTGATCTCGAAATTGCCCAGCAGCGCCCCGAACGGCGCACCGCCGAACGTGCCGAATTCCTCTTCGTACACCTTCTTGAACATCAGGCTCTGATCGAAGTCGATCGCGGTCTGGAAATCGCGAACCAGGTCGCGCTTGGTGGTGTTCAGCACCTTGATCTTCAGCATCGGGCTGGTGTCGGTCTCCTGGCACAGGTAGTGCAGGCCGCGCCAGGTGCTCTCCAGCTTCTGGAACTCGGGCGCGTGCATCACTTCGCTGAGCTGGGCCGAGATCAGGCGGTCGAGCTCGGCGACGCGCGCGTCCAGCATGGCCGACAGATTGTCGGACACGACGACGGTGCCCTTCATCACCTCACGCACCAGCTCGCCGATGATGTCTTTGGCGCGGTCGTGCTCGGCGGTGGATTTGGCGACGCGGCTTTGCTCGACGATCTGGTCCAGCAGCCCGCTTTGCGCTTCGGTGGCGGTGGCGGCGGTGTTTTGTGCGGCGGCGGAATTACTCATTGCGGCCTCCCTTGTCGGTCTCGCTGGTGAGCTGTTGCAGCTTTTCGGTGCTGGTCAGCACTTCGCCCAGCAGGTCTTCCAGCTTGTCGTTGCCGGCAAGCTTGTTGCGCAGATCGGCCAGCTTGGTGCGGATGTCCAGCAGCTCGCGCAGCGGATCCACCTGCTGCACGACGGCTTCCGGACGGAAGTCCTCGATCGAGCGGAATTTCATGTCGACGCCGAACGTCCCGCCTTCATCAGTCAGGCGGTTCTTCACGCGATACGCCGCGCGGGGCTCCAGCCCCCGCATCACGTCGTCGAAGTTGTCGACGTCGATGTTGACGAACTTGCGGTCCTTCAGACGGGGCAGCTCGGCCTCGGACTGCGCAGAGAAGTCGCCCACCACGCCGACCACGAAGGGAAGCTCCTTCTGTTCGATGGCGTCGCCCTTCTCCACGTCATACGTGAGCTGAACGCGCGGCGGACGGACTTTCTGCAATCGTTTCTGAACGCTTTCTTTCTTGGCCATGGACGGCTCCGTGCAAAGGATCTTGTCTGTCGATCGGGGAGACGCCGCCAGGGCGGCGCCCCAAGGCGAATCATTTGGTCAGCAGGTCGCCGAACGGATTCGGCGCGCGATTGGGCTGCTGGGCAGGCGGGCTGGCGGGTTGTTGCGAAGACGGGGACCCGGCTGGGGATGCAGCAGGCGATCCTGCGGCAGGCGATCCTGCGGCAGGCGACCCCGCAGCGGGCAGCGCCGCTGCCGGTTTGACTGCAGGTGCCGGATCCACCTTGCGCGGTTGGCGCGGCCGGGGCGGCGGGCGGCGTCCCTCGGGGAACAGGACGTCCTGGCCCAGCGTTTCACGCATCGCCTCGGCCAGCGCGACGGCGTCCGGGCGGGCATTGCCGGCCAGCAGCGCGTCGGCGCGCACATCGGCCAGGGACTGCATGGCCACGCGCAGGCCACCGACGGCGCGCACCGTCTTGGCCACGAAGTCATCCGGATCGCGGCTCAACGTTTCGTCGGCGGCCACGATCGCCTGCCCGTACTTCTGCTGGTCGAAGCGGATCTTTGCAATGTAGGACCAGGGTTCGCCCTTGGACGGATTGCGCTGCGCGATCTCTTCAAATTGCGCGACCGCCTGGTCAGCGTCTTTCTGCGCCAACGTCTTTTCGGCGTCGGCCAGGGACTGCTTGTACTCGGCTTCGGACTGCGGCTTGACCGACACACAGCCGGTCATCAATGCAACGACACCTGCGATGACAACGAGGCGGAAGAAGGGCATTTTTTAAGCACCTAGCAAGGTTGTAACCAGGGGCCGTATTTCATCAACCTTTTGTTAGTGCAGCGCTACAGCACGTTTCTTCATGTTACTTGCGTCGAATTTGCACGTATCGTGCCGTGATCTGTATTGCTTCACACACTTCCGGTATAAAGAGCCATGTCCAAACATATCCGTTTATCACGTTTGTTCACGGGGTTGTCGTGTGCGCTCGCGAGCACCGTCCTTACTGGATGTGCAGCCGTTTCGGCCATCGGCGCGGTGGCCGGTTTGACGGGCAATGCGATGGAGATGGCGGGCCTGAAAAAGCCCGAAAACGCGCCTGTGGAAGTGAACCTGGCGATTCACGCCGGAGAAAATTTGAATGCCGGCGCCGGCCAGGCGATGGCGGTCGTTACAAAAATATACTACCTGAAGAATCCTGAGCCATTCCAGCGTGCGCCGCTCACGCAATTGATAGACACTGCCGGGGAAAAGGCAGCGCTGGGGGAATCAATGCTGGGTTCGCGCGAGCTCACACTCACGCCGGGACAGCGTTACGAAACCGTCGAAAAAGTCCCCAAGCAAGCCGATTACATCGCTGTCGCCGGGCTGTTTTATGCACCCGCGCCCATGCGTTGGAAGTACGTATTCAAAGTCGAGGATGTGGAAGACGACGGCATCGTGCTGGGCGCGCATGCCTGCGCGCTGACGGTGGCCAAGGGCCGCCCCACGTTGCCTGCGGGCGTACCCGCCTACGATCCGTCACGCCTGTCCGGCGTGCAGTGTCCAGGCTGACGCATCAAAGCCGCCCGCCGTTCACATCCTTCAATTCTTAAAGCAATAGAGAAACCAGGAAAGACGAAACAGGGAGCGCGTATTTTGAGTTACTCCGCCAAAGTCCTTTGGGGCGAAGGTCTGTTCCTCCGGCCGCAGCATTTCCAGCGGCAGGATGCGTATCACGAAGATCGGCTGGCCGAAATGGCCCGCGCGTTGCACCCCTATGCATGGGGTCTGCGCTCTGCGCGTTTCGATGCCTCGGCGCTCGCCAACGGCATGCTGCGCGCCACCGAAATGAGCGCCGTGTTTCCGGACGGCGAACTCTACAGCGCGCCACATGGCGATGAACTTCCACCGCCTGTCGCGTTGACCGCGCTGGATGGCGTGACAGAAGCCGTGTTCTATCTGGCGATCCATCCTTTGAAGGCAATCGGCGGCAACTACCGCGACGCCCAGACGTCGGGCAGCTTCGATTCCCGCTACACGCACAGCAATACCCCCGCCCCCGATCTCTATACCGGCGCGGCCTCCGCCGAGCTCGCATTCCTGCGCAAGGACGTGCGCCTGATCTCCGAATTCGAACCGCGTGACGAACTGCTGGCAATTCCCGTGGCGCGCGTGCGGCGCACGGCCAACGCCAGCTATGAACTGGACACGACCTTCATTGCGCCCAGCCTGTCGCTGACCGCCTCCAGCGCCCTGCACGAGCTGCTCCGGCGGCTGCTCGACGCCTTGCAGGCCAAGGTCAACGCGCTCTACGGTTTTCATCGCGAACCCAGCAAGAACATCATCGAGTTCCGCTCCGGCGACGTCGCCTCGTTCTGGCTGCTGCACACCGCAAACGAGGCCTACGCCACGCTGTCGCACCTGTTCCATCACCCGCAACTGCATCCCGAGCGCCTGTTTCAGGAACTGGCGCGGCTGGCGGGCGCGTTGATGACCTTTTCCAAGGTGCACACGCTGGCGGATCTTCCCGTGTATCGCCACGATGCGCCCGGACCGGCGTTCGCCCGCATGGACGAGATCCTGCGCGACCTGCTCGAAACGGTGATCTCGACCCGGTACTTCTCGATCGTGCTCGAAGAGTTGCGTCCCTCGTTCCACATGGGCCGTCTCGATTCCGAAAAGCTGGACGAGACCACCTCGCTGTATCTGGCGGTGCAGGCCGCGATGCCCGCCGCCGAACTGGCCGATAGCGTGCCCATGCGCTTCAAGGTGGGCGCGCCTGAAGACGTGGACAAGCTGGTGCTGTCCGCCATGCCGGGCGTGCCGCTTTCCTATACGCCGCAGGTGCCGCCCGCCGTGCCCGTCAAGCCGGGCGCTGTCTATTTCGCGTTGCAGACGCGCGGTTCGTTGTATGACCGCATGCTGCAGGCGCGAAGCATTGCCATCTATGCCCCCGCCGGGATTCCCGAACTGAAGCTGGATCTGATCGCAGTGACTCGCTGACAGGAACGACACCGCCATGACTGCTGACGCCCCCTCCCTGATGCCTGGCGCAACGCTGCCGCCGCACGCGGCGGCCTTTCACGCTAGCCGTCCCGCCAGGTCGTTGCTGGATCTGATGTACGACGGCTTCCTGATGCTTTTTTTGCTCAAGAGCGGCCAGGAGCCCGCCGACGCGGCCGCCTTCTCCGCCCACGTGCAGCAGTTCCTGGCGGACTACGAGCGCGCCGCCAAGAAAATGGATATTCCCGCCGAGGACGTGTACGCGACCAAGTACGCGTTTTGTGCCGCCGTGGACGAGACCGTGCTCAATTCCGGCTTTGCGATCCGCGACGCCTGGATGCTTCAGCCGCTGCAGCTTGCGCTCTTTGGCGAGCAACTGGCGGGCGAGAACTTCTTCGCCCGGCTAGAAGATCTGCGCGCGCAGGGCGCCCCGCGCCTGCAATCGCTGGAGATCTATTACATGTGCCTGCTGCTGGGCTTCCAGGGCAAGTACCTGATCGAAGGCCAGGAAAAGCTGGGGTATCTGACGGCGCGCCTGGGCGACGAGATCGCCCTGTTGCGCGGCAAGCGCACCGGTTTCGCGCCGCACTGGCCGCTGCCCGACAAGGTGGCGCACACGCTCAAGCGCGACGTGCCGCTGTGGTCGATCATGGCGTTGTTCGCATTGCTGGGCCTGCTCGCCTTCCTGGGCATGGGCCACTTCCTGAACACCGAAATGCAGACCGCGATGGCGCCCTATCACGACATCGTCAAGCTGGGTCCGCGTGCCGCGCACCTGACGATTTCGCTGCCCTAGCGGCGGCACGCAAGACCCGGGCGGGCCACGCATGAGAGGGCCCGTCCCTTCCGGCCCACCCGCGCGCCTCTGGCTCCGCCAAACGAATACCGCCCAGCCCTATGAACGCCTCGCCTTCCAACGCCCCGGCCTATTCCACGCTGAACATCGCCACCCTGTCGCAACAAGCCCGCTTGCTGCGCCTGACCTCCGCGCTTGATGCGGAACTGGTCATCGAGCACATGAGCCTGTCCGAGGGCGTCTCGCGGCTGTTCTCGATGACGCTCGACTGCCTGGCGGCCAGCGCGGAACTGGACGTGGCGGCCTTGCTGGGCAAGGAGATCACCGTCAGCCTGCTGCAGGCCGATGGCACGATGCGGCACTGGCACGCGGTAGTCGAAGGCGCCGACGCGCTGGGCGCCGATGGCGGCCTGGCCCGTTACCGCCTGCACGCCGCGCCGTGGATGGCGGCGCTCGCGCTGCGCCGCGACAGCTTCATCTATCAGGACCTGTCGGTGCAGGACATCGTCAGCGAGGTGTTTTCGGATTATCCCCAGGCCGCGTTCGCCTTCGAACTCACCGAAGCGCTGCGGCCCCGTGCGATCTGCACCCAGTACCGCGAATCGGACCTGGCGTTCGTGGAGCGCATTCTGGCGCAGGCCGGCCTGTGCTACCGGTTCGAGCACCAGCAGGATGATGGCGTAAGCGCCGGCGGCGGCGCACGCCACCGCGTGGTGATCTTCGATGCGGATGCGGCGCGTCCGGAAGACCCGTCGTCACCCCTGCGCTTTCACCGCAGCGACGCCACGGAAACCAGCGACAGCATCACACGCTTTTCCGCCGCGCAATCCGTGCGTCCGGGCAGCGTGGCGCGCGCGGCGTGGAACGAGCGCTCGTTGACCGCGCATGCCGCGCAGTTGCAGTCGCAGGTGGTCGTCGAGGCGCTGCCCGTGCTGGAAGACTATGACTACGCGGGCCACGGCCAGTACGCCGACGACGATGCCGCCGAACAGAGCGCGGCGCGTGCGATGCGCGCGCACGAGTCGCGGCTGGTGCGCTTCGAGGGCGCCGGCACGGCCCGCTCGCTTGCGCCGGGCCGGGTGTTCGCGCTGAGCCAGCATGACCGTTATGCGCAGGGCGGCGGCAAAGAGGCCATCGATGAGCTTGCCGGGAACCGGTACGTGCTGCTCGACGTCACGCACGAAGCGACCAACAACCTGGGCGGGCAAGCCGCGCAAGTCCTGAACACGCCGGACATGGAGCGCGGCACCTATCGCAACCGCTTCCGCGCGCAGCCGGAGGCGGCAGCGCTCATGCCGGCCTGGCGCCCCCGCCCCACGGCGCCCGAGAGCCTGGCCGCCGTGGTCGTCAGCGCGGCCGACGCGCCCATCACGTCCGACCGCGACCTGCGCGTGAAGGTGCAGTTTCCGTGGCAACGCGGCGAGAAGCCGTTGACGGGCGGCCTGCCGCATCGCTCCCATGGCGACGCCAGCGGCAACGCGCCCGGCGACGACCGGTCCGGCACCTGGCTGCGCGTGGCCAGCGCGCAGGCCGGGCCGAACTGGGGGGCTCATCATCTACCGCGTGGCGGCACCGAAGTCATCGTCGAGTTCATCGACGGCGATATCGATCAGCCTGTCGTGGCGGGCCAGCTATACAACGACGCGGATCTGCCGCCCTGGTCCGCGGGAGAGAACGGCGACGCCAACCACGCGGGCGTGCTCAGCGGCTGGCATAGCCAGGGACTGGACGGCGCCGGCCGCAACCAGTGGGTCTTCGACGACACCAAGGGCAAGCTGCGCACGCGCCTGGCAAGTTCCACCGCCGCCACGCAACTGGGCCTGGGCTATCTGGTGGAACAGGGTTTGGACGATGCCAGCCGCGGCCAATGGCGCGGCACGGGCTTCGAACTGCGCACGGACGCCTGGGCCGTGCTGCGCTCGGGCCAGGGCCTGCTGGTGTCGGCCACGGCACGCGAGCAGGGCAAGTCGACACAGGCCGATATCAACGAAGCGCTGCTGTTGCTGCGCGGCGCGCAGGACGCCTCGCGCCGGCTCAACGACAGTGCGGGCCAGCACCAGGCGCGGCCCCTGGCGGCCGCCGAGGGCTATGACGATCTCATCAAGGCCCTGGACCCCGAGCAGGACGGCCGCTACGCCCGCCAGGTCAATGGCCAGGCGGCAGGCAAGGCGATCAACGGCCAACGCATGGCCGAGGCCGACATCGAACGCATCGACGGGCCGCACCTGCTGGTCGACGCGCCGAACTCGCTGAACCTTGCCACGCCGGCCAGCGCCGTGCTGCATGCGGGCGAACACCTGCATGCCACCGCGCAGTCCGATGCCCATGTCGCGGCCACGCAGACGTATGCAGCCGTCTCGGCCAAGTCCGCCAGCGTCTTCGCGCAACAGGGCCCGCTGCGCGCCATCTCGGCGCAGGCGCCCGTCTCCCTGCACGCCCACACCGACATCCTGGAAGCGCTGGCCGGGCAGGACATCACCGTGACCTCGTCGGCCGAAGGGATCGAGATCCTCGGCAACCAGCGCGTCACGTTGCAGGCCGCCGGCGGCAGCGTCACGCTCGATGGCGCGGACATCGTGTTCAAGGGGCCCGGCCTGTTCTCGGTCAAGGGCGCCACGCACAACTTCGTCGGCCCCGGCAGCGACGCCGCCAGCCTGCCGGCCCTGCCCAGCACGACGGTAGATGATCCGCTCATCGTCAGCGCGGAACTGGTGCACAAGGACGGCGTGTTCGCCACCGCCGCCAAGAAGGCCGGTACGAGCCTGATGGCGGGCTTTGGCGGCGCGGCGGGTGCTGCGGGCGCGGGTGGTGGCCTGGGCGGATTGGGCGATATGGTGCCGAGCGGCTTGAGCGACCTGGGCAAGACCGCTGCGGGTGCAGCCGGCAAACTGTCGCAACTGGCCGGCCAGGCCAATGCGCTGGCCGGCATGGCAAAGAATCCGATGAGCGCGCTGTCAGCCGCCCCCGGGCTGCTGGGCAACGCCAGCCCTGCCGTCGGCGGCCTGCTGAATACGGCGAAGAACACCATGGGTATGGTGTCGCAGGCGCAGGCCATGGTTGCCAACCCCATGTCGGCGCTGCCGGCAGCCAAGGGATTGCTGGGTAGCGTGGCGCCCGGCGCGGGCGGCCTGATCGACGGCGCCGCTTCTGCTGCGGGCGCGGTTTCCAAGGCGGCTGAACTCGTCAAGAACCCCATGTCCGCCCTGCCGGCGGCCACCGACATGCTGGCTTCCGTCGCACCCGAAGGCGCGTCGAAGATGATCAGCAGCGCCGCCGGATTGGCGGGGATCGGCAGCGGCGCTGGCGGAGCGGGCGCCGGCGTGGCGGGGGGATTGGGTGCTGGTGCTGGTGCTGGTGCTGGTGCTGGTGCTGGTGCTGGTGCTGGTGCTGGTGCTGGTGCTGGTGCTGGTGCTGGTGCTGGTGCTGGTGCGGCTGTTGGCACGGCGGGTGAAGCGGCTGGTCCAGCGTCCGCCGCCCCTGCCAGCGAGGCAAAAGCGGCCGGAACGCAAGGCGCACAAGGCAGCGCAACTGCCGCGCAGGCGTCGCAACCCGCTGCGGCATCGCCCGCCACCAACAGCTCGGCCACGACGGCGGACGCCGCTGCGTCGCCTGCATCGGCGCCGAACTCCGCACAGGCTTCCGCCGAGGCTTCAGCGCCTGCCTCTGCTTCGGCATCGGGTCCCGCTTTGGCATCGGATTCGGCTCCGGCAACGGCATCCGCATCCGCACAGACAGCAGCATCGGCGTCGTCATCGACTTCACCATCAGCGGCTGAATCGGCCGCATCTGCGCCGAATGTCACGTCTGCAGCCGCTGACGCGCCCTCCGCAGCGCCGACAGCGTCCGCCAACGCAACGCCAACGCAATCCGCGACTACACCAGCCACTGCCTCGAGTTCCGGCGCGGCGGCAGGCAACGCAACTGCCGCGGCAAACGCTTCCGCCCTTTCTGCCACGGGCGCGGCGGCAGGCGTAGCCGCCAACGCCCTGCCGGCCGAGGCCGGCGCGGGGCTGGCTGCCAGCACTGTCGGCGCCGGCACGGTCGCAGGCCTGACCGCTGGCCCGGCGGACGTGAATCCGTCCGCGGCGGCAATGAACGCCGGCGCGCAATTCGCGAGTCCCGCGCTTGATATCCAAGGCGCGGGCTCGGCGGCAGAGCTGCCGCTCGCAGCGGTGGCCCCGTCTAATGGCGCAAGCATCGCGACGCAAACCATCGAGCGTTCGCCAGCAGCGATCGCCGGCGCAGGTCTCCCGACCGGCGTGACAGATGCAGGCATTGCAGCGACTACGCCAGCGGGAACGTCAGCAGCATTCGCGGGCGCGGGTCTCGCGAGCGACGCCGCGGGTGCGAGCGCAACAGCAAGGCCCATTCTGGATGCAATGGGCGCAGCGGCTGGCGCGACGATGGCCGCAGGCGTTGCCGCCGGCACGGTTGGCGGCAAGGTCCAAGCCTCGCGCGAACCCGAGCCAAGCGCAAGTGGCGCGCGTGCAGCCACGGACGCCCCGGGTTCGGAAACGGCCGCTCCGTTTGCCGCCACGGCCGCAGCGAATTCGGCGAGTCCGGCGGACTCCGCTTACGCCGCAGACATCAAGCGCTCCGTCCGGCCAGAGGACGCCGTCTCTCGCTTCGACGCCCAGCCGTCCCTGCTCGCGGGCTTGGCCAACGCCGCGTCTTCGGGCGCCAGCCAAACCAGCGCACCGATCGCGTCCGCTGGCATGCTGGCGACATTGGCCCACGCGATGTCGGCACAAGCGTCGTCGCAAGCCGACAGCGAAGGCGTCAGCCGCCGTGCCGATGAAGCCCACACCGCCGATGAACCGCGCAGCGCCGCGACCGGCTCCGCTGCCTCCATTGAGAACCCCGACCAGTACGGAACGCCGACAAAAGGCGAGGCAACGCCCGCCGCGCACGATCGGCATTCCGAATCGAAGACAGCCGCGCTGTCCGCGCTGTCCGCGCTGGCCCTGCTTGCCGCAGGCCGTTCGGGACAGTCCAACGCGACCGCCGCGCCGTCCGCGCGCGCACAGGCAGGGGACGGCTCAGCCACGCTCCCGCACGCTTCCCACGACGCCAAGACCGGCAACGCGCAATCCGGTTCTCACCGCGACAACACGGCACGCACCACCGCGCTGCCGAATACGGCCCTGCTCGCCTCATTGGCTGCGGGCGCGGGCAGCCTGCTTGGCACAACGGCGTCGGCAGCCGGCCATGCCGGCCCGCTGGCCTCCGCATCCACGGTGGAAGGCGGCCAGCCCGGCGCTTCGGATCTTCCCTCCATGGCTTCGCCTTCCGGCAGCGCCGCGTCCGGAATATCCGCTGGCGACGCCATGACCGGAGACTTTTCGGCGGCCGTGTCCGCGCCGGCGCAAAGCGACGCCGCTGCCGCGATGCCCTCGACAGGCGCATTCGCGCAGCATGCGCCCCCCGCCTCCGCGCCTGACGCCGTCATGAGCGAAGCGACGATGCTGCCGGCAACCGATGTTTCGTCCGCCGCCGCGACGTCCCTGCCGCAAGCCTCGATGCAGACGCCGGGCTTCGTGCCGGAGGCCGGCACGGCAGGATTGCCGCAAGGCGCCGGGTTACCGCAAGGAGCGGGCTTGCCGCAAGGCGCCGGGCTGCCGCAAGGAGCGGGACTGCCGCAAAGCGCCGGGCTGCCCGATGTGCAGCCGTCGGCCGGGGCAGGCATCGCGGGGACGAGCGCCGCCGTCGGCGCGGCCTCCGGCGGCAACGCGACGGCAGGCACGGCGCCGGCCGTTGGTGCCGTCGCCGGAGCCACGGCAGCGCCGGGCGCTGAAGTGTCACCGACCGTCGGGTCTTCCTCCGCAAGCGTGACGGGAGCGCCAGGCGCAGACGGCACGATGACAGGAGCAGGTGCGGGCGCTGATGCAGCCGTTGGCGCGCCCCCAGGTCCCAGCACCCACGCAAATATCGATGCGGGCAACACAGGATCGGGCACGGATGCTGGTCCGGGCGCGAACACGGGCGCCACAGCATCCACGCCTGCCGCGACGAATGCTGACGCCGGAGCAACGGCGGACGTTGGCATGGGAGCGGGCGCGGATGCTGGCGTTGGAACAAACCCTCAAGCGGACGGCGCAGCAGGTGCTGACGTTGGTGCAGCCGCAGGCACCGGGGCAACCGCAACCGCAGGCACAAGCACCGGCACCACCATCGGAACCGGCGCAGCCGCCACCCCCACCTCCCCCCCGGGCGCCACGCCCCCCATCAACCACCCCTCCGCCACGCCGACCGCGTCGCCCACCACCACCGTCTCAGGCGCCACCGCCCCGCCTACCGCCGTCACCCCGGCCGGGAGCCCTGACGCTGTCCTCGGCAGCACGACGGCGCAGGCGGCGGGCATGTCCGACCGCGCGCCCGCCACGAGCGCCACCGATCTGTCCGCCGCGGGCGGCGCAGACGCGGTGGCGAGTGCGGGCGCTGCAACGGGCGCAGCCGCCGCTGCGGGAGGCGGCGGTTCAGGCGCGGCGGGCTTCGGCGCGCTGGCGGCGGGCGGCGGCCTTGCCGCCGTTGCGCAGCAGGCCAGCGCCGCGTCCACGGCAATGTCCGGCGCGTCCACGCTCCTGTCCGGCGGCGTCAGCGCCAGCGTCGGCGCCGCCATCGTGCCGGTCATGACGCAGGCGTTGAACGCGGCCGGCGACCGTGCCGCCGCGCTGGGGTCCGCCGTCGACACGCTGTTCACGCTGCCCGACGTCAAGCAGGCCAACATCCCCGCCGTCGCGGGCGCCATCCTCAGCATGCCGGGGTTGTCGTCCTCGTCGGTGCCCGGCGTGATCGGCGCCATCCTGCAATCGCCCACGCTGGCCACGGAAACGCTGCCGAAAGTGGCCGAGGTGCTGATGAAGATCCCGGGCGTGGCGGAATCGCCGCTGCCCCAGATCGCCCGCGATGTACTCGACACGATCGGCCTGGGACCGGTCGCACGCACGCAAGGCACCAACCTGCCTGGCGGCATGCCTCCGATGGGCGACGCCGGCCGCGTGGTGCCCAGCGCATCCACCTATCGCGGCCGTCAGGACGGCGCGCGCCTGCAATACGTGAACCTGGAACGCGCCGACGAGCGCTGGAACGACGGCAACGCGCTCACCACCACCGAGCGGCAGACCCGGCGTCCCCGCATCCACGTGGAATTCAACCGCCCGGGCGCGCACCGCTTCACCATCACCGTCAAGCCGGATACCGGAAACATCACGTACTCCAGCCGCGAACGCGGCCGCCGCGCCAGCTACCAGGAACCGCACACCAACCCGCGCAGCTACGTCACGGATGCCGACGGCACCCGCATCGTCGATGACATCGACCTGCCCGCCGCCGGTCGCAACGTCTATCTGTTCGAAGTGCGCGACGAACGCGGCCAGCTCATCAAGACTGAACGCGTCGAGACCGCCCGCCGGCTGTACGTGCAGGAAGTCATGTGCATGAGCACCCGGCCAGCCAATCATCTGGCCGACGTGACGCCCGTCACCGCGGAATTCGCGCTGCACGGCATCGACATGATCCAGCTGCCGCGCCTGCAATTCCGTGGCCGCTCGGCGGTGGACGCGGCGGACCACGTGGACTCGCAGCAGGCCATCATGGATGCCGTGCGCCGCGTGTACGCCACCTCGCCCGGCAAACAGCGCGAGCCCTACACGCTGGTGGTCTGCCACGTGGACAGGCTGGCGGCGCCCGGCACCAGCGGCGACATGCGCCTGCCCGTGCCCGCCGGACCGGGCGGCCGCGTGATGACGGTGCCCATCGTCAACGACGACCGCACGCTGGCCAGCCTCTGGTACGAGTTCGACGACAGCGACGACTGGCTCGTCCACGCCCGCTACATCTATACGGACGCGTCGGGCGCGGAACGGTCCATTCCCATCCCGCGCCACCTGATGACGCCGCTGCGCGAAAGCTCGGGCGCCGTCTTCTCCGTGAGGGTCGACCTGACCCAGATCTCGTCCACGCCCTTGAACGGCGTGCTCAACATCCAGTTCAACACGGTGGCCGCCAGCTACGCGGGTCTGGCCATCACCGGCACCAACCTGCTCTTCGTGTCCACGCTGGATCCCTACGTCCCCAACTCGCAGGCGTACCTGACGGAAACGCTGGCCCACGAAATGGGCCACCTGCTCGGCATGGTGCCCAGCGGCCCCGATTGGCCCGGCCTGCGCGACGAAGACCCGTCGGCCGACGATTCCAAGCTGGATCCGCCGCAGCACTTCTACTACAACATGGGGGGACACTGCTACTTTGGCCTGCCCAACCGCAATGGCCAGTACAGCAGCGAGATCGGACAGTGCGTGATGTACGGCATCACCTGCGCCAACATCCACTTCTGCCCCAGTTGCAGCAAGGCCGTGCGCAAGGTGGACTGCTCGGAAGGCTGGACCTCATTCTGACGACGCCCCCCCCTGATCCCCTTCGCTCTCTGACACGACATCGACATGCCCATCATGACTACCGACTGGATCGAGCCCGCCTCCTTTGCCTCGGTGCCCACGCACTCGCAGCAGGAACACGCCTGCATGCCGCCGCTGCAAGGCTACGACGCGCAGATGCGCATCGCCGCACCCTCGCGCGTGAAGATCCGCGACGGCAGCACCCTGACGATTCCCATCTGCGCGCGCGGCATCCTGCCCGTGATCGACAATCCGCAACTGCCCCGCTTCGTGGCGAAGGATACGCAAACCGGCAAGGTCTACCGCGGCGTCGCGTTCAACTACGTGCGTCCCAAGCTCCCCAACGTCTCGGTGGACCCGCGGGAAGGCGGACCGCGCCCCCCGAAGATGGCCCTGCCCCCGGGCATGACCGTGGAAACGCGCTTCACCACCGACATGGCCGGCGTGCTGCATTTGCCGGCCACGCCGGCCACGTACGAGGTCTACATCGAGGCCGAGGATGTGAAATCGAACACGGTGACGATCGAGGTCGAAGACGGCAAGAGGTGAACCTCGGCAAGAAGTGAAAGCCGGCCAGACAAATGAAGACGGCCCTGCTCTGCAGGGCCGTTTGTCCATCACCAACACGCCGCCGCTCAGGGCCGCGCAGGCGTCATCTGCCGGATGTTCTGCTCGTTGCGCGCGGCCATTGCCTCCACCTTTTCAGCGTTTTTCATATCCTTGGCGCGCTGATCCATCTCGGCCTTCGCATCGGTCTTGCCGAACACATCCTTGTCGCGCACTCGGAAATACATCCGGGTGCTGGCCAGCAGATGGTCAGGCCAACTGCTCAACATCGCGTCATGCACCAGCCAGTCGAACAGCGTCATGACCTTGGGCGGCAACTGCGTCTTGCCGTCGCGCGCATCGCGCCAGGCGGTCAGCAGACGCTGCTGCATCGCGCGATCGGCCTTCATGTCGGCAAACGGGTCCGGCAGCGACTGAACATAATCGGCGTCGCCCGGCTTTTTGCCGAGGCGCATGTTTTCCATGGCGATCGTATCCTGCTCCCACCTTTCCATGGTGCGAAGCTGCTCGGGGTGGTTGCGTTCCATGTCCTGCCGCCGCTGCTCCGTCGCCGCATCCTGGCGCTCGGCTTCTTCCAAGCCCTTGTACTCTTCTTCCAGGCGTTCCCACAGCGGCAGGAAGCGCTGCGGCGGCGCTTCGCCGCGGCTGGCATTGGCGCGCTCGCGGCGCTCGTTGGCAAGTGCTTCCAGTTCCCGCGCACGCGCCGTGGTCTCGGGCTTGGCAAGCTCCTCGCGCGAAAGCATGCTCAAACGCCTGCGCTCTTCTGCGAGCTCCTGCTCCGGCGTGAAGAAATCCCGGTCCTTGATCCACGCTTCCGCGGGGTCCGACATCCCGGCGCGAAACACGGGGTCCTGATAACGCACCGCCAGCCAGCGCAGAAAAACTTCCATGTGCGGCGCGAAATCGCAGCCGGGTTCGTATTTGACGATCTCCCGGTAGGCATCGACCAGTTCCTGGACGTGATAGGTCTGGCCTTCGTCTTCGATCGAGCCGGCCAGGCTCAGCATCCGATAGAGCACCGGATCCCGGGACGCCAGGCTTTCCATGCTGTACAACGCCGCGCCGTTAGCGAGAGCCAGGTTCATCATCTCGCGCAAAGGAACCCGGGATAGCGACGCGCGCGTGCCAAGCGAGCCCTCGGGGGCCACGCCCGTCACGTCCCCGCTCGACCCCGGATAGAGATACTGCAGGCCACGCGTCTTTTCCAGGGAATCCAGCCGCTGATTGCGGCGCAGTTCATGCGCCGCGGCGAAATGCACGGCCTTCTCGACGGCTGCGGGTATGGTCAGCGTGCGGTCCTTGTGCGTCTGTTTGATCAGGTCCGTGAACGGAATGACCTCAAGGAACCAGTTTTCTTCCATGATGGAAGCGACGCTGTCGAACAGCCCGAGGAATCGGATGACGATCTTCGCGTCCGGCGCACCGTCTTTTCCTACGATGGCCAGGTCCGTGTCATGGCGGCGCTTGTACTTCTTGACGATATCGTTGACGAATTGCTTGGCAATGACCCCGCCGCGATCCGCGCCAAACACGCAGATCTCGATACGCACGACTTTTTCGGTACCCGCGTTGGCCTTCTGATAGGCTTCCTCGAACTGACGCCTGGCCGCGTCCAGGCGCGTGTCGACACCGGTTCCCATCAGTTCGGCGACGGCGGCATTGTCCCGAACGACCGGCACGCCTTCCAGCAACGTGGCTTTCGCAGCGTTCTTTCCTGCGGTCCAGGCAACCTTAAATGGGTTTTTCTTGAAATCCGACCAGAAGCCGCGAACGGTGGCCTTTGCGCGATTGCGGATTCGCTCTGGGTCCAGGGCATTCCAGATTCTTACCGTCTTCTCAGGAAGCGACTGGACGTCTTTGACGACGTCCTTGTAGGCCTTCACCATGGGGTGGAAGGACCCATCCCTGATGGATTGCTTGACAGCCGACTTTGCGCGCCCCGCGGCATCCACATCGGGCACTTCATCAAGACGCGTGATGTTCTTTGCCGCGTCCTGCGCGCTGGAGATCGCCTTGTCGGCCACTTTCCCGCCTGCAATCGTCAGCGCGCGAACCACGACGTCAGCCTTTGCGCTCTCGTTAAGCTCGACGCCAAGGCCGGAATAGTAGAACGGAAACCAGTGCTGCTTGTTCGGCCTGCTCTCATCGTCTTCGCTGAAGTGGGCCATCCAAAGCCGGCTCACGTTCGACAGGAACGTCGGATTCGCCTCATCGATATCCTTGTTCCGCCCGAAGCCATCGAAGAAGAATCCCATACGCAACGTGAGACCGCATTCGGTGCAGGAATCCTTGGGGTAGGCAGCCTCATTGGCCGCCATGGCCTTCAGAACTGAAGCGGGAGTCCTGTCGACGTCAGGAATCTGATCACTGGACATTCTTCTCTCCAGGAGGCGTGCCGGACGCCTTGATCTGCGCAATCTTTTCGCCCGGCAGGGAAAACACGGCGCGGCCGAAGTCACCCGGCTTGCGATTTGGATCTTTCAGGAGTTTTTCGATCTCGGCATGCTTGTCGAAATCCGAGGCCACGACGAAGTAGAGATACATGTAGCCGCGCATGTCCTCGGGGTCTTCAATGCGATACCTCGTCCAGGCCTGCCTGGTGACCTTCGCAAGAACATGCTTCAACTGGGTCGCGTTTTCGTATCCGGCCAAATCGGCGCCGTACTTCCCGTACAACCAACGCGTGGTTTCCACGATCGGAATCCTGACTTGTCCCGTCAGATTGCGACTCAGCGCGAGCTCCATGTGCTCGTCAGGATAGATGTGCAATTCCAGATAAAGCGTGCCGTCGCCATCGGGCACCTTGGTGGCGGGAAAATGCACCTGTGTTTCCTTCTTGAACATCAGATCGTCGAACTTGTCGTCCAACAGATGTTTGCGAAGCAACTCAGGGTCTCCTCCGCGCCACTTCACCGTAAAGTCGGTCCCTTTGAACGTGTAGCAGCAGGAAACCCGCCCCTCGCCGCCACCCGGCACCAACGTACTGGAACTGACCACATTGCCCGACTTGTCACTGAGCCGAACCGGCTCCAGATTCCAGGGCGTGTAGTTGTACGCGATGAAGCTGACGCCCTGGTACACGGGTTCGCCATTGCACCCCGCCAACAGGCCCAGCCAAAGCAATACCCCAATCAAACCCTTACGCATTCAGTGCTCCCGAGTTGTTCCGCCATACCCACTTCCGACATTCTTATCTCCACGTGGTGCCCCCCCCGCCTTCAACTGCGCGATCTTCTCTGCCGGCAAAGACATCACCGCGTCGCCAAATGCGCCAGGCTTTCGCGCCGGGTCCTTCAAGAGGGCCGCAATCTGCGCGTCCTTGTCGACGTTCGAGGCCACGATGAAATGGAGATACATGTACGCGCGCAAGTCCTGCGCGTCTTCAAGCCGATAATTTATCCACGCCTGTCTGGTGACCCTGGCGACGTCGTTGGCCAGATAATCTGCGCTCTCGTACCCCACAAGCTCGTCCCGGTATTTCCCATACAACCAGCGAGCGGTATCGACGATTGGAATTCTGACTTGCCCGCGCAACTTGCGGCTCAAGGCAAGTTCCATGTGTTCATCCGGATAGATGTGCAACTCCAGAATCAGCGTTCCATCCCCTTCGGGCACTTTCGTGGCGGGGAAGTGCACCATCGTTTCCTTCTTGAAGAGCACATCGTCGAACTTGTCATCAAACAGGTGTTTGCGAAGCAGGTCGGGATCGCCTCCGCTCCATTTCACGTTGAATTCCGTACCGGAAAACGTATAGCAGCAAGACACACTTCCCTCGCCGCCGCCTGATGGGAGCGTGCTGGAACTTGCCGCGCGACCCGATGCATCGCTGATGCGCACGGGCTCCAGGTTCCACGGTGTGTAGTTATACGTAATGAAGCTCACCCCTTGATAAGTGGGCTCTGCGTTGCAGCCAGTCAATAGGCCAAGCCAAAGCAGTACACCGATCAAGCCCTTGCGCATTCCTTGCTCCCACCTCGTCGTCAGACATCCTTGTCTCCGGGGGCTGTTCCCGCCGCCTTGATCTGCGCGAGCCTGTCTTTGGATAGCCTGGACACCGCCCGGCCCAGATCGCCCGGCTTTCTATTCGGATCCGTCAACACCGCTGCAAGCTTCGAATCCTTGTCGAAATCCGAAGCGACGACAAAATAGAGATACATGTAGCCCCGCATGTCCCCTTCGTCCTCAATCCGATAACGCGTCCAAGCCTGCTTTGTCACCTTCGCGAGCACATACCTCAGCTCGTGAATGCTTCTGTAATTCTCGAGTTCTTCCTTGTGATGCTTGTATAGCCAGCGCGTGGTTTCAACGATGGGAATCCTGACTTGCCCCAACAGTTGACGGCTGAGGGCCAACTCCATGTGCTTGTCCGGATAGATGTGCAATTCCAATATGACGGGTCCATCGCCAGGAGGAGGCCCTTGAACTTGCAGACGCGCCTTCGTCTCTTTGGTGAAGATCACGTCATCGAACTTTCCGTCGTACATGTGCTTGCGCATCAGATCGGCGTCGCCCCCTCTCCACTTCATCGTGAAGTCAGTACCTTTCAGCGAATAGCAACACGAGACGCTTCCTTCGCCACCCCCTGATGGAATCATGCCGCTTGCGGCCACACCGCCAAACGCATCGGCTATTCGAACGGACTCAAGATCCCAGGGCGTGTAGTTGTAGGTGATGACGCTGACCCCTCGATAAGTGGGCGCTGCGTGGCAGCCGGCCAACAGGCCAAGCCAAAGCAGCATGCCGGCCAGTGCTTTACGCATCGCCGCCATCCCTCCCCGCCCGATGCACCGCATCCCACACCGCATCCGGCACGCCTTCCAGCGCTTTCGCCAGCCCGCCCTCGGCGCCTGCCCGATACACGCGCAGCCCGTCGGCGATCGCCGGATGCTCATCGAAGCGCGGCGAGATCGCCACGCCCCAGGCGACGTAGTCGAACGTGTCCTTATCTCCCGCCACGCCGTGCGCGCGGGCACGTTCCAACTGCTTCTGCACGCGGAGCACCAACGTGTCCTGATCGGGATTGCCGGGCAGCATGTCTGGATAAAGCCGGCGCAACTGCACCGCCAGCTTGTCGGGGTAGTCCAGATCGAACAGCATCTGGTGCTGTTCAGGCGAGAATTTTTCGATACCTTCCGGCCGTGCGGCGGGCAGCCTGCCCGCGCCCGGCAATTCAGCCAGCGTGCCATCGCGCAGCGCGTAGCGCAGCGTGACGAACGGCCCGGCGAATCGCGCGCGCTGCTCGGGCGTCCAGACCTGCAACACGCGCGCCAGGATGCGGCTGTCGTACCAATGCAGGAAGAACTCGCTCGCGTCGGGCAAGGCGTAGTCGCAGAACGGCCCGAAGTGCGCGATCAGCTTCTCCAGCGGCACGGCCGACGCGAAGCTCATCATCGCGTAGCGGCCGCCGGAACGTTCGTGCAGGGCTTCCAGCACGCGCACCAGCACGGTGCTGAAGTCCCCATGGCGCGGCCCGCGCAGTACGCCTTGCGACGCGCCGTCCACTTCGATCAGCAGCGGCGCCACGTCGCCGTAGATGTCCAATCCGGTCTGCGCCCACACCGACCCGAAACTCAGGTCTTCGGTGGCCGTCAGCCGCGCCAGCAGGTCCGGATGGCCGCGGAAGTCGACGATCACATAGGCGCGCGCGGCCTCGCCATACGGGCCGCGATGATGGGGCAATTCGGCGAACGTGGACAGCAGCGCGTCCTGCCAGGAATATTGCATCGCCGTCATGCCTTGTCGGTGATGGACTGCACGCTTTCCTGAGCGTCAAGAATGCAGGTCTTGCAGACGGTGAATTGCGGGAACGGATACGGCATCTGCGTCGGGCCGGCGAACTGCTTGTTGCCGGTCTTGACGTCGATGCGCCCCGGCGCCGTCACGGTGATGTTGCCGCCTTCGATCACGATGCTGGCGCCCGCCGCATTGGCGATGCGGATGCGCTGCGGCGACGCGTACTCGATGCCCGCGTTGGCGCTGACCATGCGCAGGTCCTGTTGCGCCTGTACCGTCAGCGTGTCGTGCTGCGAAATGACATCGACCTCGCCGGTGCCGGCGATCAGGTCCAGGCCGGATTCCGCGCCGCCTGTCTGCACGCCGGCCACGATGCCCAGCGCCTGGCCGGTATGCACACGCAGCGAACCGATGACGGCCAGGTTGTGGTCCTGTCCCGACGACCAATGCACGAGTTCGCCGGCCGCCACCTGGACGTTGCGCCCCGCCGCCTGCGTCAGCCCCGCGCGCCCCGCCATCAGCACCAGCGGATCGGTCAGGTGCGGCACCTTGCCGTCGACGACTTCGGTGTGCTTGGCCGACGCGTCGCCGGCCGCGCCGCCCACGGCCTCGCCCGCGACGGTGCCCGACACCGCGTGCGTCATGGCGGCCAGCGGCGCGCGTTCGCCGTCCAGACGGCTCGCGCCCGCCGAGGCCGTGCCGCGCGCCGAGGCCAGCCGCACGCCCTGATGGGCGCCGATCACGCCGTCGAACGACTGCGCCATGATGTCAGCCTGCCCGGCCAGCGCCAGCGGCCCCGCCGAGTCGCCTGCGGGCTCGCTGCCGGCGGCGGTGTAGGTGGTCAGCAGCACGCCGCTCCCGCCGCGCACCGCGCCAAACGCGTCGGTACGCAGTTCCGCGCCCACGCCGCGCACGTTGCCGCGATAGTTGCCGCTTTGGTGGATCAGATGGCCAAGATTCAATTCGCTGGCCGCCAGCGAGGATTTGATCTGCATGCGCAACTGGCCATCGCTGTCATCGAACACGATCTGGTTGTAGCCGTCGCCGCCGAATTCCTTGCTCTTGAAGCCGCTCAACGCGGCTGCGTTGCGGTGCTGGTTGTCGCCGCCCGCCGCGCCGTGCCACGCCGGCGCGTTGCCGCTGGCCAGGTTGGCCTGCGCGCTGGGTTTGCCGTCGATGGCCGCCGCGTACACCTCGGTGTTCATCGGCTCGCCCGCCTTGCCGCCGGGCGTGGACGGAATGCCGCCCTCGCCGCGCCCGTTGTAGAGCGCGCCCACGACCAGAGGCTGATCGATGTCTTCGTCCAGGAATCTCACCAGCACTTCCTGCCCGATGCGCGGCACGAAGCTCATGCCCATGCCCGCGCCTGCCTGGCGCTGCGCCACGCGCGCCCAACGGCTTTTCGCCAGACCCTCGCCGTCGGATTGCCAATGGAAGCGCACACGCACGTCGCCGCGCGCGTTGCGATGGATTTCGTCTTCACCGCTGGCCTCGGTCGCGCCGTCGGCGCTGGTGACGATGGCCGTATGGACGCCGACGGCGGACGGGGCACCCGCGAGCCTGGCGCCGCGTGCCGCAGCGGGCAAGGCGCGCCACGGGCGGTCGCAGCGCACCGCGCAGAACCGGTTGGCGTAGCCGACCTCGTGCGCGCGCGCCATCACGGCCGCCTCGGGGCGCCCCACGCCGATATCGGCATCGCCGTGCACCGCATGGCCGTCGTCCTCGGCCCCGTCTTCAAAGCACAGGAAATCGTCCAGGGCGCCCAGCCTGTCCGCCAGGCTGGCGTCGTTCTGTCCGGGAAGATTGTTCACCCCTGCGTGCTCCACGCGGTCCAGTGCGAAGTTCGGCTCAAACCCGGCCTCGCCAGAAGGCCCCAGCGGCGACATCTCCTGCAGCGTGAACCGCGTGCCCGAGCGGAAGGTGCGCACCGTGCCGCGGCCGACAAAGGTCTCGGCGCTGGCCTGCGCGGCCTGCATCAGCAGGTTCGCCTGAAACTGAGCGTGCGCCTGGTTCAGCAGCCCGCCGTGTCCCAGCGGCTCGAACCATTCCAGCGCCCGCTCGTCCGCGGCGTCATCGGCGGGACCGGCCAAGGCCTGCCCGGTGATGGCGTGCTTGCCGCTTTCATGCCAGGCCAGCACCGTCACTTTCTCCACGGTGCGGCGCATGCGGCGCGCGATGGCCTGCACGCCGTCGCGCGATTCGCTTGCATGGGCGCGCTGGAACCGTACGCCCGCACCCGCCGATTCCGCGTCTTCGGCCAGACCGCGGCTGTCGGCGAAGATCAGCACCGCGTGGCGCGACGGTGCGCTGTCGTCTTCTACCGTGGTCCAACCCAGGCCGGCTTCCGGGAGCAGGCGCGACAGAAAGGCGTAATCGGTTTCACGGTACTGCGTGGTGTAGGGCCGCGCCGGCAGGCCGGCCAGGTGATCTTCCACATCGGAAGCCACCTTGTAGGTATAGCCCTCGTAGCTGTCCAGCACATGGCGCACGATGTCCAGCACCGGCTGGTTCTCGTAGATGCGGCTGTCGCGCCGCTGCGTGGCAAGCCACAGCCAGGGTGCGAGCGTCAGGCGATACCGGGCCATGCCCGCATTCCCGCCCAGCATCTCGGCGGCGCGCACCACGCCGCTGCGGCCGGCCTCGGTGCCGTCGGCGCGCGTGGTCCACAGCGTGGCGGGCCGCGACACCATGTCGTTCAGATCCAGCGCGGCATCTTCGGCCAGGGCCACCACGCGCATTTCGCTCAGCGTGGACAGGCCTTCGCGCGCGACCCAGCCTTCGACCTGCAGGGACGACATCGCGCCCTCGCCATCAAGCCGGAAAAGACGGGACTCGGCGCTGAAACTGCCGTTGCTAGCGTTGACAGCCATGGAAGAAAAACCTCATGGGAACGTGGGCGGCGCCGGCATCGTCGAGCCGGCAAGAATTCAAGGTTCGATATTGGCCTGCGGGGTCGGGCATTCCGGTGCGGTACCCCATTGACCCGCGCATACGCGCAGGCGGCACTGTTCGCCTGCGATGAAGCTCAAACGGCGGCATTCCTTCAACCGCTCGGATAACGGCGAACCCGGCATCTCGCGGATGAACACGCCGTCGGACTTGTAGACACGCGTGCCGGGCGGTGATGCAGGCGGCAACCCGTAGTCCATCAGCGCCGACAACAGCGCGGCATCCTTATCGGCGGTCTTGGCGCTTTTGCGCGGAGCGGCGGGCGCGGACTTCACCGCGCGTGGCGCACCGGCGCCCGACGCAGCGGCGCCCGGCGCAGCGGCGCCCGATGCACCGTCGCGTTGCGCTAGCCGCTCCGCGGCCTGCCGCGTGGGACCCGGCGCCGCCGCGGTTGCGAGCGAAGACGTGGCGGCGGGCGCCGATGATGGCGTCATCGCCAGCATGGACAAGGGATTGGCCGGCTCGCCAAGCGGTTCGGGCTCGCCGCGGCCCAGGTCTGCGTCGCGCGCAGGCGGCGACTCGTCAATGATCGTGGCGACGTCGGGTGTTTTTTCCAAAGTGCCGAGCGGGTTGCTGCCCGAATCCGGCGACCGCGACAGTGCGGCTTGCTGCGGGGTTGACGGCGCGGGCACCGGCGTGGGCACCGGCGCATTTGCAGACGCGTTCGCAAGCGCAGGCGCGGCGGCAGGCGTCTGCGCCGGTGCCCGCGCCATCATCGACGCAGCGTCGTCCTCATGTATTACCCAGACGATGCCGCCCGCCAACAACAACAGCACCAGTAACAGCGCGGTCCAGCGCCGCGCGCGCGAACGTCGCGGCGTTGCCATGTGTTTGACCTCGGCTTCCGGCGCGCGTCCTTCCAATGCGGCCAGGATTCGCGGCGAGTCGGCCTCGCCACGCGCGGCAGTCGAGGTCATCAGCAGACTCGGCGCGGTCATCGTAGGGCGAGCTTGTTCTTTCTCTTCTGCCATGCGGGTTCCCGTGTCAGCAGGAGGCGTGTGCAGCCCCCCTGTAACCAAGCCCGCCGAGAATACCTGATCGACCCCTTTCAGACACCGATTCTTGTTACGATTTCTAAGCCTCCGACGCGGTTTGCAACGCCGGATCGCTTGCCTCATGCGCGGATAAAACAAAAGATTACGCCTTCACATGAGGGACCTGCCTTGTTGCTGCTTCTGCCCCTGTATTTCTTGCTGGCGGTGGGCGTCTCCGCTCTCCTGTTTTTTCCCGCACTGCGCCAAGGCGCCGTGCGGGGGATGCGCGCCTGCGTAGCGGGCGTGGCACGGGGCGCGACGCGTGGCGCGAACCAGGCCGGCGGCGCCGTGGGCGGCACGGCCGGCGCGATAAGAAAAGGGTTCGGCGCCTCGTTCGAGTGGGTCGGAAGGTACCGGTGGCAGGTCGCAATCGGGCTGACAGTTGTATTGCTTCCGTCACTGTTTGCTTTCTTGATGCGACACAATCACACATTCGTTTACAGCGCCTCAACCAGCGGTCCGGACCGCCGAATCCAGGCATTGCTCGAGGGCGAAAGACTGGTTCCGCCCGCCGCCCTGCCCCCTGAAGCATTCACCACCCGCGAAGTCGAACAGGTGCGTCCGAAGCTGGGCGGCGCCAGCCGCAACTGGGATCTGCTGGATGCCGATTTCCGCCAGCGGCTGTTGCTGGCCTATCGCATCATGCGCGAACAGCACGGCTATGAAATGACCCTGATCGAGGGCTACCGCAGTCCCGAGCGGCAGGATGAACTGGCAGGCATGGGGTCGCACGTGACGAACGCCGGCGCCTTCCAGAGCTATCACCAGTTCGGTCTGGCCGCGGACAGCGCGTTCTATCGCGACGGCAAGATCGTGATTTCGGAAAAAGACCCCTGGGCCATGCGCGGCTATGAGCTGTTCGGCGAGACCGCCGAGCTCGTCGGCCTGACCTGGGGCGGACGCTGGAAGATGATGGACTTCGGCCACGTGGAGCTGCGCCGCCCCGGCGTCATGCAACGCGCACGGGAGGCCGCGAAACAATGATTCGCGTGCTGAAGAAAGGCGGGCTTGTCCTGGCCCTGTTCGCCGTGGTGTGGCTGGCCGTCATCATCTGGTGGCAGGAGTCGCGCACGCTGCCCACCGGCGTCGACATCGGGTTGTACCTGTTTGCGTTGCCGCTGGCCATCCTGGCCGCGATCTGGATCGGGGCGCGCATGGTGCGTGCTGCCCGCGCGCCCAAGGCGGCGCCCGCACAGGCGCAGACGGAAGCGCCATCCGACGCGCCGGCCCGGCCCGCTGCGCTGCGGCTGATCGCAGCCGCCGCGCGCGCCGCGCCGGGCGAGAATGTCGCGGCGATCGCCGAAGCGCTGGCCGAGCAGAAGCGGCCCGAACTCGATGCGGAACTGAAGACGCCGCAGGGCTATCCGATTTTCGCCGCGCGCGTGGCCGGCATGGACGACATGGCGCTGTATGCCGCCGCGCGGGACCGGGGCGCGCCCGCTGACGCCTTGGCCACCGCCACGTTGCGTGTGACGGCCATGCTGGCCGATGTCGCACAGGTGCTGACGCATGAGGCGCACGCGCGCGCAACCGAGTTGGACGTGCCCGCGCGCGAAGCGGACTGGCCCCGCCTGCACTTCGACGTGGTCGTGCCGGCGGCGTGGTCCGAAGCGGCGCGCCACCGCGCGCTCGCGGCAGTGCGGTCGGCTGCGGGGGCGTGGCCCGATGCGCGCATCCACACCACCGAACATCCCGCACGCGACGGCATGGCCACTGACCACCTGCTGCGCCAGATTGCCGCCGAGTCAGCTAGTGCCCGCGCCGAACCGCAATGGCGCATCGTGCTGGCCGGGGATGGTTATATCGACGCCGAGCAGGTCGCCCATTGGGACGGCCTGGCCACGTTGCTGACGCACGCCAATCCGCAGGGCCGTGTCCCGGGCGAAGCCGCCGCCGGCCTGCTGCTGGCGCCGCCCGATGCGCAGGCCGAATTCCACGTCACGCTGTCGCCGATGCTGCAACGGCAGAAATCAGCCGACGCGCGCGGCGCCCTCGCCGAAGCGCCGCTGGCGGACCTGGCGCGCGACCTGCTGCAAGCCGCCGCCGTGGAGCCCGGCGCCGTCGGCCACATCGTCAGCGATGGCGATCACCGCGGCGCCCGTCCGCTTGAGCCGCTGAACGTGGCATCGCAGGTTTTCGACCATCTGGATGCCGCAAAGGACTGCCAGGCCGTCGGCATGACTTGCGGCCACACGGGCGCGGCGGCTTCGCTGCTGACGCTGGCCGTGGCCTGCGAAACGTGCCTGCAATTCGACCAGCCCGTGCTGACCCTTACCCTGCAAGACCCCGCATTGCGCGCCGCCGCGCTGGTCTCACGACCGGCCGCCAGCGCCACCGCCTGACCCAAAACAAAAGCGAAAACCATGCGTAGCCCATCAGGATTGCTTTCTCGATTTTCCAGCGCCATGAGCGACGTGCGCTATTGGAGTGGACGCGTATTCGCCAACCCACGCACCTTCATGCTCATCGGCCTGATCGCGCTGATCGTCTTCCTGTTCCTGTTCGCCGACACGATGCAGATCGCCATGACCTGGGCCGGCGCGGCGCTGGGCGTGCTGCTGCTTCTGTGGCTTTGCGTCTATCTCTGGCGCCGGCGCCGGACGCGGCGGGCCAACCAGCAGCTGGGCGACATGCTGGAACAGCAGGTGCAGACGGGCGCGGCCGCCAGCCCTGCCGCCAACCGCAGCGAAATCGAGGCGCTGCGCACCCGGCTGACGCAGGCGGTCCGCACCATCAAGACCTCCAAGATCGGCCAGACCTCCGGCAACGAGGCGCTGTACGAACTGCCCTGGTACATCGTCATCGGCAACCCCGCGGCGGGCAAGAGCAGCGCCGTCATCAATTCGGGACTGCAGTTTCCGTTTGCCGACAAGAACGGCGCCGCCGTGCGCGGCGTGGGCGGCACCCGCAACTGCGACTGGTTCTTCACCACCGAAGGCATCCTGCTGGACACCGCCGGCCGCTACTCGGTGCACGAAGAAGACCGCAACGAGTGGATGAGCTTTCTGGACCTGCTCAAGCGCCATCGCCCCAAGGCGCCGATCAACGGCATCATCGTGGCGGCCAGCATCAGCGAGCTGACGGACGCGGGCCCCGAATTCGCTATCAACCTGGCCAAGAACCTGCGCCAGCGCGTGCAGGAACTGACCGACCGGCTGGAAGTGTTTGCGCCGGTCTATGTGATCTTCACGAAGGCTGACCTGATTGCAGGCTTTTCCGAATTCTTCGCCGATGCCGACGCGCGCGAGCGTGACCGGGTCTGGGGCGCGACGCTGCCGTACGGCGCGGACGAAAGCCGCGACGTGCTGACGCTGTTCGACGAGCGCTTCGATGAGCTGTATGAAGGCCTGAAGGAAATGGGCACGGCCCAGATCTCGCTGCGCCGCAATGCGGCCCTGCCGCCGGGGCTATTGACCTTCCCGCTGGAATTCGCGGGCATCAAGCCGGCGCTGCGCACCTTCCTGTCCACGCTGTTCGAGACGAACCCGTTCCAGTACAAGCCTGTATTCCGGGGCTTCTACTTCACCAGCGCATTGCAGGAAGGCGCGTCGCGCAGCACCTCCACCGACAAGCTCGCGGCGCGCTTCGGCTTGCGGCCGGCCTCGCGCGAAGCGGCGCGCAGCGTAACGTCGCACAACGGATTCTTCCTGCGCGACCTGTTCTCCAACGTCATCTTTGCCGACAAGAAGCTGGTGCGCCAGCACGCCAGCCCCAACAAGGTCCGCATGCGCTACCTGACCTTCTTTGGCCTGGTGCTGGCGCTGGGATTGGTGCTGGGCGGCTGGAGCTGGTCGTATCTGGGCAACCGGCAACTGGCCAGCAATGTGCAGGCGGATCTGGACAAGGTGGTGCGCCTGCAAAGCGAACGCACCGATCTGCAGAGCCGCCTGGAAGCCATGGAGATCCTGCAGGACCGCATCGAGCAGCTGGACCGCTATTCGACGAGCCGCCCGCTATCGCTGGGGCTGGGTCTGTACCAGGGCGACGTGCTCAAGCAGCGCCTGCTGGCCGAGTACTACAACGGTCTGCGCCAGTTCATGCTGGTGCCGGTCAAGGCCAGCCTGGAAGACTATCTGGGCCGCGTGGACGTGTCGCAGGCGGCCGCGGGCGGCGCGCCGCGTACGGCGCCGCCGCAGGCTCAGCCGGTGAGCGCCAATGCCGGCAACACGCTGTTCCAGGACGCCTCGCCCACCAACGTCGACGACGCCTACAACGCGCTCAAGACGTACCTGATGATGGCAAACCGCGAACACGTGGATCCCACGCATCTGTCCGACCAGATCACCCGATTCTGGCGCGGATGGCTGGAAACCAACCGGGGCGCGATGCCGCGCGACCAGTTGATCCGCAGCGCCGAGCGCCTGATCTCGTTCTACGTGGCGCGTGCCGCCGATGCAGACTGGCCGCAGATTGAAACCAATCTGGCCATGGTGGAACGCACACGCGGCAACCTGCGCAGCGTGATGCAGGGCATGCCGGCGCGCGAGCGCGCCTATGCCACGCTGAAGGCGCGCGCCGCCACGCGCTTCCCCGCGATGACCGTCGCCCGCATCATGGGCGAGGCCGATGCCGCGGTCGTGGCGGGCAGCTACGCCGTGCCGGGCACGTTCACGCGCGAGGCCTGGGAGCAATACATCGAGCCGGCCATCGGCGAAGCCGCGCGCCGCGAGGTGCAGACCAGCGACTGGGTGCTGGGCGTGAACGCGCGCGACGATCTCACGCTGGAAGGCAGCCCCGAGCAGATCCAGAAGAGCCTGGCCACGATGTACAAGACCGAATACGCGCAGGAATGGCAGAAGATGCTGCGCGGGGTCACCATCAAGCCCTTCACCAGTTTCGATCAGGCGGTGCAAGGCATGAACCGCCTGGGCGATCCGCAAAACTCGCCGCTGGTCAAGCTCATCAACACCACGTATGAACAGACCTCGTGGGACAACCCGTCGCTGATCAACACCGGCATCACGCAGGCGCAGACGGGCGTCGTCGCCTGGTTCAAGCGCGTGATCCTGCGCCAGGGCCAGCCCAAGCCGGCCGAGGCGGCGCCCGGCGGCGAGCAGATCCCGATGGGCCCGGTGGGACGCGAATTCTCCGACGTGGCGCGCCTGGTGGTCCAACGCGACAACCAGTCGCTGCTGGGCAATTACATGAACGCCCTGTCCAAGATCCGGACGCGCTTCAACCTGATCAACAACCAGGGCGATCCCGGCCCGGGCGCCCTGCTGCTGATGCGCCAGACGCTGGAAGGCAAGGACTCCGAACTGGCGGACGCGCTCAAGCTGGTGGACGAGCAGATGCTTGCCGGTCTGACGCCGGCACAGCGCGAGACGCTGCGCCCGCTGCTGGTGCGGCCGCTGATCCAGGGCTACGCCGTCGCCATGCAACCCGCGCAGACCGAGCTGAACAAGGTCTGGAACGCGCAGGTCTATCAGGGCTTCACGCAGAACCTGGCGGACAAGTATCCGTTCTCGACCAAGGCCGGCATCGAGGCCAGCAGCGAAGAGATCGCGCAGGTCTTCGGTCCGCAGGGCAGCATCGCCAAGTACGTCAATGAGACCTTGGGCCCGCTCACCGTGCGCCGCGGCGACATCCTCACGGCCCGCACGTGGGGCGACATGGGCATCGACCTGCAGCCGTCGTTCACCGCGAACTTCGCGCAATGGGTGGCGCCGCTGTCGGGCGGCGCAGCCGGATCAGGCGCGGCCAGCCAGCCGCAGACGCTGTTCCAGATCCAGCCCAAGCCCGCGGGCGGCGTCACCGAGTACACGATCGAGATCGACGGCCAGCAACTGCGCTACCGCAACACGCCGCCGCAATGGGTCAACTTCGTGTGGCCCAACGCGCAGGGCGCACCCGGCGCGCGCATCACCGCCACCGCCTTTGACGGCACGGTGGTCGAAATCGTGAACGAGCCCGGCCGCTTCGGCCTGGAACGCCTGATCTCGGGCGCCCAGCGCAAGCCCAATCAGGACGGCAGCTTCGAGATGAGCTGGACCAAGTCCAACATCACCGTCCCGGTCCGCCTGCGCATCATCAGCAATACCCAGGCGGCCAGCGCAGGCGGCGCCGAGCCCGGCAGCCAGGGCCTGCGCAACCTGCGTCTGCCCGCCACGGTCGCGGGCTCCTCCCCTCAACCTTCCGTCGCCTCGACGGCTGCCGGAGTGCAGCAATGAGCAATCCGCAGTCCCCCATTTTCCGCACGGCCTACTTCGGCAAGATTCCGTCGCGTGGCGACTTCGTGAAGAACACCTCGCACCCGCAGTTGATGGCGACGCTGGACGCCTGGGTCGCCAACACCATGGAGATCCTGGCGCAGGATCCGCATTGGAAGACGCTGTACGACGAGGCGCAGCCGGTGCCCTTCGCGGTGCTGGGTTCGCGCGGCAAGCTGGCCATCGCGGGCCATCTGCAGCCCAGCCGCGACCTGTCCGGACGGCGCTTCCCGTTCATCAGCGCGACCTCGGTCGAGGTATCGCGCCCGCTGGACTTCATTGCGCGCAGTCCGCTGGCCTTCAGCCGGATGTGGAACCGCATGGGGGCTGCCGCGTCGCAGCTCATGCAGGAAGGCGACCCCGCCGATGCGTTGCAGACCCTGAACGGCCTGGAAGGCGAAATCCGCACCGCAGCCGACGACGGCTTTGACGCCTTCATCGACCTGCAGACGCTCGAGCGCGTGGAAGCGATGCTGCGCAGCAACGGCCACGCCGCCAACATGCACGACATCGTGCTGGCGCTGGGAATACTGCTGACGCCGGTCATGTCCAGCGGCTCGTCGCAGCTGGACACCGGACTGGCGCTGCCGCTGCCCGACGACCCGCTCTACATCAATCTGGTGGCAACGTACTGGATGACGCTGATCGCGCCCTTCCTGAATCGCGCCGACTTCGAGATCGCCATGTTCATCGGCCATATCGCGGGCAAGCACCGGCTGGTGGTGGGGTTTCGCGGCGCGTCACCGCAGACGCTGGCCACCCTGCTGTCGACGCCGCAGACGCTGTCGCAGCACTACATCATGCTGGACGCCGCCCCCTGGGTGCGCGACCACGTCAGCGCCAGCCACGGCCTGGCCAAGCTGTCGAGCTATCTGGATCAACAGCGGCTGTCCCTGCGCCAGGCGCTGGAGACCTACCGCGAAGTCTTCATCGGAGCCTAGGACATGCGCACACTCACTCTGGTCCTGGCCGCGGCCTGCTCCTGGGCGGCGCATGCCCAGGACGCGGCGACGGTCGTTCCCGCCAACGTCATCCCCCAACCCGGCCAGGTGGTCGCCAGCGGCGCGGTGCCTGACGAAGCCACCAAGGCCGACGTGCTGCAACGGCTGCAAAAGGTGTATGGCGTGGGCAATGTGATCGACCGCATCGACGTGGGCGGCGTCGTCGCCCCGCCGAACTGGTCGCAACACGTCGGCAAGCTGCTGGACAGTCCGCTCAAGCAGATCAACCGCGGACAGCTGGAAATCGACGGCACGCAGATCCGGCTGCGCGGCGAGGTGGACAACGAAGCCTCGCGCCAGCAGATCGCCAGCACCTTCGCCACCTCGCTCAATCCCACCTACAAGATCGTCAACGGCCTGCGCGTGTCGGCGGACAAGGACGAGCAGGACGTGCTGGACAACCTGCTCAGCAATCGCGTGGTGGAGTTCGAGACGGGCAGCACGCGCCTGACCGCACGCGGCCGAGAGCTGCTGGACCGGGTGGCCGATGCCGTGCCGAAGCTGCGTGCCGACAAGATCCAGATCATCGGCCACACCGACAGTTCAGGCAGCCGCAGCACCAACCTGGCGCTCAGCCAGGCGCGCGCGGACGCGGTGCGGGATTATCTGGTCGATAAGGGTTTGCCGGCATCGCGCTTTGAGGCGATGGGCGCCGGCCCCGATCAGCCGGTGGCCACGAACGCCACGCCCGAAGGCCGCGCCAAAAACCGGCGGATCGAATTCCGCGCGGCGCGCTGAGGCCGCGCGCCGAGGGCCGCCTCAGCTGCCCTCGCCGGCCTTCTTGATGCCAAGCAGTTCTTCCAGGCCCGAGAGGGTCTCGTCGTTCTTGACCACCGTGCGCAGCCACAGGTGCAACGACATCTCGCCCCAGCTTGCGGCCTTGTCGGCCAGGTAGGCGACCGGGCTGTGCGGCTCGGTGCGGCGAAAGAAATCGGCCACCTCGCGCAAATGCGCCAGCGCCTGTTCGCGGCTCTGGATCGGACCGCGCACGGCGGCCGGCGGCGCGCCATGCGCGGGCGTATCGACTGCGGGAAAGTGATCGGCGGGGGGCAAGGTGGGCTCCACTCGAACGGGAACGGCGGGTGTGGACGCCGCGGGCGGCGGCGCGGCCGCCAGGTCGGCACGGACCAGCAGGCCCGCGTCGCGCGCAAAGCGGTGCACCAGTTCCGTGACATTGCGCAGCGACTCGCGCACACGGGAGAACGCCGGGCTTTCGTCGCCCAGCCGCTCGTCCAGCGTGCGCTCCAGTTGCGCCAGCGCCTGCGAGCAACCTTCGAGCTGCGTGTCCAGCTCGGAATAGAACGACGGCGGCGTATCGCGCCGCGCGGCGTCGAAGCGGTCCAGCGTCAGCTTGCCGCGCGTCAATTCATTGGCGTTGTCCGGCGTACGCTTGACGGCGTTGGCGAGTTGGCTCGCCGCCTCCCACAGCACCGCGCCGTAGCGCGCGCCATCGGCCTGGGTCAGCGGAATCTCGCCGATCAGCTGCTGCGATCGCGACAGCAGCCACGCCAGATTGCCCACGCGCTGCTGCACGTCGCCGTCTTCCGGCACGGGATGCAGCCCTTCCCAATAATCGCGGCACAGCCCGTCGATGAGCAGATAGCCGTCACGCAGCCCCGCGAACCCGCGCGTCTTGGCCCAGGCTTCCGCCAGCCACGACGCGATGCGGATGTCCTTGCTGCGCTCGCGCAGCACCGTCGAGCAGATGCGCGCCACCTCGGGCCAGTCGGCCTCTTTCAGGTCGATGACCCAATCGCCTTGGTCGAGTTGGGGATCGTCATGCCGGCGCGCCTCGCGGATCGCGTCGAACTCGGGCGAAAACACCAGGTCGACGCCGCAAGGCGCGTCGCCGGGGATCGGAAGCAACAGGGCGTTGATGTCGGTCATGGGCGCGGAGCATATGTAAGTAGGCGCAAATCATCCCACAACCGTTTACGCAGGACGTTCAAAGATGACACGTCCTATTACAAAGCGCGTCACGATGCTTCGCTATGATTTGCGCTCCGATCAAGGAGCACTCATGACGACGAAATCGATCCGCATGTTGCCCGACGGGCACTTCATCGCCGGCGCCCCGCGCCGCGCGCCCGACGGCACCATCGTCGGTGGAGAAGGTCCGATCACCCGCGCCCCGGACGGCACCTACGTGGCCGGCACGCCGCAACGCGCCCCCGACGGCAGCTACAAAGGCGGCGGCGGTCCCGTGCGCATGGCGCCGGATGGAACATTCGTGGTGGGCCCGGCACGGCTGGCGCCGGACGGCACGTATCTGTAAACACATACTTGGCGCGCACCATGTCCCAACGCTCCGTCATCCGCAAGGGCGATAAAACGTCGCACGGCGGCGTCGTCGTGACCGGCGACGAAACCGTCGTCATCTTCGGGCAGCCGATGGCCCGCGTCGGCGATCGCGTCACCTGCCCCAAATGCGGCGACACCCACACCATCGTCGAAGGCGTGCAGAACGTCGGCTCGGACCGCCTCACCGCGCTGGAAGGCATGCGCACGTCGTGCGGCGCCACGCTGATCGCCAGCCAGCATTTCTATCAGTTGGAATACGGTTGAGCGACGGGCCACGCGCCTGGCGCGAGGCCGAGCGCGTATTCAGAAGGCGCGAAGGCGGGCCCCCGCATCGGGGACCCGCCAACGGCACGGCAGGACCGGCGTTCCGGCCTGCCGGATTGACGATTACTGCTGCCAGTTGTGCGTGCTGTACCGGTCGTTGTCGATGCGGTTCAAGACAGGCAGGCCGGTGCCCGAATCCTTCACCTGCATGTCGATGTAGGCCTGGAACACATCCGCGTCCAGCACACCGATGTCCGAGCGCCGCTCGGCCGGCACGTTGGCCAGCGTCGTGTAGCCGTCGCCGCCGGTGGCATTGAAGCTCAGCACGAACAGGCGATAGGTGCGCGCATTATCCAGCGGCAGCCACGTGCTGGTGGCCTGGTCCAGGTACTGGAAGTTGCTGGCGCGGCTGCCCTTGGCGTTGGACGCGGTCACATCCCAACGCAGGCCGGCCGCGTAGGGGTAAGGGCCGTCCTTGCCGCCCGGCTTGTACGTCGCGTCCAGGCCATCCTCGATCATGGACTTGACCTCGTTGGCGGTCAGATCCAGGCGCCACAGCATGTTGCCGAACGGCACGACGGCGATCACGTCGGCGGCCGTCACCGTGCCGTTCAGCGCGCGGCGCACACCGCCACCGCTTTGCAGGGTCATGTCGGCGCCGCCGTACTCGGCATTGGCCACGTCCAGATAGGCTTGCGCCACCAACTGCTGGATGTCGCCGCCGCGCAGGGCGACGTTGCCTTCGCTCTCGCAGGCGGGGCTGGCTGCATTGCTGGCGGGCGTGGGACCTGGAATGCGGCGGAAGCACAGTTCCAGAGGCACCTGCGCGACGTTGGTCTTGCTGAAGCTGTCGATCTTGGCCTTGAAAGGTTGCAGCACCGACAATGCGGCGGCGTCTGGCGTCTGTTCGCGCAGGAAGCCGCTGGCTGCGACCCCGGCCTTGAAGGCGGCGCGATCGGCATCGGAGGCCGCAACCAGGGTGCTGCCCGACTTGACGCGGTAGTCGGTGTCGATCAGCACGTGCGGCGTGCCGGCGCAGTTCGTGACGTCGCCGTTGGCGTCGAAGCTGACCTTCAGTTCACCCACGACTTGCGAGTATTCCCAAGCCTGCACCAGGCAGACGGGCTTGCCGTCCTTGTCGGCCAGACGGGTCGGATAGGCGCCGCCCGGCGTGCCCACGGCCATCGTCTTCATCGCGTCCGGACCCAGCAGCGTGTGCGAATCGCCGCCCACCACCACGTCCACGCCGCTCAACTTGGCAATGACTTCCTTGTCGTAGCCGTAGCCGATGTGGCTCAGCAGGATCACTTTGTTGACGCCATTGGCGCGCAGGGCGTCGATCTGCGCCTGCGCGGCCACGGTTTCGTCGGTGAACGTCGTGTCCGCGTTGGGGCTGGACGATTCCTTGGTCTTGCTGGCGATCGTCAGGCCGACGATGCCGATCTTCTGGGCATCGCGTTCCACCACGATGGCGGGCTTGATCAGGTCGGTGCCCTTGAGCGGCGAGCTCGCGCCGAAGTTGACGTTCGCGCTCAGGACCGGCGTCTGGCAGGCGCCGGCGTGCAGGAAGTCGACAAAGCGCTTCAGGCCATCGTCGCCCTTGTCGAACTCGTGGTTGCCCACGGCCATGGCGTCAAAGCAGACCGTGTTCATCAGCGCGGCATCGGCCTCGCCCGGCTCGCCGGCGCGGTTGAAGTACAGCGTGCCGGTCTGCGCGTCGCCCGCGTGCAGCTTCAGCACGTTCGGAGAATTCGCGGCCAACTGGTCGATGGCGGCCTTCACGCGCGGCATGCCGGCGGCGGACACGGTCACTTCGGTATCGGCGCCCGCCGCGTTCTTCAGGGTCAGCGTCCGGTCCTTGCCGTCCAGCGTGGAGTGATGGTCATTGATGTGGAGGATCGTCAGCTCAAGCGGACGCGCCTGCACGGGAGGTTCGGTAACGGGCGGCGTTTCGGGGTCGCTGCTGTTGTCGTTGTCGTTGTCGCCGCCGCAGCCGGCAAGCAGCGCCATTGCGCTCATCATTGCGCAGGCCAGCGCATTCCGATTCCAGTGCTTCATGTTCCTTTTTCCCGTGGAGGCTATTCGAGGCCCGCATTCTGTTTGCCGCGTATGACGCAACGATGAATGCGAGCTGAAAACCTTCCGCGCAAGAAAATGGTCGATTTTTCGCGTCCGGACATGCTTTTGACGCGTAGCTGGTGTAACGGGAGTGGCTATTCGCAAACACGGACAGGCCGCATCCGGCCGGCCATGTGCGCATCTGAAAACACATCCCGCACTGGAAAAACGAAGGTTCGTGCGATAAATTCATACATCGGAACAATCAGTTACAGATTCATCTTCCGAAACTTTTCAGGCAAGTCACACTTCGAAAACTGGTTCTTCCACCGGCGCTTCCGGCAATGTGGCGCCGGTTTCGCTGTAAGGCATAACAGACCGCTTTGAATGGGCGACACCATCCGCTGCGTCACCCGCAATGGCGGCGCAGCAAGGTGGTGGACAGTTCCGCGGCTTGCCCGCGCAACGCCGGGGGAACCAGACGGCGCAGCACAAGGAGAAACAGAAAGGAGGCTGTAGATGAAATGCCCCCCACCTTTGCCGACCGAAACCGAGAGGCTGCGCGCCCTGTCGGAATACGGACTGGATCCGCAGCGTCCGCTGCCCAGCCTGGACCCGGTCGTGCGCATTGCATCGCGCATGTTCAACATGCCGGTGTCGGCCATCAACATGGTCGGCAGCGAGCATGTGTTTTTCGCGGCCAGCATCGGCGTCGGCGACACCGACATGCGCCGTGACGTCTCTTTCTGCGCCCATGCGGTCTTGCAGGACGACGTCATGGTCGTGCCAGATGCGCGCCTGGACGAACGCTTCCACGACAATCCGCTCGTCGCGGGCCCTGCCGGCATCCGGTTCTATGCCGGCGTTTCCCTGAATTCACCGGACGGCCATCCGCTCGGCGCGCTGTGCGTCATCGACACGGAACCGCACGCCGATTTCAGCGAGGACGACAAGGAACGGCTGCGCGAACTGGCCCGCATGGCGGCCGACCGGCTGGAGTTGCGGCGTGTCGAAGTCAGCGCCGAACGCGCCCGCGCGCGGGCCGAACTGCCTGCGGGCGCACAGAGGACGAAGCGCAGCCCCACCCCACGGCCCGGGGCGGCCCACCCCCACACGCGCCATGACGACGACGCGCGCAAACTCACCAGTTTCGATCCCCTGACGGGCCTTGCGAACCGCGGGGTGTTCTACCGGCGCGTGGAGGAAGTGCTGGCGCATCCGTGTGCCGCCGCCATCCTGATGCTGGATCTGGACGGTTTCAAGGACATCAACGACACGATGGGCCATGCCGTGGGCGACGCGATCCTGCGGGAACTCGCGGCGCGCCTGGACGGCATCGCGGGTCCGTGCGACACGGTGGCCCGCCTGGGCAGCGACGAATTCGCCATTCTGCAGCACGAAGTCGGCGACCTGAAACAGGCAATGGAACTGGCGCAACAGGCGCTGGCGCGCTTCGCCGACCCCATTTCGGTCCAGGGGCAAGAGCTGCGCCTGACGGCGAGCTGCGGCGTGGCTCTGGCCCCGCTGCATGCGCACGAAGCGCTGGAACTGGTGGGCAACGCCGATCTCGCCTTGGTCAAAGCCAAGGCGGTGGGCCGCGGCCGCATCTCTGTCTTCGCCCCCAACCTGCGCCTGGAGGCCGTGGCGCGGCGCCTCTACGGCATGGAGCTGCACCGCGCGGTCGCCAAGGGCGAATTCCAGCTCTTCTATCAGCCGCAGATCAATCTGGCGACGGGCGCACTGACGGGCGCCGAGGCGCTGCTGCGGTGGCGCCATCCCCAACTGGGTCTGCTGGCGCCGGGCGTCTTCCTGCCGTCGCTGGAAGGCGGGCCCTTGGCGGGCACGGTCGGGTCATGGGTGCTGAATGAAGCGTGCAGTCAGGCCGCGTTCTGGCGACGCAGCGGCCTGCACGACTTTCGCATCGCCGTGAACCTTTTTGGCGTGCAATTCCGCGAGGGCGACCTGGCGGCCGAAGTTGCGCAAACCCTCGCCCGGCACGGCCTGCCGGCCGAGGCGCTGGAACTGGAGATCACCGAGAACATCGTGCTGAACAGCGACGACACGGTCTTGGAAACGCTGCAGCGCCTGCGCGCCCAAGGCGTGGGCATTTCATTCGACGACTTCGGCACGGGGTATGCCTCGCTGAGCCTTTTGAAGACCCATCCGATCACGCGCATCAAGATCGATCGATCGTTCGTGAGCGGGATACTGGAATCGAACCAGGACGCCACGGTGGTCCGGGCCATTCTGGATGTGGCGCGCAGCTTTGACCTGAACACCATCGCCGAAGGCATCGAAACGGATGCGCAACGCGAACGGCTGCAGGCCGAGCATTGCGAAGAGGGTCAGGGGTATCTGTTCGGAAAGCCGATGGCGGCGCAGCAGTTTGCGCAGACGTTCGGGATCGAGACGGCGCTGCGGATCATGGCTTGAAAGCCGTCGCGGCGCTATTCCCTTTCCCAGACCAGCTTGTCATTGGACAGCGTGTCCTCGCCATCCCAGCGGTACGCCACCAGCGGACCGCCGGCTGCGGCCGACCAGTCCAGGCAGGCGAGCTTCCCGCTCTCGATCTTGGGCTGCCCCTTGAACCAATGGTGGCCGATGAACACGGGCGCGCCGGTGATGGGCGTCCGGTTGAAGCCCTCGGGCAATGCCAAGCCGCGGATCTGCTCTTCCTGGCCGGCCGGCACCAAAGCGACCTCATGCAGGGCACCCGCCCAATCGCGCCAATTGGCAAGGCGCACGTGGTGATGGCGGTGCCCTTCCTTGTCCTCGATGTAGCGGCCGTCAGGCAATGCCAATTCCATTCCCGACGTGAGCAGCTTCCTGGCTTGCTCCAGATCAGAGCCCGTTTGATGCGTGGCCACCAGCATGGCGTCATTCAATGACTTGCCAGCCACCCAACCCGCTTCGGTCAACGCTTTGACGGCACGGTCGTCCCAGCACGCATGCGCAACGCGGATGCCGCCCAAGTCCATGCAGGGCGGCAATTGGCGAAACCAGGCAACCCAGGCGGCATGCTCGGGGCTGCCTTCCCCTATCTGATCGATGAAGGCGCCGTGCTGCTTGCGGTTCTTCCGGCACGTCGCGGAGTCGCCGCGATTGGGCCGCAGGAACTCGCCGGGATGGTGAGGGTCTTCGACGGCGTAGCCGATGGCATTGAATTCGTGGTTGCCCATGACGCACAGCGCCTGGCCATCATCCATCATGGCGCGGACGATTTCCAGGACACGCCGCTGCCCCGCGCCGCGATCCACCAGATCGCCCAGGAATATTGCCTGCCGGCCTTGGGGGGCTTTGTAGCCTTTGCCCGCCGGCACATAGCCGAGACAACGCAGCAGCCCCTCAAGCTTCAGGTCTTCGCCGTGGATGTCGCCGATGATGTCGTACATGCGTCTTCCTTCCTGCAATCCCCCTGCCGACTTGCGAGATGCGGCTCGCAGGCTGAGGAGATGAAACCGGAGTACGTTAGCATTGCGGCCAAAATTCCCACAAAGCAAAAAGCCCACCGTTTCCGGTGGGCTTAGCGCTGGGGTACTGCTGCAGTTACTGCCAGAAGTACCGCCAAAGAATTCTGGTGGGCTGTGAGTGGCTCGAACACTCGACCTACGGATTAAGAGTCCGCTGCTCTACCAACTGAGCTAACAGCCCTACAAGTCACTCACTTTGATCTGCTGCTGCGTTGCCGCTGTAGCGTTTCGTTATGTGTGTGCTGCGAAGAAGAAAGATTATATGGGGCTTTTTTTGTTTGTGCAAGTCGGGTGGCGAAAAAGTTTTAGATACGAGCACATCAGGCCGCGTACCCCCCATCCACCGCCAGACTCGCGCCCGTGACATAGCGGCCTTCCGGTCCTGCCAAGAATGCGACCATCCCCGCAATGTCTTGCGCTTCCCCGTAGTGCGGCAAAGACAATACGGCAATCAGATCAGCCGCGCGGTCTCCATCGGCCGGGTTCATGTCGGTGTCGATGGGACCCGGGTGTACGACGTTCACCGTGATCCCGCGCGGCCCCAGATCGCGCGCCAGGCCTTGCGTCAGTCCGACCAACGCGGACTTGCTGGCGGCATACAGCGCAACACCCGCGCGGCCCGCGCGTGGGGCCAGGCAACTGCCGATGTTGATGATGCGGCCGCCATCCGGCATCGAGGCCTGCGCCGTCTGGATGGCGACGAAAGGCGCGCGCACGTTGATGTCCATCGTCCGCTCGTAGTCGTCCAGGCTGGTGTCCGCGACATGCCCGGCCAGAAAAATGCCGGCGTTGTTGACCAGCACGTCGACGGGACCAAGTTCACGGATCGCGTCTTCGACGGCGCGCTTGACCGCGGCGGCGTCCGCGGAATCGGCCTGGATGGCTATCGCGAGACGGCCCTGCGCCGTCAGCTCGTGCGCCAGCGCCCGGGCGGGCGCGGCGGACGATGCGCTGACATAGGTGAAGGCCACATCCGCGCCGTCGGCGGCGAGGCGTCGAACAATGGCGGCGCCGATGCCTCGGCTGCCGCCCGTGACGAACGCCACTTTTCCGTTCAAGTTCTGCATGGGAAACCTCGTTTTGTAGTGATCGGTACAAATATCATCGCCGCGCCCTTGCGGCACGGTCAACAATTTTTTATCGATCAACACAAAATACGCGACGCGAGTAAAATCGCGGGCATGGCTGAACGTGGGCGCCCGCGGAACTTCGACCGTGCCCAGGCCTTGCAAAAGGCCATGGAAGTTTTCTGGTCGAAGGGATATGAAGGGGCATCGCTGACCGATCTGACGGAAGCGATGGGCATCAACTCGCCCAGCCTCTACGGCGCCTTTGGGTCCAAGGAAGGTCTTTTCCGCGAAGCCGTCGAGCTCTACCGCGAGACCGAGGGCGGCTCGGCGCGTCGCGCGCTGCTGGCGGCGCCGACGGCGCGCGACGCGGTGCAGGCCATGCTGCTGGCATCGGCCGAACGTTTCACCGCCCCTGGCCTGCCGCCTGGTTGCATGATCGTGCTGGGCGCACCCGCCGGTTGCGACAACCAGCCTGGCGTGGGGAATTTCCTGGGAGACAACCGGCGCGAGATGCAAAGCCGCATCCTCGCCCGTCTGAACGCAGGCGCCGCGCAAGGCGAATTGCCCGCCGGCGCGGACTTGAAGGGGCTGGCCGCGTTCTACACGACGGTGCTGCATGGCATGTCCATCCAGGCGCGCGACGGCGCCAGCCGCAAGACCTTGCAGGCGGTGGCCCGGCAGGCGATGCGCGCGTGGGACGCCCTGATCTGCGACGCCCCGCCGCCGTCCGGCGTGCCACCGGGCCGCGCCCGCAACTGACGGATGCCGTCATGTTCCGCGTCGACCTGCGGCGTCTCATCCTGTGGATCAGCCTGCTGTCGATCGTCGTGGTGCTTGCGGGCGGCCTGCATGCCAGCTATCTGGTGCAACGCGATCTGCTGCTGCGCAATGCCATGGACACGAACCGCATCTATGCGTCCAAGCTGGCGCTGACCACCGATGCGCTGCTGAACGACATTCGCCGCTACCTCGCCTACAGCGCCGACGAGCTGGCCGGCATGGAAAGCCGTCCCGAAAGCATGGCCGAGGAAACGCGGCGGCAGGAGCAGCAGCTGGGGCTTTTCAATTCCAGCTTTGTCTCATCACCCCAAGGCAAGGTGCTGGCGGTGTCGCCGTCGTATCCGCAATTGCTGGGACATCAGTTGGTCAGCGACGCGGTCAAGCAGGCGCTCGCCGCCCGGCAGCCGACGATCAGCGAGCCGTTTCAGGCCAGCAACGGCCGCTGGCAGATCCTTTACACCCAGCCGATTTTTTCCCGCGATTTCCGCTATCTCGGCTTCATCGCCGGCTCGCTTTACCTGCACGAAGACAACGTGCTGGATCGTCTGCTGGACCAGCATTTCTACCGCGACGATTCCTTTCTCTACGTCATCGACCGCAAGGGCACGCTGATCTATCACCCCAACAGCGCGCAGCTTGGCAAGCCGGCCCCCGACAACGAAGCCTTTGCCTCGGCGCGGCGTGGCGAGACCGGGGAGCGGCGCTTCATCGACAACGAAGGCCGCGACATGCTGGCCGGGTTTGCGCCCGTGCCCAGCACCGGCTGGAGCATCATCGCGCAGCGGCCGGTGGACAGCACGCTTGCCCCGCTTTCGGACCTGTTGATGGCCACCGCCCGCAACACCCTGCCCTTGCTGCTGCTATCGGTGGCGCTGATCTGGCTGTTGTCGCGCTGGATCGCACGCCCATTGGGGCAGATGGCCAGCATTGCCAAGCGCATGCAGGACCCCGATTCCGCGGACCGTATCCGTGCCGTGCGCTCGTGGTATTTCGAAGCCGCGCAATTGCGGCGCGCGCTGCTGATGGGACTGGCGTCGTTTCATCACAAGCTCAGCGACCTGCGCCGCGAAAACACGACCGACACGCTGACCGGGTTGCTGAACCGCCGCGGCATGGATGAGGCGCTGGCGCTGCTGGGCGCCGAAGGCACGCCGGTCGCCATCGTGGCGATCGACATCGATCACTTCAAGCGCATCAATGATCGTTATGGCCACGCGGCGGGCGATCAGGCCTTGCAGGCGCTGGCCGGCGTGATGCGCGAGGGATCGCGCAGCGGTGATGTGCTGACGCGGCCGGGCGGCGAAGAATTCGTGATGCTGCTGCCGGGCGCCAGCATGGCGGCGGCCATCGCGATTGCGCAGCGGCTGCGCGCGCGGTTGGCGACGCCGGCGGCGACGCCGCTACCCGCCCCCCTCACCATCTCGGCCGGCGTAGCGCATTATCCGGAACAAGGCGCGACCCTCGAGGCGGTATTCGAGCGCGCCGACCAGGCGCTCTACTACGCCAAGAACCATGGCCGCAATGTGGTGTGCGCGGCCGACGAAGCCGCGCCGGATGGCTTTCGACTGATGCCCGGGGGCTGACCGTCACGCGCCGTGGCGGGACGGGGACGTCTGCGGTCACGCCGGCCCGCATATTCCTGTCACCTGGGCGGAGCCGGCGCATTTGCCGGCACGCGCCCGCTTACTTCTTGGCCGGCGCCGGCGCCTTCGGCGGCTTGCGCATCTGCTCCAGCAGCGGGCCGCACGCATTCTCGTCGTTGGCGCTGGGCGCGATCAGCGCCAGCAGCCCGGCCGCCGGCGTCAACAGCACGCCGAGCGCCACCATGCCCGCGCCGCGCGCCGCCAGCGGGGCGACATGCACGCCCACATCGGGCGATCCGAACGTCCCGCGCACATACAACGGCGAGCGCAGCGAGAAGATGCGGAAGCCCTTGCTGTCGGGATCGATATCCAGGTCCATGGTCTCGTCCTTGAAGTTGGCCGAGCCGGTGATGGTGATCAGCGCGTTGTCCGTGTCGAAAACGAAGATGCGCGGCGTCATCACGCCGTTCTTCAATTCCAGGTCCGCCGCGCCGCAGTTGATCTTCACTTCGTCGTCGCCGAACAGCTTGGAGACCACGTAATTGGCAACGTTCAGCCCGGCAAGCTCCATGAGGCTGCGGCTGATCACGCCGTCGTTGACCAGCATCTTGACGTCGCCATTCGCCGAGCCCAGCAACGCCGCCACGGAGTTGCCGGTGCCGCTGATCGCGAGGTCGCCGTTCAGCTCGCCCAGCGTCTTCTGCATGGCTTCCGCCGACGGAAAGAGTTGCTTGAGTTGCAGGCGGCGCGCTTGCATGTCGATACGGCCGGTGAGCGGCGCGCGCGAGCCGTCCAGGCGCGCAGTGGCGTTCATGGTGCCGCCCGCCATGCCGAAGCGCAGCGGATCCAGCGTGAGTTTGCCGTCCTGCAGGATGACATGCACCGACAGCTTGGACAGCGGCAGCTTGCTGTCATGGACGATCCGGGCGGCGTCCAGCGAGACATCCGCGTCCATGTCGCGCCAGCGGTCCGTACGGAACTCTTGCGTGGGCAGGACCTTGCCGCCCTTGGGCTTGGCGGGCGCGTCCTTGGATTTATCCACGGCCGACTTCGGCCCGCCGCCCGACTGCACGCCGATCAGCGGACCCAGGTCGGCCATCTGCAGGAGCTTGGACGACAGCTTGCCGGTCAGCTTGGGCCGGGGGGCGCCCAGCGCAAACGTGATGTCGCCGTGCAAGTCGCTGTCGCCGACCTTGCCGTTGAAGTTCTTGTAGTCGAACACCGCGCCGCCGGGATTCTGCAGCTTGGCCACCAGATGGCCGTCGGTGCTGTAGGGCGGCGTGTCGGGCAGCGTCACGCCGGTCAACGGATAAAGCTGCGCCATGGACGAGCCGGACAGTTTCAGGTGCAGGTCCAGCGCGCCCAGATTCACAGGATCGGTCAGCGTGCCCGCGACCGATGCGCGCGTGCCGCCGATGGACACATCGGCCTGCAAGGGGAAAGGCTGTTTGGGGTCCTTCAGGGCCAGCATGCCGCCGACCTTGCCTTGGCCCTTGGTGGCCAGCCCTTTGTACTTGCCGTCGACCTTCCAGCCGAACACGTAATCGCGCGGCGCCGGGGCCGTGCCGTCCTCGGGCACGAACGACTTACCCGTTACGTCGGCAAACGGCACGGGCTTGCCCAGCGGATCGACCAGCACCGTCAGGTCGGCCTTGAGCATTTCGTCGGCATAGCCGACGCGGCCCTTGTCGAATCCGATCTCGTTGATGTCCAGCACCCAGGGCGAGGGCTCGCCCGATTCCGGCAGGGTGAAGACCCAATTGGCGCGGCCGTCGGCCAGCCGTTCCAGGTCGGCGGCCGGCTCCGTCAATTGAATGTGCCGGATAACGACGTGCTGCGCCAGCAGCGGCAAGGGCGACAGGCTGAATTCCGCGCGCTTGAGCGTGGCGAAATGCGGCGCCTTGCCCCACTCCGTATTGGCGATCGTGATGTCGTTGGCGACCACGCGCGGCCAGGGCACCCAGGACCGCAAGCCGCTTTCGCCGGGCTCGCGCTGCCATCGCACGCTCAGGTCGCCGTTGATTGCAAAGGGGCGCCCCATGGCGGCGGTGGCCCGTTCGTTGATCATGGGCTTGGCGCGGTTCCAGTCGAACGTGGCGATCACGATGATCAATACCGCCACCAGCAGGGCAATGCCCCCTACAATCCCGATCGCTATTTTTCTTGTGCGCGTCATGGTTACTATCCTTGGCTTGGCTGCCGGCCGCACACCGCTGGCCGGACTTGCTACCCCAGGGTATCGCGGCCTGTTGCGGCGGTCTGACGGAACAACGCCATAATGTGTGCGGATTTTTCCGGGCGGTCGCGCCGGGCAGTCATGTCAACGGCACGAACGTCCGCGGCGTTGCGCAGCAAGTGCTGTGCCCGGGCGCCGGCGCCGCCGTTACAAACAGAGACCACTAGGGCGTGCGAAGAACTGCCTTATCGGACGCCCTTACAGAATTTTTGACGCCGGCGCGGTTCCAATGCCAAATGACCGAATCCGCCCGCGCCGGGTGGTGAAGCAGGACAACCTGGAGGCCCGATGCGGCATTCAACCTTGATTTTCGTGTTGGCGGCGTTCGCGCTGCTGACGCTCAGCCGTCTGGCGCTTGCGCTGTGGCAATGGCAGCGCGTACGCAATGCCGGCGGTCTCGCGCCCTTGCTGCTGCGCGGACTGCGCATCGACGCGCATCAGATTGCGGTGCTGGCGGCGCTGCCGGCCGTCCTGTCGCCGCTTTTCGGTCACATTCCCTTGGCGGCAAACCTGGCCGCCGGCTGGTATCTGGTGGCGTTCGTGCTGCTGGCGTTTCTGGAAGTGGCGACGCCGCCCTTCATCATCGAATACGACTCCCGCCCCAACCGCCTGTTTGTCGAATACCTGAAGCATCCGCGCGAGGTTTCCGGAATGCTGTGGCGCGGTTACAAGGGCGCGCTGCTGGGCGGATTGGGCGCGCTGGCGCTCATCGGCTGGGCCGCCTGGACCTTGCTGGGCCACGCGCGTCCCGACGCGCCTTTGACGTGGTGGCAGATGCCGCTTGCCAGCGTGGCGATCCTGGCCGTGGTGATCCTGGCCATCCGCGGCACGCTGAGCCACCGTCCGATCAACCCGTCTTCGGTGGCCTACAGCTCCGACGGGATGCTCAATACCCTGGCGTTGAACTCGCTGTACAACGTGTTCTACGCGGTCTACAGCATGAAGAACGAAAAGTCGGCCTCCGCCGTGTATGGCGGCATGGACGACGACAAGATGCACGCCCTGGTGCTGGCACAGTCCGGACTGCCGTATCCGCCGCCGAACCCCGATTACCCCAGCCTGCACCGCCAGCCGGCCACCCGCAAGACGCACCGCCCGCTCAACCTGGTCATCATTCTTGAAGAAAGCCTGGGCGCGCAGTACAGCGCGGCGCTGGGCGGCGCCAACCTGACGCCGGAACTGGATGCGCTGGCGCGCGACGCCTGGTCCTTTACGCGCGCCTACGCCACCGGCACCCGTTCGGTGCGCGGCCTGGAGGCCGTGACCACCGGCTTTCTTCCCACCCCCGCGCAGGCGGTGCTGAAGCTGCCGCGCTCGCAGCGCGGGTTCTTCTCGCTGGCGGATCTGCTGGGACGCCACGGTTATCACTCGCGCTTCATCTATGGCGGCGAGTCGCACTTCGACAACATGAAGGGCTTCTTCCTGGGCAACGGTTTCAAGCAGATTGTCGACCGAGCCGATTTTGTCGACCCGGCATTCGTCGGCACCTGGGGGGCCTCGGACGAGGACATGTTCAACCAGCTGGACCGCCTGCTGCGCGAGGACGGCGACCTGCCGACCTTCACGCTGGCGTTCAGCGTGTCCAACCACACGCCGTGGGAGTATCCGGCGGGCCGCATCGAGACCGACGGCAATCCCGCCACGGTCGAGAACACGGTGCGCTATGCCGACTGGGCGCTGGGCCGATTCTTCGAGAAGGCCAAGGCGTCGCCGTATTGGGAGAACACCGTCTTCCTGGTGGCGGCGGACCACGATTCGCGGGTGTTTGGCGCCAGCCTGGTGCCGGTGCGCCACTTTCATATCCCGGCCGTGATCCTGGGCGCCGGCATCGAGGCTCGGCGCGACGACCGCCTGGTCAGCCAGATCGACCTGCCGCCGACGCTGCTGTCGCTGATCGGCGTGGATACCGAGCATCCGATGATCGGGCACGACCTCACGCGCAGCACGCCGGGACGCGCGATCATGCAGTACGACAGCACCTACGGCTATCTGAAGGGCGACGACCTGCTGGTGCTGGCGCCCAACAAGACGGCGGTGCAATACCGCTACACCGCGCCCGAGGACTACGCCCCCGCGCCGCTGAATCCCGAACTGGCGACCGAGGCGCTGGCGCACGCGTTGTGGCCAAGCTGGGCTTACCGCGAGGGGCGTTACAGCCTGCCGGGGCAGGCGCCGGTACAGACCGGGCAGGAGAACGGCCGCGCAGCCTGACGCGGGCCGTTCAGTACAAGGCGTCAGCCGGCTGGCCGCACGATTGGCCGCACAAACGCCTTGCGCTTTTTCTCGATGATGGCGTGGCAATGGCAGCCCGGGCTGTGGTCATTGACCATGCCCACGGACTGCATGAAGGCGTAGACCGTGGTGGGCCCCACGAATTTCCAGCCCAGCTTCTTGAGCGCCTTGGACAGGGCCTCGGATTGTTCGGACGTCGAGGCGCCGTAGGTCGATACCTTGGAAGGCGGCGCTTCGAAGCGCCAGAAATACGCGGCCAACGATCCTTCGCGGTCGATCATTTCAAGCGCCCGGGCCGCGTTGTTGATCATGGCTTCGATCTTGCCGCGATGGCGCACGATGCCCGCATCCGCCAGCAGCGCCTGGACTTCCGGTTCGCCAAAGGTTGCGAGCCTGGCGGGATCGAAATTGGCGAAACCGCGGCGGAAGGCCTCGCGCTTGTTCAGGATGGTGCGCCAGCTGAGTCCGGACTGGAAACCTTCCAGGCAGAGCTGTTCGAACAGCGCGCGATCGTCGCCTTCGGGGCGGCCCCATTCGGTGTCGTGATAGGCCATGTATTCGGCCGACGTGTCCACCCAGCCGCAACGGGCCAGGCCATCTGGAAAATCGGTTTTTGCGGACAAGAAAGCGCTCCTCGGGACTGACAGGGTACCGATGCTACTCCTGCAATGTCCCTGAAAAAAGTCGTAGCGGCCGCAACGCAAATCCAGATAATATTTCCGGCCTTCGGACCTCTACGCCCATGTCCCTGCCACTGACCTCGCTCGTCTCGTTTGTCTCGCCCGCGGTACTGGCCGGCGACGACCCGTCCGCCAATCCCTGCCTGGACTGCGGCGCCTGCTGCGCGCATTTTCGCGTGTCGTTTTACGTCGGGGAACTGGCCGGCGAAAACGGCGGCCACGTGCCGCTGGACCTGGTCACCCAGATGAGCCCGCTGCGCGCCTGCATGAAGGGCACGGAAATGGGCGGCGGACGCTGCATTTCACTGCGCGGCGAGCTGGGCAAGCCCGGCATCCACTGCGACATCTACGAGAGCCGTCCCACGCCGTGCCGCGAGTTCGACATCTGGATGCCGGACGGCTCGCCCAATCCGGATTGCCAGCGCCTGCGGCTGTCGCTCGGCTTGACGCCGGTACCGCCCCGGCCGGACGCGGAAAACGACCCGGAAGGCCCGTTGCATCCGGACCAGCCTGCCGCCGCCTGACTGCGCTGCTCCCTGACTGCGCTGCTCCCTGACTGCGTGGCCCCCTGACTGCGTGGCCCCCTGACTGCGTGGCACGCCTGACCGCGTTCAACCCCTAACCGCGATCCGCCAGATACCGCGTCGGCGTCATGCCGAACGCCGTGCGGAAGCTTCCAATGAACGCGCTGGTGCTTTCATACCCGACCGACAGCGCGGCCTGGGTGACCGATCCGCCCCGGAACAGCATTTCCAGCGCCCGCAGCAGCCGGGCCTGCTGGCGCCACTGCCCCAGCGTGACGCCGGTCTCCTGACGAAAACGGCGCATCAGCGTGCGCGACGACATATTCAGCCGCTGCGCCCATTCGTCAATGCCCGCCGTATCGTCCGGCGTGTCCAGCAGCGTGTTGGCCAGATCCTGCAGGCGCGGATCGGCCGGCATCGGCAGCGGCGCGGTGGCATCGGATGTGCGCTGCCGCAGTTCCTCCAGCAGCACGTCGAACAACTGCGCCTGATAAGACGGCGTCGCATCCTGCCACCTGCCTTCCGTAAAACGTTCGACCAGCGCCTCGATCAGCCGGGAAGACGGCCACGCCCGGCAATTCGCCGGCAGGCGCCCGCAGATGTCCGGATGCACGTGCAGGAATGACCCGCGCGCCTCACCGAACCATCGCGCCCCGTGCTGCACGCCGGGCGGAATCCACCCCAGGCTGCCGGGCAGCACCGTCAGCACGCGTTCGCCCGACTGCACCATCACCAGCCCTTCGTGGACCAGCACCAGCATGCCCTCGGCGTGGGTGTGCGCAGGCACGGAAATGCCCTTGGACTCCCGCCGCCTGCGCAGGCTGAACGGCGTCAGCAGGACGTCGGGCATAGAGGAAGCGGCAGCCGCTTGAAGCATGGTTGGCAGGTTTGAGGTACAGGTTGACGGGTTCCCGTTAGCGGGTCCATTTGAAAATGTACATCATTCTCATCAACCGGGTATCAGCCCCCCGGATGGAGAATCGACATGGACCACACACGGCTGCGCGACGCCGGCATCAAAGCCACTTTCCCGCGGATGAAGATCCTGGACATCTTCTACCGCCACGCAGACCAGCACATGAGCGCCGCGGATATCTACCGCCGCCTCATCTCGGATCACAGCAATATCGGCCTGGCCACGGTTTACCGGGTGATCACGCAACTGGAGCACGCCGGCCTGCTCAAACGCACCCAGCTCGATACGCACACCAATGTGTTCGAACTGAGCGACAAGGGCCATCACGACCACCTGGTCTGCACGCGTTGCGGACAGATCCGGGAATCCAGCGATCCCGCCATGGCGCAACTGGTCAGGAAGATCGCGCGGCGCAGCGGCTTCGAGCTGGATTCCTACAGCCTGGTGCTATACGGCAGCTGCGGCTGCGCCAAGGACGATCCCGCCCTGCCCCACGGAGCCTTCGAATGAACCACGATCAGTTTTTCTTCCACGACCTGTCGCAATTTCCCATCGTGACCGCCCGCCATGGCGGCGCGCCGCTGGGCTACTCGGTCTCGTGGATTCGCGAAATGGAGCTGCTGGTGGACAACCCGCGCAGCTTCGTCATGGTGGTGCCCGATACCCGCCACGAGGCCGCGCACGAGGACCGCAAGGCGATGATCGAATGGCAGACGGCCAACATGCCGCGACTGCGGGCACGCTGCCGGGCATTCATCGCCATCGAGCGCGATACCGACGCGCTGGACAAGCTGCGCAAGCGCGGCGAAAAGATGGCCCGCGCCTTCGGCCTCCCGTTCCTGGTGGTCGCGACGCCGGGCGAAGCGGTCCAATGCGCCCGCGAACTGCTCGGGCAGGCGGGCCCGGGCGGCTTCAACGTCGATTAAGGGGCCGGATCGCGATTTAAGGCTGGGCGTGCGCGGCCGTTGTTCAATGACAGGCGCCGCCATCCGCGCGGCCGCCTTCGAACAATTCGCACCGGCCGCCCGACGCATGAACCACGCCCTCGCCTGTCTGTTTTGCCAATCGACGCTCGCGCAGGGCGCGCCGCTGCTCGAACAGAACGGCGCGGCCATCTGCAAAACCTGTGTGGACCAGTTTGCCGTCCGCTTCGCCGAGCGCGCGTGGGCGATGGCCGCCACGCCGCAAGAGCAGCTGGACGTGCTGCTGGACGAAAGCAGCCGCGCGCTGGCGCAGAGCGAAACGCTGGCCGAGCGGGCGCGGTGCTGCGGTCTCAGTCTGAACGACCTGTCGGCGGCGCTGCCCGCGCGCACGCTGTCCTGAGCGTTCGCCCGTCAGAAAGACCCCAGCGCGCTGCCCAGCGCAATGACGGCGGCCAGCCCGATGATGGGTCCCACGATGCCCACCACGACGATGTTCATGTAGCCCTCGCGGTGCGTTGACCCGCACACCGCCAGCAGCGTCACCACGGCGCCGTTGTGCGGCAGGCTGTCCAGCGTGCCCGCGCCGATCACCGACACGCGGTGCATCAGCGCCGGATCGATGCCCAGCGTCTGGGCCAGCTCCATGTACGTCGCGGCCAGCGATTGCAGGGCGATGGTCAAGCCGCCCGACGCCGACCCGGTCAGCGCAGCCAGCACGTTGGTCGCCACCGCGAGCGATACCAGCGGCCCGCCTTCGATCGACAGCACCCAATCGCGCACCGCGGCGAACGACGGCAGCGACGCGACCACCGCGCCGAAACCTACCAGGCTTGCCACGCTAAGCAGGGGCAGCGCCGACGCGTTCACGCCCGCGTCCATGGTGTCGCGCAGCGACGGCAGGCGCCGGAAGTTCAACACCACCAGCACGGCAATCGCGGCCAGCAGCGCGGTGATCACCGACCAGACCCCGCCCACCGCGGCCAGGCTGGTGCCGCCCCAGCGCGCCTCGGCCAGCCACGCGGTGTCCATGCGCGGCAGGACGGCCAGCGTCATGAACAGGTTGACCAGGATGACGACCACGAGCGGCGTCGCGGCCACCAGCGTGGACGGCGCGTCGGGGCTGCGCTGGCCGTGGTGCATTTCGGCCGGATCGAACTCGCGCGCCACGGTGGCGCGCTCGCGCACCAGGACATCGTCAGACACGTCGGCGGCCATGCCCGCGGGCGCCACATATCCCTCGCCCGCGCGCCGGGCTGACGCTTCCGCCCGGCTCAGCCACCACAGTCCGAAACCCAGCATGATCGCGCTGGCGATAATGCCCAGTCCGGGCGCGGCGAACGGCGTGGTCGCAAAGAACGGCATGGGAATCGCGTTCTGCACGGCGGGCGTACCAGGCAAGGCGGACATCGTGAAGGTGGATGTGCCAAGCAGGATGGCCGCGGGCATCAGGCGCACCGGAATCCCGGCCGACTTGAAAAGCGCGTGCGCCATGGGCGCCAGCACGAAAAACGCCACGAACAGGCTGACGCCGCCGTAGGTGACGATGGCGCCGGCCAGCACCACCGCCAGGATGGCGCGCCGCGCGCCGAGCTTGCGCGTCATCGCGTCGGCAATCGCGGTGACCGACCCGCTGTCGGCCATCAGCTTGCCAAACAGCGCCCCCAGTAGAAACAACGGAAAGAACTGGGCCACAAATCCGGCCGCGCCGCCCATGAACGTCTGCGTCCAATGCGCCAGCAGCGGCTCTCCCGCCGCGGCCGCCGTCACCATGGCCGCCGCCGGCGCCAGCAGCAGGATGCTCCAGCCGCGGTAGGCCAGCCCGATCAGTAATACCAGCGCGAGCAGGATGCCGAAAAGTCCCATGGTCAGACCTCGCCCAGCAGTTCGTCTATGTCCAGCGATGACCGCTTGCCCAGGTCATCGCCATGTTCGGCCAGGAAGCGGTCGGCTGCCTTCCTGCCCTCGTCGCGCAGCATGCACAGGAATGGCCATTCGGCGTTGAGCTTGGAGGAATAGCCCAGTTCCACCATCAGATCGGACGAGACGCGATGGATGCGCATGTCCGCCCACATCCTGCCCTCGCCATTGCCGGGGTCGGCCACCTGCCGCAGCAGCGCAATCATGCGCAGCTCTTTCAGCAGCGACGCGTTGAACGTGACTTCGTTCAGCCGGTTCATGATCTCGCGGGCGCTGCTGGGCAACCCGGGGCGTTCGACCGGATTGATCTGCACCAGGATCGTGTCGTGCGACTGGCAGTCCTGCACCAGCGGCGTGATCGTGGGATTACCGCTGTAGCCGCCGTCCCAATAGGGGTCGCCGTCGATCATCACCGCCCGGAACATGGTCGGCAGGCAGGCCGAAGCCAGCAGCACGTCGGCATTCACCTCGGCATTCTTGAACACCCGGCCGCGCCCCGTGCGCGCATTGGTCGCCGTGATGAACAGATGGATGGGCGCGCGCGCCAGTTCATCGAAATCGATGACTTCCTGCAGGATGGCGGCCAGCGGATTGGCCGCAGCGCTGAGGTCATAGGGCGAAAACACCCGCGACGCCAGGTCGAAGGCGATGAACATGGGCGAATGATCCAGCGACCAGGAACCCATCAGGATGTCGAGCGGACTGCGGCGAAAAGGGCTGTAGCGCGCGGCGTCGGACACGCGGCGCCAGAAGTCTTCCAGCGCAGCACGGGCGCCGTCGGCGCCGCCCCGTGCATGCCCCAGCACCAGCACCGCGGCATTCATGGCGCCTGCAGAGGTGCCCGAGATGCCGTCAATGCCAAGCCAGGATTCTTCGAGCAGCCGGTCCAGCACGCCCCAGGTGAATGCGCCGTGGGCGCCGCCGCCCTGCAGCGCCAGGTCGATCAACAGGGGATCGCGGTCAGTCGGCGACGCTTTGGATCGGGCCACGGCGGTACTCCTTGCGGGAGGCTGGGGGGTGAGCGGGCGATCAAATGATTGCGATATGAACCATGTTGCGGCGCACATATCGTTCGGCAGTTATACGCGATGGCTTTGAAAAGCGAAAGACATCACGGGCGTCCGCGCGCCATCTACGACCAAAGACCGATGCGCCTGCACCGGGCCGCTGCTACTGTCCGCCTCGAGCAAACCAGCCCCCGGCCTTGAAGGTGCGTGACACACGCGGCTGGATCCGCCCGCGGGGCGCTCAGCCGACATTGGCGCGGCTTTTTCCGCCGGCATGCAGCAGGAGATAGCAATGGAAAAAATGGAACAGCAGGTTCAGCAAGGCAACGCGGAGTTCCGCATCGAAGCGATGACCGCCGACGAGATCAACCAGGTCAGCGGCGGAATCGGCCCGAACCGCTCCACGGGCGCTTCGTCATACAACCCGCACGCCCAGCTCTCCACGAAGCCCAATGTCCAAAAGCCCAACACGGCAGGGATCAGACAGGTTTTCTTGAGCTGAACTGACTGACGAGCATTGCGGGGGCCGTCCGAGCCCGGACAGTCCCCGCAGCGCGAAGCCTCTCACGTTCCCGATCCGTGCCGCTCTACCGCGACCAAGCGCTCGCCGCGCAACGCATCTCCGGCCTGGGCGACATCGTCCTGATCCGGCCGGTGTCCTTCGCCCTTGCGACGACCGTTCTGGCGGGCTTCGTGCTGGCCGTCTGCCTGTTCCTGGCGTTCGGCACCTATACCAAGCGCGCGACCGTCAGCGGCCAACTTGCCCCGGACGCGGGACTGCTCAAGCTGTACGTGCCGCAACCGGGCATCGTGCTCGAGCGCCGCGTGCAGGAAGGCCAGCACGTGGCCGCCGGTGATGTGCTGTATGTCGTGTCGGGCGACCAGCAAAGCGCGTTGGGCGACACGCATCAGGCGATCAGCATGCAGATACAGCAGCGCCACGACAGTTTGCACGAGGCCCGGCAAAAGACGGCCCTGCTGCAGCAAAGCGAAGTCGGCACCCAGGCCACCGCCATCGCCAGCCTGAAGGCGCAACTTGCCGCCATGGACCAGCAGATCGCCGGCCAGCGCGAACGCATCAAGCTCGCGCAGGATAGCGCCCAGCGCTATCGGCAACTGAGGGATAAGGGTTATCTGTCGCCCGAGGAAACCGATCAGAAGCGCGCTGAACTCCTGGACCAGCGCAACCTGCTGCAAGCGCTGCTGCGCGACCGCATCGGGCTGGCAACCACCCTTGCGGCACACGAACAGTCGCTGGCCGAGCTGACGCTGCGCCATCAGAACCAGCTGGCGCAACTGGACCGGGAATTGTCCGCCGTGGCGGTCGAACTGACCCAGAGCGAGGCACGGCGCCAGATCGTCCTGACCGCGCCCCATGCGGGCGTGGTCACGGCCGCCACCGCCGACGCCGGCCAGGCGGTCGACAGCCGCCGGCCGCTTGCCACAATTGTTCCGGACGGCGCGAAGCTGCTGGCCGAACTGCTGGCGCCCAGCCGCGCGGTCGGTTTCGTGGCGCCGGGCGACAAGGTGCTGATCCGTCTGGCCGCCTATCCCTATCAGACGTTTGGCCAGCAGACCGGCATCGTCCAGGACGTGGCGCGCAGCGCCCTGCCCGAATGGCAGCTCGACGACGCCAAGCGCAACACGCCAGACGACGAGGCCGTCTACCGCATCACCGTGGCGATTGAGACGCCCGCCTACGGCCCGCAAGGTCAGGAACTGGCGCTGCGGCCCGGCATGCGGCTGGAGGCCGATTTGCTGCAGCAGACGCGCCGGCTGTACCAGTGGGCGTTCGATCCGGCCATGCGCCTGGCGGAAAAGCTATGAGCGCGCTGGAGCGCCTGGCGCTCGGCTTCAAGCGGCGCGTTCCGGGGCTATTGCAGACCGAAGCGGCCGAGTGCGGCCTGGCCTGCGTGGGGATGATTGCGGGCTATCACGGCCACCACCAGAACCTTGCGGCCCTGCGCGCGCGCTTTCCCGTGTCGATGAAGGGCGCGACGCTCGCCACGCTGATTCAGGTGGCCGGCCAGCTTGGCCTGGCGGCGCGTCCCGTCAAGGCCGGACTGGGCGCGCTCGGCCTCCTGAAGCTGCCCTGCATCCTGCACTGGGAGTTCAATCACTTCGTGGTGCTGACGGCCATCAACGCGCGCTCGGCCACCCTGATCGATCCGGCGAGCGGCGAGCGCACCTGCTCCCTTGCGGCGCTGTCAGCGTCCTACACCGGCGTCGCGCTGGAACTGTGGCCGACGCCGCAGTTCCAGGAGACGCGCGCAAGCGCACCTGTGCGCCTGCGCGAACTCACCGGGCGCATCCGCGGCCTGGCCGGGGCATGCTCGCAGGTGCTGCTGCTGGCGCTGGCGCTCGAGATCCTGACGGTCGTGCAACCCTTCTTCCTGCAGTGGGTCGTGGACCATGTGCTGAACACGGGCGACCGCGACCTGTTGACCACCTTGGCGCTGGCCTTCGCCCTGCTGATGGTGATGAAGCAGCTCACCTCGGTGGCGCGCGGCTGGATGCTGATGGTCATGAGCACGACGCTGAACCTGCAATGGCGCACAAACGTCTTCACCCACCTGCTGCGCCTGCCGGTCGCCTGGTTTGAAAAGCGGCACCTGGGCGATGTGGTGTCGCGCTTCGGGGCCGTCGACGAGATCCAGCGCACCTTGACGACCTCATTCCTGGAAGCCGTGCTGGACGGGCTGGTGATGCTCATCACGCTGGTGCTCATGTTCGTCTACAGTCCGCCGCTCGCAGGAATCTCGCTGGGCGCCATGACGCTTTACGGCATCGTGCGCTGGAGCGGCTATACGCCGCTGCGCAATGCCACCGAGGCGCACATCGTGCACGCGGCCAAGGAGCAAACGCACTTTCTCGAAACGGTGCGCGGGGTGAAGGCGATCAAGCTCTTCCAGCATCAGGACGACCGCCGGTCGCGGTGGCTGTCGCTGCTGGTCAACGAGATCAACGCGGATCTTCGCACGCAGAAGTGGGCGCTGTTCTTTCGCACCTGCAACGGCCTGCTGTTTGGCCTGTCGTCCATCGTCATCCTGTGGCTGGGCGCCAGGCTCGTGCTGGACGGTCAGTTCACCGTGGGCGCCCTACTCGCGTTCATCGTCTACAAGACATTGTTCGACCAGCGCGTGGCGGCGCTTCTGGACAAGCTGGTCGACGTGAAGATGCTGAGGCTGCAGGGCGAGCGCCTGGCCGACATCGTGCGCCAGTCACCCGAGCCGATGGAAGACATGCCGCAGGTGGACGACATGCCCGTGCGCCCGCCCGTAATCGAGGTGCGCAACCTGCGCTTTCGCTACAGCCCGCAGGAACCCTATGTGCTGGACGGCGTCAGCTTCCGGATCGAGCCCGGCGAGTCCGTCGCCATCACGGGGCCGTCGGGCGGCGGCAAGTCGACGCTCATCAACATCCTGCTTGGCGTGCTGGCGCCGACGGACGGCGACGTGCTGATCAACGGGGTGCCGGCCCGCGGCGCCGGCGCGGCCTGCCTGCGCCGGATGGCGGGCACCGTATTGCAGGACGACGCGCTCTTTGCCGGGTCCCTCGCCGAGAACATCAGTTTCTTCGATCCGCAGTACAACCCCGAGCGCGCTGCCCAATGTGCGCAAATCGCGGCAATCCACGACGACATCCGCGCCATGCCGATGGGCTACAACACGCTGGTGGGGGACATGGGCACGGTGCTGTCAGGCGGTCAGAAACAACGGGTGCTGCTGGCGCGCGCGCTGTACAAGCGGCCAGCCATCCTGTTTCTGGATGAAGCGACCAGCCATCTGGATATCGACCGCGAACGTGCGGTCAACGCCGCGATTGCAAGGCTTGAGATGACGCGCGTGATTGTTGCGCATCGTCCGGACACGATCAGCGCTGCGGAGCGCGAAATCGCGCTGGCGGACGGCAAGGTCGTCCGGGACAGCGGCCGGCGCGCATGCGCCGCAGCTAGGGTCGTTCCGGCCTAGACCGGCTTGCCGAACACGCCGCCGCGCCGCGCGACCAGCGTGGCCTGCGTGCGGTTCAGCACCCCAAGCGTGCCCAGAATGGCCGACACGTGCGTCTTGACGGTCTTTTCCGTCATGTTGAGCTGTTCCGAGATTTCCTTGTTCCGCAGGCCATCGCACATCAACCGCAACACCTCGCTCTGGCGCGGCGTCAGCGCGCGCAGCAGCGCCGCCTCGTCCTGCGCGGCGCCGGCACTGCCGGCGGCGGACGCAGCGTGCATGACCCGCGCCGGCGCTTCGTCGATTGCCAGCAGCGCGGCCGCCAGTTCCTGGCAGCTGGCGGACTTGTTCATGAATCCCTGCGCGCCCGCGTCCATGGCGCGGCGCTGGTCCTCGGGATCCTGCGACGCCGACAGCACCAGCACACGCAGTTGCGCTCGCCGCTGCCGCAGGCGCTTGAGCAGATCCGCGCCGGCAATGTCGGGCAGATAGAAATCCATGATGACGTTGCGGATGGCGTCGTGCCGGTCCAGCACGTCCAGCGCCTCCTGCCCGCTGGCCGCCGGGTGGATGGTCACGTCGGGCAGCGCATCGTCAAGCGCCATGACCAGGGCTTCGCGGAACATGGCATGGTCGTCGATCAATAGCACTGCCGTCATTCGGAGTCTCCGGTCAGGGGGTGGACAGGGGTGGCTTGCAGCAGCCCGGCCACGCGCTCGCGCAAGGCCTGGACCTGCACGGGCTTGTGCAGCAGCGGCACCCCGCGAGCGGCGGCTTCGGACAGCCGGGCCGGATCCGTGTCGCCGCTGACCAGCAAGGCCGGCAGGTCCGGATCGTTGTATTCCTCGCGCAGCCTTTCGATGACGTGGATGCCCGTCTCGTGGTCGCGCAGGCGGTAGTCGCTGATGATGAGCGCGGGGCTTTCGGCCAACGGCAGCACGCGCTCGAGCAGCGCATTGCCGCTGGTGGCGGCGATGACGCGGCAACCCCAGCTCTCGAACAGCATGGACAGGCCCGCCAGATTCTGCGGATCGTCGTCCACCAGCAGAACCAGCTTGCCCTCCAGGCCGCCGCTGGACGCGGTCACCTGCGGCATGCCGGGCTCCGGGTCACGCACAGGCGGCTCCGACGCTGCACGTTCCGCGATAGGCGCCGTCAGGGCAAATACGGTGCCGCGCCCCACCTGCGAACGCAGCGACAGCTCGTGCCCCAGCAGCCGCGCCGTACGGCGCACGATGGCCAGCCCCAGTCCCAGGCCTTTGCTGCGATCGCGTTCGGGGTTGCCCAATTGATGGAATTCCCAGAACACGCGTTCCTGCTCCGGCTTCGGAATGCCCGGGCCGTTGTCCCAGACCTCGATCCGCAGCCGCCCGCCGGCGCGCCGGCATCCGATCAGCACTCGCCCGCCCGCCGTGTGCGTGATGGCGTTGCTGATCAGGTTGCGCAGAATGCGTTCAAGCAGGATGGGATCCGATCGCACGCTGACCGCGCAGGCCCGCACCCGCACCGTGATGCCCTTCTCGGCCGCCTGGGGCGCGTATTCCGCCCGCAAGCGCTCAAGCAGCGGCTGCAGGGCAAAGGCCTCGACGCGCGTCTCGATGACGCCGGCATCCAGCCGGGACAGGTTCAAAAGCGCGTCGAACAGCTGACCCATCGCCGCCATCGCGCTGGCGATGTTGTCGACCAGATAGCGGCCATGCCGCGACAGGCGCTCGTTCGTGAGCAGCCCCAGGAACAGGTTGACCGCGTGCACCGGCTGACGCAGGTCGTGACTGGCTGCGGCAAGGAAGCGCGACTTTTCCAGGTCGCTGCGTTCTGCGGCCGCCTTCTCCTGGCGCACCTGTTCCAGCAGCGCCAGGTTTTCATAGCCCAGCCGCAAGGCGTCCAGATGCGTGCGGTTCATGCGGTGGATAAATGCCAGGGTGGCGACCAGATAGGCCAGCCCGCTGGTGACCAGCGCCAGGTGGATGGCGGACGGCTGCGCCGCCAGCGCGATGAACATGGGCGCGAAGGCGGGGATCTCGAACGCGTACATGACCGGCAACATCATGTAGTTCGAGTAGATGGCGCCGGTGCCCAGCCCGAACAGGATGACGATGAAAAAGAGCTGGTATTCCAGCGGAACGATGAACGTCCAGTAGGCGAACGGCAAGCCCCACAGGATGCCCGAACACAGGTTGCCCACCAGCATGCGCCGCACCCAGATCCGAGCGGCGGCCGGGTCGGCACGGCGCCGGTCGTAGGCCAGCATGGCACCCAGGCGCAATGCGCCGACCACCAGCGTGACGGCAATCCACAGCAGGATCTGCTGACGGGGCAGCACGTCCAGCAGCGCAAAGACCGAGAAGCAGGCGGTGATCAGCGATCCAGCCAGCGCGAAGGGAAACATCCGGCGCAGCGCGTCCACCTGCACCTGATGGATGCGGGCGGCATACACGGAACCTTGCGGCGAAGCGGCGGGAAGCGGGCCCATAACGGGTTGCACGGGTCAGGGCGCCGAGCACATCCGGCGCGGGGCGGGAGACTGGGAGCCGGCCACGCGGCCGACGGCGAACTGTCCCGATTTTAGACGTTACACGCGATATGTAAACGGAGATTTCTGACCCGATTTTGCGGCCTCCGAATCGGGCATACGCCCACATCGGCCTCTGAAGCGGTTCTCGTTACCAGGTCATGGCGCACCGGTCCTGCAGGACTAAGCCGCGCGGCTGCCCCACTTGGCGGGACATCAACTGACACAACGGTGCCCGCACAGCGCCCTGCGCGGGGACTACGCTTGCCCTATGGAAGGAGGGCTGCACCGTGACTTTCCAACCCCCACCGCCACACGATCCTCGCGATGAATCCCAGCGCCACGCGCCCCGGCCGGAAGCGAATCGCGTCAACTACGCAACCCTGGTCATGGAGCAGACACGTCTGCTCGAAATGATCGCGACGGGTGTCGCGTTGCAGACCTGCCTGTCAGAACTGACCGTTGCCGCCAGCCGCATCGATCCAGCCGTGCGCGCTGGTGTCGTGCTGGCCTCACCCGATCGCACCAGCATCCAGGACCTGCATTCTGCGCGCCTGCCCGAGTCCTTCGGCAAGGCGGTGCACGGCGCCCCCGTGAACGACCTGAAGTTCGGCACATGCGGCACGGCGATTCACACCAACCGGATGACCACCTGTAGCGATATCCAGGCCGACACCCAATGGGCGCCGCCCTGGCGCACGGCCTGTCTGGGCATCGGCTTGAGATCCTGCCTGTCGATGCCCATCGAGGACACCAGCGGCCAAGCGATCGGCTCGTTCTTCCTGGGCTGGCGCAAGGCGCGGGCACCGGATGAACAGGCCAAGAACATCGCGACGTTCGGCGCCTACCTTGCCGGGGTCGCCATCAACAGCGACCAGGCCAAGCGCCGCATGGAAGCCGCCCGAGCCGACCTTCAGGCCGAGATGGCGCGCGCACGGCTGCTGCAGGACATCAGCGTACGGCTGCTGTCGGGCGACAACGAGCAAGGCCTGTACGACGACATCGTCTTTGCCGCGACCGAGATGATGGCATCGAGCAGCGCCGCGCTTCAATTGCTCAGCGCGCAGAACGGCAACGGTGCGGAGCTGCGGCTCCTGGCCTGCAAGGGCTTCGATCCCCGCGGCAGTCCGTTCTGGAACGACACGTCGCTGGACAGCCACTGTCTGTGCAAGGAGGCGCTACGCTCGGCGGCGCGGGTCTCGGTGCCCGACATTTCCCAATGCGCGTTCATGTCGAACGCTGCGGAACAGGATGCGCTCCACACACTGGGCGTGACGGCCGTGCAGGCCACGCCGCTGATCTCGCGCGCGGGCGCGGTGATCGGCATGTTGTCCACGCATTGGCAGGATGCGCACCCCTTGAGCGACCACGACGAACGCCTGCTTGATCTTTTGGTGCGCCAGGCCTGCGATCTCATCGACCACAAGCACACGGAGCTCAAGCTGCTGGAGGCAGACCAGCGCAAGAACGAATTCATGGCGCAGCTGGCGCATGAGTTGCGTAACCCGCTCGCCGCGATCCGCAACGTGACGGACCTGCTGCACAGGCGTTTTGGCGCTGATCCCAACCTGCGCTCGCTTGCCTTGCTGCTGGGCCGCCAGATCAAGCACTTCTCACGGCTCATCGACGATCTGCTCGACGTGGGCCGCGTCGGCCAGGCCAACTTCCTGCTGCAAAAGGAACACGTGATCCTGCAAGACGTCATCAAGAGCGCGATGGAAATGGGCGAGGCCGCGGTGCGCAGCAAGCAGCAAGCGCTGATGCTGTCGATGGACGAACCGGCAATGCCTGTCAATGCCGACCCCGTGCGGCTGGCGCAGGTGTTTGCCAACCTCATCAACAACGCGTCGAAGTTCTCGCCGGTGGAGTCCACGATTGATGTATCGGTGCGTGTGGAACAAGCCGGCGCCACGGCGCAAGTGCGGGTGCGCGATCACGGCATCGGGCTGTCGCGCGAGGACCGCGCCCGGATCTTCGATATGTTCTTTCGCGTGGATCGGGCCAATGCGCAAGGCGGGCTGGGCATCGGGCTGTACCTGGTCAAGCGCCTGGTGGACCTGCACGGCGGGCAGGTCGAAGTCAGCAGCCGCGGCGTGGGCAAAGGGGCGGAGTTCACGGTCACCCTACCGATGGCGCAATCGGAAGCCGCCATGGATGCGAGCGCCTCGCCGGCCAGCGGGCGGACGCACCGGCCACTCAAGATCCTGATCGCGGACGACAACCGGGACGCCCTCGAGACGCTGGCCGAGATCCTGAAGCTGGAAAATCACGACGTGCTGACCGCCCCCGATGGCCAGACGGCCTGGACGCTGGCGTTGGAGCACAAACCCGAGGTCATCATGCTGGACATCAGCATGCCAGGCATGGACGGCTATGCGGTCTGCCGGCGGGTACGCGGCGAAACGTGGGGCAGCGGCGCGCTGATCTTCGCAATGAGCGGCTACGGCGGCCCCCAGGATATCGAGCGCAGCCGCGTCGCGGGCTTCGATCATCATTTCGTCAAACCCGCCGATCTGGGCGAAATGCTGCACTACCTGATGCAGCGCGGGTAAGGCGGTTGCAGATCAGCGCGCATCCACGGCGCCGTCCGTCAACCGCCAGAAGGTTTCGTGCAGCGCCAATTCCGAGGCCGTGCAGTCCAATCCTTTCAACTGCGACGCGTACGCGCCGATGGCGCGCGCCTTGGACGTCGCATCCACCGCCAGATGCGCCGGCGTGGCCGTGACGCCGCGCGCGAGCAACTGTGACAGCCGCGCCTGCACCACGCCACGCAGCTGGCGGTACGGCAGGTCCTCGTAAGCGAACCAGCCAACGCCGGGCAGCGCCTCGCGGATCATCAGCGCTGCATCGCTGACGCGCACGTGATCCGAATGGAACAGGCCCAGCGGCATGACCACGCTCGCAGGCGCGAGGCTCGCCAGCAGGTGGAACAGACGTTCGGTGATCCGAGGCGCATCTTCATCAGGCGTCGCGGTGTACTGGCTATCCAGAAAATCGAGCGCCCGCCCGACTGCGCCCACCATGCCAAGCGCCTCTCTGTCTTCGGCCAGCCGGCACGTCATCGCCGCTTGCGCATTGTCGAAGCCGCAACGCCGGTCCCACTCGGTGCGCAGATGCGGCGTCGGCGCGAGCGCCGTGTACACCGTCACGACGGTGCTGCCCGGGCGCGCGGCCAGCAGGCCCGCGCAACTCAGAACCGCGTCGTCCAGATGGGGCGAGATCACCACCAGGGGGGATGGGGGCAACACAGGGGCGTCAGCCGGGCCCAGCGCTTGCGTGAAGAACATCGATGTCTTGGATCCGCAGCGGATCGCGAGGAAATGAAACCGAGCCCGCAGCAAATGCCATGCCGGACAACAGCCGGGCGCCAGGGTTCTCACGAAGACCTGCGAGCCAGAATCAAGGGGCAAGTTTGCCGCAGGCACGCAATTTGCGACGGGCTGCTCCTGCTGGGCACCGGAATCGTCGACATCCGCGACAGCGTACAGATCGGTCACGTGCCTCTTCGAATCCCGCCGCGCCGGCACGCGGCCTCGAAGCGCATCCGATCCGTATGTTGCGTGCCCCAACAAGACGGAGCTGTATCGGCATGAGAAAAAAAGCAGGGCCGCCTCCCCGTTCCGCTGGCGCGTTGCTCGTCCTGGTGCTGGTCGCCTTTGGCGGCTTCCTGGCCGCGATGCTGTTCTCGCTGCACCTGTCCGTGGAAAAAAGCGATGACATGTCCGCAATGCGCCAGAGCAAGGAGCTGCAACAGGCGATCAGCAACATCCTGGACGATGTGGCACAGGCGCAGGAAGCCGTCGCGATCTGGGACATGCTGGTCGACGAACTGGCCAAGCCCGCGCCCGACCAGGTCTGGCTCGACGACAACGTGGGCGCGTGGCTGCACCGGCTGTTCGAGCAGGATCTGGTGTTTATTCTGGGGCCGGACGACGCCCTGCGCTACGGCAATGTCCACGGCGAAATGATCGACCCGGAGCGCTACGCCGTCTACGAACCCGACATCCGTCCGTTCGTCGCCTTGACGCGCGGCGTGACCACCCGGCCGAACAACGACCACGAACGCCTGCCCGGCCAGCCGCCGTCCGCCGACGCGTCTGCACGCACCACGCGGGCGGCCGTGCACGCCACCGATCTTGCCATCGTCGGGCAAAGGCCGGCGGTCGTGAGCGTCATGCGCGTCGCGCGCTTTTCGCCGGACCTCAATGCGCCGGCCTTCGAGACCCGCAATCTGCTCGTCAGCGTCCGGTTCATCGACGGCAATTTCCTGCATGCGTTTTCGCGCGACAACCTGATCGACGGGCTCCATTACCATGCCACGCGCACGCGCCATGACGGCGTCGACGAACGCGAAATACCCCTGACATCGTCCGATGGCGCCCCGCTGGGCTTCCTGATGTGGCGTCCGGACCTGCCCGGCTCCGAACTCTGGCGCGCCATGCTGCCATCCGTTGCCGCCATGCTGGCCAGCGCGCTGGTCCTGATCGCGTTGCTGGCGCTGCGCACCTATCGCCTGCTGCGCCAGCAACAGGCGCACCTGAGCGCACTACGGACGGCCCATGTCGAACTGAAGGCCAGCGAAGCGCACGCGCAGCATCTCGCCTTTCACGACGTGCTGACCGGACTGCCTAACCGCGCCTATTTCAACACCTGCGTGGACCAGGCGCTGGTCCGCCGCCGGCCCGATGCGTGCTGTGCGGTGCTGCTGCTGGACCTGGACCATTTCAAGCAGGTCAACGACACGTGGGGCCACGCCGCGGGCGACGCGCTCATCGAAGAGTTCGCAAGACGGGTCAAGCTCATCCTCGGGCCGGACGATGCGGTCGCGCGGCTGGGCGGAGACGAGTTCGCCGTGCTGATGCAGAACGCGACCGAAGCTGGCGCGACCGCCCTGCTGCAACGCATTCTCGCGGAGGTGCGCGAGCCCTTCGACCTGCTGGGCGGCCGGGCCTTCGTGGGCGCCAGCATCGGCGCGTCGATGGCCCCGCGTGACGGCACGACGCGCAGCGAGCTGCTGCGCAAGGCCGACATCGCGCTGTATCGCGCGAAAGAGCTGGGCAGGAACCAGTACAGCTTCTTCGCCCCCGACATGGACGACACGCTGAAGGCCAAGGCGGTCATCGAGGAAGACCTGCGCCGCGCGCTGGCCGGCAGCGGCCAGCTCCAGGTCCATTTCCAGCCGCAGATCGACAGCAGCACGCAGCAGCTGGTGGGCGTGGAGGCGCTGGTGCGGTGGAATCATCCGGGCAAGGGCCCTGTGTCGCCGCAGATCTTTGTGCCGGTGGCCGAATCCACGGGGCTGATCGTGCCGCTGGGCGAATGGGTACTGAAGGAAGCCTGCCGCGCCGCGTTGCAATGGCCGGGCCTGTCCATCGCCGTGAACCTGTCGCCCGTGCAGTTTCGCGGCCAAGGATTCGCCGAGCGCGTCATCGACCTGGTGCAACGCGCGGGCGTGGACCCCGCGCAGATCGAACTGGAGGTCACTGAAGGCGTGTTCATTGAAGACGATGGCCGGGTGCAGAAGGCCATCGCCACACTGCGCGCTGCGGGATTCCGGATAGCGCTGGACGATTTTGGAACCGGCTATTCCAGCCTGAGCTACCTGCAGCGGTTCGCGGTCGACAAGATCAAGATCGACCGCAGCTTCGTGGCCAATATTGGCGAAGGCAGCGATTCGACCGCCATCGTGAATGCGGTCGTGATGCTGGGACGGTCAATGGGACTGACGATCAATGCGGAAGGGGTCGAGACTGCCGCACAACGCGATTTCCTGCGCGCTGCGGGCTGCGATGAACTGCAGGGCTTTCTGTTTTCGCGCGCGGTGCCGGAAGCAGAAATTACCGAGTACCTGCGTAAGGCGCGGTCAGTAGCCGGCCGCTGACCCTCGACGCCAAGGGCGCTTGGACCCCAAACGCAAAAACGCCGCTATGAATAGCGGCGTTCACAATGTCCTGCGAATTGGGGTGGTGGGTTGTGCGAGACTCGAACTCGCGACCAACGGATTAAAAGTCCGCTGCTCTACCGACTGAGCTAACAACCCGACCGAAGCCCGAAATTATGGCGGATTTCGATGGGCTTGTCAAAAAATGACAGCCGGTCGTGTTGCAGGCGCGATCTGTCCGCATCCCGCCACCGCAACCCGCCAAGAAAACGGCCGCTCGCGGCGGCCGTCTTCAGAACGCATCCAGCTCCTGGATTACCAGGCAGCGACCACGGCGCCCTTGAACTTGGTCTGGATGAATTCCTTCACAGCGGGGCTGTGATAGATCGAGACCAGCTTGGCGAACTCGGGACGGTCCTTGTCCTTTTCACGCACGACCAGCACGTTGGCGTACGGCGAATCGGGCGATTCCTGGGCGATGGCATCCTTGGTCGGGTTCAGGCCGGCTTCCAACGCGAAGTTGGTGTTCACGGCCGAGGCGTCGGTGTCGTCCAGCGAGCGCGGCAGTTGGGCGGCGTCCAGTTCGATGAAGCGCAGTTTCTTGGGGTTTTCGACTACGTCGATCGGCGTGGCCTTCAGGCCCGCTTCCGGACGCAGCTTGATCAGGCCATTGGCCTGCAGCAGCAGCAGCGCGCGGCCGCCGTTGGTCGGGTCGTTCGGCAGCGCGATGCGGGCGCCTTCCTTCAGTTCGGCCAGCGACTTGATCTTCTTGCTGTAGATGCCGATCGGGAAGATCACGGTCTTGGCGATGCTGACCAGCTTGTAGCCGCGATCAGCGTTGGCGTTGTCCAGGTAGGGCTGGTGCTGGTAGCTGTTCAGGTCCAGGTCGCCCGCGGCGAGCGCCACGTTGGGCTGCACGTAGTCCGAGAACTCGATGACCTGCAGGTTCAGGCCCTGCTTGGCGGCTTCGGCCTTGACCACATCAAAGATCTGGGCGTGCGGGCCGGCGGTGACGCCGACCTTCAGGGGCTTGTCCTGAGCCAGCGCGGGCTGGGCGAAAACGGCGGCGCCCAACGCGAACGCGGCCAGCGACTTCAAAACCTTGATGCTCATGTTGCGATATCCCGATATGACGGAAGTAGGAAAAAACAAAGTGGATCAGCGATGCGACATGCGGCGCACGAAGCGGTCGCCCAGGCTCTGGATGGCCTGCACCAGAACGATCAGCACGATCACGACCGCGGCCATGACGTCGGACTGGAAGCGCTGGTAGCCGTAGCGGATCGCCAGGTCACCCAGGCCGCCGCCGCCGATGGCGCCGGCCATGGCCGAATAGCCGATCAGGCTGACAACGGTCACGATGGTGGCGGCGATGAGGCCCGGCAGGGCTTCGGGCAGCAGCACCTTCATGATGATCTGCATGGGCGACGCACCCATCGCGCGCGCTGCGGTGACCAGACCCGGATCGACTTCGCGCATGGCGTTTTCGGCGATGCGGGCCATGAACGGAATCGCGGCCACGGACAAGGGCACGATGGCGGCAGTGGTGCCGATGGAGGTCTGTGCCACCAGCCGCGTGAACGGGATGATCGCGACCATCAGAATCACGAACGGCACGGAGCGGGTGGCGTTGATGATGGCGCCCAGCACGTGGTTCACGGGCTGGTTTTCAAGCATGTTGCCGCGCGCGGTCACCGTCAGCGTCACGCCGAGCGGAATGCCGATGACCACCGCGATGGCGCTGGCCACGCCCACCATCAGCAGGGTGTCAAGCAGCGACGTAATAAGCAGGTCGATCAGTTGCGGACTCATGAGCTATTTCTTCAACGGTAATGTCACGGGCGTTCAGGGCGGCGATGCCGTCCTTGAGCGCGGCGGGCGCGCCTTGGGCCAGCACGAACATCGTGCCCACGGCCACGCCCTGGATGTCTTCGACGCGCGCCTGCACCAGGCCCACGTCCAGCGCGAACTGCCGGGTCAGGTCGGACAGGAAGGCGCCCGAGGCGTCGGTGCCGGTCAGCGACAGGCGCAGCAGACGCACGGCCTGGCCGGGCTTGGCGGCGGTAAGCGCGCGGATGCGCTCCTGGACGGCGGCCAGCGTGGCGTCGGTCAGTTCCGACGCGGTGGCGGCCGACACCATGTTGCGCGTCACGTCGTGGCGCGGCTGGGCGAACACTTCGCGCGTGCTGCCCACTTCCACGACCTCGCCCTGCGACAGCACGGCGACGCGGTCGCAGACCTCGCGCACGACTTCCATCTGGTGCGTGATCATGACCACGGTCACGCCGGTCTTGCGGTTGATGTCGCGCAGCAGCGCCAGGATGTTGTGCGTGGTTTCCGGGTCCAGCGCGGACGTGGCTTCATCGCTCAGCAGGACGTCCGGATTGTTGGCCAGCGCACGGGCAATGCCGACGCGCTGCTTCTGGCCGCCGCTGATCTGGCTGGGGTAACGGTCCCGCAGATGCTCCAGGCCCACCAGCGCCAGCAGGCGCTCGACGCGCGCCGGAATCTCGGCCTTGGCCACGCCCGCGATTTCCAGCGGCAGGGCCACGTTGCCGTACACCGTGCGGCGCGACAGCAGGTTGAAGCCCTGGAACACCATGCCGATACGGCGGCGCTGTTCTCGCAGTTGCGCTTCGTTAAGGCCCGTCAGGGCCTGGCCGCCGATGGAGATGTTGCCTTGGTTGGGACGTTCCAGCAGGTTGATGCACTGGACCAGCGTGCTTTTACCGGCCCCGCTGGGACCGATGATGCCGAAGACCTCGCCCTGCTCGATGTGCAGGTTGATGCCGCGCAGCGCCTGGAATTCTCCGTGCGGCGTGGCATAGGTCTTGGATAGGTTCTCGATGTGAATCATGGCAAGCGATTTTGTATCTTTTCTCTTCTAAAGAGAACGACCGTTTTTTCCATTTTTAATAACTACAAGTAATATGAGTTGCCGACGCGGCCCCGCTGCGCTTCTCAAAGGACGCGCAAGTGCCCCGACAACGGCGATCCGGCAAAGACACAAAGGGCAGCCGGGAAGGAAAGCCTTCCTGACTGCCCTTTTAATTGGCGGCCGACGGGCGGCCGATCCGGGTTCAGCGAGCGCGCGAAATGCGGACTTCCGCGCCGCGGCGCTTCACTTCCAGGCCTTCGGACGGCGAAATCCGCAGCCCTTCCAGCCCCTTGATGTAGCTCGAGCCCTGCATCTGCATCACGCGGATCTTGTTGCGCATGACGACCGGGTTATGCACCGGCATGCCGAACATCCAGACCTCGTCCAGGATACGGGCAGAGTTGAACTCGCCCGTATGCTGCGCGGCCGGTCCGAGACAGAGCATGTGACCTTCGCGGCCAAACACCGGGAACTGGCCCAGCTCGCAATCGATGGTCCAGGTGGTGCCACCCTCGTAGCGGTGGCCGGTGTTCAGATCCCACCAGGCCTCGCCCTTGGGCAGGTAGACGCGCACCTGATTGCCCGGTTCGGTGACCGGCGCCACCAGCAGGGCCGGACCCAGCAGGTATTGCAGATCCCATTCGTGGGCGTGCGGATCGTTCGGGAACGACAGCGCCATGGAGCGCTGCACCGGCAGGCCGGTACGGGCCGAGTCCTCGATGGCGCCCAGCACATAGGGCACCAGCCGGTAGCGCCACTGCATCCAGGTTTTGGCGTGGGACAGGGTTTCGTCGCCGAAATCCCAGGGCATCAGCCCTTCCACGCCTTGGAACGAGAAATTGGCCGAGAACACGCCGGCGGTCAGCCAGCGCAGGTAAAGCTCGGACGTCATGCCCGAACGATCACGCGCGGCCGAACCGATGTTGTGCACCTGGACGGGCACGCCGCTCGAACCGATCGACAGGGACGTGCGCAGCGTGTGGCGCAGGCCTTCCCAGGTGTTGTCGACCTGGGGCCCCACCTGCCACGGCAAGCGCTGGGCCGCCGGAAAGAGGTCGGCGCTGGGCACCACGCCCTCGGGCGGCACCTTCAGTCCGGCCACCGCGTCGAACAGCGCGCGGCGCACCAGCAAGGGGTACATGGAGCGCAAGGCCGGGCCGGTCTCGCCGTTGCGGGCGGTCACGCCATCGGGGATGGCGATCTGCGCGTCGCAGGCGGGCGCGTCCAGGCCGTCTTCCACCAGTTGGCGGTGACGCTCGACCCACAGGTTGTAGATGTCGCGGTAGGTCAGGTCCAGCAGGCCGTAGGGCTGGCCGGACGTGGCGGCGTTGCCGTCGAACACCTGGGCGGCGCCGTCGTCCTTGGTCAGCAGCCAGCCGCGGTCTTCCAGCTCTTCAAAGAGCGGACTGGTCTTGATGACGCCCGGAAAGCCGGAGGCCGCCACATGCACGTTGTGCTTGTGAAAGAGCGCCAGCATCTGCTTGGCGTCGGGAAAGCGCTGGGCGTCCCATTCGAAAACCGTTTTGTCCGCCTGAAAGCCCCACGCGATCGGCTGGGCCAGCGTCACGGCGTCGACGGGAATCTGGTTCTCGCGCATGCGCGCCACCAGGGCGACCGTCTGCGTCGGCATTTCGCCGGCGGCCTGCTGCAGCCACGCGCCCATTGCCCACAGGACAGGCTGGCCGGCGCGGCCGGTCAGCGCGGTGTATTGATTCAGGATTTCGGCGGGTTCGCCGGCAAAGAGGAACAGGTCCAGCACGGCGTCGTCGACGGTCAGCACATAGGCCGAATCCGCGGGCGCGACGCCCACCGAATGTTCCACGCGGCGCATCGTGTTGGCGTAGACGCCCCAACCGCGCGGGCTCCATGCCAAGGGCAGCGCACGATGCTCGGGGTCGTCGGAGACCACCGATTCCTCGCGGCGGTTCAGGTCCCCGGGCGTTTCGCCCAGGCCGAACACCCGCTCGTCGGCAGCCAGCGTGAAGCCGGCCGTCCAGACAGCGTCATCGGCCTGGTCCAGCGCGTTGTACCCGAATGCGGGCGTATGCGCGGAAACCTCGGATTCGAAGACGCGGTCTTCGTTGCGGTACAGGGCGACGCGCACAGGGTTGGTCTGAATCTCCAGGGCGACGTCGCCCTGTGTGATTCGCCAGCCGTCCCCGCTTTCGCGAGGCGCGATGGTAGCTTCGCCCACCGCCTCCTGGCGTGCGAGCAGCATTTCGGCCACGGCGCGCACGCGCGCGCCGGGCTTGTCATCATTGAAGTGGTTCGCCTCGCCGCAGCGCAGGCGAAAAACTCCAGGCGCATGCGCCTCGACTACCAGGTGCAACCCATCGCCCGCGTCGAAATCGATGCGACTGGGGCGGGACGTCAGCAGCTCGACATTATCGAGCTGGGTAGTATGGGCAAAGTCGAACTTGGGCGGCACAGAGCATCCCCCGGCTTAAGCCAAAAACCATCAAAAGACGCTATTTTGACGGATTTGAGCTTTGAAATAAACTCGATCCCTCTTTTGGACGGTTAATTCATCCAAAAAAGGGGCATGAAGCCCTTGGCCTGCGCCAGGCGCGCAGACGCCGCCGAGTCGCCGAATTGCCGTCCCGAAAGGTCAATTGCGGCCTATTCGCGCCAAATTCCGGCAATTCTTACAATTCTACGCCAGCCCGGCAAAGCCCCCGCCGCGCATTAAATTTTTTTCATCGTGGTGAAACAAGCTGGGCCAGATCGGTCTCCAGCGGCAGCGGTTCGGCCATCAGACGGGCCGCGATCAGGTCTCCCATCAGCGCCGACCACGACAGCCCCCGCGATGCATATCCCGCGGCCAGCCACAGACCCGGGGCATGCGGCAATTCTCCGACCGCGGGCAGACGGCCCGGCAGGACGGCGCGCCACCCAGCCCACCCGGGCAGGCTGCCCGGCACCAGCGCGTCGAATGCCGGAAAACGGCCATCCAGCAGCCCGGCCGCCTTGCCCAGCGTGACGCCCTGCCCTTCGGCGCCCACCACGGCCTCGGCGGCGCCGTGGACATAAGTGCTGCCGACGACGCAGCCCACGCCGATGTCCGGCAACAGATACCCCTCGCCCCCGACGATGCACCGCGGGCCTCCGTCCAGGGCCACGGCCGGGATCAAGGTGACTTCACCGGCCAGCGCGTGCATCTGGGCGACGCGGGGCAGCGGGTCAAGCAGGCCGCTGGCCGCCAGCACCTCGCGCGAACCGGCGGCATTGGCCAGGATCACGGTGTCGGCCCGGGCCAGCTCCGCACCGGACGCGTCCAGCACGCGCCACCCCTGGCCCGCAGACGACACCCGCTCGGCGCGGCCGGGGATCACCACCGCGCCGGACGCGGACAGCAACGCGTCGATCAGCAGCCCCGGCTGCACCAGCATCCCTTGCGAAAAGAACACGCCGCCCCGCGCGACCGGCAGTCCGGCCAGTGCGCTGGCTTCTTCGCGCGACACCTGGCGCACCCAATCCGACGGAAACGCCAGCGCTTCCAGGGTGCCGGCCAGCGTCGCCGACCGGCCCGCGTCCCGCTCGACCTGGACGGTGCCGCACACCCGTGGCGCCGCGCCGCCCGGCAGACCCTGCCAGCGCGCCAGCGCCCGTTCGCTGCCCGCCCGCGACAGCCGCGCCCGTGCGTTGTCATCCCGCGCGACCACCGGTGTAAGCGCCGCGGCCAAGTGGCCGGCATGCGCCGGCGCGCCCAGCGACCGGGCGGCGTCCAATACGGTGACGCGCCAGCCTCGGCCCGCCAGCGCGTGAGCAATGCCCGCACCGGCCAGCCCCGCGCCCACGACCACCGCATGCCGTTCCGATGGGACCGCCGCGGGCAGGGCCGCACTTCCGGCCTGAAGGACCCGCCCCACCGTCATGTGCCATTTGCCCCCATATCCGGGCGCCCGCCGCACGTCGAAGCCGGCATCGGCCAGATTGCGGCGCAGTTCGCCGGTGCAGGCCCACGTGGCGACCGTGGCGTCCGGCGCCGCCAGGCTGGCCAACGCGCGCAACAGCGGCGGCGCCCACATCTCGGGGTTGCGCTCGGGCGCGAAGCCGTCCAGGAAAAACGCGTCCACCCGTGCGCCCAGGCGCGGCGCCAGCACCTGCGCATCGCCAAAGCCCAGCGTCAGCGTGACGGCGCCGTTCTCGAATTCCAGCCGATGCAGTCCCGGCAGCAGCGCCGGCCACTGCGCAGCCAGGGCGCGCGCCAGCCCTGCCAGCGGCTCGGGCGCATGGCGCGCCAGCAGTGCGGCCAGGTCGTCCCGGGAAAATGGGTGCGCTTCCATCGAGACGACGTGCAAAGCCGCAGACCGTTGCGGATCGTCCCGCCACGCTTTCCACAGCGCCAGGAAGTTCAGCCCCAATCCAAAGCCCGTCTCGCAGACGGTGAACGAGGCGCGCCCCCGCCAGCGCTCCGGCAGTCCGTTGCCGCGCAGGAAGACGTGCTCGGCCTGGCCCAGCGCCCCCGACGGCGAGTGATAGACATCGCCATAGACGGAACTGACCAGCCTGCCGTCGGCATCGACATCAACCTTTGCGGGAACCAGCGGAACGTAAGTCACAGACATCCAGCCCAATAAATACAAACACGATGAAGCGCGAATTATCGGGCCGCCGGCCGATTCGCGTTGGATGCGCACCACGCGGCCCAATGGATTAGTCCGTTTGCCACGGGTTTGACGCATGGACGGGCTTACACTGGGCCAATGGATACCTACGATCAGCCCCAATCGCTGGCTTCGCCCATCGACCTGTGCGCCGCGATCGACGCGGCGGTCACGGCCGCCCATGCCGGCGCAGCCATCCTGCAATCCTACGCGCACCACCGCGCCGATCTCGTGATCGATCGCAAGGCCCGCAACGATCTCGTATCGCAGGCGGACCGCGAGGCGGAGGCCGCGATCATCCAGGAATTGAAGGCCCGCACGCCCAGGTTCGGCATCGTCGCCGAAGAAACGGGCGGCAAGGCGCAAGGCGCGGCCACTTGGTACATCGACCCGCTCGATGGCACGACCAACTTCCTGCACGACATCCCGCACTACGCCGTGTCCATCGCCCTGATCGCGCACGCGGGCACGTCGATGTCGGCCAACGAAACCCTGGCCGTGGACACGCCGGTCATCGGCGTGGTCTACGACCCCTGCCGCGAAGAACTGTTCACGGGCGTGTACGGCGTGGGCGCATGGCTGAATGGCCGGCGGATCTCATGCTCGCGCACGCAGACGATCGAAGACGCCGTGCTGGCCACGGGCTTCCCGTTCCGCGACTTCTCATTTGCCGCGCAGTACATGCCAATGTTGCATGACGCCATCAACCGGTCTCGCGGCGTGCGCCGCATGGGCGCCGCCGCGCTGGACCTGGCCTGGACCGCCTGCGGCCGATACGACGGCTATTGGGAAATGGGCCTGGCGCCCTGGGACGTGGCTGCGGGCACGCTGATCCTGCGCGAAGCGGGCGGTGTCTGCACCGACATGCACAAGCAGGATCCCTGGCCGATCGGCGGGCGCGTCGTGGCGGGCAATCCGGCCATCGAACGCGCGCTGCATGAAATGATTGCCCCGCATCTGAACAAGCAGGGCTGAAACGCAAACCGCAGGCAGCCAAACGGCGGCCTGAACGACAGAGGCCGCCTGCGCGGCCTCTGTCGCTTTACGCGGACGTCTTGGCGGATGCCGCAGCGGCCTGCGCGTCCGGCCGCAGCTCGCGGCGCAGTATCTTGCCCACGTTGCTCTTGGGCAGTTCGTCGCGGAACTCCACGAAGCGCGGGCGCTTGTAGCCCGTCAGCTTGTCCTTGCACCACTGCTGCACCTGTTCTTCGGTCAGCGCCGGGTCCTTCTTCACGACGAACACCTTGACTGCCTCGCCGGAGTGCTCATCGGGCACCCCGATCGCCGCGCACTCCAGCACGCCGGGATGCTGCGCGACCGCCGCCTCCACTTCGTTCGGATAGACCTTGAATCCGGACACCGCAATCATGTCCTTCTTGCGGTCCACGATGCGCGTGTAGCCCTGTTCGTCCATGATGCCGATGTCGCCGGTACGGAAGTAGCCGTCGGCCGTCATCGAATCGCGCGTTTCATCAGGCTTGCGCCAGTACCCCAGCATGACCTGCGGCCCGCGGATGCCGACTTCGCCGCGTTCGCCAAGCGGCACCTCGTTGCCGGCATCGTCCAGAATCGCCACATCCGTCGACGGCAACGGCAGCCCGATCGAACCGGAATACGCCGTCGCGTTGGTGGGATTGACCGTTGCCACCGGCGACGTCTCGGACAGGCCGTAGCCTTCGATCAGCGGCCGCCCGGTAATCTTCAGCCAGCGTTCGGCCACCTGCTGCTGCACGGCCATTCCGCCGCCCAGCGTCAGCCGCAGGCCGGAAAAATCCAGCTTCGCAAAGTCTTCGTTGTGCGCCAGCGCGTTGAACAGCGTATTGACGCCCGGAAACAGATTGACCGGCGTCTTGCGCCATGCGTTGATCAGCGACGGCTGATCGCGCGGATTGATGATGAGCACGTTGCGCATGCCCGCATGCAGGGCATACAGACCGCAGACCGTCATGGCGAACACGTGATACAGCGGCAGCGCGCTGATGATGGTGAGCTGCTGGTCCGCCAGGTCATGCACGACCGGCTGCGCCACCGCTTCGGTCTGCAGCACGTTGGCCACCAGATTGCGGTGCGACAGCATCGCGCCCTTGGGCACACCCGTGGTGCCACCCGTGTATTGCAGCACCGCCACGTCGTCCATGGAAATGGACGGCGGATTGAACGGCAGGTGCGCGCCTTCATGCAGCAGCTTGGGCAGCGCGTGCGCGCCGTCGATGTGCCACGCACGCACGATCTTCTTGATGTAGCGCGCGGCCAGGTTGACCAGCGGCGCCTTCAGGCCGCCAAGCAGATCGCCCGGGCCGGTCACGACGATGTGCTTGAGGTCGCCGCGATTGGAGACCTGCTGCAAGGTATGCGCGAAGTTTTCCAGGATGACGATGACGGACGCGCCGCTGTCCAGCAATTGCCGCTGCAGTTCGTCAGCGGTATAGAGCGGATTGACGTTCACCACGGTCATGCCCGCGCGCAGCGATCCCAGCATGCACACCAGATACGCCGGCACGTTGGGCATCATCAGCGCCACGCGCGCGCCCTTTTCGAGGTTCAGGCCCTGCAGCCATGCTGCAAACGCGCGTGCCTGCCCGTCCAACTGCGCATAGGTGATGTTGCTGCCCATCGCCGTGCAGGCGATGCGTGATGCGTAACGCTTGCAGGCCCGGTCCAGCAAGTCGGTGAGCGAGGAATAATCCTCGGTGGAGATCTCCGCAGGAACGCCTTGGGGATACTGAGCAAGCCACGGACGCGTCATGGTATTTGTCTCCATTAAATTGATTTTTGAATGATGATACCCTTTGTCCGTTCCCCATATTCCGCCCGAGTTCCCTCATGAAACTCCTTGAACCCATCGTTGCCTGGCACCAGGATATTTCCAAGATCCGACGCGATATCCACGCGCATCCCGAACTGGCCTTCGAAGAGTTCCGCACCGCCGACGTGGTGGCGGCCAAGCTCGAGGAATGGGGCATCGAGATCCATCGCGGATTGGGCGGAACTGGCGTCGTCGGCATCATCCGCGGCAACCAGCCCGGCGATCGCGCCGTGGGCCTGCGCGCCGACATGGACGCGCTGCCGATGCAAGAGGTCAACACCTTCGCGCATGCCAGCCAGAACGAAGGCAAGATGCACGCCTGCGGCCACGATGGCCACACCGCCATGCTGCTGGCCGCGTCCCAATACCTGGCCGCGAACCGCGATTTCGCGGGCACGGTCTATGTCATCTTCCAGCCCGCCGAGGAAGGCGGCGGCGGCGCCAAGCGCATGATCGACGACGGCCTCTTCACGCAATTCCCGATGGAAGCAGTATTCGGCATGCACAACTGGCCCGGCATGAAACCCGGCCAGTTCGGTCTGACGCCCGGCCCCATCATGGCCTCCAGCAACGAATTCTCGATCGTCATCAAGGGCAAGGGCACGCACGCCGGCATGCCTCACCTTGGCATCGACCCCGTCATGGCCGCGGTGCAGATGGCGCAATCGCTGCAGACCATCGTCACGCGCAACCGCAATCCGCTGGATGCCGCGGTGCTCAGCATCACGCAGATCCACGCGGGCAGCGCGGATAACGTCGTGCCCAACCACGCCGAATTGCGCGGCACGGTGCGCACGTTCACGCTGGACGTGCTGGACCTGATCGAACGCCGTATGGAAGAGATCGCCCGCCATACCAGTGCGGCGATGGACTGCGAAGTCGAATTCACGTTCCAGCGCAACTATCCGCCCACCATCAACCACGCCGACGAAGCCGCGTTCTGCGCCGACGTATTGCGCGACATCGTCGGCGCGGACAACGTCAACGCCAACGTGCAGCCGACCATGGGCGCGGAAGATTTCGCCTTCATGCTGCAGGAACTGCCGGGCTGTTACGTGTGGATTGGCAACGGCACTGGCGAGCACCGCGACAGCGGCCACGGACTGGGCCCTTGCATGCTGCACAACGGCAGCTACGACTTCAACGACGATCTGCTGCCGCTGGGCGGCACGTACTGGGTGCAGCTCGCGCTCAAGCGCCTGGCCAAGGCCTGAACGGCCCGGCTGCTTAGTTACCCGACGTCCTGCCCGCCGACCGCCAGGCACATCGCCAGAAAGCGTTCGGCGGCGCGGGCAGCCGCATCGGCATGCGGCACCAGGATGCTCAGCGTTCGCGTCAGCGGCTTGGGCAACAGGCGCAGGGCCGCCAGTGCCCCGTCTTCGTGACGCATCGACATCACGGACACGAAGCCCACGCCCAACCCCGCACGCACGGCCTGCTTCACCCCTTCCACCCCCGCCAGCTCCAGGCCCACCGACGGCGCCAGACCGCCATCGCGGAACGCCCGTTCCACCAGCCGCCGCACGCCGGAACCGGGTTCGCGCATCACCAGCGGCGACCCCGCCAGATCCCGTAGCGTCACGGCGCCCTTGCCCGCCAGGGCGTGATCCGCCCGCACGATCGCCACTACTTCGTCCTGCCGCCATGCGTGCACCGCCGTGTCGGCGGGCAGTCCGGGGGGCACGTCGCCTTCGATGAACGCCAGGTCCAGCGCCGGCAGGCGATCCACGATCTCGCGCGTATTGCCGTCCGACAGATGCAGGCTGACGGCCGGAAACGCGTGGCGAAAGTCCGCCACCAGGCGGGGCAGCAGGTAGCTGGCCGGCGTGGTGCTGGCGCCCAATCGCAATGCACCGGTTTCCAGGCCACGCCAGGATTCCCGCACGGCCTGCGCCTGCCGGTACACCTGGCGCAGCTGCCGCGCCTGCTCGGCCAAGCGCTCGCCGGCTTCGGTCAGCGCGATGCCGTGGCCGCTGCGGCGGTACAGCGGTTCGCCAAACCATTCCTGCAAGGCGCGCAGCTGGCCGGACACCGCCGGTTGCGACAGATGCAGCGCCTGGGCGGTGCGGCTGATGTTGCCGGTATCGGCGACTGCGGCGAACGTGAGCAATTGATCCGGCGTCATGGGCTCGATATCAGAATTTCTGATATTCAATATTTAGATTGAAGATTTTTCAAATAATACGGCCGGATCTAATATTTCGTCTAGTTATGTAGTTATGCCCAAAGGGCCAGTAATGAACACCTCCACCACGACCGCCGTCCCCCTCCCCGCCAGCCCCGCGGCCCCTGCTGCCGCAGCCCCCGCTGCCGCGGCCACGCCTTGGCGCGACAAGCTCAACGGCGTGCTGTTCGTGGGCCTGATGGCCGGCGCGGTGATGCAACTGGCCGATCTGCCCTTCATCCGGCAGCTCGGTTTTTCGCCGCTGGTCGTGGGTATCGTCGTCGGCATGCTGTATGGCAACTTCCTGCGCGGCACCATGCCCGCGGACTGGGGCGTCGGCGTGAATTTCACCGCGCGCCGCCTGCTGCGCATCGCGGTCGCCTTCTACGGCCTGAATATCAGCATCCAGCAGATCGCCGCCGTCGGCATGCCGGGGCTGGCCGTGTCCGTGGCGGTGGTGGTGGGCACGCTGCTGATCGGCACCGTCGTCGGCCAGCGCCTGCTCGGACTGGATCGCGACACCGCCATGCTGACCGCCGCGGGCAGCGCCATCTGCGGTGCCGCCGCGGTGCTGGCGTTCGAACCCACGCTGCGCGCCGCCCCTCACAAGAGCGCGGTGGCTGTCGCGACCGTGGTGCTGTTCGGCACGCTGTCGATGTTCCTGTATCCGGTCTTCTATCACGCCGGCTGGCTGAACTTCGATACGCAGGCGCTTGGCATCTACATCGGCGGCACGGTTCACGAAGTGGCGCAGGTCGTGGGCGCCGCCAGCAACATCGACCCCGCCACCACCGAGGTCGCCACCATCGTCAAGATGACCCGCGTGGCGCTGCTGGTGCCCGTGCTGCTGGTGCTGGGCATGTACCTGCGCAGCGCCGCCTCCCATGCGGGCGGCCAGGGCAAGAGCGCCAAGCTTCCGATCCCCTGGTTCGCCGTCGGGTTCCTGGTGCTGGCCATCATCAATTCGCTCGACATCATTCCCGCCGATGTCGTCGCGGCCATCCGCCGGCTCGACGTCTTCGCCCTGACCATGGCCATGACCGCGCTGGGCATCGAAACGCGCTTCGCCCAGATCCGCAAGGCCGGCCCGCGCGTAATAGCCCTGGGCTTCATCCTTTACGTCTGGCTGTTGGTTGGCGGCTACGGGATCGTCAAGCTGGCCACCTGATGGCCGCGCCGGGCCGGGCGGCGGGCGCCGACGCGCACGCCGCCGTCTCGTTTTTCCTGCATAATCGGCTGGTTCTCTAGCATTGGAGTCGGCCGCATGACCTCCAGCACCAAAACCCCGTTTACGACTCTGCCTGCCCATCGCGACGCGGTGTTGCGCGTCATGCCGATGCCGGCCGATGCGAACATCCACGGGGACGTTTTTGGCGGCTGGATCATGGCTCAGGTCGACATCGCCGGGTCCATCCCCGCCGCCCGCCGCGCCGCTGGCCGTGTCGCCACCGTCGCGGTCAATGCCTTCCAGTTCAAAGAGCCCGTGTTCGTGGGCGACCTGCTCAGCTTCTACGCCGCCATCGTCAAGACCGGCACCACGTCCATCACGGTCTCCGTCGAGGTCTACGCGGAACGCCAGCGGCTGGACGCCGAAGTCGTCAAGGTCACCGAGGCCACGCTGACGTATGTCGCCACCGACGAAGCGCGGCGCAGCCGCCCTCTTCCCACACTTTGAGCCGTAACGCATGACGCAGTCCGCCGCCGCGCAGAAACCGCCCGCGACGCCACGCCGCCTCGACCCGGAAGACGCCCAGACCGCCCTGGCTGAAGTCCAGGAGCGCCTGCGGCGCCAGCAGCTTGTCGAAGACCTGGTTCACCGCCAGGAAGAAGGCGACGCCAAGGCGCCCCTCGTCGAAGACCTGGTGCACCGCCAGCACGAGGCCGAGCTCAAGACGCTGGTCGACAACCTGCACCCGGCCGACATCGCCTTCATCCTCGAATCGCTGCCCAAGGACGAGCGCCAGGCGATCTGGAAGCTGGTCAGCCCCGAACACGACGCGGACGTCCTGCTCGAAGTCGAAGACTGGGTCCGTGAATCGCTGATCGAAGCGATGGACCGCCAGGATCTCGTCGCCGCGACCGAAAGCATGGACGCGGACGAGCTCGCCGACCTGGCGCCCGACCTGCCGCCCGATGTGGTGGCCGAAGTCCAGAAGGGTCTGACCGAGGAAGAGCGCGCGCAGCTGCTGGAAGCCATGGGCTATCCGGAAGACAGCGTCGGCGCCATCATGGACTTCGAGATGGTGCGCGTGCGCGAGGACGTCACGCTCGAGGTCGTGCTGCGCTACCTGCGCCGGCTGCACGAACTGCCCGATCACACCGACCAGATCTTCGTGGTGGACCGCCAGGACAAGCTGCAAGGCATCCTGCCCTTGTCGCGCCTGTTGGTCAGCGAGCCCGAAACCGAAGTGCGGGCGGTCATGAATTCCGACTTCCTGACGCTGAACCCGCTGGACTCCGACGCGGACGCCGCCGGCGCCTTCGAGCGCTACGACCTGGTTTCCGCCCCCGTGATGGACGACCAGGGCCGGCTGATCGGCCGCGTCACCATCGCCGACGTCGTGGACGTGATGCGCGAAGACTCGCAGGAACAGGCGCTGTCGCGCGCCGGTCTGCAGGAAGAAGACATCTTTGCCCCCGTCAGCACCGCGCTGCGCAACCGCGCGCCGTGGCTGCTGTTCAACCTCTGTACTGCCGCCACGGCCTCGTTCGTGGCGTCGCAGTTCGAGGGCACGGTCAGCCAGATCGTCATCCTGGCGTTCCTGATGTCGATTGTGGCCGGCATCGGCGGCAACTCGGGCAACCAGACCATGACGCTCATCATCCGGGCGCTGGCCATGGGCCGTATCACCGGTCGCAACCTGTGGCAGCTCGTCAAGCGCGAGCTGTTCGTGACCTTGCTGGTGGGATTGTGCGGCAGCCTCGTGGCCGCCCTGTTCGCGTGGGTGATCTCGCGCTCGCTGTCCATCGCGCTGGTGATGATGGCCGCCATGATCTGCAACATGCTGGTCGGCGCCTCGGTCGGCGTGCTGGTGCCCATGGTGCGGGCGCGCTTCGGCAAGGACCCGGCAATGGGCTCGTCGGTGCTGCTCACGTTCGCCACCGATTCGCTCGGCTTCTTCATCTTCCTGGGCCTGGCCACGATCTTTCTTCTGTAGCGCTGCCGCCACATCCATGCGCCGCATCGGATGGCCGCAGCCCCTGCCGCCCCCCCGGTGACAGCCCGCTGACAGGGAAGATGACACGCGCTCCGTTACAGTAACGGAACTGTCATCTTTACCTGGGTCCTGCGATGACCGCCAGATTCCGCGCCGCGCTGCTCTGCGTGCTGTTGTCCGTTTTCACCGTTTCCGCACACGCCTGCGACGGCATGCCCTCGTGGGCCCAGTCGGCGTGCAATCGCATCGACCAGATCTGGTCCGAAGGCGGCAACGACCTCTATGTCAGCGGCTGGGCCTGGCACAACCGCGCCAAGTACAGCGCCGACAAGATCGACAGCTTCCGCGAACTTGCCTGGGGCGGCGGCTACGGCCGCAGTATCTACGATGAAGACGGCGACTGGCAGGGCCTGTACGCCATGGCGTTTCTGGACTCGCACTCCAAGGTGCAGCCCATCGCCGGCTATGGCTTTCTGAAGATCGGCCAGGTCAGCGACAACTTCCGGCTCGGCGCGGGCTACACCGTGTTCCTCACCGCGCGCCACGACATCATGAGCTACGTGCCGTTTCCCGGCATCCTGCCGCTGGTCAGCGCGGGCTACAAGGACGCCATGCTTTACGCGACGTACATCCCGGGCTCAAGCGGCGCGGGCAATGTGCTGTTCGTGTTCGGCCGCTGGCAGTTCTGAAACGCGTCAGAACGCGTGACCCAGCTTGCGCACCAGATCGCCCAGCCGCCAGTCGTCGATCCCATGCGCACGCAGCGCGCGCGCCGTTTCCACCACGTAGTCCAGGCACGGTCCGGAATGTCCGACCGCATTGCGCACGGACGTCAGCAGGCGGTCGTCGCAGAGATCGGCGGCATACTCGCGGCAGGTGCGATTCAGCAGGAACACCAGTCCACGCACCGGCGCGGCCTCGGTGTGACAGGTCAGCCAGCGCGGACGGTAGGCGCCCGTGACCATCTCCCGGCGCCATAAGGCTTCAAAGACCTGCGGCACGTCGCTGGCCGCGATCTGGAAGGCCACACCGCGGCAGCAACCGCCGCGATCCAGTCCGAACACGAGACCAGGATTGTCCGGCGACCCGCGGTGGTCATGCGACCACAGGCACAGCGAACGGTGATAGCCCCGCACGGTGGCCAGGCGCCGTTCGCGCCAGGCAAACCCGGGATGCCAGATCAGGGAACCGTAGGCAAATACCCACAGGTCGTCGACGCCATTCCAGCCGGCCAGGAGGTCATCCACCGATGCTGCTTGCCGCGATTCTTGCAATCCGGCGCAGCCGGCGGGCACTGCCAACGACATAGGGTCCTCTGATATCCCAATTCACTCCAAGACTGGAGTGAGCGATATCCTACGCCGCGCCCCGCGCAAAAGCATTGCCAGATTGGGCCCGCGCAACACGCAGAAAGAAATTTGCATCCGCGGCGGCGGGGGACTCAGGAAAAAATTTGCGCGCCCGGCGGCTACACGGCGCCCAGCGGCAATTCCGTGGTGCTTTTAATGACTTCCATCGAGAAGCTGGCGCTGACGTCCAGCAGATCCACCGCGCCGATCAGCCGTCGGTAGAAGCGGTCGTACGCCGCCATGTCCTCGACCACCACCTTCAGCAGATAGTCCACGTCGCCGGCCATGCGATGGAATTCGACCACGTTGGGCAAGGCCATCACGGCATTGATCAGGCTTTGCGTCCATTTCTCGTTGTGCTGGCTGGTGCGAATGGACACGAACACCGTCAGGTTCAGGCCCAGCGCGCGGGGATCCAGCAGGATGGCGTTGCGCGCAATGACGCCGTCGTCCTTCAGCTTCTGGATCCGGCGCCAGCACGGCGTCACGGAAAGGTTCACCTGTTCGGCCACTTCCGCTACGGAGCAGGTGGCGTCTTTTTGCAGCAGCGCGAGTATCTTCAGGTCCGTCTGGTCCATGGGATGTCTTGACGCCATCAGTAGGTTCCGGGGTAGCTGCCCCCGTCGATCAGCAGGCTTTGCCCAGTCATGTAACCCGAGTGCGCCGAGCAGACATACGCGCACAGCGCGCCCAGTTCCTCGGGCTGGCCATACCGGCCGGCGGGGTTGCTGCGCGCCCGCTCGTCCCACAACTGCTCGAACGTCTTGCCGCCCTGCTCCACCATGCCCTGGATGTGCCGGGTCTGCGCATCGGTGGCGAAGGCGCCCGGCAGCAGATTGTTGATGGTGACGTTGTGCCGGACCGTCTGACGCGCCAGGCCGCCCACGAAGCCGATCAGGCCCGAACGCGCACCGTTGGACAGCCCCAGCTCGGCATGCGGCGCCTTCACGCTGCGCGACACGATATTGACGATACGCCCGAACCGGCGCTCGACCATGCCGTCCACCACGCGGCGGATCATGTCGATCGGTCCCAGCATCATGGCGTCGAGCGCGGCGATCCAGTCGTCACGCGACCAATCGCGGAAGTCGCCCGGCAGCGGGCCGTCGGCGTTGTTGATAAGGATGTCGGGATGCGGACAGGCGGCGATTGCCGCGTCGCGCCCCTCGGCAAGCGTCAGGTCGGCCGACACCCAGCCCACGCCGATGCCGGTTTCGCGCGATATGTCGGCGGCGGCCTGTTCAAGCGTCTGCGGATTGCGCGCCGCGATGGTCACGGCCACGCCTTCGCGCGCCAACTGCAGGGCGCAGGCGCGCCCCATGCCGCGGCTGCCGCCAAACACCAGTGCTTTTTTGCCGCTGATCCCCAGGTCCATGCCTGCCCTCTCTGCTGTCGCGTTGACGGCGCCGGACCTCCGCGGCCCGCCGCTCCGAAGCGGTCCAGTATAGGAGCGCGCCCGCCGGCAGGGAATTTTTTTCTAATCGGACCGGCCAAGAAAAATGGGGCCCCGCGAAGGGCCCCATCGGCAATGCAGCGCGCTGCGCTTACCACATCAACCCATCCATTGGCTCACGGGCGCCGCGGTATCTTGCAGCGGCTGCGCGATCACGTCGATCAGCGCGGGGCCGTCGTGTTCCATGGCGGCCTTGATCGCGGCGTCCAGCTTGGACGGGTCCTCGACACGCCACGCCTTCACGCCATAGGCCTCGGCGATACGCGCATGGTCGGTGCGATTGAAGTCCACGCTGTAGTAGCGCTTGTCGTAGCCGGCCTTCTGGCTGGCCTTGATCCAGCCGTAGACCGAGTTCGAGAACACCACCATCAGCAGCGGCGCCTTGTGGCGCACGATGGTTTCCAATTCACCCACCGTGAAGCCGAAGCTGCCGTCGCCCATCACCGACACGCACTTCGATTGCGGACGGCCGACCCAGGCGCCCAGCGCCGCCGACATCGAAAAGCCCAGCGCGCCGTGGGCGCGGTTGGTGATGAAGTGGCGGCCGGGACGCGAGACGTCGTAATAGGCCGAAAAATACGGGCACGGCGTGCCGGGGTCCGCGCAGACTACCGCGTCGTCGGGCAGCAGGCGGTTCAGCGACTGCACCACGCGCTCGGGGCGGATCGGCGCGTCCAGGCTGGCGGCCAGCGGCTCAAGCTGCGCGCGGCGTGCCTCCTTGGCGCGGCCGGCCAGCACCGCTCCGTCGGTCGCATCGGACGGCCGGTGCTTGATGCGCGCCTGCACTTCGGCGGACAGCGCTTCGAGGGCCAGCTTGGCATCGCCCACCAGACCGACTTCGGTCAGGTAGTTGGCGCCGATCACCATCGGGTCGATGTCGATGTGCAGGATCGGCACGTTGCGGTTCGGGAAGCGCCAGTGCTCGGTCGAGGTCGACCCGGCACGGCAGCCCACGAAGAGCACCACGTCGGCAGCCGCCACCACATCGCGCGTCGCCATCACGCCGCCGTTCGATCCCACCACGCCCGCATTCAGCGGATGGGTGTCGGCCAGGCTGCCCTGCCCGCTCACCGTCACGCACACCGCCGCCTTCAAGGCCTCGGCGACTTCCTGCAGCGCGCCGCAGGCGCCGGCGATGACCACGCCGCCGCCGCAGATGATCACGGGCGAGCGCGCCGCCACCAGGCGTTGCGCGGCGCGCGCCACGTCGGCGGGATCCGGCGCGAAGCGCATGGCGGGGAAGCTGCCGTGCTCGGGCTGCGCCCACACGTCGGACGCATCCACTTCCTGCTTCATCACGTCATAGGGAAAGCACAGGTGCGCCGAGCCGGGCTTGCCGGTCGTCATGGCGCGGAAGGCCGCGCGCACCATGCCCGGAATCTGGTCCGCGCGGTCGATCGTGCGGTTCCACTTGGTCAGCGGGCGGTAGAGCGCCTCCTGGTCCAGTTCGGTCAGCGGATACTTGCCGCGCGAGCCGACGGCCACGTCCGACGTGATGCCCAGCACGGGAATCGACGACTCGTTGGCTTCGACCAGACCAGGCAGCAGATAGGTCGCGCCGCCGCCGCTCGGGCCTTCGCACACGCCGACCTTGCCGGTCACGCGTGCATAGGCGTCGGCCATGTAGGCCGCGCTGCGCTCGTCACGCGTCAGGATGTGCTGCATGCCGTGGTCCAAGCGGTACAGCGCGTCGTAAAGCGGCAAGGTGGTGTCGCCGCACAGGCCAAAGATATGTTTGACGCCGTTGTGTTGCAGCATCCGCACCATCGCTTCGGCGCCGTTCATGTGTTCCATGTCATCTCCACGTAATTCGGGAGCCGGGCCGGGGCGGCATTCAGCCGCCCCGGCCCGACGCCGTTCAGTTGTCCAGATTGATGTTGCTGCTCTTGATGAAAGCGCTCCAGCGGTCGTACTCCGACTTCACGTACGCATCCAGCGCAGGACCATCAGACGCAACGATCTCAAAGCCCGCTTCCGTGATCTTCTTCTTGATCTCGGGATCGGCCAGCACCGCCTGGAAATCGGCCGTCAGCTTCTTGACGGTGGCTTCCGGCGTGCCCTTCGGGGCGAACATGCCGCTCCACGAATAAGCGACAAAGCCGGGGAAGCCCGATTCGGCCACGGTGGGCACGTTGGGCAGTTCGGGCAGGCGCTTTTCACCGGCGACGGCCAGCGGCTTGATCTTGCCGGCCTGGATCTGGCCACGCAGCGCGGCAAAGCTCAGCCACGTCATGTTGGCCTGCCCGCCGACGACGGCCTGAATGGCCGGTCCGCCGCCGCCATACGGCACGTGCAGCAGCTCAACCTTCGACAGCCGCTTGAGCTCTTCCGGCGCCAGATGGTTCAGCGAGCCCACGCCCGTGGACGCATAGTTGAACTTGTTGGGCGGCTGCTTGGCGGCTGCCGCCAGGAACTCCTTCAGGTTGTCCCCAGGCACGCTCGGATTCGCGCCGATCACCAGCGGAAAGCGCACCGTCTGCCCGATGGCGACAAAATCCTTGAACGTGTCGTACGGCAGCTTGGGCTTCACGGCCGGATTGATGCCGTGATTGTCGAAACTGACCAGCAGCGTGTTGCCGTCCGGTTCGGCGCGCGCCACGAACGCCGTGGCGATCTGGCTGGCGGCGCCCGGACGGTTCTCGACCACCACCGCGCGGCCGCCCATCTGCTGCGACAGGCGCGGCTGCAGGATGCGCGCCAGGATGTCGGTGCTGCCGCCTGGCGGATACGGCACGACGAGAATCAGCGGCCGTTCCTCGGCCATCGCCGGCGCGGCGACAAAGGCGCCCCCGGCTGCGGCCAGCGTGCATACCGCCGCCAGCGCCCGCTTGATCGTTCTATTCATCAGTTTTCCCCTGCTGTTGTGGTGTTGGCCGGCACTACCGTGGCGGGTTCGGCCTGGTCCCGCATGTAAATCGTTGAAAAGCCCGTGCGGATGACGTCGGTGATCTGGTCCAGCCGGCGGCCGATATGCGCGCTGATGAGGCCGGGCAAGGCCTCGATGTCGCGCTTTTGCAGCGCGTCCACGATGCGCAGGTGCTCGCCTTGCGTATGGCTGCGGCGTCCTTGCTGCATGTCGATCCAGCGCACGAAATGAATGCGCGCGTTGACGCTTTCCAGCGCCCGCACGAATTCGTCGTTGCGCGAGTAGCGCGCCAGCGCCAGGTGAAAGGCTTCGTCCAGTTCCAGCAACCGGGCGGCATCACTGTCGTCGGGCTCGTCGCGCGAGCGTTCGACGAAGGCGCGCAGGCTGGCAAGCTCCTCGTCGGTGGCGCGCTCGCAGGCTGCACGCACGATGCCGGCTTCCAGCACCGCGCGGTATTCATAAAGACTGTGGATCTGCTTGGCGTCCAGCAGGCGGGCAATGAAGCCGCGATTGACCGCGCGCGTCAGAAATCCTTCGACCATCAACTGGTTCAGCACCTCGCGCAGCGGCGTGCGGCTTACGTGCAGCCGGCGCGCAAGCTCAACCTCGTTGATGCGTTCACCCGGCTTGAACTCAAAGCGCACCGCCATGGCCTTGACGGCGCCATACAACTCGGCCTGCCCGGCCGAGGTGCGGGCCGCGCGGGCAACGGGGGTGGCTGCAGGTTGCGAGAGCGTCATACCGGATCGCCTGTGGCAATGTTCCAGTCGGGATGAAGTGCATACTAAAGTGCATACACTTTGACGGACAACCCGGGTTTGCCCCAGGCGGGCACCCTTTCGCGCGGTCGTCGCCCACGGCCGCCTCGTGACGGGGACGGGCAGGCATGAAAAAGCCCGCCAGGCGGCGGGCTATCGGCAAGCAGTCGGTACGTGGAAGGCTTACAGCCCGGTATCCAGCGTGTAGTGCGCGCCATCGCGATTTTCGAGGGTCAGCGTGGACAGGACAGGCGTCTGCGCAGCGTCGTCCTGCTGGACGTGAATGCGCAGGTTGGCCAACGGCACGTCCCAGCCGCCGTTGGCGGCTTCGGCAGTCACCCCGGCCACCAGCGCCAGACGCTCGGCCACGCCGCGGGAGTCCGCCGCGCGCGCATCGATACGATGCAGGCTGCGGGCGCCATTGGGATGCGCCATCAGTTCGGGCGACCAGACGCACTCGGGCGTCAGGTGCCGGCAGAAATACATGCGGATGCCGGGCAAGGGCTGCTCGGCAAAACGCACGGTATGGAAACGGGCCTGGACTTCCTGACCGTCCAGCATGGCCGGACGGGTCAGTTCCTGGACGGGATTGACGGCAAAGCCGGCGTCCTGCAGCCGCTTGTAGGTGGCCTCGGCGTCATAGGTCCGGAACACCAGCGCTTCCAGGCCAAACGGCGAATCGGCAATTTCCTTGCGCGCGGGCGGCGCGCCCGGCGGCCAACCCAGCAATTCGACGTACGTGCCTTCCAGCACGATCAGGCGATTGCACGACCCCAGGTTGTGCACAGCTTTGTCGCTGAGGTGAAACCCCTGCCGTTCGTAGTGGGGCGCCAGCGCATCCAGCCGGTCTCGCACCATGACGACGGCGTGGTCGAATTCAGTGCGGCCGACAGAATGCAGCATGAAGGCTAACCCCTTTTATCAGACCAGCTTACCGTGGCACTGCTTGTACTTCTTGCCGCTGCCGCACGGGCACGGATCGTTGCGGCCGACCTTGGGCAGTGCGTTGCGCGCGGGTTGCGCACCCGTTTCCTGCGCATCGGAAGCCAGCGCCTCGTCGTAGTCGGAGTGGTGATACTGCACGTTCTGGACATGCGACTGCGCCGCTTCGGCTTCGGCCTGCTCGACCTGTTCCGACGACTGCACGCGCACCGTCATCAGCACCTTCACCACGTCGTCGCGCACGCGTTCCAGCATGCCCGAGAACAGTTCGAAGGCTTCGCGCTTGTATTCCTGCTTGGGATTCTTCTGCGCATAGCCGCGCAGATGGATGCCCTGACGTAGGTAATCCAGCGCCGACAGGTGCTCGCGCCAGTGCGTGTCAATCGCCTGCAGCATGATCGAGCGCTCGAACTGCGACCACGATTCCTCGCCCACCTGGTCGACCTTGGCCTGGTACGCATCGCGCGCCGCGGCCACCACGCGTTCGCGCAGTTCTTCGTCGTTCAGGTTGGGTTCTTTTTCCAGCATCTCGGTCAGCGGCAGATGCAGGTGCCAGTCGGCTTCCAGCGCCTTCTGCAGCGCGGGGATGTCCCACTGTTCTTCCACCGATTCCGGCGGCACGTACGTGTTGAACAGATCGGTCACCGCGGCGTCGCGCAGGTTCTGCACGGTTGCGCTGACGCTGGCGGCTTCCAGCACGTCGTTGCGCTGCGAGTACAGCACCTTGCGCTGGTCGTTGGAAACGTCGTCGTATTCCAGCAATTGCTTGCGGATGTCGAAGTTGCGGCCTTCGACCTTGCGCTGCGCGGTCTCGATCGAGCGCGTGACCATGCCGGCTTCGATGGGCTCGCCCTCGGGCAGCTTCAGGCGTTCCATGATGGCGCGCACGCGGTCGCCCGCGAAGATGCGCATCAGCGAATCTTCCAGTGACAGGTAGAAGCGGGACGAGCCCGGATCGCCCTGACGGCCGGCACGGCCGCGCAGCTGGTTGTCGATACGGCGCGATTCATGGCGCTCGGTGCCGATGATGCGCAGACCGCCCGCAGCCTTGACCTGATCGTTCAGCGGCTTCCATTCGGCGCGGATCTTATCGATGCGCGCGGTCTTTTCGGCTTCGGACAGCGATTCGTCGGCGCGGATCAGGTCGACCTGCTTGTCGACACTGCCGCCCAGCACGATGTCGGTACCGCGACCGGCCATGTTGGTGGCGATCGTGATGTGACCCGGTTTGCCGGCTTCGGCCACGATCTCGGCTTCGCGGGCGTGCTGCTTGGCGTTCAGGACCTCGTGCGGCAGCTTGGCCTTTTTCAGCAGGCCCGACAGCAGCTCGGAGTTCTCGATGCTGGTGGTGCCCACCAGCACAGGCTGGCCGCGCTGGTGGCAATCGCGGATGTCTTCGAGGATGGCGTTGTACTTTTCGCCGTCGGTCTTGAAGACCTGGTCGTTCTGGTCTTTACGGACCATGGGCTTGTTGGTCGGGATGATGACCGTTTCGAGCCCGTAGATTTCCTGGAATTCGTAGGCTTCCGTGTCCGCCGTACCGGTCATGCCGGACAGCTTTTCGTACATGCGGAAGTAGTTCTGGAACGTGATCGACGCCAGCGTCTGGTTCTCGTGCTGGATCTTCACGCCTTCCTTGGCTTCGACGGCCTGGTGCAGGCCATCGGACCAACGGCGGCCCACCATCAGGCGGCCCGTGAATTCGTCAACGATCACCACTTCGCCGTCTTGCACGACGTACTGCTGGTCGCGGAAGAACAGCGTGTTGGCGCGCAGCGCCACCATCAGGTGGTGCATCAGCGCAATGTGGCGCGGGTCGTACAGCGATTCGCCTTCGGGCAGGATGCCCAGACGGGCAAGAATGCCTTCGGCGTGTTCGTGGCCGGCTTCCGACAGGTAGACCTGCTGGCTCTTTTCGTCGACCCAGTAATCGCCTTCGGGTTCCGGCTCCTGCGGCTTGGGCTCGTGCGCCATGCGCGTCAGCAGCGGCGGCACCGCGTTCATGCGGACGTAGAGTTCGGTGTGGTCTTCGGCCTGGCCGGAGATGATCAGCGGCGTGCGGGCCTCGTCGATCAGGATCGAGTCCACTTCGTCGACGATGGCGTAGAACAGCACGCGCTGGCGGCGGTCTTCAACACGGAATTCCATGTTGTCGCGCAGGTAGTCGAAACCGAATTCGTTGTTGGTGCCGTACGTGATGTCGGCAGCGTACGCGGCCTTCTTTTCGTCGTTCGGCTGCTGCGGCACCACCACGCCGGTGGACATGCCCAGGAACCGGTACAGGCGGCCCATCCATTCGGCGTCGCGGCGGGCCAGGTAGTCGTTCACCGTGACCACGTGCACGCCCTTGCCGGCGATGGCGTTCAGGTAGACGGGCAGCGTCGCCATGAGCGTCTTGCCTTCACCCGTGCGCATTTCGGCGATCTTGCCGTTATGCAGGGCGATGCCGCCCAGCATCTGCACGTCGAAGTGCCGCATGCCGAACACCCGCTTGCCGGCTTCGCGCACAACGGCGAAGGCTTCGGGAAGCAGATCGTCCAGGGACGTGCCCTGGGCGTGGCGGGAACGGAATTCGTCGGTCTTGGCCGCCAGTTCCGCGTCGGAGAGCGCGGAGATCTTGGGTTCGAGCCCATTGATCTGGGTTACCAGCTTGCGATACTGCTTAAGCAGCCGGTCGTTGCGGCTACCTATGAGTTTTTTGAGCAGAGAAACCATGCGTATGTCGGCCGCACGAGCCACACCACACCCGAAACGCTTGGGGCAGCGTCACCCGTGACTTGATGTTATTGGTTGAGCGGGGGTCCGCCGGGAAACGAACCAGTTTAACGCACCTGGAGCGTAATAGCCTGGACCTATGACCAGGGTAGCACTGTCGGCCGGTTTGACCGGCCAACCCGCGAAGGGTTCAAGGCGCGGCAGCCTGCGCGACGGCGGGCGGCGCGTGCTGAGGCTGCGGCCCCAGGAAGAGGCGCGGATCCAGCGGTTGCCCGGCAAGGCGGACCTCGAAATGCAGGTGCGGGCCGGTGGATCGGCCAGAGCTGCCGACGCGCGCGACCTGCTGGCCGCGCTCGACCAGATCGCCCTGCTTGACCAGCAACGACGACGCATGGGCGTAGCGGGTGATCAGGCCGTCGCCGTGGTCGATCTCGACCATGTTGCCAAAGCCAGGCGCCCACTTGGCCTCGAGCACCACGCCGCCGGACGCGGCCAGGATCGGCGTGCCGGAGGGCGCCGCGAAATCCAGCCCTTCGTGCATGGCCGAACGGCCCGTCACCGGGTTGCGGCGCCAGCCATACGAGGACGACAGATAGGGGTAATCGGTGATCGGCATGGCGGTCGGCATGCGCGCCTGATCCGCGGAACGCTTGGTGAGCGCCGCATCCAGCAACTTCAGGTTGTCAGTCTGCTGCGACAGCCGTGCCTGGATCTCGTCGAGCTGCCGGCCCAGCGCCTCGGCCGACGCCGCGCTGGGCGGCGGATGGTCGGTAAAAAGGTCGTCCATGACCTGTGTGGCCTCGGGATGCGCCGGCGCCTCGGGCTGCGCAGATGCCAACTGCTGGGCCAATTCGGGGTCGGTGTAGGCCACGCCCGCCACCTTGGCCACACGCTGGCCCAAGCCGTCGATGCTGACCAGCTTGGCCTGCAGCGCGCCGACCTTCGAAGCCAGCAAGTTCATGTTTTCACGCAGGAAATCGGCGTCGCGCCCAGGCTGCTCCGACAGCGGCCATCCCATCGTGTGGACGGCGGGAAGGATCGGAGTGATGTATCGTTGAAGCGCTGCGCCAAAAATGGCCGCGGTAATCAAGGCGCCCCCCAGGAACAACGCCAGTCGCGCGCCGCCCAGGGTGAAATGCCCGTCCTGCCCGTCGCGGGCGTGCATAATCACGATCTTCAAGGTTTGCTTCCTAATTCTTTTAAAGCCGGCATGAATAGACCCGCTTCATACCGTCAACGTTCCAGTACCAGCCGGCGCGTAGAAAATACCGCCCTGGGATGGCTGGGTCATGACATGCGGGGCGCCGGTGTATTGGCGACTGCCCGCAAGCATCTGCAAATTCAATACGCGGTGGCGGCGGTATTGCCCGCCCCGCTGGGTGCTGTGTGCCAGGTCGCCAAGCTGGAAAACCTGTGTCTGCACCTGGTGGTGCCGACCGCCGCGCATGCGGCCAAGATGCGTCAATTGGCGCCGCGCATCGCGCGGTCTCTGGCGGACCAGGGCTGGAACCTTAACGAAATTGCCATCAAGGTACAAGCGGGGTTACCCAAGCCCGGCGCCCGTCAGCCGCGCCCTCCCACAGAGGCGCAGCCGTTGAACGACAAGGCTCTAGGTGCGTTCGAAACGCTGCACGGCAATCTGCGGCCAGGTCCGTTGGCCGACGCCGTCGCCAAGCTCTTGAAGCATCACAAGAGTAGCTGAGCAACCCGGCTTTGTCCGGCAACTCAGAGGGCCGGAAACGTCGCGAAACCAACTTTTCAGACCGATGGCCGGATGGTGGGCTACCGGATTGCGACTATCGCGCGAGGGGATGACGGCCAGCGTCGTCCCTAAGGAGAAACCCAAGCGGGTATCTAAGCAGAAACCCGCGCTGGGCCAGGGGTGGCCCCCGTGCGCGGGTTCAGCGGAAACCTGGCGTCAGGCCAGTTTCCATTCATGGCGAAACGCCTGGGGCGCTTCTGCCTGCGATTCGTACGTGACGATTTCCCAGGCGTCGCGCTGCTCGAGCAGCGCGCGGGCAAGCTGGTTGTTCAGGCCGTGGCCCGATTTGCACGCCACATAACGTGCCACCAGCGGCTTGCCCAGCAGATACAGGTCGCCGATGGCGTCCAGGATCTTGTGCTTGACGAATTCATCGTCGTAACGCAGCCCGTCGCTGTTCAGCACGCGGTACTCGTCCATGACGATGGCGTTGTCCAGGCTGCCGCCACGGGCCAGGCCCATCGACCGCAGGGCCTCGACTTCATTCACGAAACCAAAGGTGCGCGCCCGCGCGATTTCGCGAACGTACGAATGCGTGGCGAAATCGATTTCGGCGAAATTTGCCGTGGAGTCGATGGCGGGGTGACGGAAGTCGATCGAGAAAGCCAGCGCGTACCCTTCATGGGGTTCGAGCCGGGCCCATTTCTCGTTGCGGCCTTCGCCTTCACGCACTTCCACCGGCTTCAACACACGGATGAACTGCTTGGGCGCGTTCTGCTCGACGATGCCCGCCGAGCGCAACAGATAAACAAACGTCGCCGCGCTGCCGTCCATGATGGGGACTTCTTCAGCAGTGAGGTCGACGTGCAGGTTATCGATACCCAGGCCGGCCAACGCCGACATGAGATGTTCCACGGTCGACACGCGAACATTGCCCTGTTGCAGCACGGACGCCATACGGGTGTCGCCCACGCCGGTGGCTTGCGCGGGCAGGTCGACGACCTGCGGCAGATCCACCCGGTGAAAGACGATGCCGGTATTGGGCTGTGCCGGACGCAGGGTGAGCTCCACCCGCCGTCCTGAGTGGACGCCGACGCCTGTCGTGCGGACGAGATTCTGGATGCTGCGCTGTCGGAACATGAGACTTGGAATTTTGAACCCGGAAGCCGGCAAGATAAGTACGGATTGCCGGCGTAACCGAAGTATTGTAACGCTGTCCGATCCATGCCGCCATTCAAACTGACGTTCAGACCGGCCGAAACCTCCGTCCCTTATTTAACGTGCAAGGGAAACACGGACCGCTCTGCCTCCGGCTCGCCCGTGGGGACAGGCGAGCCGGAGTGAGGGAGTGCAGTTAGAGCCGTTGACCGGCTCTAGGTTCAGTCCGCCTGCTTACGCAGGAAGGCCGGGATGTCGAAATGATCCATTCCCGAGCTTTCCAGCGCCCGCACCTGGGCCGACGCCTGGCTGCGCGGATTGCGCATGACAGACGGCATGTCCAGATTGCGGTAGTCGCCGCCTTGGCCGGCCGGCATCGTGCCCATGGGCATGTTGTCGGTGCCGGTGCGCAGCACTTCAGCTGTGTTCTGCACCAGTTGCGGACGGGCTTGCGCACGGCCAAGGCCGGTTGCAACCACCGTGACGCGCAGGTTTTCGCCCATGGACTCGTCGTAGGCGGTGCCGAAGATCACGGTCGCGTCGTCCGAAGCGTAGCTGCGGATCGTTTCCATGATTTCGCGCGTTTCGCGCATCTTCAGCGAGCGGCTGGCGGTGATGTTGACCAGCACGCCACGCGCGCCGTTCAGATCCACGCCTTCCAGCAGCGGGCAAGCAATGGCGTGCTCGGCGGCAACACGTGCGCGATCCGCGCCCGATGCCGACGCCGTGCCCATCATGGCCTGGCCCTGCTCACCCATGATCGTCTTCACGTCTTCGAAGTCGACGTTGACGTTGCCTTCGACGTTGATGATTTCGGCGATACCCGCGCACGCGTTGTGCAGGATGTCGTCGGCCGAACGGAAGCAGTCTTCCTGCGTCGCGTCCTCGTCCATCAGTTCATACAGGTTCTCGTTGAGCACCACGATGAGCGAATGCACGTGCTTGGCCAGTTCCGAGATACCGTCCTCGGCCATCTTCAGGCGCTTGTTGCCTTCAAAGGAGAAAGGCTTCGTGACCACGCCCACGGTCAGGATGCCCAGTTCCTTCGCCACTTCAGCCACGACCGGACCCGCACCGGTACCGGTGCCGCCGCCCATGCCCGCGGTGATGAAGACCATGTGCGCGCCGTTCAGCGCGGCACGGATTTCCTCACGCGCGGTTTCCGCCGACGCGCGTCCCTGCTCGGGCTTGGCGCCCGCGCCCAGACCGGTACGGCCCAGGCGGATCTGCACCGGCGCATTGGTTGCCGCCAGCGCTTGCGCATCGGTATTGGCGCAGATGAAATCCACGCCGTGCACACCGCTGCGAATCATGTGCGCGACGGCATTGCCGCCCGCACCACCCACACCAACGACCTTGATTACGGTCCCTTTGGTGTTGTTCTCAAGCATCTCAAAGTTCATCATGATGACTCCCTCACAAGTCCGAATTTGCAAATCACAAAAATTCCCCGACAACCTATCTTTTGTGAATCGCCTCAAAGCCGACGCCGGCTACATAGGCCCGCTACGGGTTTGAGACGCCTCCTCTTTCTGGCGCTCCCCGCTGGACAGCCGCGGTTCGCACCAAGGAGCAGGCCCCAACCTGCACCCTTTAATTCATGAACCACTCTTTCATGCGCGCAAGCAGGCTCTTGAAGTTGCCCGTCTGCGCAGCCACCTTGCGGCCACGCACACGCTGCATGCGCGCTTCCTGCAACAGCCCCATCACCGTCGAGAAACGCGGATTGCGCATCACGTCGGCAAGGCTGCCTTCATACTCGGGCACCGCCACGCGAACCGGCTTGAGGAACACGTCCTCGGCCAGTTCGATCATGCCGGGCAGCTGCGCGGATCCGCCGGTCAGGACCACGCCGGAAGCCAGCAGGTCCTCGTAGCCGGAATCGCGCACCACCTGCTGCACCAGCGTGAACAGTTCTTCGACGCGTGGCTCGATCACCGCGCCCAGCGCCTGGCGCTTGACCTGGCGCGGGCCGCGGTCGCCCAGGCCCGGCACTTCCACGGACTCGTCCGGGCTGGCCAGCACCTGCTTGGCGACGCCGTAGCGCAGCTTGATTTCTTCGGCATCGGGCGTGGGCGTGCGCAGCATCGCCGCGATGTCGTTGGTGATCTGATCGCCGGCGATGGGCAGCACGGCGGTGTGGCGGATTGCGCCGCCGGTGAAGATGGCAACGTCGGTCGTGCCCCCGCCGATGTCGACGAGAACGACGCCCAGCTCCTTTTCGTCGGCGGTCAGCACGGCCAGGCTGGAGGCGAGCGGCTGCAGGATCAGGTCCTGCACTTCCAGGCCGCAGCGGCGGACGCACTTGACGATGTTCTGCGCGGCACTGACGGCGCCGGTCACGATGTGCACGCGCACTTCCAGGCGCAGGCCGCTCATCCCGATGGGCTCGCGGATGTCTTCCTGGCCGTCGACGATGAACTCCTGCGTCAGCACGTGCAGCACCTGCTGGTCCGTCGGGATGTTCACCGCCTTGGCGGTCTCGATGACGCGGGCGACGTCGGTGGCGGTGACTTCCTTGTCCTTCACGGCGACCATGCCGCTGGAATTGAAGCTGCGGATATGGCTGCCGGCGATGCCGGTGTAGACGTCTCGAATCTTGCAATCTGCCATCAGCTCGGCTTCTTCAAGCGCGCGCTGAATGGAATTCACAGTGGTCTCGATGTTGACGACCACGCCCTTGCGCATGCCGCGCGATTCGTGCTGGCCCAGGCCAAGCACCTCGAAGCGGCCTTCAGGCAGGATTTCAGCCACCACAGCCACCACCTTGCTGGTGCCGATATCGAGGGCGACGATAAGGTCCTTGATGTCACGGGTCATGGCGTTAGCGTTTCTTGGGAGGTTTCGGTGTGGATTTGGATTTGGTTTCCGACGCGGGCAACGGGGCCAGCGCCAGGGCGAAACCATTCGGATAGCGCAGGTCGGCCTGCGTGACGGTGCGCCCTACCAGGCGCCCCGATACGGTGGGCCACGCCTGCACAAAGCGTTGAATACGAGCCGCGAACGGCAAGGCGCCGGGCAGGCCGTGCGGGTCCGGCGCATCGGCGCCCGGATCCCGGCCCAGGTCCAGCAGCATGCCGTTGGAAAGCACGACGCGCCAGGCGTAGCGCGGGCTCAGTTCCAACTGTTCCACATGCATGTCCAGCGGCGCGAACCAGCGCGCCAGCTCGGCGTAGCGCTGCACGACCAGCGCTTCCGTGCCGTCGGGTCCGGAGAACTGCGGCAGCACCGTGTCGTCGTCCACCTCGCCCGTGTTGGCCGTGAACGCCTCGCCCCAGGTGTTGATCATCTGGTTCTCGTTCCACAGCGCCAGGGGCTGCTGTTCCTCGATGCGCACGCGCAGCACGTTCGGCCAGATCCGCCGCACGGTGGCATGCCGGACCCAGGGCACCGATTCGAAGATCTCGCGCGCGTCGTCCAGGTCCACCGTGAAGAAGTTGCCCTTCACGCGGCCCGCGATCGCCGAACGCACGGCGCCCGTCGACACGTAGTGCAGTTCGGTGTCGGGCATCGATTCCAGCTCGATCGCCGACAGCGTGAAATACGGACGTTGCGCTACCCACACCACGCCCGCGATGAGCATGGCGGCAACCGCCAGCACGGCGAGCGTGTTGGCGATCAGGTTGGTAGTACGAGCGTCGTTCCACACGGAGTATCCAGATCAAGCGTTGCGGGCGTGGCCGTGCACCTTGCACGAGGCCTCGGACAGGATGGCCACGCACAATTCTGCATAGCTGATCCCCACGGCCTTCGCGGCCATGGGCACCAGGGAGTGGCCGGTCATGCCGGGCGAAGTATTCATTTCAAGCAGCCAGGGCCGGTTGTCGGCATCGAGGATGAAATCCGCGCGGCCCCAGCCCTCGCAGCCCAGCGTCTGATACGCCTTGACGGCAATCCGCGCGACTTCTTCAGCGACGTCCGCGGGCAAGGCGGCCGGGCAGAAATACTGCGTGTCGTCGGAGAAATACTTGTGTTCGTAGTCGTAGTTGCCGCCCGGCGCCGCGATCTCGATCACCGGCAGCGCGCGTGCCGCCTTGCCCGAGCCCAGGACTGCCACGGTCAGCTCGCGCCCAGTGATGAACTGCTCGGCCAGCACCTCGCTGTCGTACTGCGCGGCTGCGGCGTAGGCTTCCTTCATGTCGGAGTAGCCGACGACCTTGGTGATGCCCACGGTCGAGCCCTCGTGCGGCGGCTTGATGATCAGCGGCAGTTGCAGGCGGTCGGGGACCAGGCGCAGTTCGGTATCGGCGTCCAGCACTTCAAAGTCGGGCGTGGGCAGGCCATGCTGCAGCCAGATGCGCTTGGTCATGGTCTTGTCCATGGCCAGCGCCGAGGCCATCGGGCCGCTGCCCGTGTAAGGAATGCCCAACAGTTCCAGCGCGCCCTGCAGGGTGCCGTCTTCGCCGTAACGGCCGTGCAGCGCGATGAACACGCGGTCAAAACCTTGATCGGCCAGTTCGGCAAGACTGCGCTCGCCGGTGTCGAACAGGTGCGCGTCCACGCCGGCGCTGGTCAGCGCCTCGTGCACGCCCTTGCCGGACATGAGCGAAACTTCACGTTCGGCGGACCGGCCGCCGTACAACACACCCACCTTGCCGAATTGCTTGCTCATGCCAGCTCTCCCACCTGGGCGGGGACCTTGCTGATCGAACCCGCCCCCATCACGATGACGACGTCGCCATCGCGCACGAAATCCACAACCGTCTGCGGCAGCTCCGCCACGTCTTCCACGAATACCGGCTCGACCTTGCCGGCCACGCGCAACGCGCGCGACAGGGCACGTCCGTCAGCGGCGACCAGCGGCGGTTCGCCAGCGGCATAGACCTCGGTCAGCAGAACGGCGTCAGCCGTGCCCAACACCCGCACGAAATCCTCGAAGCAATCGCGCGTCCGCGTGTAGCGGTGCGGCTGGAAGGCCAGCACGATGCGACGATCGGGCCAGGCGCCGCGCGCCGCAGCCAGCGTTGCCGACATTTCGACCGGATGGTGGCCGTAATCGTCGATCACCGTGAACGTGCCGCCGCCGTGGTTGGCCGGCACCGGGAATTCGCCCGTCTGCGTGAAGCGGCGGCCCACGCCCTTGAACGCGCGCAGCGCCTCGCAGATGGCGGCGTCGGACACGCCCAGCTCGGTCGCCACGGCGATCGCGGCCAGCGCGTTGCGCACGTTATGCAGGCCGGGCAGATTCAGTTCGACGTTCAGGGGCGGCAACAGCGTGTCGCGGTGAGTGCGCTGCACGTTGAAGCGCATGCGCGTGCCGTCAGGCTGCACCTCATAGGCACGCACCTGCGCTTCTTCGTTCAGGCCGTAGGTCGTGATGGGACGCGACACGAACGGCATGATCTCGCGCACGTTCGCGTCGTCCGAGCACAGCACGGCGCTGCCGTAGAACGGCAGGCGCTGCGTGAATTCGATGAACGCGCTCTTGAGCCGCGCCACGTCGTGCCCGTAGGTGTCCATGTGATCGGCATCGATATTGGTCACGATGGCCATCACGGGCAGCAGGTTCAGGAACGAGGCGTCCGACTCGTCGGCCTCGACCACGATGTAGTCGCCCTGCCCCAGCCGCGCATTGGCGCCCGCCGAATTCAGGCGGCCGCCGATCACGAACGTGGGGTCCAGGTCGCCCGCCGCCAGCACGCTGGCGACCAGGCTGGTCGTGGTGGTCTTGCCGTGCGTGCCGGCCACGGCGATGCCGCGCTTCAAGCGCATCAGCTCGGCCAGCATGATGGCGCGCGGCACCACCGGAATACGCGCAGAGCGCGCCGCGATCACTTCGGGGTTGTCGCCCGCCACCGCGGTGGACGTGACGATGGCGCTGGCGCCCGTGACGTTGCTGGCGGCATGGCCGATCGCGATCTTCACGCCCAGGCCGGCCAGGCGGCGCGTCACCGCCGACTCGTTCAGGTCGGAACCGCTGATGTCGTAGCCCAGGTTCAGCAGCACTTCGGCAATGCCGCTCATGCCCGAACCGCCGATGCCTACAAAATGGATATGTTGAATTCTGTGTTTCATGATGAACGCCCCGCTGCTTGTTCACAGACGTCGGCGATATGGGCGGCCGCGTCGGGACGCGCATGCGCGCGGGCCCGGACGGCGACAGCCTCGAGTTCTTGTCGGGTGCGCTGGCTCAGCCAGTCCGCCAGCCACTCAGGCGTCAGGGCGGTCTGCGGCTGCAGCCAGGCGGCCTGCGCGTCGCTCAGGAAGCGCGCGTTGGCAGTCTGGTGGTCATCGATGGCGTGGGGGAACGGCACGAACAGCGCCGCGACGCCGGCGGCCGCCACTTCGGACACCGTCATGGCGCCTGCGCGGCAGATCAGCAGATCGGCGTCGGCCATGGCGCCCGCCATGTCGTCGATGAAAGCGCGGCAATCGGCCTGCACGCCCGCCTGGGCGTAGGCCTGTTGCAGCGCCGGCAAATGTTGTTCACCAGCCTGGTGGACGACCGTCGGCCGGTTCTCGAGCGGCAGACGCGCCAGCGCCTGCGGCACGGTGGTGTTCAAGGCTTGCGCCCCCAGGCTGCCGCCCACCACCAGCACGCGCAGCGGCCCGGTGCGGCCGGCATAGCGTTCGGCGGGATCCGGCAAGGCGCACAAATCGGCGCGCACCGGGTTGCCCATCGCTTCGCCCTTGGGCAGCACGCCGGGAAATCCGCTCAGCACACGGCGCGACATCTTCGCCAGGCACTTGTTGGCGGTGCCGGCGACGGCATTCTGTTCGTGCACGACCAGCGGCGTGCCGCGCAGCGCCGCGATCACGCCGCCCGGAAATGCCACGTAACCGCCCATGCCCAACACCACGTCGGGACGCACGTCGGACAGCCGCGACCACGCTTGCGCGAACGCGCGCAGCAGCAGGAACGGCAGCTTCAGCAACGCGGACGCGCCCTTGCCGCGCACGCCTTGGAAGCGCAGCGGCACCAGTTCGATGCCGCGCGGCGGCACGAGGCGGCCTTCCATCTTTTCGGGATTGCCCAGCCACAGCACGCGCCAGCCGCGCTCGCGCAGCACGTCGGCCACGGCGAGACCCGGCATGATATGACCGCCGGTGCCACCGGCCATGATCAGGATCGTGCGAGCGGCGGTCATACCCGTCCCCCGCGCATCATGATGCGGTTTTCCACGTCGACCCGGATCAGCATCGCCAGCGCGCACAGGTTCATCACCACGCCCGAACCGCCGTAGCTCATCAGGGGCAGCGTCAGGCCCTTGGTGGGCAGCAGGCCCAGGCACACGCCCATGTTGATGAACGACTGCACGCCGAACCACATGGCCACGCCGTGCGCGACCAGGCCGGCGAACGTGCGTTCCATGGCGATGGCCTGACGGCCGATGTCGAATCCGCGGTACACGATGATGGCGAACAGCGTGATCACCAGCATGACGCCGGCAAAGCCCAGTTCCTCGCCCACCACCGCCATCAGGAAGTCGGTGTGCGCCTCGGGCAGGTAATGCAGTTTTTCGACGCTGGCGCCCAGGCCCACGCCGAACCATTCACCGCGACCCAGCGCAATCAGCGAGTGCGACAGCTGGTACGCGCTGCCGTAGGCGTTGTCTTCGTTCCAGGGGTCCAGGTAGGCGAACAGCCGCGCACGACGCCACGGCGACAGCCAGATCAGCATCAGGAACGTGCCCACCAGCACGGCGAGCAGGCTGCTGAAATACTTGCCGTTGATGCCGCCCAGAAACAGGATGCCGATGGCAATGGCCACGATCACCATGAACGCGCCCAGGTCGGGCTCGAGGAGCAGCAGCATGCCGACGCCGGCCAGCGCGAACGCCATCGGCAGGAAGCCGCGGGCAAAGGCCTGCATGTGCTCCTGCTTGCGCACGGTGTAGTCGGCCGCGTACAGCAAGGCGGCAAGCTTCATCAGCTCGGACGGCTGGAAATTCAGCGGACCCAGCGGGATCCAGCGGTGCGCGCCGTTGACTTCGCGGCCGATGCCCGGAATCAGCACCGCCACCAGCAACACCATCGTCACCACGAAAAGCGGCACGGCCAGACGCTGCCAGACCCGGATGGGGATCGACAGCACGATGGCGGCGCCGACCAGGCCCGCGCTGACGAACAGGCCGTGGCGGATCACGAAGTAATAGCGGCCATAGGACGCATAACGCGGGCCATCGGCCAGCGCGATCGATGCCGAATACACCATCAGCAGGCCGAGCAGCAGCAACGTCGACGCCGCGATCACGAGCGGCATGTCGAAGTTGCGCATGCGGGTACGGCCGGGCCGTACGGCATTGACGCTGGCGGTCAGGTCGGCGATCAGGCTCATTGTGCGGCCTCGGCGCCACGCGCCACGGAATTCGCCCAGGAGGCGGCGTTGCGGTTCATGCCACCTCTCCACGGTCGCGGGCCAGGTCTTCGACCTCTTCCACGAACACCTGCCCGCGATGCGGGTAATTGCGGAACATGTCCAGGCTGGCGCACGCCGGCGACAACAGCACGGCGTCGCCCGGCTGCGCCAGTTCGGCCGCACCGCGCACGGCGTCGCGCAAGGTCTCGACAATCAGGCACTTGACGCCGGTCGGCTCCAGCACGCGGCCGATCTCCGGGCCATCCAAGCCGATCAGCATCACCGCGCGCGCATGGCGCGAGACGACGGGAATCAACGGCGAAAAATCCTGGCCCTTGCCCTGGCCGCCGGCGATCAGCACCACGGGCTGGCCCAGGCCTTCCAGCGCGGCCACGGTGGCGCCCACGTTGGTGCCCTTGCTGTCATTGATGTAGTCCACGCCGCCGATGGTGCGCACGAAGGCGGCGCGATGCGGCTCGCCCGCATAGTCGCGCAGCGCGCGCAGCATGGCGCCCCAGCCCAGATCCAGGCAGCGGGCAAGCTGTAACGCGGCCAGCGCGTTCAGCGCATTGTGGATGCCGCGGATGCGCAGTGCGTCCACGGGCATGAGGCGGCTCATACGGCCCTTGGCGCGCACCGGTTCGGGCGCGTCCTTCTTGCGCCGCGTGGGCGGCGCCGGCTCATCGAAATCGTTGGACTCGCAGGCCGTCAGCCACGCTACGCCCTGTCCCAGTTCAAGGCCCATGTCGCCCACCAGCTCAGGCACATCGCGGCCGAAGCTGCGCACGTTCATGGCGTTCAGCGACGACACCATATCAACGGTCAGCGGATCGTCGCGATTGACGATGGCGATGCGCGCCATCTTCAACAGACGGCCCTTCGCATCGGCATAGGCCTGCATGCCGCCGTGCCAGTCCAGGTGATCCTGGGTCACGTTCAGCACGACGGCCGCATCGGCCATCAGCGTGCGCGTCGTTTCAAGCTGGAAGCTGGACAGTTCAAGCACCCACACCTGCGGCAGCGCGTCCGTGTCCAGCGCGTCCATCAGCGCGGACAGCGCCGCGGGGCTGATGTTGCCGGCAGCGATGACCGTCAGCCCGCTGGCTTCGACCAGTTGCCGCGTCAGCGCGGTGACGGTGGTCTTGCCATTGGTGCCGGTCACGGCCAGCAGACGCGGGCGATACTCGCGATGGGCGGCCAGATCCGCCAGCGCGCGGGCAAACAGTTCGATCTCGCCGACGATTTCAATGCCGCGGGCCTCGGCCTCGCGCAGCACGTCGGCGGCGGGCGCCTGCGTGGGCGCCAGACCCGGGCTCAACACGACCTGCGACACGCCATCCAGCAGATCGGTGGCAAACGACTCGTCGCAGCCCAGCCGGTATTCCACTTCGTTCTGCGCCAACGCTTCGCGCAGCGCGGCCAGGCCTCCCGGTTCCGAGCGCGTGTCGGCCACGCGCAAGCGGGCGCCCAGGCGGGCGCACCAGCGTGCGGCGGCGACGCCCGTCTCGCCCAATCCGAGGATCAGCACGAGCGGCGCGTCAGCGCGGGAGGATTCCATCATGTTCATCGCAACTTCAGCGTAGAGAGGCCAATCAGCACCAGCATCATGCTGATGATCCAGAAACGCACGACCACCTGGGTTTCCTTCCAGCCGCCCACTTCAAAGTGATGATGCAACGGGGCCATTCGGAAAATGCGTCGACCTGTTCCATAACGTCGCTTCGTGTACTTGAACCAGGTCACCTGGATCATCACGGAAAGCGTCTCGACGACGAACACGCCGCCCATGATGAACAGCACGATTTCCTGGCGCACGATGACCGCGATCGTGCCCAACGCACCGCCCAACGCAAGCGCGCCGACGTCGCCCATGAACACTTGCGCCGGATACGCGTTGAACCATAAAAATGCGAGCCCCGCGCCCCCGATCGCCGCGCACAGCACCATCAATTCCGATGCGCCGGGGATGTACGGAAACAGCAGGTACTTCGAATAGTCCACGCGACCGACCACGTAGGCGAAGATGCCCAGCGCGCTGCCGACCATCACGGTGGGCATGATGGCCAGGCCATCCAGGCCATCGGTCAGATTCACGGCGTTGCTGGTGCCGACGATCACAGCCCAGGTCAGCGCCACGAAACCCAGCACGCCCAGCGGATAGCTCACGGTCTTGAAAAACGGGACGATCAGGTCGGCACGCGTCGGCAGCGCCATCGTGAAGCCGCTGCCCACCCAGGCCTTGAACAGGGGCCAGAGTTCGGTGTTGGCGGGCGCGGACACCGCGAACGCCAGATACACCGCAGCCACCATGCCGATGGTGGCTTGCCAGAAGAATTTTTGACGCGCCGGCATGCCTTCGGGATCGCGATAGACCACCTTGCGGTAGTCGTCACGCCAGCCGATCCAGCCAAACCCGAAGGTCACCAGCAGCACGACCCACACGAAGCGATTAGTCCAATCCGCCCACAGCAAGGTGCTGATGGCGATGGAGATCAGGATCAACACGCCGCCCATGGTCGGCGTGCCGGTCTTGACCAGATGCGATTCGGGACCGTACGTGCGCACAGCCTGGCCGATCTTCATTTCGGTCAGCTTGCGGATGACGCGCGGACCGGCCACCAGGCCGATCACCAGCGCCGTCGCGCACGCCAAGACGGCGCGCAGGGTGATGTATTCGAACACGCCCAGCGCGCGCACATCGTCGGAAAGCAGGCGGGCGATCTCAAGCAGCATGCTGCTCTCCCTGCCCTGCGGCTGCCGTACCGTCATTCAAAGAAAAAGCCGTCACTACCCGCTCCATGCGCATAAAGCGCGATCCTTTTACCAATACGCAGGACGGGCGCAAGCCGCGCAAGGCGGCAACGACTTCGTCTACCGATGCGCAGGCGTGCGCGCCAGCGCCGAATGCGGCAGCTGCCGCCCGGCTGGCTTCGCCTAGCGTGATGAATGCGTCGAGCCCATGCTCGCGCGCGTAATTGCCCACCTCGACGTGCATGGCGGGGCCGTTGTCCCCGACTTCGCCCATGTCGCCCAAGACCAGGACGCGCGTGCCGCCGATGCGCGCAAGCACGTCGATGGCTGCGCGGACCGAATCGGGGTTGGCATTGTAGGTGTCATCGATGAGCAACGTTCCGTCACCCATTCGCTTGTGCTGCATGCGGCCGGCCACCGGGCTGAATCCCGCCAGCGCACGCACCGCGATCTCGAGCGGCGCGCCCGCTGCAATGGCGCTGGCGATGGCGGCCAGCGCGTTGCGCAGGTTGTGCAATCCCGCCACCGGCAGCGTCAGATCGGCAACGCCGACCGGCGTCACGACACGGCAGCGCGTGGCGTCGACTTCCGCGATGATCTGTTCCGCATAGACGTCCAGGCCGGGCTGCAGACCGAACCGCAGCACGCGGCGCGGCGCGGCCAGCGCATCCCAGATGGCTGCGTAGGGCTCGTCTCCGGGATACACGGCGACGCCATCGGCCGGCAATGCGGCAATCGCGGCGCCGTTCTCATGCGCGACCGCTTCAACGGTGTGCATGAATTCCTGGTGCTCGCGCTGCGCGTTCGTGACCAGCGCCACGGTAGGCGCGGCAATGGCGGCAAGCTGCGCAATTTCACCGGGGTGGTTCATGCCCAGCTCGAACACGGCGGCGCGATGACCCGCGCGCAGGCGCAGCAAGGTCAGCGGCACGCCGATGTCGTTGTTCAGGTTGCCGGCCGTAGCCAGGCGCCCCGCGTCGCCCTGCCATTCGGCGAGCATCGCGGAGATCATTTCCTTGGTGGTCGTCTTGCCGTTGCTGCCGGTCACCGCCACCACGGGCAGCACGAACCGGGCACGCCAGGCGGCGCCGATGCGCGTCAGCGCCACGCGCGTATCGCCCACGACAAGCTGCGGCAATCCGGCATCGGCAACCTGGTGCGCGACGAGCGCCGCGCAAGCGCCGCGCGAAGCTGCCTGATCCAGGTAGTCGTGCGCGTCGAAATTCTCGCCCACCAGCGCGACGAAGAGTTCGCCTTCGCCGATACGGCGCGTATCGGTGGACACGCCCGGCGTCTGCTGCAGCAGCAGCGCCACGCGCGCCCATTCCCGATCATCGAAAGGCAGCTTCTCGCCACCGATGTCCTGATAGGTTTCGTGACCCTTGCCGGCCAGCAGCACCACGTCTTCCGGCGACGCCGCCCAGATGGTCTGCAAGATGGCGCGCGCGCGATCGACCTGCACGTCGGCATGCGCCGCTTCGGGCACGCCGGCCAGGATCTGCTGGACGATCGCCTCGGGCGATTCGGTGCGCGGGTTGTCGCTGGACACCACCACGTGGTCGGCCAGCTCCGCGGCAATGGCGCCCATCACCGGACGCTTGCCCGGATCGCGCTCACCGCCGCAGCCGAACAGGCAGATCAGGCGGCCGGAACGCGCCGTGGCCACGGCACGCAGCGCCAGCAGCGCACGGGACAACGCGTCCGGCGTGTGGGCGTAGTCCACCACCACCAGCGGACCGCGTGCCGTATGGGCTGGCAAGCTCACTGCCGGTTCCACGGTCTGCAAACGGCCATCGACGGGATCCGTCGCCGCCAGTTCACGCGCAATCTGCGCAAACGGCAGGCCCAGCTTGTACAGCACGCCCGCCACCAGCAGCAGGTTCGAAACGTTGTGCGCGCCCAAAAGGCGCGTCACGATCTGGGCTTCGCCATGCGGCGACACCAGCGTAAAGATCTGGCCTTGCGACGTTGCCTGCAAGTCCCGCGCACGCATGGCGGCCGGAATTTCAGGATCGTCGCTCAGGCTGTAACCCATCGGCGTCACGCCGTCCGGCAGGCTGGCCAGCATCCGCCGCCCGGCTTCATCGTCGGCGTTGATCACCGCGGCGGTCAGGCCGGGCCAGCGGAAGAGGCGCGCCTTGGCCGCTTCGTAGCGCTCCATCGTGACGTGATAGTCCAGATGGTCACGCGTCAGATTCGTGAAGGCGGCCAGTGCCACGCGCACGCCATCCATGCGGCCCTGCTCGATGCCGATCGACGAGGCCTCCATGGCCACGGCCTTCGCGCCGGCGTCGCGCATCGCGGCCAGCGTGCGGTGCACAGTCAGCACATCCGGCGTCGTCAGGCTGCCGCCCAGCGTCTGGCCGTCGGGCAGCACGGCGCCCAGCGTGCCGATGGTGCCGCAAGCCTTGTCGTTGCGGCTCAGCGCGTGGGCAATCCATTGCACCGACGACGTCTTGCCGTTAGTGCCGGTCACCGCAACCACGGCCAGCGCCGCCGACGGACGGCCATACCAGGTGTCGCCCAGTTCGCCCAGCAGCGAGCGCAGGCCGGTCACCGCAAGCATGGGCGTGCCGGCCGACGCGGCTTGTACGGCATCGGTGGCAGGCGCTTCGAACAGCACGGCGCTGGCGCCCAGCGCCAACGCCTTATCTATATAGAGCCGGCCGTCGCTCGACAGTCCCGGGCAAGCAACGAACACGTCGCCCGGCTCGATGTCGCGCGAGTCCAGCTTGAGATGCGCGGTCAACGACACGCGCTCATGCAACCACGCCACGGTCTCGGCAACCGTGGCGGCAGGGGAAGAGTGGAAGCCGTTGGCGCTCATCTGCCTGGCTCCTTGATACCAGCAACAATCGTGGATTCAAACGGTGCGTCGGGCCGCACCCCCATCAGCCTCAGGCTCCCCCCCACGATATGGGAGAACACGGGCGCGGCAATGGCGCCGCCGTAATAGCCGCCGATCGTCGGTTCGTCGATGGACACGGCCACCACGATCTTGGGATCCGACACCGGGGCAAAACCCACATACGAGCTGCGGTAACGTTGCGTGCTGTACTTGCCGTCCACGATCTTGCGCGCGGTGCCGCTCTTGCCCGCCACGCGGTAGCCCTGCACCTGCGCGGCCTTCGTGCCATCGGGGCCGGTGGCGGCCTCCAGCATGGCGCGCACCAGCGCGGTCGTCTTGGGCGTGTAGATCTTGACGCTGGTCGGATCGCTATCGCGCTTGACCAGCGTCAGCGACACCATGTCGCCGTTACGTGCAAAGACGGTATAGGCGCGCGCCACTTGCAGCAGCGACACGGACAGGCCGTAGCCGTAGGCCATCGTGGCCTTTTCGATCAGGCGCCAGCGTTCCCACGGACGCAGACGGCCGGGCGCGGCGCCGGGGAATCCCACTTGCGGCGCCTGGCCGAGACCCAATTCGGTGAAGCGATCCCACATTTCACGGGATTCCAGCTTCTCGGAGATCATCGTCATGCCGATGTTGCTGGACTTGCGCAGCACGCCCGCCACATCCAGCGTGCCGTTGCGGCTCACGTCGCTGATCGTGCTGCCCTGATACGTGAACCGGCCGTTGCCCGTCTCGAACTGCGTCGACGTGCTGATGCGGCCCAGGTCCAGCGCCAGCGCTGCGGTAAAGGGCTTCATGATCGAGCCCGGCTCGAACGTATCCGTGATCGCCTGGTTGCGCAGGTTGGCGCCATGGAAGGTTTCGCGGTTGTTCGGATCGAAGGTCGGCACGTTGGCCAGCGCCAGGATCTCGCCCGTGTGCACATCCACCACCACGGCCGTCGCCCCCTTGGCGCGGTGCTTGTCCATGGCGTCCTTCAGTTCCTTGAACACCAGGTACTGCAGGCGCGTGTCAATGGACAGGCGCAAGTCCCGGCCATCAACCGGCAACGTAACGGCCTGCACGTCTTCGATGACCCGGCCCAGCCGATCCTTGATGACACGGCGGCTTCCCGGTCGGCCCGACAACTGCTGGTTGAACGTCAGCTCGACGCCTTCCTGCCCCTGGTCCTCGACGCTATTGAAGCCCACCACGTGGGCCATCACGTCGCCGTCCGGGTAGTAGCGGCGGGTTTCGGGCTGCTGGTGCACGCCCGGCAAGCCCAGCTGTTTGATCTTGTCGGCCACGTCCATCGAGACCTGGCGCTTCAGGTACACGAAGTTCTTGTCCTCGTCGACGAGGCGGCGGCGCAGATCGCCCGCCGGCGTGTCCAGCAGCTTGGCCAGCGAATCCAGCTGCGCGGGCGTGGCCTGCTTCACGTCTTCGGGAATCGCCCAGATGGCGCGCGCCGGCACACTCGATGCCAGCACCGCACCATTACGGTCCATGATCTTGCCGCGCGTGGCGGCCAGCGTCAGCGTGCGCTCGTAGCGGCGCTCGCCCTGCTGCTGCAGGAATTCCGTCGACAATCCTTGCAGGAACAGCGCGCGGCCGGCCAGCACGGTAAACCCGCCAAACAGCAGGATCAGCACCAGGCGGGCGCGCCACGTAGGCAAGCTTCCGCGCAGCACGGGATTGTCGAAGAAGGGCACGCGCTTCATTGCGTGCCTCCGGCGGCCGCGGGCACGGGCGCCTGATTCATATAGAGCGTACGGTCGGGGACGATGGGAATCATCTTCAGACCGTCGCGCGCAATGGCGTCGACCCGCGCATTGCGGGCCAGCTCGGCGCGCTCAAGCTGCAGGCGCCGCCAGTTGGTTTCGAGGTCGCGCGCATGCGCCTGATCGCGGCCCAGCTCCACGAAGAGCTGGCGCGACTGATACCGGCTGGTGACCAGGGAAATGGCCGACAGCATCAGCAAAGCCGCAACGATCAGGTTGACGCGACCCATCAGCGGCGCCCTCCCTTGCCGCCACGCCGGGGCGGCGGGGCGAGGTCGCTGCCGGGCAGCGAACCGATCTTCACAAATGCAAAGCCGCCCTCAGCGGGCAGCGGCGTTTCCGTACGTTCAGCCGCGCGCAGGATGGCGGAACGGGCGCGGGCGTTCGTCGAGACTTCATCGTCCTCGGCCACGACCTTGCCCAGGGATCGCACAACGGGTTGGGGCATTTCGCTTTCGCGCAGGGGCAGGCGTGCATGCGCAGCAGCCGGCCTGGCCGCCGCCGCGATGCACTGCTTGACCATGCGGTCTTCAAGTGAATGAAAGCTGATCACCGCCAACCTCCCCCCCGGGGCAAGCAGGTCTAAAGCTGACGCGAGGGTGCGCGCGAGCTCTTCGAGTTCCCGATTGATGTAAATCCGTAAAGCTTGAAAGGTGCGTGTGGCCGGATGTTGCCCCTTTTCGCGCGTGCGGACGGCGCTGGCGACGCACTCGGCAAGCTCGAGCGTGGTGCGCAGCGGCCTTGTTGCGCGGCGAGCAGCAATCGCCTTTGCAACCTGAAAAGCAAACCGTTCTTCGCCATAATCCGCTATGACCTCCCGCATCTCATCCACACTGGCTTGCGCCAGCCAATCCGCCACCGTGGGACCACGAGTGGTGTCCATCCGCATATCGAGCGGGCCGTCTCGCATGAACGAGAAACCGCGCTCGGCATCGTCGATCTGAGGCGACGAAACGCCCAGATCCAGCATCACGCCATCGACCTTGCCGATGCCGCGCTGCTGCAATTCTTCGGCCATGGTGGCAAAGCCCCCATGCACCACAGTGACCCGCGCATCCTCGGCCGCCAGCGCGTTGGCGACCGCAATGGCTTGCGGGTCCTTGTCAAACACGACCAGCCGGGCGTGCTTGCCCAACCGGCCAAGCAACTCGCGGCTGTGGCCGCCCCGGCCGAAAGTGCCGTCTACGAAGACGCCGCTTTCGATTCGCGTAGCCACATCCTGCCCATCCTGCGGCTGCGACCGTGCCGCACCCTTGCCGCCGAAACCGGGCAGCAAAAGCGCGTCCACCGTCGGCGCCAGGAGGACGGGCCGATGTTCGAATTCCATAACTCTGTCAGAACGAAAACTGGTTCAACACGTCCGGCATACCCTTGGCCAAGTCTTCAGCCTCTCGGCTAGCCAGGGTAGCGGCGTCCCACAGCTCGAAGTGAGAGCCCAGACCGAGCAGCATCACATCGCGCGTCATACCGGAAGCGTTGCGCAGTTCAGGAGCGATCAGGACCCGGCCGGAGCCGTCCAGTTCCACGTCCTGAGCGTTGCCCAGCAACAGCCGCTGCAGCGCGCGGGCCGTCATCGGAAAAGCGGCGATCTGCTCGCGCTTCTTTTCCCACTCCGGTCGCGGATACACCAGCAGGCAGCCGTCGGGATGGCGGGTCAGGGTCAGCCGGCCTTCGGCCTGCGACATGAGCGCGTCACGATGCCGGGTCGGAATGGAGATCCGTCCCTTGGCATCCAGCGTGAGCGCGCTGCTTCCCTGAAACACCACATTTACCCCACTTAATTGCACAATTTCCTACTATTTCCCACTCTACGGTATGGGAAAGGGGCGGTCAAGCGAGCGGTTGCAATTTTTTCAATCACAACAAGGACTTAGATCAACTTGTAAATTCGCAAAAAGAAAAACCTCCCAATAAATCAGGAGGTTGCGACATACTCTAAAAGTCCTACTTAAGAAGTAGCGCCTAACGATTGCGGTTTACCGCCTGGGGCTGGGTCGATCCTTCCCATTGGCGAGGCTTCCCGCCAAATGGGCGACCCTGGAAGTGGCAACCAACTGGCGCGGTGGGCGCCAGACGGCCGCGCGGCCTCGTACAGATCCGCGCGCGCCGGGAAAATTCAGTGCAAGACGGGTCTATAGGCCGGATTCTGTACACCAGGTTGCCCTGGCGGACGATCATTCCTCTGCGCGGATCATTGCTGAGCCGCTCTAGCCATCTACCCGCATGCTCGGACGGAGCCGCCCTTCACGGCCGTGAGGCCGCACGCATGCCTATTTGATGTTGCTCCGGATAGAGGTTGCCGCGTTTCACCCTGCGATGCCGCCGCCCGTCGCCGGACGGCGCAATACGGAGATGGCCGTATCAGTGCGCGCATAGCGCGCCCGCGCCGCAGTCTCGTCTCTGTGGTCCTATTCCTCAGCCATGCCCGAAGACACGACCGGACGGCCGTTAGCCGTTACCCTGCCCTGTGGAGTCCGGACCTTCCTCGATGGGCTTGCACCCACCGCGATCGTCCGACCCATCTTGCAGCGCGTATTCTATTACAGCCGTCCGCTCTGTCCCCAGGGCGCCCGCAAGAACCTCGGGGCGGGTTCCTGCGACAATACGCGCTGATCCGCTTAGATGCCGCAGACACCAACACTACATGGCCCTCGAAACTCTCATCACCCTGACCGACGTCCAGCTCGCATATGGGCACCATCCACTGCTGGACCATGCCGACTTCGCCATCCAGTCCGGCGAGCGCATCGGCCTCATCGGCCGCAACGGCGCAGGGAAGTCCTCGCTCCTCAGACTGCTCGACGGCCGCACACAGCCCGACGACGGCGCAATCGCGCGCAGCTCGAGTCTGCGAGTGGCCACCGTCGAACAGGAACCCGAGCTCGACGACAATGCCACTGTCTTTGACGTCGTATGCAATGCAGATGGCGACCACGAAGACTGGCAGCGCCCCTCGCGCGCGCGCGCCGTCATCGAAAAGCTGGGCCTGCCCGCCGACGTGCAGATCGCCGGCCTGTCCGGCGGCACGCGTAAACGCGTCGCGCTTGCCCGCGCCCTGATCGACGAGCCGGATCTGCTGCTGCTCGACGAGCCCACCAACCATTTGGACTTCGAAGGCATCGCCTGGCTGGAGGACATGCTGCGCGCCTGGAAAGGCGCCGCAGTCATCATCACCCACGATCGCCGGTTCCTGGACGCCGTCACCACTCGCATCGTCGAACTCGATCGCGGACGCCTCCTGAGCTTCCCGGGCAACTTCTCGCAGTGGCAGGAGCGCAAGGCCCAATGGCTCGAGTCCGAAAGGCTCGAGCAGGCGCGTTTCGACAAACTGCTGGCACAGGAAGAAGTCTGGATCCGCAAGGGCGTGGAAGCCCGCCGCACCCGCAATGAAGGCCGGGTGCGTCGCCTGGAAAGCCTGCGCGTGCAGCGCGCCGAACGCCGCGAGCGCGTGGGCAACGTGTCGCTGGCGCTGGCCGAAGGCCAACGCTCCGGCAAACTCGTGGCCGAACTCGAACACGTCAGCAAGCGCTTCGGCGACAAGATCGTGGTCGACGACTATTCCACAACCCTTCTGCGCGGCGACCGCATCGGCATCATCGGCCCCAACGGCGCAGGCAAGACCACACTGCTCAAGCTCATCCTGGGTGAACTGCAGCCCGATAGCGGCGCGACGCGCCTGGGCACCAACGTCGCCGTCGCCTACTTCGACCAGATGCGCGCGCAGCTCGACGAAAACGCTTCGCTCGTCGACATCATCAGTCCGGGGAGCGAATGGGTCGAGATCGGCGGCGTGCGCAAGCATGTGATGACCTACCTGGGCGATTTTCTCTTCTCGCCGGCGCGCGCCGGATCACCGGTGCGCAGCCTGTCCGGCGGCGAACGCGCTCGCCTGCTGTTGGCGCGGCTCTTTGCCCGGCCGGCCAACGTGCTGGTGCTGGACGAGCCCACCAACGATCTGGACATCGAAACGCTGGAGTTGCTGGAAGAACTGCTGCAGGAATACGCAGGCACCGTGCTGCTCGTCAGCCACGATCGCGCCTTCCTCAACAACGTGGTCACGCAGACGATCGCCTACGAAGGCGACGGCCACTGGCGCGATTACGTGGGCGGCTACGACGAATGGGTCGCACAGCGCCCGGCGCCTGTCGCTCCGCAGGCCGAGGCCGACAAGGCCGCGAAACCCGCCGACGACGGCGCCGCACGAGCAAAGGCGGCGCGGCCCAAGCCTGCGAAGGCTGGCAAGATCAACGCCTGGGACCTGCGCGAACTCGAAGGCCTGCCGGACGCGATTGCCGCGCTCGAAGCGAAGCAAGCTGAATTGGCCGGCCAACTTGCTGACGGCAGCCTCTACCGCGATGCGCCGGCCGAGGTCGACCGCATCAACGGCGAACTCGCCAAGCTCGAAACTGAACTCGAAGAGAAGTTTGCGCGCTGGGAACTGCTGGAAGCGCGGCGCGATGGCACGCTTTGACGTGACTGCTATATATAGATAGTCCGCGCGGCGGAAAAAAGGGGTGAACGGCACAGCCGCTCACCCCTTTTTCATTTGCATGCGGCGCCAGCCGCGATCGTCCTCAGACGTGAGCGCGCCACTCCAGCGCCTCGCCCGCCGCCAGCGGGACCAGCGTCGTGTTGCCGAACGCCAACTCTTCCGGCACCTGATAGGTCTCGCGCGACAGCGTCAACGTGCCGGTATTGCGAGGCAGACCGTAGAAGTCGGGGCCATGGAAGCTGGCAAACCCTTCCAGCTTGTCGAGCTTGCCGGCCGCCTCGAACGCGGTCGCATAAAGCTCCATGGCATGCAATGCGGTGTAGCAGCCAGCACAGCCGCAGGCATGTTCCTTCAGACCGCGCGCGTGCGGCGCGCTATCCGTGCCCAGGAAAAAACGCGGGCTGCCGCTGGTCGCCGCCTCGACCAGCGCAAGACGGTGCGTCTCGCGCTTCAAAATCGGCAGGCAATACCAGTGGGGCCGCACGCCGCCCTGGAAGATGGCATTGCGGTTGTAGAGCATGTGCTGCGGCGTGATCGTCGCGGCAATCGGACCTTCCGCATCGCGAACGTACTCCGCGCCTTCCTTGGTCGTGATGTGTTCGAACACGACCTTCAGGGCGGGGAAGGCGCGCCGCAACGGCTTCATCACACGCTCCACGAAAATGGCTTCGCGATCGAACACGTCAATCGACGGATCCGTCACTTCGCCATGCACCAACAGCGGCATACCGCATTTCTGCAGGGCTTCCAGCGCCTTCGTGCATTTGCCCAGCAGATCGGTCACGCCCGCGTCCGAGTTGGTCGTGGCGCCGGCGGGATACAGCTTGACGGCGTAGACATGGCCCGACTCATGCGCGCGCACAATCTCTTCAGCGGGCGTGTTGTCGGTCAGGTACAGCGTCATCAGGGGCGTGAACGAAGCCGGATTGACGCCCGACTTGCCAAGCGCTTCCAGGATGCGGCCTCGATAGGCCAAAGCCTGTTCCGTCGTCGTGACCGGCGGCTTCAGGTTCGGCATGATGATTGCGCGCGCGAACTGGCGCGCCGTGTCGCCGACCACGGCTTCAAGCGCCGCGCCATCGCGCAAATGCAGATGCCAGTCGTCGGGGCGGGTGATGGTGAGTTGAGTCGTGCTTTGAGTAGACATGGAAGGCTTCTTAATCTGCCAGCGGCATGCCCCGTTCAGCAAGCGCGCAGAACATTGCACTGCCCAGGGGAATGACGGCATCGTTGAAATCGAAATGCGGGTTGTGCAGCAGGCAACCGGAATCGGCGCCGCCTTGGCCAAGACGGAAGTAGGCGCCCGGCTTGGCCTGCAACATGAATGAAAAGTCTTCGGAACCCATCGAGGGTACCAGGTCGCGCACCACGTTTTCCTTGCCGATCATCTCGGTCGCGATGTCGGCCACCAGGTTGGCGTGCTGCGGTGTATTCAGCGTCGCGGGGTAGATGCGCTCGTACACCACTTCAGCGGTGCCGCCAAAAGCGCCGGCGATGGCACTCACCAGCTCGCGCATCCGCGTCTCGACCATCTCCTGCACGGACTTACGAAACGTGCGCACCGTGCCCACCATGCGCGCCTCGCGCGGAATCACGCTCATCGCGCCCGGATGCCCGGTCTGCACCGACCCGATCGACAGCACCGCCGAATCCAGCGGATTCACATTGCGCGATACGATGGTCTGCAACGCGGTGATGATCTGACCCGCAATCGTTACCGGATCGATCGTCTGATAGGGATGCGCACCGTGACCGCCCCGCCCCGTGATCAGGATCTCGAAGCGGTCGGCCGCCGCCATCATCGGTCCGGGGTTGATGCCGATCGTGCCAGGTTTGAGGCCCGGCCAGTTGTGCAAGGCATAGATCGCATCGCAAGGGAACGTGTCGAACAAACCGTCTTCCAGCATGGCGCGCGCACCGCCGCGTCCTTCTTCGGCCGGCTGGAAAATCAACACTGCCGTGCCATCAAAGTTGCGGGTCTGCGCCAGGTACTTCGCCGCGCCGATCAGCACTGCGGTATGACCATCGTGCCCGCATCCGTGCATCAGTCCCGGCTTGGTCGACTTGTGGCCGAACGTGTTGTCTTCCGTCATGGGCAGCGCGTCCATGTCGGCCCGCAATCCAATCATGCGGCCGCTGTCGCAGCGCTTGCCGCGGATCACGCCCACCACGCCGGTTTTTCCGATACCGCGGTGCACTTCGATGCCCAACGCTTCCAGCGCACCCGCGACGATGCCGGACGTTCTGACCTCTTCAAAACCGAGTTCTGGATGGGCATGCAAATCGCGCCGGAGCGCCGTCAATTCGTCATGAAAAAGCCGAATCGATTCCAACGGAGAACGTGCGTACATAGGACGTTACAGAATGACGTGAGAGAGGGGACAGTCGGTGCATTTTAGTTGCTACAGAGGATAAATGCCTTTGTCTTTACTGTAGAGACACGTTATGCTCCGGCCGCAGGACAATTTTTCCAACAGCCAGAGAAGGAGCGCCGCATTATGGCCACAACCTCCAAACCCGCGACCGCGCGCAAGCCGAACGCTGCATTCATGAAGCCGCTGACCCCCAGCGCCGAATTGGCCGCTGTCATCGGCTCGGAAGCCGTGCCGCGTACCGAGGTCACCAAGAAGATCTGGGAATACATCAAGAAGCACAACCTGCAAGATGCCAGCAACAAGCGCAACATCAACGCCGATGCCAAGCTGCGCCCGATCTTCGGCAAGGATCAGGTCACGATGTTCGAACTGACCAAACTGGTCAACGCACATCTGAAGTAAGCAGGCAAAGGGCGTACGGCGTACGTCCCTGCCTTTGGATTGTCGCGACGCCCTGGCTTACGGCCGGGCGAGCTCGACGCCACCAAGCAAGCCCCTCCTCGCAGTTCCCCATTGCCACGTCCGTGGACATCTCCGCCCGATTTCAATAGCGACGCCATCGCCTGATCGTCAGCACTGGTGCGCCTTTGCAAGCCGACAAGCTGCATGCTCACGCACTTCAATGGCCCCTCCGGCACACGCAACGTCGATAGGCGCACGCGCCGCCTCTGAATGCGTCCGGCGCGTCGCACTCAACTAAATCGACGCTCAGCGCCCCGCTCCTAAACAAGGCGGCCGCCCGCGTCCTTTCCGATTCCATTGAGTGCACACGCGAGCCAAGGAACATCCGCGCGCAAGTTCTCCTGCGTCACACGAGGCGCATGCAAAAAGGCCGGCATCAATGCCGGCCTTTCCGAGGGTACAGCCTGGACTCAGGCGTAAGACGTGGGCGCAGTGCCTTCCAGCAGCGACAGCCAACCGCGTATCAGGCGATACAGCACCCACACAATGGTTGCCGCCACGCCGATCCAGCCGATGAAGATGAGCGTCGCGATCCCACTGATGGCAAGCCACAGCAACGCCCACCAGAACGTACGCAGCAGCCAGTCGAAATGGCCGGCGTAGACGGTGCCGGCCGCGTCAGACCGCTTGAGATACATGAGCACAACAGCCGCGATCGTGGCAATGCCCAGAAATCCACTCGTCAGAAAGCCCAAGGCATACAAGCCATAGGCCACGTGGGTCAACGTGCGAAGGTCCAATGTCGTACCGGGCACGGGGGTCTGGGGATCACTCACGATAACGCTCCAACGAATTGACTCGAACAATCTTACCGCACAAAGCCACCCCGCCCACGCGCGTTGTTATTTGGGCACATTCAGCATTGGCGCGGCTTGCAGGCCAGTGACGCACCAAAGACAAAGCCCCACCGGGTACCGGTGGGGCTTTGAGGATAAGAGCTTGACGATGACCTACTTTCACAGACGTCCGTCCACTATCATCGGCGCAAAGGCGTTTCACTGTCCTGTTCGGGATGGGAAGGAGTGGTACCACCTTGCTATGGTCGTCAAGCGTAGCTGCTTGAGCAATTGACACCAGGGTCAATCGTTCGAATCTTGGGTCTTACGAATCTTGGGTCTTACTTAAGTGCCGCTTTGACACTGTTGGGCACTACGGTTTACTGCAATGGGACCTGGCGCTTACAGCCGCGGAAGGGTTCGCGCCAATCGCGCAATCAACCTCCAGCGCAACGGCCTGGTCTCTCACTAAAGACAAAACCCCGCAGGGGATACCTGCGGGGTTTTGAGCAATAAAAGCCTGACGATGACCTACTTTCACAGACGTCCGTCCACTATCATCGGCGCAAAGGCGTTTCACTGTCCTGTTCGGGATGG
>NZ_JAHUWQ010000005.1:0-515074 GCF_019218915.1 Achromobacter sp. ACM05
AGCCAGGATCAAACTCTTCAGTTTAATCTCTGTATTTGTTTCGTATTCTTGGTCCGGATAAATCCAAACCAGGTCATACGTCGCTACTCAAAGGAAGTGAGGTATGTTCTTAAACTTGACGTCTAAGATACTTCACTTCTAGTGAGCACTTGATTTCTTGTGCTTGCGATCTAGGCCAAAACCCAAACCGCTGCACTCGCATCAAGCGCCCACACTTATCGGTTGTTTAATTGTTAAAGAGCGGTACTGCTAAATTCTGTACTACTGGTTTCCGCCTTCAACTACGACCAACTTCGCTTTCGCGTCGTCGCTGTCGTTGCAGCAGAGAAACGAGATTATGAAGAAGTTTTTATCGCTTGTCAAGTCAGCTGCGCATTTTGCTTCGCTTTCTTTCCGCGACCTCTTCAGGTCTCGCCAGGACTTTCGTCCTGCCCTAGCAGCTATCGAACGTCAGGGTAAACCCTAATTTTTCAGCAACTGCCAAGCCCAAGACTATAGCACAATTTTTGCAGATCTTGCAACTGGCTTTTGCCTAATTTGCGCCGATCTTTGCAATAATCGCGGAGCGCTCATTTCTGATTGCCGTTGCGGCAGGTGATGTCGGGATGCCCCGCCTCGCCTGTTGCACTTGCTTGGCTTCGCGTCTCAAAAACTGTGTGAGCTGCGAAGGAGCGAGACTATAGCACAGAATTTTGCGCTGTCATGGCGGCGTCGCAAAATTGTTGTTGGTCTCTGCGGTTTCCGGCCGATCTGCCCTGCTCCGTCGACAGCGGCATGGCCTGCGAACGGTCTTCCCTATATATATAGAGGGCGGCAGCCCCTGATGGCGGGGCTAGCATGTACGTTTACTATTCGCCTGTACGCCGCATCTCATTGGAGACAGACCCGTTATGCCCCCTGCGATCGCCATGAGCGAAGACATCCTGATCAACGTCACCCCGTTCGAAACCCGCGTTGCGCTGGTGGAACAAGGTTCGGTTCAGGAGCTGCACGTCGAACGAAGCATTCAACGGGGCCACGTCGGCAACATTTATCTGGGGCGGGTCGTCCGGGTGCTGCCAGGAATGCAGAGCGCCTTTATCGACATTGGGCTGGAGCGTGCGGCGTTCATCCATATTGCGGACCTTCGTGAAAATCGCGCCGAACGCAGTCAAGGGCTGACGCCAACGCCGATTGAAAAGCTGATTTTTGAGGGACAGACCCTGATGGTGCAGGTCGTCAAGGATCCGCTTGGCACCAAGGGCGCGCGGCTTTCCACGCAGATCAGTATGGCGGGGCGGATGCTGGTGTACCTGCCGCACGATCCGCATATCGGGATTTCGCAAAAGATCGATTCGGAGTCGGAACGCATCCAGCTCCGGGAACGTCTGCAAGCGTTGATGCCGTCTGATGAAAAAGGCGGGTTCATCGTGCGCACGCAGGCCGAGGGCGCCAATGACGCTGAGCTGACGGCGGACGTGGAGTATCTGCGCAAGCTGTGGACGAGTGTGCAGGCGTCGGCCCGCACACAGCCCGCCCCCGCGTTGTTGCACCAGGACCTGACGCTGGCGCAGCGCGTGCTGCGTGACATGGTCGGGCCCGATACCGGGTCGATTCTGGTCGATTCGCGGACGACGACTGCCGCGATGCTGGAATGGGCGCGTGTCTACACGCCGTCGGTGGTGGACCGCATTCAGCATTACAGCGGCGAACGGCCCTTGTTCGATACGGCGAATGTGGATGACGAGATTGCGCGCGCACTGTCGCGCCGGGTCGACTTGAAGTCGGGCGGCTATCTGATCATCGACCAGACGGAAGCGTTGACGACGGTGGACGTCAACACGGGTGGCTTTGTGGGCGGCCGCAATTTCGATGACACGATCTTCAAGACCAACCTCGAGGCTGCGCAGGCGATCGCGCGCCAGCTGCGTTTGCGGAACCTGGGTGGCATCGTGATCCTGGACTTCATTGACATGGAGGAACAGGAACACCGTGACACGGTGCTGGCGGAACTGAAGAAGGCGCTGTCACGCGATCGGACCCGCATGACGGTCAATGGCTTTACGCAGCTGGGTCTGGTTGAAATGACGCGCAAGCGCACGCGCGATTCGCTGGCGCATCAGCTTTGTGAGCCCTGCCCCATGTGCGAGTCGCGCGGCAATGTGCGCACGCCGCGCACGGTCTGCTACGAAATCCTGCGGGAGATTCTGCGAGAAGCACGGCAGTTCAACCCGAAGGAGTTTCGCATTCTGGCTTCGCAGGAAGTGGTCGACCTTTTTCTGGAAGAGGAAAGCCAGCACCTGGCGATGCTGGGTGACTTCGTGGGCAAGCGGGTGTCGCTGGAAGTGGAAGCGACGTACTCTCAGGAGAAGTACGACATCATCCTGGTATGACGGCATCAGATGAATGCCTAGTCATCGGACCAAATGAAGAGCCGCGCACGTTTGCGCGGCTTTTTTATTTCTTGCTTCACGAGATCCAAGAGGTCACGCGGCGCAAACGTGACGCCGTTGAAGACCACATCCTGGCCGGCGAGCCGGGCTGTGAACCGCACGGCGAGCCGTTCTTCACCGCGCTGCCCGTGCAATGCGATGGCGAATGTGACGAGGCCTACCTGATTCGCCCATACGCTTCAACTCGATATGTATGGATTTTGTGACTTAACGCTTCGTTTGCAATGAATTCTGAAACCGATGGCGGCGACTAAGGGTTATCGATAAGCTGCGGGCGCTTTGCCGGGTGGGTAACCGCCTCGGCGCTTTTCCCTAGTCAATCGGAGGTCATTGCAATGAAGTCCCTATTCCGTCCGTTCCTGGTGCTGATCGCGGCCCTGCCGCTGGTGCTGGCCGCCTGCGGCGACAAGGAGCCCGAACAGCGCGCCGCGTTCACGCAGTTCCTGCAAACGCGCATCGTGGACAAGCCGGGCGTGCGCGTGCCGAAACTGACGGATGAAGAAAAGAAGTCGTTTGGCGATTACGCGGCCCAATACGCGGTGATCACCGACTTCAACGCGGGCATGGACGCCTCGGTCAAGCCGTTGTCGGGGATTCTGCAGAAGGGTCAGGTGCGCTCGGTGAACGATATCGTGTCGCGTCGCGAGGACCTGAAGACGGTTCGTGCCGGTCTGAACGACATGAATGCGGCGCTGAAGGAACACCGTGCCAAGGCCGACGCGGCGCGCGCCCAGCTCAAGCAACCTGAAGACCTGAAGGTCGTGTACGACAAGGCTTACGAGAAGACCATCACCCTGCCGGCTGATACGTTTGCCGATGTGCTGCCGCAGATCAACGCCACCTACGACGTCGCCCTGAAGGTTGCCGATTACGTCGAAGCGAACAAGTCGAAGATCGAGATCTCCGGCAACAGCGTGTCCGTGACGGACCCTGCCGTGCAGGCCGAGCTGAACAAGCTGCTGCAAGAGATGAATGCACAGGCCAAGAATGTGCAGCAGGCCCAGACCCGTTTGCAGGCCGTGGTGATGGGCCGCTAAAGGCCGCTTCAATACCCGACACTGCGCATCGCCCCGCCGCCACCTGAAGGTGCGGCGGGGCTTTTTCATGCCGGCGCGGTTATCACGCCGGACGCCGCAGCCACGCAGTTGCGGCCGGATGCCTTCGCCTGGTACACCGCGGCGTCGGCGGCTTCCACAAGCGCCGCCGAACCGTCGTCTCCGTGTGGCAAGGCCGTGGCCACGCCGATGCTGACGGTGACGATGCCGCCTTCGTTGTCCTCATGCGCAACGGCCAGCTCCGCGACCGCGCGCCGGATGCCTTCGGCAATGTCCTGTGCTTGTTCGAGGCCGGTATCGGGCAGCAGCACCACGAATTCCTCGCCCCCGTAACGGGCCGCCAGGTCGCGCGGGCGGCGGGCCATTTTCTGGAATGTGAGGGCCAGCGTCCGGAGCAGCACGTCGCCTTCCTGGTGGCCATACCGATCGTTGTAGCGCTTGAAGTGATCGGCATCCAGAAACAGCAATGACAACGGCGTGCGATCGCGCCGCGCGGCCGCCCATTCCACTTGCAGTGTGTCGTCGAAGGTGCGCCGGTTGGCGATGCCGGTCAGCCCGTCTGTCTGCGCCTGACGCGCCAACTGTGCTTCGAATGCCTGCCGCCAGCGCATCTCGCGCCTGAAGAGGACGATCTGTGCCATGACCGAGGCAAAGAGCGCCAGCGTGATCGGCACGATCAGCGCGGCGCGCCGGACCCACGGTTCAAGCAGGTCATCGACGGCCAGCGCAACGTCGATCACGAGCGGCGTGCGCTCGATGGCGTCGAACGCATAGAGCCGATTGACGCCGTCGTGCGACAGCACGCCGACAAATGCGCCCTCGCGGCCGATCAGGTATTGCTGGAAGTCGAGCGGCACGTCGATGCCGCTGCCGGCGTCGGCGCTGGAATACGGATTGCGCAAGAGAACGGCGCCGTCGTTGCGAAAGACCGTGATGGCATCGTGCGGACCGATGGACACTTCGGCAAAGCGGTCGCGGAAATATGCCGTACGCAGGGACCCGGCCACCACGCCGCCGAAACTGCCATCGGGGTTGGTGATGCGCCGGCTGATGGCGATGCTTTCATCGCCGCCGCGCAAGCGGCTGTTGTACGGCCGGCTGACGAAGAGTCCCGTGTCGTCGGCGTCCCGGTGGACCTGGAAGTAATCGCGGTCAGCGAAATTGAGCTTGGGCGGCGTCAAGGCCAGCGAGTCGTAGCGTATGTTGCCTTGGGCGTCGAGCACGACGATGGCGCCCAGATACGCGGCCGTGGCTGAACGGTCGAAGAGGAACCGGTGCAGCGATTGCGGGTCGAGGTCGGCAATGCCGGGGTCTTGCAGGCGCTCGACCACGCCTTGCAGCGAAAGGTCGTAGACGTGCAACGTGCGGCCGATGTCCGCGGCGAGCACGCTGGCCAGGTTGCGGGCCGATACGTAGGCGGCTTCCCACGTGACGCGGCGATCCATCCATAACAGGGAAATGGCCGCTGCACAGATACCGATGGCGACGAGGCCGGCCAGCGCGTACAGCGTGCGGTGCACGATCCCGCGGGATTTCAATACGGCGCTCCTTCGCGATGGCGTTCGGGGTGGCGTAGTTCATCTGCAAGTTCTGCATGATGATGCCGGTGTCCGATGCCGGGCGCAAGGCATCGCCGCCCGGGGCACGGAACCGTGGGCGGCGATCAGCGCGGGTGGCGGTATTGATGGCGGGACGGGGCCGCAGGTGACGCGGCGCAAAGCTGGCGACGGGCGCGGCGCGAACCTGGAGACGGGCGCGGCGCGAAGCTGGTGACGGGCGCGGCGCGAAGCTGGTGACGGGCGCGGCGCGCCCGAGCCGAATTTCAGGAGACTGCGGCGGCGATGCGGAAGGGAAAGGCCTTGGCGCCGCGCGCCTTGTCGGTTTCGCGGTGGGCGTTGATGGCCCATGCGGGCCCCACCGCGCCGGCCTGCGCCATCAACTGGCGCGTCAGCACACCCGAGAACCCGCAGCGAAGCGTCATGGCCTGACGCCGGGCAAGCTCGATTCCGATGACGTGCGACGTGGTCGAATTACGGTCCGTTTGCAGCATGGCAGCCCCCTGGCAAAAAGCGCTTCCTGAGTGAAGCGTCATGCGGATTAATCTACCCTAGCCGTTTGATTTTGCGCGTGAAATGATGCGTAAAGTAATGCAAAGAAGCCGAAATGCGCGCCGAAAAACAACCGTCAGGCGGATGGACTTGCGGCGGCGTCGCCGGTTTCGCGGTCCGGCCGGTCGTTTATGCCATCCGGTTGACCAGTCATATTTCCGTAGAGCAATGAGCGGCCGGCGAACAGCCCGCCCGCCACCTCGAGGTCGAAGCGTTCGGTGTCGCGTTGCCGGACGTCCTGGATGACCTCCTCGGCCTCGTCCGGGGGCACGCCGATGGCGCGCAACGCCGCTTCGCCGAACACCAGCGCCGATTCCAGCGTTTCGCGGACCTGGAAATCCACGCCCTCGCGGGCGAGCGCCAGCGAATGAATGCGGTCGTAGGCCCGCACCACCAGGCGCACCAGCGGAAATTCGGACTTGATGAGTTGCACCATATGCGTGGCGGCTCGCGGGTCGTTGATGCACACGAGGATGGCGCAGGCATTCTCGGCGCCCGCCGAACGCAGCATGTCGGCACGCGTACCGTCCCCGTAATACACCTTGACGCCCCATTTCGCCGCAGCGCGAATCGCGTCGGTATCGGTGTCGAGGATGGATACCTTGACCCCGCGGGCCAGCATCGCCTGGGTCACGATCTGGCCGAAACGGCCAAAACCCACGATCAGCGCGCAACCGTCCAAGTCCCGGGCCACGTCCACGCCGTCCATGGAGGGCACGGGCTTGGGCAACAGCCAGCGCAGCGCCAGGACGCAGAGCGGCGTGAGCGCCATGGAAATGATGACGACCGCGGTCAGCACCGCGCCGGTATGCGCATCGAAGATGCCTTTTTCCGCCGCCGCGCTGTAGAGCACGAAGGCGAATTCGCCGCCTTGCGCAAGCAACGCGCAGCGGGTGATCGCTTCGGCATGCGTTGCGCGAAGCAGCCGCGCCACGACATACACGCCCACGGACTTGACGGCCATGAAGACGACGACGCCCGCCAGGATGAGCGGCCATTCGCGCGCCACGGCCAACAGGTCCAGCGACATGCCCACGCCCAGGAAGAAAAGGCCCAGGAGGATGCCGCGAAAGGGTTCGATCTCTGCCTCGAGCTGATGGCGGAACGTGGACTCGGACAGCAGGACGCCCGCCAGGAATGCGCCCATGGCCATGGAAAGTCCGCCCAGTTCCATCAGCAGCGCCGCGCCCAGCACGACGAGTAATGCCGCCGCTGTCATGACTTCGCGCGCGTGCGCCGCGGCCAGCAGGCGGAACAGCGGATTGAGCAGCCACCGGCCGGCGGCCAGCAGCGCCAGAATGCAGCCGACCGCGATGGCAGCCTGCAACCAGGGATCGCCATCGCTGCCGCTGCCCGCGGGCGCCAACAATGCTGCCAGCGCCAGCAGCGGGACGATCGCCAGATCTTCGAGCAGCAGGATGGAGACGATGCGCTGGCCCTGCGCGCTGGTGGTCTCGTCGCGCTCGGCCAGGATCTGCATCACGATGGCCGTGGACGACAGCACAAAGCCCATTGCCGCCATGAACGCGGCGGCGCCCGACAGGCCGGCCAGCAAGCCCACGCCCGTGAGCAGCGCGCCGCAGACCAGGACCTGCGCGACACCCAGCCCGAAGATCTCGCCGCGCAACTTCCATAGGCGCGACGGCTGCATTTCCAGGCCAATGATGAACAGAAACATCACCACGCCAAGTTCCGCGACGTGCAGGATGGATTTGGGATCGGAGAAAAAGCCGATGCCGAAGGGGCCGATCGCCAGACCGGCGGCCAGATAGCCCAGGACCGAGCCCAGCCCGAGGCGCTTGAACAAAGGGACGGCAATCACCGCTGCGCCGAGCAGAACGACGACGTTAAGGACTTGATTGCCTTCGGAAGGCAGGGCCATGGAGCGCTCCTGGTTGCATGGCGGGCCGAAGCGCCTGGGACGCCGCCCAGCCCGCTACGCACGGGCTGGGGCCATTTTCCGGCAAACCACGGGATTGGCAAACAGGAACTTCGGCAATTAAAAACCGCCCCGAAGGGCGGCGGCTGGGGAACGACGCGCGACGGCTCAGTCTTCCCGGAACTGCATCTTGTACAGCGAGGCGTACAGGCCGTCGGCTGCCAGGAGTTCGGCGTGCGGCCCCTGTTCGACGATCCGTCCGGCGTCCAACACGATGATGCGGTCGGCGTTCTGCACGGTGGACAGGCGGTGCGCGATGACCAGCGTGGTGCGGCCCTTCATCAGGCGCTCCAGCGAGGCCTGCACCTGGCGTTCGGATTCGTTGTCGAGCGCGGACGTGGCTTCGTCCAGGATCAGGATGGGTGCGTTCTTGATGAGCGCGCGCGCAATCGCCAGGCGCTGGCGCTGGCCGCCGGACAGGCGCGCAGCGTTTTCGCCCACCGGCGTGTTGATGCCCTGCGGCAGGCCTTCAACGAACTCGAGCAGGTTGGCGGCGGCGAGCGCGTCGCGCACTTTTTGCTCGCTGGACTTGCCCAGCGCGCCGTAGCCGACGTTAGCCGCGATGGTGTCGTCGAACAGCACGACGTCCTGGCTGACCAGCGACAGGTGCGAGCGCAGGCTGCGCAGCGTCAGGTCGTCGACGGGCACGTCGTCCACGAGGATCTGGCCACTATCGGCCAGCACGAAGCGAGGCAGCATGTTGACCAGCGTGGTCTTGCCGCTGCCGGACCGGCCCACAAGGGCGACGGTCTGGCCGGGTTCGACCACGAAGGAAATGTCGTTGACCGTGTCGCGGTCGGCATCGGGAAAGCGATGCGACACGTTGCGGAATTCGACCTTGCCGCGGACGGGTTCAGGCAGTTCCTTGGTGCCGGTGTCGTTTTCCGGCACCTGGTCGATCAGCGTGAACACGCTTTCGGCCGACACCAGCATCTTCTGCATGCGGGCGGCCACGTTGGTGAGGCGCTTGATGGGGTCGAAGATCTGGGCCAGCGCGGCCATGAACGAGGCGAAGCTGCCCACGGTGAGCGAACCGCTGTTGGCCTGACTGAGCGCCACGGCGATGACCGCGCCCACCGAGATGGAGATGCAGACCTGGGTCAGCGGGGTCAGGGCCGCGTCGGCGGTGGCCGTGCGCATGGCGAAGCGGCGCAGGCGTCGGCTGACGAAATCGAAACGGCCGCGTTCGACTTCGTAGCCGTCGAACAGCTTGATGACGCGCTGGCCGTCGATGCCTTCGCCGACCACGCGGGTCAGCTCGGCATTCATGTTGACGGTTTCACGGTTGATGCGGCGCAGGCGCTTGATGAAAAAGCGCGAGATCATGACCGAGACCGGCAGCATAACCAGGATGATCAGCGTCAGCACCCACGACATATAGAGCAGGACGCAGATCAGGGCGATGACCACCAGGGTTTCGCGCACCAGCACCGTGATGACGTCGGTGGCGTAACCAGTAACGTTGCCGGCGTCGATGGTGAAGCGGTTCAGGAGGCGGCCGGTGTCGCCGCGCTTGAAGTCCGCGTCGGGCAGGCCCAGCAGGCGCTCGAACATGTCGCGCCGCATGCCGAGCAGCACGTTGTTGGCCACCCAGGCCAGCAGGTAGTCGCTGAAGAAGTTGCAGATGCCGCGCAGCAGGATCAGGCCGACGACCGCCAGCGGCAGCGCCCAGACGTAATACGGTTTGGCGCCCGAGAAACCGCCATCGAGCAGGGGCTTCATGATGACCGCCAGCACAGGCTGCGTGGCTGCGGCGCCCGCCATTAGCAGGACAGCCGCCAACAAACCCTTCCAATAGGAACCCACGCGGCTGTAGATCCGGGACCAGAGTTCGGATTTGACGGGTTGGGAGCCCGCTGGCGCATTCCGTGCGGCAGAATTCAAAGGGATCACTCGCTTTTATACAATTGTGCCCAGGATTGTACCGGCTGCGCGCGTGCGCGCCGTCCCCGCCCCCTTAGCCCTATCCGCGCCCGTGCGCCCTTCCATGTCCGATATCAGTTGCCTGTATGTCCGCCTGCCCAACTGGGTGGGCGATGTCTGCATGAGCCTGCCCAGCCTGCGCGCCCTGGCCGCAAGCGGTCTCCCCCTGGTCCTCTGCGCCCGTCCCTGGGCCCGCGATCTGCTCGATGGCGTGGACAAGCTGGATTTCATTCCCATGCGAGGCAAGGTGGGCCCGGACCGGGCGGCCGTCAGCGCGCACCGCCGGGGGCTGGGTGCGCAAGGCCGCCGCGCCCGCGGCCTGCTGCTGCCGGATTCCCTGTCCAGCGCGCTGGTGTTCCGCCTGGCCGGCGTGCCGTCGGCGGGCTACCGGGACGATGGGCGCAGCTTCCTGCTGCGCTGGCCGTTCGCCAAGCCCGCCCAGCCGATGCACGCCGTCGAGTCCTGGCATCACCTCACCTGCGAAGCGCTGACCCGGTGGAATCTGCCGAGCGGTCCGGCCGAGCCGGGGCCGACGCTGGACCTGCCGCTGACGGCGGCGCACGAACGCGCGGCTGGCGAGGCGCTGGTCCAGGCCGGGCTGGACGGCCGGCCCTTCGTCCTGATCGCGCCCACCGCGACCGGCCTGCACAAGGGCCGGATCAAGGTCTGGCCGGGATTCGATACACTGACGCGCGCCCTGCAGGCCCGCGGCCATACCGTGGTAATGTGCCCCCCTCCGGCCGAAACCGACGAAGCCCGGCGCAATGCGCCCACGGCCCAGTTGCTGCCCCCGTTGGGACTGGGCGCCTTTGCGGCATTGACCGCGCGGGCCACGCTGGTGATCTGTAACGATTCCGGCGTGTCGCACGTGGCGGCTGCGGCATCGGCCCGGCAGCTCACGCTGTTCGGCGTGACGCAACCGCAGCGCACCGGCCCCTGGTCCCCGCGCGCGGTGTGCGTCGGCTCCGACCAGGCGTGGCCGTCGCAGGAAGAAGTGACACGGCAGGCCGAGCGCCTGCTGGATGGTACGTAGTAATCAGGACAGTCTCGAAATGACCTTTTCCAGCTATCTCACGAATCTGATCATTCCCTTCAACTTGTGCATCACTCTGGTGGTCCTTGGCCTGGTGCTGGGACTGTTCCGGCTTCGCAAGATCGGCTTGACCCTCGTTGCCGCGGGTCTGCTCTGGGCCTTGGCCTGGTCCTTGCCCGCCACGTCGCTATGGGCCGGCGGCGCCCTGGAGAACCGGTATCCGCACAAACCGCCCACCGAAATGCCAACGGCAGACGCGATCGTGGTGCTGGGCGGCAACACGGCAAACGGCCGCGCCAACTGGTTCCTACCCTATGACAAGGACACGGCGATCGTACGCGTGGACGCGGCCGCCCAGCTGTATCTGGCGGGCCGCGCGCCCAAGGTCCTGCTGTCGGGCGGCGCCCTGGAGGGCGACGTCAGCGAAGCCCGCGGGATGGCGCACGCGATCCGCCAGCAAGGGGTGCCGGAGTCGGCGCTGATCCTGGAAAACGCCAGCCGCACCACTTACGAAAACGCCACGCTGACCGAGGACCAGCTCAAGTCCCGCGGCATCGGCAAGGTGCTCCTGGTCACGTCCGCGTTGCACATGCCCCGCGCGATGGCGGCCTTTTCCAAGCAGGGCGTGGAAGTGATTGCCGCCCCCGCGCCGCCGCAGATCGTGGCGCCGGCTGACGGCTCGCTGCCGTTGTGGCTGCCCGACGAACGTACGTTCGACGCCAGCCGCTCGATCGTGAAGGAATACGCCGGGCTCTTTGTCTATTGGTTGCGCGGATGGGTATGAGCTTGGCCGCCGCCGCGCTGGAATGCCGCGCGGGATGCGGCGCCTGCTGCATCGCGCCGTCGATCACGCGGCCCATTCCGGGCATGCCGCACGGCAAGCCCGCGGGCGTGCCCTGTATTCAGTTGCTGCCGGACATGCGGTGCGCCATCTTTGGCGACCCTTCGCGCCCGGACTTCTGCGGCGGACTGCAGCCGGAACACGAGATGTGCGGCTCGGACCGCGAACACGCCATCCACTGGCTGACCGACCTGGAACGGGCGACAGCGCCACACCACTGAAAACGGGGCTCGCAGCCCCGTTTTTTTTCAGTTGCGCTCAAGCAGCACCTGTTCGTACAGCGCCTCGAAGCGCGACGCTACGGTCTCCCAGCTTTGGTCCCGGGCGATTTCCAGGCCGCGCGTCGTGAGCGCTGCGCGCAGCTCGGGGTTCGCCCCCAGGCTTTCCAGCGCCTGCGCCAGCTGGGCGCCATCACGCGGGTCCGACAGGATGAGCGCGTCAGTGCCCGCCGTCAGATACTGCGCGAATCCGCAATAGACCGGGGAGCTGACAATGACCGGCAGGCCATGCGACATGGCTTCCAGCGGCGCCATGCCGTAGCTGTCGTTCAGCGTCGGATGGGCGTAGATGTCGGCTGCGTTGAAATACTGGCCGACGTCCGACGTAGGATCGATCAAGGTGACACGGGAGGCGACGTCGCCCGCGGCGCGGACTCGATCGCGCGTGGGTCCGTCGGCGCCTACGACCAGCAGCTTGTATTGGGGTGGCAGCAGCGCCAGCGCATCCAGCAGCGCCGGCAGGCCTTTGCGCAGCGGATTGCGCGCCACCAGCAGACAGCCGATCGTGTCGGCATCCCAGCCCAGCCGCGCCCGCAGGGCGGCGCGGGCGCCGTTGCCATCCGGTGCCGGCAGTTTGACACCCGGAGCGATGATGTCCACGGGAAGCTGCTCGCCGTAGCTGCGGTGGAGCTGGTCCATGATGAGGCCGGACACCGCGACCACGCGGCGCCGGGGGGTCTTGCGCACGCGCAGCCATTCCAGCGTCAGATAGGTGGCAAGGCGCGGACTGAGCCAGGCGGTCAGGCGCTGCAGCGGCTTGACCCGGGTGACGTGGTTGTAGCGGACTGGCGTTACGTGCATGACCTGGATCTCGCCCGCCCAGCCGTTCATGTGCGAATGCACGATATCGAAGCGGCCGCGCGTGAGACGGTCAGCGCGCCAGGCAAAATACAGCACCCGGGTCCAGCTTGGCAGCCACCCTGGAAACCGCACGGGCAAGAAATCGAATGGCAGATCGCTGTCGAAATCCCGGGCGACCACGGTGACGTCGTGCCGCTTGCCCAGCACACGCATCAGCTCGACGCCATACGCCTCTGCGCCTCCGAAACGATTGCCGAAGCGGTCCACCAACAGCGCAATGCGAAGCCGCCGATTATGGGCGCCGGCGGCTGTCTTCATACCGGGTGAGGCACTTCTGGAGAAAACGGATGATGTTGGTGGAGCGCGCCACCGTCACCCGCGGCAGACCGAAGGGATCGTCGGACGCCGCCGCCAGGCCGCGCTTGGTGAGCGTGGCATTGTCGTATCCAGCCTCGCGCGCCATGGCCTGGTGCTCCGGGCCGTGGTCGCCGTACGGATAACAGAACGCGGTGACCGGCGCACCGAGCGCCTGTTCGAGCTCGTCCTTGGACTCGACGATCTGGCGCCGCGCTTCTTCGGGCGAGAGCTCGGGAAGATGGACGTGGTCAAGCGTATGCGAACCGACTTCGTTGCCCGCCTGCGCCCATTCCCGCATTTCCTGCACGGTCATCAGCGGCGAAAACGGGATGCCCTTCTGGAGGTCCCACACGTTGCCGCCGTCGAACTGCCGAGCCACGAAATAGTTGGTGGCGGTGAACCCCAATTCGCTCAATACCGGCATCGCGTTGTGATGCACGTTGCGAAAGCCGTCGTCGAATGTGATGCCGAATACCTTGCCCTGGCGCTCGCCACGGACATAGGGCATGACGTCGCGCATGGACAGCCCGCGGTAACCGAGCCGGCGCATCCAGCGCATCTGTCGTGCAAAGCTATCAGGATGTACCGTCAATCCGCGAAACGGCGTGCCCTTGGGGTTGGGCTCGCCGATCTGGTGATACATAAGGATTGGAATAGACATAGCTCGACATTATATGGGTCAGTGTCCGCCAAGCGTACGCTGATACACATCCACCGTAGCCTGCGCGAAACGCTCCAGGTTGAAGTCGCGCAAACTTGTTTCACGCGCCTTGCTGCCCATCTGTCGGACGACTTCCGGATTGTCCAGCATGAAGCGCAGCTTGGCGGTCATGGCGGGCACGTCGCGCGCCCGCACGATCCAGCCGTCCACGCCGTCCGTTACGTTCTCCGGCAGGCCGCCGGCATCGCTGACGAGCGCCGGCAGGCCCAATCCCATGATCTCGCGGCAGGCAAACGACAGCGCCTCGCGGTAAGAAAGGACGAAGCCCGCATGGCAGGACGCCAGCGCCGCGCGCACGTCGTCGAGCAGCCCCGGAAACTTGACCTGATCGATCATGCCGAGCTCGCGCACCCGCGCAAGCTTGGCCTCGGTGGGCGGATCGCCCGCCACCATCAGCAAGATGCGTGCCTTGTCCGCCGGCGGCAGCGCGGCCGCGGCGGCCACCAGGTCCAGCCAGCCTTTGTCGTAGTCGGTGCCCCCGGCGCTGCCCAGCAGCAGCTTGCCTTGCCAATCCGGACCAAAGAAGAGTTCGCGCAGCTTGTCCAGGCTTTCGGGCGGCGGCGGCGCGAAGAAATTGGTATCGATGCCGTGCCGGATGGTGGTGATGGGGCGCTTGCGGTACGGCGAGTGCTCCATCATGCCGCGGATGTAGTCGCTGACGGCGATGCCGTGATCCGTCGCCAGCGCCACCCGCAGCTTGTGTCCAAAACTGGAAAGCGGGTGATCGTTGTGCTTGGTGAACACGATGCGCGGACGGCGCCGCATGCCCAGCGTGGCCAGCATGACCTGCTTGTGGTCGGCCGAGCCGTTGGCGTGGATGATGTCGAAGCGGCCCTCGGCGATCAGGCGCTGCAGCCGGGCGCGGTCCTTGAACCAGGACGACGGGCGGGTCGTGTAGCGCATGTCCACCACCGTCACCCCGGGGATGGCCTTGGCGTAGCGGTACAGCCGGCTGGTGCCGGGCACCGCCACGGTGATGTCGTGATCGCGGGCCAGCGCCTTGGCCAGGTTGATGATGTAGGTGACGTGCCCCCCGCCGTTGCCGGCGTGGAAGTTCGTGTAGAGGATCTTCACTTTTTGTTTTCTGCCAGGAACATCAGCTTCGAGTAGCGGAAGAAGCTGCCGGCCGCCGCGGTGACGGCCAGCACGAGTCCGTGGCGGCCATCCAGGAAACCGCGCCGGATCAGGTAGATGCGCACGAAGGTCCAGAAGCCGTGGCCCAGCGCCCCGAAGACCGAGGTGCGCTTGCCCTTGGCATACATCATGGCTGCGGCGTCGGACGAGTAACGATTGACCTTGTTGATCAGCGCGTCCAGGTTGTCGTACGGATAGTGGTTGAAGTAGCCGCGCATCTGCAGGGGCCGGCCGTTGGCCGGCACCACGCGCTCGTGGACGGCGGCGTCGGTGAAGCGCGCCGTGCCGCGCTTGAAGAGGCGCAGCACGTAGTCGGGCCACCAGCCGCTATGGCGGATGTCGCGGCCGCAGAAATTGGACAGGCGCGCGATCTCGTAGGCGTCGGCGCGGGGCGCGCGCAGCACGTCCTGGATTTCCTGCGCCAACTCGGGGGTGACGCGCTCGTCGGCGTCGATCGACAGCACCCAGTCGCCCGTTGCCAGATCCAGTGCGCGGTTCTTTTGCGGACCGAAACCGGGCCAGTCGGCGGTGACTTCAACGCGGGCCCCAAGCGCCTGCGCCAGTTCCACGGTGCCGTCGGTGCTGCCCGAATCCACGACGATGAACTCGTCGGCGAACGACACGGACTTCAGGCAGGCGGCAATATTTGCCGCTTCGTTCTTGGTGATGATGATGACTGATAGCTTCATCCGCGATTCCTAAGACGCTTTTTCCAGGCCTTCCAGGCGTGATAGCGCGGTCCCCAGAACGGGTCGCGCGACAGCCAGATCCGGCGGTTCAGCCAGGACCCGCCCAGATTGCGCACCGCGAAGCGATAGATGTGGCCGGGATCCGTGCCGGGCAGGTTCTGGCCGAAAGGGTCGGTAGTGTACAAGTGCCGGAAACCGGCCTGCCGCGCGGCGGCCACGTAGTCGGCGTCGAAATAACCCTGCGGCCAGCACAGGTGATCGCTCACGCCGCCAAGCCGGCGGATCAGGGTGTCGCGCGAATCGTGCAGATCCTGCGCGATGCGTTCGCGCTTGGCGGCCACATCCGCGCCACAGACCTTGTCCCAGCGGGTGTGCGTGTTGGTATGGGAATGAAACTCGAAGGTGCCGGCGGCCTGCATGGCCTCGATTTCGCTCCAGCGCAGCATCGCCTCGTCGGCGCGGCCCGACGCCACGAGTTCCTTGCAGGCGTGGTGATCGGGGGTCGGGGGCAGCGCGCCGCCCTGCCCCGCATGCGGCCGCACGGGGCCATCGCCGATCCAGCCGGTGATGGTGAACAGCACCGCGCGCATGCCGTGGCGGGCCAGGACGGGATGCGCGTGCACCCAATTGTTCAGGTAGCCATCGTCAAAAGTGATGAGCACAGAGCGTTCGGGCACGCTGCCGCCGGCCAGGTAAGCCGCGAACTGCGCGGTGGTGAGCGACTGGTAGCCGGCGCGCGCCAGGCGCGCGATCTGCGTTTCGAAGACGTCGGGCGTCGCGGCGATCATGCCACCCGCCGGCGTGATGTGGTGGTACATCAGCACCGGAACGTTGGGCGCGTTCATTTGCGGCGCTCCGCCAGCCAGCGCGTGTAGATCGCCTCCGTGGTTTCCGCGAGGCGCGCGGGAGAAAACACGCCCTCTTCCCAGACCATCTTGCGGCCGGTCTCGCCCATGGTGCGGCGTAGGGCCGGGTCGTCGATCAGGCGCTCGAGTGCGGTGGTCAAGGCGAGCGAGTTCTTCGGCGGGACCAGAAAGCCCGTCACCCCGTCCCGGAACATCTCGGATACGCCGCCGACGTTCGTGCCGACGACCGGCAGCCCGCTCGCCTGCGCCTCGACATAGACCGTACCGGAGGCTTCCTGTTGGGTGGCCAGGGCGAAGAGGTCGAATCCCGCCAGCAGATTGGGGACGTCGCGCCGCGTGCCCATCAGGTGGATCCGGTCTTGCAGGCCGCGCTGAGCAATGTACGCCTGGGTCTGCTCGAAGACCGGCGAACCGGCGCCCACGAACACCAAGTGCAGCTTCGGACGCACGGCCATCAGCGGCGCCATGGCGTCGATCAGGTCCTTGTGGCCCTTGGTGGCGCGCATGACGGCCACACAGCCCACGACGATGTCGTCGTCGGCCAGGCCGAGTTCGTCACGCAAGGTGGAGTGCTCGACGGGCGCGGGCAGCACGATGGGCGAATACACGGTCGCGATCTTCTCGGCCGGGACGCCGCGGCTGATCAGGTATTCGCGCACATGGTCGCTGACGGCGGTGACGCGGTGCGGCAGGATGGTGTAAGACCACATCGAGCCGACCACGTTGGACAGGTGGCGGGTGCGCACGATGAGGGGCGTACCTGCCATGCGCCCGGCCAGGGCGGCGATGACCGTGTCGCGCCGGCTGTGGGTATTGAGCACGTCAAAGCGCCCCGCCTTCAGGATCTGGCGGACGGCGGGGACGCCCTTCAAATAGGCCACGGTCCCCTTCATATCGACGGCATGCACGGTGAAACCGGCATCCCGCAGACGCTCGGTCAGTTGAGCGCGCGGCTGGCAGATCGCTTCGACATGATGCCCACGCGCCCGCATGGCATGCATTTCCTTGAAAATTCGTCCTTCCTGTCCACCAAAGGCGGTGGCGGCTTCCGAATGCACGATACGTAGACTGGAAGACATCAGTACGTAACCTCCACGCCGTCCGGTTTGGTCCAGGCGTTCAGGTTGGCGAGCAGCGTGTCGGCCATGCGCACGCGCCATTCTTCGCCTAGCCTGACCGTGCACAGGAAATTGTTCTTGGTGTAGACGATGTCGACCGGCACGCCTGGAATGCCGTTCTCGGGTTCGGCGCGGAACGGGTTGAGCATCTGGCGCAGACGGGCCGCGTCGGCGCTGCCGTTGAGCTTGACGCGCAGCGACTTGGCGCGGGCTTCGCGCGCAAGCTGCAGGTCATAGAGCTGCTCGGCAACGATGCGCATGCCGCCGGAATAGTCGTCGTTGCTGACCTTGCCCTGCACGATGACGAGCTGGTCTTCGCGCAGCCGGTTGCGGTGCTTTTCAAAGAGTTCGTTGAAGACCGAGATTTCCACCTGCGCCGTGCCGTCGTCCAGCACGGCAAAGACCATCTTGCCGCGGCGGGTCATCATCACGCGCACGCTGGCTAGCACGCCGCACATCCATTGCAGGTCGCGCTGCGGCTCCACGCGGGCCAGCTGCATCGGCACGATGCGGCGCACTTCGTCGCGCCACGCATCGAACAGGTGGCCGCTGTAGTAATAGCCCAGCGCGGATTTTTCTTCGGTCAGTTTCTTGTGCAGATCCCACGGCGCGACCTTGGCCAGTTCGCCCGCGACCACGTCGCCGCTATCGTCGCCAAAGAGCGAGGCCTGGTTGGCGCTGCGCGCGGCCTGCTCGGCCGCTTCCATGGCGGTGGGCACGGAGGCCAGCATCGCGGCGCGGTTCGGCTCGATGGTGTCGAACGCGCCGGCCTTGATCAGGGCCTCGATGGTGCGGCGGTTGACGGCCTGCTTGCTGACGCGGCGGCAGAAGTCGAACAGGTTCAGGAACGGGCCGCCTTCCTTGCGCGCACGCAGGATGTCCTCGACGGCGCCCTGCCCGGTGCCCTTGACGGCGCCCAGGCCGTAACGCATGGTGCGCGGCGGCTTGCCTTTTTCGGTGTGCTTGTCGGCGACGGGTTCGAACCGGTAGCCAGAATGGTTGACGTCGGGCGGCAGCACCTCGACGCCGTTGTCCTGGGCGTCGCGGCAGAAGATCTGGACCTTGTCGGTGTCGTCCATGTCCGAAGACATGGTGGCGGCCAGGAACTCGGTCGGGTGGTAGGCCTTCAGCCAGGCGGTTTGGTACGAGATCAGCGCGTACGCGGCCGAGTGCGACTTGTTGAAGCCGTAGCCCGCGAACTTCTCCATCAGGTCGAAGAGCTTGACCGCCAGATCCGGATCGTGGCCCTTTTCCTTGGCGCCCTGTTCGAACAGTTCGCGGTGCTTGGCCATTTCCTCGGGCTTTTTCTTGCCCATGGCCCGGCGCAGCAGGTCAGCGCCGCCCAGCGAATAGCCCCCGATGATCTGGGAGATCAGCATCACCTGTTCCTGGTAAACGATGACCCCGTAGGTGCTCTTGAGGGTGGCTTCCAGGTCCGGGTGGAAATAATCGACCGCGGCGCGCCCGTGCTTGCGGTTCACGAAGTCGTCCACCATGCCCGATTCCAGCGGCCCCGGACGATACAGGGCCAGCATGGCGATGATGTCTTCGAACGTATTGGGCCGCAGCTTCTTGAGCAGCTCTTTCATGCCGCGCGATTCAAGCTGGAACACCGCGGTGGTGTTCGCGTCGCACAGGATCTTGTAGGCCGCCGGATCGTCCAGCGACAGCGCCATGACGTCGAAGTCGCGCTTTTCGGCGTTGAACTGGCGCACGTAGCGCACGGCCCAGTCCAGGATGGTCAGGTTGCGCAAGCCCAGGAAGTCGAACTTCACCAGGCCGGCCGCCTCGACGTCGTCCTTGTCGAACTGCGAGACCGCGCTGTTTTCCTGACCCGGCTGGCAATACAGCGGGCAGAAGTCTGTGAGCTTGCCGGGCGCGATCAGCACCCCGCCCGCGTGCATGCCGATGTTGCGGGTCAGGCCTTCGAGCGGCTTGGCCAGGTCGACCAGCGCGCGGACTTCTTCTTCCTGCTCGTAGCGGTCCTTGAAGGCGGGCTCGTCCTTGAGCGTGCGCTCCAGCGTCCACGGATCCATCGGATTGAACGGGATCAGCTTGGACAGGCCGTCGCAGAACATGTAGGGCATGTCCAGCACACGGCCGGCGTCGCGCACCACGGCCTTGGCGCCCAGCGTGCCGAACGTGGCGATCTGGCTGACGGCGGCGCGGCCGTATTTTTCCTTGACGTAGTCGATGACCCGTTCGCGGTTGTCCTGGCAGAAGTCGATATCGAAGTCGGGCATGGAGACCCGCTCGGGATTCAGGAAGCGCTCGAACAGCAGGTCATAGCGGATGGGGTCGAGGTCCGTGATGCCCAGCGCGTAGGCCACCAGCGAACCGGCGCCCGAGCCCCGGCCCGGGCCGACCGGCACGCCGTTGTTCTTGCCCCAGTTGATGAAGTCCTGAACGATCAGGAAGTAGCCGGGAAAGCCCATCTGGATGATGGTCTTGCACTCCCAGCGCAGCCGCTCGTAGTACTGCTCGCGCTTGGACTCGCGCTCGGCGACGTCCGGGAACAGGAACTCCATGCGCTTTTCGAGGCCCTCTTCGGAGAGCTGGACCAGATAATCGTCCAGCGTCACGCCGTCGGGCGTGGGGAAATTGGGCAGGCGCGGCTTGCCCAGCACCAGGCTCAGGTTGCAACGCTTGGCGATTTCGACCGTGTTGGCCAGCGCCGACGGCACGTCGGCGAAGCGGCGCGCCATTTCCTCGGAGCTGAGCAGATACTGCTCTTTCGAGAACCGACGCACGCGGCGCGGGTTGGCCAGGATTTCACCTTCGGCGATGCAGACGCGCGCCTCGTGCGCCTGGAATTCGAATTCGTCGAGGAACTGCACGGGATGGGTGGCGACCACCGGCAGCCCGGCTTCCGAGGCCAGCCGCATGGCGGCCTGGCAGTAGCCTTCGTCGCCGTCCATGCCGGCGCGCTGCAATTCGACGTAGTAGCTGCCCGGGAACATCAGCGCCCACTGGCGCGCCAGGGCCAGCGCCGACACCGCGTTGCCGGCCTCGAGCGCCTGCCCGACGTCGCCGGCGCGCCCGCCAGACAGGGCGATGAGACCAGCCTGTCCTTGGAGCCATTCGCGGCGGATTTCGGCCCGGCCTTTGCCCTGGTTCGTCAGGAACGCCTTGGACAGCAGTTCGCACAGATTCAGGTAACCCTGGTGGTTGCGCACGAGCAACAGCAGGCGGAAGGGCTTCGTCGGATCTTCGTCGTTGGAAATCCAGACGTCGCAGCCTGCGATGGGCTTGACCCCCGCGCCGCGTGCACCCTTATAGAATTTGATCAGTCCGAACAGGTTGGATAGATCGGTCAGGGCGACGGCGGGCTGGCCCAGCTTGGCCACGCGCTTGATGAGGTCGGGGATACGCACCGTACCGTCCACGACCGAGAACTCGGAGTGGACGCGCAGGTGAACAAATGGGGTCGGGGTCGTTACGGCTTCGGACATGGCGGAATTGTACCCAGCGGCCGACCGCCCTAGAACAATCCTTGCATCAGAATCCGCCTGTTGCATCCCGTCCTCACGGCAACCGCCCGGAAGGCTTGTGGGACAATACCGCCCATACCGCACTACCCCGTCGCACGACGAGACATACCTATGAAATGGTTAATACCTGGGATCTGGCTGGCCGCCATCCTGTTCGCGCACTTCCGAGGCCGCGTCAAACTGCCACTGGGACGGCAATTCCTGGACCATTCTGTGCTGCTGGCGCCGATCAACGCGTTCATGGTGCTGACGTCCCGCGTGCCCACCACGCCGTACCTGACGACCAGCGAAATCGCCGAACTGAAAGTGCTGGACGACAACTGGGAGACGATCCGCGAAGAGGCCATGCAGATGGCCGAGCTTCGCCGGATCAAGGCGGCCGACACCCATAACGACATCGGTTTCAACTCGTTCTTCAAGTATGGCTGGAAGCGGTTCTACCTGAAGTGGTACGACGCCCGCCACCCCTCGGCCGAGGAACTCTGCCCCAAAACGGTCGCCATCCTGAAGGGCCTGCCCAAGGTCAAGGCCGCCATGTTTGCCGAGCTGCCGCCGGGCGGCCAGCTCAATCCGCACCGTGACCCGTTTGCCGGGTCGCTGCGCTATCACCTGGGACTGGTCACGCCCAACGACGACGGCTGCCACATCATCGTTGATGGCGAGCACTACAGCTGGCGCGATGGCGAAAGCGTGGTGTTCGACGAGACCTACGTCCACGAGGCCTACAACAAGACGGGCGAGAACCGGATCATTCTGTTCTGCGACGTCGAGCGTCCGCTGAAGTGGCGCTGGGCCGAGGCCTTCAACCGCTGGTTCGGCCGCAAAGTCATGTCGGCGGCCAGCTCGCCCAACGACGGCGGCGACCAGACGGGGGCCATCAACAAGCTGACGCACGCGCACTGGGTGATCGACCAGAAGCGCAAGGCGTTCAAGAAGTGGAACCGCACGGCGTACAAGGCCACGAAGTACGGGCTGATCGCGTTGGTGATCGTCGGGTTCCTGGCGCTGTAAAGACGCCGCAAAAAAGAACGGGCCGCAAAGCGATTTGCGGCCCGTTTTGCATGCGGCGTCAGCTAGCGCTCAGCGTTGCAACGATTCCCAGCTTTTCATCAGCCGCTTGACCGACACCGGCATCGGCGTGCGCAGCTCCTGGGCGAAGAGCGCGACGCGCAATTCCTCGAGCAGCCACCGGAATTCGTCCAGGCGGGGATCGGCCGCGCCTTTCAGCGCCGCGCGGGCACGCTGGTATTGCGTGACCAGCGGCGCCATTTCCGACACCAGCTTTGCGTCCCGCGCCGGGTCGGCGCGCAGCTTGTCGATGCGCGCGACCGCCGCCTTCAGGTAGCGCGGAAAGTGCGACAACTGCGCGTACGGCGTATCGCGGATGAACCACTTGGGCATCAGCGCACCCAGTTGCTGCTGCAGATCCGCGTATGCGGCCGCGTGGGGCTTGGCCTGCGGCAGCTTGCGTTGAAGCGCCGCATATTCCGTCAGCACCGCGCCGGCCAGCCGCGCGACTTCCTGGGCCAGCAGACCCAAGCGGCCCTTGCCCTCGGCGCGGCGGGCTTCGAACTGCTGCTCGTTCACCGGCCAGGGCTCGGCAAGACACGCCTGCCCCAGCGCGCAGTCGATGATCTGGTCGCGCAGCTCTTCCTGCGTACCCAGCGTCATGTACAGCATGCTGATCTTGGTGAGGTCGGTAAGGTTCTTTTCGAGGAACTTGACCTGCTCGCGCAGGCCCAGCCGGAAGAGTTTCAAGAGGCCCGCGCGATGGTGCTTGCGCGCCTCGTCGGGATCGTCGAACACGTCCAGGTCGCAATGCGCCCCTCGGTCCACCAGGGCCGGATAGCCGATGACGGACTGGCCGCGCCGCTTGATCTCCATGATCTCGGGCAAGGGCCCGAACGACCAGGAGGTCAGGTTTTCGTGCGCCAGCGCCTGCGCGACCTGCGTGTCGCTGGCCGCCAGTTGCTGGAAGGTGGCTTGAGCCTGCTTGCCGAATTCGGCGCGCAGTTGCGCCAGATTGCGGCCGGCGGCCAGCATGCGGCCGTGCTCGTCCACGACGCGGAAGTTCATGAACAGATGCGCCGGCAGGGTTTCCAGCTTGAAGTCCCCCACCGCCGGGCGGATCTGCACCTGGTCCCACATGTCGGCGATGATGGCATCCACCAGCCCCGTCTGCGGGTCGGCCAGGCGCTCGAACCAGCGGTCGTAGAAGCCCGCGGCGTAGTCGGGCAGCGGCACGCAGTGGCGGCGCAGCTTCTGCGGCAGCGACTTGAGCAGCAGATGCACCTTTTCCTTCAGCATGCCGGGCACCAGCCACTCGCAGCGCGCGGGATCGATCTGGTTCAGCGCGAACAGCGGCACCGACAGCGTGACGCCGTCGCGCGGCGAGCCGGGTTCGAAGTGATAGTCCAGCGCCATCGACACGCCCTGCCATTCCACCTTCTTGGGAAAGACATCGGTCGTGACGCCGGCCGCCTCGTGCCGCATCAGCTCGTCGCGCGTCAGCATCAGCTTGGCGGCGGCCGCCTTGTCCAGGCCGCTCACCCACTTTTCCAGCGATGCGGTCTGCGAAATGTCGGCGGGAAGCTGCCGGTCGTAGAACGCGTAGATCAGCTCGTCATCGACCAGGATGTCCGGCCGCCGCGTCTGGTGCTCAAGCTTTTCGATACCCGCGATGAGCTTGCGGTTGTGCGCGACGAACGGCAGGCGCGTGTCGATCTCGCCGGGCACCAGCGCCTGGCGGATGAAGAGTTCGCGCGCATGGGTGGGATTCACGCGGCCGTAGTGAATGCGACGGCCGGTGTAGATGGCCAGGCCGTAAAGCGTGGCCCGCTCGTTGGCCACGACCTGCCCGGCCTTCTTTTCCCAGCGCGGGTCCGACCAGTTCTTGCGGATCAGGTGCGCACCGACCTTTTCCAGCCACACGGGGTCGATGCGCGCCACGCAGCGCGCGTACAGGCGCGTGGTCTCGACCAGTTCGGCCGCCATGATCCAGCGGCCGGCCTTCTTCACCAGGCGTGAGCCCGGATGGATGTGGAAGCGGATTTCGCGCGCGCCCTGGTAGCTGCCGCCTTCGTCGCTCTTGAAACCGATGTTGCCCAAAAGGCCCGACAACAGCGCCATGTGCAGCTGTTCGTACGTGGCTTCGGACTGATTGACGCGCCAGCCCTGCTCGCCCACCAGCGCCGACAGCTGCGTGTGCACGTCGTGCCACTCGCGCAGGCGGATGGGCGACAGGAAGTTCTGCCGCAACAGGCCCACCAGCTTGCGCTGCGATGCCTTGTGCTGCACCTGCTCGCCATACCAGCGCCACAGTTTCAGGAAAGAAATGAACTCGGACTTGTCGTCGCCGAACTTGGCGTGCGCGGCCTCGGCGGCCTCGCGCTCCTGCATGGGACGATCACGCGGATCCTGCACGGACAGCGCCGAGGCGATGATCAGCATTTCGGCCAGGCACTGGTGTTCTCGCGCGGCCAGGATCATCCGGCCGATGCGCGGGTCCACGGGCAGCTTGGCCAGCTCATCGCCGGTGCGGGTCAGGACAAAAGACGCGCCCGTGCGCCCGTCGTCCGTGTCGTCGTCGGACGCCGACGCCAGTTCAATGGCGCCCAGTTCCTGCAGCAGGTGGTAGCCGTCGGCCACCGCGCGTCCCGGCGGCGCCTCGACGAAGGGGAATTGTTCGATGTCGTCGAGCTTGAGCGACTTCATCCGCAGGATGACCGACGCCAGCGACGAGCGCAGCACTTCGGGATCGGTGAAGGCCGCGCGGTTGTTGAAATCCAGCTCGTCGTAGAGCCGGATGCAGACGCCCGGCCCCACCCGGCCGCAACGGCCGGCGCGCTGGTTGGCCGAGGCGCGGCTGATGGGCTCGATGCGCAGCTGTTCGACCTTGTTGCGCCACGAATAGCGCTTGATGCGGGCCAGGCCGCTGTCGACCACGAAGCGGATGCCGGGCACCGTCAGCGAGGTTTCCGCCACGTTGGTGGCCAGCACGATGCGGCGCGCGTTGCCGCGCGGGCGGAAGATCTGTTCCTGCTCGGCCTGCGACAGGCGCGCGAACAGCGGCAGGACTTCGGTGCCGGCCGGGTGCCGCTTGCGCAGCGCTTCGGCCGATTCGCGGATTTCGCGTTCGCCGGGCAGGAACACCAGCACGTCGCCCGGACCATGCCGCGCGCATTCGTCGACGGCGTCGACGATGGCGTCGATCAGGTCGCGCTCTTCGTCGCCCGACATGCGCTCGCGATCGCGCCCGGCCTTGTTGGGCGCCGGCGCGTTGTCGTCGGCGGCCGGTTCTTCGCGCACGGGCCGGTAGCGCACTTCCACGGGATACAGCCGCCCCGAGACTTCGATGACCGGCGCGGGCTTGTCTTCCGACGCGGCAAAGTGCCTGGCGAAGCGCTCGGCGTCGATGGTGGCCGACGTGATGATGAGCTTGAGGTCCGGACGCCGCGGCAAGAGCTGCTTGAGGTAGCCCAGCAGGAAGTCGATGTTAAGGCTGCGTTCGTGCGCTTCGTCGATGATGATCGTGTCATAGCGGCGCAGCAGCGGATCGCGCTGCGATTCGGCCAGCAGGATGCCGTCGGTCATCAGCTTGATGGACGCGTTGGGCCCGGTGCGGTCGTTGAACCGCACCTGATAGCCGACGACTTCGCCCATGGGCGTGTTCAGTTCCTCGGCGATGCGCTTGGCCACCGAGGTCGCCGCCAGGCGGCGCGGCTGCGTGTGGCCGATCATCTTCTGGCGGCCACGGCCCAGTTCCAGGCAGATCTTCGGAAGCTGCGTGGTCTTGCCCGACCCGGTTTCGCCGCTGACGATCACGACCTGATGGCCGGCGATGGCGCGCGCGATCTCCTGCCGCCGTGCGCTGACGGGCAGGTCTTCGGGGTAGGTGACGGCCGGGATGGGCCGTTCGGGACGGGGCGCGGCGGGGCGGCCTTCGGGACGGGCCCGGGGCGCTTGCCGGGCGGCTTGCCGAGGGTCCGGCTGAGCACTTTGCCGGGCGTCTTCCGGGGTCTGCTCCCGGTCAGTGGCGCGCGGCGCCGGCTTCTTCGGCGCCCGCGGGCTGGAGGATTCAGGCATGTAGGATTTATCCGATTAGCCCGCCATTATAAATTTCCGGCGGACTTCGCGCGCGCGGCCCCTGGCTGCCCGCGCGCGGGGCTCCTACAGCAGCTTGCCGGGGTTCATGAGCTGATTGGGATCTAGCGCCCGCTTGATCATCAGCATCAGGTCCATTTCAACCGGCGACTTGTAGCGGCGCAGCTCGTCGCGCCGCAATTGGCCCACGCCGTGTTCGGCGCTGATGCTGCCGCCGCGCTGCGCCACCAGGTCGTGCACGAGGCGGTTCAGCGCCGCGGTCAGCCGGGCGTACTCGGCGGGCGCCACGTCCGGCGGCAGCAGCACGTTGTAGTGCAGGTTGCCGTCGCCGATGTGACCAAAGTTGATGATGGGCAGTCCCGGAAAATCCGACACCAGCGCCAGATCCGCTTCCTCGACGAATGCGGCCAGGCGCGAGATGGGCAGCGCGATGTCGTGCTTGACCGCCTTGCCCGCGCGCACCTGCGCCTGCGAGATGCCTTCTCGCAGCCGCCACAGCGTCTGGACCTGCGTGTCGTTCATTGCAACGACGCAGTCCTGGATGACGCCGTCCTCCAGCGCCGCGCCGAGCGCCGCTTCCAGCAAGGCGGGCAGGCCGGCGGGCTCGGTGTCCGACAGTTCCAGAAGCGCGTGATAGGCATGGCGGGCGGCCAGCGGACTGGCCGCGCCGCTGACGTGCGCCACCACCAGATCCAGGCAATGCGCCGACATCATTTCGAACGCGGTCAGCCGTTCGCCGCAGACGCCCTGCATGCGGCTCAATAACGCCACGATTTGCGCGGGCGTATCCGCCCCCACCCACGCCGCCACGCGGCCCGCCGGCGCGGGATACAGCTTGAGCACCGCGCCGGTGATGATGCCCAGCGTGCCCTCCGAGCCGATGAAGAGACTCTTGAGGTCGTAGCCGGTGTTGTCCTTGCGCAGGCCGCGCAGGCCGTTCCATACGCGGCCGTCGGGCAGCACCACCTCCAACCCCAGCGCCAGGTCGCGCGTGTTGCCGTAGCGCAGCACCGCGGTGCCGCCGGCATTGGTGGCCAGATTGCCGCCGATGGTGCAGCTGCCCTCCGCGCCCAGACTCAGCGGGAAAAACCGCCCGACCTCGCGCGCGGCGGCCTGCACGTCGGCCAGCAGCACGCCGGCGTCGGCACACAGCGTGTTGTTGACCGGATCGACCTCGCGGATGCGTTTCATGCGGTTCAGGCTCAGGATCACCTGCGCGCCGCTGCCGTCGGGCGTGGCGCCCCCGCTCATTCCGGTATTGCCGCCCTGCGGCACCACCGGCGTGCGCGTCTGATGGCACAGACGCATGACGGCCGACACCTCGGTGGCGTTGCGTGGCCGCACCACCACTGGCGTGCTGCCCTGCCACTTGCCCAGCCAGTCGCGCACGTAGGGCCCCTGCCCCTCGGCGTCCAGCACCAGCCCGTTGTCGCCGACCAGATGCGACAGCCGTTCGATCAGTTCGTGGTTGCGCATGGTGGCCTCAGGCGCCGTGCCAGTTCAGCCGGATGCGGCCGATCGCCATCGCCGCGGCAGCCTGTGTCGGCTCGACGACGGGCAGACCCAGCTCGGCCTGCAGCCAGCCGCGATACGCGGCCATGCCGGCGCAGCCCAGCACCAGCACGTCGGCCTGATGCTCGTCGCGCAACCGCGCGCCCACGTGCAAAAGGCGCTCGCGGGTACGCGCCTCGTCCGACAGTTCGACCACGCCCAGATCCAGCGGCAGCTCGGCCGCCACGCGGCCCGACAGGCCGATCGCGCCGAACATGCGTCCGTGGCGCGGCAGCGATTGGCGCAGGATCGCAATCACACCAACGCGCTGGCCCAGCGTCAGCGCGGTCAGCATGCCGCATTCGCTGATGCCCAGCACGGGCTTGCGCGTGGTTTCGCGCACCGCGTGCAGGCCAGGATCGCTGAAGCAGGCGATGACGTAGCCTGCGGCGGCCGCGCCGTGCTCCGCATCGAGCTTGCGCACCAGCGCGGCGAGCGGCAACGTCACGCTTTCGACGTCGAGCTGCGTCTGGACGCCCGCAGGTCCTTCGGCCAGCGTCAGGCATTGGATGCGCGGACCGCCGGCCATGCGCAGCGGCTCCAGCGCCGCGTCGAATGCGTCCGTCACGGCTTGCGTGGAATTGGGATTGATCACAAACAGGGTCTGTTCCATTCGTCCGTCCTGGTGGTGGCGGGGCCCGGGCCGCGCTGGCGCGGGCGGGGGCAAGGTACGGCGCCAGTCTATCTGCGGGCGGCCTGAGCATGTATTGTCAATTTGTGCGCTGCCCTTAACCCTTTGTTATGCTCGTCGCGTCAATTCGGAGCGGGTGCGCCATGCAACTGAATCTGCGGCAAATCGAAGTTTTCCGGGCGGTGATGACCACGGGTTCGATCAGCGGGGCGGCCAAGCTGCTGTTCGTGTCGCAGCCTGCGGTCAGCCGGTTGCTGTCGCACACGGAACAGCGGCTGGGCTTCGCGCTGTTCGAGCGCATCAAGGGCCGGCTGTATCCCACGCCCGAATCCCGGCAGCTCTTTCGCGAAGTGGAAACGGTCTATGCCGGCGTGCGGCGCGTGGAAGAACTGGCTTCGGAATTGTCCGAGCGCCGCAGCGGCATCCTGCATCTGGTGTCCAGCCCCAGCATCGGCCACATGCTCGTGCCCCTGACCATCTCCCGCTTTCGCGAAACGCACCCCGACGTCAAGGTCACCTTTCAGCCGCTGACGCAGCAGCCCCTGACGCAGATGCTGCTCGACAATCGCGCCGAACTGGGCGTGGTGATCCTGCCCTTGCAGCACCCGAATCTGCTGACCCAGCCGATCGGCCAGGCACGGCTGGTCTGCATCTGCCCGTACAACCATCCGCTTGCCCATCGCTCGCTGCTATCCATCGGCGACCTGTTGCCCTACCCGCTGATTTCGTACGGCGGCGACACGCCGTTCGGCATGCTGGTCGAGCAGATGTACCACGAGGCGGGACAGGCCCGCCGGCTGGCGGTGGAAGTGAGTTCGCCGCAGAACGCGTGCTCGCTGGTGCAGGCCGGTGCGGGCATCGCCATCGTCGATGAATTCTCCGTCAAGAGCCGCACGCAAGGCGACTTTGTGGTGCGCCCGATCGACCAGGCAAAAATCCTGACGGCAAGCCTGGTGCAGTCGCGCTTCGAACCGTTGTCGCAGCTTGCGCAGGCCTTTGTCAACGTGCTGCGCCACACGCTTTGCGAACAGGGTTTCGAGCTGTCCGCAAACGTCCAGGCAAACCCTGCCAAGGGTAAACCTTGACTTAACTGGCTGTTATACCAAGGCAATAAAAAAGCAAGTGGAGTTCTAAAACTTCCGCTTTAGGATGACATCGAAACGTCGCTTCCGATTTCGGTTTTCACGCATCCTGACGGAGAAAAGATGGCAGCCTCCATCGACGCCAAAGGCGTCTTCACCATTTGCCCCACGCCCTTTGACGACGCCCTGCGGGTCGATGCCGACAGCATCCGCACGCTGGTCGACTTCCTGCTTGAAACCGGCGTGACCGGGCTGGCCATCCTGGGCTTTCTGGGCGAGTTGCACAAGCTGTCCAACGACGAGCGCCGGCTGGTGCTGGACACCTTCGTCAAGCACACGAACGGCCGCGTGCCGGTGTGGGTTGGCGTGCGAGCCCATGGCATCGCCGGCGCCATCGAGCAGGCCCGCGAAGCGCAGGAGCTGGGCGCATCGGCCGTGTTCGCGGCGCCCCTGGACAACGCCAGCGATGCTCTGCTGTTCGACTACTACAAGGCCGTGGCCGACGCCGTGAAGATTCCGGTCGTGATCCACGACTTTCCGGATTCCTTCGGCACCGAGATCCGCCCCCAGGTGGTGGCGCGACTGGGCCGCGAAGGCGGCGTGCACATGATCAAGATGGAAGAGCCGCCGGTGGGGCAGAAGATCAGCCGCATCCGCGAACTCGTGCCCGACGCCGACATGGCCATCTTCGGCGGCTTGGGCGGCGTGTACTTCCTGGAAGAGCTGCAGCGCGGCGCGGTCGGCACGATGACCGGCTTTGCGTTCCCGGAGATCCTGGTCGCCATCTACGAACGCTACGCCAGTGGCGACCACGCCGGGGCTGCCGCGATCTTCGATCGCTACTGCCCGCTGATCCGCTACGAGTTCCAGCCCAAGATCGGGCTGGCGTTGCGCAAGTACGTCTATCAGCGCCGCGGCGCCATCAAGAGCCACGCGCTGCGCGCGCCCGGGATGCGGATCGATCCGGTGACCGCCGCCGAACTGGAGGCGACCGTCGCGCGCGTCGGGCTGTCGCTGGGCGCCACCGGCCGCCAACCCGTGCAGGGTTGAAAGGAGCAAACGCATGGACCTCGGAATCAAGGGCAAGCACGCCCTGGTGTGCGCATCGAGCAAAGGCCTGGGCTACGCCTGCGCACTATCTCTGGCGCGCGAAGGCGTGAATCTGGTGATGGCCGCGCGAACCACGACCACGCTGGACGCCGCGGCGGACGCGATCCGACGCGAGACCGGCGCGTCGGTTGTCACGGTGGCGGCCGACGTCACCACCGAGGCCGGCAGGCAGGCGCTGCTGGCGGCCTGCCCCGAACCCGACATCCTGGTCACCAACGCGGGCGGGCCAAAGCCTGGGGACTTTCGCGAGTGGTCGCGCGAAGACTGGATTGCCGCGCTGGACGCCAACATGCTGACGCCCATTGCACTGATCCGCGCCACGGTGGACGGCATGATCGCGCGCCGCTTTGGCCGCATCGTCAACATCACGTCCGCCGCCGTGAAGATGCCGATCGATATCCTGGGCCTGTCCAACGGCGCGCGGGCCGGGCTGACCGGCTTTGTGGCGGGACTGGCGCGTCAGACGGTACGACATGGCGTCACGATCAACAACCTGCTGCCCGGCCCGTTCCTGACGGATCGCCTGCGCCAGACCGCCGAACGCGGTGCGCGCGACAGCGGCAAGACGGTGGACGACGTGCTGGCCGCCCGGCTGGCGGGCATTCCTGCCGGACGCTATGGCGACCCCGCCGAATTCGGCGACGCCTGCGCCTTCCTGTGCGGCGCGCGCGCCGGCTACATGACAGGCCAGAACCTGGTGCTGGACGGCGGCATCTATCCCGGGACGCTCTGACCCATTACTTGCGCGGAACCCCTTACCCATGACCGATACCGCAGCATTTGACCTGACGATCCGCAACGGCCGCATCAGCACCGCCACCGACACTTTCCACGCCGACATCGGCGTGCGCGACGGCGTGATCGTCGCACTGGGACAGGGCCTGCCGCCGGGCGCCCGGGACATCGACGCCGCTGGGCGCTGGGTGCTGCCGGGCGGCATCGACAGCCACTGCCACGTCGAGCAGCTGTCGGGCATGGGCATCATGTGCGCCGATGACTTCTACAGCGCGACCGTCTCGGCCGCATTCGGCGGCACCACCACCATCATTCCGTTCGCGGCCCAGCACCGCGGCAACGCGCTGCCGGAGGTGGTGGCCGATTACGCCCGCCGCGCCGAGGAAAAGGCGGTCATCGACTACGGCTTTCACCTGATCCTGTCGGATCCCACGGAACAGGCGCTCAAGCACGACCTGCCCGAACTCATCAAGAACGGCATCACGTCGTTCAAGGTGTTCATGACGTACGACCGCCTGAAGCTGGACGACTACCAGTTGCTGGACGTGTTGGAAGTTGCCGACCGCGAGGGCGCGCTGGTCATGGTGCACGCCGAGAACAACGACATGATCCGCTGGGTGGCCCGCCGCCTCGCCGAACGCGGCATGACGGCGCCCAAGTACCACGCCGTGGCGCACACGCCGCTCGCCGAAAGCGAGGCGACCCATCGCGCCGTAACGCTGGCTCGCATGATGGATGTGCCCATCCTGATCGTTCACGTCGCGGGACTGGAAGCGGTGCGCGTGGTGCACTCGTCACAGGCGCTGGGGTTGCCCATCCACGCGGAAAGCTGCCCGCAGTACCTGTTTCTGACCGCCGATGACATTGACGCCCCCGGCCTGGAAGGCGCCAAGTTCTGCTGCAGCCCGCCCCCGCGCGATGCGGCCTCGCAAGAAGCCGTCTGGCAGGGCCTGACGGACGGCACCTTGCAGATCTATTCGTCCGACCACGCCCCGTACCGCTTCGACGCCAGCGGCAAGCTGCCCAAGGGCGACGCCACCACCTTCAAGGACGTGGCCAACGGGGTGCCGGGGCTGGAAGTGCGCATGCCCCTGCTCTTTTCCGAAGGCGTGCTGGGCGGGCGCATGTCGATTGAACGCTTCGTGGCGCTGACCGCCGCCAATCATGCCCGCACCTACGGCCTGTACCCGCAGAAGGGGACCATCGCGATCGGCGCGGATGCAGACATTGCGATCTGGAATCCGGAGCGCGAGGTGACGATCTCCGCGTCCATGCTGCACGACAACGTGGGCTACACGCCCTACGAAGGCCGGACCGTGCGCGGCTGGCCCGAAGTGGTCATCAGCCGCGGCCGCATCGCCGTCGAGAACGGTCAGCTGCATGTCGAGCGCGGCAGCGGCCGCTTCATCAAGCGCGGCACGCCCGAACCCGTACTGCGCCAGCGCCTGACCGGCAATCCCAATGCGCTGGTGCGCAAGTATTTTTCGGCCGATAGCGCCGCCTGAGTCATAGCTAAAGGAACCCGGCATGAGCAAACGTCCCTTCGGCCTGGCGGTCGCGCAAATGGGTCCGGTGCAACCCGAGGAGACCCGGCGGCAGGCGGTGGCGCGCCTGCTCGCGATGATGCGCGAGGCGCATGGACGCGGCGCGCGCATGGTGGTGTTTCCGGAACTGGCGCTGACCACCTTCTTTCCACGCTACTGGATGACGGAAGAAGAAGCGATGGCGCGCTACTTTGAAAAGGAAATGCCCGGCCCCGAGACCCGCGTGCTGTTCGACACCGCGCGGGAGCTGGGCATCGGCTTTTACCTGGGCTACGCCGAGATCGCCTCGGACGGCCGGCGCTTCAATACCAGCATCCTGGTCGATGCCAACGCGCGCATCGTCGGGCGCTACCGCAAGATCCATCTTCCGGGCCACAGCGACCACAAGCCCGAGGCGCCGTTTCAGCACCTGGAAAAGAAGTTCTTTGAAGTCGGCAACGACGGCTTCAACGTCTGGGAAACGCTGGGCACGCGCATCGGCATGTGCCTGTGCAACGACCGCCGCTGGACGGAGACCTGGCGCGTGCTGGCGCTGCAGGGCGCCGAGATCGTGGCGCTGGGATACAACACGCCGTCATTGAACATCCACTGGAACGAACCGGTCCATTTGCGCATGTTCCACCACCTGCTCAGCCTGCAGGCGGCCGCGTACCAGAACGCGGTCTGGGTGGCCGCCGCAGGCAAGGCCGGCAACGAGGACGGCAGCCACCTGATCGCCGGATCGGCCATCGTCGCGCCCACGGGCGAGATCGTGGCGCAGGCGCAGGGGGAGGAGGACGAGGTGATTTTCTGCCAGGCCGATCTGGCGCTGGGAGACACCTTCAAGCAGCACATCTTCAACTTCGCCGCCCACCGGCGCCCGGAACACTACGGCTTGATACTCGAGCGCGTGGGGGCCGGTCCCGCCCTGGGCAAGACGCCTCTTCCCTAAAGGACCTGTCATGACCCGCCTTCTCCGCACCCTGACTTTTGCCGGCCGCTGCGGCCTCACGCTGTGCCTGGCCGGCGCCAGCCTGGCCGCGGCCGCCCAGCCGCTGACGACCGGCGTGGACGCCACGTTTGCCCCCCACGCCATGCCCAAGCTAGGCGGCGGGTTGGACGGCTTCAACATCGAACTGGGCCAAGCCATCGCCAAGCAGCTGGGCACCACCATCAAGATCGAAGGCACCGAGTACGCCGCGCTGATCCCGGGCCTGAACGCCAAGAAATACGACTTCGTGCTGGCGCCCACCACGGCCACCGAGGAACGCGCCCGCGCCCTGCTGTTTTCCGAGGGGTACCTCAACACCGACTACACCTTCGTGATCGGCAAGAACGGCAAGGACATCAAGGGCCTGGATGACCTGAAGGGCAGGAAGCTGGCGGTCAACAAGGGATCGGCCTACGAGAACTGGGCGCGCGACAACGCGGCCAAGTACGGCTTCACGTACGACGTGTACGCCTCCAACGCCGACGCGGTGCAGGCGGTGCAGGCCGGCCGCGCGGACGCCAACCTGGCCGGCAACACGGTCGCCGCCTGGGCCGCCAAGCAGAATCCGGCCGTGCGCACCAGCTACACGATCAAGACGGGCCTCGTCTGGGCGCTGGCGTTCCGGCTGGACGACAAAGCGGGCCGCGACCGCGTGTCCATGGCGCTCAAGTGCCTGAAGCAGGACGGCACGGTCTCCAAGCTGGCGCAGAAGTGGTTCGGCTTCACGCCTGCAGCGGGTACGGCGGCGGTCACTGTGACGCCGGGCCAGGGCGTGCCGGACCTGCCGGGCTACGACGCCCAGCCGGTCGAGCTGCGCTGCAGCTGATTTTCCGACGCACCGCCAACGACTGGGTAAGGAGCCGCCACGCGGCCACTGCCCTCGCATTGAGGAGCTTTCGATGGAAACGCCGATCCTGAAAATCGCCGGGCTGCACAAGTCCTATGGCGACAATGCGGTCCTCAAGGGGATCGACCTGGACGTGAGCCGCGGCGAACTGGTCTTCATGATCGGCCCGTCCGGCTCGGGCAAGAGCAGCCTCCTGCGCTGCTGCAACCGGCTGGAGGAGCCGACCGCCGGCAGCATCCACGTCGACGGCGAGGAGATCACCGCCCCGTCGGCCGAGTTGAACCGCATCCGCCAGAACATCGGCATGGTGTTCCAGCACTTCAACCTGTACCGCCACATGTCCGTGCTGTCGAACATCACGCTGGCGCTGCGCAAGGTGCAGAAACTGGCGCGCGCCGAAGCCGACCGCCGCGGCTTGGAGGCGCTGGATCGTGTGGGACTGGCCGACAAGGCCAGCGCCTATCCCGACCAGTTGTCCGGCGGCCAGCAACAGCGAGTGGGGATCGCGCGGTCGCTGGCGCTGCGGCCCAAAGTGGTGCTGTTCGACGAGCCCACCAGCGCGCTGGATCCGGAGCTGGTGGGCAGCGTGCTGAACGTGATGCGAGAACTGAAGCGCGACGGCATGACGATGATGGTGGTCAGCCACGAAATGGGCTTTGCCCGCGCGGCGGCCGACCGGGTGGTGTTCATGGACGGCGGGGTGATCGTCGAGCAAGGCCCGCCGCAGGACGTCTTTGGCGCCCCCCGACAACCCCGCACCCAGGCCTTTCTGGCCAGCATGGCGGAACATGCCGCGTAAGGCGGTTTGAAGAGCGCTCCATGGATCTGAATGCCCTGCTGTTCTCGTTTTTCAACGCTGAGGTCGCCTGGCGCTACCTGCCCGACATCCTGGCCGGCATGTGGGTCACGCTGCAATTGGGCGTGGCGGTTGCCGCGACCGGCGTGGCGCTTGGCCTGGTGCTGGCCGTGGTGCGTGCGCTGCGTATCCGGCCGGTGAACTTCCTGATCATCTGCTTTGCCGACATCCTGCGCGCGCTGCCGCCGCTGGTGGTGATCATGGTGTTGTTCTTCGCGTTCCCGTACATCAACCTGTCGATGTCGGCGTTCATGGCGTGTTGGCTGTCGCTGTCGCTGGTATTGGCCGCGTTCGCCGAGGAAATCTTCTGGGCAGGCATTCTGTCCGTGCCGCGCGGCCAGGCCGAGGCGGCACGCTCCACCGGGCTGAACTGGCTGCAGAGCATGGTGTATGTCGTGATGCCGCAGGCGATGCGGCTGACGGTCGCGCCGCTGACCAACCGGGTCATCGCCATTACGAAGAGCACCGCGCTGGGTTCGGTCGTGGGTTTGAGCGAAGTGCTCAACAACGCCCAATCGGCCAGTAGCAACGCGGGCAACGCCACGCCGCTCACCTTGGCTGCGGTGGCGTGCCTGCTGATCTTCCTGCCCGTGGTCGTGCTGGGACGCTGGACCGAAACGCGCTTCAAGTGGAAACACTGACGGGAAGCACTGACCGGACGCATCTTTACGAATACATATCGGGCGGGAAGCAAGGCCGATCACACCCGCCCGGCACAACAAGGGAGCCCCGAACGGGCCCCAGGGGAACCGCATGGACGAAATCCTGCAGAATTTCTTCAATCTGAACATCTATGTCAGCGTCGCGCCGTACCTCTTGCAGGGGCTGGGGCGCACGCTGATGCTGTCGGCCATGGTGATCCCGGTGGGACTGGCCTCGGGACTGCTCATCGGCGTGCTGTCCGTCACGCTGAAAGCCCGCTGGTCGCGCGTGCTGCTGGCCATCTACATCGACTTCTTCCGCGCGTTGCCACCGCTGGTGCTGCTGATCTTCATTTACTTCGGGGCGCCGTTCCTGGGCCTGGATCTGCCCAAGCTGCTGGCGGTGGCCGTGGGCTTCATGCTGAACAATTCGTCCTATTACGGCGAGGTCTTCCGTGCCGGGCTGGAAAGCGTGCCGCGCGGGCAGATCGAGGCGGCGCGCTCAACCGGCCTGTCCGCCTGGCAGACGATGTGGCACGTGCAGATTCCGCAGGCCACGCGCAACGTCATGCCGGATCTCATCAGCAACACGCTCGAAGTGGTCAAGCTGACCACGCTGGCCAGCGCCGTGGCGCTGCCGGAACTGCTTCGGGTGGCGCGCGACGCCCAGTCGCTGGTCTACAACCCGTCGCCCATCGTGCTGGCGGCGCTGTTCTACCTGGCGCTGCTGTGGCCGGTGGTGCGGCTGCTCAGCCGGCTGGAACACCGGCAGCTTTCCCGGCATTGACCCTTTTAGCGCGGCGGCCAGTGCGGCGGCCAGCGCGGCGGCCCGGCTCGCCACTGGAACTTCCTGTGGGGCGCCCGCAACAATGCGTGCTACGCACCGCGCGGACCGCACCAGCGCGCGCCCTATAATTCCGCGTAGCGCCGCCCCCTGAGGCGGCGCTCTCCGCACGGCCTGCCGGCCTGCGCCGTCCCGCGACCCATAGGATTGTTAAGCAACTCACACCATGCCCGACCTGGAACCAGACACCGTCTCCGCCCTTGAAGCCCCTGAATTCGCCGCCGCGCAGTTTGTGCGATGGTTCCGAGACGTGGCCCCCTACGTGCACGCGTTCCGAGGCAAGACCTTCGTGGTGGCATTTGGCGGCGAACTCGTGCAGGCGGGCGCGTTGAACGCCCTGGTCCAGGATCTGTCCCTGTTGTCCTCGCTGGGCATCCGGCTGGTGCTGGTGCACGGCTCGCGGCCCCAGGTCAACGAGCAACTGCGCCTGAAGGGCTACACGCAGCAGTTTGACCGGGGCCTGTCCCCTACCGACGCCGCCGCGCTGGAATGCGCCAAGGAAGCCGCCGGCGAGATCCGTCTGGACATCGAAGCCGCTTTCAGCCAGGGGTTGCCCAACACGCCCATGTCGCACGCGCACATCCGCGTGATCTCCGGCAATTTCGTCACCGCGCGTCCCACGGGCGTGCTGGATGGTGTGGATTACAAGCACACCGGCCAGGTGCGCAAGATCGACATCGAGGCGCTGAAGTTCGCCATCGAGAAAGGCTCGTCGGTCGTGCTGCTGTCGCCGCTGGGGTTCTCGCCCACCGGCGACGCCTTCAATCTGGCGATGGAAGACCTGGCCACCAGCGTGGCCGTAGGCCTGCGCGCCGAAAAGCTGATCTTCCTGTCCAGCTCGCAGGGCGTGCTGAACGACGATGGCACGCTGGACACCGAACTGGCGCGCGTGGATGCTGACGCGCTGCTGGCGGGCGGCGAGCTGGACGAAGAGACCCATTCCTTCCTGCAGTACGCCTCGCTCGCGGTCAAGCGCGGCGTGGCCCGCGCCCACCTGCTGCCGTTCGAGCTGGACGGCAGCGTGCTGCTCGAGATCTTCACCCACGACGGCGTGGGCACCATGGTGGTCGAGGACACGCTGGATGACCTGCGCCCCGCCACCATCGACGACGTGGGCGCCATCCTCAGTCTCATCGAGCCGCTGGAAGCTGACGGCACGCTGGTGCCGCGTCCGCGCAGCGTGGTCGAGCGCGACGTCGAAAACTTCACTGTGCTGGAGCACGACGGCGTCATCTACGGCTGCGCGGCGCTGCATGACTTCCACGACGAGCAGATGGCCGAAATGGCCTGCCTGATCGTGCATCCCGAGTGGCAAGGCTCCGGCGAAGGCGAGATCCTGCTGCGCCACATGGAATCGCGCGCCCGCGCGCTGGGCGCCAAACGGCTGTTCGTGCTGACCACGCGTACCTCGCACTGGTTCATGAAGCGCGGTTTCGTGCAGGGCGGCATCACCGACCTGCCCCGCGAAAAGCAGAACAACTACAACCGCTCCCGCAACAGCCTGGTGTTCATCAAGAAGCTCTGACACCGGCCTGCGGCGCGATTCCGCGGTAAGCAAGAGGGGCTTGGCGCCCGACGCACGCCAAGCCCGCTAAAATGTGGCGTTATTCATTTTTCCGGCAGCGAACCATGGCCCGTATCGTCAACTGTGTGAAACTGAAACGTGAAGCCGAAGGGCTGGACTACCCGCCCTACCCCGGCGAAGTCGGCACCCGCATCTGGCAGAGCATTTCGAAGGAAGCCTGGGAAGACTGGAAAGGCGTGCAGACCCGCCTCGTGAACGAAAACCGCCTGAACCTGGCCGACGCCCGCGCACGCAAATACCTGCAGCAGCAGATGGAGCGTTTCCTGTTCGAAGACGGCAGCGTCGAAGCCGACGGCTACGTTCCGCCCTCGGCCTGATCCGCCTCCCGCCGCGCCTTCGGGCATGCGGCACGGCAAAGCCCCTCGCACGCGAGGGGCTTTGTTTTTGCGGCGCGCCGATACGCGCCGCCAGCGTGCAGGAGCGAAGGCCTTAAGATTCAAGGTTGCAGACCGTATTAAAGCTGTCATGAAAGAAGAATCGCGCCCGCCCCTCCACCCGGACCCGTCCCCTGTCATTGCGCGCGCGTTGGCGATCGAACCCGACCGCAAGACCGGCACGCTGCAGGATGTGCGGCATGTCGTGATCCTGATGCAGGAGAACCGGTCCTTCGACCATTACTTCGGCACGCTGCCCGGCGTGCGCGGATTCGCCGATCCGCATCCCGTGCCCACGCGCGCGGGCACGGTGCTGACGCAGACCGATGGCAGCGCGCATTGCCGCCCCTACGATATGCAGACAGAGGTCGCCAGCGACAAGCCGGTCGGCTACATCACGCCGCACACCTGGGACGATTCGCAGCGCGCCTGGAACGACGGCCGCATGGATCAGTGGCTGTCCGCCAAGAGCCGGCTGGGCATGGGCGCCTACCGAAGCGCCGACGTGCCATTTCAGACCGCGCTGGCCAATGCCTTCACGTTGTGCGATGCCTATCACTGCTCGGTCCAGGCCGGCACCAATCCCAACCGGCTGTTCCTGTGGACCGGCACCAACGATCCGCAGGGCGCAGCCGGCGGCCCCGCGCTGGTCAACACCTACGACCGGCTGGGTCCGGCGGGTGAAGGCTATTCCTGGACCACATACCCCGAGCGTCTGCAGGACGCCGACGTGACCTGGTGCATCTACCAGGACATGGCGGACAACTACAACGACAATCCGCTCGCGGGCTTTCAGCAGTACCGACGGCAGCATGCGGGCACCATGGGCAACGCCCCGCTGCGCGACCGCGCGCTGGCCACGCGCACGCTGGACGATCTGGCGCGCGATGTCGCGGACGGCACGCTGCCGGCCGTGTCGTGGATCATTGCGCCCACGGCGGATTCGGAACATCCCGAGGTCTCGTCCCCTCGCCAGGGCGGCGCCTACACCGAGCGCGTGCTGGACATTCTGACGGCGCATCCCGACACATGGAGCCGCTGCGTCCTGTTCGTCACCTACGACGAAAACGATTGCTTCTTCGACCACGTGCCCCCGCCCGCCCCGCCGGCGCGCCACCCGGACGGCGAGTCGGGCGGCCTGTCCACCGTGGAACTGGACGGCGAATACCACGACGCGCGCCGTGGTCCCAGCGCGTCCACGGCCGACGATCCGGCCGGGTTGTACGGACGCGCCTTCGGCCTGGGCCCCCGCGTGCCGATGCTGGTGGTCTCGCCATGGAGCCGCGGCGGCTGGGTCAATTCGCAGGTGTTCGACCACACGTCGGTCATCCGATTCCTGGAAGCGCGCTTTGGCGTGGCCGAACCCAACATCAGCCCCTGGCGCCGCGCAGTGGCGGGCGATCTGACGACGGCCTTCGATTTTGCCGGCGACAGATGTTCGCATCACCCCGACAGCCACCGCCACGCGTGTCCCCTGCCCTATGTGCTGGAAGCCGTAGGCAAGATCACGGCCGACGGCCAGCATTACCGCCTGACCCTGCGCAACCCGGGCGGCGCGGGCGCCGTGCTGCATGTCTACGACCGCCTTGCGCTGGCGCATCCGCCCCGGCGCTACACGGTGGGCGCGGGCGCGCGTCTGGATGACGGATGGAGGCTGGCCGCGGGCGGCGCATACGATCTCTGGCTGCTGGGACCGGATGGCTTTCACCGGGCGTTCCGCGGCGATGCGCAGGATGCGGGCACGCTTGAAGCGCAACTCGTGCCCGTGACCTCGGGCCTGCGCCTGCGGCTCGTGAACCACGGCGACATGCCGCAGCCGGTCAGGGTGGAGTCTCGCATGAACGATGGCTGGCGCGCGATGGCCCACGTGCCCGCAGGCGGCGCGGTCGAGCTTAAATACGCCGGCTGCGAGGGCTGGTACGACCTGGAAGTGGGTGCGCCGGCGATGCCGGCCTTTGGACGCCGGCTGGCGGGCCGCATCGACGCGGGCAAGCCGGGGGTGCCAGATCCCCGGCTGTGCCAGGGAGCGGCGCTGCCGCTGTGAAGCGGCAGCCGGTCTTTCTGTTTACTGCTCCGAGGTGTCCTCGGTTTCTTCTTCGCCGCGCGCCAGGCGCTCGGTGTTCTTCACGCCGGTGTGGCGCACGTCGGCGCCCTTGACCATGTAGATCACGCGTTCGGACATGTTCTTGGCATGATCGCCGATGCGCTCAAGCGCGCGGGCGATGAAGATCATGTCGATGGCGCGTGAGATCGTGCGCGGATCTTCGATCATGTACGTGATCAGGTGACGCAGCGCGCCCTTCCATTCCTTGTCGACTTCCTTGTCGCTGCGCACGACGGCGGCGGCCTGGATGGGGTCGAGGCGGGCAAACGCGTCCAGCGCCTGGTGCAGCATGTTGCGCACGTTGGCGGCCATGTGGCGCAGTTCGATCACCGGAATGTGGCGCAGTTCGCCTTCGTGGACGCGACGGGCGACGGTGGCGACCTTCTCGGCTTCGTCGCCGGAACGTTCCATGTCGGTCAGCATCTTGGACACGGCCATCAGCATGCGCAGGTCGATGGCGGTGGGCTGATGCCGGGCCAGGATGCGGCTGATGCTTTCGTCGATCTCGACTTCGTGGCGGTTGACTTCCTTTTCCCGCTCGCGAACCTTTTCAACCAGCGACATGTCGCCGCTGGCCAGCGCATCGATCGCTTCCTGGATCATGGCTTCCACCACGCCGCCCATTTGCAAGAACTGCGAACGGACGCTTTCCAGATCGGCGTCGAACTGTTTGTTTGTATGCTCCGTCATCCGGGCTCCCTGCGTGGTTGATCTCATTGCATTGCCCCGAAAGTAGAGAGGTTACGAGATGGGCCTGCACAACCGGCAAGGTTATGACCCAAGTGTGACAGGATTATGAATGCGGGCCCCGCACCCCGCAAGACGGAGCGGCGGGACCCGCATCACAACCGGACTCAGGTGCGGCGGTCCAGGCGGCGGATGCCGTTCTGGGTGGCCAACAGCGCCACGTCGGCGCCGGACAGCGCGAACAGGCCGCCGGTCACGACGCCCGGCAGGTTGTTGACGATGGCCTCGAACGCGGGCGCGTCAGTAATGGAAAGACCCGACACGTCCAGGATGATGTTGCCGTTGTCGGTGACGAAGCCCTCGCGCAGGCGGGGCTGGCCGCCCAGCGCGGTCAGTGCGCGGGCCACGGATTCACGCGCCATCGGGATGACCTCGAGCGGCAGCGGGAACTTGCCCATCGTCTGGACCAGCTTGGATTCGTCGGCGATGCAGATGAAGCGCTCGGCTACCGAGGCCACAATCTTCTCGCGCGTGAGCGCGCCGCCGCCGCCCTTGATCATGTGCAGATCGGCGTTGATCTCGTCGGCGCCGTCCACGTAGATGGGCATCGTGGACACGTCGTTCAGATCCAGCACCTTCAGGCCGTGGCCGGCCAGGCGCGCCGCGCTGCGCTCGGAGCTGGCGACCGTTCCGCCGATGCGGCCCTTGAATCGCGCCAGGCCATCGATGAACAGGTCGGCGGTGGAACCGGTGCCCACGCCGATGATGACGTCAGGGCCGGCGACCTGTTCGACGAATTCCAGGGCCGCGTCGGCGGCTTGCTGCTTGAGTTCTTGCTGGGAGAGCATGGCGGTAGAAGTGCGGAAAAGTTGCTTGAGCCGGGAAATTTAGCACGCGGCGATGGCGGGCCAGGCGCGAGACAGGATGGCCTGCGTGTCGACGCCGGGGGCCAATTCGCCAAAGATGCCCGACGCTTCCTGCAGGCGGCTGCCGACGAAGGCCTGCGCCACCGCGCCGGGCGCGTGCTCGATGAGCAAGGCGGCCTGCCACAGGCGCGCCAGACCGGCGGCGATGCGACGCGCCTGGAATGGCGCCTGCTCGCCATCGGCCAGCAGCGCGCGCCAACGCGCCAGCGCCGCGTCGAACTCCCGGTGCTGGCCGGCGGCGCGGGCGAATTCCGCGTCCAGCGCCGGCAGCGCGTCAGGCTCGCGCTGGAGCGCCCGCAGCACGTCCAGCGCCATGACGTTGCCCGAACCTTCCCAGATGGAATTGACGGGCGTTTCCCGGTACAGGCGCGGCATCGGCCCTTCTTCGACGTAGCCGTTGCCGCCCCAGACCTCCATGCACTCGGCCACGGCGGCGACCGCGCGCTTGCAGACCCACAGCTTGGCGGCCGGCGTGCCGACACGGACCAGCGCGCGCGCGGCCGCGTCGCTGCGTTCGTCGACGGCCCGCGCCAGACGCAGCGCCAGCACCATGGCCGCTTCGCTTTCGAGCGCCAGGTCGGCCAGCACGTTGCGCATCAGCGGCTGTTCGATCAGCGGTTTGCCAAAGGCCTGACGATGCCGCGCATGATGCGCCGATTGCGCCAGCGCCTGGCGCAGCAGCGCCGCGCTGCCCAGCACGCAATCGAGCCGCGTGGTGCCCGCCATTTCCAGCAGCACGGTCAGGCCGCGGCCGGGATCGCCCACCATCACGCCCCAGGCGTCTTCGAATTCGACTTCCGAACTGGCGTTGCTCCAGTTGCCCAGTTTGTCCTTCAAACGCCGCACGCGCACGGCATTGCGCGGGCCATCCGGTATCCAGCGGGGGACGAAAAAGCAGCTCAGCCCCTCATCGGTCTGCGCCAGCACCAGATGGGCGTCGGCCTGCGGCACCGAAAAGAACCATTTGTGTCCGACCAGCTGATAGGCGCTACCGCGCCCCGGCGCGCCCAGCGGCGAGGCACGGGTGGTAACGGCGCGCAGGTCGGAGCCGCCCTGCTTTTCGGTCATGCCCATGCCGATCAGCGCGCTGCGTTTGGCGGTGAGCGGCGCATCGCTGCCATCGAAATCCCGCGCGTAGAGCGCAGGCAGCCACTGGCCCGCAAAGTCCACGACGCCGGCAGGCTCGCGTTGCAAGAGCGGAACGGCGGCAAAGGTCATGGTGGTCGGACAGAGCGTGCCGGCCTCGACCTGGCCTTGCATCAAGTAGGCGGCGGCGCGCGCCACCTGCGCGCCCGGCGCGGGCTGCATCCACGCGCGGCTATGCAGGCCGCGCGCCATGATGCCGCTCATCAGCACGTTCCAGGCGGGGTGAAAGTCGATGCGGTCCACCCGATGGCCGGCGCGGTCGTAACTGACCAGTCGTGGCGGACAGCGGTTGGCCTCGGCGCCCGCGGCCAGCGTCTGCGCGCGGCCCAGCCAGGCGCCATGCGCGGCGAGGTCGCCCGCCCACGCTTCGGCGCCCTCGCGGCGCACAGCCTCCCGCAGCGCCGGATCGGTGTCGTACAGGGAATAGTCTTCCAGGGGCGGCACCTGGTTGAACACGGTATGCGTCGCGAACGATGACATAGAGTCTCCCTGGTTCGAACGGCCGCGGCGGCGCGGGTTGCCCGCAGCCGCTACCCGGCCATGGGCGCGGTCAAGGGCCAGGGCCGCAGCGCTTCGACCTGCGCCGCCAGTTCCAGCAGCTGCGCCTCGGCACCCAGCGGTCCCATCACCTGGATGCCGATGGGCAGCCCGTCCGCGGACATGCCAAACGGAATCGAGATAGCGGGCATGCCGGTCAGGTTCGCCAACGGCGCGAAGGGCGAATAGCCGATGACGCCCTTCTTGCCCAGACGGTAGGCCAGATAATCGGCGTTGTCCATGGCGTAGCGGCCGATGGGCGCGGGCGGCAACGCCAGCACCGGACTCAGGAACAGGTCATAGCCCTGGGCGTCATCCCGATGCAGGAAACGCCCGATGCGGCGGGTGATCTCGTGGCAGGTGTCGACGCAGGCCACATACTGCGCACCGGAGATCGCGCGGGCATATTCACGCGCGCCGAGCGTGGTGGGCTGCAGTTCGTCAGCGGCCAGGCGCCTGCCGCGCGCGGCCACGAAGCTGTCGATGGCGTTGGCGGCCGCGCTGGCGATCAGCGGCAGCATCGGCGACAGGACTTCCTCGGAGCCGACGGGCGGCGCCTCCTGCACCAATTCATGCCCAAGCGAGGCAAAGAACCGGGCCGCCTCGTCCAGCGTCGCGGCAACATCCGGATGAATGGCCTCGCCTTCGTAGGTGGTGTTGATGAAGGCAATGCGCCGGCGCGGCGCCGCGCTCGGATCGGCGGCAACCCGGGCCACCACCCCGCGATAGGACGCCGCGGGCGGGACGGGCGCGGCATAGGGCGCACCCACGTCGGCGCCCGCGCTGATGTCCAGCGCCGCCGCGCAGTCGCGCACGGACAGAGTCATCATGTGTTCGGTGGCCAGGCCGCCCCAGCCTTCACCTTTTAGCGGACCGAGCGGCATGAGGCCGCGCGAGGGCTTCAGGCCCAGCACGCCGCAGCACGACGCGGGGATGCGGATCGATCCGCCGCCATCACTGCCATGCGCGATGCGCACCATGCCGCTGGCGAGCGCCGCGCCGGCGCCGCCGCTGGAGCCGCCCGCGCTGTGGCCCTTTTTCCAGGGATTCTGCGTGGCGGGGCCATAGACGGGCGACTCCGTCGTGGGGCTCAGGCCCAGCTCGGCGCTGGTGGTGCGGCCGAACGGAATCAGCCCGGCGCGCCGGTAACGTTTGACGATGTCGGCATCGAGGTTCCACGTGACCTGGCCGTACAGCACGGACCCCATCGCGCTGGGCAGGCCGATGGCCGCCGTGGCGAGGTCCTTGAGCAGCGTCGGCACGCCGAGGAACGGCCGGTCGCGCAGCAGCGCGAGGCGCTGCTCGGACGTCAGCGACGCCAGTTCTTCGTCCAGGGACTGGGCCAGCCGCAGCCCGCCTTCGGCCTGCACGCCGCAGGCGGCATTGATGGACGGATTGCGCGCTGCGACGCGCTCGACCGCCTGCTGCATGGCAGTCAGCGCGGTGGTGGCGCCTTGGGCGATGTCGGCGCCCAGCGCCGTCGCGTCGAGAGAAGAGGAATCATGGCGTTCGGCGATGCTCATGCTGACGATGCTCCAGGTATCGACGGCGAAGTGCCGCATGCATGAGGATATCGGCAGTCAAGGCGGGCAACAAGCGCGCCCGGCGACGGGCGCGCCCCAGCTTGCCTGTTCAGACGGCGCCGGCCGACGGCGCGCGGGGTTCCTCGGCGTCGTCGTCCTCGGGATCGGCAGCGTCCGCCGACGCCCCGCCCAGCAGGCGCAGCGCATCGGCTTCCGGCAGCGCTTCAACGCCCTTCAGGTTGCGCAGCATGGCGCGGGTGCGCACCTCGGTCTGGCCGATCTTGTTGCTGGCGGTGTCCAGCGTCTTCTTGACGCTGGCCAGCGATTCGCCGAACTTGCCGAACTCGGTCTTGACGGCCCGCAGCACCTGCCACACCTCGGAGGAACGCTGTTCGATCGCCAGCGTGCGGAATCCCATCTGCAGGCTGTTCAGCAGCGCGGCCAGATTGCTCGGGCCCGCCACGTTGACGCGCAGGTCGTGCAGCTTGTCCAGCAGGCCGGGGCGGCGCAGCACCTCGGCATACAGGCTTTCCGTGGGCAGGAACATGATGGCGAAGTCGGTCGTGTGGGGCGGCGCGATGTACTTGCCGGCAATCAGCCGCGCCTGGACCTCGACCGCGCGGCCCAGTGCGGCCCCGGCCACCTTGACGCCCTCGGCGTCGGCAGCTTCCTGCGCGTCCATCAGGCGCTCGTATTCTTCCTTGGGGAACTTGGCGTCGATCGGCAGCCAGACCGGATCGCCGCCGTCGCCACGCCCCGGCAGCCGGATGGCAAATTCCACGGCCGCGTCGCTGCCCGGCACCGGCTTGACGTTGCTGGCGTACTGATCGGGCGTCATGTTGTCTTCGATCAGGCGCGCCAGTTGCACTTCGCCCCACGTGCCGCGGGACTTCACGTTGGTCAGCACGCGCTTCAGGTCGCCCACCCCGGCGGCCAGCGCCTGCATTTCACCCAGCCCCTTGTGCACGGCTTCCAGGCGGTCGGACACCAGCTTGAAGGACTCGCCCAGCCGCTGCTCCAGCGTGGCATGCAGCTTCTCGTCCACGGTGCGGCGCATTTCGTCGAGCTTGGCGCTGTTGTCCGACTGCAGCGATTGCAGGCGCTGATCCACCGTGGCGCGCACTTCCATCAGGCGCCGCTCGTTGATCTGGATGAGGCCCTGCAATTGTTCCGAGAAGCCGGCGGCAAAGCGCGACAGCGATTCGGCGGATTCGGCCCGGGCGGCCTGCGCATCGCGCGACAGGCCGGCACGCAGATCGCCGTGCGACTGCGCCAGTTCCTGCCGCAGCGCGCGTGTGGATTCGGAAAACTCGCTGCGCAGGCCGCGCTGGCCTTCGGCGATGTCGGCGCGCAGCGCGCGCTCGGTGCGCTCCAGTCCTTCCAGCAGGGCGTCCAGTCGGGGATCGGTGGCGGACGGGCGCAGCCAGGCCAGCACGGCGGCCACGAAGGCCAGCACGGCGCCGCCGGCGGCGACCCAAAGCAGAATATCGTTCAAGAAAGGCGTCTCCAAAGCGCGAATTGTAGGTCCCATTCCGCCCCCCTTTCCAGCCTGCTCCGCCAGCGTGAAGGCGCGGCGGGAGCAAGAGGATTAAACTGGCGGCCATCTGCATGGATACCCTCGCTTCTTTGAACTCCGCCGACCGCTCCGCCTGCACGCCTGCCGTCTCATTCCAGTCCGTGTTCGGACCGCTGAACCTGGATTCGGCAACGCCGCTTGCCACGGGCGGAGACCGGCACATTTTCCAGCACCCGCACTCGCCCGCCCTGCTCGTCAAGGTCATGGACATGCGCGCGCGGGCGATCTACCTGGAAGCACGGCCGTTCAAGCGCTGGTACAAGCAATATCAGCGCGAAAGCGCCTACCGCGTGTACCTGAACGAGATCTCGGAATACGTCACCACCACGACGCGCCCGTCCGGCGTGTGGCAGGTGCCCATGGCGCGCATCGTCGGGGTGGCGCAGACCTCGCTGGGCCTGGGGCTGGTGGTCGAAAAGATCACCGACGAAGCCGGCAACATGGCGCCGACCGTGACCGATCTGGCCATGAAAGGCCTGCTCGACGATGCGCTGAAAGCGCAGCTCGATGCGTTCTTCGATGACCTGGCCGATGCGCACGTCGTGGTGCACGACATGTCGACCAGCAACATCGCGGTCGGCCTGAACGCCGACGGCAAGAAGGGGCTGTACCTGATCGACGGCTTCGGCGTGCTGCCGCTGATCCCGCTGTATGCGTGGAGCAAGCGCCTGAACCGCCGCCGTCTGCAGCGCAAGTACGCCGAACTGCGCGAATCGCTGGCCCGGCGCATGCGCGAAGCCGGCGTCTAGCCGCCGGCCGGCGCTTCGGGCAGCACGATGCCCTGCCGGTCCACCCACACGTAATCCTGTCCCGCGCGCTGCCCGCGCCGCAGCGGGTTACGCGTGCAGAACGCGGCGTAGGCCGGGTCCACGAAACGGTAGCTCAGGTGTTCGTCGCGCCCCGCCGGAATGCCCAGCCGCGTGGTGCAGATGAGATACGGCGGCGACTCGCCCACGTCTTCCACGTACAAAGCCTCGGGATCGAAACGGCGGGCGTCCCATTCAGGCACTTTTAATCCCAGCGACCGGCACAGCAGTGTCTGGCCGGCGCAAAGCGCGCCCAGCGCCCGGGGCCGGCCTTGCGCATCGGGGTTCAGTTCGCGCATCCGTTCAAGCGACTCGGGGCCGGACAGCGCATCGGTCCACGGATAAGCCGATTTGATCAGCACCGCATTGCCCGGGCCGCCCGCGCTGAAGTTCAGCGAATCGCCCCCGCGGGCGTAGTACATGTAGATGGTGCCGCCGTCCATGAACAGGGCGCGGCGCTTGTGGGTGTACCCCAGCGAGGCATGGCTGCCCCGCTCTTCCAGGTAGTAGGCCTCGGTTTCGATGATGCGGGCCGACAGCCACAGGCCGCCGACCCGGTGGCGGATCACCTTGCCGGGCAACTCGCGCGCCAGCTGAGCCGCGTCGCGGTCAAAGAAGGCGTCCGGCAAGGCCTGTCCGGCCCCGCCGCGGGCCTCAGGCGAAACGTTCGCCGTAGCGCTTTTCACTGAAACCAACACTCACCTCGCCATCCGGCGTGACGGTGACCGGACGGCGCACCAGGGCCGGGTACTCGGCGATCAGCTTGGTCCACTGGGCGTCGGTATGGGCGGTCTTGCGGTCCTCGGGCAGGTTGCGCCACGTCATGGAGGCGCGGTTGACCAGCTTTTCCCAACCGCCGACCTGCGCGGACCAGGATTTGAGCGTCGCGCCCGGCACCGGCTCGTCGCGATAATCGACGAAGGCGTGGTCAACGCCATGCTCGGTCAGCCAGTCGCGCGCCTTCACGCAGGTGCTGCACTTGGTCAGGCCATACAGGGTGGTTTGCGTCATTTGGATTCGGACTCCTTGCGCCATTGCATGCGGTTGGCGAGGATCACGCACGTGCCCACCGCCAGGATGAACAGGGTGGCCAGCGCGTTGATCTCGGGCTTGAGGCCCAGCCGCACCCGGGAGAAGACCTCCATGGGCAGCGTGCTGGAGCCGGGGCCGGACAGGAACGACGCGATGACGACGTCGTCCAGCGACAGCGTGAAGGACAGCAGCCAGGCCGAGGCCAGCGCCGGCGCAATCAGCGGCAGCGTGATCTTGAAGAACACGGTGATCGGCGTGGCGCCCAGGTCCAGCGCGGCTTCTTCCAGCGAGCGGTCCAGGTCGCGGATGCGGGTCTGGATGACGACGGCCACGAACGCCATGCACAGCGTCACGTGCCCCACCCAGATCGTGAACATGCCGTTCTGCTCGGGCCAGCCCAGCGCGCCGCGCACCTCGACGAACATCAGCAGCAGCGAGATGCCCAGCACAACTTCGGGAATCACCAGCGGCGCGCTCAGCATGCCGACGTACAGCGCAAAGCCGCGGAACCGGCCCATGCGTCCCAGCACATAGCCCGCCCAGGTGCCGATGACGACGGCCGCGGTGGCCGTCAGCACGGCAATGCGGAAGGACAGCCAGGCGGCGCGCAACAGCGCGTCGTCATTGACCAGCGAGTGATACCAGCGGAATGAAAACCCGGTCCACGACGTGACCGAGGGCGACTCGTTGAACGAAAACACCATCAGGCTGAGGATGGGCACGTACAGAAAGAAGTAGCCCAGCCCCAGCACCACGGCGCGCAGCGTCTTGTTCGGACCGTTCATTTGCGGTCTCCGCCCTGCTGCTTGACCTGGCTGTACTGGAAGTACACCAACGGCACGAGCAGCAGCAACACCATCACGCACGTCACGGCCGACGCCATCGGCCAGTCGGCGTTGTTGAAGAATTCATTCCACATCACGCGGCCTATCATCAGCGTGTTGGCGCCACCCAGCATTTCGGGGATCACGTATTCACCGACGGCCGGAATGAACACGAGCATCGCGCCCGCGATCACGCCCTGGCGCGACATCGGCACCGTGATCTGCCAGAACGCCTGCCACGGCCGGGCGCCCAGGTCATAGGCGGCTTCGAGCAGGCGCAGGTCCATCTTCACCAGCGTCGCGTACAGCGGCAGGATGAAGAACGGCAGGTAGGCATAGACCATGCCGATGTACACGGCCAGGTCGGTGCGGTAGATCTCGAGCGGACTGGAGATCAGGCCCAGGCCCTGCAGCAGGTTGTTGAGCAGCCCGTCGTTGCGCAGGATGCCCACCCAGGCATACACGCGCAAAAGCAGCGACGTCCAGAACGGCAGGATCACCGCCAGCAGCAGCAGGTTGCGCACGCGCGCCGACGACCGGGCGATGTAGTACGCAATGGGGTAACCCATCAGCACGCAGACGAGCGTGGTGATGCCGGCGATCTTCACCGAGCTGAGGTACGTGCGGAAATACTGGTTTTCCGTGAACAGCAGGATGTAGCCGCGCAGGTGCAGGCTGAACTGGATCGCCTCGTCCTGAAACTGCGCCAGCGACGTGTACGGCGGAATGCCGAACTTCATTTCGGCAAAGCTGATCTTCAGCACCAGGAGGAACGGCAGCAGCAGAAACAGCACCAGCCAGGCGAACGGCGGCACCACCGCCAGCGCCCTGCCCGACGGGAGCCACTCGCGGGGCGAAAAGCGGATCATGACGCAAGCACCGTCGCGCTGTCGGCGTCCCAGCTCACGAAGATTTCTTCGTCGATGCCCGGCGCGTCCATCTGGGCCAACAGGCGGCTGGGCACGCTGGCCTCGACCGTCTTGCCGGAGTCCAGGCGGATCTGATAGAGGGCGTAGCTGCCCATCCAGGCCATGTGGCTGACCATGCCGTGGGCCCAGTTGTATTCGCCGTCCGGTTGTTCACGCGAGACCAGCAGGCGCTCGGGCCGGATGGAGACGTGCACTTCCATGCCCAGGGGTTCGCTGACCCCGTGGTTCACGAAGAGCGGACGGGTCAGTTCGTCGCATTCAATGGCCACATGATCGGGCTCGTCGACGACGATGGTGCCCGTGAACATGTTGGTCGACCCGATGAAGCTGGCGACAAAGCGCGAGTTCGGGAAGGCATACACGTCCTGCGGCGTGCCGCACTGGACGATCTGGCCTTCGGTCATGACGGCCAGGCGGTGCGCCATGGTCATGGCTTCTTCCTGGTCGTGGGTGACCATGATGCAGGTCACGCCGACCTGTTCCAGGATCTTCACGAGTTCGATCTGCGTCTTCTGGCGGATCTGCTTGTCCAGCGCCGACATGGGTTCGTCAAGCAAAAGCAGCTTGGGACGCTTGACCAGGCTGCGCGCCAGCGCCACGCGCTGCTGCTGCCCGCCCGAAAGCTGGTTGGGCTTGCGGCGCGAATAGCCCGCCATCTGCACCAGGTCCAGGGCCTCGAACACGCGGTCATGGATTTCGGCGCGGTCCACGCCTTCCTGCTTCAGGCCGAAGGCCACGTTGGCCTCGACCGTCATGTGCGGGAACAGCGCGTACGACTGGAACATCATGTTCACGGGCCGGCGGTACGGCGGCACGCTGGTGATGTCCTCGCCGTCCAGCAGGATCTGGCCCGAGGTCACTTCCTCGAAGCCCGCCAGCATGCGCAGCAAGGTGGACTTGCCGCTGCCCGAGCTGCCCAGCAGCGCGAAGATTTCGTTTCGCTTGACGGACAGGTTGACCGAACGCACGGCCACCACATCGCCAAAGATCTTTACAACATCGGAGACCCGGACGAACTCGTCCGGGTCCGCCGCGTGCTGCGCCGAGTAACGGCTATCGTTCATGATGACTAATTTCCCAACTTCAGCTCGGACCACAACTTGTTCTGCAGCCGTGAAATGTTCAAGGGCAAGGCCTTGATCACGTACAGGGTCTTGGAGACCTCGGCGGGCGGGTAGATCATGGGATTTTCAGCCACATCCTTGTTCACGAACTGCCGCGCTTCCTTGTTGGCGTTCGGGTAGAACATGGTGTTGGTGATGGCTGCGTGGACCTTCGGCGTTTCGATGTAGTTGATGAACGCGTGGGCCTCTTCGGGATGCGGCGCATCCTTGGGGATGACCATCAGGTCGAACCACGCCGGCGCGCCGCCCTTCGGAATGAAGTAGTTCACTTCATAAGGCTTCTTGGCGTCCTGCGCGCGCTTGCGGGCAATCATGACGTCGCCGGAGAAACCGTAGACCATGCACAGGTCGCCCACGGCCAGTTCGTCGATGTAGCCCGACGAGCTGAACTGGCGGATGTACGGACGGATCTTCTTCAGCACTTCCATCGCGGCCTGGTAGTCGGCGCTGTTGGTGCTGTTGGGGTCCTTGCCCAGGTACTTGAGCACGGCCGGGAACACCTGCGCGGCTTCGTCCAGCATGGAAATGCCGCATTCCTTCAGCTTGGCGGCGTTCTCGGGCTTGAAGATCATGTCCCAGCTGGCCAGGTCCACGTCGTCGCCCATGATCTGCTTGACCTTGGTGACGTTGTAGCCCAGGCCATTGGTGCCGTAGCCCCACGGAATGGCGTGTTCGTTGCCGGGATCGACCGTGGCGACCAGCGCCATGACTTCGGGATCCAGGTGCTTCCAGTTGGGGATCTTGGACTTGTCCAGCTTCTGGAACAGGCCGGCTTCGATCTGGCGCGAGGCGTAATGGGTGGACGGGACAACGACGTCGTAACCCGACTTGCCGGCCAGCAGCTTGGCCTGCAATGCGTCGTTGCTGTCGTAGACGTCATAGCGGACCTTGATGCCGGTTTCCTTTTCAAAACCCGGGATCGTGTCCGGGGCCGTGTATTCGGCCCAGTTGTAGACGTTGACGACCTTGTTCTGCGCCATCGCAGCCGACGTGGCCGCCGCGACCAGCACCGCGCCGAGCGCCCAGCGCATTCCCGCCTTCAGTTCCATTATGTCCAGCCCCCTTGCTCTATGCCGTTTATGACAGGAGTACCAAAAGGCGAAATGATAAAGCCATTTTGCGATGACCTGCCCAACTTTGGGGGGTAATTGGCGCAATTGCCGCCTTCGCGGGCCGCGGCGGGCGGGCCAGCGGTCAGGGCTGGATTCCGATGCCCCAGGCCGTCCAGTAACTGTCGCGCAGGCGCATCCAGAACCGGTCGCCGGCCTCGCCGGCCACCTTGCGCAGCGACCGGCGCAGGCGGTCGAGATTGGCCTGGCGCTGCCGCTCCGACAGCCCGCCCTGCGTGCCGCGGTCAAAGTCGATGAGCCAGACCCGGCCATCGTTGCCGATAAGGATGTTGAACGCGTTCAGATCGGCATGCCAGACGCCCGCCCGGTGCATGCGCACGATGGCATCGGCCACCGGCTGCCACAGGGGCTCGGAAAGCGCCTGCGCCAAGGGCCGCACGCCGGGAATGCGCTCGACCACGATGGCGGCGCGGTAGATGGGGCCCTGGCGCCAGTAGGCGGCCGCCAGCGGCGCCGGCACCGGCAGCCCTTGCGCGCGCAGGGCGGCCAGCAGCCGGTATTCGCGAAAGCTGCGCGTGCGCGACTCGCCGTTCCACAGATACGCGTCGCGGCTGATGCGGGCGATCATGCCGCCGCGGCGGTAGCGTCGCAGCACACCCTGCCAGCCCTGCCCCTCCACGAACCACGCGGCCTGGCGTCCGCCGGCGTCCACCGGCCGCGCCCGGTCGCCATAGTGACCGGGGTTGAAGACTTCGGGGCCCGCGTCGGCAAGGCGCCGGGCATCGCTGAGCATGGCGCCGGCCAGCGGGCCATCCCAGGTGGTGCGCCGCGCGCCGGATTGATCGTCACCCTTCACGATTGCGCATCCAGTCGGCCACGCCGTAGAACGATTCGAGCAACCGCTCGACCAGGACGGGATCGATGCCCTCGTCTTCCATTGCGCGGCCAATACAGGTCACCCATTGGTCGCGCTCGACCTCGCCGATGGAGAACGGCAGATGACGCGCCCGCAGGCGGGGATGGCCGAAGCGTTCGATGTAGTGATCCGGACCGCCGAAATAGCCGCAGAGGAACCAGAAGAGCTTGTCGCGCGCCTCGTCCAGGCTGGGGCCGTGGGCGGCGCGCAGTTCCTTGAGGTCGGGCTCCATGTCCATCAGGTCATAGAAGCGGTCGACGAGGGCGCGCACGCCGGCTTCGCCGCCAAGAAGGTCAAACATGGTGCGGGAGTTTTCCACGGGTTCTGTAATGGTGTGGACGCGGGACGTCATCAGGTTTCTCGAAGGGTGACGAGCGGCGGCGTGCGCAGGACGCCGCGCAGGGCAAGCGCGCCGCCCGCCCAGGCGCCCAGCATGCCGGTGCCGATGCCGGCCAGCCACGGCCAGAGGCTGAGGGTAATGGTGAAGTCGAACACCTGGGTTGATAAAGCCCAAGCGATCGCGGTCGCGCCGGCCGCCGCAAGAAAGCCTGCCAACCCGCCCACGGCCCACAGCTCGATGCGCTGCGAACGGGCAAGCTGACGGCGCGTGGCGCCCAGCGCGCGCAGCACGGCCGCCTCGCGCATGCGCTCGTCGCGCGTGGCGGTCAGCGCCGCGGACAGCACCAGCACGCCGGCGGCAAGCGTAAACAAGAACAGCAGCTGCACGGCGCGGCCCACTTCATTCAGCACGGACTGCAACTGCTGCAGGATGGCGCCCACGTCGAACACCGTCAGGTTCGGAAACTCCCGCACCAGGGCGGGCAACACCGCCGCCTTTTCGGGCGGCAGGTAGAAGGACGTGATCCAGCTCTGGGGCATGTCGGCCAGTGCGGCGGGGGTCAGGATGGCGAAAAAATTGACGCGCATCGTATCCCAATCCACCCGGCGGATGCTCGACACCGCCACCTCGACCTGCTGGCCGGCCACGTCGAACGTCATCTTGTCGCCCAGCCCGATGCGCAGCGACTGCGCCAGCCCGGCCTCCAGCGAGACCTCCGCGGAACCCGGCGTCAGCCAGCGGCCCTGCTCGATACGATTGGACGACGGCATCTCGTCGCCATAGGACAGGTTGAATTCGCGGTCCACCAGGCGCTTGGCGCGCGGCTCTTCATAATCGTCCGGTCCCACCGGCTTGCCGTTGACGGCAATCAGCCGCCCGCGGACCATCGGCGACAGCGTGATGCGGCCCAGGCCTTCGCGCGTCAGCGCGTCGGTCACGGCCTGGCGCTGGTCCGGCTGCACGTTGATCAGGAAGCGGTTGGGCGCGTCCGGCGGCATGGTGCGTTGCCAGCCCTGGATAAGATCGGTGCGCGTCATCGTCAACAGCAGCAGCGCCATCAAGCCGACCGCCAGTGCGCAGACCTGGGTGATCGTGGCGGCCCGGCGGCGCACCACGCCCGCCAGCGCAAAGCGCAACGCGGGCAGGCCGGCAGCCAGCCGGCGCACGCGCGCCAGGCCCAGGATGCACAGCCAGGCGACCAGCGCGAACACGCCAAAGGCGCCCAGAAAGCCCCCGGCCACCACGCCGCCCAGCTTGGCATCGCCCGCGAACCACCAGATCAGCAGCGCAAAACCCGCCGCGCCCAGCACGTAGCCGAACGCGCTGCGCGCGCTGATCGTGTCCGCATCACGCCGCAGCACGCGGGCGGGCGGCACGTGGCGCAACTGCGCCAGCGCGGGCAGCGCGAACCCCAGAAGCAGCAGCAATCCGGTCAGAAGGCCTTGCAACGCCGGAATGGCAGACGGGGCCGGCAAGGTCGTGTCGATCAGCGAGCCCAGCAGCATGACGAGCACCTGATGCACACCAAACCCCAGCAGGCAGCCGGCGGCCGACGAAAACAGCCCAACCAGTGTGAATTCCAGCGTCAGCATGCGCGCGACCTGCGATTGCACGGCGCCCAGGCAGCGCATGACCGCGATGCCATCACGATGCCGCGTCATGTAACGCCCCGCCGCCAGCGCCACGGCCACGGCCGAGATCAGCACGGCCAGCAGCGCGACCAGCGACAGAAAACGCTGCGCGCGGTCCAGCGTGCGGCGCACTTCCGGGCGGCCCGATTCCAGGGTGGCGATCTTCTGGCCGCGCTTCAGATTCTGGTTCAGCCAGGCGGAATATCCAGCCACGGCGTCGGGCTGGCCGGCGACCAGCATGGCATAGCCGATGCGGCTGCCCGGCGCGATGAGGCCGGTGGCCGGCAGGTCGCTGGCGCGCAGCAGCACGCGCGGGGCGACGTTGACGAACTGCATGCCCTTGTCCGGCTCATAGGTGATGACGCGGTCGATTCGCATGTGGGCGTCGCCCACGTTCAGCGTATCGCCCACCTTCAGGTTCAAGAGCGCCAGTAACTGCGCGTCTACCCACACCGCGCCTTCGGGCGGGATGTCGCGCGTGGGCGCATCGGGCGCGAACGGCGCCTCCGCCACCCGCAAGGCCCCGCGCAGCGGATAGCCGGGCTCCACCGCTTTCAATGCCGCGAGCTGCGCGCCGTCGCCGGCGCCCACCATGGAGGGAAACTGCCACGTGCCGGAAACGGTCAGGCCGCGCTCGCGCGCCTGATCCTTGAAGGCGGCGGGTACGGGTTCGTCGGCATCCAGCACCAGATCGGCGCCCAGCATCTGGCCGGCGTCGCGTTCCAGCGCGCGGCCGACGCGGTCGGCCAGAAAGCCCACGCTGGTGACGGCGGCCACCGCCACGACCAGCGCCAGGACCAGCAAACGGAGCTCGCCGGCGCGCGCATCGCGCATCATCATCCGGGCGCCCAGGCGCAAGGTTGACCAGAAACCAGGGCGCCTGGCCTGTGACATATCAGGGAAATCCATCATTCGTCCATGTTAACTAAGCGCCTGTAGGGCGTCCGAATCCCGATATCATCCCGGGGCGGGAGGCAAAGCCGCCCATAAAGATAACCAATTCCGGAGAAGACAATGCGTAAAACCTGGCTTGCGGCCACGATTCTGGCCGCCTGCGCGGCCGCCACCTCGCTGCCCGCGGCAGCGCAGACCACCCTGAAGATGGCCTACGCCCTGTCGACGTCGTCGCACTACGGCGCCGGCGCCGACGCGATGGCCAAATCCATCGAAGGCTCCACCAACGGCAAGTTCAAGGTCCAGCAGTTTGCCAACAGCGCGCTGGGCGGCGAACGTGAAGTGATCGAAGGCCTGCAGATCGGCACCATCGATCTCGCGATCGTTTCGACCGGTGCAACCCTGAATTTTGTTCCCGAGACCGGCGTTTTCGACATCCCGTTCCTGCTGCGCGACCTGCCGCACGCCCGTGCCGTGCTCGACAGCAAGATCGGCCAGGACATGCTGGCCAAGTTCCCCAGCCGCGGCATCGTGGCGCTGGCGTGGGGCGAACAGGGTTTTCGCCACCTGACCAACAACGTGCGCCCGGTCAAGACCCCGGCGGACGCCAAGGGCCTGAAGATCCGCACCACCGAAAACCCGATCCACATCACGGCCTTCCGCCAGATCGGCATCCTGCCCACGCCGATGGCCTGGCCTGAAGTGGCCACCGCATTGCAGCAGGGCACCATCGACGGCCAGGAAAATCCGCTGTCCGTGATCACGTCGGCCAAGCTGTCGCAGATGCAGAAGTATCTGTCGCTGACCGGGCACGTGTACGGCCCGGCCCTGGTGCTGATGTCCGCCAACGTCTATGAAGGCCTGTCGGCCGCCGACAAGGCCAACTTCGACAAGGCCGGCAAGGAATCGGCCCAGGCCATGCGCGCCTACGTCGACAACATCGAGAACACGGGCGTCGAGCAGCTCAAGAAGGAAGGCATGCAGGTGTCCGAAGTGGACCGCGCCGCTTTTGCCGCCGCCGTGGAACCGGCCTACCCCGAGTACTACAAGAAGTTCGACAAGAAGCTGATCGACTCGATCCGCGACACCAAGTAAGCCGGCACGGCCCCCATCGCGGGGCCGTTTGCCTGGCGGCGGGACCGGCCTGCGCCGCGCGCCCGCCCCACTTTTCCGCGTCCATCGCCAACGGAATTCACCATGCGTTTGCTCTGCGCCTTCGACCGCGGCCTGTTCAAGCTGGTCTCGGCCCTCGCCCAACTTTTGCTGGTGGCCGCCGCGGCCGCCGCGTTCTACCAGGTCATCGCCCGGTTCGTGCTGCACTCGCCCGCCGACTGGAGCGAGGTCCTAACCCGCGCCCTCCTGATCTGGACCGTGCTGCTGGGCGTGGCCCTGGCCTTCCGCCACGGCGCCATGATCAGCGTCGAGCTGCTGCGCAACCTGCTGGGCGGCACGCGCCGCCGCGTGCTCGAGGCCATCATCGGCCTGATCTGCGCGGGCTTTCTCGGCTTTCTGGCCTGGATCGGCGGCAACATGACCTATCGCGTGCGTTTCCAGAACGTGCCGAGCCTGGATATCTCGATTTCCTGGATCTACCTGGCGATCCCCGTGGGCGCCACGCTTGCCGCCATTGCCGTGCTTGCCCGCTGGTGCGCCGGCGAAGAAGACGACGTGCCCGTGCGCAACGACGCGCAAGGCTGAGCCGCCCCCCTTATCGAATCTGAGCAGCAGAAATCGCCATGTCCCAATTAATGATTGTCTCGATGCTGATTTTCTTCGGGCTGTCCGTGCCGGTCGCCGTGTCGATCGGGCTGGCCAGCCTGGCGGGAGTCGGCGCCTCGGGCCTGCCCTGGCTGGTCGTCGCGCAGCAGCTGTTTGCCGCGCTGGACAAGTACCCGCTCGTGGCCATCCCCTTCTTCATCCTGGCCGGCAACCTGATGGAAGCCGGCGGCATCTCCGAACGCATGGTGGAATTCGCCAAGAGCGTGGTCGGTGGCATCCAGGGCGGCCTGGCCTGCACCTGCGTGCTGACCTGCATGATCTTCGCGGCGGTCGCGGGCTCCAGCGTGGCCACGACCTTCGCGGTGGGCGCCATCCTGATCCCGGCCATGATCCGGCACGGCTATCCGGCCCCCTTTGCCGCCTCATTACAGGCCAGCGCGGCGGAACTCGGAGTCATCATCCCGCCGTCCATCCCGATGATCCTGTTTGCCGTGTCCACCGACACCTCCACGGGCGAACTCTTCATCGCCGGCGTCATGCCCGGCATCCTGATCGGCATCGCGCTGATGTTCTACGTCTGGCTGTACGCCAAGCGCAACAACCTGGGCAAGCGCGACGGCGAAGGCCGGCTGCCGCTGTGGCCCGCCTTCAAGCGCGCGTGGCTGGCGCTGCTGATGCCCGTCATCATCCTGGGCGGCATCTACGGCGGCGTCTTCACGCCGACCGAAGCGTCGGTCGTGGCCGTGATGTACGCCGTCTTCGTGGGCAAATTCATCTACCGCCGCCTCACGTTCCGTCAGTTGTCGGACACGCTGCACAAGTCGGTCGTGTCGACCGCAGTCATCATGTTCGTGATCGCCAACGCGGGCATCTTCAGCTTCCTGCTCAACCGCGCAGGCATTCCGGACGCGCTGGGCACGTGGCTCGCCCAGATCTTCGACACCAAGTTCGGCTTCCTGATGGGCGTGAACGCCGCCCTGTTCGTGATCGGCATGTTCATCGAGACCTCGGCGTCGATCGTCGTGCTGGCCCCCTTGCTGCTGCCGGTGGCGCTGCAGTTCGGTGTCGACCCGGTGCACTTCGGCATCATCATGGTGGTCAACCTGGCGCTGGGCATGATCACGCCGCCGTTCGGGGTGAACCTGTTTGCCGCGTGCGCGGTGGCCAAGCTGCCGCTCGAGCGCCTGATCAAACCCCTGGTGCCCTTCGTCGGCGTGGTGATCCTGTGCCTGATGGTCATCACGTACTGGCCCGGGCTGTCGCTGGGGCTGCGTGATCTGGTGTACGCGAAATGATGTGCGTCGCCGCCGCGCGGGCAATCGTCCGTGCGGCGGGTAGCGCCCGGCCCGCCTGACCGGCGTGCAGGGATCGCAGAATGAGAAAAGCGCCCGGTTGGGGCGCTTTTTCGTTCTGGGGGCCTAGATTTCGCGTTCTTCCGTCTTGAGGTTGTTGTCGCGGGCGAAATCCACCACGAACTTGTAGGCCAGCGGCTCCAGGTCGCGCAGGCGCAGGTCGACGACGATCCCGCGCACGCCATCGATCACGACGGGCAGCACATAAGGCGAATAAGTGAGGTGGTTACCAGCACAGCCGGCGGGCCGGAACTGTGCCATTACGCCGGCGAGCCGTTCCGCCCAATCGCTCGGGCGGAAGCGGCTACCGCTTTCGGTAACGCCATGAATTACGAATTGTCTGACGCGAGTTGCCATGTGTTCTTCACTGCGGGACGCCTTTCACGAAAGCCGGATCTTCGGCGTGATCAAACATGCGTGCCGCGCCGCGAATTGTATATGATTGATCCTTTGCCCTCTTTCGAACCGCGATTCGCCCCTGATTCGCCCTAGCAAGCGGGCATGCTGTCGATGCCATTCCCCCAGGAGGATCCGCGATGAGCTCGCCTCTGGCCAATATCTATGCCCGGCTGCCGGTATCGTTCACGCACGGCCAGGGTGTCTGGCTGTGGGACGCAGGCGGCCGCAAGTATCTGGATGCCCTGGCCGGCATCGGCGTCTCGTGCCTGGGCCACGCCCATCCGAAGCTGGTCGCCGCCATCGCCGAGCAGGCGGCCCGCGTCATCCATACCTCCAACATCTACGACATCCCGCAGCAGACCGAGCTTGCCGCCCGGCTGACGGCGCTGTCCGGCATGCAGGAAGTCGCGTTCAACAACAGCGGCTCCGAGGCCAACGAAGCGGCCATCAAGCTCGCCCGCTACTACGCCTACCAGCGCGGCAACAAGCACGCTCACATCATCACCATGGATTCGTCCTGGCATGGCCGCACGCTGGCCACGCTGGCGGCTACCGGCAGCGACAAGGCGCGCAAAGGCTTCGAGCCCCTGCCCAGCGGCTTCATCCAGGTGCCGTACAACAACCTGGACGCGGTGCGTGCCGCCGGCGACGCCGAGCCGCGCACCACCGCCGTGCTGCTGGAAGTCCTGCAGGGCGAAGGCGGCATCCGCCCGTCCGACATCGCCTACCTGCAGGCGCTGCGCCAACTCTGCACCGAGCGCGGCTGGCTGCTGATGATCGACGAAGTGCAGTCCGGCATCGGCCGCACCGGCAAGTGGTTCGCGCACCAATGGGCCGACATCCGCCCCGACGTCATGACGCTGGCCAAGGGCCTGGCGGGCGGTGTGCCCATCGGCGCGATGCTGGCCGCGGGCCCGGCCGCAGGTGTGTTTACGCCGGGCAGCCATGGCACCACGTTCGGCGGCGGGCCGCTCGTGTGCGCGGCAGGCCTTGCAGTGCTCGATGCGCTGGAATCCGAAAACCTGCTTGAAAACGCCCATGACGTGGGCGAATACCTGAAAGACCGCCTGGCCAGCGCGCTGGCCGGCACGCCCGGCGTGACCGACATCCGCGGCCGCGGCCTCATGCTGGGCATCGAGCTGGCCCGCCCCTGCGGCGTCCTTGCGCTGCGCGCCATGGAAGCAGGCCTGCTCATCAACGTCACGCGCGACCGCGTCATCCGCATGCTGCCGCCGCTGATCCTGACGCGCCAGGAGGCCGACCAGATCGTCGCCCTGCTGGTGCCGCTCATTCAACAGTTCCTGGCCGAAAAACCATAATCAACGTCCCTGCCGAGCCACGAGCCTGGCGGGGCCCAATGACCTGCGACATCAACATGACTCCTCCCACGACTCAAAACGGCCCGCTGCGGCACTTTCTGCAGTTCAAGGACTTCTCGTCCGCCGAGATCGCCTACGTGCTGGACCGCGCGCGCCTGATCAAGGAAAAGTTCAAACGCTATGAGCCCCACATGCCGCTGCACGACCGCACGCTGGCAATGGTGTTCGAAAAGGCCAGCACGCGCACCCGCGTGTCGTTCGAGGCCGGCATGTACCAGATGGGCGGCTCGGTCATCAACCTGACGTCCAACGATTCGCAGCTCGGCCGCTCCGAGCCCATCGAAGACACCGCGCGCGTGATTTCGCGCATGGTCGACATCGTCATGATCCGCACGTTCGAGCAGACCCGCATCGAGCGCTTCGCGTCGCATTCGCGCGTGCCCGTGATCAACGGCCTGACCAACGAATTCCACCCGTGCCAGATCCTGGCCGACATCTTCACCTACATCGAGCACCGCGGCCCCATCGCCGGCAAGACGGTCGCCTGGGTGGGCGATGCCAACAACATGGCTTACACGTGGCTGCACGCGGCCGAAATGCTGGGCTTCACGCTGCACGTGTCCACGCCGGCCGGCTACGAACTCGAAGCCTCGCGCATCGGCACGCCGTCCGACAAGGTGCTGCGCCAGTTCAAGGACCCGATGGAAGCCTGCAAGGGCGCGCACCTGGTCACCACCGACGTATGGACCAGCATGGGCTACGAGGCCGAGAACGAAGAGCGCCGCGCCGCGTTCGCCGACTGGTGCGTGGACGCCGAGATGATGGCTGCGGCCGACCCGCAGGCCGTCTTCATGCACTGCCTGCCCGCCCACCGCGGCGAGGAAGTCACCGGCGAAGTCATCGACGGACCGCAGAGCGTGGTCTGGGACGAAGCCGAAAACCGCCTGCACGTGCAGAAGGCGCTGATGGAATTCCTGCTGCTGGGTCAGGTCGACTAAACCTGTGCTGCACGCATGAGAAGGGCCCGGGCATCCTGCGATGTCCGGGCCCTTCTGCTTTCTAAGCCGCTTGGTGCTACAGGATCTTCCTGAACATCGTGCGCCGCGTGTTGCGGAACGACGGCCGCACGCGGCTGCTCCAGTCGGTCGCGCGCACCGCCAGCCACGGCGGGCTGCCAAAGGTCTCCTGCGAATGCAGGTCGTAGCAGGCCAGGTAGCGCGGCGATTCGTCGCGGCATTCCCAACGCTGCGCGCGCACCGTGCCGGGCACCGACGCCAGCCCTGGCAGATGCTCCTGGTCGTACCAGGCGTTCAGGTCGGCCTCGGCCTCGGGCAACACGTCGGTTTCGACGATGTAATGCCACGGCGCCTCCTGCCCCACCGACGCGCCGGGCAGATCCAGCGTCTGGTGCAACACCCGCGCGTGCGCGCCGGGCGCCAGTTCGTTCAGGCGGGCCTGGATCTCCGGCAATGCACGGACCCCGCGCACGGTCACGTAGGTTTCCTCGGCTTCCACCGCGGCAAAGGCGCTGATCTTCACCTCCGCCAGCCCGTCCGCAAGACGCTCGGCCAGATCCCGGGCGCGCGCCTCGTCAAACCGTTCGCCCAGCGACACCAGCAACATCGTTTCCTGCACAGCCATCTCCTTCAATGTCCGACGCGCAAGGCGACCAGAAAGCGCGACACCATGTTGTACGCGCCGACCGTCGCCGTCAGTTCCACCAGTTGCGCATCATCGTAGCGCTCGCGCAGCGGTGCAAATACCGCGTCCGGCACCTCGATGTCGCGGGTCATGGCATCCGTCAGCGCCAGCACCTCGGCTTCGCCCGGTTCCAGCCCCTGCACCTGATCTGGCGCGGGATTGCCGCGCAGGACGTCGATGACGGCCTGCGGCATGCCGCCTGCCAGCGCGTGCGGCACGTGCGCCTCGAACTCGTAGGGCGCATTGTTCAACGTCGCCACGCGCAGGATGATCAGCTCGCGCAACCGCGGCGCCAGCGACGTCTTCTGCCGGATCGCGGTCAGCATGGCTTCCCAGCCCTCGACCACCGCCGGGCTGTTCAGCAGCACCTGGTACAGCGGCGAAATGCGGCCGCGCGCGGCGGCGATGCGCGCCTCCAGCACGGCCAGCTCCGGGCGGGTGCCCGGCACCACGGGTTCGATTCGGCGGGCGCTCATGCTTACTCCGGACGGATGTTCTTGCGCTGGATCAGCGCGGTCCATTTTTCGCGGTCAGCGGCGATCAGCGCGCCCAGTTCCTGCGGCGTGCTGGGCGCGGCCTCGGCGCCAAACTTCTCCAGGCGGGCGCGGACGGCCTCGTTGGCCAGCGCGGCGCGCACAGCCTGGTTCAGCTTGTCGACGGTGGCGGCGGGCGTGGCCGCGGGTGCGACCAGGCCGTACCAGTTGTTCGATTCGACGCCGGGGATGCCCAGCTCGGCCATCGTCTTCACGTCGGGCAGCAGCGGATGGCGTGTCGGCGCGGCCAGGGCCAACGGCTTGAGCTTGCCGCCCTGGATATGGCCGATCAGGCCGGGCACGTCGCCGAAGAAACCGGACACCTGATTGCCCATCACGTCGTTGATGACGGGCGCCGCGCCCTTGTAAGGCACGTGCAGCACCTTGGCCTTGCTGGAATCGGCAAACATTTCCAGCGTCAGATGCGGAATGCTGCCGATGCCCGACGAGCCGATGGCGACCGACTGCGACGCGGCCTGCGACTTCTTCACGAAGTCGGCGGCGTCCGTCGCCGGGTTGGACGGATTCACCACGAACACCGTGGCGTTGTTCACCACGCGCGAGACCGGCGCGAAATCGCGCGCGGGGTCATACGGCAGGTCCTTGTACAGCGCCGGGCTGATTGCCACCGCGCCCACGCTGGTCAGGAACAGCACCGAGCCGTCGGCGGGCGCCTTGGCCACGTAGGCGGCCGCGATGTTGCCGTTGGCGCCCGCCTTGTTTTCGACGATGACGTTCTGCTTGAGCTCCTTGCCCAGCTGCTCGGCCAGCACGCGACCCACCAGATCCACGGGGCCGCCCGGCGGGAACGCGATGATCAGGCGCACGGGACCGTCGGCGTGGGCCGCGCCAGCGGCGGCCAGGCTCAGCACGGCGGCCGAGATGATTTTCTTGAACATGGTGTCTCCTCGTTGATGGGGATGTGCTTGCGGCGGGGGCTTCCTGGCCCTCGTTCCGCTTTCTCTGTGCTACTGAAATCCGTAAAGCCGCGCCGGGTTGTCCACCAGCACGCGCTGGCGCAGTCCGGCGTCCGGGCACGCTTCGAAAAACGTGTCGACCAGTTCACCGTCGTCCGGCATATCGCCGGCCACATTCGGATGCGGCCAGTCCGTGCCCCACAAGGTGCGGTCCGGCAAGGCCTCCACCAGCGCGCGCACGAAGGGAATGCCTTCCGCAAAGGGACGGCGGCCGGCGGCGATCCGGTCGATACCGGACACCTTGACCCACGCCTGGCCTACGTCCGCCAGGCTTAGCAACGCGCGCATCGCCGGTGAATCAAGCCCATCGGCCGCCTTCAGCCTGCCCATGTGGTCCACGACGAACGGCACCGGCAGCGTGAGCAGTCGCGGCAGCAGTTCGGGCAGCATCGCGCCGTCCACGTGCAAGCACAGGTGCCATCCCAACGGCGCGATCAGCTTGACCACGTGGTCGAACACCGCCGGCTCGGGCGCGCCGCCCAGATGCGGCACGAAGTTGAACCGCGCAGCCCGCACGCCGCCTTCGTGCAGCGCCTTGACGCTGGCAGCAGTGGCGTCCGCGCCCAGCAGCGCCACGCCGCGATAACGCCCTTCGCTGCGCGCCAGCGCATTCAGCAAGGCGCGGTGGTCCGATCCGTGGCAGTTGGCCTGCACCACGACCGCGCGCCCGATGCCCAGATGGGCATGCAGCGCCGCCATGCTGGTGAACGACGCGTCCGGCGGCGTGTACGACCGGCCTTCGGCATACGGAAACACATCGCCCGGTCCGAAGACGTGGCAATGCGCGTCGCACGCGCCCGGCGGCAGCGCGTGGCGGGGACGGGAGGGCGAGGCAAGCGGCGGACGGCAATCGGGCACGGGGACTTCCTGCATGGAAAGCGCCATGGTCGCGGAATGCCGGTGGGCGAACAATGCTATACCGTATATTTCTGATATCGAAAAACCTAATATCCCGATGGATCTCAAGCAGATCGAGTACTTCGTGCGCGTGGCCGAGCGACGCAGCTTCTCGCGCGCCGCTGAAATGCTGGACGTCGCGCAGCCCACACTGAGCCGTCAGGTGCGGCTGCTGGAACTGGAGCTGGGCCAGCACCTGCTCTACCGCAACGGGCGCGGGGCCGAACCCACGGAAGCGGGACTGCGCTTTCTCGAGCACGCCCGCGCCCTGCTGGCGTTGGCCGAGCGCGCCAAGGAGGATCTGCAGACGCTGCGCGAAACGCCCACCGGCAAGGTCATGATCGGCCTGCCGCCCCGGATCGCGCGCGTGCTCACGCCGCCGCTGGTGCAGGCGTTCCGCCAGAATTTTCCCGATGCCTCCATCGCCGTGGCCGAAGGCCTGAGCGCCCAGGTCCGCGAATGGCTGCTCGCCGGCCGGGTGGACCTGGCCTTGCTGTACGATCCCGCCCCTTCCCCGCAACTGGTCTACGAGTCACTCTTTCGCGAAGACCTCGTCCTGGCCGCGGCCGCGGGCCATCAGCCGCCCCTGCCCGCCCGCGTGCCGGTCGCGCGGCTGGGCGACTATCCGCTGGTGCTGCCCAGCCTGCCCAACGCCATCCGCACCCTCGTCGAAAGCGTCTGCCGTGCGCAAGGCGTGCGGCTCAAGGTCGCGGCGGAGGTCGACGCCGTGCAGACCATCGTGGAACTGGCCGCGCAGGGCGACGCCTACGCCATCCTGCCGCGCTCGGCGGCGCGCGGTCCGGCCGCCGAACATGAACTGTCCCTGTGCGCCATCGGCTCGCCCACCATCACCAACAACCTGGTGCTGGCCAGCGCCCGCCATCGCCCAGCCACCCGGCTGGCCGCGGCCACGGGCGAGCTGATCCGCGGCCTGCGGCTTGCCGAGCTGTTCGCGCCGGGCGCCCCCTGCGCCGCAACCCCGGCGGCCAGCCCCCCTCAAAAGAGTTAAAATGGCGGGCTATTTTCTTGTTTGGCGGCTCGTTGCTGTCAAAGTCCTGTTGGCGTCTCACCTCAAACAATGACCACTATCCTCCCGAACCTGCCCACCGGCCAGAAAGTCGGCATCGCCTTTTCCGGCGGCCTGGACACCAGCGCTGCGCTCCTCTGGATGCGCAACAACGGCGCCATCCCCTACGCCTACACCGCCAACCTGGGCCAGCCCGACGAATCCGACTACGACGAGATTCCCCGCAAGGCCCTGGCCTACGGCGCCGAAAACGCCCGCCTGATCGACTGCCGCGCGCAGCTCGTGGCCGAAGGCATCGCCGCCCTGCAGTCGGGCGCGTTCCACATCTCGACCGCCGGCATCACGTACTTCAACACGACGCCCATTGGCCGCGCCGTCACCGGCACGATGCTGGTCGCCGCCATGAAGGAAGACAACGTCAACATCTGGGGCGACGGCAGCACGTTCAAGGGCAACGACATCGAGCGTTTCTACCGCTACGGCCTGCTCACCAACCCGGAACTCAAGATCTACAAGCCCTGGCTCGACCAGCGCTTCATCGACGAGCTCGGCGGCCGTTCAGAAATGTCCGAATACATGCGCCAAGCCGGTTTCGACTACAAGATGTCGGCTGAAAAGGCCTACTCCACCGACTCCAACCTGCTCGGCGCCACGCACGAAGCCAAGGACCTGGAACACCTGAATTCCGGCATCCGCATCGTCAAGCCCATCATGGGCGTGGCGTTCTGGCGCGACGACGTCGCCGTCAAGGCCGAGGAAGTCACGGTCCGCTTCGAAGAAGGCCAGCCCGTCGCCCTGAACGGCGTCGAATACGCTGATCCCGTCGAACTGCTGCTCGAAGCCAACCGCATCGGCGGCCGCCACGGCCTGGGCATGAGCGACCAGATCGAAAACCGCATCATCGAAGCCAAGAGCCGCGGCATCTACGAGGCCCCGGGCCTGGCCCTGCTCTTCATCGCCTACGAGCGCCTGGTCACCGGCATCCACAACGAAGACACGATCGAGCAGTACCGCGAAAACGGCCGCAAGCTGGGCCGCCTGCTGTACCAGGGCCGCTGGTTCGACCCGCAAGCCATCATGCTGCGCGAAACCGCCCAGCGCTGGGTGGCCCGCGCCGTCACTGGCGAAGTCACCATCGAACTGCGCCGCGGCAACGACTATTCGCTGCTGAACACCGTGTCGCCCAACCTCACGTACGCGCCCGAGCGTCTGTCCATGGAGAAGGTGGAAAATGCCCCCTTCACGCCGGCGGACCGCATCGGCCAGCTCACCATGCGCAACCTCGACATCGTCGACACGCGCGAAAAGCTGTTCACGTACGTCAAGACCGGCCTGCTCGCCTCCAGCGGCACGTCGCTGCCCCAACTGAAGGACACGACCTCGAAGAAGTAATTCTTCAAGGCCAAACAAAAACCCTCAGTGTTCACACCGAGGGTTTTTTTTCGCCTGGCTGTTGTGGCCCGGCGCGGCGAGGCCGCGACGCGGGCAGCGCGGCTTCTACAGTTCGACCTGCATGCCCATCTCCACGACCCGGTTCGCCGGGATCTTGAAGAACTTGGTGCTGCGGGTCGAATTGCGCGCCATGAACGAGAACACCGCGCGCCGCCACCGCGACAAGGCGGGCTTCCTGGCCGCCACCACCGTCTGACGCGACAGGAAGAACGACGTGCGCATCGGCTCCAGGTCCAGCTCCGGATACGCTTCGGCAATCAGGCGCAGCGCCTCCGGCACGTCCGGATCTTCCTTGAAGCCGTAGGTGACCGTCGCAGCCCAGCTCGATGCGCTGAGCTTGTTCACCTCGAAGCGCTCTTCGGGCGCGATATACGGCACGTCGGCCGACTGGATCGACAGGAACAGCACGTGGTCGTGCAGCACCTTGTTGTGTTTCAGGTTGTGCAGCAACGCTGGCGGCACGTTGCCCGAATTCATCGTCATGAAGATGGCGGTGCCCGGCACGCGCGACGGCGGATACTGCTCGAGCTGCTCCATGAATTCCTTGAGCGGCTGGCGGTCGCGCTGCTGCATGTCGGACAAGAGACGACGGCCGCGCCGCCACGTCATCATCAGCGTGAACACCACGATCGCCACCACCAGCGGCAGCCAGCCGCCTTCGTGAATCTTGAAGACGTTGGCCGAAAACAGCAGCACGTCCAGCAGCAGCAACAGGCCCAGCACCAGGAACCACATCATGCGCTTGATGCCCGTGCTGCCGCGCGGCAGCACCGCAAACGCCAGCACCGACGTCGTGAACATCGTGCCCGTCACCGCAAAGCCGTAGGCCGCGGCCAGGTTGTCGGAATTGCGGAACCACAGCACCAGGATCAGCACCGCGCACAGCAGCAGCGCGTTGACCTGCGGCAGATAGATCTGGCCCTTCTCGATCGCGGACGTGTGCAGGATCTGCATGCGGGGCCAGAAGCCCAGCTGCACTGCCTGGCGCGTCACCGAATAGGCGCCGGAGATCACGGCCTGCGACGCCACGATGGTGGCGATGGTGGCCAGCGCGACCAGCGGGGCAAGCCCCCATTCCGGCGCCATCAGGAAGAACGGATTGCGGATGGCGGTGGGATCGCGCAGCAGCAGCGCCCCTTGGCCGAAGTAGCACAGCGTCAGCGCCGGCAGCACCATGCTGAACCAGGCCCGGCGGATCGCCGGGCGGCCAAAGTGGCCCATGTCGGCATACAGGGCCTCGGCCCCGGTCAGCGCCAGCACCACCGCGCCCAGCAACACGAAGCTGACCCACGGCGCTTCGACGATGAAGCGCAGCCCCCACATCGGGTTCAGCGCGGCCAGCACCTCGGGCGTCTGCCAGATCTGCCAGCCGCCCAGGGCCGCCAGCGTGGCGAACCACAGGAACATCACCGGACCGAACAGCTTGCCCATGGCGGCCGTGCCATGCGACTGGATCGCAAACAATGCGATCAGCACGACCAGCGCGATCGGCACCACCCAGTGGTCCAGCGTATGCGACACGATGCCGATGCCTTCCAGCGCCGACAACACCGAAATCGCCGGCGTGATCATGCTATCGCCGTAGAACAGCGCCGCGCCGAAGATACCCAGCACAATCAGCACCCAGCGCAGCTTGCCCTCGCGCGCGCGCACCGCCAGTTCCAGCAGCGCCAGCGTGCCACCCTCGCCGCGGTTGTCCGCGCGCAGCACCAGCATCACGTATTTCAGGGACACCACCACCATCAGCATCCAGAACAGGATGGACAGCACGCCCAGCAGATGGGCCGGCTCCAGGTCGGTATGCACGCTCAGGCCGGTCAGACAGGCGCGCAGCGTGTAAAGCGGGCTGGTGCCGATGTCGCCGTACACCACGCCCAGCGCGCCCAGGACCAGCGCCGCACGCGAGGATGGGGCGTGGGCGCCGCCCGGGTGACCTGGGGGCAAAGAAGCAGCGCTGACCGTGCCTTGGCTCATGATGCGGGTTCTTGGCGAGTGAGTTGAGCCCCCTTCCGAGGGCCGGGGAATACGACGGACAGCCGCGTTCCGGAAAAATCGGGCCGGCTGGTGAGCTTCCACCACGCGCCGTGCGCGTGCGCGATTTCTCGCACGATGGCCAGTCCCAGGCCCGAACCGCCGGCCGTCGCGGTGGGCGACCGGTAGAACGCCTCGAACACGCGGTCGCGCTCTTCGGGCGGAATGCCGGGGCCGTCGTCTTCGACGGTCAGCGAGGGCGGATTGGCGCCCACGATCAGCGTGATGCGCCCCGTCGGGTTGCCATAGCGCAGCGCGTTATCGATCAGGTTGCCCAGCAGCTCCGCGAGCAGCAAGGGGTCCGCGTCGATCCAGATGGGCGTTTCGGGCGCGGCCAGATCCAATTCGTAGTGCGCCTCGCGCACCCGCGGAAACCATTCGGCGCCATGCACCCGCACCCACTCGCACAGGTCGATGCGCACAAAGCTGTCCTGTGGGCGCGCATTGGGATCGGCGCGGGCCAGCACCAGCAGCTGCTGGCCCAGCCGGATCATGCGGTCACTGACTGCCTTGATGCGCTCTGCACGGGCCCGCACGTCGTCGGGCAAGGGGCGCGCCAGCATGAGTTCGGATTCCAGCCGCAGGCCCGACAGCGGCGTGCGCAACTGATGTGCGGCGTGGCCAATGAAGCGCCGCTGCGCGGCCAGCGACGCATCCAGCCGCAGCAGCAGATCATTGGTGTGCGTGACCAGCGGTTCGATCTCCACCGGCACACCTGCAACCTCCAGCGGCTGCATGTCGTCGATGGAACGCTGCCGGATTTCTTCAGACAGATGGTTCACCGACCGCAGGCCGGACCGCACACCCTGCATCACCACCCATGCAAACAGCGCGATCAACGCCACCTGGCCCACGACCATCAGCCAGAAGAAGTCTTCCAGCATCCACAGCGACATGTCGATCTTGTGGGTGATGACCCAGGTTGCCGCCAGATCCAGCAGGACGAGCAGCAGAATGGGCGGCATCAACCGGATGACGAGATGCCGGGCAAGCGATCGGGAGGGAAGCATGGGGGGGCGCGCAGCCGGAGACGGTTGGGGGGTGCGTTCCTGCGTCATGGCGCGAAGCCCTCGATGAGGCGGATGAAAACGCGCGGACGGCGATCGCCGGCCGCGGCCGGCCCGTCAGGCCGTTTCCACATCCAGCATGTAGCCAAAGCCACGTACCGTCTGGATGCTGGCGCCCGTGCCTTCCAGGCGCTTGCGCAAGCGGTACACGTAGACTTCGACGGCGTTCTCGCTGAAATCCGCGTCCCAGGCGGACAGGGAATTGACGATCTGGCGCTTGGTCACGACGCGGCCCACGCGGGCCATCAGCATTTCGAGGACGGAAAGTTCACGCACCGACAGCGACAGGCGCTGGCCATTGGCGCGGACTTCGCGGCCGACGGTGTCGAACACCAGCGGGCCGACTTCGATGAGCGGCTGGGCCTGGCCGGCACGGCGGCGGCCGAAGGCGCGCACACGCGCGGCCAGCTCGGGCAGTTCGAAGGGTTTGGTGACGTAGTCGTCCGCTCCGGCGTCCAGACCGGCAACGCGGTCTTCGATGCCATCGCGAGCGGTGAGGATGAGCACGGGAACCTGATTGCCGTCCTGCCGCAGTTGCCGCAGCACGTCCAGGCCGCTCATGCCGGGAAGATTGAGGTCGAGCAGCATGAGGTCATACGGCTGGCCCGCCAGCGCGCCCAGAACCCGGTCGCCCTCAGTCAGCCAGTCGACCGCATAACCCTGGTCGGCCAGGAATTCCTGGAGCGCATGGCCCAGGGTGGTGTCGTCTTCGATTACCAGAACTCGCATGCCGCGATTCTAGCGCGATCCAAAAAAAAAGGGGCGCGAAATGCGCCCCCTTCCTGGATTCGTTCACCGGCCGGACGGTGCCGGGGCCGGAGCCGCGGCAGGTGCGCCCGAAGCGGGAGCACCCGCCGCCGGAGCACCACCCGAGGGCGGCGTCGTGACGAAACCGATACGCGTCATGCCCGAGCGGCGCGCCGAGGCCATGACCTTGGCCAGCGTTTCGTAACGGGTGTTCTGATCGGCGCGGATGCGGATCTCGGGTTGCGGCTTGGTGCCGGCGATCGACTTGAAGCGATTGGGCAGGTCGTCGATATTGACCGGCTTCTCGTCCCAGAACAGTGCGCCCGCGGCGTCGATCGCCAGGTCCACGGTCTTGGGTTCTTCCTCGATCTGCTCGGCAGCCACCTGGGGCATGTTGATCTTGATCGAGTGCGCCAGGAGCGGCGCCGTGATGATGAAGATCACCAGCAGCACCAGCATGACGTCGATCAGGGGCACCATGTTGATCTCGGACACCGCATGGCTTCCGGATCCTTTACCCTCAAAGCTGCCAAAGGCCATTATTCGCTCCCGCGTTGAGCCGCGTGGCCGTTCTGGCGACGCAGCGCGCGCACCTTGCCGTCGGACAGCGCAACTTGCTGGCCGGTGGTCAGGAACGCAAACAGGTCATGTGCAAAGGCATCCAGGCGCGACAAGTACACGCGGTTGTTGCGCACGAAGGTGTTGTACGCCAGCACGGCCGGAATAGCCACCGCCAGGCCCAGACCCGTCATGATGAGGGCTTCGCCCACCGGACCGGCGATGCGGTTGATGGTCACGCCATCGGACAGGCCGATACCGACCAGCGCGTGATACACGCCCCACACCGTGCCGAACAGACCGACGAACGGCGCCGTCGAACCCACCGAGGCCAGCACGGTCAGGCCGTTTTCCAGCTTGGCGGTTTCTTCGTCGATGACCTTGCGCATGGTGCGCGTGACGAAATCCGAATTGCTGCCCGACTCTTCCAGCTTGGTGGCGCCGAATTTGTTGTGGTGCGCCTGCGCGTGCATCGCGTGGCTGGCCAGATGCGAGAACGGATCGCGCGCGCCGTGCGTGTTGATTTCGTGCTCGACCTGTTCCAGCGAGCTGGCATTCCAGAACTTGTTCAGGAAGTCTGCCGAACGCTTGCGCATGCTGACGTTGCTGCCTGCCTTGACCAGGATGAGATACCAGGTCACGAGCGACATGAGGATCAGGATGACGAACAGGCTCTTGCCCACGAAGTCGCTCTGGGCGACGAAGTGCAGGAAGCCCATGTCGGGGACGGGCGCGGGCGCAGGCGCGGCCGGCAGCGCCGCCGCGGCGCTGTGCAGCGCGTCGGCCGATTGCTGAACGGCGCCAGCAGCCTGCTGGACTACATCGCCGCCCGTCGTGGCGGCTTGCTGGGCTGCGGGTGCGGCCGCGGCGGCCGCGGGCGCGGCGCCTGCAGCCGGCGCTGCCGGGCTGGTGGTCGCCTGCGCCACCAGAGTGGCGCTATGCAGTGCGTTGGACATCTCAGTTCCTCATTACGAAATCGAACGGAATTTTTGCTTTGGCGGGATAAGCCACGCCATTACGGGTGTACGGCTTGAAGCGGCCTTTGCGGGCGGCTGCCAGCGCCGATTCGTCCAGGCGCGGAAAGCCCGACGAAGCATCGATGGTTGCCCGCTCGACCAACCCCTGGGTATTGATTTCCACCAGCACCACGACCCGGCCCTCTTCCCGCATGCGGCGCGAAGCCATCGGATAGTTGGGCATCGGACGCGCACCCTGGAACTCGATGCTCGAGACCAGCACGGGCTGATCGGGAGGTGGTCCCTGCGTCGGGCCCTGCGGCGCCTGCGTGCCTTCCGGCGCGCCACTGGGCGGCGTCGGCTGCGGCGGCGTTTCAGGCTTGGGCTCGGGTTTGACTTCCTGCTTGGGCTTTGGCTTGGGTTTGGGCTTGGGTTTGGGCGGAGGCGGCTTGGGCGCCGGCATCGGCGGCTTTTCCACCACCGGTTCGGGCTCGGGTTCCGGCTCCGGCTCGGGCTTCAACTCGGGTTCGGGCTCGATCTCGGGTTCAGGCTCGGGCGGCGTCTCGGTCACCGGCTGCGGCACTTCGGGAGTGGGTTCGGCTTTGGCGATCTGGGGGATGGGGGCATCCACCACGCTCACCATGATTGCCTCGGGTTCCTCCAATTCAGGACGACTTTCCGGCGCCATGAAGATGGCGCCGATCACCGCTGCATGAAGCGCGACGACCGCCAGGCCAGCGCCTGCGCGTATACCAAAAGAAGACCGCGAAGAAGAATTCCAACCGGGTTGAAGACTAGGCATGAATCAGCCAGGGTGCATTGACTTTTCCGGCCAGCCAGAGAAATGACGCGCACAAAACGGCGACGCCGGCTGACCGGTACAAGCCCGACATAGTATCTTAAATGCGAATGATTCGCACGTTGTATTTCGAATGGAACAGCGTAACACCGCTGATGGAGATCAAAGCGGAATCAATAAACGCTTACGAAAAAAGGCGGACGCTCGCGCGTAGCGGCACTGAAAACGCCCACCGGAAAAACAAAAAACCCGCCACGTCGCCGTGTGCGGGTTAGATGCGGATCCGGAACGTGGCGCGGCGTGCCTGCCCAACCGCGATCGTGTGCTTCTGGTGGGTGCTACAGGGGTCGAACCTGTGACCTACGCCGTGTAAAGGCGCCGCTCTACCAACTGAGCTAAGCACCCATTTCAGTGCAATTGCCCGGCGCGGTTAGCACGCGGGAATTACCAATTTGGGGTACTCAAAAGCAATACGCGGGCCGGAGTATACCGGACCGCGTACTTGTGGGCAAATCGCAGCGCCAGGCGCCTTGCGATCCGCTGCCATCAATCAGTTGACGGCGTCCTTCAGGGCCTTGCCCGGACGGAACTTCGGCACCTTGGCCTTCTTGATCTTGATGGTTTCGCCGGTGCGCGGGTTACGGCCAGTGCGCGCGGCGCGAGCCGACACGGCAAACGTGCCGAAACCGACCAGCGTGACCGTACCGCCCTTCTTCAGCGTGGTCTTCACGGCACCGATCAGGGCGTCGAGCGAACGGCCGGCAGCAGCCTTGGAGATATCGGCCTTGCTGGCGATGTGATCGATGAGTTCGGTTTTGTTCATGCAGGTGTACCCCTCACAAGGTGTGGAGTCTGCCGGGGGGCGGAGTTCATGGCCGTCAGGATGGATGCCACAAATGGACGCGAGACCAGGCAAACGACGAACAGACAGTGGATAAACTTTTTTCTTGCGCTGCAAAGCACAACTTTTAAACTGCTGCGCCGCTTAGGATTTGCTGGCTTTTTGCCTGCAAACCGTCAGCGACGCAGAGGTGTATTAGGCCTTGGCGTAGAGCGGCTGTCAAGAGAAAACCTGACCGCAACCCGCGTCAATACTAGCTTTTAGCCGTTTTCGCAATAAACAAAAACGCGAATTTCGGGGTTTGCACGACACCCCAAATAAACACTTTAAGCTTCATCAAACGTCGGCCCAGCGACGCAGCAGATTGTGATAAATGCCGGTGAGCTGCACGATCGACGCATGCCCCGCCACATCCTGGTTCAAGCGCTGGATAGCCACGTCCATGTCCAGCAGCAATGCGCGCTGGCTGTCTTCGCGCACCAGGCTCTGCATCCAGAAGAACGAACTGACGCGCGCGCCGCGCGTCACGGGATTGACCTTGTGCAGGCTGGTGCCCGGATACAGCACCATATGCCCTGCCGGCAGTTTTACGGCGCGCGGACCATAGGTGTCGTCGATGACGAGCTCGCCGCCGTCGTAGCTGTCGGGATCCGAGAAGAACAGCGTCGCGGACAGGTCGGTGCGCACGCGCTCCGGTGAACCCGCGATGCCGCGCACGGCGTTGTCGACGTGATAGCCGAAGGCCTCGCCGCCTTCGTAGCGATTAAACAGCGGCGGGAAGATCTTGCGCGGCAACGCAGCCGACATGAAGAGATTGTTGCCCGACAGGCGCTGCAGGATCAGCGTGCCGAGCTCTTGCGCCAGGGGATGCTGTTCGGGCAATTGCCGGTTGTGCTTGACCTGCCCCGATTGATGGCCGGCGGTGACCTTGCCGTCTACCCAGTCCGCGGCATCCAGCCGCTGGCGGATGTCGGCCGCCTCTTGCGGCGTGAAGACTTCTGCGATCTGTATAAGCATGGGTTCCTACCCGATTGCGTTGCCGGCGCGGCCCTGGCGGAAGCCGCGCCTGCCGCATTATCCCTTCAGGCAACCATTGAGCGCCTGATCGAAATCAAACAGCAAATCGGCTTCGTCTTCGATGCCCACCGACACGCGAATCAGGCTGTCCGCAATGCCCATCTGCTGGCGGCGCTCCGCGCCCATCTCGTAATAGATGGTGTGGGCGGCCGGCAGCGCCAGACTGCGCGTGTCACCCAGGTGCGTCGCCATCAGCACGACACGCAGCCGATTCAGGAAGTCGAAGCAATCGACGCCATCTGCCAGCTCGACGCCCAGCAGGCCGCCGAACCGCGAGCCGAAGAGCGCCGCGGCGCGCGCGTGTTGCGGATGGCTTGCAAGGCCCGGGTAATGCACCTTCGCCACGCCCGGGTGCTCTTCCAGAAAGCGCGCCAGCGCCAGCGCATTCGCGCAGTGCTTGGCCATGCGCAGCGCCAGCGTCTCAGCGCCCACCGCAATGCGGTGCGCCGGCTCGGCGGCCAACGTGCCGCCCATGTCGCGCAGGCCCTTTTTCTTGATCTGCGTGAGACCCCAACCGGTCGACGCCCCCTTGCGATAGGCCTCGTAGATATTCTCGTTGCCGGCCCAGTCATACAGGCCTGTGTCGGTCACCGCGCCACCCAGCGCGTTGCCATGACCGCCGATGTACTTGGACAGCGAGTTCATCACCAGCGATGCGCCCACCGACGCGGGCCGGAACATCCACGGCGAGGTCAGCGTGTTGTCCACCACATAGACCAGCCCCTTTTCGCGGCAGATCTCGCCGATCACGGCCAGGTCGGCCACCTGCGTGCCCGGGTTGGCGATGGTTTCGGTAAAGACCATGCGCGTGTTCGGCTGGATGGCGGCGCGCACCTGCGACGAATCCGTCGCGTCGACAAAGGTGATCTCCACGCCCAGTTCCTGCAGCGTGCCGAACAGGCTGTTGGTGTTGCCGAACACGAACTGGCTGGACACCAGATGATCGCCCCGGCGCAGCAGCGTGGTGAAGATGGCGGCCAGCGCAGCCATGCCGGTCGAGAAACTGACCGTGCCCTTGCCGCCTTCCATCTGGCTGATCTTGGCTTCCAGCGCGGTCGTGGTCGGCGTGCCCTGGCGCGCATACGTGAAGCCCGCCTTGCCCTGGAACACGGCAGCCAGCTCGCGCGCGTCGTCGTAGGCAAACTCGGACGACGGATGCATCGGCTTGTGCACCGCTCCGTGCTCGACGGATTGATTGCGGTCGGAATGGAGGATCGTGGTGGTAAAGCCGTTCTGGTGCATGATGGGCAGACGCAAGAAAGAAGGGTATCTACAGGATTAGACGAATCACGATTGGCGCTGGCGCACGGTCTCGTACAGGCAGACGGCGCTGGCGACGCTGACGTTCAGGCTTTCCACCGAACCCAGCATCGGGATGTTGACGAGCTGGTCGCAGGTTTCACGCGTGAGGCGGCGCATGCCCTCGCCTTCGGCGCCCATGACCCAGGCCATCGGCTGGCGCGCGTCGATCTTGTGCATGCTGTCAGTGGCCTGATCGTCCGTGCCGACGAGCCACACGCCGCGATCCTTCAGGCTGCGCATGGTGCGCGCCAGGTTGGTCACCATCAAATACGGAACCGTATCCGCCGCGCCGCACGCAACGCGCTGTACGGTGGCGTTCAGTCCAACGGCGCGATCACGCGGCGCGATCACCGCGTGCACGCCCGCCGCGTCGGCGGTACGCAGGCACGCGCCCAGATTGTGGGGGTCGGTCACGCCATCAAGAATCAGCAGCAGCGGCGGCCCTTCGATCACGTCGAGCACTTCGTCGACATCCACCGCCAACTGGCGCTCGTCGGCCAGCGCCACGACGCCCTGGTGACGGGTGCCGCGCGACAGGCCGTCCAGACGCTCCATGGGAACCGGGTGCAGACGGCAGCCAGCCCGCTCGGCCTGCTCGATGAATGTCTGCATGCGCTTGTCGCGGCGCGAGGCCTCGACGTAGATTTCCTTGATCGACTCGGGCGCGTGGCGCAGCCGCGCGACAACCGCGTGAAACCCGGCCAGGACTTGGGTCGACGCCATAAAACAATACCTTTAGATAAACGAATACCCGCCCCAGAGGGGGCGGGCCACCGGACAGGACCGGCAATAACCGCAATGTTACCCCTTACAGCCACACCGCCAAACGACGGCATGGCCATAAGGATCCGCGCCGCCGCTCAGTGACGCTTGCGGGTGGCCTTCTTGGCGGGCGCGGCCCGCTGAGTGGGCTTGGGCGGCTTGCTGGCCTTTTTGGCCGCGGCGCGCCGTTCCTTTGCAGTTTGACCCTTCAGGCCCGCGGGCTTGGGGGACGCGGCCTTCTTGACCCGGCGCATGGGCTCATCGGGCCCGCGCGCCGCCGCCTTGCGCAGCGCGTCGAAACTCGTGCCCTGCACCAGCCGGAACTCGATGCGGCGCGCTTCCAGGTCCACGCGGGACACCTGCACCTGCACCTTGTCCGTCAGGCGGTAGCGCATGCCGGTGCGTTCGCCGCGCAGTTCGTGCAGGGCGTCGTTGAACTGGAAGTACTCGCCGCCCAGCTCCGAGACGTGCACCAGGCCCTCGACGTGCAGCGTGTCCAGGGTGACGAAGATGCCGAAGCTCGCCACGCCGGTGACGGTGCCGCTGAAGTCTTCGCCCACGCGTTCCTTGACGAACCAGCACTTGAGCCAGGCCTCGACATCGCGCGAGGCCTCGTCGGCGCGGCGCTCGCTGGCCGATAGCACCAGACCCATCTTTTCCCAGATGGCGTGTTCATGTTCGCGCTGCGTGCGGCCGATGACGACGGCGTGGTCGTCCAGACCGGGCACATACCGCTGCCCCGCCAGCAGCGCCTTGATCACGCGGTGCGTGAGCAGGTCGGGATACCGGCGGATGGGCGAGGTGAAGTGGCTGTAACCCGGATAGGACAGGCCGAAGTGACCCATGTTGTCGGGGCTGTAAACGGCCTGCTGCATGGAACGCAGGCACATGGTCTGCAGCAGCTGGTAGTCGGGGCGCCCGCGCACGGAATCCAGGAAATCGCCGTAGTCCTTGGCGGTGGGCGTGTCGCCCCCGCCCAGCGAAAGCCCCATCGTGCGCAGGAATTCGCGCAGCGATTGCAGGCGTTCCGGCGTGGGGCCTTCGTGGATGCGGTACAGGCCGGGATGCTTGCTGCGCGTCATGAAGTCCGCCGCGCAGGTGTTGGCGGCCAGCATGCACTCTTCGATGAGCTTGTGCGCGTCGTTGCGCACGGACGGCACGATCTGTTCGATGCGGCCCAGCTCGTTGCAGACGATCTTGGTTTCGACAGTATCGAAATCAATGGCGCCGCGCTTCTTGCGGCCTTGCGACAGCAGCTGGAAAAGCTCGTACAGATGCTGGACCTGCGGCATCACGCTGCGCATCGCATGCGCGGCCGGTCCGCCCGGCTGCTGCAGGGCCGCCCAGATGTTCGTGTAGGTGGTGCGGGCGTGCGAGTGCATGACCGCGTTGTAGAACTGGTACGCCGTGACCGTGCCGGCCTTGGCGCCGCTAGCCGGAATGACCATGTCGCACACCAGCACCAGGCGGTCGACGTCCGGATTCAGCGAACACAGGCCGTTGGACAGCGACTCGGGCAGCATCGGAATGACCCGGCGCGGAAAATACACGCTGGTGCCGCGTTCGATCGCATCGTCGTCCAGCGCATCGCCCGGACGCACGTAATGGCTGACGTCGGCAATGGCCACCAACAGGCGCCACCCCGGACGCTTGCGCTGGCCCGTGCCCAGCTCCACCGGCTCGCAATACACCGCGTCGTCGAAATCGCGGGCGTCTTCGCCGTCGATGGTGATGAGCGGCACGTCGCGCAGATCGACCCGGTCTTTCAGGTCGGATTTGCGGACCGTGTCAGGCAGGCGCGCGGCCTGCTTCAAGGCGCCATCGGTGAAGTCGACCGGCACATCGAACTTGCGCACGGCAATTTCGATTTCCATGCCGGGATCGTCGATCTCGCCCAGCACCTCGGCCACGCGGCCCAGCGGCTGCGTATGGCGCGTGGGCTGCGCCATGATTTCCACCGCGACCACCTGCCCGTGCTGGGCGCCATTGGTGTCGCTGGGCGGAATCAGGATGTCGTGCTTGATGCGCTGATCTTCGGGCACGACGATGGACAGACCATGTTCGTGCAGAAAGCGCCCCACCAGCTTATTGGTGCGGCGCTCGATGACTTCGACGATGGTGCCTTCCGGCTTGCCCCGGTATTCGCCGCCCGGCTTGACCAGCACGCGGTCGCCATGCAGCACCTTGAGCATTTCGCGAGGGGACAGGAACAGATCCGGACCGCCGTCGTCGCGCAGCAGGAAACCGAAGCCGTCGCGATGACCCAGCACCTTGCCCGCCACGAAGTCGAGCTTGGTCGCCAGCAGCAGCACCCCCTTGCGGTTGGGCAGCAACTGCCCGTCGCGCTCCATGGCGCCCAGGCGGCGTTCAAACCCCACCAACGTCGTCTCGCGCTCGACGCCCATACGCTCAGCCAGCTCAGCCGGAGACAACGGCGAACCCGCGGCGCGCAGCGCTGTCAGGATGGCTTCACGGGACGGAACATCAGGGTCGAAGTCCGGCGGCGCTTCGGGCAAGGGTGTTGATCTGTTCTTATTGGATTCGTTATTCGATCGTTTTGCCAAAGCTAAATTTTCCGTATATAATGCGCAGCTTCTGTGGTTCGCCCAAGGCTGAACACTGAAGCAGAAATGGTCAGAACGGTTTTGAGAAAACCGGGTTTGAAAAAACCGATTGTAAAACCAACTGCATTCAGACGCATGGATTAGTTCAAAGCTGGCTGATTAGGTCAACGCTTAAAACCAACCCAAGTGACTGAAACGCAGCGTAGCACATAGTTCTGACAGTATCTTTCAGTGCCCAGGTGGCGGAATTGGTAGACGCGCACGGTTCAGGTCCGTGTGCCGCAAGGTGTGGAGGTTCGAGTCCTCTCCTGGGCACCACGGAATTCTAATCAAGGCAGTTTTCAACTGGCTTGGTGAAATAAGGCTAAAAGGCCCCGGAAATCGAAAGGTTTCCGGGGCTTTTGCTTTTGTGTTTTCTTTCTGTGATCGCTTGCCGGAATCTGCGCACGCCAGATATCAGCGCCGCACCGCCCTCGCTTCGGTTATCGCCAGGGCACCTTGCGATTCAAATGATGACGCGCATAAAGATCGGCGCCCATGCCGTCGATCTGCCCATCGATCAATGCCTCGAACGGCGCAAGCAGCGCGTCAAAGTTGCGCGGCGCCTCGATGGCGTTCAGTGCGTGCGTCACCGCTTCGATGGTGGACAGCGCGCCTGCCACGTCGGCGTGGCGCACCCGATAGCGTGTCGTCAACCCCGGCGGCAGCATCACGCGAGGCAGCGCGGCAAGCGCCGGATTGATGTGCAGCAGCTTGCGCGCATGCCCCCATGTGCCGTCAGGCACGATCAGCCGGACGGGCATGCCCAGGTCCTGGCCATAACCCGGCGTCAGCACCTCGGCGCCCTCTCCGGGAAACAGCAGGCGCGGCGCATGACCCGGCACTGCCCATTCAGACTCCGAAAAGTACTCGCCCACCACACGGCGCGCCCCCGCCAGACCCAGCACCGCAAGACGCGCCGTGTTCAACGCGTGGCGCGCTTCGCTGGGATGCTGCAGCACCACCACGCGAGTACGGCAAGACAACGATGGAATCAACGCGCAAAGGCAATGCGACAGTGGGCGCAGGCAGCGCGTACAGAGGGCTCGAGACATGGGCGACACTATATCGAAAGCGGCCTGTTCGCGGCCCGCCCAAAAAAAAGTGAAAAAAAAGCAGCACGACTTGCACACATCAAAAAAAGTGTGCATAATCTCGTTCCTCTGCTGCTGAACACGAAACGAAGCGAAAGCGACGCAACATGTGAAGCAACAGCGCCCAGGTGGCGGAATTGGTAGACGCGCACGGTTCAGGTCCGTGTGCCGCAAGGTGTGGAGGTTCGAGTCCTCTCCTGGGCACCAATTACTACATCACGAGGTACCTGTCGTGATGCGCCAAAAGAAAAACCCCGAATGCGAAAGCGTTCGGGGTTTTTGCTTTGTGCGCGCGTTTTTGTTTTGCGTGCGCAGGTCTTTGGCACGGTTCTTTGGCGCGGTTCGTTGTTTCGCAGGCGCGGCCTTTCGCTGTTCGCGGACTGCACCGCAGCCCATCGGCTGCGGTGCATGATCGTGCAGCGCCCTACTTCAACGTGCGCGTCATCACCACGTGCGGAATGCCCGCCTCGACAAATTCCTCGCCTTCGGCCTTGAAGCCATGCGCCTCGTAAAAGCCTGCGGCATGCGTCTGCGCATGCAGCACCAGCATGCGATGGCCGTCGCCGTGGCCCTGGCCGATCAGCGCATCGAGCAACTGTCCGCCCACCCCCATGCCGCGCGCACGCTTGTGAACCGCCATCCGGCCGATGTGACCGTCGGGCAGCAGACGCCCCGTGCCCATTGGCGTGCCATCGGGCCCGTAAGCCACGGCATGCACGGACACGGCATCGTCGTCGTCCATCTCGATTTCCGGCGGTACGTTCTGCTCGACCACGAACACCGCATGGCGCACCGAATATGCATCGTCGCGCAAGCGATCCCAGGTCCCCAGCGCGATACGCACCGTTGTTTGTCTATTGGCCGACATGTCCTTCCCCCTACGTTGCAGCAAATGAATAACTGAATCCTACGCCGCATTTTGGCAGGGATGAAGAACGCGCGAAAAGGGGTACGATCGCGGCTTGCCCTTGCCGCCCCTGGTCCGCCATGACGCCTGCCGCACCCCCTGCCTGGTTGAAAGCCGCACCCGCGCTCTTTCTCGTGCTGTGGTCCAGCGGCTTCGTCGTATTGAAGGTGGGCCTGGCCTACGCCGATCCGCTCACGTTTCTGGCGCTGCGCTACGCCTGCGTGCTGCTGATCCTGACCCCCCTGCTGCTCGCCCTTCGCCCGCCGCTCCCCACCCGCGCCAGCGCATGGGGTCATCTGGCCATGGTCGGTTTGCTGTTGCAGGCCGGCTACTTCTGCTTTACCTACCTGTCGCTCAAGCAGGGCATGTCGGCGGGCGGGGTGGCCCTCATCACTTCGCTTCAACCCATTTTGATCGGACTGCTGGCGCCGGCACTCGCGCATGAACGCGTCGACGCGCGGCGCTGGGCCGGATTGGCGCTGGGCGTGACGGGCGCCGCGCTGGTGATCGTGGCCAAGGCCTCGATCGATGTGCTGGCGCCATTGGGACTGACTTTCGCGATCGGGGCCTTGCTTTGCCTGACCGGCGGCACGCTCTACGAAAAGCGCTTCGGCGCCCAGATCCATCCGGTCGCGTCCAACTTTGTCCAGTACGGCGTCGGACTTGCCGTGTCCGCGCCGCTGGCATTTTGGCTGGAACCGATGCACATCGACTGGACGGGCCCGTTGCTGGGTTCGCTGGCATATCTGGTGGTCGGCAATTCGCTCGTCGCCATTACCTTGCTGCTGGCCATGATCCGCCACGGCGAAGCATCGCGCGTGTCCGCGCTGTTTTTCCTGGTGCCGCCCTGCACGGCGATCATCGCGCTGCTGATCCTGCGCGAACCCATCCCGCCGCTGGCCTGGCCCGGCATGGCGCTGGCCGCGCTGGGCATCCTGCTGGTCACGCGCAAAACGGGTAAGACCGGCGACGGCGGCAAGTAGAATGAGCGCCTTTCCGCCTTCGCGCCCTCGCCCATGAACGCCGTCGTCACCGCCGCCCTGCCGGTCTTTGCGTTGATATTGACCGGGTGGCTGGCCGCCCGCTGGCGCATCCTGGGCACCAATGCGACCGACGCCCTGAACCGCTACGTGGTGTACCTGTCCTTGCCCGCGCTGCTGTTTCGCGCCATGACGCAGGTGGATCTGGCGCACATGGCTCACTGGGGATTCGTTGGCGCGTTCGCGGGCGGCGTCGCCATCACGTTCCTGGTGTCCTTTCTGCCGCGCAAGCGCGGACCGCAGTCGCTGACCGACCGCAGCATCGAAGGCCTGGCGGCGTCCTACGCCAACGCCGGCTACATGGGCATTCCGCTATGCCTTGCGCTGCTGGGCGCCGACAGCCTGGCGCCCGCCACGTTCACCACCTTGCTGACCGCCAGCGTGCTCTTCGGCTTTGCCATCGCGCTGATCGAGTTCGACCGCCAGCAGACACCCAATCTCCCCGCGACGCTGCTCAAGGTGGGTCGCGCGCTGGTACGCAATCCGCTGCTCGCCGCCCCGGTTCTGGGTCTTGGCTGGGCCGCCACCGGCGTGGCGCTGCCCGAAGGCGTCGACCGCTATGTGGCCTTGCTGGGCGCATCGGCCAGCCCGTGCGCGCTGGTGACCATCGGCCTTTTTCTCGCGCAGACCGAAACCGCCAGTTCCGGTCCCGGCGTGTTGCGCCTGGTGCTGGGCAAGCTGCTGCTGCAGCCGGCTGCGACGGCGGTGCTGGCGTTCTACGTGTTCTCGATGCCGCCGCTGTGGGCCTGGACTGCCGTTCTGATGAGCGCGCTGCCTATCGGCACCGGCCCCTTCATGCTGGCCAAGATGTATGGGCGCGATGCCCGCGTTACGTCGCGCGCCATTCTCGTCAGCACCGTGGCGTCGGTGCTGACGGTCAGCCTGCTTGTGGCGTGGATCAGCGCGCATCCCGTCTCGTGAACGCGCGAGCACTTTATATAACTTGAAGTTATCGTTAAAGCACAATTCCTTCGTTTGAGAAATTTAACGACAGGACTAGACTGACGGCTATTCCCACGGGTGCGACTACGCACCCGTTTGCATTTACGTCTTGATCCTCGGGATTGCCCATGAGCGCCAACGCTTCCTCCCTGCCCCTGTCCCCGGCCCTGCCGCCCATCCAGATCAACCGCAAGCCGCTGTGGATCGCGCTGCTGCTGGTGCTGGCCGGCGCGCTGTATCTCAACCAGACCGTCAGCTGGCGCCAAGGCGCGCTGTGGGTGATCGGCGCGCTGCTCGGCGTCACGCTGTACCACGCTTCGTTTGGCTTCACGCAAGCCTGGCGCGTGTTCGTGTCGGACCGCCGCGGCGCAGGCCTGCGCGCGCAGATGCTGATGCTGGCCGCGGGCGTGCTGCTGTTCTTCCCCTTCCTGGCCGCCGGCACGCTGTTCGGCCAACCGGTCAACGGCTTCGTGTCGCCCCCGGGCGTGTCGGTCGTGCTGGGCGCATTCCTGTTCGGCATCGGCATGCAATTGGGCGGCGGCTGCGCGTCGGGCACCCTCTTCGCGGTGGGCGGTGGCAACACCCGCATGGTGGTCACGCTGCTGTTCTTCATCGTGGGTTCGGTCATCGCCACAGCCAACTTCAGCTGGTGGTCCAGCCTGCCCGCACTGGCGCCCACCTCGCTCATCAAGACCTGGGGCCTGGCGCCCGCCATCCTCGCCAACCTGGCCGTCTTTGCCCTGATCGCATGGATCGCCACCGTGCTGGAAAAGCGCCGCCACGGCCACGTCATTTCCTTTGCATCGCGCACCGCCCGCCCGGCCTCGTTGCTGCAGGGCCCGTGGCCGCTCATCTGGGGCGGCGTGGCGCTGGTCGTGCTGAACTTCGCGACGCTGGCGCTGGCCGGTCGTCCGTGGGGCATCACGTCGGCATTCGCGTTGTGGGGCGCCAAGGCGCTGGATGCGGTGGGCGGCGACGTCGCCACCTGGGCCTATTGGGCCAAGCAGCCGTCCCTGGCCGCGCCGCTGCGCCAGGACGTCACGACCGTCATGGACATCGGCCTCATGCTGGGCGCACTGGCCGCCGCCAGCGCGGCGGGCAAGTTCGCGCCCGTCTGGAAGGTGCCGGCGCGTTCGCTCGCCGGTGCGGTAATCGGCGGCCTGCTGCTCGGCTACGGTGCGCGCCTGGCCTTCGGCTGCAACATCGGCGCCTACTTCAGCGGCATCCTGTCGGGCAGCCTGCATGCCTGGCTGTGGCTGCCTGCCGCCTTCGCCGGCAGCGCGCTGGGCGTGCGCCTGCGTCCGCTGTTCGGCCTGGCCGTCGAGAAGACGCCCTCAGCGTCCAGTTGCTGAGAAACTGTGTTCCAACAATGGCCTCCTGATGCAGGAGGCCATTTTTTTTGGCTCGCCGTAACGCCAGCCGCCATGCGGGTTTCGGCGCGCCGCATGGCTGCGCGAGACCCGCGGCACCGCGCGCATGTGGGGCGCGCCGTTCATCCGCCAGACGGCTGCGCTGGTGTATGGTGGCTCCATTCCGAAATACGGAGATGCACATGAACTGGATAGCCGGCCGCTTCACGGCCTTTTTCCTGACATTGGCCGGCGCGGTGATCACCGCGGTCCTGGCCGTCACCGCGTCCTTGTGGTGGCTTGCCGCAGCAGTGCCGCTGGCGCTGCTGGGCGCATTGGGCGTGTACGACCTGATCCAGCCGCGCCACGCCATTCGCCGCAACTATCCGGTGCTGGGCAACCTGCGCTTTCTGTTCGAATTCATCCGCCCCGAGATCCGCCAGTATTTCCTGGAAGACGACACGCAGGCCTCGCCGTTCTCGCGCGCGCAACGCTCCATCGTGTATCAGCGCGCCAAGCGCGAGATCGACAAGCGCCCCTTCGGCACCCAGGAAGACGTCTACGGCGACCGCTACGAATGGATCAACCATTCCATGTCGCCCTCGCACATCAATGACACCGACTTTCGCGTGACCGTCGGCGGGCCTGATTGCACGCAGCCCTATTCCATGTCGGTGTTCAACGTATCGGCCATGAGCTTTGGCGCGCTGTCGGCCAACGCGGTGCTGGCCCTGAACGAAGGCGCGCGGCAAGGCGACTTCGCGCACGACACGGGCGAAGGCGGCATCAGCCGCTACCATCGCCAGCCCGGCGGCAGCCTGGTGTGGAACATCGGTTCGGGCTACTTCGGATGCCGCGACGAGCACGGCGCGTTCTCGGAAGAAGCCTTCGTGCGCAACGCCTGTACGCCGCAGGTCAAGATGATCGAGATCAAGCTGTCGCAAGGCGCCAAGCCCGGCCACGGCGGCATCCTGCCGGCGGGCAAGGTGACGATCGAGATCGCCGAAGCGCGCGGCGTGGCGCCCTGGCAGGACTGCAACTCGCCGGCCAGCCATTCCGCGTTCGACAGCCCCATCGGCCTCATGAAGTTCGTGGCGCGCCTGCGCGAGCTTTCAGGCGGCAAGCCGGTCGGCTTCAAGTTCTGCGTGGGGCATCCCTGGGAATGGTTCGCCATCGTCAAGGCCATGCTGGAAACCGGCATCACGCCCGATTTCATCGTGGTGGACGGCGCGGAAGGCGGCACGGGCGCGGCGCCCGTCGAATTCGTGGATCACGTCGGCACGCCGCTGCGCGAGGCGCTGCGCCTGGTGCACAACACGCTGATCGGCGTGAACCTGCGCGACCGCATCAAACTCGGCGCGTCGGGCAAGATCATCACCGCCTTCGACATGGCGCGCGTGATGGCGATGGGCGCGGACTGGTGCAACGCCGCGCGCGGCTTCATGTTCGCCATCGGCTGCATCCAGGCCCAGGCCTGCCACACCGGCAAGTGCCCCACCGGCGTCACCACGCAGGATCCGTTGCGGCAACGCGCGTTGGTCGTGCCGGACAAGGCGCAGCGCGTGGCGAACTTCCACAAGAACACGCTGCACGCGCTTGCCGAACTGCTGGCCGCGGCAGGCCTGACCCACCCCGGCCAACTGCGTCCGCACCATATCGCGCGCCGCATCTCGCCCAGCGAGATCCGCCTTCTGTCCGCGCTGTTTCCGGAACTGGCGCCCGGCGAACTGCTGCGCGGTGAATTCCGCCATCAGGTATTTCGCGCAGGCTGGGCGATGGCGCAGGCGCAGTCGTTCCAGCCCACGCACGACATCACCACCGCGCTCGCGCGCGAGCACGCCGCCCAGGCCGCCGCAGCCGGCAATTCCTGAGCGGCGCGGCGGCCGGGCCTGTCGCAGCACATCGCGCCAAGCCCGCCTGCCGCGTTCGCTACAGCCAGCGCTCGAACATGCGCGAAAACGACTCCATGAAGCGGTCGTCCAGGCCGCGCTCCTTCCAGGCCTCGGGCGTGATCTGCACGGCATCGGCCACATCGCGCTGGAACAGCGCTTCCATCTCGGCCGCGAACTCGGGACCCAGCACCACCGCGTTGATCTCATAGTTCAGCGCAAAGCTGCGCCAATCCATGTTGCTGGAACCGACGGTCGACCAGACGCCGTCGACCACCGCCGTCTTCGCGTGCAGCAGCGCGTCACGCCGTTCGTAGATCTTCACGCCGGCGCGCAGCAGATCGGTGTAGTGAGACCGCCCCGCGTGGAACACCAGCGACGAATCGCTGAATCCCGGCAGCACCAGCACCACGTCCACCCCCCGCCGCGCCGCCGACTGCAACACCTCGATGAACGCGGGGTCCGGCACGAAGTACGCCATCGTGATGTGGATGGATTTCTGCGCACTTTCGAACGCGGACATCAGCGTCAGATAGACCGTATAGCCGTCGCTGCGATCGGGCTGGTTGGCCAGGATGCGGACCGTGGTGTTGCCCACGGGCGGCGCGACCTGCGAATCGCCGCCCTTGATGGGCTCCTTCGCCTGCGACGCCCAACCCGCCTGCAACACCTGCTCCAGTTCGGCGACCGCCGGGCCTTCGATGCGCAGATGCGTGTCGCGCCAGGGCGCGGAATCGGCGTCTTCCGGCGGGTCGCCCGCCTTATCGCCGGAGCCGCCCCCCGAGCCGCCGCCCGAGCCCGAGCCGCCCCCGCCGGAGAACGACGACGACTCGTACACGCTGCTGACGTTGATGCCGCCCAGGTAGCCTACCTTGCCGTCAACGACCAGCACCTTGCGGTGATTGCGCTGGTTCGGCGACCAGCCAGCCCGGGCGTTGACCGGATTGACGGGATTGAAGACGGCCACCTGCACGCCCGCATCGCGCATCCGCTGGAACAACGCATCGGGCGTCTTGATCGTCCCGACCGCGTCCACCATCAACGAGACCTCGGCGCCGCGGTTGTGCGCCGCGATCAACGCCTCGGCAAAGCGCTGGCCTTCGGCGTCGTCCTCGAAGATGTAGGTTTCCATGTGGACGTAGCGGCGCGCCTGACCAATGGACTGCAGCATCGCCTTGTACGTGCTGGGACCATCAGCCAGAAGGCGCACTCGGTTGCCTTTGACCAGCGGCGCACCGCTGACCGCCTGTTCCACTGCCAGGTGCCTGGCAAGGAAGTCGTCCTTCGGTGTTTGAGGGTCCGCAGCAATGCCTTGCCCGCGACGGTAACTGTCCTGCGCGGCATCCGCGGACAGGCCCGCCTGCGAGGCGCGCGCGTGTCGTTCCTGCGCGTCGGGGACGCTGGCGCAGGCGGCGAGCACGGACGCCACGCACGCAAACAGCACGGCGCGCGCCCATCGGCGCGCGTCGACCGTCAGTTTGTGCAAGGTATTGTGCGGCCCACCCCGGCTCTCGGCCGGTAATGGGCTCATGATGCGCCTCTAGCGTCGGTTGCCTGCCACGAAAATGCAGCCGAGCACGGCGCCCACCAGCGCCGCCACGCCGACCGACTTCCACGCATTCTCATGCACGTACTCGTCCGCGTAAGCGGTGGCCCGGCGGGCCCGTTCGCGCGCGACGACTTCCCAGCCGCCCGCGGATTCACGCGCATCGGCGAGCTGGCGCTTCAGGCGCGCACGCGCCGACTCGATTTCGGAGCCCGTATACGACGCAGTCGAACGCAAGAGGTCTTCCGTTCCGGCAAGCAGCTCGTGGAAGCTGTCATTCACGCGTTCACGATGCAAAGCCATTTCAGCGCGCTGGTGCTTTCGATTCATGGTAGCTCCTTGTTTTTTTTGGACCGTACCCGCGACACCACCATTGCCTGATGCAACGCAGCATCGCCAGGACTGCGGGACACATCGTTCCGCATGGCCGAAGCCCCATTGTCCATAGCAACGGCCATTACTGCCCGAGCTTTCGCAACCAGCCGTAAACCGATATTTCAGCGGCGCGAAACTTGCTGATGGGGCTGTCTGGCCCGTGCCCAAGGTAAGGCAAACACCTTGTCGCTTCCGGCCAAACGCGTTTTCGATTTCGTAAAAGTCCATTGCATTCAGAGGCTTGGCGCTTGACACCCGAACCCCCTCGGCCGCCACAATAGGTCTTCGCAATGCGCTTCAACCGCCCCAAAAAGGAACTGAACGCATGGTTTCCCCTTCCGCACTCCTTGCCGCCGTTTCTCCTGAATTCGTCGCGCAAGAACCGCAGCATCAAAGCGCCGAGCAGATCGAATTGCACGACGGGTTGTTGGACAGCCCCGCCCACATCGACCCCAAGTTTCTGTACGACGCCCTCGGCTCGTCGCTTTTTACGGCCATCACGCAGCTGCCCGAGTACTACCCGACGCGCTGCGAGGACGAAATCTTCCGCCGCCATGGCGCGGATATCGCCCGCCACGTCGGTCCGGTGCAGGCCATGATCGATCTGGGCGCCGGCGACTGCGTCAAGGCCGAGCGGCTGTTTTCAAGCCTTCGTCCCAGCCACTATGTGCCGGTCGACATTTCTGCCGACTATCTGCAGGCGGCTGTCCGCCGGCTAAAGCTGTCCTATCCCGACATGCGGATCACGGCCGTGGGGCAGGATTTCTCGCATGAACTTGCGTTGCCGGCCGACATCCCGACGCAGCAGCGCCTCTTCTTTTATCCGGGCTCCAGCATCGGCAACCTGGGTCCCGACAGCGCGTACGCCATGCTGCGGAGGATTCGCGAAGCGTGTCCCGGCGGCGGGCTGCTGATCGGCGTTGACCGCGTCAAGCCCAGAAGCGTGCTTGAACCCGCGTACGACGACGCGTTGCATCTGACCGCCGCGTTCAATCTGAATCTGCTGCGCCACGTTAATGCGGTGCTGGGCAGCGATTTCAATGTCGACGACTGGCGCCATGTGGCCATCTTCAATAGCGAACGCTCGCGGGTCGAGATGCACGTGGAAGCGCAGCGCGCATTGCGCGTGACCTGGCCTGGCGGCCATCGCGACTTCAAGCGCGGCGAGCGCATCCATACGGAGAACTCGTACAAGTTCACGCCACAGGCCTTCAGCGACCTGCTCCATCGCGGAGGCTTTGGCAATGTCGAACACTGGTCGGATGCCCGAGACTGGTTTTCTGTTTTCAGCGCCCGCGCCTGACGCGGGACCACCCACGACGCCCCCCCGGAGGATCGCCATGGACCCAGCATGCCTGCTGACCCATCCCGCCATCGCGCCCTACGCGAGCGGACAGGCTGGACAGCACGACCGCTACGACGCCGTGCGCTCGACCACAACCGCGCTGGCCGCGCCACTGAGCCCCGAAGACTGCCAGGTCCAATCCATGCCGGACTGCAGCCCCGTCAAATGGCATCTGGCCCACACCACCTGGTTCTTCGAGACGTTCCTGCTGGCGCGCTTCGACACATCGACGCCGCCCTTCCATCCGCAATACCGGATGCTGTTCAATTCCTACTACAACGCTGTCGGCGCAAAACATCCGCGGCCGCAGCGCGGCCTCCTGTCGCGCCCGCCGCTCGCTGAGGTGCTGCGGTACCGCCAATACGTCGACGAAGCGATGCACGCGCTGATTTCGCGGCTGGGCGGCAACGATGCCGACTTCGACGCCCTGCTCGAACTTGGCCTGAACCACGAGCAGCAGCACCAGGAATTGATCCTCACCGATCTCAAGCACATGCTGTCGGCCAATCCGCTCAAACCCGCCTACGTGGCGCCCGGCCAACCCGCACAGCCGCCCGCCACGGACGCCGGCTGGACCCGCTACGAGGGCGGCATCACGCGCATCGGCCACGACGGACGCGGCTTTGCGTTCGACAACGAAGGCCCGGCTCACGACGTCCTGCTGGCGCCCTTCTGGCTTTCTGATCGTCTCGTGACCCAGCGGGAATTCCTGGACTTCATCAACGACGGCGGCTATGAGCGGCCCGAACTGTGGCTGTCCATGGGTTGGGACATGGTGTGCGCGCAAGGCTGGCGCGCACCGCTGTATTGGGAAAGCGACGACGATGGCTGGCGCGTCTTCACATTGCGCGGCATGCAGGCGCTGGAACTGGAGGCGCCCGTCACGCACGTCAGCTATTTCGAAGCCGACGCCTATGCGCGATGGGCGGGCGCACGCCTGCCGCGAGAAGCCGAATGGGAACACGCCGCCCGGCAGATGTCCGAAGACACCTACTCGGCCCGCGCCAACCTGCTTGAAAACGGCCACCTCGACACGCGCCCCGCCCCCGAACGCAACGGCCAGCGCGGTCCGGTGCAGCTGTTCGGCGACGCGTGGGAATGGACGTCGAGCGGCTACGACGCCTACCCCGGCTTCAAGCCCAGCGCTGGCGCGGTCGGCGAGTACAACGGCAAATTCATGTGCAACCAGTACGTGCTTCGAGGCGGCTCCTGCGCCACGCCGCGCGATCACATCCGGCCCAGCTACCGCAACTTCTTCCCGCCAGAGGCGCGGTGGCAATTCTCAGGGATTCGGCTGGCTCGGGATGATTGAGGGGATTTGCGCCGCTGGCGAGCCGTTTGGATCACCGGATTGGCCGGATCTGAAAAAATTGGCGCCGGTTCGCTTGCACTGCCAAAAAACTTCGTGCTAGAATTTCGTTCTTCGTTGAGCAGCAATTGCAACGCAAACTGTTCAGCAAAAGGGATGGCGCATTAGCTCAGCCGGTTAGAGCGACGGAATCATAATCCGCAGGTCCCCTGTTCGAATCAGGGATGCGCCACCAAAGAATTCAAAAGGCCCGCACATTGTGCGGGCCTTTTTCGTTGGCGGGGATGGAACGAAGGACGCGGGGTTCACTCATGCTCGACGAGCCCGAATCAATCGTGAAACAAAAAAATGGCCCGCACACCGTGCGGGCCATTTTCATTCGGACAATACAGGCCTCAGCCCATCAAGTCCGATACACCGTATCGCGCCGGCGGCCGCCCCACGTCGCCGCCAAGCTCGCCACGAACGCGCCGATCAGCATCGACGCAAAGCCCCACAACGCGAATGCCGCAGCGGCCTTGCGCGCCGCGTCGGCGGCTTCCTTGGCCTTTACCTTGGCTTCTTCCGCGGTCTTCTTGGCGTTCTGGATCGCCTCGTCGACGCGGCGTTGCGCCACGGCGGGCTCAACACCGGCCTGCGCGGCCACGACCTTCACCACGTAATCGCGATCAGCGGGCGTCATCTCGCCACGGGTGATGCTCATGGCAACGATGCGGCCCACTTCGGCACGTGCCGCTTCCGGGTCAGTGTTGGCCTCGGGACGTTCCGAACGCATCAGGGTGTCGGTGAGATAGTCGGTGGCGCGTTCCATGCCACCGTTGCTGCCTGCACCCGCCGCGCCGGCCGTCGCGGCCGCAGTTGCCGCGGTGCCGGCAGTGGCTGCCACCGATGCGCCGGCCTTGGCCACGCCCGATGCCATGGACGCCAGGGCCGACCCCAACAGCGCGGCGCTGACCACGGCGCTCAGCGCCCAGACCAGAAAGCCATGCGCGGTGTCGCGGAAGTAGACCTCATCCGAGTGCACGTCGACCCACTTGGTGCGCAGGCGTCCAGCGACATAGCCGCCAATGCCGTACGAGAGGATCTGAGTGAGCAGCATCCAGACAATGATGCCAATACCGATGGTCGGGGCCGACACGCCATCGTCGCCCCACGGCGATACGGACAGGAAGCCCAGGCCGGTGCCACCGGCAAACAATGCGAGCGAGAGCGCGGCGGCAATCACCGCGCCGGCGAAGACCGCCGCCCACGACACGGCCGAAATGGCGGACTCACGTGGAGGCACGCCATCGGCATAGGGTTGGCTCAATGAAGACGTATTTTGCATGATCGATCCTTGTCCAGAGTCTTACGCAACCGCGCGGACGCGGATGCCAAAGCGGAAATGACGAACCGGCCTTCAGTGCCAGAACAGCGCCAGCAGAATGATGATGGGAATGGGCACGCCAAGCAGCCACAACAGGATGGAGCGCATGGAAACCTCCTTGCTTCGATAAATGGATATGGGTGAAGTGACGCCGGCCGCAATCAGGCCAGGTCGATGGTGCCCGGAGCACGGGGGTCCGGCGCGGGCGGCGTGGGGTCGATGACGTCGGGATTGTCGGTGGGACGACCCGGGTCCGGACGCGGATCGTCCGCAGGGGCGGTACCCGGAAGCGCCGGATCGTCCGGCGTGAGATCGTCCGGCTGTCCGGGTTCTCGATGCGGGATCTGGGACATGATTGCCTCTCCTTCAAGCAGCGCAAGATGCGCCTCGGATGAGCATCAGCAAGTGACGTGCCCGGCCCCCATCAGGGTTTCAATACCATCAGCGAAAACGTAAGCGCCGTCAGTCCTTGCGCCGATTGCCGGCGGGCACGGCCCCGCGATCGGGCGTCTCGCCCGCAAGAAAAGCAACGACCGCGGCCTTGCCGGCGGCAGAGGCCTCATCCTGGCTGGTGTATCGCTTGTCCGAGTAATTGGTGCTGCGCACATTTCCAGATTCAGGATCGAGCAGCGTGATGATCCATGCGAATTCACCTGGCGCGAGCTGCCGGACCTGCAAGGTGGCGCGCGTGCCGGGACGTAGTTCTTGCGGCATCTGGCGGCCTCTTCCGTGTTTTGATGACGCCATCGTAGCGCAATCGCGGCGGCCCGCCACGGACGGACGCGGCGCGTGAAAAATGCTGCGCTTGCACACGATTTTCATGCTGCAGACTGCGCGGCTAATCCGCCACAAAGCGCCCTGCCTGCAAGGAAAACCCTAGGGTGCAGTCCTGCAATACAGGCGCACAATCGTCTCAAACATAAGACCGCAAAGCGGCGCCGAATCCCCTAAATCAGGCGAGGACGGAGACAACATGACTTACTTGGCAGTTTTCATGAGCTGTTTGATGGTTATGGGTATCGTCGCGTTGGTGATTCAAACGATACGAAGCGCGGGGCCCGAGCCCTGGCTGAAGATATCGGCGGCGATTGTCAGTTCCACCTTTGCATCGCTGATGCTGGTCCCGTTGGGGTTCGCCGTGGCCCTGACGATGCTCGTCGAGTAGTCTCCCCCACCGTAGACCAGGCCCGGACTATCCGTTGCGGGCCGGTCTGCCGCGGGTTGCCGCCCAACACAACAATGAACCGGCGGTGACCATCGCCACGCCCTGCCAGAACGACAGGGTGAGCGGCGTCGCCAACCAGAGCGCGGCAAAGAAGGTGGAAAAGACCGGCGTGAAGTACGACGCGGTGGCCAGCAAGGTCAGGTTGCCTCGCAGTATCCCCACGTTCCAGAATGCGTAGCCACTGGCCATTGCGCCGCCGGCCACGCATAGCTCGATCGTGGCGGGCGCCGTGAACGCAAGCGCGGGTTCCGCGCTGATCGCATATTTGATCCACAGGACAGCAGCGGTCAGCACGAAAAACAGCGCGACGCCGTTCTTGCCGTCGGCAAAGCGTTTGGTCACGTTGCAATACACGGCCCAGATGATGGCGCCGCTGAACGCCAACCCATAACTGAGAGGATTGCTCGACACATTGGCAACGGTGCGTTCATACGACAGCCCGCCGGCTCCGCCCACGACCCACACGATGCCGCACACCGACAACAAGATGCCCGGCGCTACCCAGATGCTTGCCCGCTGGCCATTGATGAGCATGGCAAACACGACCGTCAGACACGGCCACAGATAGTTGACGATGCCCAACTCGATGGCTTGCCCCCGATCGGCCGCGAATCCCAGCGACAGCGACAGGCAGATCTCGTAAGCGACGAACAGCATGCTGCCCACGATGAGATAGGACCGGGGAAACGTGCGCAGCTTCGGGAAGCCCAGCAACAACACCAGGAAGATCGAACCCACCGTATAGATGAGCGCGGCGCCGCCGATCGGGCCAAAGTTTTCACTGACGCCACGAATCAGTCCGACGACCGTGCCCCACAGCAGGATCGCCAGCAAGCCGAGGGAAGTGGCCGCATTCCGGCCAGGATTCAATTGCATTACCGTTTCCGATTGCGCGCCGGGCCTGAATGAGAACTGGGCTGGTCCGGCGCCAAGGCGGCAAGTTTAGCGAAAACCGAACGGAGAAATCGCGGCATGGCTATTTCGACACGCAGGATGAGCGACGTGCTGGCAAGCACGGATTCGGGGCGGCTTTACCGCATTGAAGTGTTCTTGCGGGCGGAGGATGCGGGCGCCGGCATCCTGCCGCGAACCGGCGGGCGCTACATATTCAGAACGTCCGAAGGTGACGCCGTCATCGCGCTGGACGACAAGCGGTATCGTCTGGGATCCGGCGAGGTCCTGACTGCGCTGGCGCCGCGCCACGACACCTGACACGCCCGGCTCCGCGGCGGGATTACTGATCCAGCGCCACCCGCCGCTTGCCCAGACCCTTGGCCCGATACAACGCCACGTCCGCGCGCTCGAGCAACTGCAGCATGGTGGTGCCAGATTGCGGATACACGGCGATGCCGATGCTCGCCGACACCGCGACGCGCACGTTGGGATACGGCAGCGACAGGCTCTCGACCAGCGCCTCGGCAACCAGCCGCGCGTTTTCCTGGTTGGCGCCCAGCAACAACACGGCAAACTCGTCACCGCCCAGCCGTGCCGCCACGTCGGAAACCCGGATGGCGCTTGCCATGCGGTCGGCGGCCTCTTTCAGCACCGTATCGCCCGCGGCATGGCCATGCATATCGTTGACGGCCTTGAAGCCGTCCAGGTCGATGGCCAGGATCGAGAACGCCTCGCCGCTGCGCTGCGCGACCGCCAGCTCACGCAGCACGAGTTCGCCGAACAGCACCCGGTTGCACAGACCAGTCAGCGGATCGTAGTGCGCCAGATGCTGCGCGCGCGCCAGCATGCGCGACGCCTGCAGCATGGCGGCGCCCACTTCCTGGGCTTCCTTGATGCGTGTGGCAGGCAGTTCCACGGTACGGCCCTCGCCCAGCGCCAGCGCCGGCGCGACGAGCCCCTGCACGGCCGACGTCAGCCGGCTCGCCAACCTGATTGCCAGCCACAGCCCCAGGCCGAACGCGAACAACGTGCCCATGCCGATCCACGCAATGGAACGATAAAGGTCCGTGGTCAGCAATTGCATCGGCGCGCCGGCGGCAACCGTCCAGCCCGACAGTGCCGACCGGCTGAACGCGGTGTAGACCGGCGTGCCTTCCTTGGTGATCGTTTCGAGCGACCCCTCGCCTTCCTGCTGCACGGCGCGGGCCAGCGCGGGCACCGCCTTCTGGCCAACGAATTTCGACGTGTCGCGGGTGCGGGCGACGATGGTTCCGGCGTCGTCCAGCACGGCAGCCACCCAGCCCTCGGGCAAGGCGCGGCGGCCCAACACATTGCCGATGCGTTCGGGCGACAGCCCCACATTCAGGCTGTAGACCACCTCCCCGCCTCGCACGACCGGAACGCCGAGCGCGATGGTGGGATCCTTGGTCAGACCGCCGGTGAACAACCCCGTCAGCACCGGCATGCGCGATTGGAAGACGCGAAGCAGCTCATCCGGCGCGCCGGTGGACGGCAACGCCGTGCCGTAGGGCACTTGCGTGTTGATGATCTGGCGCCCTTCCTTGTTGGTCAGGACGTAGCTGTCGACGATCTGGAACCGCACGGACTCGCGCGCTCGGCGATGAAAACCGGCAAGGTCTCCTTCGACCAGGTCCGGCGATGACGCCAGCATCTGCAAGCCGGCTTCGACGCCCGTGAGCTCGCGATCGAGGATTGCCGTGAGATTGCGCGCCAGAAAGATGGTGTCGCGAAAGATGCGTTCCTTCTGGATGACGTAGCTTTCGTAGACCGCGACCGTCGCCACGATAAGCGCGGGGGTGATACAGGCAAAGACGAGGGCCAGCAGGCCCGTGCGCATGGAGTAGCGGCGCGCCTGGCGGCGGCGCACGCCCGCACGCGTTTCGCCGTCAGACATGGCGCGCCTCGCCACTCAGGTTCCGCACTGCGCGGACGTTCGACCTAAACAACACCCGTGGGCTCATGCGCCTCCCCGTACGCCCTCCCGGCACCCCCGCCAGGCCTGGATGGAAACTCAGAGATTATTGCAGAACGCGCCCGCTGCCGCCTTTTGCGGCCTACGTCTCTTCCAGATCCGGCGTGCCGGTAAATTGGCTCTTGAGCAGCGTCAGCGCGCCTTTTTCGGCCAGCGCCTCGTTGGGGAACACGTGCTTGGTGTCTTCCAGGATGGGAAAGCCGAAGACGCGTACGCGGGTGTGGTACCCGTCAGGCGTTTCGGCAAATTCGATGTCAAAGTTGCGTTCTTCGATCCAGCCCGACCGATGCAGTTTCCATTCCATATCCAACGCGCTCCTGTTTGGCGAAGTTGACACGAAAGGCCGGCCGCAATGACCGGCGCTGCTACACCATACACCCGGCCGGGCGCACATGGGCGCCCGGCTCGGTCAATCGTCGCGGGACTGGCGGTCCCGAGCCAGCGCGGCCTGCGTACCGGCAGTGGCGCCGCCCGCTGCCGCCGGCGTGCCGGCGACGGGGTTGCCCGGCAACGGCGCGCTCGCTGCGGGGACGACCGTCGGATCACTTGCCGCGGGCGAGAACAGATCCCAGCTTGCCATGAACAGCGCCGCGATCAGCGGACCGATGACAAAGCCGTTCAGGCCGAACAGCGCCATCCCGCCAAGCGTGGAGATCAGGATCACGTAATCGGGCATCTTCGTATCCTTGCCCACGAGAATGGGGCGCAGGATGTTGTCGACCATGCCGATGACCAGCACACCGAACGCGATGAGCACGGCGCCCTTGACCACGGAGCCCGTCAGCAGGAAGTACACGGCCACCGGCGCCCAGATCAGTCCCGCGCCAATCGCCGGAAGCAGCGACAGGAACGCCATGATCACGCCCCACAGCAACGCGCCCTGGATCGACAGGATTGAGAAGATGATGCCGCCCAGCGCGCCCTGCGCCGCCGCCACCGCGACGTTGCCCTTTACGGTGGCGCGCACGACGGTCGTGAATTTGCGGAACAGGTGCTGCTTGTGCATGTCGCTCAGCGGCACCGCGCGCCGCAGCCGGGCCGAAAGCTGGGGCCCGTCACGCAGCAGGAAGAAGAGCAGATACAGCATGATGCCGAAGCTGACCACGAACTGGAACGTGTCCTGTCCGATGTTCAGGGCTTGAGTCGCCAGGAACTGGCTTGCCTGCATCGCGCCGGCGCTCAGCTTGTCCTGCAGGCTGGGAATGTCGGCCAGGTCGAAGCGCGCCAGCAGCGCATGCACCGACGGCGGCAAGGCGTCCATTGCCTGCTGGAAGTACGCGCCAAAGTTGATCTGGCCTGACTTGATGCTTTGATAGAGGCTCGCGCCTTCGCTCACCAGCGAGCCGCTGATCACAACCAACGGAAGAATCACCAGCAGCAGCACCAGCAGCAGCGTGATGAGCGCGGCGAGATTGCGCCGGCCGCCAATGCGCACCACCAGGCGGCGCTGCAAGGGCGCGAAAAGAATGGCCAGAATGGTGCCCCAGAACACGGCCCCATAGAAAGGCCACAACAGCCAGCCGAACGCGATGGTGACCACCACCAGCAAAAGCACGAAGGTTCTGTAATGCACGCCTGAAGATTCGCTCATGGTGTGTCCAAGGCACGGCATGCGCCGCGAGAGCCGCATTGTACAAAGCGCCGCCTGGCGCCGCTTGCATTGAGACGAGGCTGATCCACGGCTATGGCGCCTTCGAGCCGGCGCTCGCTGCCTGCAGCAGCGTGGCGCGGGCGGCTTCAAGACCGTCGGACTGCGCATTCAGCGCTTGCAGACGCAGGTTCAGTTCCTGTTGCAACGTCGGTTTCGCCACCTTCGTCTGCTCATCCTCGAAGGTGACCTCCGCGCCATTGGCAGCCACGAAGTCCGCAATGCCCAGCGCGTCGCGGGCGACCGAGTCCATCCTGGCCGCGGCCTCCATCATGTCGGCAGCCGGCGCTGTCACCGCCTCGTCGTAGACGCCGTCATACACGGGTGCCAGATCGGCGGGCAGCGTCAAGGCCGCGCGCGCCTTGTCGGCCTTGCTTCGCGCCGCCTGGACCTGCGCGGCGCTGTCTGCCAGCGTCTTGCGCGCCGCCTGCAGGCTGGCCTTGCGCTCCACGATCTCGCTTACCGACCGGATCGTCTCCACGGACAGCACTTCGCGCAGCGGCGCGGCCGCCTTGGCCATGGCGTCCTGGAAATCCGTCATTACTTCGTAGGCGTCGTCGTAATCCCCGATCGCGTCCTTTTCCTGCTTGCTCAACAGACCGATCGGCACGAGCGTCACGTTGTTCATGCGGACTTGCAGAACCTGTATGAACGCGGCGCGCTCCTGCGGCTCCTTGTTGACGCAGGCCGCCAGCAACAGCATCGAAACCGCCGCCATGCCCGCCACCCACGCGCGAACCCAACCCATGCGCATCCTTTTGCACTCCGATTCTGCAGATTACGGGAAGATTATCCGGTAGCCCCGAGCTTGGATCCGAATGGGGCGAAATTTGTTGCCATCGAAGCGAGTTGACACAGGGAGAGCGGCGCGCATGCCCGCGGCGCCGGCGTCCTCTAAAATCACGGATTCGGCGGCGTTCGGCCGCCCGCAACACACACTGGCTGCCCCCATGACTCAGAACGCTTCTCCCCTGCCCTGGGGTTTCACGCTCCCGGATTGCCGCGGCGCGAACGCCTTGCTCCTTTTCATGAACGACCTGGCGCGGGTGGTCAACCAGTACCTCGGCCACGGCAAGCTATCGGAAGAGGCGCTGGCGGACGCCCAGAAAGCCGTGGACGCGCTGCTGGAACGCTATGTGGAGATTCAGGCGGCGCCCGAGGCCTTTGACGACGAGCGCATCGAACTGGCGTTGGAAACCTTGCCGCAGCCCGACGGCACGACCAGCGCCCAAGTGGCGCTGCGCATGTCGCCGCGCCTGGAAGGCCTGATCATCGAGGCCCAACGCCAGGCCCGTCCCGCGGCGCACTAACGCGTATTTGCTCGGCCGGATGCCTATCCGGCCGAAAATGCTTGCATAATCGCGTATTCTCCGATATTATCGTCGGTTGGATCTGCGCAGTCGTACCCCGGTACGCCATGTCCGCCACGAACTGCTCACCCCAAGCTGGCCGCAAAAAAGCGGTTGCCGCAAACAGATCCGCCTCCCGTAAGCTCTGCGTCCTTGCGAAGTACAACGCAAAATACGCAAACCCAGAGCACCATCGGAAACCCCACGCCTTCGCCCATCCGCCAGTCCGGATCGGCCTGAAGCAGATACACCCAAATAACACGTTGCTTTTCCGGAAGCAGCGACGCATGCCGCGGTCCAACCACCGCGAGCGCCAGAGCCAACCCACTCTGTGCGCACCCAGGGCTGCATCGGCGCACGCTACCGCGCCGGCAACCATGCCCGTGTATGGCGCGCCTGCGCCCTGCAGCCCGACCGATGCCCGCCAGGACTGGACGAAGGCATCACCACGCCGGCCCGGCGCGCAAAAAACATGAGAATGCGCAAAAGAACGGCAGCAGCAATGCGTTAGTGTCATGTAACGCCTGTCCAATACATCCGGCGGACAAGGCGCTTCGCGAAGGTCCGGCCAAGTGCCCTGCATTTGCCCGGCTTGCGCGCACCATGACAAGACGCAGCTTTTCCAATAACTAGAACCTAAAGAGAACACAACATGAATACTCGTTTCACCACCACCGAACTGATCCGCCGCCCGGCCCATACGCAGCTCGACGACATGCCCATCCACATCGGCGACATCGTCTACCTGAAGCCGGCCAACGGCCCCGAGATCCGCGCCACGGTCATCTTCAACGCGCCGATCAACGGCACCACCACCTACACCACCGAAGTCGTGCCGTGCGGCGCGCCCGCGCAAAAGACGCCCGCCCAGCGCATCCGGTTCCGCCACGAACACGTGCATCGCATAGAACCGGTGCGCCGCAACGCTCGCTAAGCAGACCCGACACCGCCGCGCTTACCCCGCGGCGGTTTGCTTTGTGCGTGATAAATTCCCAGCAACTTCAGCCCGCTGATCTCACCATGCAGAACAATCGTCTTGCGGTCCGCATCTGGGACCTTCCCACCCGCCTCTTTCACTGGGGGCTTGTCGTCTGCATCGTCGGCGCGTTCGTCAGCGTGAAACTGGGCGGCCTGTACATGGACTGGCACGTGCGGTTCGGCTGTACGGCGCTGGGCCTCATCATCTTCCGCGTGCTGTGGGGCTTTGCCGGACCGCGCTATGCCAGGTTCGCGCATTTCGTTCGGGGCCCCGGCGCGGTGGCCCGCTACCTGAAGGGCGCCGCCGCGCCCGCCGGCCACAATCCGCTGGGCGCCCTGTCGGTCATGGCATTGCTGCTGGTCGTGGGCTTTCAGGCGGTCAGCGGCCTGTTCACCACGGACGACATCATGACGCAGGGTCCGCTGTTCGGACACGTATCCGAAGCCACCGCCAGCGCCATGACGTCCTGGCACAAGCTCAATGAATGGGTCATCATCGGCCTGGTCGTCCTGCACCTGCTGGCCGTCACGTGGTACGTGGTGGTGCGCCGCAAGCGTCTGGTGCGTGCCATCATCACCGGCAATGTCGATGCCAAGGACGTGCCCGCCGGCACGCCGCCCGCTCAGGACGGCCTGGCCATCTGGCTGCGCGCACTCTTGCTGGGCGCCTGCGTGACCGGGCTGGTGCTGTGGATACGATCGCTCGAGGTCGTGTCCGACATGTCGTTCTCCTGACCCAGCCCAAGCAAACAGCCCATGAAAAAAGCCCCTTGACGGGGCTTTTTGCTTGCCAGGACGACGGGCCGGATCTGACAACGGCCCGATGCCTTATTTCTTCTTGCGGTACGAATCGTGGCAGGCCTTGCAGCTGGCGCCCACGTCGCCGAATGCCGCGCGCAGCTTGTCCAGATCGCCGGCATCGGCGGCTGCCGACAGTTTCACGATGTTGTCCTGGAACGCCTGCTGCTTCTGCTTGAAGCCCGCGGCGTCGCTCCAGATTTCGGGACGGGCGTCACCGCCTTCCGTACCCGGGCCGAAACCCGCCCACGGCAACGCAGACAGCGTCTTCAGCACATCGACGTTGGCCTTGATCTGCGCAGCGTCATAGGGCGCCTGGCCCTTGACCACCGGCGCCATGCGGCCGAAGTGCGAGCCGATCAGTGCAAGCGCCGACTGGCGGTACTTGACGGCATCTTCGGGCTTGGCGAATTGCGCGGAGGCGGACGTTGCCAGCAGCGGACCCACCGTCATACAGGCCAGCGCAGCGAGCGTGGACAACTTCTTCATTGATTTCTCCCGTAGGTACAACGTGAAAGCCGCGCGCGTAACGCGCGCGGCACGGCGACTATACCGCCCGGGCCAGTTCGGCAGCCAGACCAATGTACGAGCGCGGGGTCATCGCCAGGAGGCGGGCCTTGGGCTCTTCAGGCAGCGCCAGGCCCTGGATGAATTCTCGCAGAGCCTCTTCGGTGATGCCCTTGCCGCGCGTCAAGGCCTTGAGCTGCTCGTACGGCTGCGGCAGGCCATAGCGGCGCATGACGGTCTGCACCGGCTCGGCCAGCACTTCCCAGCAGGCGTCGATATCGGCGTCGATGGCAGCCGTGTTGACTTCGAGCTTGCCCAGGCCGCGCATGCAGGCATCCCACGCCACCAGGCAGTAGCCCAGGCCCACGCCGAGGTTGCGCAGGACGGTGGAATCGGTCAGGTCGCGCTGCCAGCGGGAGATCGGCAGCTTGTCGGCCAGATGGCGCAGCACGGCGTTGGCCAGACCCAGGTTGCCTTCGGAGTTTTCGAAGTCGATCGGGTTGACCTTGTGCGGCATGGTCGACGAACCGACCTCGCCTTCCTTCAGGCGCTGCTTGAAGTAGCCCAGCGCCACGTAGCCCCAGATGTCGCGATCCAGGTCCAGAATGATGATGTTGGCGCGGGTAATCGCGTCGAACAGCGCGGACATCCAGTCGTGCGGTTCGATCTGGATGGTGTGGCGGTTCTGGGTCAGGCCCAGACCGGTCAGCACGCGCTTGCTGAACTCGGGCCAGTTGATTTCGGGATAGGCGGACAGGTGGGCGTTGTAGTTGCCCGTTGCGCCGTTCAGCTTGGCCAGGGGCTCGACGGCCACGACGGCGGCGATGGCGCGGTTCAGGCGCGCGGCCACGTTGGCGAATTCCTTGCCCAGCGTAGTCGGGCTGGCGGGCTGGCCGTGGGTGCGCGACAGCAGCGGCTGATCGGCGTTGGCGACGGCCAGGTCGTTCAGCTTGGCGGCAACTTCGCGCAGGCGCGGCACCACGACCTGGTCGCGGGCGCGCGACAGCATCAGCGCGTGCGAGGTGTTGTTGATGTCTTCCGACGTGCAGGCGAAGTGGATGAATTCTGCGGCGCGGGCCAGTTCGGCGTCATCGGCGACCTTTTCTTTCAGCCAGTACTCGACGGCCTTCACGTCGTGGTTGGTGACGCGCTCGATATCCTTGATGCGGCCGGCGTCCGCCTCGGAGAAGTTGGCGACCAACTGGGCCAGGCGCGCGCGGGCGGCCTCGGAGAAGGCCGGCAGCTCGGGCAGACCGGCGTCGGACAAGGCGATCAGCCAGGCGACCTCGACTTCGACGCGGTGCGCCATGAAGCCGGCTTCGGACAGCAGACCGCGCAGTGCGTCGCCCCGGGAAGCGTAGCGGCCATCCAGTGGCGAAAGGGCATTAAGTTGGCTCAGCTGATCGGCGATTTGCATGGTCTGGTAGGGAAAAAGCGACGGATGGGAAAACCCGGCGATTTTATCATCCGGGGCCGCCTGACATTGTGGCAAACTGACGAAGATTCCGCCCTGCGGACAATTCCGGCCGTCATACAGCCTGCTATACTTCGGCCGCTTTCCGACTCCGCTTGTGACTCCATGAAACTGATCGGCTCGCTTACCAGTCCCTACGTGCGCAAAGTGCGTATCGTCATGGCCGAGAAAAAGCTGGACTACCGGCTTGAACTCGAAAACGTCTGGTCCGCCGACACGCAGATCCAAACGTACAACCCGCTGGGCAAGGTCCCCTGCCTGGTGATGGAAGACGGCGGCGCCCTGTTCGATTCGCGCGTCATCGTCGAATACGTGGACACCTTGTCTCCCGTCGCCCGGCTGATTCCTCAGCAAGGGCGCGATCGCGCAGCCGTCAAATGCTGGGAAGCCATCGCCGATGGCGTCCTGGACGCCTGCGTGACCATCGTCAAGGAAAACCAGCGCCCCGAGGCCCAGCGCAGCCCCGAATGGATCGAACGCCAATACGGCAAGATCCACGCCAGCCTGGACGCCATGAACAAAAGCCTGGGCGACAACGCCCATTGCATGGGCATCAACTACAGCCTCGCGGACATCGCGGTCGGCTGTGCCCTGGGCTACCTGGACCTGCGCTTTGCCACCCTGGACTGGCGCACCGGCCAGCCCAATCTGGCCCGCCTGTACGACAAGCTGTCCCAGCGCCAGTCGTTCATCGACACGGTGCCCAAGACGGCCTGACGGCCGGCCAGAAATGCCCGCAAAAACGCCCGGCTCGACCGGGCGTTTTTTCGTCCGGCCGCTTTCCGCGGCCGGTTTTCTGTATATCGATCAAACCGTCCAGGTCTGCCAGGCCTTGAACAGCATGTACGCCGCCAGCGCGAACAGCAGCGCGGCGAACACGCGCTTGAGCGTCTGCACCGGCAGGCGATGGGCCATGCGCGCCCCCAGCGGCGCCGTCAAGACGCTGGTGCAGACCAGCGCCAGCAATGCCGGCCAGTAGATGAAGCCGAGCATCCCCGGATAGGTCTGGGCTTCGTTCAGGCCCGAAACGATATAACCCACGCTGTTGGCCAGCGCGATGGGAAAGCCCAGCGCCGCCGAGGTCGACACCGCATTGTGCAGGGCCACGTTGCACCAGACCATGAACGGCACCGACAGAAAGCCGCCCCCGGCGCCGACCAGGCCCGACAGGAAGCCGATGCCCGCCCCCGCCGCACTGGTGCCGACCACGCCCGGCATCTGACGCGTGGGCTTGGGCTTCTTGTTGCGCAGCATGCTCCAGCCGGAGTAGCCCACGAACAACGCGAAGAACAGCGACAGCCACAGCGTGCTCAGCGCGGCAAACACTGCGCCGCCCGACAGCAGCCCGCCGATGATGATGCCCGGCGCCATCGCCGCGACGATGCGCCACTTGATGGTGCCCCGCTGCTGGTGAGCGCGCACGCTGGAAATGGAGGTAAAGAGGATCGACGTCATGGACGTGGCGATCGCCGCATGCACCACCAGGTCGGCCGGCATGCCCTGCCAGGTGAACAGCATCGTCAAAAAGGGAACCAGCAGCATGCCGCCGCCAATGCCCAGCAGGCCCGCGGCAAAGCCGACCACTCCGCCCAACACCAGCAGGCAGATCACCATCGTCACATCCACAACCGTCTCCTCAGTTTTATTGTCATGAACAAGGCCCCGCGGGCATGGCTCCGGGGGGCCTTGGTTACGTGCAGCGGGGACTGCTTAAATAATGATCCCGCCACCCAGGCAAACCTCGCCATCGTATAGCACGGCCGACTGCCCGGGCGTCACCGCCCATTGCGGCTCGGTGAAATCCAGCGAAAACGTCTCGGGCGCCGCATCGCCCAGGCGGCAGGCCGCGTCGGCTTGCCGATAGCGGGTCTTGGCGCCGTAGGCGCCCGCTGCCGGCGGGTGGCCGGCCACCCAGCTCGCGTCCTGCGCCTTCAGATCGCCGGACAGCAGCCAAGGATGGTCATGCCCCTGCACGACGTACAGCACGTTGCGTTCCAGATCCTTGCGCGCCACGTACCAGGCCTCGGCCGTGCCGTCGTCCCGCTGGCGGCCCTTGACACCGCCCACGCCCAGCCCCTTGCGCTGGCCCAGCGTGTAGAACGAAAGCCCTTCGTGGCGGCCGACCTTCTGCCCTTCGGGCGTCAGGATGGGACCGGGCTCGGTGGGCAGGTAACGGTTCAGAAATTCCCGGAACGGCCGCTCGCCGATGAAGCAGATCCCGGTGGAATCCTTCTTGGCGGCGTTGTGCAGGCCGATCTCGTGCGCGATGCGCCGCACTTCGGTCTTGTGGATCTCGCCCAGCGGAAACAGCGTGCGCGACAACTGCGCCTGGTTCAGGCGATGCAGGAAGTAGCTCTGGTCCTTGGATGCGTCCAGCGCCTTCAGCAACTGGAACTGCGAGCCGCCGCCCTCAGCGGGTACTTCACGAACGCGGGCGTAATGGCCGGTCGCGATGTGTTCCGCGCCCAGCGCCATGGCGTGGTCGAGGAACGCCTTGAATTTGATCTCGGCATTGCACAGGACGTCGGGGTTGGGCGTACGGCCCGCGGAGTATTCGCGCAGGAAATCCGCGAACACGCGGTCCTTGTATTCGGCGGCGAAGTTGACGTATTCGAACTCGACGCCGACCAGGTCCGCGACGCTGGCGGCGTCCAGGAGATCCTGGCGGGTGGAGCAGTATTCGGAATCGTCGTCGTCTTCCCAGTTCTTCATGAACAGGCCGACGACCTCGTAGCCTTGCTGTTTGAGCAGCCAGGCGGTGACCGAAGAATCGACCCCGCCGGACATGCCGACGACAACGCGGCCTTTCTTGGTGGATGTTTGACTCATGATGCGGCTATTTTAGATCGGACAAGGCGTCTTCCCGCGGCTGCGGTTCGGCGGCGCGCGACACTTCCATCAGCCAGGCGCGGAAGGCCTGCAGGGTGGGCAGATTGGCCTTCTGCTCGGGGTAGCACAGGTAATAGCCCATCCGCGCGCGGATCGGCAACTGCATCGCGATGGCCAGCTTGCCGTCGCGCAGCTCGTCCTCGATCAGGCAGCGCGGGATCAGCGCCACGCCGAAGCCCGCCGCGGCCGCCTGCGACAGCAGCGCGTACTGATCGAACCGGGCGCCTTCCAGGCTGCGCCGCGTATCGCAGCCGGCCTGCTCGAACCAATCGCGCCAGCCTTCCAGGGCCGACGTATGGTGCAGCAGCGGATAGGCCAGCAGGTCTTCGGGCGACTGGCACCCGCCCGCGATCAGGCGGGGACTACAGACCGGCAGGATCTCGCGGCCCACGATGTAGTCCGCGCCGCTGCCGGGCCACAGCCCCTCGCCGAAGCGCACGGCGGCGTCCAATTCGGGCGTGGAGAAGTCGTAGCCCTGGCGGTGCGGCAGGAACTCCACGTGGATGTCGGGCCGCAGGCGCATGAAGGCCGTCAGCCGCGGAATCAGCCACCGCGCGCCAAACGTCGGCATACAGGTCAGGTTGAGCGTGCCGCCGCGCCCCTGGTGCGCGATCAGCTCGACGGTGGCCGCTTCGATCTGGCCGAGACCGGCCTGGATCTTGGCCAGATAGCTGCGGCCTGCTTCGGTCAGAACCAGGCCTTGCCTGATTCGTAGGAATAGTTCGACGCCGACGAACTCTTCCAGATGTTTCACCTGTTTACTCACAGCCCCCTGTGTCACGCACAATTCCTGCGCGGCGCGCGTGAAACTGCTGTGCCGGGCGGCAACTTCGAACGCCTGGAGATCCGTTAAAGAGGGACAGAAACGCCTCATCTGCAGCCCCCACCGAATGTGGGGCTCCCTTGCCCTGCGGGCATGACGACGGCAAAGGCACGGGGCGACGAATGTTACAGAAAAGTAACGCCCAAGATGGCCTGCCGAAAAGAGGTATGAAAAAAAGTCATAGCTTACGGAGAATCTTTCGTTTGCGCAAACCTGCCCGCCAGGAAAGAATCGTCGGGTTTGCGTCTGCCTTTGCGCATCCGCTGTTCATTCATTAGTAGGGGAATTCATGCAACGCCGTAATGTAGTCCTGGGCCTGTGTGTCGCCGCCGCGACCCTGGCCACGCCGCTGACCTCGGGTATCGCGCACGCTGAAGATGCGTATCCCAGCAAGCCCATCCGCCTGATCGTTCCCTTCCCGCCCGGCGGCACCACCGACATCGTCGGCCGCCTGTTCGCCGACAAGCTCGGCAAGGAACTGGGCCAGACCGTCGTCGTGGAAAACCGCGGCGGCGCCGGCGGCTCGATCGGCAGCGCCTTCGTCGCCAGCAGCGCGCCGGACGGCTACGTCCTGGGCATCGCCACCGTCAGCACGCACGGCATCAACCCGGCCATCTACCCGAACCTGCCGTTCGATGGCGAGAAGGACTTCACGCCCGTCTCGAACCTGGCTGCCGTGCCGAACATCATGACCATCAACCCGAAGGTCCAGGCCAAGACCATCGCCGAATTCATCACGCTGGCCAAGAGCCAGCCCGGCAAGCTGACGTACGCGTCGGCCGGCAACGGTTCGGTCTCGCACATGATGGGCGAACTGTTCAAGATGGCCTCGGGCACCGACCTGATGCACGTGCCGTACCGTGGCGTGGGCCCCGCGCTGAACGACGCGCTGGCCGGCCAGGTCGACGTCATGTATGACAACCTGCCCTCCACGCTGCCGCACGTCCAGTCCGGCCGCCTGATCGCCATGGCCGTCGCCTCGCCGCAGCGCGTCGCCTCGCTGCCCAACGTGCCCACGTTCGCCGAAGCCGGCCTGCCGGCCGTGAACGACGCCTCGTGGTTCGGCCTGGTCGCCCCGGCCAAGCTGCCCGCCCCCGTGCTGGCCAAGCTGAACGCCGCCGTCCAGAAGGTCAGCGCCGAAGAAGACGTCAAGAGCCGCCTCGCCGCCCTCGGTGCCTCGCCCGCTGCCAACACCCCGGCCGAATTCGGCGCGCAGATCTCGGCTGAAATCGCCAAGAACAAGCGCATCGCCAAAGAAGCCAACGTGAAGATCGACTAACCGGTCTTCGGTCCTCGCGTGCCCGTGGCGCGCGAGGACCTCCGATTCACGAACGCAGTACCCCCTTATGCGACTTACCCAGCCCCTGTCCTACCGCTTCGACCTCCCGCAGCACTATCCCGATTCGGAAATCTCGGTCCCTCTCGTGCTGGATTCCCCGCACAGTGGCACGACCTACCCCCCCGATTTCGCCGCCGCGGTGGACTTTGGCGCCTTGCGCACGGCCGAGGACACCTGGGTTGACGATCTGTGGGGCGACGCCATCGAGATGGGCGTGCCGATGATCGCCGCGGCGTTCCCGCGCGCCTATATCGACGCCAACCGCGCCGCCGACGAGATTGACGAATTGCTGCTGGACGCGGCATGGCCCGACGCAATCAACCCCTCGCCCAAGGTCAAGCTGGGCAAGGGTCTGATCTGGCGCATGCTCGATGACGGCACGCCGCTGTACAACCGCAAGCTCACGGTGGACGAAGTGCGCCACCGCATCGATGCCTGCTGGAAGCCCTATCACGCCGCGCTTGGTCAGGTGCTGGACAACGCCCACCGCAAGTTCGGCAAGGTCTGGCACATCAACTGCCACTCGATGCCCAGCGTGGCCGGCGCCTTCGCCACCGATCGCCCGGGCCTGGTCCATCCCGACTTCGTGCTGGGCGACCGCGACGGCAGCACCAGCGATCCAGCCTTCCGCGAATTCATCGCCGCCTGGCTGCGCGAGCGCGGCTACAACGTCACCGTGAACGATCCCTACAAGGGCGTGGAACTGGTGCGCGCGTTCGGCCGCCCGCAAGAAGGGCGCCACAGCCTGCAGATCGAGATCAACCGCAAACTCTACATGGACGAAGTGTCGCTTCGTCCGACCGACAACTACGGCCGGCTGAAGGCCGATCTGCGCGACCTTACCGCCGCGCTGATCACCTGGACCCGCGCGCAGACGGCATAAGAAACGCCGCCCGTCCAGACGCCGGGTTGCAAGCCCCACGCCCCATGGTTCGCCATGGGGTTTTTTTTTGGCCCGGCGCAAGCGGCCAAAACGGGGGAGGCGTGAGAGCGCACATTCCGTGTATAACTACGGCGAACCTTCTGAGGAGAGGCGTCGATGCACATCGGGATACCTAAGGAAACCCGAGACGGGGAAACCCGTGTCGCAGCAACACCGGAGACCGTCAAGAAGTACGTGGGCGGCAAGCACACCGTCGTTGTGGAAAGTGGAGCCGGCGCCGCCGCCCGCTATCTCGATGATGCCTATGTCGCAGCGGGCGCCACGCTCGGTTCAGCCCAGGACGCCCTGGGCGCCGAACTGGTCATGAAGGTTCGCGCGCCCGCCCCCGAAGAATTGCCTCACATGAAGCCGGGCGCCGTGGTCGTGGGCATGCTCGATCCCTTCGACGCCGAGGGCCTCGCGCAGATGGCCGCCGCGGGCCTGACCGGCTTCGCGCTGGAAGCCGCGCCACGCATCACGCGCGCGCAAAGCCTGGATGTGCTGTCATCGCAGGCCAACCTGGCCGGCTACAAGGCCGTGCTGCTTGCGGCCCATCACTACGGCCGGCTGATTCCCATGATGATGACCGCCGCCGGCACCTTGAAAGCCGCGCGCGCCGTCGTCCTGGGCACCGGCGTGGCCGGCCTGCAGGCGATCGCCACGGCCAAGCGGCTGGGCGCAGTGGTCGAAGCTTCCGACGTGCGGCCCGCCGCGCGCGAACAGGTCGAATCGCTGGGCGCCAAGTTCATCGACGTGCCGTTCGAAACCGACGAAGAGCGCGAGATCGCGCAAGGCACGGGCGGCTACGCGCGGCCCATGCCGCCCGCCTGGATGGCGCGCCAGGCCGCGCTGGTGTCCGAGCGCTGCAAGCAGGCCGACATCGTCATCACCACCGCACTCATCCCGGGACGCCCCGCCCCCAAGCTGGTTTCGGCGGACACGGTCGCGGCCATGAAGCCCGGCTCGGTGCTGGTCGATCTTGCCGTCGAACGCGGCGGCAACTGCCCGCTGTCGGAAAAGGGGCAGATCGTCGAAAAGCACGGCGTGACGATCATCGGGCTGACCAACCTGCCCGGCCTGGTGGCCACCGACGCCTCGGCGCTCTACGCGCGCAACATCCTGGATTTCCTGAAGCTCATCATCAATGCGGACGGCGCGCTGGCGATCCAGCGCGCCGATGAAATCGTGGCAGCCTGCCTGGTGTGCGAAGGCGGCAATGTGACGCGGAGGACGTGACCATGGAAGCGATCAACCCCACCCTGATGAATCTGATCATCTTCGTGCTGGCCATCTATGTCGGCTACCACGTGGTCTGGAACGTCACGCCCGCGCTGCACACGCCGCTCATGGCGGTCACCAATGCCATTTCCGCGATCATCATCGTCGGCGCGATGCTGGCCGCAGCGCTGACCGAAGGCGGACTGGCGCGCGGCATGGGCGTATTCGCGGTGGCGCTGGCCGCCGTCAACGTCTTTGGCGGTTTTCTCGTGACGCGGCGCATGCTTGAAATGTTCAAGAAGAAGGACCGCAAGCCGGGCAAGGAGGAAGCGAAATGATCTCGCTGAACCTCGTCACCCTGCTTTACCTGATTGCCTCGGTCTGCTTCATCCAGGCGCTCAAGGGCCTGTCGCATCCCACCACCTCGCGCCTGGGCAACGCCTTCGGCATGGCCGGCATGGCGATCGCCGTGGTGACCACCGCGGCGCTCATCATCGGGCTGGCGCGCAGCGGCACGGCCACGATCGGGCTGGGCTGGGTCGTGCTGGGGCTGCTGGTCGGCGGTTCCATCGGTACGCTGATGGCCAAGCGCGTCGAGATGACCAAGATGCCCGAGCTGGTCGCCTTCATGCACAGCATGATCGGCCTGGCGGCGGTCGCGATCGCCGTGGCCGTCGTGGCCGAGCCGCACGCCTTCGGCATCGCGCCGCCCGGCATGGCCATCCCGACCGGCAACCGCTTCGAGCTCTTCATCGGCACGTTCGTGGGCGCCATTACGTTCTCGGGTTCGGTCATCGCCTTCGGCAAGCTGTCCGGCAAATACAAGTTCCGGCTGTTCCAGGGCGCGCCCGTGGTGTTCCCCGGCCAGCACATGCTGAATCTGGCGCTGGCGCTGGCGATGCTGGGTTGCGGCCTCTGGTTCATGCTCACGCAGGAATGGACGCCGTTCATCATCATGACGCTCATCGCCTTCGTGCTGGGCGTGCTGATCATCATCCCGATCGGCGGCGCGGACATGCCGGTGGTGGTGTCGATGCTGAACAGCTATTCCGGCTGGGCGGCGGCGGGCATCGGCTTCTCGCTGAACAACCCCATGCTGATCATCGCCGGCTCGCTGGTGGGCTCGTCGGGCGCCATCCTGTCCTACATCATGTGCAAGGCGATGAACCGGTCGTTCTTCAACGTGATCCTGGGCGGCTTTGGCGGGCAAGCGGGCGGTGGCGCGGCGGCAGGCGATGCGCAGCAGCGCAGCGTCAAGTCGGGCAGCCCGGACGACGCGGCGTTCCTGATGACCAACGCCGAAAGCGTCACCATCGTGCCGGGCTACGGCCTGGCTGTCGCGCGGGCCCAGCATGCGCTGAAGGAACTGGCCGAAAAGCTGACCGCGCGGGGCGTGACCGTGAAGTACGCGATCCATCCGGTGGCCGGCCGCATGCCCGGCCACATGAACGTGCTGCTGGCCGAGGCCGAAGTGCCTTACGACCAGGTCTTCGAGATGGAAGACATCAACAGCGAGTTCGGCCAGACCGACGTGGTGCTGGTGCTGGGCGCGAACGACGTGGTCAACCCGGCCGCCAAGAACGATCCCAAGTCACCCATCGCCGGCATGCCCATCCTCGAGGCCTACAAGGCGCGCACGGTTATCGTGAACAAGCGCTCCATGGCCTCGGGCTATGCCGGGCTGGACAACGAACTGTTCTACATGGACCGCACGATGATGGTCTTCGGCGACGCCAAGAAGGTGCTCGAAGACATGGTCAAGGCCGTGGAGTAACCACAACGCCAGGCGCTGCGCGGCGGCTAGCCCTGCGCAGCGCGGCGCAACTGCTCGTCGACCACTTCGACCCAATGGCGCACCGGCGTATCGGTGCCGCTTTGCAGATGCCCGATGCACCCGATGTTGGCCGACAGGATCACATCGGGACTGCCCACCGCGATGGCGCCCAGCTTGCGGTCACGCAGCTCCAGCGCGATGTCCGGATTCAATACCGAATACGCGCCCGCCGATCCGCAGCACAGATGCTTGTCCGCGAACGGCTGCAGCTCAAATCCCAGATCGACCAGCAATTGCTCTGACAACGGCCGCAGCCCTTGCCAGTGCTGCAACGTGCACGGCGGGTGAAACGATGCCCGCGTGCCGGCCGGCAGGCGCGACCGCAGCATGTCGGCGTGCGGCGCGACGATCTCCGCCACGTCCTTCACCAGCGCCACGATGTCGGCGGCTTTCTGCGCATACGCCGGGTCGTGGCGCAGATGGTGCGCGTACTCCTTGACCATGGCGCCGCAGCCCGACGCATTCATGACGATGGCCTCGACCTTGCCGTCCTGCACCAGCGGCCACCACGCGTCGACGTTGGCGCGCATCTGCGCCACGGCTTCGCCCTGCGCGTCCAGGTGAAAACTGACCGCGCCGCAGCAACCGGCGCCCGGCGCGATGCGCGCGCCGATGCCGACCGCATCCAGCACGCGGATGGTGGCGGCGTCGATGGTGGGCATCATGGCCGGCTGCACGCAGCCCGCCAGCATCAGGACCTGGCGATCGTGTCGCGCCACCTGCGGTAGCGGTCCGGCGTCGCGGCGTTCCGGCACCTTGCGCCGCAGGGCCTGGGGCAGGATGCCGCGCAGGCTCTGACCCAGACGCATGGCCGGCGCGAACATCGGCGACAGCATTGCCTTGCGCAGCAACGTGCGCTTGGTCTTGTCGCCCCACGACCGCTCCACGCGCTCGTCCACGATCTTGCGGCCGATGTCGACGAGGTGGCCGTACTCGACGCCGGACGGGCAGGTGGTCTCGCAATTGCGGCAGGTCAGGCAGCGGTCCAGATGCTGCTGCGTGGATTGCGTGGGCTCCTTGCCCTCCAGCACCTGCTTGATGAGATAGATGCGTCCGCGCGGGCTGTCCAGTTCGTCGCCCAGAACCTGATACGTGGGACAGGTGGCCGTGCAAAAACCGCAATGCACGCAGCGGCGCAGAATCGCGTCCGCCTCGTTGCCCAGATCGGTGCCGCTCGCCCAGGAAGCCAGATTGGTTTGCATGATGTCCTACAGCTCCAGGACCAGGCGGCCGGGGTTGAAGAGGCCGGCGGGATCGAGTTCCTGCTTCAGCCTGCGGGTGATTGCGCCGACACCCGGCGCAAGCGGATGGAACACGCCATCGGCGGGCGGCGGGGTATCGGCGGGCCGGAACAGCGTCGCGTGGCCGCCGTGGCGGGCCGCCGTCTCGCGTAGTTCAGCGGCATCGCGCGGACCGCTCAGCCAACGCTGGCCACCGCCCCACTCCACCAGCGTCGGTCCCAGTTCCAGATCGGCGGTGGTTGGCGGCAGGGCCAGCCGCCACAATGGCCGGTCTGGCGCAAAGAACGGGTGCGTCTGCTCGCGCAACGACCGCCACCATGCGTCGGCCGCATCCGGCGCCAGCACATCGCCGCCGATCAGCGCTCGCGCGCTGGCCAGCGCGGGCGGCGCGCCCGACAGGCGCACCATCGTCATGCCGTCCGCGCCTTCGGCATCGCTTGACCAGCCCGATGCCGAGATCGGCAGCGGCTTGCCCCGCCAGAAGGCAAAGTTGGCCAGTGCCTGCGCCTGCGTCGCGGGCAACGCCAGCGTCATCTCTTCCATCGGCTTGGGCACGACCTTCAGCGACACCTCCAGGATGGCGCCGAAGATGCCGTGCGAGCCGGCCAGGAGGCGCGACACGTCATAGCCCGCCACGTTCTTCATGACCTCGCCACCGAAGGAAAGGATGCGTCCTTCCGAATCCAGCAGTTGCGCACCGAGCACGAAATCCTTGAGCGCCCCCGCGCTCATGCGGCGCGGGCCCGACAGGCCGGCTGCGACGCAGCCGCCCACGGTGGCGGTGGGCGCAAAATGCGGCGGCTCGAAGGCCAGCATCTGGCCGTGCTCGGCAAGCGCGGCCTCCAGTTCGGCCAGCGGCGTGCCGGCGCGCACCGTGACGACGAGTTCGGATGGGTGGTAGCTGACGATGCCGCGGTACGGCGTCATATCCAGCAGGCAATGACCATCCTGCGGCCGCACGGGACGGTAGTTACCGTAGAACCGCTTGCTGCCGCCGCCCATCACGAACAGGGGTTTGTGGCCGGCACGGGCCGTCATGACCTGGTCGCACAATTCCGACAGGACAAAATCCATAAGGGATACGTCCTAGAAACGGGCGAGATCGGGGAAGCGCAGTTCTCCCGCATGGACGTGCATCTTGCCGTATTCGGCGCAGCGTGCCAGCGTGGGGATGACCTTTTCAGGATTCAGCAGGCACGGCGGATCAAAGGCCCGCTTGACTGCCAGGAACGCGTCGAGTTCTTCGCGAGAGAATTGCACGCACATTTGATTTATCTTCTCCATTCCCACACCGTGCTCTCCGGTCACGGTTCCTCCCACTTGCACGCACAGCTCAAGAATGGCCGCACCGAATTTCTCGGCGCGCTCCACCTCGTCCGGCTTATTCGAATCGAACAGGATCAGCGGATGCAGATTGCCGTCGCCTGCATGAAAGACGTTGGCGCATCGCAGGCCGAATTCGTCTTCCATCTGTTCAATGGCGCCCAGTACGCGCGCCAGATGACGGCGCGGTATCGTGCCGTCCATGCAGTAGTAATCGGGCGACACGCGCCCGGCAGCGGGAAACGCGTTCTTGCGCCCCGCCCAGAATTTCAACCGTTCCGCCTCGGACGCCGACACCTGGCAGCGCGTGGCGCCGGCTTGCCGGAACACGGCCTCCATGCGCGCGATCTCGTGCGCCACCTCTTCGGGCGTGCCGTCCGATTCGCACAGCAGGATGGCCTGCGCGTCCATGTCGTAGCCCGCGCGGACAAACGGCTCGACCATGTGGGTGGCGCGCCGGTCCATCATTTCAAGACCCGCCGGAATCATGCCTGCCGCGATCACCTGCGTGACCGCATTGCCTGCCGCCTCGACGCTGGAAAAGCTGGCCATGACGACCTGCTGGCAGGCCGGCTTGGGGATGAGCTTGACGGTCACTTCGGTCACGACGCCCAGCATGCCCTCGGACCCGACGAATACAGACAACAGGTCCAGTCCGGGCGCGTCCGGCGCGTGCGATCCCAGTTCGACCACGTCGCCGTCGATCGTGACCACACGCACGCGCAGCACGTTGTGCACGGTCAGGCCGTATTTCAGGCAATGCACGCCGCCAGAGTTTTCCGCGACGTTGCCGCCGATGGAGCACGCGATCTGGCTCGACGGATCCGGCGCGTAATACAGCCCATACGGCGACACGGCTTCGGAGATCGCAAGATTGCGCACGCCCGGCTCGACGATCGCGGTCGTGCTGGCCAGGTCGATATGCTTGATCCGGTTGAATTTGGACAACCCAAGCAACACGCCCTGGCTGTGCGGCATGGCGCCGCCCGACAATCCCGTTCCGGCGCCGCGCGCGACAATAGGCGCGTTCAGGCGCTTGCAGATGCGCATGATGGCCTGCACCTGCGCTTCCGTTTCGGGCAGGGCGACGACCGCGGGAATCGAGCGGTAAAGGGATAGGCCATCGCATTCGTAAGGACGGGTGTCCTCTTCGCGATAAAGCACACAGTGCGCGGGCAACGCGGCCGACAACGCCTCGATGAGCTGCTGCTGCGAATAAGGCGCCTGCACTTGTGCCAGGCCGGTTTCGACCAGTGAATTCATGAGCGCAACAATAGCGCGTGTGCCCATGTTAATCAGGCCGGGATTTACCCGCACCTGACGCATTTACCGGCATTTGCGGCCAGTTCATACGTAACCGGCCGTAAACCGTGAAGCAGCCTGTCGCGTAAAAGCAGCAGGCGCTGACGGATCGAGGGAGGCCTTTGCAGCCTCCCCCTGTTGATTACCAGGACACGATCTTGCCTGGATTCAGGATGTTGTTCGGGTCAAACGCGTGCTTCAGACTGCGCATCAGATCCAGCGCGTCTTCGCCGTGTTCTTCCGCCATGAATTGCATCTTGTGCAGGCCGACGCCGTGCTCGCCCGTGCAGGTGCCATCGGCAGCGATGGCGCGGCGCACGAGGTTGTGATTGATGGCTTCCGATTCCTGCCATTCCTGCGCGTTGTCGGCGTCCAGCAGCATCAGCACATGGAAGTTGCCGTCGCCCACGTGGCCGACGATGGTGTACGGGAAGCTTGCGCGGTCCAGTTCCTCGACGGTGTCGCGCACGCAGTCGGCCAGGCGCGAGATCGGCACGCAGACGTCGGTGGTGCTGGCGCGGCAGCCGGGACGCAACTGCAGGCCCGCAAAATACGCGTTGTGGCGCGCGGTCCAGAGGCGACTGCGGTCTTCCGGACGCTCGGCCCATTCGAAGTCCATGCCGCCGTGTTCGGCCGTGATGGCCTGCACGGTTTCGGCTTGCTCCTGCACGCCGGCGGGGCTGCCGTGGAATTCAAATACCAGCAGCGGCGTTTCGCGCAGGGTCAGCTTGCTGTGCAGGTTGACGGCACGCACGCTGGCGGCATCCATGAACTCGACGCGCGCGATCGGCACGCCCATCTGGATGATCTCGATCACGCTCTGCACGGCGGCATCCAGCGTCGGGAAATTGCAGACGGCGGCGGACACGGCTTCGGGCTGTGGATACAAGCGCACGGTCACTTCGGTGATGATGCCGAGCGTGCCCTCGCAGCCCACGAAAATGCGCGTCAGGTCGTAGCCGGCCGACGACTTGCGGGCGCGGCCCGCGGTGCGGATGATGCGGCCGTCCGCGGTGACGACGGTCAGCGACATGACGTTTTCGCGCATCGTGCCGTAACGCACGGCGTTGGTGCCAGACGCGCGGGTGGCGGCCATGCCGCCCAGGCTGGCGTCGGCGCCCGGGTCAATCGGAAAGAACAGACCAGTGCTGCGGATCTCTTCGTTAAGCTGCTTGCGCAGCACGCCGGCCTGCACCGTGGCGGTGAGGTCTTCGGCGTTGATGGCGAGGACCTTGTTCATCTGCGACAGGTCCAGGCTGATGCCGCCCTGGATCGCAAGAATGTGGCCTTCGAGCGACGAGCCGGCGCCGTACGGAATCAAGGGAACGCGGTGCTCGTTGCACACCTTGGCGACGAATGCGACATCTTCCGTCGAGTGCGCGAAGACCACGGCGTCGGGCAGCATGGCGGGGTAAGGCGATTCGTCGCGGCCATGGTGTTCGCGCACGGCGGCCGATTCCGACAGGCGGTCGCCAAAGTGCGCACGCAGGGCATCCAGACAGGCGGCCGGAACCGCGCGGCGCAACGATTCGGCGTGCAAGGGAGCGTTCATGATCTCGTGGTTTCCCGGGTTCGATAATCCGAATATTCTACGCCGCCTCGCGTGCTGCGCCGCACACCGTCCCAGGCTGACGGTGCGCGGCGTGAATCCCCCTCATTTTCCGGAATCGCTTGCCGGAATCACTTGCCGGATTTACTTGCCAGACGTCAGCGCCACGCGGCGGCGTTCGCGCACGGCTTGCGCCAGGCGCTCCAGCACGGCCACGGACGCATCCCAGTCGATGCAGCCGTCGGTGATGCTCTGGCCGTACACCAGCGGTTGGCCCGGCACCATGTCCTGGCGGCCGCCCAGCAAATGGCTTTCGACCATGACGCCGACCAGGCGCGCATCGCCGGCTTCCATCTGGCGCGCCACGTCTTCGACGACGAGCGGCTGGTTCTCCGGCTTCTTGCTGCTGTTGGCGTGGCTGGCGTCGACCATGATGCGCTGCGCGAGACCGGCCTTGGACACGTCCTGGCAAGCGGCGTCCACGCTGGCCGCGTCGTAATTCGGCGTCTTGCCGCCGCGCAGGATGACGTGGCAGTCCTCGTTGCCCGCCGTGGACACGATGGCCGAATGGCCGCCCTTGGTCACCGACAGGAAATGGTGCGGCTGCGAGGCCGCCTTGATCGCATCGACGGCGATTTTCACGTTGCCGTCCGTGCCATTCTTGAATCCCACCGGACACGACAGGCCCGACGCCAGCTCGCGGTGCACCTGGCTCTCCGTCGTGCGCGCCCCGATCGCCCCCCAGGAGACCAGATCCGCGATGTACTGCGGCGTAATCATGTCCAGGAATTCGCATCCCGCCGGCAAGCCCATGCTGTTGATGTCCAGCAGCAGTTCGCGGGCGACGCGCACACCCTTGTTGATGTCGAAGCTGCCGTCCAGGTCGGGATCGTTGATCAGGCCTTTCCAGCCCACGGTCGTGCGCGGCTTCTCGAAGTACACGCGCATCACGATTTCCAGGTCCGCGCTCAGGCGGTCGCGCACGGGCTTCAGACGCTTGGCGTATTCGATGGCGGCGCGCGTGTCGTGGATGGAACACGGACCGATCACGACGATCATGCGATCGTCCATGCCGTGCAGGATGCGGTGCATGCCTTGCCGCGCGGCGAAGACGGTCTCGGACGCCTCCTTGGTGCACGCGAACTCGCGCATCACGTGCGAGGGCGGATTCAGTTCCTTGATTTCTCGAATACGAAGGTCATCGGTGTTGTGCGACACGGTACTGCTCCTGGGTTGCCCGCCACGGCGGCATAAAAAAAGCCGCCAGATTTGCTGGCGGCTTTTTTGGGGGGATTCTGTCCAAACTTCAGATTGAGCGCGTCCCTTCCTCCGCCAGCGGCTTCAGAAAACCAAAAAAATAAAAATAAAAGGCGGGGGACGCGAATTTCATGGGGACCGACTCTAGCACAGTTTTTTGAGGGCGTCACGCCGGATTTTTGCCGGATGCCGCCCCCATTTATGCCATCAGGCCGTGCCGCCGACCGTCAGGCCTTCCATGCGGACCGTCGGCATGCCGACACCGACGGGCACGCTCTGGCCGTCCTTGCCGCAGGTGCCCACGCCAGAGTCCAGCTGCAGGTCGTTGCCGATCATAGTGACGCGGTTCATGGCGTCGGGGCCATTGCCGATGAGCGTGGCGCCCTTGACCGGATACGTGACCTTGCCGTCTTCGATCATGTAGGCCTCGGAGGCCGAGAACACAAACTTGCCGTTGGTGATGTCGACCTGGCCGCCGCCAAAGTTGACGGCATACAGGCCCCGCTTGACCGAGGCGACGATTTCGTCGGCGGGCTTGTCGCCGGCCAGCATGTACGTGTTGGTCATGCGCGGCATGGGCAGGTGCGCGAAGGATTCGCGGCGGCCGTTGCCGGTGGCGGCGGTCTTCATCAGGCGCGCATTCAGCGTGTCCTGCATGTAGCCGCGCAGAATGCCGTCTTCGATCAGGACATTGCGTTGCGTGGCATTGCCTTCGTCGTCGATGTTGAGCGAACCGCGGCGGTCGGGAATCGTGCCGTCGTCGATCACGGTGACGCCCTTAGACGCCACGCGCTCGCCGATGCGGCCGGAGAACACGCTGGATCCCTTGCGGTTGAAGTCGCCTTCCAGGCCATGGCCGACGGCTTCGTGCAGCAGGATGCCGGGCCAGCCCGAGCCCAGGACAACCGTCATTTCGCCGGCCGGTGCGGGACGCGCCTCGAGGTTGACCATGGCTTCGTGCACCGCGCGCTCGACATAGCCCTGCAGCATCTCGTCGGTGAAGTAGGCCAGGCCCAGCCGGCCACCGCCGCCGGCGTGACCCATTTCGCGACGGCCATCGCGTTCGGCAATCACGGTGAGCGACAGGCGCACCAGGGGACGCACGTCTGCGGCCAGGCGGCCGTCGCTGCCCGCGACCAGCACCACGTCATATTCCGCGCCCAGTCCGGCCATGACCTGGATCACGTGGGGATCGCGCGCCCGCGCCATGCGCTCGATGCGCTCGAGCAGTGCGACCTTTTCGGGCGCGCTGAGGCTGGCGACGGGGTCGATGTCCGCATACAGGCTACGGCCCATCTCGGCCTCGACGTGAGCGGCGACCCTGACCTTGCCGGCGCCGCGGCGCGCGATGCCGCGCACGGCGTGCGCCGACGACAGCAGCGCGTCGGGCGACAGGGAATCCGAATAGGCGAATGCGGTCTTTTCGCCGCTGACGGCCCGGACACCCACGCCCTGGCTGATGGAGAAACTGCCCGTCTTCACAATCCCTTCTTCAAGGCTCCAGCCTTCGCTGCGCGTGTACTGGAAATACAGGTCGGCGTAATCGACCTTGTGGGTGAAGATTTCACCCAGTGCCCGCGCCATATCCGCTTCGGTCAGACCCCAGGGGTCTAGCAGAAGGGATTTGGCGGTGGCCAGGGAAGCAATGGCGGGATCGATGATTTTCATAGGCTCAGTTCAGGAACGGCACCGGGGCCGCGCATGCGCGTCATGGCGCTCAAGACCGTATCGTACCGCCGACAAGGACCCGGCGTCGCGCCGGACACCAAAAGTCGCGGTGCGCCGTGGTGGCAAATGCGGCACGCCATGCGGGACAAAATGATCTCGCATTATCTTGCCCATACAGATGGGGGCGGCATACTGGGCATCAAGTTAAGTATCAAGTTAAGCAATTACGCCCGGACCGCATCGCCTATCAGACGATTTCGATCTTGTCGTACGACCTGACAACAAAATGAAATCCGAGGGACGGAACACCGTTGTTCCAGGGGTATACCAACGCAGGGGGGTCACAAAGCCATAATGTATAACGCGTGCGTTTGCGACAAATTCAGCACGCAGCGAGCGCTCGGTTATTGACGCCAGACTCGCATCGATAGTTCCCCGCGCTGGCTTGCAGACGGACGATTTCGTCAGCCTGCAAGCCATTCTTGGGGTTGTCCGACAATCAACGATCCCAATGCAAACCCGTTAGCCAAGCAGCCGGTTGTTTCAGTTTGTCCCAAATTTAAGATATTGCTTCCTATGTTGTGAAAATTGCGGCGACCCGCAAGCGATAAGTCTTCCCGCGCTTTTGATACAAAGTAATTAGTCTGAGAATGACGATACCCCGACTTAAATTCTGTATTATGCGAAGCACAACAAATAAATAACTTCGCCGGCGATTAAAGCAGTTCCATAATCAGGAATAAACCATGGCCCGAGAAACCTACGCAGCTCTGCAAGCAAAGATCGAAAAGGAAATCAACAAGCTCCAAAAGAAGGCCGAAGTCCTCCAGACGAAGCGCCGCAAGCCGGTGATCACGTCCATCATCACGTCGATGCGCGAGTACGACATCACGCCTGAAGAAATCATCGCCGCGTACGGCGCCGGCAAGCCCGCCCGCGCTGCCACGGGTGGCCGCCGCAAGGCCGGCGCCCCCGCCCGCGCAGGCGGCGCCGCGAAGCGCGCGGTGGCGCCCAAGTATCGCCACCCGCAAACCGGAGAAACCTGGAGCGGCCGCGGCAAGGCGCCGCGCTGGCTCGCTGCCGAAGAAGCCGGCGGCGCAACCCGCGAGAGTTTTCTTATCAAGGAATAAAACCTATTCCTCAGTAAGAAATAAAACGGCGCACCATCATGGTGCGCCGTTTTTATTTTAGGAAACCACCGCCGAGAACCTTCCCCGCTCAACGCGCGGGGAATTGAATCTCTCGTTCAGCGCCGTTATTGCCGGGGAAATTGTCGAATATGGCGCGCACCAGATAGGGCATGGTGCGAAGCAAATCATCGCGCTCGCTCAATATGAAGGCGGTCGAACGGTATACCTCGGCACCGCCCTGCTGGGTATCCCGTATGAAGAGCGACAGCGAATTGCGCTGGACCACCATGGGCACGTCGACCCAGTCCGGCCCCCAGAAACCCGCGCCCATGCCCCACGGTCCTGGCCCATAAAAACCGCCATAGCCGCCATAGAAATACGGATCGTACGGACGGCGCACCATCACCTGCGTCTGCGTGGTGCCATAACGGAACGAAACCTCGAAGCGGGCCTTTACGCCTTGGCGGGCTTCGACCAGACCCGTAGCGCCGATACCCGCGCGCACCATGTCCTGGAACGACTGATATTCCAGATTATTGACTTGGGATGGGTCGGCGGGAACAAACTGATAGGTCTGGCCTTCGACAGCCGCCGGCCATTGCTGAAACGACGTCACGCGGGCCGAGACGGTCGGCGCGGCGCAGCCCGTCAACGTCATCGCCCCCAGGACGGCAAGAATACCGGCCCACCGGCCAAGACTGCTGAACCAAGACGACCTGGACATTTGCAACTCCTTCAGCGCACGACGGCGCCATCATAACGAGCTTTGACATAAGCGCTTGCCAAAAGTTTTCAGGCTAGCCCGTAAGCCCAAGGTTCCGCTCATCGGCCAGCCACTACAATAGCCTTCTTGTTCATACAGGACTGCAAATCCCATGCGCACCGACACGCCCGTTACCGTTTACCGCAAGGATTACCAGCCCTACCCCTACGAAATTCCCGAAGTCGCCCTCGCCTTCGACCTCGCGCCCGACGCGACCGAAGTGCGCTGCACGATGCACGTGCAGCGCAGGCCTGAGGCCAGCGCAGACGCCGCCCTGATCCTGGACGGAGAAGAGTTGGAACTCGTGTCGGTAGGCGTGAATGGCGAGCCGCTGCCCGCCGCCAGCTACCAGCTGTCCGAGCACACCCTCACGCTGCGTGGCCTGCCCGCCGACGCCACGGTTGAAATCGTCAGCCGCTGCAAGCCGTCCGCCAATTCCACCCTGATGGGTTTGTACGTGTCGGGCGGCAATTTCTTCACGCAATGCGAGGCCGAAGGCTTCCGGCGCATCACTTGGTTTGCTGACCGCCCCGACGTCATGTCGCGTTATCGCGTGACGCTGCGCGCGCAGCCCGAGTATCCCGTGCTGCTGTCCAACGGCAACCTGATCGCCTCGCGCCAGTTGCCCGACGGCCGCAACGAGGTCGAATGGGAAGATCCGTTCCCCAAGCCCTGCTATCTGTTCGCGCTGGTGGCGGGCAACCTCACGCATCGCGAAACCACAGTCAAGACGGTCAGTGGCCGCGATGTGCTGCTGCAGGTCTACAGCGACCCCGGCTCCGAAACCAAGACCGAATGGGCGCTGGATTCGCTGGTGCGTTCGCTGCGCTGGGACGAAAGCCGCTTCGGGCTTGAACTGGACCTGGACCGCTTCATGATCGTGGCCGTCCATGACTTCAATATGGGAGCCATGGAAAACAAAGGCCTGAATATCTTCAACGCGGCTTACGTGCTGGCCGATCCGCAGACGGCCACCGACGCGAACTACGAAGGTATCGAATCGGTCATTGGGCATGAATACTTCCACAACTGGACCGGCAACCGCGTCACCTGCCGCGACTGGTTCCAACTGAGCCTGAAAGAAGGCCTGACAGTCTTCCGCGACCAGGAATTCAGCGCTGACATGATGGCGCGCGACATGGACGCCGCAGCCGCGGCCAGCGCGCGCGCCGTCAAGCGCATCGATGACGTCGTGGCGCTGCGCGCCGCGCAGTTCCCCGAAGACGCCGGCCCCATGGCGCATCCGATCCGTCCGGAAAGCTACCAGGAGATCGGCAACTTCTACACGGCCACCGTGTATGAAAAAGGCGCAGAGGTCATCCGCATGCAGCACACGCTGCTGGGCGAAACCGGCTTCCGCGCGGGCATGGACGAATACTTCCGCCGCCACGACGGCCAGGCCGTCACGTGCGACGATTTCGTCGCCGCTATGGAATCGGTTTACGTCAAACAGCATCCCGGCCGCGACCTGTCAGTGTTTCGCCGCTGGTACCGGCAGGCCGGCACGCCCCGCGTTTCGGTCAGGCTCGATCACGACGCCGCCGCGCGCTGTTGCACCGTGACACTTACCCAGTCGTGCCCGCCCGTCGGCGTCGAAAAGAAGGCCGGCCCCGACTACGTCAAAGCGCCCTTCCACATTCCCTTTGCGATCGGCCTGCTGGACCGCGATGGCAACGCGCTGCCGCTGCGCCACGAGGGCGCCGTCGTGGACACCGCACTGCTGGAACTGACCACGCAAAACCAGCAATGGGTGTTCGAAGATATCGCCGAACGGCCCGTGCCTTCGCTGCTGCGCGACTTTTCCGCGCCGGTCATCGTGGACTACGACTGGTCCAACGAGGAACTGGCGCTGCTGTCCGCACACGATGGCAATCCGTTTGCGCGCTGGGAAGCCGGCCAGGAACTGGCCACCCGCCAGATTCTGGCGCTCGCGGACGCCCGCCAGGCGGGCCGTACGCTGCACGCCGAGGCGGCTTTCATCGACGCCTGGCGCGCGTTGCTCACCGATCCCGCACTGGATGCCGCCTACCGTGCGCGCGCCTTGGCGCTACCGTCGGAAAAGACACTGGCCGAACGCATGCAGCAGGTGGATCCGCCCGCTCTGGCCGTGGCGCGCGACTTCCTGCGCGCCGAACTGGGCCGTCAACTCCAGGCCGAGTTCCGCCGCGCCTTCGACGAGAACCAGACGCCGGGCGAGTACAGCCCCGCCCCGATTCCCGCCGGCATGCGCGCCCTGAAGAATCTGGCGCTCAGCCACCTGATGGCGGCCGGCGAGCCCGAAGCCCAGCGCCTGGCCGAACAGCAGTACACCAATGCGGGCAACATGACCGACAGCATGGCCGCGCTGACTGCCCTGATCAATTTCGGACAAGGCGACTTCCCGCAGCAGGCGCTGGCCGCTTTCTATACGAAATGGAGCGCCAATCCGCTGGTGGTGGACAAGTGGTTCGCGTTGCAGGCGGCCGCCCGCTCGACAACCGTGCAAACCGCCCGCGAGCTGATGAAGCACCCGGCCTTCACGCTGCGCAACCCCAATCGCGCCCGCGCGCTGATTTTCCAGTTCTGCCTCAACAATGCCCGCGGCATGCACCATCCGGACGGCTCCGGTTATGCCTTCTGGGCCGAGCAGGTGCTGGCGCTGGACGCGCTGAACCCGGAAATCGCCGCGCGCCTGGCGCGTGCGCTGGACAACTGGTCGCGCTTCGTCCCCACGCTGCGCGCGCCCATGCAGGCCGCGCTTGAAAAAGTGCGCCAGCACGACGGCCTGTCGCGCAACGTGCAGGAAATCGTATCCAAGGCTTTAGAATTCGCCGCATAGGGAGATCCTTTTGAAACGTAAAACACTGACTCAATACCTGGTGGAGCAGCAACGCTCCGCCCAAGCCCTGGCGCCGGAAGTCCGGCTGCTCATCGAAGTGGTGGCGCGCGCCTGCAAGGCCATCAGCCATGCGGTCAGCAAGGGCGCGCTGGGCGGCGTGCTCGGCAGCCTGGAAAGCGAAAACGTCCAGGGTGAAGTCCAGAAGAAGCTGGACGTGCTGTCCAATGAGATCCTGCTGGAAGCCAACGAATGGGGCGGCCACCTGGCGGCCATGGCCTCGGAAGAAATGGAAACCATCCATCTGATCCCGAACCGCTACCCCAAGGGCGAATACCTGCTGCTGTTTGATCCCCTGGATGGCTCGTCGAACATCGACGTGAACGTCTCCATCGGCACCATCTTTTCGGTGCTGCACGCGCCGCATGATGTGTCGGGCGCCCCCGTCTGCGAAGACGACTTCCTGCAGCCGGGCAACAAGCAGGTGGTGGCCGGCTACGCCGTCTACGGTCCCCAGACGATGCTGGTGCTGACCATCGGCAACGGCGTCGTGGGCTTCACGCTGGATCGCGAAATGGGATCGTGGGTGCTGACGCACGAGAACATCCGCGTGCCGGAAGACACCAAGGAATTCGCCATCAACATGTCGAACATGCGGCACTGGGCCCCGCCGGTCAAGCGCTACATCGACGACTGCCTGGCTGGCTCCACCGGCCCGTTGGGCAAGGATTTCAACATGCGCTGGATCGCCTCGATGGTGGCGGACGTGCATCGCATCCTGACCCGCGGCGGCATCTTCATGTACCCGTGGGACGCGCGCGAACCCGGCAAGGCCGGCAAGCTGCGCCTGATGTACGAAGCCAACCCCATGAGCTTCCTGATCGAACAGGCGGGCGGCGCGGCCATCAACGGCACGCAGCGCATCATGGACATCCAGCCTGAAAAGCTGCACCAGCGCGTGAGCGTGATCCTGGGTTCCAAGAACGAAGTCGAACGCGTGGGCCGCTACCACGCCGAGGACGCGGGCAAGTAAACAGCGTCCGTTCGTCGCGCAGCAAAACAAAAGCCCCGGCCATGACAGCCGGGGCTTTTGCTTGGTGCAGACACTAAAGAGTCAGGCTGGCTTACTTGACCTCTTCGATCGACTTCACGTCGTCCTTGTTGATCTGAACCTTCTTGCCGTTCTGTTCGTATTCATACATGCCCGACTTCTTGTCGTATTCGGGCTCGTCGGGCGCTACGGTCGAAGATCCGTCGCGTTGGTTGATAACCGAAGGCGACGAGCATCCGGCCAGTACTCCAACGCCGGTCATCACCAGGGCCAACGTCATGGTCTTCAGGTTCATGGTCGTGTTCTCCGAGTGTTGAATAGTGATTTCACTCTAGCCGAATCGACCCCCGAAATCGTGTCGGGTTGTGCGCAAAATGCTTAAGAACGTAATCGGACCTGGCCCCAATAAAGAAAAACCCCTCTAAGGGCGCGCCTGAGAGGGGTTGCAACCGTATACAAGCGGCAAGCGTGCTTACACCTTGGCGTGCGCCTCGATGAAACGGCGTACGGACGCTTCGTCGCAGTCCATCACTTCGACGCGCTGCGGCAGCGATTCAAGATCGGCGAGGTTGCCGGGCGGCGTCGCGGGACGGCCAAGCGCTTCCTCGATGGTCTCGGAGAACTTGGCCGGCAGCGCGGTTTCCAGCACGAGCATGGGAATGCCCGGCTCGACGAATTCGCGCGCGACCTTCACGCCATCCGCGGTGTGCGGGTCAACCAGCACGCCAGTAGCGTCGTACAAGGCGCGAATCGTCGCCAGACGGTCCACATGCGAGCTGGCGCCCGACACGAAGCCATACTGCGACTCGAACTGATCCTTCATGTCGGACAGATCGAACGCGCCATCCCGCGGCAGCGCCGTCCACAGCGCCTTCACGCGATCGGTATCGCGGCCCACCAGATCGAACACGAAGCGCTCGAAGTTGGAGGCGCGCGAGATATCCATCGACGGGCTGGAGGTGGCGTACGTCTGCTCGGCGGGACGCGGACGATACACGCCGGTACGGAAAAACTCTTCCAGCACGTTGTTCTCGTTCGTGGCGAGCACGAGGCGGCGGATCGGCAAGCCCATGCGGCGGGCAATGTGACCCGACAGGATGTTGCCGAAGTTGCCCGACGGCACGGCAAAGGACACTTGCTGTCCGGCGCGTTCGGTGGCGCGCAGCCAGCCGTGGAAGTAGTAGACGACCTGGGCGGCAATGCGCGCCCAGTTGATCGAGTTCACGGCGCCCAGGCGATACCGGTTCTTGAAGTCCAGGTCGCCGGCCAGCGACTTGACGATGTCTTGCGCCTGGTCGAACACGCCGCGCACGGCGATGTTGTGGATGTTCTCGTCTTGCAGCGAATACATCTGCGCGCGCTGGAAGGCGCTCATGCGGCCGTGCGGCGACAGCATGAACACCGCCACGCCCTTCTTGCCGCGAAGCGCGTATTCCGCCGCCGAGCCCGTGTCGCCGGAGGTGGCGCCCACGATGTTCAGCGTGGTGCCGCGCTTTTCCAGCACGTATTCGAAAACCTGGCCAAGAAACTGCATGGCCATGTCCTTGAACGCCAGCGTCGGCCCTTCCGACAAGCCCAGCAACGACAGCCCGCCGTCGAGCGGACGCAGCGGCACGATGTCCTCGCTGCTGAAGATTTGCGGCGTGTAGGCGGCGCGAGTCAGACGGCGCAGGTCGTCCGCAGGAATGTCCGTGGCGAACAGCGACAGCACTTCGAATGCCAGGTCGGCATACGACAGGCCGCGCCAGGATTCCAGCGTTTCAGCGGAGACCTGGGGCAGCGTCTGCGGCACGGCCAGCCCGCCGTCGGGCGCCAGGCCTTCGAGCAGGATGTCGGAGAATTCGAGCGGGGCCATGCCCCCGCGCGTCGAGATGTATTTCATATCAATGGCTCCTCGATGGGCCGGACTCCCTGGCGAGGGAGCCAGGCTTCATCAGGTCAGGTTCTCCACGCGCAGACGCGTCACCTTGGACCGCACGAACGGCAGCGACTCGATGCGCTCGATGGCCTGGTTGACGTTGCCTTCCATGGCCTCGTGCGTGAGGAAGATGATGTCCGCGCCGCCGATGTGCGACGGTTGCTGGATCATCGAACCGATGGAAATGCCGCGGTCGGCCAGGATGCGGGCGATGTCCGCCAGCACGCCCGGCTGATCGTCGACGCGCAGGCGCAGGTAGTAGGACGTGCTGACCTGTTCGATCGGCAGGATGGGCGTGTCCGACATGGCGTCCGGCTGGAAGGCCAGATGCGGCACGCGGTTGCCCGGATCGGCGGTGTGCAGGCGCGTCACGTCGACCAGGTCGGCCACGACGGCCGAGGCGGTAGGCTCTTCGCCTGCGCCCTGCCCGTAATACAACGTGGGGCCGACGGCGTCGCCCTTGACCAGCACCGCGTTCATCGCGCCTTCGACGTTGGCCAGCAGACGCTCGGACGGCACCAGCGCCGGGTGCACGCGCAGTTCGATGCCGTCGGGGCGGCGCTTGGTGATGCCAAGCAGTTTGATGCGGTAACCCAGACGCTCGGCGTGCTCGATGTCTTCGGCTGCCAGTTGCGAGATGCCTTCGATGTGGGCGCGGTCGAATTGCACCGGCACGCCGAATGCCAGCGAGGCCAGCAGCGTCAGCTTGTGCGCGGCGTCCACGCCTTCCACGTCGAACGTGGGATCGGCTTCGGCGTAACCCAGGCGCTGGGCTTCGGCCAGCACGTCGGCAAACGGCAGGCCGCGCGAACGCATTTCGGACAGGATGAAATTGGTGGTGCCGTTGATGATGCCGGCCACCCACTGGATGCGGTTGGCGGTCAGGCCTTCGCGGATCGCCTTGATGATGGGGATGCCACCGGCGACGGCGGCTTCAAAGTTCACCATCACGCCGCGCTCAGAGGCGGCGGCGAAGATCTCGTTGCCATGCTTGGCCAGCAGCGCCTTGTTGGCCGTGACCACATGCTTGCCGTTGGCGATGGCTTCCAGCACCAGCTCGCGGGCCAGCGTGTCGCCGCCGATGAGCTCGACGACGATGTCGATCTCAGGATCGCGCACCAGCGCGTGACCGTCCGTATCAACCACGATGGAATCGCCCACGCGGGCGCGGGCCTTTTCCACGTCGCGCACGGCGGCGCGGACGACTTCAATGCGGCGGCCGGCGCGGCGCGCGATTTCCTCGGCGTTGCGGGACAGCACGGTCCACGTGCCGCCGCCAACCACGCCAAGACCCAGCAGACCCACCTTCATGGGTTTCATCGCGCCGCCCTCTGCGGGCGGGCGTTGAGGGGAATTCATTTCACTTCTCCATAATCCTGTGCATGAAGCTGTTGCCACCCGATCGCGATGCCGCGGATCCGGCTCCGCCGGTCCGCAGGCATGCCCCTTCAGAGGGGGAAGCGCGCAGCGCTGCGGGGGTGGGCACCCATCACTTCAGCAGACCGTCCTTGCGGAACATATCTTTGATGCCGCGCACCGCCTGGCGGGTACGCTGCTCGTTTTCGATAAGAGCGAAGCGCACGTATTCGTCGCCATACTCGCCGAAGCCGATCCCGGGGGACACGGCCACTTTCGCATCCGACAGGACACGCTTGGCAAATTCCAAAGAGCCCATCGCCCGGTAGGGTTCGGGGATCTGCGCCCAGATGTACATGGACGCCTTGGGAATTTCCACATTCCAACCTGCTTCATGCAGGCCGCGCACGAGCACGTCGCGGCGGCTTTGATACTGCGCCACGATTTCGTTCACGCAGTCCTGCGGACCGTCCAGCGCGGCGATGGACGCCACCTGGATCGGCGTGAACGTACCGTAGTCGTGATAGCTTTTGATGCGCGCGAGCGCGTTCACGAGCTCGCGGTTGCCGACCATGTAGCCGATGCGCCAGCCCGCCATGTTGTAGCTCTTGCTCATCGTGAAGAACTCGACGGCGACGTCGCGCGCGCCGGGCACCTGCATGATGGACGGGGCCACGTAGCCGTCGAACGTGATGTCGGCGTAGGCCAGATCATGCACGACGAGGATGTCGTGTTCCTTGGCCAGCGCGACCACGCGCTCGAAGAACGACAGGTCGACGCACTGCGCGGTCGGGTTGCTGGGAAAGCCCAGCACCATCATCTTGGGCTTCGGGATGGATTCGCGCACGGCGCGTTCCAGTTCCTCGAAGAAGTCCACGCCCGGCGTCATGCGCACGGAACGGATGTTGGCGCCGGCGATGACGGCGCCATAGATGTGGATCGGGTAGCTGGGATTGGGCACCAGCACGGTGTCGCCGCGGTCCAGCGTGGCCAGCATCAGGTGGGCCAGGCCTTCCTTGGAACCGATGGTGACGATGGCTTCGGAGTCCGGATCGAACTCGACCGCGTAGCGGCGCTGATACCAGTCACAGATCGCCTTGCGCAGACGCGGGATGCCCTTGGACACCGAGTAGCCGTGGGTGGTGGGACGGCTGGTCGCCTCGACCATCTTGTCGACGATGTGCTTGGGCGTTGCCCCATCCGGATTGCCCATCGACATGTCGATGATGTCTTCGCCACGCCGACGCGCCGCCATCTTGAGCTCGCCGGTAATGTTGAAAACGTACGGGGGCAAACGCTCGATGCGAGAGAACTTCCTCATGATGGGAATCCTTAGGGGCGAAAAGGCAAAAAGACCAGGGCGCGGTCGCGCGAAGGGGAAAGGGGGCTTAGAACCGCGCCAGCACACGATTGCAGCGCAGCAAAACCCTGTAATCTAGCGCAACGACGCCTGAGGGGCAAATGGGAAAAAAAAGCCCCTTTTCCCTCGTGGATACGTTGCAACATGCGCCGTGTCCGATGCGCTATTATCAAGCACGTATAGCCGGAGTTTTTATTGAAGCTGCATACCGATCCTGCGACGGCCGCTCTTAACACTGTCACCGCTTACGGCGATGGCTATATCGAGGTCAACCAGGTACGTTTTTCCTCCTCGGTCGCTTTCGGCCCCGAAGGCGAAGTGACCATCTGGCCCGTTGAGTCGCCGGCCGACATTACCTCCTCCCTCTTGCTCCAGGCAGCCGGATTGTCCGAGCCCGCCCGCAACCCCCTGGATTTTCTGGATGCCCCGGAAGCCGCGCCCAGCCGGCCGGCCAACGCGCCCGAAGTCCTGCTGGTGGGCACCGGCGGCAAGCAGCTGTTCCTGCGCCCTGAAGTATTGCGTCCCCTTTTGGCCGTGGGCATTGGCGTGGAAACGATGGACACCCACGCCGCCTCGCGCACCTACAACATCCTGATGGCTGAGGGACGGCGCGTGGTCGTCGCCCTCATCCCGCCCAATGGAGCTACCAGTCAATGACGCCGAGCATAGGCAAACCCGCCCCGCTGTTCACCGCCGAAAGCACGATAGGCCCCATCAGCCTTGAACAATGCCAGGGGCGGGCCGTGATCCTGTATTTCTACCCCAAGGACAACACGCCCGGCTGCACCACCGAAAGCCAGGATTTCCGCGATCTGCATGGCGACTTCCTGTCGGCCAGTGCGATCGTGATCGGCATCTCGCGCGACTCGCTGAAGTCGCACGAGAATTTCAAGGCCAAGTACGAGCTTCCTTTCCCTCTCATCTCCGACGCCGACGAAACCGTCTGCAACCTGTTCGGCGTCATCAAGCAGAAGAACATGTATGGAAAGCAGGTGCGCGGCATCGAACGCAGCACCTTCTTGATCGACGCCTATGGCGTGCTGGTGCAGGAGTGGCGCGGGGTGAAGGTCCCGAACCACGCGAAGGAAGTCCTGCAAGCCGCCAAGAGCATCGGTTAGCCGCACAGGAAACCCGTCAGGCGCTATAGCCGGCCCAAACAGGAGAGTGACGCATATGCCGCTTCCGAAGTTGCCTACCCGCCCCGCAGCCATCCTGACCTTCCCCTCGGGCGAATCCGCCCGGGCGCAGGCCCGCACGACCAAGACTGCCGCTGCGCGGTCCAACACCCAGGCTGCCCTCGCCGACGACGAGGACGAGCTGCTGGTCCAGCCAGAACTTGATGGCCTGGCGGCGCCGGCGCGCAAGGCCCACACGCCGTCCCCTGCCCACGAAACGCCACCGCCCGCCCCGGCCGCGCCCGCCGCCCGCGCCCCAGCGCGCCAGGCCAAGGCCACGCCCGCGCCGGCCAAGCGCAGCAAGGCGCGCGCCGAGAACGCCCCGCGCAAGTTGTTCGTGCTGGACACGAACGTGCTGCTGCACGATCCCAGCTCGCTGTTCCGCTTTGAAGAACACGACATCTTCCTGCCGATGATGACGCTGGAAGAACTGGATCACCAGAAGAAGGGCATGTCCGAGGTGGCGCGCAATGCGCGTCAGGTCAGCCGTTCGCTGGACTCGCTGGTGCAGGACGCCACGCACCTTGACGAAGGGCTGGAACTGGCAAAGCTGGGCAACAAGGACGCCACCGGCCGTCTGATGTTCCAGACGACCGCCATCCACAGCACCCTGCCCTCGGACCTGCCGATGGGCAAGGCCGACAACCAGATCCTGGGCGTGGTGCGCGCCCTGCAGGAAAAGTACCCGCAGCGCGAGGTCGTGCTGGTGTCCAAGGACATCAACATGCGCCTGAAGGCGCGCGCGCTGGGCATGGCCGCCGAAGACTACTTCAACGACCACGTCCTTGAAGACTCGGACTTGATGTATTCGGGCGTGATGCAGTTGCCCGAAGACTTCTGGAACAAGCACGGCAAGGACGTCGAATCCTGGCAACAGGGCGGCACCACCTTCTACCGCATTCACGGCCCGCTGTGTTCGCAGTTCGTCGTCAATCAGTTCGTCTACTTTGAAGGCCAGATGCCGCTGTATGCGCAGGTACGCGAAGTCAGCGGCAAGATGGCGGTGCTGGCCACCCTGCGCGACTACACCCACGGCAAGAACAATGTCTGGGGCATCACGGCGCGCAACCGCGAGCAGAACTTCGCCATGAACCTGCTGATGAACCCGGAATGCGACTTCGTGTCGCTGCTGGGCCAGGCGGGCACCGGCAAAACGCTGCTGGCGTTGGCGGCGGGCATCACGCAGGTGCTCGAAACCAAACGCTATACCGAGATCATCATGACGCGCGTCACGGTGCCTGTCGGTGAAGACATCGGTTTCCTGCCTGGCACCGAAGAGGAAAAGATGCTGCCCTGGATGGGCGCGCTGGAAGACAACCTCGACGTGCTGAACATGGGCGATGGCGAAGGCAACGGGGACTGGGGCCGCGCGGCTACCATGGACCTCATCCGCTCGCGCATCAAGGTGAAGTCCCTGAACTTCATGCGCGGCCGAACCTTCCTGAACAAGTACCTCATCATCGACGAAGCGCAGAACCTGACGCCCAAGCAGATGAAGACGCTGGTCACCCGCGCGGGTCCCGGCACCAAGGTGATCTGCCTGGGCAACGTCGCCCAGATCGACACCCCCTACCTGACCGAAGGCAGCTCCGGCCTGACGTTCGTGGTCGACCGCTTCAAGGGCTGGCCGCACTCCGGCCACGTCACGTTGCAACGCGGCGAACGTTCGCGTCTGGCCGACTACGCGGGCGACGTGCTGTAGTTCTTCTTCGCGCGCAACAAAAAAGCCCCTTGATTGCTCAAGGGGCTTTTTTTACCGCCGCGCGCCGATTATTTGTCGGCGGCGTTGGTGATGGCATTGCCCGCCCGGGACACATCCTTGCCCATGCCGGCAACGGTATTGCAACCGGCCAGCACGAAGCCGAATACGACAAAGGCAGTCAGCACAAACTTGCCGCGCATGCTCTAACTCCAAAATGAAAAGATGAAAGCGCCTATGCTCAGGCGATCTGCACGCGCAGTTCGCCCAGGCCTTCGACGCCGCCCGTGATCACGTCACCTTGGCGCACGGCGCCCACGCCTTCAGGCGTACCGGTGAAGATGATGTCGCCGGGCTGCAGTTCAAACAGGCCCGACAGATAAGAAATGCTTTCCGGAATGTTCCACAGCATCTGCGAAATGTCGCTGGATTGCTTGCGCTCGCCGTTGACGTCCAGCCAGATGGCGCCCTTGTCGAGCGTGCCGACCACGCTGCGCGGGTGGATGGGACCCAGCGGCGCGGACTGGTCGAACGCCTTGCCGATTTCCCAGGGACGGCCCTGCTTCTTCATTTCGCCTTGCAGGTCACGACGGGTCATGTCCAGACCCAGCGCATAGCCCCACACGCATTCGTTGGCCTGATCGACGGGGATGTCGCGGCCGCCCTTGCCCAGCACCACGACCAGCTCCATTTCGTAGTGCAGGTTGGACGTCTTGGGCGGGTACGGCATCTTGCCGGTTTCGCCATCGGCCACGAACAGCACCGCGTCGGCGGGCTTGCAGAAGAAGAACGGATCTTCACGGCCGGTGAAACCCATTTCCTTGGCGTGTTCGGCGTAATTGCGGCCGACGCAATACACGCGGCGCACGGGGAACAGCGCGGCGCTGCCGGCAACGGGAACCGCGACGGGCGGCTGGGGAGGCAAAACGTAGTCCATGAGCTATCAACCTATGACAAATACGTGACCGGAAAAACCGGGAAAAATATTACCCCGACGCGCGCGCGCTTGGCTTGCCCTGTGACCCCGCGATGGGGCGGTGTTGTTGTTGGGCGGCCGGGCGTTTGAAAAAGCACTCGCGAGTGTAGCCCTTTCTGCGGCCAAAGCGAGTGCCGGATGGATCGGAAGCCCACAAGACAGCGGCGCGGCTGCGACTGGCCGCAGCCGTCGCGGCCGCGCCGCAGGAAGGCGCCAGCCGGCGCGATGATGCCGGCTGGCCGATAGCCCGATCAGCCCTTGGTGTAGCGCTCGGCGCTGCGCACGATTTCCTCGTGTGCGGCGTCCACGCCCTTCCAGCCCTTGACCTTGACCCACTTGCCCTTTTCCAGGTCCTTGTAGTGCTCGAAGAAGTGCTGGATGCGGGAGATGTCTTCCGTCGGCAGATCTTCGTAGGACTTGATATTGCGGTACGGGGGGTACAGCTTTTCGATCGGCACGGCCAGCAGCTTGGCGTCGCCGCCCGACTCGTCGTCCATTTCCAGCACGCCGATGGCGCGGCAGCGCACGACGGCGCCGATCTGGATCGGGAACGGGGTCAGGACCAGCACGTCGGCGGGGTCGCCGTCTTCGGACAGAGTCTGGGGGATGTAGCCGTAGTTGCACGGGTAGTGCATGGCCGTCAGCATGAAGCGGTCAACGAAGATCGCACCGGAATCCTTGTCGACCTCGTACTTCACCGGGTCGGCGTTCATGGGGATTTCGATGATGACGTTGATGTCTTCGGGCAACTTCTTGCCAGGGGAGACGCGATCAAGACTCATGGTTCAACCTTGTTTGTCTGAAAAGATATTCAAATCGAGCCGTCGTCCTCGAACGGCGGCTTGGTGGTCGGCACGGGCGCCGCGGGCGGCGCCGGCTTGGCGGCGGGCGCCGCAGGCGCAGGCATCGGCGCGTACGTGGGCACCGGCTCGTCGAAAGCGGCAGCCGGGATCGGCGCGCTGTCGAAGTATTCATCAATGTCGGACGTGCCGCGTGCCAGCGGCGCATCTTCGGGTGCAAGGGCGCGGTCGTGCTGTGCCTTGCTGACGCGCGCGTCCGGGTCCAACACGTAGTCCGAGGCCGACGCGGCGACGGGCGCTGCCGCGGCACCAGCGGGCAAGGCCGGGTAATCGCCGCCGACGTCCGTGTCGCTGTCGGTGTCCGACAGGCCGACGGCATAGCCGCCTTCGGCGTCCACGCGGTAGGGATCCGAACCGGTGTCCGCGGCGGGAAGCGCTGCATCCGAGGCCAGCACGGGCAGAGCCATGCTGGCGGCCGTCGCCAGGCGCCAGTGGCGCACGGCGTCGACCGGGCGATCCAGGCGATCATAGAGACTGCCCAGCAATGCATGCGTCTGCGCATCGCTGCGTCGCGCGAGGCTGCGCAGCAAATAGCGTTCGGCCTGGCCCCAAAGCTGGCCGTTCAGGCACAGCATGCCCAGCGCAGTCAGCAGGTCGGGATCGGTAGGACGTTGATGCAGCCAGGTTTCAGCCTTGGCCAGGCGGCGCGACACGTGTTCGGCGTCGCAGCGGGCGTAGGCCGCCACCAGGGCGGGATTGAACTTGACGGCGATGGCCGACTCCAGCACACGGGCGGCTTCGTTGGGTTCGCCAGCGGCTTCGAAGGCCGCCGCGCCCGCCAGGGCGATTTCAGGCAGCAGGCGCTCTTCGGCCTTGAGGTCTTTCCAGATGGGGCGCCAGGCATCCTGGCCTGCCGCAGCCCGCAGGCGCGCGGCGCCGGCCGCGTCGATCAGCACGTCGGCTTCAGGGCGGCCCAATGCATTGCGGCGCAGAAGACCGCGCGCCAGCGTGAAGACCTGCTCTTGGTGATTCAAGGCCGTATGTGCGCGCAGCAGCAGGCGCATGGTGTGCAGATGGCGCGCGCCACCGTCGGCCAGTGGCCCCAGCACGGTCAAGGCCCGCTCGGCGCGGCCCTGATCCAGCAGCATATCGGCGGAAACCGTGGCCGTGGCTTCAAGCAGGCCGGGATCCGTGCCGGCCTGTTCCTGCGCGTTGGCAAGCAGGCGATCGCGCCGGTCGAATTCACCGAGGCCATGCGCGGCACGGGCGGCCGACAGCGCGGCCAGGACGCGGCGCGTACGGACCTTGGTCTGGTCCAGAAGCTTCGTCAGGTCTTTTTCGGCATGGGAATAGCGGCCTTCGAGAAGACCAATCCAGCCACGTTCCAGCAATTCATGGTCGCGCGCCTGGGCACGCTTGCCGCGCCAGGCCCGGACGCGATCGGGAATGGCGAGCAGCCATGCCAGCAGGCGCAGGCCGACATACAGGATGATGAACGTCGCGACGATGAGCAGGACGGCGAGCGTCAGCGACATCTCGATGCGCCACGGCCACACCAGAAGCAGCACGTTGCCCGAATGCGAGCGCAGAACCACCGCCAAGGCGACGGCGACGACGGCGAGCAGCAGGGTCCAGAACCAGGTACGCATGAGCTCAGTCCTGCTCGCTGGTCTTGAAGCCCGCGGCGCGCAAGGCCGCGACGGCATTCAGGCTGTCCGCCACGTCCGGCATGCGCACGGCGATGTCGGTCTGGGCCAGCTCGCGCGCGAGGGTTTGCGCGGCGACGGTGTCGGGCGAACGGCCATCGAAGTATTTGGACAGCGTCGAACCGACGTTATCGAGCTCGCTCTTCCAGACGGACGGCTGGCGCATCAGCATTGCCAATTGCGCCGTCAGCAGCCGCTGGCGCAGCGTGCCGCGCACCTGATCGGCTTGCTCGGGCGACAACAACAGCGCGGCGGGTTCATCCACGCGCTGGATGGTGATGAGTCCGCCAAGTTCATGGGCCAGCGCGGAGCCCGCGCGGCCAGGCCACGAGGCGACTTCGGCGCGCCAGCGCTGCCACCAGGGCGCGTCGGCGGGGAGCCCTGCCTGCGGATCAACGACGGGGGCCGGCGCGGGAGGCTGGGCCTGGCCTACCGGCGCCACGCCGGGCGACACGGTGTCCGGCACCAGCAGCGGCGCCTTGCCGATCAGCGCGACCAGGCGCTCGATGCGGCCCGACTGGGCGGGGATATCGACGGTGGACACGGCGCGCAGGCGGTCCAGGTCGCCGTTGATCGATTGCTGCAGGCTGGAGAAACGCGGACGGTCGGCGCGCGCAAGGCGCGATTGGGCGGTTTCCAGCGCAACGATCGCGTTGGAGACATTGCCCGCCAGACGCAATTGCTGGTTGGCGATCGTCAGCAGACGCTCGACGTCGTTGGCCAGCAGTTCGTCGCTGGCGCTGTCGTTGAAGTTCTGCCAAGCCTGCTGCAGGGCGTTGTACTGGCTTTGCGTCTCGCGCAGCGTGTCTTCGAGTTCGGCGACGCGGCCCGACTGCGCCTGCGCCAGAGCGAGGGCTTCGCGGGTGTCCTTGCGGGCTTGCGCGACGTCGGCGCCGAGCGTATCCAGGCGCGTTGCGACTTCGCGGCCGGCGGAGACGAACTGGGTGCGTTGCTTCCACAGCGCATAACCCAGGCCAACGGCCAGCAGGATGACGATTATCAGGGCGGTGACCAAGGGGCCACTGCCGCGCTTGGCCGGACGGGCCTTGACGGAGTCGGCCGGGGCCGATGCGGACGCACTTGCGTCCGGGGCGGCCGGATGAACGGCCGAATCGGTAGCGGGAGTCTTATCTGTCATGACGCGATTGTATTCGGTGTCAGTCCGAACCAACGAATCAAGCAGCAACAAAAGCCTGGAATATCGACTCGTCGTTCGGCACGCAGATTTTTACCATCGCCGCTCCGGACGCGCCATGACAGGACGGTGGCAGGCGGCGCACCAGCGAGGGGTGCGTGATCACAAAGCGGCAGCGCAGCCACCAGTCAGTCAGACCTGCTGCGTGAAGCTGATTCTGGACGGCGTCTGCGCCCTCCCCGCTGGTGAGCAGCCAGGTGGCGATAACACCCGTATCGGCCCAGCGCCGCACGTTAGCGAGCTGATCAGGCGTCCAGCGAGCCGGCTGCCGCTGGTAGGCGGCGTGACGCGTTACGTGAACGCCATGGGCCTCGAGTTTGTCGCCGAGCCAATCGCGTCCCTGGGTGCCACGCACCACCAGCACGCGCGCGGGCAGCGTAGGCTGAGCCTCGAGCACTCGCCACAGCGCCTCGGAATCGTGGGTGGGTGCGGACTCGTCCGGATGCAGAACTGTTGTATTCGCGCCAAAGAAGCCCGTCTCGCGCAGCGCCTGTGCGCTGGCGGGCCCGACCGTGGCCGCGGCCACGCCCGCGGGCCAATCGGCGGCGCCTTCAGCCTGGGAAAGCTGGTTCAGGTACTGGCGGGCCGCATTGCCGCTGACGAACACGACGAGGTCGAACGCCGAAGGCCGGGGCAGGTCTTCGGATGCGACGGAGATGGGATGGATTTCAAGCGCGGGCAGGATGCAAGGCTGCCAACCGGCGCCCTGCAGGCGGCCAGCCAGCGCTTCGTTGCGCCCCGCGGGCCGCGTCAGGATGGCGATGCGCGGCCCTTCGGCGGCTGCAAACGCCGGATCCATCAGTGCGGCTCGTTGTGCAGGAGTTCGCGGAGGATCGCCGCGGCGCCCGCGTCCAGCAATTCGGAGGCGGCGGCTTCGCCGATGGCTTCGGCCTGATCCACCGGACCGGTGTGCGTGGCGTGAACGATGCGGGTGCCGTCGGGCGACGCGACCAGCGCGCGCAGCGACAGTGTGTCGCCGGCGATCTGGGCAAACGCGGCCAGAGGAACCTGGCAGGAGCCGCCCAGCTTGCGAGACACAGCGCGCTCCGCGAGCACGCAGGCGGTGGTATCTGCGCTGACCAGCGGCGCGAGCCACGCACGCATGTCGTCGCGATCGTCGCGGATTTCGATGCCAAGAGCGCCCTGCCCTGCGGCCGGCAGGCTGTCGGCCGGGTCGAGCAGGCTGCGAATGCGCTCGCCCAAGCCAAGACGTTCCAGACCCGCCGCCGCCAGCACGATAGCGGCGTAGTCGCCTTTGTCGAGCTTGCCGAGGCGCGTATCCAGGTTGCCGCGCAGGGGCTTGACCACCAGGGCGGGAAACCGGGCACGGATCTGGGATTCGCGGCGCAGACTGGACGTGCCGACCACGGCGCCCGCGGGCAAGTCCGCCAGCGAGGCATACCGGTTGGACACGAAGGCATCGCGCGGATCCGCGCGATCGAGGACGGCGCAAAGCTCGAACGGGGCTTGCAGATCCACCGGCACGTCCTTGAGGGAGTGGACGGCGAGATCGGCGCGCCCGTCGAGCAGCGCGTTTTCGAGTTCCTTGACGAACAGACCCTTGCCGCCCACCTTGGACAGCGTGCGGTCGAGGATCTGGTCGCCTCGGGTCGTCAGGGTAAGAAGTTCAACTGCGCACGCTGGGTACAGCGTGCGCAGCCGATCGCGCACATGCTCGGCTTGCCACAGGGCAAGCCGGCTGGCGCGGGTCGCAATGACCAGACGTTGCGGCAGAGACACGTGATGCCATCAAACGAAGTTGGAGACGATGATCGTCGCGACTACGCCGAGGATGGCCAGCACGAACAGACCCTGAAGAAGGCTCAGGCCCGATTCGGTTTGCTGGGGATCGGTGGATCTACGCAGACTCATGTGCTGATTCCTTGGAAGCGTTCTTGCGGCTTGCAAGCCACCGTCCAAGGACAACAACGAGCAAGGCGCCAATAATTTCAGCGGCGATTTTAACCGTAGTCGGCTGAACGCCAAATTGACGCTCGACAATAACGTCGGTGACCAGCATGCCACCAGCGATCCAGCCCAGGAGGCCCGCGCCGAAGGTGACGACCAGCGGATAGCGGTCGATGAGCTTGAGCACCAGCGTGCTGCCCCAGATGATGATCGGCACACTGACGACCAGGCCGAAGATGACCAGACCCAGCTGATGGTCGGCGTGCGCGTTCTGCGCAGCGCCGGCGATGGCGATCACGTTGTCCAGGCTCATCACGAAGTCAGCGATGATGATGGTCTTGATGGCCGCGACGATGGATGTGCCGCCCTTGATGTCGCCATGCGCATCGTCTTCGGGAACCAGGAGCTTGACGCCGATCCAGACGAGCAGCAGCGCGCCCACGACCTTCAGGAACGGGATGTTCAGAAGCTGCATTGCGAAGGCGATCAGCACGACGCGCAGAATGATTGCCCCTGCGGTGCCCCACAAAATGCCTTGCATCCGCTGCTTGGGCGCCAGGTTGCGACACGCCAGCGCGATCACGACAGCGTTATCGCCGCCGAGCAGGATGTCGATAAGGATGATTTGGAATACCGCTGCCCAACTCAGCGTCTGAAAAAACTCAAGCACTTTGAACCCCCGAAGGCATTTATGAAAAGAATGGCCGGTCCCGGCCCGGCCGCCCTGCCGCGCGCCTTCGCGCGGCAGGTTTATTTAGAAAAACATATTATTGTAGTTCAGCTTTCAGTCAGCTTTCTGGCGCATCAGTAAAACTTTACCAATCAGCAGCACCAGCACTGCACCGAGTGCGCCCGACATCAGCGCGAAGCTATGCTGCGTCACACCCAGCGCGGCGTCAATACGCGCAACGGGCTCTTGCAAAGCCGGATCGCCCACCAGCAGTTCGCCCGCGATGAAGCCCAACAGCGCCGCACCGACCCAGACGATGAGCGGGAAGCGTTCGATGACCTTCAGGAGCAGCGTGCTGCCAAAGATGACCAGGGGAATACTGATGGCCAGGCCGAGCACCAGCAACGTCGTATCGCCCATTGCCGCGGCGGCGACGGCCACCACGTTGTCCAGGCTCATGACCAGGTCGGCGATCATGATGGTGCGGATGGCGGTGAAAAGATTGCCCTGCGTCTTGCCGGCGCCGTCTTCTTCGCCTTCCGGCAGCAGCAGCGTCACGCCGATGTAGACCAGAAGCAGTGCGCCGATCAGCTTGAGCCACGGCAGCAACAGCAACTTGGCCGCCACGAGCGTCAGCACGATACGCATGATGATCGCAGCGGCGGAACCGACCACGATCGCTTTTTTCTGTTGTGCCGGAGGCAGTGAACGCGCCGCCAGCGCAATAACCACGGCGTTGTCGCCTGATAGCAGAATGTTGACCCAAATGATCTGGAGCAACGCGATCCAGAATGCCGCTGAACTGAGTTCCATGCCTCTCTTTCCTAGGTGTGATCCCCCTAGGACAAAACCAAATTAATGGATGAATTTGAACGGAGAAACGTACTGACCGTCTTGGTGCGAGCCCGACGGCATTCTTGCTGGTACGCGCAAAATTTCTTTCATTATAGTTTCGTTCAGCTTTCCGTATGATTGCCCCGACCGCTTCCTGGACGCGGGATTACCCTAAGAAATCACCAAAAAGATGGACGAAAAAAAGCCCGCCGAAGCGGGCTTTTTATTGCGCAATGCTGAGACTTACAGCACCGACTTGAGCAGCTTGCCCATTTCGGAGGGGTTGCGCGTGGTGCGGATGCCGCAGGCTTCCATGACTTCCAGCTTGGCGTCGGCCGTGTCGGCGCCGCCGGAGATCAGCGCGCCGGCGTGGCCCATGCGCTTTCCGGGAGGGGCGGTGACGCCAGCGATGAAGCCGACGACCGGCTTCTTCATGTTGTCCTTGGCCCACTGCGCGGCGTTGACTTCGTCCGGACCGCCGATTTCGCCGATCATGATGACAGCGTCGGTGTCGGGATCGTCATTGAACAGCTTGAGCACGTCGACGTGCTTCAGGCCGTTGATGGGGTCGCCACCGATACCGACAGCGCTGGATTGGCCCAGGCCCAGTTCGGTGACTTGCGCCACGGCTTCGTACGTCAGGGTGCCCGAACGGCTGACGATGCCGATGCGGCCCTTGCGGTGGATGTGACCGGGCATGATGCCGATCTTGATTTCGTCCGGGGTGATCAGGCCGGGGCAGTTCGGGCCCAGCAGCAGCGTCTTGCTGCCCTTGGCCTTCATGCGGTTCTTGACTTCGAGCATGTCGCGGACCGGGATGCCTTCGGTGATGCAGATGACCAGTTCCAGCTCGGCTTCGACGGCTTCCCAGATGGCGGCAGCGGCGCCGGCGGGCGGCACGTAGATGACCGACACGGTGGCGCCGGTGTCAGCCTTGGCGTCCTTGACCGATGCGAAGATCGGCACGCCTTCGAAGTCTTCACCAGCCTTCTTGGGGTTCACGCCGGCCACGAAGGCGGCCTTGCCATTGGCGTACTCACGGCACATGCGGGTGTGGAACTGGCCCGTCTTGCCCGTGATGCCCTGGGTGATGACCTTGGTGTCCTTGTTGATCAGAATCGACATTGTGAATCCTTGATTTTCTCTTTACTTGACGGCGGCTACGACGCGGGTGGCAGCTTCGGCCATCGTGTCGGCGCTGATGATGGGCAGACCCGATTCAGCCAGCATCTTCTTGCCGAGCTCTTCGTTGGTGCCCTTCATGCGGACGACCAGCGGCACGTTCAGGTTGACGGCCTTGCAAGCAGCGATCACACCTTCGGCGATGACGTCGCAGCGCATGATGCCGCCGAAGATGTTGACCAGGATGGCCTTGACGCTCTTGTTGGCCAGCATGATCTTGAAGGCTTCGGTGACCTTCTCGGCCGTGGCGCCGCCGCCGACGTCCAGGAAGTTGGCCGGCTCGCCGCCGAACAGCTTGATGGTGTCCATCGTGGCCATGGCCAGGCCGGCGCCGTTCACCAGGCAGCCGATGTTGCCGTCGAGCTGGATGTAGGCCAGGTCGAACTTGCTGGCTTCGATTTCAGCAGGATCTTCTTCGTCCAGGTCGCGGTAGGCGACGATTTCCGGGTGACGGAACAGGGCGTTGGAGTCGAAGTTGAACTTGGCGTCCAGGGCGATGATGTTGCCCTTGCTGTCGCGGTTCAGGGGGTTGATTTCGACCAGGGAGGCGTCGGTGTCCATGTAGCACTTGTAGAGCTTCTGGAACACGTCAACGGCCTGGGCAGTCGAGTCGGCGGGCAGGCCGATCGCGTTGGCGATCTTGGTGGCTTGCTCGGCGGACAGGCCGGTCAGCGGGTCGATGTATTCGGTGATGATCTTTTCGGGCGTGGAGTGAGCCACTTCCTCGATGTCCATGCCGCCTTCGCTGGAAGCGATGAAAGCGACATTCTGCGTGGCGCGGTCGGTGACCAGCGACACGTAGTATTCCTTCTGGATGTCGGCGCCGTCTTCGATGTACAGGCGGCGGACCTTCTGGCCTTCGGGGCCGGTCTGGTGCGTGATGAGCTGCATGCCCAGGATTTCGGAGGCCAGCTTGCGGACGTCGTCCAGCGAGCGGGCCAGCTTGACGCCGCCGCCCTTGCCGCGGCCACCCGCGTGGATTTGTGCCTTGACGACCCAAACCGGTCCACCCAGCTTTTCAGCGGCAGCCACGGCCTCGTCGACGGAAAGAGCGGGGATCCCGCGCGGCACGGGGACGCCAAATTGCTTCAGCAGTTCCTTGCCTTGATACTCGTGGATTTTCATGTGTTACCTGTCAGGACGTATGAGAAAAAGAAGGTGAATCGGAGGACGACTCGGCCGATGCCTCAGCGCTACCCCCGGTGTACCACTCGGGATAATGCTCAGCCACCACAGGGCCGCCAGTGCTGAGCGCATGGCAGCCGTCCAGTTGGAATGGACGCCGGTTCGGGTTGGGTTCCTGCCGCCGGCGGTTGGCCATGGTCTGGACCGCCGCGGTGGGAAGCACCTGCGACAGTTCGGTCATGTGCGTACAGCCTTCCACATGCCCGAACCGCTCTTTGACCTGGCGACGGAACCCCTTGAGCAGGTTCATGCCGATCAGGTCAGTGTACGCCGGCTCGATGGCCTTGCAATGCTCGCCGTAAGGCGCCGCGTCATAGACGGCCTGAGCCGCCACGATCGAGAATTGCTCGTCGATGGTGATGCGCAGGTGCATATGGTGGATGGGTTGCCCCGCCTTGAACATCTCGCCGTCGCGCTTGGGAAAATCGTACGCCTTGACGTCGATAAGCTCGGCTTCCAGGTCCCAGTTGCCGTCGTCGCGCGCGTACGACTGCACACGTATGGAACGCGTATGCAGCGGCTGACGAGGACAATCCGGCGGTGGCAAGGGCATGCGTGGGGCCTGCGGGGCAGAGACGGCCAGCGCGTAATGGTGCGCGGCAACAAAACCTTCAAAGTATAGCGCAGGCGGCCTGCCGCAATCGTATTAATTGGCCGGGGGATGGCCCGCTATCCCACACGCTGCCATGCGCGGCGGCGGCCACTCGCATTGGACCGTCGCCAGATCGGCCCTGGATTCACCGTCGGTGGATCGCAAAAAACCCGGCGCGCGCAAGGGAGCACGGCCGGGGGGGGGAATGCGGCGCCCGGCGCCCGCGCGCCGGGGACGGACCACGGCTTCAGGCCGCGTCGCGCAGCGCGCGGGCCGCCTGGACCATGCCAATCAGTGCCGCCTCGGTTTCCGGCCAGGCACGGGTCTTCAGGCCGCAATCGGGGTTCACCCACAGGCGCTCCTTGGGCAGGCGGGCGGCAGCCTTGTTCATCAGGTCCACCATCCAGTCCACCTCGGGCACGTTGGGCGAGTGGATGTCGTACACGCCGGGGCCGATGTCGTTCGGGTAACGGAAATCCTCGAACGCCTTGAGCAGTTCCATGTTTGACCGCGACGTTTCGATCGTGATCACGTCGGCGTCCATGGCCGCGATGGATTCGATGATGTCGTTGAACTCCGAATAGCACATATGGGTGTGGATCTGCGTCTCGTCGCGCACGCCAGCGGTCGACAGGCGGAAGCAGTCCACGGCCCAGTCCAGGTACGCCTGCCAGTCGGCGCGGCGCAGCGGCAGGCCCTCGCGGATGGCGGGCTCGTCGATCTGGATGACGTTGATGCCGGCCGCTTCCAGATCCACGACCTCGTCGCGCAGGGCCAGCGCAAGCTGGCGGCAGGTCTGTTCGCGCGGCTGGTCATCGCGCACGAACGACCATTGCAGGATGGTGACCGGACCCGTCAGCATGCCCTTGACCGGCTTGCCGGTCAGCGACTGCGCGTAGGACGACCAGCCGACCGTCATGGGCGCGGGGCGCGCCACGTCGCCGAAGATGATCGGCGGTTTCACGCAGCGCGAGCCGTAGCTCTGCACCCAGCCGTTCTTCGTGAAGGCAAAGCCGGCCAGCAGCTCGCCGAAATACTCCACCATGTCGTTGCGCTCGGGCTCGCCGTGCACCAGTACGTCCAGGCCCACTTTTTCCTGGAAGCGGATGACTTCCTCGATCTCCTTGCGGATGGCGGCTTCGTACGCGGAATCCGTCAGGGCGCCGGCCTTCCAGTCGCGGCGCAGCGCGCGGATTTCGGCGGTTTGCGGGAACGAGCCGATGGTCGTGGTGGGATAGGCGGGCAGCCCCAGCTGCTGCTGTTGGCGCGCGATGCGGCCGGCGAACGGCGCGCGGTCGCGCGACACGCCCGGGGCGGCAGCCATGCGCTGGGCCACGGCCGGATTGTGAATGCGCACCGAAGCGCGTCGCGCGGCCAGTGCAGCGCGTTGCGTGGCCAGCCCGTCCTGCACGGTCGGGTCCGTGGCGCTGTCGAGCGCGCGGCCCAGCAGGCTCAGCTCATCCAGCTTCTGGGCGGCAAAGGACAGCCAGCTCTTGAGTTCGGCGTCCAGATCCGTTTCGTTTTCCAGGTCGACCGGCACGTGCAGCAACGAGCAAGACGGCGCCAGCCACAGGCGGTCGCCCAATTGACGCGCGACCGGAGCCAGCGTGGCGATGGCGGCGTCCAGGTCGGTGCGCCAGATGTTGCGGCCATTGATGATGCCCGCGGACAGCACCTGCCCGTCATTCAGGCCGGCGACCACCGCGGCCAGCTGCTCCGGCGCGCGCACCAGATCCACGTGCAAACCGGCCACCGGCAAGGCCTGCGCCGTCGGCAGGTTGTCCTTCAGACCGTCGAAGTAGGTCGCGACGAGCAGCTTGACCGGGTTGGCGGACAGCGTTTCGTAAACCTGTTTGAACGCGTCGCGCCAGGCTTGCGGCAGATCGAGCGCCAGGATGGGCTCGTCGATCTGCACCCACTCGACGCCCAGCTTGGCAAAGCGCGTCAACACGTCCTGGTAGACCGGCAGCAGCGCCGTCAGAAGCTGCAGCTTGCCGGCATCGGCGGGACCGTCGGCGAATGCGTCGCCCTTGCCCAGGAACAGCCAGGTCAGCGGGCCTGGAATGACCGGCTTGACCTGCAGACCCAGCGCCTGCGCTTCCTTGAGCTGTTCAAACAGGGTGTCGCGGGCAACGCGGAAGGTCTGGCCGGGCACCAGCTCGGGGACGATGTAGTGGTAGTTGGTATCGAACCACTTCGTCATTTCGCAGGCGGCGGCGGGCTTGCCCGACGGCGCGCGTCCGCGGCCCATGCGAAAGAGCGTGTCCAGCGAGACCGCCTCATTGTCCTTCTGACCGAAGCGCGCGGGCACCGCGCCGAGCAGCGTCGTCCATTCGAGGATCTGGTCGTACCAGGCGAAATCGCCCACGGGCACAAGCTTGACGCCCGCTGCCGCCTGAAGGCGCCAATGGCGGGCGCGCAGTTCGCGGCCCGTTTCCTCCAATGCTTCGGCGGTTTGCTTGCCGGCCCAATAGGCTTCAACGGCGCGCTTGAGCTCGCGTTGGGCGCCAATGCGGGGGAATCCCAAATTATGAATCGTAGTCATGTGAACTCGCCATCCCACAAAATTTGTTCAAGTGACGAGCATTCTGACGCCAAATCAAAATGAATCAAAATCAATGTCTACATTCATAAGATGAAGAAATCTCATAGAATGCCGGCTTGGTCCCGGAAAGGTAGATTCATCGCCGGGATGCCCTCGTAGTTTCGTCTTGTATGAAGCCGCCCCGATGCTGGAAATTCGCCATCTTGAAACACTGACCGCCATCCGTGACGGCGGCAGCCTGCAGGAAGCTGCAGAGCGCCTGCACCTGACTCAATCGGCGCTGTCGCATCAATTGCGGGACCTGGAAACCCGGCTGGGTACGCCCCTGTTGAATCGCCGCACGCGGCCGGCCCGGCTGACGACGGCGGGCTTGCGGGTACTGGCGCTGGCCGACGAGGTCTTGCCGCGCATCCGCGCCACGGAGCGCGATTTGCAGCGCCTGGCTGCAGGACGCACCGGCCGGCTGCACCTGGCGATCGACTGCCATTCCTGCTTTCAGTGGCTGATGCCGGCGCTGGACGCCTTCCGCGTGCAATGGCCGGATGTGGCGCTGGACCTGTCCGCGGCGTTCTCCTTCGCCCCCCTGCCCGCGCTGGTGCGCGGCGACCTCGACCTGGTCATCACGTCGGACCCGCAGCCGCTGGACGCAGTGGACTACCTGCCGCTATTCAAATATGAACTGGTGCTGGCCGTGTCCGAATCCAACCCGCTTGCCGGCAACAAATTCGTCATGCCGGAGCAGTTGGCGGACCAGACGCTGATCACCTATCCGGTGGACAAGCAGCGCCTGGACGTCTTTACCGCCTTCCTGGACCCGGCGGACGTGGAGCCGGCCGCCATCCGCAAGGCCGAGCTGACGCCGATCATTGCGCAACTGGTGGCGAGCAATCGCGGCGTGGCAGCCCTGCCCAATTGGGCGTTGACGGAATACATGAATCAGGGATGGCTGCGGCTTTGCCGCCTGGGCCCGCAAGGCGTCTGGCGCACGCTGTATGCGACGGTGCGTAGCGAGGACACGGACGCCTCTTATATCGATGAATTTCTGACCATTACCCGCGACGTCTGCTTCAAGACGCTGTCGGGCATCAAGTCGGCGAAGTGATCACGTAAGGGACAGCGACGACTGCAGCGGCGCCGACTGGCCGGACGCCAGCGGGAACAACGCCCGCCGCCCCCGCGTCAGTCTTCGTCGCCCTCGCCCAGGATGCGCCGGATGACGTCGTGCGCGAAACCGCGGCTGGCCAGAAAGCGCGCCTGCTTTGCATAGACGGTGCGATCTTCGGGCTTGGCGCTGAAGCGCTTTTTCCAGACCTCAAGCGCCCGGTCGTATTCGGTGGCGCGAAGCTGGTCGCGCAATTCCGCGACCTGATTGTCGTCCACGCCGTGCTGGCGCAGTTCCTGCACGATGCGCGCCGCACCCTGCCGTGAGGCGCGCCGATGGACCAGGCTTTGGGCGAAGCGCTCGGTGGACAGCCAGCCCTCTTTCTCAAGCGCGTCCAGCACGGATTCGACTTCGGCTGCGTCTTCGGCGTAAGCGGCCAGCTTGCGCGCCAGTTCTTCGCGCGCGTGTTCGCGCCGCGATAGATACCCCACTGCCCGCATCTTCAACGACGGCCCCTTGCGGGCCTGCTTGCCATCAGACGTGGTTGCCTCGCCAGGGCTGTCGGCAGGGTCGGCACGCCGGCCGCGCGCGGCGCCGCGTTGAGCGGAACTACGTTGCTCGGAACTGCGCTGCCACAGGCCGGCGGGTTCGACGCCATCGGCCGAATCGTCAGGCGCCGCGGCCTCGCGGGCCACCCGCGCATCGGACGTGCGCTGCAAGCCTTGCGGCTTGGCGACCGTTTCGAATTCGTCGTCCAACCTGGCGCGTTGGCGCTCGGCGGATGCGGGAGTCGATTTCCAGCTCATGCGCTTTCCTGCTTGCTAAACAAAACGGCAGGCCCAAGGGAAAAACGGCAGGCCCAAGAAAAAACGGCAGGCCCAAGTGGCGCCTGCCGCGTTTCCCAGCCCAGACGGGCCGGCGAAGGGGCTAGCCCGAACCGCGGCGAGCCCAGTCGAATGCCCGGGATTACTCGGCGGTGTCTTCCGCCGTGGGCACGAATTCAGCGGCGCGGCTGACGATGCCCTGGTTTTCGCGGACGCGGTTTTCGATCTCGATGGCCATGTCCTTGTGTTCTTTCAGGTATTCGCGGACGTTGTCCTTGCCCTGGCCGATGCGGTTGCCGTTGTAGCTGTACCAGGCGCCCGACTTGTCGACGACGTTGGCGGCCACACCCAGGTCGATGATTTCGCCTTCGCGCGAGATGCCGGCGCCGTACATGATGTCGAACTCAGCCTGCTTGAACGGCGGCGCCACCTTGTTCTTGACGACCTTGACGCGGGTTTCGTTGCCAACGACCTCGTCGCCCTTCTTGATGGAGCCAATGCGGCGGATGTCCAGACGCACGGACGCGTAGAACTTGAGCGCATTGCCGCCGGTGGTGGTTTCGGGGTTGCCGAACATGACGCCGATCTTCATGCGGATCTGGTTGATGAAGATGACCATGCAGTTGGTCTTCTTGATGGTGGCGGTGAGCTTGCGCAGGGCCTGGCTCATCAGGCGGGCCTGCAGGCCGGGCAGCGAATCGCCCATTTCGCCTTCGATTTCAGCCTTGGGAACCAGCGCGGCCACCGAGTCGACGACGATCAGGTCGACCGAGCCCGAGCGCACCAGCGCGTCGGTGATTTCCAGTGCCTGTTCGCCCGTGTCCGGTTGCGAGATCAGCAGGTCGGACAGATTGACGCCCAGCTTGGAGGCGTACTGGACATCCAGGGCGTGTTCGGCGTCGACGAAGGCGCAGGTGCCGCCCAGCTTTTGCATTTCGGCGACGACCTGCAGCGTGAGCGTGGTCTTGCCCGACGATTCCGGACCGTAGATTTCAACGACGCGGCCGCGCGGCAAGCCGCCGACGCCCAGCGCGATGTCCAGACCGAGCGAGCCCGTGGAAACCACCTGGATGTCGTGCGAGACCTCGTTGTCGCCGTAGCGCATGATCGAGCCCTTGCCGAACTGCTTTTCGATCTGCGAAAGTGCGGCGGCAAGCGCCTTGGCTTTTTCCGAAGCGGCGGCCTTGGTGGTTTTGTCGTCCATGAGGAGTCCTGTCTGTAACGTATCTGGAAGTCGGAAAACTGCGGGTCTGGCAATGAGGTTCAGATTATGGCATCGGATTGTACTGGACAAATAACCAGTGTGCCAGTTCTTTGCACGTATACCCTGAGTGGCAAGCCCGGCGGCGTGTGACAGAATCCGGAGCGATCCCGGTATTTTGCCCTTTTTCCGCCCCCGGGCCGCGGTGTTTCTTCCTAGCAGCAGCCCATGCGTATCCTGATCGCCGAAGACGACAGCATCCTGGCCGACGGCCTGTCCCGCTCGTTGCGCCACAACGGCTATGCCGTGGATGCCGTGCGCGATGGTCTTTCCGCCGATTCCGCGCTGGCCGCCCAGGCTTTCGACCTGCTCATCCTGGACCTCGGCCTGCCGCAGCTGGCCGGACTTGAAGTGCTGCGCCGCCTGCGCGCCCGCAATTCCGCCCTGCCCGTCCTCATCTTGACTGCCGCCGACAGCATCGAACAGCGCGTCAAGGGCCTGGACTTGGGCGCCGACGACTATATGGCCAAGCCATTCGCGCTGTCCGAGCTCGAGGCCCGCGTGCGGGCGTTGACGCGACGCGGCGCGGGAGGCGGCGGCACCATGCTCAAGCATGGCAAGCTGCTCTTTGACCAGACCGGCCGCGTCGCCATCGTCGACGACCAGACGCTGGATCTGTCGGCGCGTGAGGTCAGCCTGCTCGAGATCCTGCTGACGCGCAGCGGCCGCATGGTCAGCAAGACCCAGCTCGTGGACCACCTGTGCGAATGGGGCGAGGAAGTCAGCACCAACGCCATCGAGGTCTATGTGCATCGCCTGCGCAAAAAGCTCGAGCCCAGCGGCGTGAAGATCGTCACCGTGCGCGGCCTGGGCTACTGTCTTGAGCGGGACCAGGGTGCGGCGTACCTCGCAAGCTGAGCCCGCCCCAGAGCCGCTCAACCAGGAAGCCCTGGACATCATGCAAGCCGGGTCCAAGGGCCCGAGTTTCGCGCCGCCGCAACGGTCGCTGCTGGGCGAGATCCTGGACTGGATGCTGGCGCCGCTGTTCCTTTTGTGGCCCATGAGTGTCGCCATCACCTACGTGGTGGCGCAGAACATCGCCAACGTTCCCTACGATCGCGCGCTGGCCAACAACCTGCACGTGCTGACGCGCCAGGTTCACGCGCAGGATGGCCGCGCCGTGCTGAAGATGACCGATGCCGCCCGCGACGTGCTGCGCGCCGACGAGACGGACAGCGTGTTCTGGCTGGCGCTGGGCAGCCGCGGCGAATACCTGGGCGGCGACCGCGCGCTGCCGCTGCCGACCACCGTGGGCCAGCCCCGCCCCGGCGAAGTCCAGTACGAAGACGACACGCTGCGCGGCTTTGGCATCCGGCTGGCCTTCACCTGGGTGGACCTGCACCTGCCCGGCACGCAGCCCGCGCTGTTCATCGTGGCCGAGACCGTGGAAAAGCGCACGCAGCTCGCCAACGACATCATCAAGGGCGTGATCATTCCGCAGTTCGTGGTGCTGCCCATCGCCGTGCTACTCGTCTGGTTCGGCCTGTCGCGCGGCGTGGCGCCGTTGAATGCGCTGCAGCAGCGGCTGCGCGCACGCCGGCCCGACGACCTCTCGCCCATCGACGAACGCGCCGCGCCTTCCGAGATTGCCCCGCTGGTCGCGGCCATGAACGACCTGCTGGACCGCCTGTCCGCCAACGTGCAGGCGCAGCGCCGTTTCGTGGCCGACGCGGCGCACCAGTTGAAGACGCCCCTGGCGGGATTGCGCACACAGGCTGAACTGGCGCTGCGGGACGCCAGTCCCGAGGAAATGCAGTCCAGCCTGCGCCAGCTCGTGACCGGTTCCGAGCGCGCGACCCGGCTCGTCAATCAGTTGCTGCTGCTGGCCCGGGCTGAAAATCCCAGCGCCATCGGCCTGACACGCACCGACATCAACGCCATCGCTTACGAGCAGACCATGCACTGGGTGCCGCTGGCGCTGTCGCTCAGCACGGATCTGGGGTTCGAAGGCTCGGACACGCCTGTCGAGATCAATGGCAATCCGCTGCTGCTGGCCGAGCTCCTGAACAACCTGGTCGACAACGCGCTGCGCTACACCCCGCGCGGCGGCCATATCACCGTGCGCGTGCTGCAAGCGGACGGCCAAGGCATCCTGGAAGTCGAGGACTCCGGACCGGGCATTGCGCCCGACGAACGCGAGCGCGTGTTCGACCGCTTCTACCGCGTGCTGGGCACGTCATCCGACGGCAGCGGCCTGGGCCTGGCCATCGTGCGCGAAATCACGCAGAAGCATCAGGCGAGCGTCGAAATCGGCGACCATCCCACCGAACACTCCGACTTGCCAGGCACCCGCATCCGTGTCGTTTTTCCCCTCTACACGCCGCCAGCCGAGACGTCCGACAGCTAAGGACTATCCCTAGCCTTCCCAGGCGCGTTTACTGTTTGTTTCAATTTTAAGATTCAAGTAAGGGTCACGTCAGAACCTCGTCAGCCTCGGCCCCCAATGTGGCGATAGCTCGATGTCGGTCTCGCCGGCGGAGGGTCAAGCACGGCGGAAAACCGCCGGCCTAAAAAACGAGGAGACATCATGAGCACAACTACCATGGCAGGCCGCGGTCCATCCGCGGATCCGCGTCCGATGACCAAGGAGGAGCGCAAGGTCATCTTCGCGTCTTCACTCGGCACGGTGTTCGAGTGGTATGACTTCTATCTGTACGGCTCGCTCGCAGCCATCATTGCCCAACACTTTTTCTCCGGCGTGAACCCGACCGCGGGCTTCATCTTCGCGCTGCTGGCCTTCGCGGCCGGTTTCGCGGTGCGGCCGTTCGGCGCGCTGGTGTTTGGCCGGCTGGGCGACCTGGTCGGACGTAAATACACCTTCCTGGTCACGATCGTGATCATGGGCCTGTCCACGTTCCTCGTCGGCATCCTGCCCAGCTACGCGAGCATCGGCCTGGCCGCTCCCGCCATCCTGATCGTCCTGCGCCTCTTGCAAGGCCTGGCGCTCGGCGGCGAGTACGGCGGCGCGGCAACCTATGTTGCCGAACACGCCCCGCACGGCCGCCGCGGCTTCTATACATCCTGGATTCAAACCACCGCAACGCTGGGTCTGTTCCTGTCGCTGCTGGTCATCCTGGGCATCCGCACGTTCATGGGCGAAGACGACTTCAAGGCCTGGGGCTGGCGCATTCCGTTCCTGATCTCGGTCGTGCTTTTGGGCATCTCGGTCTGGATCCGGCTGCAGCTGAACGAATCCCCCACCTTCAAGCGCATGAAGGAAGAAGGCAAGGGTTCGAAGGCGCCGATCGCCGAATCGTTCGGCCAATGGAAGAACCTGAAGGTCGTGCTCCTGGCGCTGCTGGGCCTGACCGCCGGCCAGGCCGTGGTCTGGTACACGGGTCAGTTCTACGCCCTGTTCTTCCTGACGCAGACGCTGAAGGTCGACGCCAACACCGCGAACATCCTGATCGCCATCGCGCTGCTGCTGGGCACGCCGTTCTTCGTGATCTTCGGCGCGCTGTCGGACAAGATCGGCCGCAAGCCCATCATCATGGCGGGCTGCCTGATCGCTGCCGCGACCTACTTCCCGATCTTCCAGGGCCTCACGCACTTCGCCAACCCGGCGCTGGAAAAGGCGCAGGCGTCCGCTCCGGTCACCGTGATCGCGGACCCCAGCACTTGCTCGTTCCAGTTCAACCCCGTGGGCACCGCGTCGTTCACCAGCTCTTGCGACGTGATCAAGTCGTTCATGGCCCGCAACTCGGTGAACTACCGCAACGAAGCAGCTCCGGCCGGTTCGGTGGCCCGCGTCAAGATCGGCAACGAAGAGTTCACCTCGTTCGACGGCCGCTCGCTGGCGCCCGCCGAGTTCAAGGCCAAGGTTGCTGAACTCGACAAGACGCTGACCGCCTCCATCCGCAGCCACGGCTACCCGGCCAAGGCCGATCCGGCCCAGACCAACAACGTGATGGTCGTGGTGCTGCTGACGATCCTGGTGCTGTACGTGACCATGGTGTACGGCCCGATCGCCGCCATGCTGGTGGAAATGTTCCCGACGCGCATCCGCTACACGTCGATGAGCCTGCCCTACCACATCGGCAACGGCTGGTTCGGCGGCTTCCTGCCTCCCGTCGCGTTCGCAGTGGTGGCTGCCACCGGCAACATCTACGACGGCCTCTGGTATCCGATCATCATCGCGGTCATGACCCTGGTCATCGGTACGCTGTTCGTGCGCGAATCCAAGGACAACGACATCAACGCCTGATAGACCATCCCCCGCCGGGCGGGACTGCTGCGCCTGCCCGGCCTTTCAAAAGCTCCTTATGGGAGCTTTTTTTTATTCGCACTTTCAGGACCATGTCAGACCGGCGCCAGTAGACTGAGCGCTCAGATTACGGCCTTGCGCAAGATTGCCTGACGATTGATCCCCCTGTCAGACGATTGCAGGGTTGCTCTTCTGACACCGATGCCGCGTTCCCCGCGAGCCTTTTATGACGCGGCATTGTGTGCTCCCGTACCGGCCCGACTCTTTATTGAGCCGGGCCGCTTTTTTTTGTGGCCGCGGATCGTGCGACCGCTCGTGCCAAGACAAAGGGCGGCCGCAATGCGACCGCCCTCTTCATGCCTTTCGATGGCACACGGCCGGCCTCGCGGCCGGCGCGGATCAACGACGCATGCCCACGCCGATCGCGACCACACCCGCCACGATCGCGGCAATGCCTGCCCACGTCGGGATGGGAACCGACTTCTCGGTTTCCGCGGTGGCCTTCACGGATCCGATCTGCAGGACCGTTTCCTCGGACTTGTAGCTGAAGCCCTTGTAGGCCAAGGCAACCACGCCCAGGACAATCAGGATCGCGCCAATGATTTTCATGTATTTACTCCAATCTCACGTTGGTGCGCGGGACATTACCGGATAGGCTGATCGCTGTCAGTGACAGAACGTGTCGCCTGTTGCGGGCGTACTCAGCCCCTTCGGCAAAGCCGCCGTGTCGTATAGAATCAACCCTTTTGGCCGACGCTCATGTGGTTCAAGAACCTCAAGATTTACCGCCTCTCCTCGCCCTGGACCCTGACCGGCGATCAGCTTGAAGACACGCTGGCAAAACATGCGTACCAGTCCGGCAACAACCTCGAAATGCAAAGCCTGGGCTGGGTGCCCCCGCGCGAGAACGGCGGTCTGGCCCACGAAGTCAATGGCCAGATCCTGCTCAGCCTGCGCGCTGAAAAGAAGCTTCTGCCGGGCACCGTGATCAACCAGGTCGCCAAGGCGCGCGCCCAGGAAATCGAAGAGCAGCAAGGCTACAAGCCGGGCCGCAAGCAGATGAAGGAAATCAAGGAGCGCGTCACCGACGAGCTTCTGCCGCGCGCCTTCAGCGTCTATCGCGACACGCGCGTGTGGATCGACCCGAAGAACAACTGGCTCGTCATTGACGCGGCTGCGTCGGCCAAGGCCGACGAAGTCATCGGCCTGCTGGCCAAGTGCGTCGATCCCTTCCCGCTGGAAAACCTGTACGTCGCCCAATCGCCAGCGTCGGCCATGACCGGCTGGCTGGCCGAGGACGAAGCGCCCAGCAACTTCACCATCGACCAGGACACCGAGCTGCGCTCGTCCGGCGAAAGCGGCGCGGCCATCCGCTACGTCAAGCACTCCATTGACGCCGACGACGTGCGCCGCCACATCCAGTCCGGCAAGCAGTGCACGCGCCTGGCCATGACCTGGGCCGACCGCGTGTCGTTCGTGCTGACCGAAGGCCTGGACGTCAAGCGCGTGGCGCCCCTGGACGTACTGAAGGAAGGCAACGAAGGCGTCGCCGCGAATGACGACGAAAAGTTCGATTCCGACATGATGCTGATGACCGGCGAACTGGCCAAGATGATGGCCGAGCTGGTCGAGGCGCTGGGCGGCGAAAAGAAGATCTAAGCCTTTACCGGCATCGGCAACAAGGGCTGCCCCTGACGGAGCAGCCCTTTTTCATGCCTCGACGCTGCGGTCGCGGCCGGCCTGCTTGGCCTTGTACAACGCCTTGTCGGCGCGATCGATAAGATACGCGTAGTCGGGATGGCCATCGAAGGTCGCCACGCCGATGCTGGCCGTCACCTGCAGCGCGCCCGCCTCGGCAAGCATGAAGCGGTGCCGGCGGATTTCGGCATTGAGTTTTTCAGCGGCGGCCAGCGCGGCGCCGGGTCCCGTGTCCACCAGCACGACCAGAAATTCCTCGCCGCCATAACGGAACACGAAGTCGCTGGAACGACAGGTCTGATGGACGACCTCGGCGAACTGGCGCAGGATCTGGTCACCTCCCGCGTGGCCATGCGCATCGTTGATGGCCTTGAAGTGATCGATGTCCAGCAGCAGCACCGAAAAGCTTGACCGCTGACGCTGGGCCAGCGAGATCTCACGGCCGATGACGGACGGCAGGAATCGCCGGTTCAGCACGTTGGTGAGCGGATCGCTGCCGCTTTCGATCTCGGCCACCATGTCGAACAGGCCGTTGAGCAGATGCTTGATACGCGCCACCAGCTCTTGCAGTTCACGAACCTGGTCGGGCAGCGATTCCTGTTCGTGGCCGCTGCCTTGCATCATCCGCGGCAGCACCGTGTCATCCAGGCGCGCCACGGCCTCCGTGATCTGGCGTAGCGCCGGCGCGCTTTCAAAGAGCACCGCGCCCTTGTGCTGCAGCCACAGACCGAACTCCGAGGCTGCCAGACGCGGCAGCGCCTGCTCCGGCGTCCGGTAATGCAGGCCGATCAGCACCGCCTGACTCCACTCCAGCAACGCGGCGCGTTGGCGCTCCCGTTCGGTCGAGATGTTCTGCCCCAGCGCGAAGAGGCGATAGGCCTCGTCGTTGCGCGCGCCGCGGTTGATGTCGCGCATGAACGCGCGGCTCATCTGCTCGATCGCCAGATCGAACAGGTTGCAGACGTATTGCGTGGCCACCGATGTCGCCATGCCATCCATGCCGCTTGCGCGCAGACGCTGCGCAATCTCGTTCTTCAGGATGCGGGCGCCTGCCATCACCAGATGGATCGGAATGTGGACGCGCGCATGGACCTCGCCGACCTTTTTCTGCGTGGCCAACAGCACGTCGATGTCGCCCTGGTCGCGCACACACAGCAGGCCCTTCAACCAATGCGTCATGCCGCGATGCAGGCGTGTCGACACAATTTCATGCGAGAGCCGCGGGCCGGCCTCGGCATCGGCGAGCAAGGTCGAATAGAAGGCATCGACGAGCTGCGTGGCGTGGTCCGACACCACCGCCGCAACCTGGCCGCGCGTATCGGCGTCGACCGATTGATAGACCGCTTCCCAGGCCTGCGCGTTGGATGCGCTCAGGTAGCAATCCTGGCCGCCGGCCGCGTTTGCGGGGACCGCGTTTGCGGGGGCTGCAGGAGGAACACCGGTACTGCTCGAAGACATAAGCTCATCCGCCCAAGAACGGCGTGCGCGCCTGGCAGCGGCGCGCGCCCGAAAAACCAGCGCGGATTATGCTTGAATTCACCGCGGCGGGGCCGCGCTTGCGGCGCCGCCAAGAACCGTTGACGTCAATCCAGGCCGTGGAAGACCGAATCGTCGGGACCGACATGCGACGGATGCTGCCACGTCACGTCACGCAGCGAATGCTGCACCAGCCCTTCCACCCCCAGCAGCACGGCGAAGATCGCCATGCGGATGGGAATGCCGTTATCGGTCTGGCGGAAGATGGCCAGACGCGGATCGTGGTTCAGGTCCACGCTGAGGTCGTTGGCGCCCGGGCGGCTGTCGCGCGGCAGCGGGTGCATCACGATGGTCTCGGGGCTGCAATAGGCGTCGATGATGGCGCGGTTGACCTGGAAGTCCGGCGTGTAGCCTTCGTTCTCTTCGTTGGCGAAGCGCTCCTTCTGAACGCGCGTCGCGTAGATGACGTCGGCGCCGGCCAGGCCTTCGGCCAGCGAAGACTTCTGTTCGATGATGTTGCCGTTGCGGCTGGCCTGCTCGACGATGTAGGTCGGCATCTCCAGGCCCTTGGGCGAGATCAGCGAGAACTTCACGTTCTTGTACAGCGCCATCAGCTTGATGAGCGAATGCACGGTGCGGCCGTATTTCAGGTCGCCGACCATCGCGATGTGCGCGCCGTCCAGCAACTTACCCAGGCGCGAGAACTCGGTCAGGATGGTGTACAGGTCCAGCAGCGCCTGGCTGGGGTGTTCGCCCGGGCCGTCGCCGCCGTTGACCACGGGAATGTTCGTGGCGCGCGCAAATTCCGCCACCGAGCCTTGATCGGGGTGGCGGATGACCATCGCGTCCACATAGCCGCTCATGACGCGGCTGGTGTCGTAGATGGACTCGCCCTTGGCCATCGACGAGAACGTGAAGCCGGTGGTGTCGCACACCGAGCCGCCCAGGCGGCAGAAGGCGGAACCGAAGCTGACGCGGGTGCGGGTGCTGGCCTCGAAGAACAGGTTGCCCAGCACGGCGCCTTCCAGCACGCGCGAGACCTTCTGACGGCGCGCGATGGGCTGCATCATGTCGGCCACGCGGAACAGGTCTTCGACGGAGTCGCGGGTGAACTGGTCTACCGACAGAAGCTGGTTCTTGCCTTCAACGGCGATGCGATCACGCAGGGGACCATCTTGTACGCTTTGCGTATATTTTTCCAGCAGCACACCGTTTTGCACGATTTCGCTGACAAAGCGCTGCACGACTTCCGGCATCGCGCGGAATTCCTGCGAACCTTCAGGCAGAAGCCAGGTATCAAGCGCCCGGCGCTTGACGCCAATGCGCGTGGCAAACACGTCGCGGGTGAGGTTGAGGCGGCGCATGGCGTCGCGCAGGAAGGCTTGCTGGGAGATGCTCATGACGGGCCCCAAAAAGAGGATTTATATACGCAGTGCGCATATTATTCCGACCATCTACACAAGTCCAATATTTTTGCGCATACGGGTTTACCCGCGCTTTTACCGCTGAGCGTAGGCCGCCGCCTGTGGTGTCGCCGTCACGGCCTGTCCGGCCGCGAACCAGCAAGCCGCGCAGAAGGCCAGCATGCTTGCCACGAAGCAAATCAGCGCCAGCAATTGCGCGGGCCAGTGGCCTCGCGTCAGGTGGCCGCTGTAGCCTTGCCGCAACAGGCTGACCTGCGCCAGGTACGCAAACGCCACCCCCAGGCCGGCCAGCACCAGACCGGCCAGGAAAAACAGCAGGGGAATCTGCAGATCGGGCGCGGCGATGTCCGGCCCCACGATGCCCAATGTGAATCCGACCAGGATCAGGGCGGCACCGCCATTCAACCATCCCAGAAAACGAAACGCGCCGGCCAGCAGCGCGAACGACGTGCCGTTTGCGCGGAGCTGCTGGGCGCGGGCGTCCATGGTATTAGCCGCCGGTCGCGCTACGGCACGTCGGCGTCGCGCTCTGTATCGACTTGCGCGCCGCCGCGATCTCGGCCTCGTCCCAGCGCCCTTCGCCCAGCACCGTCACGGTCACCTTGGAGGTGGCGGGACCATCGGCCTCCGCGGAAATCAGTTCGAGCACGGTTGCCGGCTGGCCGACCTTGTAAAGCTGGATTTCGTCCGGCGCGCCCTTCTCGCCAAGGCTATGGCGCCAGGCATAAGAGACGCCATAAGGATGGCTGACCTGCGTATGGCACGCGCGCACGTATTCGCCGGCTCGGCGGAATGCCGCCTGATAATTGGTGTCGACGCTGAAGGTTTCCTTCTTTGCGGTTTCCGACTCGTAGACCCCGGTGCTGGCGCATCCGGCCAACGTGGCCGCCAACGTGACAGCCACCCATACAGACTTGCGCATGATTCTTCCCGCCATTGCTATTCGGACTTTCGCGATTATGCCAGCGGCTGCAAAAAGGCCACGCCGAAAGTGCCCAAGTACGGCACTTCCTGCGCGGCCTTGCGCCGTCATGACGGCAAAGGGCCTGATGCCCTACCGCTTTTCCGCGGCTCCTTCGATCTTTTCCCCGCCCCGCTGAATATCTTTACCGGCCCCGGCGACGGTGTTGCACCCCGCCGTCAGCGCAGCAATAGAAAGCATCATGACGAGAAAGACTTTGTTCTTCATAAACATCTCCTGTCTGGGCATGGAAAAAACCGAACCCAGCATACCTCAAAGGCCGCCTCGGTGACACAAGCCGGTCACGTGTAACAACACCGACAAAAAACCGTCACCACCCTTACGCGCCGGTGACACTTGCGACGCATTCTCGCCTGTCGCGTATTTGCCGCCAATGGATTAGGATGCGCACATGACGAAGAAACAAGCATCACAATCCGCTGGCGCCAGCCCGCAAGGCTGGGGCTGGGAACAGCCCCAGTGCCGCGGACAGGCCGCCCTGGCGCTGTTCATCGACGACCTGCATCGCATCTTGCAGACCCATGCCGCCGGCAAGCTGGCGGATAGCAGCACGCTGGCGGACGCGCAGGCCCAGGTCAATGAATTGCTGGCGCGGTACAACGAAATTTCTGCCGCACCGGAAATTTTTCTGGGGCAGTCAGTCGAACTCAAAGAAGGCATCGACCGCAGCGGCGTAGCGCATACGGTGCCGATTTTTTCGCCGCGCCTGAAACAGTCGCTGGTGTCGATGCTGGGACAAGGTCCGGGATGACAACCCGGCAAGCGGCCCGGCTGGCGATCGCAGAGTACAGCCCCCAAAGGAAGGAGACTACAAGATGAGCACGGACAACGTTGTTGAGTTTCTCCGCCTGCTGTCCCTGGACGTCACGCTGGGCACCGCTGCCCAACACGCCGCAAGCCAGGCAGACGCGCCGCTGGCCCTGGCCCGCTTGGCAACCTCACACGGTCTGCCGTGCAACGCTTCGGATTGGTCTTCCTTTGCACGCAACTGCCTGGACAACCTCGACCTGACCGAGGGCGACACGGGCATGGCGAACGCCACGATCTGGCAACTGGTGCAGGATCCCGCCCACGGCACCACCATTCCCGCCAGTGCCATCACCCGTGTGATCGGCATCATCTCGCAGCCCGAAGGCGAGCCGCCGGTGGTTGGTCACGTCGTTAGCGATCTTGCGCCCCGCGCCCCGATGAGCATGGCGCCGCACCCCACGGGTTCCTGATCTTCCGGGGCTCGCAGCCCACTCAGGGATGCGGGTTCAGGACAGACCTTTCAAGCCTGTCCCTTCAAAAAATCAATCACGCCGGCCGCGCCGCATGCGCCGCTGGCCATGCAGGCGGTCAGCAGGTAGCCGCCCGTCGGCGCCTCCCAATCCAGCATTTCCCCCACACAGAAAACGCCGGGCACGGCGTTGAGCATCAGCCCGGCCGTCAGTCCCTGGAACGCAACCCCGCCCGCCGTGCTGATCGCTTCGTCGATCGGGCGAGCTCGCCGCAGCGTCAACGGCAAGGCCTTGATCCGCTGACCGAGGCGCTCGGGGTCCTTGAAGTCTTCGGCGCTGGCGCATTCCCGCAGCAAGCCCGCCTTCACCCCCGTCAGTCCCAGTCGGCTTTGCAGATGGCTTGACATCGAGCGGGCGCCGCGCGGATGCGTCACCGCCGCCATCACCTTTGCGTGCGGCCAGTCCGGTGCAAGATCCAGCATGGCCACGGCGCTGCCATCGGCCTCGATTTGGTCGCGCAGGGTTGCGGACAATGCATAGACGAGGCTGCCTTCAATGCCCGTTTCGGACACGACGAATTCGCCCTGGCGGACAGGCCCGCCGCAGGACATGGCCACCGACTTGACCGGCTGGCCGGCAAAGCGGCTGCGAAAATGATCGGACCAGTCCACGTCGAACCCGCAGTTGGCGGGCCGCAATGGCGCAACCGGCACGCCGTGCGCCTGCAGATCCGGCACCCAGGCGCCATCGGATCCCAGCTTGGCCCAACTGCCGCCGCCCAGCGCCAGCACGACCGCATCCGCTGCATGGCGCGCTTCACCGTCGGGCGTCGCAAAGCGCAGCAAGTCCACGCCGGGATTGTCACCACGCCAGCCAAGCCAGCGATGCCGCATATGAAACCGCACGCCCTGTCCGCGCAGCCGGGCAAGCCAGGCCCGCAACAGCGGCGCCGCCTTCATCTCCTGCGGAAACACCCGGCCCGACGAGCCCACGAATGTCTGGATACCCAACGCATGCGCCCAATCGCGCAGACCGGCGCCGTCTATCGTCTGCAGCCATGGCTGCACGAACGGGGCGCCGTCGCCAAAGCGGGCAAGGAAAGGCTCGGCGGGCTCGCTGTGCGTCAAGTTCAGACCGCCCCGTCCCGCCATCAGGAATTTGCGTCCCACCGAGGGCATGGCGTCGAAGACGTCCACCTGCGCCCCGGCTTCGCTCAGCCTTTCCGCCGTCATGAGACCGGCGGGGCCGCCCCCGATGACGGCAACGCGTTTGGCGGACAGGCTCATGGCGTCGTCGCCTTCATGACGGGACGCGAGCGGGAAAAGGCGGAGAGCATGCGGGAGAAGTCGGAAGGAAAAGGGACGAAAGCACGGCGCAGCCATGGGGCGCAGATTGTCTCACGGCGTCAGTGGGCTTCCCACGAGCGCGCGTCGCATCTGCGCGTTCCCTTGTCCCGAATGGCTCGCAGCGGCCATTTCTTGACCGCAGACGCCAAGCCTATGTTTTTGCGGGAAAAATTCGATATACGCAGCAGCTATCCCAAGGGTTTTCCACAATCCCTGTGGGTAACTGCCGCGTTCTGGGGATCGTGTCAGGCGCGCTCGGCCGCGTGCATGGGGCCGGACCAGGGCTCGGCATCGAGCTGGAAACGCAGTTCCTGATATTCGCCGTCGACCGCGACGCTGCGCAGCAGGCCGGCATCTAGCGCCTGACCGAGCGCGCGGCGGCACAGGGTTTCGGGATCGTCCGGCAGCGACTGGAACACGCCGTCGGGGATGCGCAGCCTCAGCAAGGCAGAGGGATCGCCGCGGTCGGCCGGACGGCCGATATGGATGTGGGCGGGATACCCGTGCGGGCACCAGATGCCCACGTGGTACTTGCCCTCAGCGCCCGTATCAGCAACGTAGCCGGGATGATCGTATTTTGCGGTTCCCATGGACACTCCTTCTGTGCGGCAATGTAGCGCGCGTGGCCCATGGTAGCGCAGGGTTGCGGCCGTGTGCGGCCGCGGATACCCGGGAAACTCCGGACGCGAACCGCGCATGACCCAACGCAATCGCCAGGCGAAAAAAAAGCCGCGACAATGTCGCGGCTTTTTTTACTGCGGTCTTGCCGGGCGCATTTGAAACGCGCCGCCGGGAGACCGGGTACTGCTTGAAACTGGTTGCGGGGGCAGGATTTGAACCTACGACCTTCGGGTTATGAGCCCGACGAGCTGCCAGACTGCTCCACCCCGCGTCTGATGTGTGAATCATACATCATTTTGAAATCTTGCGCAGCGCACCCACGCGAATGTTTCCGTTTTTCGACAGAAAACCGCGAAAAACATTGGCGACGTGGCGCAGGATCGTGCCAAGGCGCCCGGTGCAATTCAGGCAGATCACCTGCGCACTATCCAGCGCGGTGAGGCGCACCGCGCCGCCGTAGGACACCCCGTGAACCTCGCCCGCGTTGAGCCGGGCCGGTACGACGCGATGCAGGCCGCCTGCGGCTTCCAGGCCGCTTGCCGCTTCCTCGACGCGCACGCTGCCTTCGACGCAGACAACGGCAGCGCCTGCGCGCAGGACGAAACTCCGGCTGGCGCCGGCGGGTAGTTCCAGGCGAAGGCCTGGCGAGGCGGGGTCGGAATGCGGGGTCATGATGATCTCCAAAAGGACCATCACAGGCTACGCGCGCCCTGCTTTGCGCAACAGCCACAAAAATCGGCTTTCTGTACCGATGCAGAGGGTCGATTTTGTGGCTGTTATGGTGTACTTTGCCTGCATCTGTGCCTACCCACCGTCCAACTCCGGGGAGCAAGATCGGCGCATGGAACCTCAACCGCTGTACCTACGCCTGGCCAATCACTACCGGCGCGCTATCCAGACTGGCGTGCTGGCCCCCGCCCAGCGCATGCCCTCGGTTCGCACGCTGGTGCGCACCCATCATGTCAGCCTGTCCACGGCGCTGCAGGCCTGCCGCCAGCTCGAGGACGATGGCCTGATCGAGGCCCGTCCCCGCTCCGGCTACTTCGTGCTGAAACCTCGCCGCAACAGCATTCCGCCCGTGGCCGAGCCGGACATCCGCCAGACCCTGGGCGCGGCGCAGTATGTCGGCATCCACGACCGGGTTTCGGACTTCATCGCCAAATGTGAAGCGCACCCGGTCAGCGCCAACTTTGCGCTGGCCGCGGCGGTGCCCCAGGCTTATCCGATGGAGGCGCTCAAGCAGGCGATGACGCGCGCACTGCGGCAGTCGCCCGAGGTGCTGGTCAGCCCGGTACCGCCGCAAGGGCATCCTGACCTGCGCGGCGTGCTGGCCCGTCGCGCGCTGGCCAACGGCATCAACGCCACGCCGGACGACGTCATCGTCACGCATGGCTGTATCGAGGCCCTGAATCTGGCGCTGCGTGCCGTCGCCCGGCCGGGCGACACCATCGCCGTGGAATCGCCCGCCTACTTCGGTCTGCTGCAGATCCTGGAAAGCCTCGGCATGCGCGCGCTCGAGATTCCCACCAGCCCCCAGCACGGGCTGTCGATCGAAGCGCTGGACCTGGCCTTCCAGACGCACGGCAATATCCGCGCCGTCGTCGTCGTGCCGAACTTCCAGAATCCGCTCGGTTGCGTTATGCCCGACGCGCACAAGGCGCGGCTGGTGGCGCTGTGCGAGCGCCAGCAGGTGCCGCTCATTGAAGACGACACATACGGCGCACTGACCGACGACGACACCCCGCTGGCCGCGGCGAAATCCTGGGACGCCACGGGCAACGTCATCTATTGTTCGTCGATGCACAAGACGCTGGCCCCCGGCATGCGGCTGGGCTGGCTGCTGGGCGGCCGGTGGAAAGCCCGGATCGCCATGCTGAAGTTCGCGCAAAGCCGGCCCAACGAACCGCTGGCGCAGATCGCCGTGGCGGAGTACATGGGCTCGCGCGCCTACGATCGCCATCTGGCCCGGCTGCGGCGAGAACTGAAGACGCAGCGCGACCTGACCGCCGAGGCGATCGCCGCGCATTTTCCGCGGGGCACGCGGCTGAGCGTGCCGCAAGGCGGGATGCTGCTCTGGGTGGAAATGCCCGAGGGCGTGTCGGGCATGGACGTCTTCGAGGCCGGGCTGCGGCAAGGGATTCGCGTGGCGCCCGGCGCGATGTTCTCCAATGGCGCCCGCTACAACCACTTCCTGCGCATCAGTTGCGGACAACGCATCACGCCGGAGATCTCGCACGCACTGGTGACGCTCGCGCGCATCGTGGAAGAAAGGACAGCATGAACGCGGAACTGCATCAATTCATCGCGGACTATGGCCTGTGGGCCGTGCTGGGCGGGACCTTCCTGGAAGGCGAAAGCGTGGTGGTGTTTGCGGGATTCCTGGCGCACCAGGGATTGTTCCATCTGCCCTACGTCATGCTCTGCGCGTTCGCCGGCTCGTTCATGGCGGATCAACTGCTGTTCCTGCTGGGCCGTCGCTACCGCGACCATCGCTACGTGCAGCGCATCCGCGCCAAGCCGGCGTTCGGCAAGGCGCTGGCGGCCATCGACCGATATCCCAACGGATTCATACTGGCGCTGCGCTTTCTGTATGGGTTGCGTACGGTGGGGCCGGTTGCCGTGGGCGTGTCCAAAGTGCCGGCCTTGCGTTACCTGGTGCTGAACGCCATCGCCGCCATGATCTGGGCGCTCTGCTTCAGCCTGCTGGGTTTTGTCTTCGGCCGGACTATCGAAGCGCTGCTGGGACGCCTGCACGGCGTGGAAACCAAGCTGGCCGTGGCAGTGGCGCTCGGCGTGCTGGTGTGGCTGGCCTATCAGGTCTACGCGCGCCGCCGCAAATAGCGGCGGGCGCGTTCAGAACACCAGTTTGCCGTTTGCGCGCTGCACATGGCGGCGGCGCGCGTTGCGGTACAGCATGCCGATGATGGGCAGCTTTGCAAGGCGGCGCAGGATCGGGTGACGCTGGTCGAAGTCGTGCCAGGCCTTGAAGCCATGGCCCATGCGCTCCCAGCTCTCCCTCGCCTCGGGGGAAAGCTTGCCGGGGTCAAATGCCGCCAGCTTTGCCGCTTCCGAAACGCGCGCCACGAGGGCGCGGTTCCGGCCATCCAATGAATACTGATTCCGCATGGGGCCGCATATTACCCGGGCTTGGCCTGCCGTGGCGGCGGGCCGGTTGCGCGTTGCTTCGGCGCAATGGCGCCGCTTTTGACCGCCTCGCGCAAGCCGTTGTAATTGAAGGAGTTTGTGAATCTATGCCCGCGCTATCCCAAGGCTTGTCCACAGAACCTGTGGGTAACTGCCGCCGGGCGCATCACTTCAGGGCGGTCAGGACCATGTCACGCACGCTTTCGAAACCCGCGACGTATTGCGGATTCTCGGAACGCGCCAGCAGGCCGGAGTAATTCTGCTCCAGTTGCGCCTCGATGGCCTCGCGCAGGCCCGGCGAATTCTTCGCCAGATGCAGCATCGAGAGCAGCGTGGTATTGAGCGCGTCGATGCGCCCACCCTGATGCGAGATGGTGTGCACGACAACGGCGATCTGTTCCTGGATGTCCATGATGTAAGCCTCCTGGCGATGAAATCTGGCGCGAATCCTAGCATGGCGGCCGGGCGCGCCAGGGCTGACAGCAAGCGGCGCGCCTCCCCTGCCGCGGCTAGGCAAGCACCGGACGCGGCGCTAGCATGAAGCGTAGCCGCAAGAGGCACCGCGGCGCACGCCGCCGGCGCTGTCTCCGGGCGCCCGGCTCAACCGGAGCGCGCACATGAAAACGATCCAGAACTATGTCCCGCCAAGCGCCCAGTCGCTGCAACGGCTGCAAGACAGGCTGGGCTATTCTGACAGCAGAATGGCCGAGCTGGCCGGACTGGACGCTTCGACGCCATGGCCCAGTTATGTGGGCGGGCCCGAACCTCGCACGCTGGGCCGGCAGCGGCTGTTCTACATGATGGCCCGTCTGACGCTGGAAGAACCGGAATGGCAACGCGTGCTGGCCGCCATGCGTGAGGCCGGCGCGCATTTCGATTGCCAGGATCCGCACGGCGATGGCGCGGCGCCGCCGCCCGAACCGATGGCGGACGAAGAGCGCAAGTTCGGCATGCTGCTGGTCAGCCGCAACGGCTCGTTCCACGAAATGGAGCAACTGCGCGAGTTCGCCCATTTTGCGCACGAATCGGACGTCAGCCGCTTCGTGCACAGCGCGTTCTATGACAGCGACATCGACCTGTGCCGTTTCAGCTTTGCGGACCACGACGGCCTGGACGCCACCAGCCGGGACCGCATCTTCGATGCCGCGCACAAGACCATCACACGCTTCGAGTTCGACGGCCGCATCTATCACGGCGGCATTCCGCCCGAGTCCGACGGCTAGCGGCAACGCATTGACGCGGGCAGGCAGGCGCCTGTACCGTCGCCACTTCGCCTTCCCGCTCAACGCCATCGCTCATCGCATGAACGAACGACTTGACGCCATCGACCGGCAACTGCTGAGCCTTCTGCAGGCCAATGCGCGCGAACCCGCCGCCATCCTCGCGCGCAAGCTTGGGCTGGCGCGCACCACCGTGGTGGCGCGCATCGCGCGGCTGGAGCGCGAAAGCATCGTTTCCGGCTACGGCGTGCGCCTGGGCCGGCTGCTCGAAGAGGCGGCGGTGCGCGCCTATTGCTTCATCAGCGTGCTGCCCAAGACGCCGGCCGCCGTGATCCGTGAACTGGAGCGGATGCCGGAGGTCGAGGAAGTGTCCTCGGTCAGCGGCCCCTACGACTACCTGATCTTCCTGCGCTGCGAGACCCACGAACAACTGGACGCGCTGCTGGACCGTATCGGACTTATCGACGGCGTGAAGCAGACGCAGACCTCGATCGTGCTCAGCCGCAAGGTTGATCGGCGCAGCGCGGTTGCCGCTCCCTGAGCCGCCGCGCGCCCCTCGCGCGTCTTTCCGGCAGGCGTCACATGGTGGTGTAATGGGGCCTGTCGCGAATCCTGGATTTTTCATGCTTGCTCGCCTTGCCCCTGCCGCCGCCCTCCTCGTCCTGTTGACCGCGTGTTCCAGCATGAGCGAGGTCACGTCCGTCAACAAGGACCAATACAGCGTCACCTATAGTTCCGGCACGCAATTGCTGAGCTGGGTCGAGATCAAGAACCAGGCATTGCAGCGCGCCGACCAGCACTGCCAGTCGCTTGGCCGCAAGCTGGTCAAGCCCAGCGTGACGTCCAACCACGCCACCGGGCTGGGTTCCAAGCGCGCCACGGTCACGTTCGAATGCGCGCCCATCGATCCTCCCAAGAACACCGCTCAGTAAGCGCCCACGGCCACCATCGTGAACACTCTCCTGCCTGTGGGCATCACCATGGGCGATGCCGCCGGCATCGGTCCCGAAATCGTCGTCAAAGCCTGTGCGCAGGGATTGGGCGCGCCCTGTGTGGTGTATGGCGATGCTGGCGCGCTGCGCCGCGCGGCGACGCAATTGGGCGCCCGCCTGGATATCACCGAGATCGCGGACATCAGCCAGGCCCGGCCGGACGCGGCTGGCATCCAGGTGGTGGCTTGCAGCCCCACCCTGCCCGCGGACCTGCCGCTGGGTAAGGTCAGCGCCCTGGCGGGCCGCGGCGCCTACGATTATGTGTGCGCGGCCATCGACGATGCGCTTGCCGGACACATCCGCGCCATCGTGACCGCCCCGCTGAACAAGAAGTCCATGCACGAGGCCGGCATCGACTATCCGGGCCACACCGAAATCCTGGCGGACCGCTCCGGCACGCAGGACTTTGCGATGATGCTGGCCAACAATGAGCTGCGCGTGCTGCTCGTGACCATCCACGTCGCACTGGCCGACGTCATGGCGCGCATCACGCCGCAGGCCGAATTGACCGCGATGCGGCTTGCGGATCGCGCCTGCCGCCAGATGGGCATCGCGCAGCCGCGCGTCGCCGTCGCGGGTCTGAATCCGCATGCGGGCGAAGGCGGCAAGTTCGGCCGCGAAGACATGGACATCATCGAACCGGCCATCGCTGCCGCCCGCGCGGAAGGCATCGATGCCAGCGGCCCCTGGCCGGGCGATACCGTCTTCATGCGCGCCCGCCGCGGAGAGTTCGACATCGTGGTGGCGCAGTACCACGACCAGGGCCTCATCCCGGTGAAGTATCTGGGCCTGGACCACGGCGTGAACGTCACCGTCGGCCTGCCGTTCGTGCGCACCAGCGTGGACCACGGAACCGCATTCGACATCGCCGGCCAGGGCGTGGCCGACCACGCGTCGCTGGTGGAAGCGTTCGATCTGGCGCTGGCGATGACGCCTTGAGCGCGTAAAGATCCGCAGACTGCCTCAGCGCGCGGACGCTTGCGGCCTTCTCGCGACGGGTCCGCGACGGTGCGGGTCTACAATACGCCCCGTTTCCGGCGCCCCGCGCCGCCGCTTTTCCGTTCTTCCTCCCTTCCCATGTCCCGCCTCGTTCGACTTCTGCCCGACCGCTTCACCCTCTACCTGATCTGCACCGTCATCATCGCCAGCTTCCTGCCCGCCCATGGGCAAGGCGTGGTGGTGTTCGGCTGGATCACCAACGTGGCCGTCGGCCTGCTGTTCTTCCTGCACGGGGCGCGCCTTTCGCGCGAGGCCATCATCGCCGGCCTCACGCACTGGAAGCTGCATCTGACCATCTTCTCGGCCACGTTCCTGATGTTCCCGCTGCTGGGGCTGGCGCTGCAACCCGTGCTGGAGCCGCTGGTCACCCCGGAGCTTTACCTGGGCATCCTGTTCCTGTGCTGCCTGCCTGCCACCGTGCAATCGGCCATCGCGTTCACCTCCATGGCGCGCGGCAACGTGCCCGCCGCGGTGTGCAGCGCGTCGGCCTCCAGCCTGCTGGGCATCTTCCTCACGCCCCTGCTGGTCGGTACGGTCGTCGCCAACGCCGGCAGCGCGCCGATCTCGTTCGACGCCGTCGGCAAGATCATGCTGCAACTGCTCCTGCCGTTCGTGCTGGGCCAGTTCGCCCGGCGCTGGATCGGCGCGTGGGTGCACAAGCGCAAGGCCATGCTGAAGTTCGTGGACCAGGGCTCTATCCTGCTGGTGGTCTACACGGCGTTCTCCGAGGCCATCAATGAAGGCCTGTGGAGCAGCACCCCGATTCCCGCGCTGGTCGGCCTGGTCGTGAGCTGCGGCGTGATCCTGGCGCTGGCGCTGGGCCTGTCCGCACTGGCCGGCCGGATGTTCGGCTTCAGCATCGAAGACCGCATCACGCTGCTCTTCTGCGGCTCGAAGAAAAGCCTGGCCAGCGGCATTCCGATGGCCCAGGTGCTGTTCGCCGGTCACGCCGTGGGTGCTGTGGTGCTGCCGCTGATGCTGTTCCACCAGATCCAGCTCATGGTCTGCGGCGTATTGGCGGCGCGCTACGGCAAGCGCCCCGACGCCACGCACTGATCGCCGTCTCGTAAAAAAACCGCGCTGCTGCGCGGTTTTTTTTTGATGTGGCGATGTGCGGAATCAGTACATGTCCCGCGGCTGCGCGCCGGAGAAGTTCAAAAAGCGCGTGCTGGAACCCTGGAACGTCAGGCGCACCGTGCCGATCGGGCCGTTACGCTGCTTGCCGATGATGATCTCGGCCGTGCCCTTGTCTGGCGAATCGGGGTTGTAGACCTCGTCGCGGTAAATGAACAGGATCACGTCCGCATCCTGTTCGATTGCGCCCGATTCGCGCAGGTCGCTCATGACGGGGCGCTTGTTGGGACGCTGTTCCAGGCTTCGGTTGAGCTGCGACAGTGCGATCAGCGGGCAATTCAGTTCTTTGGCCAGACCCTTGAGCGAGCGGCTGATTTCCGACACTTCGGTGGCCCGGTTTTCGCCGGAACCGTTGCCGGACATGAGCTGCAGGTAGTCGATGATGATGAGGCCAAGCTGGCCGCACTGGCGCGCCAGACGACGCGCGCGGGCGCGCACTTCCATGGGACTGAGCGCCGGCGATTCGTCGATGTAGACCTGCGCATCCTGCATGAGCTGCACGGCGTGCGTGACGCGCGGCCAGTCTTCAGCGATCAGCTTGCCCGTACGCATGCGGTGCTGGTCCAGGAGTCCCACGGAACCCAGCATACGCATGGCGAGCTGCACCGCGCCCATTTCCATGGAGAACACCGCCACGGGCAGGCCCTCTTCGATGGCGACGTGCTCTCCGATGTTCATGGAGAACGACGTCTTGCCCATGGACGGGCGGCCGGCCACGATGATCAGGTCGCCACCCTGCATGCCCGACGTCATCTTGTCCAGATCGGTGAAGCCCGTGGGCACGCCCGTCACGTCGGACGTGCTCTCGCGGTGGTAGAGCTCGTCAATGCGCTCGACGACCTGCGTCAGAAGTGGTTGGATCTCCTGGAAGCCGGCCGCGCCGCGCGCGCCTTCCTGGGCGATCTTGAACACCTTGGATTCGGCCTCGTCCAGCAGCTGCCGCGCTTCCTTGCCCTGCGGGTTCATGGCGGCCGACGAGATTTCGTCCGCGATCGACACCAGCTTGCGCAGCATCGCGCGCTCGCGCACGATCTCGCCGTACCGGCGGATGTTGGCGGCCGACGGTGTGTTGTGCGCCAGGGCATTCAGGTAAGCCAGCCCGCCGGACTCTTCGGCCTTGCCCGCGCTGACGAGGGACTCGTGCACCGTGATGACGTCGGCCGGGCGCGCCAGACCAATCAGGCGCGCAATGTGGTGCCAGATCAGCCGGTGGTCGTGACGGTAGAAGTCTTCTTCGAGAAGCACATCCGCGATACGGTCCCAGGCAGCGTTGTCCAGCAGCAGTCCGCCCAGGACCGACTGCTCCGCCTCGATGGAATGCGGGGGGACGCGCAGGTACTCGAGCTGGGAATCGGCGGGTGTGTTCATGGCTTCAATAGTAACGGCTGCAGGATATCCGCGACGCGGAAAAACCCTTGGATGTCGCGCGAGGGGAATCGGGCAAGGATGGGGCGCAGCGGCATGGCGATGCCGCACAGCACGCGCGCCAGGCGCTTCAAGCGGGCCCTGACCTCGGGGTCGGGATTGCAGTCCAGGTAGACATCGAGCGCCAGCTTGCCCAGCGTGCGCGCATCTGCATCACCCAACTTGCGCAGCGACACCAGCGAGGCCAGCATCTGGAACAGGTCATAGGCCTGCGCCAGCGGCCGCGACAGCGTCGCGCCGATGTTTTCCTCGAAGTCGATGCGCCAGATCTCGCCATCGCGCAGCGTAACGTTGCGGATCTGCGCCCCGCCATGCCACATGCCGCGGGCATGGAAAGCGGCCAGATCGGCCGCCGCGGCGCGCGCGAGCCACATGCGCGAGGTGGAGTCTTCGTTGCGGATGAGGTCCGCCAGGTCTTCGCCCACGAACTCCAGCACCAGCAGGTTCTGCTCCCGCCACCACACCTCGGGGACGCGCGACCCTGCTTCCAGCAACTGCGCCAGGCGCTGCCCTTCGTGGGCCAGACCGTTGCGCAACAGCACGCTGGGACGCGGAAACTCGCCCAGGAAGACCTTGCAGCCCACGGCGAGGAACAAGGCGCGCACGTAGCGCAGCACATAGCTCACGCTCTGCAGGATGCCGGGCCGGCGCCGCTTGATGATGCAGCGCACGCCATCTATCGTCACATCCCGCACCGAAGGTTCACGCGACGCATCCACGCTGTCGAGCCAGGCTCGCAGGCCGGGCGGCGCGTTGTGATGGACAGGCGGATGAGTCAAGAGGTCCTCTGGAATGACAGCGTAAAACGAGGGTGCGTCGCCGCGCACCATTCAGCACGACATCGGCACAGGGCTGAAAAAAGAAAAAAAGCCGGCGCGCGGGCCGGCTTCTTTTTACCGCGACTGCCGGATCAGGACAGTTCGCCTTCGACCAGAACCGTGATGTCGACCACGACGTCGGCGTGCAGGGCGACCTGGACCGGGTACTCGCCGATGGCCTTCAGCTGGCCATTGGGCAGACGCACTTGGGCCTTTTCGACAGCTTCGAACGAAGCCTTCTTCAGACCTTCGGCGATGTCGGCGTTGGTGACCGAACCGAACAGACGACCGTCAACGCCGGCCTTCTGAACGATCTTGAGCTGGTAGCCGTTCAGGCGCTCGCCCAGGGCTTGGGAAGCGGCCAGCTTTTCAGCCTGGACCTTTTCCAGCTCGGCGCGGCGGGCTTCGAATTCCTTCAGGGCGGCGTCGGTTGCGCGACGGGCCTTCTTCTGGGGAATCAGGAAGTTGCGGGCGTAGCCATCACGCACACGCACGACTTCACCCAGGTTGCCCAGGTTGACGACTTTTTCGAGCAGAATAACTTGCATTTCAGTGCCCCGGATTAGTTGTGGTTGTCGGTGTAAGGCAACAGAGCCAGGAAGCGCGCGCGCTTGATGGCGGTGTCCAGCTGGCGCTGGTAGATTGCCTTGGTGCCGGTCAGGCGAGCCGGGATGATCTTGCCGTTTTCTTGCACGAAGTCGCGCAGGGTGTCCAGATCCTTGTAGTCGATCTCTTCGACGCCGGCTGCGGTGAAGCGGCAGAACTTACGACGCTTGAAGAGCGGGTTCTGCTGCGTGAATTTGCGTTTTTCTTTGCGTTTTCCGAAGAAAGCCATGATATGTGCCTTTATGTTTGAGGGGACGGGGTCAATGCCCACTTCCCCATAACCTATCCGAATTCAGAAGGCGCTCTCGCACCCTGTGTCTCATTGCCTTCAGGCCACCTGCGGATCGCGTCCAGCGCTTCCGCTGATCTTGCGCGCCTGCTGCAGATGCAGCTTGATCTTCACCGAGTCCTTGCGGGCGGGAGCCAAAAACCCCTGCACCAGCAATTCAGACCCTAAAGCGGTGTTTCTCAAGAGCAGCGCCAGATCTCCCAGTGCCACGGCGGAAATCGTCAGTTCGACACGGCGCGGGTGGCCGGCTTCGATGACTTCCGACTCGTGCGCCAGCAGCATTTCCAGCGCTGGCAAACCGGCGGGTGTGTGGCGCAAAGGCTCGCATTCGAGAACGCGGGCGCTGAGTTCCAGCTTGTTCATCCTGCCTGGTACCGAGGGGACTTGATGCAATGAGCTCTGCGTGAGCCTGCTTACTCGGCCTGAGCCGGAGCAGCTTCCGCCGAAGCCTTGCGGGCTTCTTCGCGCTCGACCGACTTCATCATGATCGACGGGGTGGTCTGGGCCTTCTTGGTCTTGATGACCAGGTGGCGCAGCACGGCGTCGTTGTAGCGGAACGAGTGTTCCAGCTCATCCAGCGTGGCTTGGCCGCACTCGATGTTCAGGCAGACGTAGTGAGCCTTGACGAGCTTCTGGATCGGGTAGGCCAGTTGACGGCGGCCCCAGTCTTCCAGGCGATGGATCGAGCCGCCTTGGCCCGTGACCAGCGCTTGGTAACGCTCGACCATGGCGGGCACTTGCTCGCTTTGGTCGGGGTGAACAATAAACACTACTTCGTAGTGACGCATGAGTAAAACTCCTTGAGGATGTCTTGCTGGCCAAACGTCTTGCACCCGCGCTTTCCATCATGGGTGGATCAACATCGTTGACGTTTCGCCGCAAGGGGCAGCCCGCTACCCAAAACCATGGGTGGTCGAGCAAGAAAGCTCTCGATTATCACCGATTGGGCGGTCGCTTGCAAGCCGGCGTAGGCTTAAGAAATAAGGGACGCGTTTCGGGCAGGTTCCTGCCCGCCAGTTGCAGGCAGGTCGGCGGCGGTAATCGCCCGAGGCCGGTTGACGGCGCTGACCATGACGTAGCTGATGATCATGAGCAGGAACCAGGATCCCAGCTTGGCGATGGACACGGCCTGCCAGACCTGCGCCTGGTTGGGATAGCGCCACGCATTGGCGAAGGTGCCGATGTTTTCGGCAAACCAGATAAAAAGCGCCACCAGCACGAAACCCAGCAGCAGCGGCATGCTCCGGTAGACCTGCCAGATCCGGAAATACACCCACGTGCGCGCGAACAGGACGGCGGTCATGGCGAACAGCGCCCACCGGAAGTCCATCACGTAATGGTGCGCGAAGAAGTTCACGTAGATCAGCACCGACAACACTGCGGTCGCGGCCAGCGGCGGATGCGCGCGAAAGCGGAAATCGAACAGCCGCCACACGCGGGCCAGGTAGCTGCCCACCGCGGCGTACATGAAGCCCGTGAAAAGCGGCACACCGCCGATGCGCAGCACGCTGGCTTCGGGATAGATCCACGAGCCGGCGGCGGTCTTGAAGATTTCCATGCAGGTGCCGACCACATGAAACATCAGGATCACGCGCGCTTCGCTCCAGGTTTCCATGCGCAGCGCGAGCAGCGCGGCCTGGATACCGAGCGCGGCGAGCGTCAGGAAGTCGTAGCGCGCCAGCGCGGCATCCTTGGGATACCACCAGTGCGTGCCCAGCAGCAGCGCGCACATCAGGCCGCCGAACAGGCACGCCCACGCCTGCTTCACGCCGAAGCGGAAGAACTCGTAAAGCGCCACGCCAAAGCGGCCGCGGCTCGCCAGATTGCTGGCCAGCCGCGCTTCCCATTGCTGCAGATCGGCGATGAGCGGCCAGTCGCTGGCCGCCGGGTGGCGCACGGGCGTTCAGCCTTCGACGACGGCGTAGGCCGAGTGGTTGTGAATGGACTCGAAGTTTTCCGCCTCGACGCGATAGCGCGCGATGCCGGGGTGCGCGTTCAGGCGGGCCGCCACGTCGCGCACCAGGTCCTCGACGAACTTGGGATTGTCGTAGGCGCGTTCAGTGACGAACTTTTCGTCAGGGCGCTTGAGCAGCCCCCACAGTTCGCACGAGCCTTCGTCTTCGATCAGGCGGATCACGCCGTCCATCGAGATGTCTTCATTCAGGATGGCCGACACCGTGACGTGCGAACGCTGGTTGTGCGCGCCGTATTCGGAGATGGCCTTCGAACACGGGCACAGGCTGGTGACCGGCACCTGGACCACGAGCTCGAATTCGACGCGGTCGGCCTGCGCGCGCGCGACCCACTGGACCTCGTAGTCCAGCAGGCTCTGCACGCCGGAGATCGGCGCGGACTTGTTGATGAAGTACGGGAACGATGCCGTGATGTCGCCGCGTTCGGCATGCAGCAGCGGCAGCATGTCGGCCGCCATGGTGCGGAACAGCGCCGGCGTCATGGCCGTGGTGCGGTATTTTTCGAGCAGGGCCACGAAGCGGGACATGTGCGTGCCCTTTTCTTCGGGCGGCAGGGCCACGGTCAGCGTCCAGCTGGCCACCGTGCCTTGCGCCGAGCCGTCGCCGCTCTGGACCAGCATGGGATGACGCACGCCGCGAATGCCAACGCGCTGGATCGGGATATGCCGCGTATCGGTGGCGCTCTGGACGTCGGGCATCACGATGGCGGGGTCGATCGGAGAATTCATTTCGGCTTACCTGTCCGGGCCGGTCCGCCATGGCGCAACGTGCTGGCCCAGTTGTCTTGAGAAGGGGCTAATTATCGCCCAGCCACGCGCAATGAGAAGGGGTAACCCCACGGCGCCATGCGGGCGGGGCCGGAACAGTGTGTTTCATCCTTGCGTCCGAAGACGCATGTCCTCGGCCGCAAGGATCAGCCGGAATCAGGCCGGCCGGATCACTTCAACAGGTCGGCGTAGCGCGTGCGGATCGACTGCTCGATGCCCGCGGCATCCAGGCCGAGCCCCACCAGCAGGGCCGATTGCTCGCCGTGGTCGATGAATTCATCCGGCAGGCCAAGCTGCAGCACCGGAATCAGCACGCCGGCGGCGCTCAGCACCTCGAGTACCGCGCTGCCTGCGCCGCCCATGATGCAGGCGTCTTCCAGGGTGACGAGCGCGTCGTGGCGGCTGGCCAGATCCAGGATCAGGTCGCGGTCGATCGGCTTGGCAAAGCGCATGTCGGCGACGGTGGCATCCAGCTTGCCGGCGGCGCCCAGCGCAGCCTGCACCAGCGTGCCAAAGCCCAGGATGGCGATTTTCTTGCCTTCGCGGCGGACGACGCCCTTGCCCAGTTCAACGGTATCGAGGCTCTGACTTTCAGCCGCGCCGCAGCCCGCGCCGCGCGGGTAACGCACCGATGCCGGACCGGGGTGCTGATAACAGGTCGACAGAAGCAGGCGGGTTTCGTTTTCGTCGGAAGGCGTGGCCACCACCATGTTCGGCACGCAGCGCAGGAAGGCGATGTCGTAATTGCCGGCGTGCGTGGCGCCGTCGGCGCCCACGATGCCGGCGCGGTCCAGCGCAAACGTGACGTCCAGGTTCTGCAGGGCGACGTCATGGATGAACTGATCGTAGCCGCGTTGCATGAAGGTGGAATAGATGGCGACGACCGGCTTCTGGCCTTCGCAGGCCACGCCCGCGGCGAACGTGACGGCATGCTGTTCGGCAATGCCCACGTCGAAATACCGCTGCGGGAAGCGCTGTTCGAATTCGACCAGGCCGCTGCCTTCGCGCATGGCGGGCGTGACGGCCACAAGGCGCGCATCCTGCTGCGCCGTGTCGCACAGCCACGTGCCGAACACCTGCGTGAAGGTGCGCTTGCCCGGCGCCTTCGATTGCTGGATGCCGACCGCCGGATCGAACTTGCCGGGACCGTGATAAAGCACGGGATCGGCTTCGGCCAGCTTGTAGCCCTGGCCCTTGCGCGTGACGACGTGCAGGAACTGCAGGCCTTCGAGGGCTTTCAGGTTCTGCAGCGTGGGAACCAGCGCGTCCAGGTCATGGCCATCGATGGGGCCAACGTAGTTGAAGCCGAACTCTTCGAACAGCGTGGCGGGCGTGACCATGCCCTTGGCGTGTTCCTCGAAGCGGCGCGCCAGCTCAAGCACCGGCGGCACGTGCTGCAGCACCGCCCGCCCCACGTTCTTGGCCGTGGCGTAGAAGCGTCCGGACATCAGGCGCGCCAGATAGCGGTTCAGCGCCCCCACCGGCGGCGAGATCGACATGTCGTTGTCGTTCAGGATCACCAGCAGGTTGATGTCGGGTGTGACGCCCGCGTTGTTCATGGCCTCGAACGCCATGCCCGCGGACATGGCGCCGTCGCCGATCACGGCAATGTGCTGGCGCTGTTCGCCCGCATTGCGCGAGGCCACCGCCATGCCCAGGGCCGCGGAGATCGACGTGGACGAATGCGCGGTGCCGAAGGCGTCGTACTCGGATTCGCTGCGCTTCGGGAAGCCCGAAATGCCACCTTGCTGGCGCAGCTTGGCCATGCCGGCGCGGCGTCCCGTCAGGATCTTGTGCGGATAGGACTGATGACCCACGTCCCACACGATGCGGTCGTGCGGCGTGTCGAACACCTGGTGCAGCGCCAGCGTGAGTTCGACGGTGCCCAGGTTGGACGACAGGTGTCCGCCCGTTTTGGACACCGACTCCAGCACAAAGCCGCGCAGTTCATCGGCAAGCTTTTTCAGTTCGCGGCGATCCAGGCGCTTCAGGTCAGCCGGCGATTGAATACGGTCCAGTAAATCTGTCGTCATGCTTTTATGGGGTTCGTTGGCCCGGCCTACCAAGAAGGCCGGGCTGATCTCGGATCAGCGGTCTCGAAGAACGATGAAGTCGGCAAGCTGGGCCAGACGCGCGCCGGCGTCGCCCAGCGGCGCCAGGGCGGCCAGCGCCGCCACGCGCAGTTCCTCGGCAAAGGCCCGGGCTTCGTCCAGGCCCAGCAGGGACACGTACGTAGGCTTGTTTTCGGCGGCGTCCTTGCCCGGCGTCTTGCCCAGGCTGGCGCTGTCCGCGGTGACGTCAAGAATATCGTCGACCACCTGGAACGCCAGGCCCATGGCCTGCGCGTAGGCGTCCAGCGCCTGGCGCGATGCCGAGCTGGCGCCCGCTACGATGCCGCCCAACGCCACGCTGCACGCCAGCATGGCGCCGGTCTTCATGCCGTGCATCATCTGCAGTTCATCGCGCGACAGCGAGCGGCCGACGCTGAACAGGTCGATCGCCTGCCCGCCCGCCATACCCTGGCTGCCGGCCGAGCGGGCCAGCGACTGGGTGGCCTGGACGATCAACGCCGGGGCGATCGGCATGGACGCGATCAGTTCGAAGGCCAGCGGCTGCAGCGCGTCGCCCGCCAGCATGGCGGTGGCTTCGTCGAACTGCACGTGCGTGGTGGGACGGCCACGGCGCAGCGTGTCGTCGTCCATGCAGGGCAGATCGTCGTGGATCAGCGAGTAGGCGTGGATCAGTTCGACGGCGGCGGCCGCGCGGTCCAGCGAGGCCTCGATGGCAAGCACGCTGCCGCTGACGGGGCAGGCCTGTCCGGCGGCATAGACCAGGGCGGCGCGCACGCGCTTGCCGCCGCCGAGCACGGCGTAGCGCATGGCTTCATGCAAGCGGGCAGGCGCCTGATCCGCCGGGGGCAGCAGGTCGTCGAGCACGTCTTCGACGTGGCGCGCACGGCCTTGCAACCACTCGGAAAATGCGAGTTGAGTTTGCTTCATTGGTGTCTTATTCGTCGTCCAGCGCCGCGGGATCCAGCGGCCGCAGCAGGCCGCCTTCGAGGACCTTGACCTGCTGCTCGGCCTGCGCCAGGCGATCCTGGCACACCCGCGTGAGCGCCACGCCGCGCCGGTAGGCAGCCAGCGATTGCTCGAGCGGCAGCGATCCGTCTTCCATGGCCGCGACCAGTGATTCCAGTTCGGCCAGCGCCGTTTCGAAATCCTGGGGCAAGGGACGATCGTCGTTCTGCGGATCAGCTTGAGTGGGTTTGGCCAAACGGGCCTCCGGGGCACTTGGGGGTGGATTAATCCGTGAATTGTACGAGATAGCCAGGCGCGGCCCGGATGCGTCCCATGCCCTATGCCTGCGTGCCCGCCAGGCCCGCCACCGCCGCCAGGAGCGCCGGGGCGACGTGATCCCGAAGATGCGAAGCCTCCAGCAAGCTGGCCGGCCCGCCGCAGCTCATGACGAAGACGCCTTCGCCCGTGATGGACGTGAACGGCACGGCCACGGCATTGATGCCGGATTGCCATTCGCCGATGGCGCAGCAGCAGCCGGCCTGCGCCAGTTCGGCGCGCGCCCGCGCGATGGCCTCGGGCGCCGGCGCCGCCTGGTCCAGGCGCGCGAGGACGGCGTCGCACTCGTCTTCGGGCAGGCTGGCCAGGTACGCACGCCCCATGGCGCTGTCCAGCGTGGCGCGGTAGCCCACGGGGAGGCGCAGGTACAGCGCGGACGAACCGTGGATCGCTTCGACGTAGGTCATGGCGTCGCCGTCGAAAGCGCCCAGCGCCACCGCGCCGCCGGTCTCGCGCGCCAGATCGGTCATGGACGCCTTGGCCAGTTCGCGCACTTCCAGGCCGGCGAGCAGGCCGAATCCCAGCGCCAGCACGCCGTAGCCGGGCGAATACTTGCCGGTGTCGGGGTGATAGCGCAGGTAACCCAGTTCCGTGAGCGTGTAGGTGATCCGGCTGATGGTGGGCTTGGGCAGGCCGGTCAGGCGCGCCAGATCCAGGTTGCCCAGCGCGGCCACGCCGTGGCGGAAGCACCGCAGCACGTCCAGGCCGCGCGCCAGCGCCGTGATGAAGTCAGGGGAATTGGCGCCCTCGCCCGCGCCGGCGGCCCGCTTGCGGCGTGCGGGCAGGCTCAGTTCAAGCTTCTGGTCCGGCTTGGACGGCGGGAGGGTGATGCGCTTGGCGCCAGAAAACGGTTGCATTTATATACGCTTCGTTTTTATAGTTTATTTCGAACGACAGAATTAAATTCCATATTCCGGAATTTAAAACATCCAAGGAGACCTGGCAAGCGACGCGTGAACGATATTGCGCGTCAGCCAAGCCAGGCCCGGCGATCCACTCTGACCATGCGACTTCAAGGGGAAAACATGATTCGCAACAGCTTCAAACTGCTCGCCACCCTGGTGCTCAGCGCCGCCGCGCTGGGCGCCCAGGCCGATACGTATCCGTCCCGCCCGATCAAGGTGATCTCGCCCTTCCCGGCGGGCGGCGCCACCGACGTGCTGACGCGCGTCCTGGCCGAGCGGATGGCCAAGAACCTGGGCCAGTCCATGATCGTGGAAAACAAGGCCGGCGCAGGCACGTCGATTGGGGCGGCCTATGTCTCGCGCGAAGCGCCGGACGGCTACACCATCCTCATGGCCACCAACTCGACGCTGGTGACCAACCGCTATCTCTACAAGGAACTGCCCTACGACCCGGACAGCTTCGCCAAGATCGGCATGGTGGGCGTCGGCCCGCTGGTTCTGCTGTCCTCGCCCAAGCGGCCGTTCAACAGCACGCAGGACGTGGTGGCGTACGCCAAGCAGAATCCGGGCAAGCTGACGTTCGCGACCTTCGGCCCGGGCACGTCGTCGCATCTGGCCGGCGAACTCTTCAAGGAACGCGCCGGCATCGACATCCTGCATGTGCCCTTCAAGGGCGCCACGCAGGCCCTGCCCGCGCTGATCAGCGGCGACGTGGACCTGTTCTTCGACATGGTGGCGACCGGCATGCCGCAGGCTGACGCCGGCAAGGTCAAGGTCTTTGCGATCACGAGCCCCACGCGCCTGGCGACCGAGCCCAACGTGAGCACGCTGGCCGAGCAAGGCTATCCCGCGTTCGACATGACCGCGTGGTTCAGCTTCGTAGCCCCCAAGGGCACGCCGGCACCCGTTGTCGAGCGCCTGCAGGCCGCGCTGACCGAAACGCTGAAGGACGAAGCGGTGAAAAAGCGCCTGCTGGACATGGGCATCGACCCGCGTTCGGGCACGGCGGCCGAGCTGGACAAGCAGATCAAGACCGAGCAGCCCATCGTGTCGCAGCTCATCAAGCAGGCCAACATCGTCCTGCAATAAGCCTGCCTTCACGCCGGTTTCGTGACAAAACGTTCGCGGAGTGCCGGCCCGCGACCGGTGTGCCCGCGGCCCTGCCGCGAGCATGCCTTTCCCCCCGACAGCGCCCTCACGGCCCTGTCGGTTTTTTACGCGCGGCCTAACCCCTGGATACAGAAATCGGCATCACGTCGCTGCTAAGGTAAGGCGCAGTCGCCGAACCATTCCGGGAGCCCGATGCCTCAGACCGAAGACCGATACGCCCGCCTGGACTCAGCCCGCTGGCTGGCTGCGCTGGCCGTCGTTCTGCTGCACAGCGCCGCACTCATCGTCAGCGATCCCGCCGCCCACGGCCGCGGCGCATGGCTGGCCGCCAATCTGTACGACTCCGCCGCACGCTGGTGCGTGCCCGTCTTCGTGATGGTGAGCGGCGCCCTGCTGCTCGACCCCGACAAGCCCCAGGACGCGCGGCGCTTCTACAGCCGCCGTCTTGCGCGCATCCTGGCCCCGCTGCTGTTCTGGACGCTCTTCTACCTGGCATGGCGCACGGGGCTGGACTGGTGGGACGACGGCCGCATCGATTTTTCGTTTTGGCCGCGCAAGGTCGCGCAGGGCGAGCCCTACTACCACCTCTGGTACCTGTACATGATCGTGGGCTTGTACCTGTTCGCGCCGCTGGTCCGCGTGCTGTATGTGCGCAGCACGCCGAAGGCGCGCGCGCTGTGGGTCGTCGGCATCCTGGGCGTGGCGATTCTTGACGCCCTGTACCGCCGCGCGCTCGGCGCGCCGCATGGCTTTTTCCTGACGTGGTTCCTGCCTTACCTGGGCTACTTCGTCGCGGGCCGTCTGATCTTCGATGGCGAGATGCGCGTTCCGCGCCCGGGCCTGATGCTGGCCGCCACCGTGGCCGCGACCGCGTTGGGCGTGACCGTCATGTCCAACGGCCACGTGCTGGACACCTACTTCTACGACTACTTCAGCCTGACGGTGCCGTTCATGTCGCTGGCTGCGTTCCAATGGATCGTGTCCTCGCCGCGATTGCCAAGGCTAGCAGCGCTGGCCCCGTTGACGTTTGGCGTCTATCTCATCCATCCCGTCTTCCTGGATGTCGCGCGCCGCGTCGGCGCTTTTTCGGGCCAGGACCGCGATGCGTGGGTGGTGCCGCTCCTGACGATGATGGTGTTCGCCTTGTCGGCCGCCAGCAGCTGGTTGCTCAGGCGTCATCCGGCCACCCGCCGGCTCGTCTGAAAGACCTACGGAATAAAGGGTTAATCGCGGTTTGCGCGCGGTCAAACCCACCCCGGGATTCACGCGAATGGCCTGCCCTTTTGCCACGGGCGTCGTACAAGCCCTTGGGGTACAATTCACGGCTTATTTGATCGGCCAGACACCGATTTTTCTTCGCGCCAGTACGGATTCAACCAGGCTCGAATTCACGAACAAGGCCCCCGGCAAACACCGCGAGGGACCTGGACTTGAACAAAAGCGCCTGGCAAGGCTCAAACCGTCCTGGCTTTTTTATCCGAGCGGAGGGAATCATGACCGACATCGGTCGGATGGCACATGTCGTGCCAGCTCGCACCCAGCTACCCGTCAGCGCTTATTTTGACGAAGCCCTCTTTGCCCGCGAGCAAGAACTCATTTTCAAGCAATCCTCGCTGTACGTCGGCCACCAGAAATTGGTGCCCGAAATCGGGGATTGGCGTACGTTGGTCCAGGAAAACGGAGGGCGCTCGCTGGTTCGCAACCAGCATGGCGTCGAACTCATCTCAAATGTCTGCCGTCACCGTCAGGCATTGATGCTTGGTGGCGAAGCCGGCAACGTGGCCGGCAACTGCAACACGCACGGCAACCTGAAGGCAACTGGCGGCAACATCGTCTGCCCGCTGCACCGCTGGACGTACAACAACCAAGGCGAGTTGTTGGGCGCGCCGCAGTTCGAAACCACGCCCTGCATGAATCTGCAGAAGTTCCGCCTGCGCGATTGCCACGGGCTGCTCTTCGAAGGCCCGCGCGACCCGGCTGCCGACATGGCGCCGCTGTTCGGGCGCCCCGAGTTCGACTTCGGCGACTACGTGCTGGACCACGTTGAAGTGCATCAGTGCAACTACAACTGGAAGACCTTCATCGAGGTCTACCTCGAGGACTACCACGTCGGCCCGTTCCATCCCGGACTGGGGCGTTTCGTCACCTGCGACGACCTGACCTGGGAGTTCAACGACTGGTACAGCCTGCAGAAGGTGGGCGTGCACAACGCGCTGGCGCAGCCGGGTTCGGACGTGTACAAGCAGTGGCACGACCGCCTGCTGTCGTTCCGCGAAGGCGACGCCCCCGACTTCGGCGCCGTGTGGGTCACGTACTTCCCGACCCACATGATCGAGCTCTATCCGCACGTGCTGGTGCTGTCCACGCTGTACCCGAAGGGCCCGCAGGAAACGGTCAACGTGGTCGAGTTCTACTACCCCGAAGAAATCGCTGCGTTTGAGCGCGAGTTCGTCGAGGCGCAGCGCGCGGCCTACATGGAAACGGCCATCGAGGACGACGAGATCGCCGAACGCATGGATGCCGGCCGCAAGGCGTTGATGCTGCGCGGCGTGAACGAGACCGGTCCCTACCAGTCGCCCATGGAAGACGGCATGCAGCACTTCCACGAGTGGTACCGCCGCATCATGCAGTCGGTGTAGTCCCCACCGCCTCAGCCCGCATGACAAAGGGCCTTGCGACATCCTTTACGGATCGCAAGGCCCTTTTTTCGTCCAGCGGCGTTGTGCGGTTCAGCGTCCGAGTTTAACGTCCAATAACGCCCGCCACCGTCCGTTCGCCGATCGCCAACCCCACCGTCATGCCGACGCCAGAGTGCATGACCGCCACCGTGGTGGCCGCGTCCACCGGCATCACGGAAAACGGCGCCGGTCCGTGCGCGCCGTAGACGCCTTGCCACCGCTCGACCACGCGCAGCCGCGCACCCAGCGCCTGCGAGGCCAGATCCAGCATGGCGTTGTCGACGGCTTCGTCGTTGAATGGCAACGCGTCCTGCCCGTACTGGTGCGAGTCGCCGATGATCAGTTCGCCGTACGGCGTGGGACTGATCAGCAGGTGGATGCCGTTTTCCAGCAGCATCGGCGTACGCGCCTGGATCACGCCGCGCAGCGTCTGCGCCGTCGGCAGGTCCGAGAACGCGCCGTAATGCACGCAGGACAGGCCGGTGAGCAGCGGCCGGTCCAGCGCGATGGGCGGGCCGTCGAACACCGCACGCAGCATCTGCAGGCGCGTGACCTCCAGGTTCAGCGGCGCGAATTGTTCGGGCAACAGGGTCAGGTAATCGTGGCCGGGACACACGAACACATGCGACGCCTTGAAGTCGCCCGCCGAGGTGCTGACTTCGCCGTTTTCCACGGCGCGCGCCAGGGTTCCCGTGATGAAGTCGATGCCCAGCGAGGACTGCAGATAGTGCGTGATGGCCGGCAGCGCCTCGCGCGAATAGATCTGCAGGTCATCGTGGCCGCGCAGCGCCAGGCAGTGATGGGCCAGCTGGCCGTTGTACAGCGCCCCCACCTCGCGAGCCGATAGCAGGTCGGCACGGTACCCTTCCTGCCGCAGCCGCATGTCCGCGAATTCCCGCAACACGTCGGCCTCGTCGGCATTGCGCGCCAGCACCAGCGCGCCATTGGCACGCACATGAAAACCCGCCTTGTCCGCCAGATCGAGCCACAGCTCGCGGGACTGCTGCGCGTGCGACAGCATCGTGCCGGGCGCCTGGCCCGTCACGATGACCTGACCGAAGTTGCGGATCGTCGCGCCGTGCGCCTGGCGGCTGCGCTCGATGACGGCCACGGACAGGCCGCGCTTGGCGGCCGCCCAGGCATGCGCGATGCCGAGCATGCCCGCGCCCACCACGATTACGTCGTAAGTCTTCATTTTTGAACTACTGCGAGAGGAATGTCGGGGAGACCCCCGCGGGTCTCCCGATGCGCGGCGGCGCGCTGCCGCCGCCATGGGTCAGGAATTACTTCTTCTTCGGCTCGGACTTGCCGTCGTAGCGCTTCGTCCACTCGGCAATGATGCGGTCGCGGTTCGTTGCGGCCCACGTGAAGTCGTTCTTGATCATGCGCGAAGTCAGATCGGCCGGCAGGTTCGGATTGGCGGTCGCGATCGACGGGATCGCCAGCACCGCGAAGTTGGCCTTGTACAGCTCGTTGGCTTCGCGGCTTGCCGAGAAGTCAGCCAGCTTGCGGGCGGCGTCGAGGTTCTTGGTGCCCTTCATGATGGCGGTGGCTTCGACTTCCCAGCCCAGGCCTTCCGACGGGAACACGGCTTCGACCGGCGCGCCGTCGGCCTTCAGCTTGGCGGCGCGGTAGTCGAACGAGATGCCGATCGGGAATTCCCCGGCGGCAGCCATGTTGCACGGCTTGGAACCCGAGTGCGTGTATGAGCCGATGTTCTTGTGCAGCGCGTCCATGTAGGCCCAGCCCTTTTCTTCACCGAAGATCTGCAGCCAGGCGCTGACGTCCAGGAAGCCCGTGCCGGACGAGGCCGGGTTCGGCATGACGATCTTGCCGGCGTACACCGGCTTGGTCAGGTCCTGCCACGACGTGGGCTTGGGCAGCTTCTGCTTTTCGGCTTCGATCGTGTTGAAGCAGATGGCGGCGGCGTAGCCGTCCATGCCGACCCAGGCCGGTTCGGCCTTGGCGTCGCGCATGTTGGCGGCGATCTGGTCCAGGCCCTTCGGGGCGTAGGGCTGCAGCATGCCTTCCTTGTCCATCAGGCCCAGCGCCGTGCCGGCCAGACCCCAGATCACGTCGGCCTTGGGGTTGTTCTTTTCGGCCAACAGCTTGGCGGCGATGATGCCGGTGGAGTCGCGCACCCACTGGATCTTGATGTCGGGATTGGCCTTTTCGAAGGCAGCCTGATAGGCCTTGATCTGGTCGGCTTCCAGCGCCGTGTAGACGGTCAGCGTGGTCTCGGCCGAGGCGGCGCCCATCACGCCCGTCAGGGCGGCGGCCAATGCAAGCAGCTTGTAGCGATTCATGAACAACTCCGTGAGTGAGCGGAAAAGCAGGGTGAACGAGGTCCCCACGGCCGGCGGCTGCCGGCTGCGGATCGTGGTGAGTCAAAGGTCTGTAGGTGGCCCGGGACGCCGGGCGGCAAGCGTCTAGTTCAGGGGCGGTCGCCTCGCGACAGTCGGGCTTCGATGTCGTCGACCACCGCGGGCAGGTCGGCCACCGTGTCGATCAGGTAGTGCGGGCCGGCCGGATTCAGTTCCGCGCGGGCAGCATCGCGTGCCGCGTCGCGGGCGGGTTCGGAAAGGCCCTTGTACTCATCCAGCGTCAGGCCCGCGGCGTTGCCGGACAGCAGCAGCCCCACGGTCCACATGCCCGCGCGGCGGCCCTCTTCGATGCCCGGCGCGGTGTCGTCGACCTTGATGCAGCCGGCCACGTCGGACAGCCCCAGTTCCACTACATTCTTCAAGGCCATGGCGGGCGCGGGACGCGCACGCGTCACTTCATCGCTGGCGACGATGCAGTCGGGCGTCAGGTCCTCGGTGGCGGCACGTTCGACCACGCGGCCCATCACGCTGGCGGGATAGCCGGAGCACGATCCGATCTTCAGTCCGCGCGTGCGCAAGGCGCGCATCACGTCCGCGGTGCCCGGAATGGCGGCCGAGTACTGCGCCACTTTTTCCAGCTGCATCGGCAGAAAACGCTCGTAGATGGCGGTGACGTCGTCGTCGCTCGGCAGGCGGCCGAAGCGGGCCTGGTACTGGCTGGCAATGGCGGGCTGGTCGCACAGCGTGCGGATGTGATCCCACTTGCCCATGCCCATCGGGCCGCGCGCTTCTTTCAGCGACACGTCCATGCCGAACTGCGCAAACGCATCCACGAACACCTTGGTGGGGGCAAAGGAACCGAAGTCGACCAGCGTGCCGGCCCAGTCGAAGATCACCGCTTCTAGGCGGACGGGCAAAGGTTGAGCAGTCATGAAAGTCATCCTGAAAAAATGATCGGTCAGCGGGACGCCGGGCGCCGCCAGGCCTGGGTGCGCGCCACCAGGGCGCGGCTCGCCAGGTGCAGGACCAGCGCGGCGACGGCGGAACTGGCCATGATGACCGTGCACATGGCGGCGGCCGGGCCGATGAAGCCGGCGTCGTCCATGTTCAGCACGGCAACGGCGGCCAGCACCGTGGACGGGCTGTACAGAAACACCACCGCCGACACGGTCGTCATGGCGGACACGAACAGGTAGCGGGCCACGTCCAGCGCCGCGGGCAGGCACATCGGCAGCGTCACGCGCAAAAAGGTCGTCAGGCGCGGCACCTTCAGCGATGCGGAGGCGGCCTCGAACTCCGGGTCCAGCGCATTGAGCGCGGTGGCGGCCGTCAGGTGGGCGCTGGTATAGAAGTGCACCACCGTGCACAGCACGAGCAGCGGCATCGTGCCGTACAGCACGTTCAGCGGGTTCGACACGCTGTTGAAGAAGAAGATGTAGCCCAGACCCAGCACCAGCCCCGGCACCGCCATCGGCATCAGCGCCAGCATGCCGGTCGTGCCGCGCAGGCCGCGCGCCATCGTGCTGCGGGCCGGCACCTTCTCCATCATCCACGCACCGACAAAGACCACCAAAGTTCCGACGAGCGCGGTGCAGAACGCGAGTTGCAGGCTGTTGCGCCAGGCGAGCCAGCCGCCGCCGTCCATGTTGTCGAAGTCGTACGAACGCAGCGACATCGACAGGTTGTACGGCCACATCTTCACGAACGAGGCCCAGACCGCCACGCCGATGATCAGCAGCAGGAAGGCCGCCATCACGCCCGCCAGCGCCAGGAACGCCGCGTCGCGGCGGCCGTTCACGCCGGCCGCGTAAGGCTGCGCGCGGCCGCTCATCTGGGCGCCCTGACGGGCACGCAAGCGGCGGTCCAGCACGAAGGTCAGCAGCGCCGGCAGCAGGAGCAGGATGCCAATCGCCGCCCCCTTCGGAAAATTCTGCTGCCCCACCACCGCCTTATAGGCTTCCATCGCCAGCACGTTGTAATCGCCGCCCACCACCTTGGGCACGCCGAAGTCCGTGACGGTCAGCGTGAACACCACGCAGCAGGCCGAGAACACCGCATAGCGCGTGCCGGGCAGCGTGACCGTCATGAAGGTGCGCCACGGCCCCGCGCCCATGGCGCGTGCGGCGTCATACAGGCGCCCATCTGCCAGCGCCAGGCCGGTCAGCAAAATCATGAGCGCATGCGGAAACGTGTAGAAGGCCTCGCCGACGACGATGCCCCAGAAGCCGTAGATGGTGGCGCCGCCGGTCAGGCCCTTGAGCAGGCCCTGATTGCCAAGCAGGTAGACCAGCGCAATGCCGGGCAGCAGCGACGGCGCCAGCAGCGGCAGCAGCGCGATCGTGCGCAGCAGGCCCTTGCCCGGCAGGCGGGTGCGGGTGAGGCCATAGGCAAAACCGTACGCGCACGGCACCACCAGCAGGGTCGTCACGACGCCCACGGCCAGGCTGCGCCCGACCATGTCCATGAAGCCGTCGGCGCTGATGATGCTGGCGATGACCGACAGGCCCGCCCAGCCGCCGTCAGCGTCCGTGACCGATTTGAGCAGGATCGCCGCCAAGGGCAACGCCAGGAAAAGCAGAAGGCCAAGCGCCAGGCCGCCCTGCCCCAGCGCCAGGCCCAGCGCGCCGACCCACGCGGGCAAGGGGCGGCGTCCCAAGGCGGGCAGCGGCGCGGATGCGGATGTGGGGATCGCGGGCGCAGCGGAAACCGCGGCGGGCTGGCCGATGGCGCGGGAATTGTTCACGGCCGGATCAAGCGTAGGCGCGTATCGCATGGCGCGGCAGCTCCACCCAGCAGCGGCCGGCAGCGTGAGCGCCCAACAGGGCGTCTCCGGTTTCAGGGGACACGATGGAATGGACCGTGGCGCCGGGCACGCCTTCCAGGCGTAGCGCAAGACGATAACTGCGACCCAGGAACACGCCGTCCAGCACGTCCGCGAGCATGGAATTAGGCTCTTCCGGCTTGGTCATGCTGACGCGCACGGCCTCGGGACGCACGAAAAGCCTGCCGGACCCGGCGTCCAGGGCCGCATCCACCGCCAGCTCCTGGCGGCCCACGCGGGCGCGGTGGGTGTCGATGCGTTCGAACGGCAGCCAGTTGGCCTCGCCCACGAAATCGGCGATGAAGGCCGATCCTGGCTGACGATACAGTTCGCGCGGCGTGCCGTACTGTTCGATGACGCCGCCGTTCATCACGGCGATGCGGTCGGCCATCACCATGGCCTCTTCCTGGTCATGCGTCACCATGAGCGTGGTGATGGACAGGCGCTTTTGCAGCGCACGAAGTTCGATGCGCAGGTGTTCACGCACCCGCGCATCCAGCGCGGACATGGGTTCGTCCAGCAACAGCAGGGACGGCGACGGCGCCAACGCGCGCGCCAGCGCCACGCGCTGCTGCTGGCCGCCCGATATCTGGCCGGGGTATTTGTGCGACGCGCCCGCCAGACCCACCAGCGTCAGCATTTCCTCGACGCGGCTGGCGACGTGGCTGCGGTGGGCGCGCTTGCCGCTCAAGCCGTAAGCCACGTTCTGGGCCACGGTCAGGTTCGGAAACAGCGCATACGACTGGAACAGGATCCCGTAGTCGCGCGCCTGCGGCTCGGCATGGGAGATGTCGCGGCCCGACAGCACGATGGTGCCGCTGTCCTGGCGCTCCAGCCCGGCAATCGCGCGCAGCAGCGTCGTCTTGCCGCAACCCGACGGCCCCAGCAGACACACCAGCTCTCCGGCGCGGATATCCAGCGACACATCGGCCAGCGCCGTGTGGGTGCCGAATCGCTTGACGAGATTCTGCACGGAGAGAAAGGCGGTATCGCGTTGGGGCATGAGGCCTCCGGTCTGGGAACGAAGGCAGTATGGAATCGGCGTATTGAGCGTTTATGACACTTCGCGCAAATGCAGTAATAAAAACATCAAATTATTTTGGTGTACTGGCGGTCTTGCGCATTGCGTCCAATCCTCGCCCCCGATCGTGCTCGTCGCCGAACTCAAATCCTTCTATGCCGTGGCCCGCTGCGGAACCGTCACCAAGGCCGCCGCCCAACTGGGCGTGAGCCAGCCCACGGTGACCGGGCAGTTGCGTCAGCTCGAATCGCGCTACGGCATCGAACTGTTCCACCGGCAGGGGCGCGGCATGCGGCTGTCGGACGCCGGGCAGAACCTGATGCCGATGGTCGAGAAGCTGGTGCAGCAGGAGACCGAGATCGACTTCCGGCTGCGCGACGCGAGCGATCTGCGCGAGGGCAACCTGCGCATCGGCGCGACCGGCCCGTACTACATCATGGACACCGTGCGGCGCTACAACCAGCGCTATCCCGGCATCGACCTGACCGTCACGATCGGCAATTCGCAGTCGATGCTCCGGGCGCTGCAGGATTACCGCATCGAGATTGCCACGTCTTCCTTTCTGATGGATGACAAGCATCTGTACCGGCGCAAGATCGCCGCGGACCCGATCCGCGTGGTGGTGCACCGGACACATCCGCTGGCCCGGCGCGGGCAGGTGCGGCTGGCCGATCTGGCGGAGTATGCATTGCTCCTGCGCGAGCCGGGCTCCATGACGCGCCAGCTGACCGAAGAGGCGCTGCAGGCCGCCGGCGTCACCGTGCGCCGCACGCTGGAAATCGGCAGCCGCGAATCGATTCGCCAAGCCATCCTGTGCGAGCTGGGCATCAGCCTGATCCCATCGCGCGAAATCCCGTCCCACCCCGATCTGGCGGCCCTCGACATCGAAGACGCCGGCATCGTGATGAATGAGTACCTGTACTGCCTGCGCGAGCGCCAACCGGTGCAGCTTATCGCGCGCTTTCTGGAGATGGCGCCGGCAGCCGGCTGACCGTTGCGGTCACTGCCCGCCTCTTCCCCTTGCGGCCACTCAGGAGACAACCATGGCCTTGACCCTGCAGGATATCGAACAGCTTTTCCTGGAACGCGGGCACCGTTCCTATCATGGCGAATCCGTCAGCCATCTGCGGCACGCGCTGCAGACGGCGACGCTGGCCGAACAGAACGGCGCCAACGCCCATCTCATCACGGCGTGCCTGCTGCATGACCTGGGCCACCTGATCGCCGACCGGCCCGGCACGCCGACGCTGCGCGGCATCGACGACAAGCATCAGTATTTCGTGCTGCCCTTCCTGCGCGGCTTGTTCAGCGCCGCCGTGCTGGATCCCATCCGCCTGCACGTCGAGGCCAAGCGCTACCTCTGCTATGTCGAACCGCAGTACGAAGCGAGGCTATCCGAGGATTCCCGCCGCAGCCTGGCACTGCAGGGCGGCAGTTTCGACGCCGGCCAGGCGGTGGACTTCGCCAGCATGCCCGGCGCGCCCGACGCGATCCGCCTGCGGCGGTGGGACGACATGGCCAAGGTGCCGGGGCTGGCGACGCCGCCGCTCGATCACTTCCTGGAAATCGCCGAAAGCGTGTCCGGACGCGTCAAGCTGGCCGCGGTCTGGTAACTGCCCGCCCGCGACCATGAAAAAAGCCAGGGTATAGGCCCTGGCTTTTTGTCGTTCATTCGCCCTTGGCCACCGGCCGGGCGGGATCGCTGCACCATTCGCTCCAGGAACCCGGATACAGGCGGGAACCGGACAGGCCGGCGATTTCCATCGACAGCAGGTTGTGGCAGGCGGTGATGCCCGAGCCGCACTGGTGGACGATGGACGCCGGATCGCGCCCCGCCAGAAGCGCCCCGAATTCCGCGCGCAGCGCGTCGGCTGACTTGAAGCGGCCGTCCGGCTGCAGATTTTCGCCGTTCGGGCGGTTCAACGCGCCGGGGATATGGCCGGCCACCGGGTCCATCGGTTCCACTTCGCCGCGATAGCGATTGGCGGCGCGCGCGTCGATCACGGTGAAGGCCGGCTGGGCGATGTTGGCCAGCACCGTCTGGGCGTCCACCGTGCCGGCCAGCGGCGCGCCTGGCTCGACCGGCTTGCCCGGCTGCACGGCGGGCGCCGCGTCGTGGCTGACGGGCAGGCCAGCGGCCGTCCAGGCTTGCCATCCGCCGTCCAGCACGGCGACCTGGTCATGGCCCAGCCACCGCAGCATCCACCACAGGTGCGCCGCATACATGCCGCCGCTGGCGTCGTACGCCACGACCAGCGTGCTGGGGGTCACGCCGTGGGCGGCCATCAGCGCGCCGAACTGGGCGCGGTCCGGCAGCGGATGGCGGCCGTTCTTGCCCGTCTTCGCGGCGGCCAACTCGGTTTCATGATCCAGGTAGCGGGCGCCGGGAATGTGGCCCGCGTCGTAGGCCTGGCGGCCCGCCGCATGGTTGGTCAAATCGTGGCGCACGTCGAACACGCGCACGTCGGGCGTATCCAAACGCGCGGCCAGGTCAGCGGCGGAGATCAGGGTCGTCGTCATGCGAGGGGGCTCCTGTGGAATTCGGCGGATGCTGGGATCAGACGGGCTTGGGATCGCGCATGGTGCGCCACACCGACAGCAGGCCCGCGAAGATGATGAGGCCCATGCCGGCCCAGGCCACGACGTCCAGATGGTCGCCCCAGAAGCCCATGCCGATCAGCGCCGCAAAAATGATGGTGCTGTACTGCAGGGCGGCGGTCAGCAGCGCCGACCCCATGCCGAACGCCCGGGTCATGGCCAACTGGCCAAACAGCCCCGCGACGCCCACACCCAGCAGCGAAAGATAACCGGTCCAGTCCGCATAGCCCCAGCCTTCAAACGCCAGTCCGGCGCCGCTGGACGCGCACACCGCGACCGAGAAGAACAGCACCGTGCGCCATTCGGGTTCGCCGATGCGGCCCAGCTGGCGGATCTGCATCATCGCGATGGCGGACATGGCGCCCGCCCCCATGCCGAGCAAGGCGGCAAGCCACTGGTCTTCGTTGATGCTGGGCCGCAGCACGGCAATCACGCCCATGAACCCCAACGCCACGGCCAGGATCCGCACCGGATCGCGTTGCGCCCCGCCCCACCCCAGCATCCAACAGGCGATGAACAGCGGCGCCGTGTAGTTCAGGCTGGTGGCCGTGGCCAGCGGCAGATGGGAGATGGCAAAAAAGCCCAGCCACATCGACGTGACGCCGGACAGATTGCGCCAGATGTGCAGCTTCCAGCTCGTGGGAATGATCGACTGGCGGCCGGCGCGCGCCCAGATCAGCAGAAGGATCACCGACGGCAGGCCGCGAAAGAGCACGACCTGCGGCAGCGACGCGCCGTGTTCGGTGCCGAGCTTCACGAACGACCCCATGATGGCGAACATGGCGGACGCCACCAACATCCAAAGTGCCTGCATGCGGGTCTACGCTAAGGGAAAAGGGGGGATGGAATAAGGGAAAGCGATACTATACTCTCCGTCACCCGGAGCGGAGCCGGCGAGTCGGGGAACTGGCGAGGCCCCGCGATGTCGAAATCCGGGTATTTGCCGCTCGCAGAGGAATAAAAAAACATGAAACGCATTGTTCTGTTCGTCATCACCAACCTGGCCGTCATGCTCGTGCTGTCGGCCACGCTGCGCATCCTGGGCGTGGACCGTGTCATCACGGCCAACGGGATCAACTTCAACGCGCTCCTGATCTTCTCGGTCGTGGTCGGCTTCACCGGCGCCATCATCTCGCTCCTCATGAGCAAGCCGATGGCCAAGTGGAGCACCGGCGCGCAGGTGCTGGATCCCAACGCGCCCCGCAACCAGCGCGAAGCCTGGCTGGTCGACACGGTCCACCAACTGGCCGACCGCGCCGGCATCGGCCGCCCCGAAGTCGCCATCTACGAAGGCGCCCCCAACGCGTTTGCCACCGGCGCGTTCAAGAACGACTCGCTGGTCGCCGTGTCGACGGGCCTCCTGGAAAGCATGTCCGAAGAGGAAGTCGCAGCCGTGCTGGCGCACGAAGTCGCGCACATCGCCAACGGCGACATGGTCACCCTGACCCTGATCCAGGGCGTGGTGAACACCTTCGTCATCTTCCTGGCGCGCGTGGTCGGCTACTTCATCGACCGCGTCGTGTTCAAGAACGAACGCGGCATCGGCCCGGGCTACTTCGTCACGGTGCTGGTCTGTGAAATCATCTTCGGCGTCCTGGCCTCGATCATCGTGGCCTGGTTCTCGCGCCAGCGCGAGTACCGCGCCGACGCCGGCTCGGCTCACCTGATGGGCGCCCGCGAACCGATGATCCGCGCCCTTGCCCGCCTGGGCGGCCTGGAACCGGGCGAACTGCCCAAGTCGTTCGAAGCGTCCGGCATCACCGGCAAGGGCGGCCTGGCAGCCATGTTCGCCTCGCACCCGCCGATCCCGGCCCGCATCGCCGCGCTGCAGAATGCGCGCGTGATTTGACCGGCCCCGGCCCTTGGCCGCAAAAAAGCCCGCTTCGGCGGGCTTTTTTGCGTACGTATCAAGCACAAGTGCGTGGATGGGAGGCCTCCACCCAGGCCGCGCTCAGCACTCGACGATATTCACCGCCAGACCGCCCCGCGCCGTTTCCTTGTACTTGGTCTTCATGTCGGCGCCGGTTTCGCGCATGGTCTTGATGACCGAGTCCAGCGACACATAATGCTGGCCGTCGCCGCGCAGCGCCATGCGGGCGGCGTTGACAGCCTTGACCGAGGCCATGGCGTTGCGCTCGATACAGGGAATCTGCACCAGTCCGCCGACCGGGTCGCAGGTCAGGCCCAGGTTGTGCTCCATGCCGATCTCGGCCGCATTCTCCACCTGCTCCACCGACCCGCCCAGCGCCGCCGCCAATCCGCCGGCCGCCATGGAACAGGCCACGCCGACCTCACCCTGACAGCCCACTTCCGCGCCCGACAGCGACGCGTTGTACTTGTACAGCAGCCCGATCGCGGCCGCGGTCAGCAGGAAGTCGCGCACGCCATCGCGGTTGGCGCCCGGCACGAAGCGATCGTAATAGTGCAGCACCGCCGGGATGATGCCCGCCGCGCCGTTGGTGGGCGCGGTGACCACCCGCCCGCCCGCGGCGTTCTCTTCGTTGACGGCCATCGCGTACAGGTTCACCCAGTCCATGACGGACAGCGGGTCGGACAGCGTACGCTCGGCGCGCTGCGTGAGATTGCGGTACAGCTCCGGGGCACGGCGGCGCACGCGCAGCGGACCGGGCAGCTCGCCGTCCGCCTCGGGATAGTTGATGCCACAGCCGCGCGCCACGCAGTCCTGCATCACCTGCCAGATCCGGTCCAGCCCGGCGTTGACCTCCGAGGCTTCGCGCCAGGTCAGCTCGTTCTGCATCATGATCTGCGCGACGGTCATGCCGTTTTCCTGGCACATGGCCAAGAGCTCGCGTCCCATGCGAAACGGGTACGGCAACTGGTCGTGCGCGGCGATGACCTGGCTGTTGGACGCGCCCGCCGTGACGACGAAGCCCCCGCCCACCGACAGGTAGCGCGCCTCGCGCAGGCTCTGGCCGTCGGCGTCGAAGGCGTGGAATTTCATGCCATTGGGGTGTTCGGCCATGGCTTCGCGGCGGTAGAACATCAGGTGTTCCTTTTCCACGAAGGGCAGCGGGTACTTGCCCAGCAACGGCAGTTGGCGGCTGGCGCGTACGGAGGCGACCATGCCGGCGATGGCAGCCGGATCGACGGTGTCGGGCGCCTCGCCCATCAGGCCCAGCAGCACGCCCTTGTCGGTGCCGTGGCCCTTGCCGGTGGCGCCCAACGATCCGTACAGTTCGGCCCGCACGCTGGCGACCCGCGGAATCAGGCCGTCACGCTCCAGCCCCTGGGCGAACAGCAGCGCCGCCCGCATCGGACCCACGGTATGGGAACTTGACGGGCCGATACCCACCTTGAACAGATCGAAAACGGAAACGGCCACGCCAAACTCCAAGACATCCACAAATGATCAGGCAATGATACGCGTAGCCCCGGGCGCACGCAGCAAAGCCCCGCCGGGCGTATCCTGTATCTTCGCGCCGGGTGTCAAAGCCCGGCGGGGCATGCGATCATTACAGAATTATTACTTGTCATAAAAAGAACGGAAAAACGCCTGGATGTCTGGACTCATTACCCTGCTTGACTTCGCCGGCTACGTGGCGCTGCTGCTTTGGGGCGTGCACATGGTGCAAACGGGCGTCCAACGCGCGTTTGGTGCGGCACTGGGCGCGGCGCTGGGGCGCGCCCTTGGCACGCGGCTGCGGGCATTCTTTGCCGGCCTGGGCATCACGGCCGCATTGCAGAGCAGCACCGCCACCGGCTTGATGATCACCGGCTTTGCCGCGGGCGGCGTCGTCGGCCTGGTGCCCGCGTTGGCGGCCATGCTGGGCGCCAACGTCGGCACCACGCTGATCGTCCAGCTGCTGTCCTTCGACCTGACCGAGCTTGCGCCGATCCTGATCCTTGCCGGCGTCTGGATGTTCCGGCGCTACCCGCCGGGCCGCACCCGCGACCTGGGCCGGGTCTTCATCGGCCTGGGCCTGTTGCTGCTGTCGCTGCACCAGCTCGTCGAACTCTTTGCCCCCTTCCAGACCGCGCCCATGCTGGGCATGGTCCTGGACGCGCTGGCGACCCAGCCCGTCGCTGCGGTGCTGCTGTCCGCGGCATTCACCTGGGCGGCGCACTCCAGCGTGGCCGTGGTGGTGCTGGTGATGTCGCTGGCCAGCCACAACATGGTGGCGCCGCACGTGGCTTTTGCGCTGGTGCTGGGCGCCAACCTGGGCACGGCAATCAACCCGATGATCGAAGGCGTGACCGGCGACGACCCCGCCGCCCGCCGCCTGCCGCTGGGCAATCTGCTGACACGGGTGCTGGGCGTGCTGGCCGGCCTGCTGCTGCTGCCGCTCCTGCAGCCCTGGATGAGCGACCTGGCGCGCGACCCCGCCCGCGCGGTCGCCAACTTCCACACCTTGTTCAATGTGGTCATTGCCCTGGCCTTCCTGCCGCTCCTGACGCCGTACGCCGCCCTCCTCACCCGCTGGCTGCCCAAACGCGCCGACCCGAACGACCCGTCGCGGCCCCAATACCTGGACGAATGGGCGCACGACGTGCCGGCCGTGGCGCTGGGCAACGCCGCGCGCGAAGCCCTGCGGATGGCAGACATGCTGCAGACGCTGCTGCTCTACGCGCGGGCGGGCTTCAAGCGCGACAACCGCCACCGCATGGTGCAGGCGCGCCAGCTCGACGGCGCGCTGGACAAGCTGGAAAACGCCATCACGACGTATCTGGCGACGCTGGACCAGGAAAACATGACCCGCGACGACATCCAGCGGCTCGACGACATCCTGGCCTTCACCAGCAACATCGGACACGCTGGCGATATCGCCCATCACGGGCTGCTCAGCCACGTTGCCAAGTTGCGTAAACAGGGATGGACGTTCTCGCCCGAGCAACGCGCCAGCCTGGACGACACGCTGGGCCAGCTCATCGCCAACCAGCGCACGGCCGCCGCCCTCTTCGTGAACGACGACCTGCGCCAGGCGCGTTCGCTGGCCGGCGAAAAGGCGCGTTTCCGCACGATCGAAACCCAGGCGGCCGACACGCACCTGCAGAAGATCAAGTCGGGCCAGGTCGACGCGGCGGAAGTCGGCGCGTTGTATCTGGACATCCTGCGGGATATGAAGGGCATCAACTCGCATCTGGTGGGCGCGGCGGCGTACCCCTTGCTGGCACGCCACGGCGAGCTCTTGCCCAGCCGTTTGCGCGAGGCGGGGAATTAATAGCCCCCACGCCGCGCGCGCTTCGCGCGCTTGCTGCCCCCCGAAGGGGCGGCCCTGCATGAAAAAGCCGACCCGCGGGTCGGCTTTCTTTTGCGAAGGTCACATCCGGTGGGCCACTTTCGTGGCTAGGCTGCGCCGCCTCACAAATACCGCTTGAACCACTCCAGCATCCGCGCCCAGCCATCCTTCGCGGCCTCCGGGTGATAACTGGCGCGGTAATCCGCCAGGAACGCATGATCGGCCTCGGGATACACCACGATATCGGACTGCTTCGCCGCAGCGTTGCCGGCGGCCAGCTTCGTCTTCATGGCTTCCACATCAGACAGCGGAATGCTGGCGTCGCGCCCGCCGTACAGGCCCAGGACGGGACCATGCAGCTCGTTTGTCACATCCAGCGCGACTCGCTTGATGAGCGGCCCGTGGCCCACGCTGAGCTTGCCGTACCAGGCCACGCCCGCCTTCACGTCGGGATTGTGCGCGGCGTACATCCACGTCAGGCGCCCGCCCCAGCAGAAACCCGTCACCGCCACCCGGCGCGGGTCCCCGCCGTTGGCGGCGGCCCAGGCGACGCTGGCGTCCAAGTCGCCAAACACCTGTTCGTCCGGGACCTTGCTGACAAGTTCGGAAATGAGCTTCGGGATGTCGGTGTAGGAGGATGCGTCGCCCTGGCGCTGATACAGATCGCAAGCGACGGCCAGATAGCCGGCCTTGGCGACCCGGCGGCAGATGTCTTTGATGTGTTCATGCACGCCAAAGATTTCCTGGATCACCAGCACGATCGGCAGATCGCGCTTGCCCTCGGGCGCCGCGTAGTAGGCATCGATGGGGCCACCCGTGACGGGCAGCTGGAAATCCCCGTGGACGAGGCCCTGCGTGTCCGTGTGTATCACGGTGGGGGCGACATTGCCTGCGGCGGTGGAAAAACTCATGGAGAACTCCTTGGTTGGGGTCGACGAAAGCCGGCCATCCCCACCGCCGTGCCAGCGCTAGTGCTGGTGGCCGTGCTCCGCATGCGGCGCGCCATGGTCATGGCCGCCATGGTCGTGCCCGTGGTGCATCAGGGTCGTCACGCTGTAGATCAGCGCCACACCCACGCCGACCAGCAGCAATTGCGGGACGGCATCGGACAGGGATACCCGCTCGTGCATCTGCGGCATCAGGTCGGCCACCGAGATGTACAGGAAGCTGCTGGCGGCAACCACCAGAATGTACGGCGTCCAGTCCTGCGCCTGCTGCAGCACGAAGTAGCCTATTATGCCGCCGACCGCTGAACACAAGCTGGTAAAGAGAATCAGCGCGAAGGCCCGGCGGCGGCGCAGGCCGGCATTGATCAGAACGACGAAGTCGCCCAGCTTGTGCGGTATCTCGTGGATGATGATCGACGCCGCGGTCAGCACCCCCAACAGCGGATCGGTGAGAAACGCCGCGGCGATCAGCACGCCATCGCACAGGTTGTGCAGCGAGCTGCCGATCAGGATGAGCATCCCGCCGCGCCCCGCCTCGTGCCGGTCGTGTCCCTTGTGGTGGTGATGGCCGTCGCCTTCGTGGTGATGGCTGTGGCGCAGCAGCGCAATCTTCTCCAGCACGAAGAACCCGATCAGCGACGCCAGCATCAGCCCGAAGAGCACATGCGCGTTGCCAACGCCGGTCTCGAACGCTTCGGGCAGCAGGTGCAGCAGCGCGACCGACAGCAGCACGCCCACCGACAGGCTCACCATGTGATGCAGGTATTTGGCAAAGACCTTGTACGCGAGCCAGCTCGCGATGAGGACAGCAATAAGGCCGCCGGTAATGGTGGCGAGCAAAACCCAGAGCAGCAACATGGAGGGGGAAAAGATCAGGCGGGGGGAAGCGCAACATTATATTGTTGCAATCCAAAAACCGGAAATGGGCCGTCCGAAGACGGCCCGGGGCGCTCTGTCCCTTTAGTGCGCCTGTTCCCAGTTCTTGCCCATGCCCACTTCCGCGACCAGCGGCACACGCAGCGTCGCCACGTTGCACATCAGGCGCGGCAGCGCCTCCTTGACCAGCTCCAGCTCCTCGTCCGGCGCTTCCATCACCAGTTCGTCGTGCACCTGCATGATCATGCGCGTCTGCAGCTTCTCGCTGTCGAGCCAGTCCTGCACCGCCACCATGGCCATCTTGATGAGGTCGGCCGCGGTGCCCTGCATGGGCGCATTGATGGCCGCCCGCTCGGCGCCCTGCCTGCGCGGCCCCGAGGCGCCGCGGATTTCCGGCAACTGCAGCCGCCGTCCAAAGACGGTTTCCACGTAGCCCTGCTCGCGCGCCAGGCGCCGCGTGTCGTCCATGTACATGGCCACGCCGGGATAGCGCGCAAAGTAGCGGTCGATGTAAGCCTGCGCGGCGTCGCGCGTGATGCCCAGGTTGGACGCCAGGCCGAACACGCCCATGCCGTAGATCAGGCCAAAGTTGATGGCCTTGGCGGCACGGCGCTGATCGGTGGTCACGGCGTCCAGCGGCACGCCGAACACTTCGGATGCGGTGGCGCGGTGGATGTCTTCGCCCGCCGCGAAGGCGCTTTGCAGATTCGCGTCGTCCGAAACGTGCGCCATGATGCGCAACTCGATCTGCGAATAGTCTGCGGACAACAGCAGGCCGCGCTCGGCAATGAACGCCTCGCGCACCCGACGCCCGGCCTCGGTGCGGACCGGAATGTTCTGCAGGTTGGGATCCGACGACGCCAGACGCCCGGTGATGACGGCGGCCTGCGAATAGTGCGTGTGCACCCGCCCGGTCGCCGGATTGATCATGCGCGGCAGCTTGTCCGTGTAGGTGGACTTCAGCTTGGACAGCCCGCGGTAGTCCAGCAACACCTGCGGCAGCGGATAGTCCAGCGCCAGCTTGCTCAGCACTTCCTCGTCCGTGGAGGGCGCGCCGCTCGCGGTCTTGCGCACCACCGGCAGCTGCATGCGGCCGAACAGGATTTCGCCAAGCTGCTTGGGGGAATTCAGGTTGAACGGCTGGCCGGCGAGTTCATAGGCCTTTTGCTCGAGCTGCAGCATCTCCTGGCCCAGCTTGTTGCTCTGGCGGCCCAGTTCCGCGGCATCGACCTTCACGCCGTTGCGTTCGATGGTGGTCAGCACGCCGGACACCTGCATTTCCAGGCGATAGATGCGTTCCAGCCCTTCGTCGGCAGCGACCATCGGACGCAGCACCTGATGCAGTTGCAGCGTGAAATCGGCGTCTTCGGCCGCGTAATGCCCGGCCTTGTCCACCGCCACTTCGTCAAACCCGATCTGCTTGGCGCCCTTGCCGCAGAGGTCCTCGTAGGACACGCCGCTGCGTCCCAGATAACGCTGCGCCAGATCGTTCAGGCCCACGCCGCGATGCGATTCCAGCACGTAGGCCTGCAGCATCGTGTCTTCAGCGGCGCCGGCCAGGCGGATGCCTTCGTTGGCGAACACGTGCGTGTCGTACTTGGCGTGGTGCAGCAGCTTGGCGCGCGCCGCGTCTTCCAGCCAGGGCTTCAAACGGGCCAGCACTTCATCCTTGGGCAACTGGACCGCACCGTCGGGACCCCGGTGCGCGACCGGGATGTAGCAGGCCACGCCGGGCGCCACCGACATCGACAAGCCCACCAGCCGGGCCTGCATCTCGTCCAGCGACGTCGTCTCGGTGTCCAGCGCAACCAGCGATGCCTGCTGCATCAGTTCCATCCAGGCGTCGAACGCGGCCCAGTCGGAAATGATGCGGTAATCCAGCGTGGCGGGCGCGGCGGGCGCCTCGTGCGCGACGCGCGCATCGCCCGTGGGCACGCGCTCGACATCACCGGTCAGGTCGCGCAGCCACGTGCGGAAGCCGTAGCGTTCGTACAGTTCGGTCAGCGTGGCGTCGTCGCGCGGGCGCGGCATCAGGTCATCCACGCTGTCGATGTGGCCGGTCAGATCGCAATCGCACTTGACCGTGAGCAGTTGGCGCGTCAGCGGGAAATTGGGGATGGCTTCGCGCAGGTTGTTGCCGGCCACGCCCTTGATGCCATAGGCGCCTTCGATCAGCTTGTCAATCGAGCCGAATTCCGTAATCCATTTGGCGGCCGTCTTGGGCCCGACCTTGGTGACGCCCGGGACGTTGTCGACCGTGTCGCCCACCAGCATCAGGTAGTCGACGATACGCTCGGGAGGCACGCCAAACTTGTTCACGACGCCGGCTTCGTCCAGGACCTCGCCGCTCATGGTGTTGACGAGCGTGACGTGGCTGTTGACCAGTTGCGCCAGGTCCTTGTCGCCCGTAGAGACGATGGTGTGAACGTCATGCTGCGCGGCACGATGTGCCAACGTGCCAATGACGTCATCCGCCTCGACGCCTTCGATCGCCAGCACAGGCCAGCCCAGAGCGCGCACCGCGCGGTGGATGGGATCGATTTGTGCTGCTAGGTCCTCAGGCATAGGGGGACGGTGCGACTTGTATTCCGGATACAGATCGTCCCGAAACGTCTTGCCGCGAGCATCGAAGATACATGCGGCATACTCTGCCTTATGGTCAGATACAAGCTTGCGCAGCATATTGACCACGCCGTAAAGCGCACCTGTCGGTTCGCCTTGCGCGTTGCGCAAATCGGGCATAGCGTGGAAAGCGCGGTACAAGTAACTTGAACCGTCGACCAGTAATAGCGTTTTTTTCATGGTTACAAAGGCAGATATGGATACACCCGCCGGCAAACAAATTCCGCTGATTATGTCAGAGATAAGGACGGCGGCAGACAAGCTCGCTCACATCGGGCCCGCAGTCAGCGTTTTCGGTAGCGCACGAGTCAGCCGTAATTCTCCGTACTATGAAACCACCATCGCGATCTCCGCGGCGCTGGCAGAAGCTGGCTTCGCAGTCATCGCGGGCGGCGGCCCCGGCATCATGGAAGCCGCCAACAAAGGTGCATTTGAAGCAGGAGGCACGAGCATCGGGTTGAACATCAGCCTGCCGCACGAAGCCCACAACAACGAATTCCAGACCATCAGCCTGTCCTTCGAGTACTTCTTCCCTCGCAAGGCAGCGTTCTTCATGCACAGCTTCGCCTACGTGGCGATGCCCGGCGGCTTTGGCACGCTGGACGAGCTCTTCGAAGCGTTGACGCTCATCCAGACGGGCAAGGTGCCGCCGGCGCCGATCGTGCTGGTCGGCAGCGAGTACTGGTCGGGACTGGCCGAATGGCTGGGCGACCAGGTGCTCGGCAACGGCATGATCGGCGCCCACGACCTGGATCTTTTCATCATCGAAGACGACCCCGTCAAGGTGGTGCGAAAGGTCGTGGAATTCCATGAACGGGTGATGTCCGCCGAACAGTACGCCCCTTCCCTGCCCGCCTGACACGGCGGCTGTGCTACGGACAGGGCGTCGCCCGCGCTTGTCCGCACGCACCGCAACCTTCAGTCAAGGCGCTGCCTACGTCATCGCCTTGACGATCGCCTCGCGCGCCAGCCCCACGAACTCGCTTTCGCCGGGGCGGGCAGCGAGCAACCTGAATTCCACCGATGGCAACGCCGGCAAGCCGGGCGCCTGCAGCCGCGCCATGCCCGCACCCAGCGCCGATTCGTTCAGGCACGCAACGCCCAATCCCGCGGCGACGGCCAACTGCAGTCCCGCGACGCCGGACGCCACGTGCGATACCGCATACGGCACGCCGCGGCGCGACAACATCCGCTCTACGTATTGGCGCAGCGCGCAGGTTTCCGGCAGCGCCAGCAACGGCAAGGGTTCGGCCAGCGGCGGCGTCACGCCCTCGGCCGCCATCCACAGCAGCGGTTCACGCCGCAGCAGCGCGCCGTCCGCCCGGCCGCGCGTCGCGCCCCGCTCCTGGATGACCATGGATATGCCGACGTCGATCTCGCCGCGCTCGTAAGCCGCTTCGATCGCGCCGCTTTTCATGATGGTGACGTGCAGCCGCACCTGCGGATACTGCTCGTTCAGGCGGCGCAGCAGACGGGCGACGTCCCCCGGCCGGAAGTAATCGGTGATGCACAGGCGCAGTTCGCCCCGAAGCGCCACGCCGCGCAGGTCGCGGTAGGCCTCGTCGCTCAGGGCCAGGATCGTGCGCGCATGCGCCAGGAGGCGCTGACCGGCCGGCGTGGCGCGCACGCCCGCTTTGCCGCGCACCAGCAACGGCTGGCCCGCCCTGTCCTCCAGCTTGCGCATCTGTTCACTGACGGACGATTGCGACAGGAACACCTTGGGCGCCGCGGCCGTCAGGCTGCCCGCGTCCAGCACCGCAACCAGCGTGCGAAGCTGGTCCAGGTCGAATCCGCTCATGATTTATCCAACGGCTAAATCGATGGATGAAATCGTAATTTCCCGCTTTTCCGATGTCAACGCGCTTTCTACACTGGCCCTGTACCTACCCAACCGGAGAGCCGTCATGCCCCACATCGTCATCCATCGTTCCGGCACAACCGATGCCGCCATTGACCAACGCATCGTCGAATCCGTCGCCGGGCTGACCCAGTCCGTGCTCGGTAAAAAGCTGCCCGTCATCGCCATCACGCTGCAGCACATTCCGCACGAACTCTGGTTCATCGGCGGGCGTCCTTTGTCCGAGCAGGGCAAAAACGCATTCCACCTGGACATCAGCGTCACGGACGAGACCAACACCAAGTCCGAGAAGGCGCGCTTCATCAAGGACGTCTATGCCGCGTTCCAGGAGATCCTGGGCGAACTGCACGAGTGCTCGTACGTCCATGTGATCGACGCGCGCGCGGCGGCCTATGGCTATGGCGGGCGAACGCAAGAGTACCGGCACCAGCACGGCGCGGTGTAGCCGGCGGCCGCAGTGGTTGCAAAAAAAAGCCGCGCACCCGAAGGTGCGCGGCTTTTCATTGATCCGGCGACAAGGCGGCGACTGCCGCCTTCAAGCTCAGACCGCGGCTTCGCGCGCGGCGCGCTTGCGCTCGTTTTCGAGCAGGTAGCGCTTGCGCAGACGGATCGACTTCGGGGTGATTTCCACCAGTTCGTCGTCGTCGATGAATTCCACGGCGTATTCCAGCGACATCTGGATCGGCGGAACCAGGCGCACGGCTTCGTCGGTGCCCGACGCGCGCACGTTGGTCAGCTGCTTGCCCTTGATCGGGTTCACGACCAGGTCGTTGTCGCGGCTGTGGATGCCGATGATCATGCCTTCGTACAGCGCATCGCCCGGGTTGACGAACATGCGGCCGCGATCCTGCAGCTTCCACAGCGCGTAAGCCACGGCGTCGCCGTTGTCCTGGCTGATCAGCACGCCGTTGCGGCGCTCGCCGATGGAGCCTTCCTTGATCGGCGCGTACTCGTGGAAGATGTGGCTCATCAGGCCCGTGCCGCGCGTCAGCGTCAGGAATTCGTTCTGGAAACCGATCAGGCCGCGGGCCGGGATCAGGTATTCCAGACGCGTACGGCCACGGCCGTCCGGCTGCATGTCCTGCAGGTCGCCCTTACGGCGGCCCAGCTCTTCCATGACGCCACCCTGGTGCGCGTCTTCGACGTCAACGGTCAGCGACTCGAACGGCTCGCACTTCACGCCGTCGATTTCCTTGAACACCACGCGCGGACGCGACACGGCCAGCTCGTAGCCTTCGCGGCGCATCGTTTCCAGCAGAATGGTCAGGTGCAGTTCGCCACGGCCCGACACTTCGAAAACCGTGTCGTCGCCCGTGTCGCGCACACGCAACGCCACGTTGGACTTCAGTTCGCGATCCAGACGGTCGCGCACCTGGCGGCTGGTCACGAACTTGCCTTCGCGGCCGGCCAGCGGCGACGTGTTCACCATGAAGTTCATGGTCAGCGTCGGTTCGTCGATGCGCAGCATCGGCAGCGGTTCCTGGTTGACCGGGTCCATCACCGTGCAACCGATGCCCAGGTCTTCAATGCCGTTGATCAGCACGATGTCGCCGGCTTCGGCTTCGTCCACCACGACGCGCTCCAGGCCATGGAACTTCAGCACCTGGTTGATGCGGCCGCGGCCGCCTTGACCATCGGGACCGAACTTGTAGGCCACTTCCATGCCCGGGCGCATACGGCCACGGTTGATGCGGCCCACGCCGATCTTGCCGACGTAGCTGTTGTAGTCCAGCGAAATGATCTGCATCTGCAGCGGGCCGTTGGGATCGTCCTCGCGCTGCGGCACGTGTTGCAGGATGGCTTCGAACAAGGGACGCATGTCGCCTTCGCGCACATCCGGCGTCAGGCCGGCGTAACCGGACAGACCCGATGCGTACACGACCGGGAAGTCCAGCTGCTCGTCGGTGGCGCCCAGCTTGTCGAACAAGTCGAACGTGGCGTTGATGACGAAATCGGTGCGGGCGCCCGGACGGTCGACCTTGTTGACCACGACGATCGGCTTCAGGCCCAGGGCCAGAGCCTTGCGGGTCACGAAAATGGTCTGGGGCATCGGGCCTTCGACCGCGTCAACCAGCAGCAGCACGCCGTCGACCATGGACAGCACGCGCTCGACTTCACCGCCGAAGTCGGCGTGGCCCGGGGTGTCGACGATGTTGATGTGGGTGCCTTCGTACTCAACGGCACAGTTCTTGGCCAGAATCGTGATGCCACGTTCCTTTTCCAGGTCGTTCGAGTCCATGACCCGTTCGGTCAGCGCCTGGTTTTCGCGGAAAGTGCCGGATTGGCGCAGCAGCTGGTCGACCAGGGTGGTTTTTCCGTGGTCAACGTGGGCGATGATGGCGACGTTGCGCAAGGCGCGAGTCATAGCGAGTCCTTTAAGGTCAGGGTGGAGGGCAGCAAGCCCTCCGGCAATTCGTTCAGTGCAAGCAATGCCTGCTTGGGGTCTGGCATGGCCTGCAAGGCTTCCAGTTCAACGGCGCGTTCCAGAGAGAAGGGCCCGACGTGCGTGCGCCGCAGCGCCGTCAGGTGGGCGAAACAGCCCAGCACGCGCCCGATGTCCTGGGCCAGTGTTCGGATGTATGTGCCTTTACTGCAAGCCACATCGATCTCTGCCTGCGTCCCGGTCAGGGACAACAGCTCGATGCGGTATATCGTGATCTTGCGCGGCGCCCGCTCCAGCTCGATGCCCGCGCGGGCGTACTCGTACAGCGGCTTGCCGTCGCGCTTGAGCGCCGAGTACATCGGCGGAATCTGCTCGATGGTGCCCGAGAAACGTGACAGTGCATCGCGCAGCGCCTGTTCCTCGACAACAAAACCGGGTTCGGCGGTCGCGGTGAGGTTGCCCGTCAGGTCGCCGGAATCGGTTTCCGATCCAAATTGCAGCGTAGCGCGATATGCCTTGTCGGCGTCAAGCATCGCGCCGGAAATTTTGGTGGCGCGGCCCATGCAGCACACCAGCAGGCCGGTGGCAAAAGGGTCCAGCGTGCCGGTATGGCCGGCCTTGGCCGCGTCCATGGCGCGTTTGGCGCGCTGCAAGGCGTGATTGCTCGACAAACCCACAGGTTTATCAAGCAACAGCACACCGTCGAGCGCAAGCCCGCGTCGTTTAGCCATCGTCGAAATCCGGAAAAAAATGAAGCAGTGACGACAGCCCGATCAGGACTTGTCTTCAGGCTCGTCGGGTACGCCCGAGTGCGGGCCGGGGCGGTTTGCGCGGTCGATGAGGATCGACATTTCGATGCCACGGGCGACTTGCTCGTCGTGGAAGAAGCGCAAAGTGGGGACGGTGTGGATGTGCAGAAGCTTGTAGAGCTGCGAATGCAGCCAGCCGGCCTTCTCGTTCAGCAAGGTGGTGGCGGCTTCGGGCTCGGCGCCCAAAACCGTGAACCACACCTTGGCATGCGCGTAGTCGGTCGACAGTTCCACACCCGAAATCGTGATCAGTCCAGCGCGTTTCGTGTCGATTTCGCGCTGGATGATCCCGGCCAGATCCTTCTGGATCTGGTCGGCCAGCCGCAGATTGCGGCCGGGAATGGCTTTGGACTTGTGACGGCTCATTAACAATGCCTGGCGCGTGCTTTACAGCGTGCGCGCAATTTCCTTGATTTCAAAGACTTCCAGCTGGTCGCCCACCTGGATGTCATTGTTGCCGCGCAGCGTCAGACCGCAATCGAAGCCCGACTTGACTTCCTTGACGTCGTCCTTGAAGCGGCGCAGCGACTCGAGGTGCCCCGTCCAGTGAACCACGTTGTTGCGCAGCAGGCGGACCTGGGAATCGCGGCGCACGATGCCGTCGAGCACCATACAACCGGCGATGTTGCCGAGGCGGGAGATGCTGTACACCTCACGGATCTCGACCAGGCCGATGATTTCTTCCTTCTTCTCGGGTGCCAGCATGCCCGACATGGCGGCCTTAACCTCATCCACGGCGTCGTAGATGATGTTGTAGTAGCGCACGTCGATGCCGTTGTTCTCGGCAAGCTTCTTGGCGCTGGCGTCGGCGCGCACGTTGAAGCCGATGACGACGGCGTGCGAGGCGATGGCCAGGTTGATGTCGGTTTCCGAGATGCCGCCGACCGCGGCGTGCACGACCTGCACACGCACTTCGTCGGTGGACAGCTTGACCAGCGACTGCACCAGGGCTTCCTGCGAACCCTGCACGTCGGTCTTGACGATGAGGGTGAGGGTCTGGGTGCCTTCGCCGAGGTTGTCGAACATCGATTCCAGCTTGGCAGCCTGTTGGCGGGCCAGCTTGACGTCGCGGAACTTGCCTTGGCGGAACAGCGCGATTTCGCGCGCCTTGCGCTCGTCGGACAGCGCCATCAGTTCGTCACCGGCGGCCGGCACTTCGGTCAGGCCCTGGATCTCAACGGGGATCGAGGGACCGGCCGTCTGGATCGGCTTGCCGTTTTCGTCGAGCATGGCGCGCACACGGCCAAAGCTTGCGCCGGCCAGCACGACGTCGCCGCGCTTGAGCGTGCCGCTTTGCACGAGAATCGTCGCGACCGGGCCACGGCCCTTGTCCAGACGGGCTTCGATGACCAGACCCTTGGCGGGTGCGTCTTCGGGCGCCTTCAGTTCCAGCACTTCGGCTTGCAGCAGCACGTTTTCGAGAAGGTCGTCGATGCCCTGGCCGGTCTTGGCGGACACGCCCACGAACGGCACGTCGCCACCGTATTCTTCCGGCACGACCTGCTCGGCAACCAGTTCCTGCTTGACGCGTTCCGGGTTGGCGGCGGGCTTGTCGATCTTGGTCACGGCCACCACGATGGGCACGCCTGCGGCCTTGGCATGGTGGATGGCTTCACGCGTCTGCGGCATCACGCCGTCGTCGGCGGCAACCACCAGAATCACGATGTCGGTCGCCTTGGCGCCGCGGGCACGCATGGCGGTAAACGCCTCGTGGCCCGGGGTGTCAAGGAAGGTCACCATGCCGCGCTCGGTGCGGACGTGGTAGGCGCCGATGTGCTGCGTAATGCCGCCGGCTTCGCCCGCGGCAACCTTGGCGCGGCGGATGTAGTCCAGCAGCGAGGTCTTGCCGTGGTCGACGTGGCCCATGACGGTCACGACCGGCGCGCGCGGCAGTTGCTCGGCTTCGGATTGGGTGGCGGATTCGTCCAGGAAGGCTTCCGGGTCGTCCAGCTTGGCGGCGATGGCCACGTGGCCCAGTTCCTCGACCACGATCATGGCCGTTTCCTGATCCAGCACCTGGTTGATGGTGACCATCTGGCCCAGCTTCATCAATTGCTTGATGACTTCGGCGGCCTTGACGGACATCTTGTGAGCCAGGTCGGCCACGCTGATTGTTTCCGGCACGTGGACTTCACGTGCGATGAATTCCTGCGGCGCCGGCTCGTTGCGGCGGTCGTTCTGCTGGTTACGGCCACCACGGCCGCCCGACTTGCCACCGCCCTTGCCACCCGCACGCCAGCCGTCACGGCTGGCCGGGGCTGCCGGCTTGTCGGCCGGCTTCTTGCGCGACGAATCATCGGACCAGGTCGAAGCGACTTCGGCGGTCTTGATGGTTTTCTTGGCGCCAGGGGCAGCCGGCTTGGCGTCCTTCTTGGCCGCGGGGGCGGCGCCGGGCTTGCCGGCAGGCTTGTGCAGCGTGCCGGAGATCGGCGCGGCGGCAGGCGCCTCGGGCTCAGGCGCGCGCAGCACCTTGCGGGGACGGTTCAGCATTTCGCGCAGCGCGGCGGCCTCGGCCTCGGCGGCGCGGCGGGCTTCGTCGCGGCCTGCGGTCGTGGCGGAAGCGGCCAGCGGCGGCGCGGCACGGCGGTTGTCGACGCGACCACCCACCTTGGGCGCAGCGGCGGGCGCGGCGGCGGCGGGCTTCACGGATTCGGGTTTCGCGGCAGGCTGCGCCTGGGCGACAGGCGCGGCGGCCTGGGAGGAAGATGTTTCGGACTTATTGGCTAGCACAGCAGGTTCCGGCTTGGCTTCTTCAGCCAGAGGCTCGGTGGTTTCAGTCTTGATTTCGGGCTTGGCCTCTTCGGCCACGGGCTCGGCAGGAGCAGGCGCCGGCGTCGGTTCGGGTTCAGGCTGAGCCTGGACTTCAGGCGCTTGGGCCTCGACGGGGGCGGGCGCTTCGGCCGCGACGGATTCGGGTGCCGCGGGCGCTTCTGCCGGGGCGGCGGCTTCGGCTGCGACGGGCTCCTGCTGCGGCGCTTCGGCCTGGGCGGGAGCTTCGGCCTCTACAGGCGCCGTTTCGCGAGCTTCTGCGGCGACAGGCGCCGCCGGAGCTGCGGGTGCAGCCGGTGCGGAAACCTGCGGAGCGGCGTCTGCCGCGACTTCTTCTTCGGGACGGGCCGAGGCGGCCTGTTCGGCGGCGAGTTCGGACGGGTCGCGCTTGACGAAGACGCGCTTCTTACGCACTTCGACCTGGATCGTGCGCGAACGCCCGGTGGCGTCGGCTTGCCGGATCTCGGAAGTCTGGCGGCGCGTCAGCGTGATCTTCTTGCCTTCGGTTGCGCCGTGTGCGCGACGCAGCGATTCGAGCAATTTCGCCTTGTCGCTGTCGGTGACGGAGTCGTCGACCGATTTGAGGTCAACGCCAGCCGAACGCAGCTGATCCAGCAGCACGTTGGCAGGCATTTTCAGCTCGGTAGCGAACTGGGCGACGGTATTACTCGACATTAGGCTCTCTCTTCCCTATAGGCAGCTATTACAAACAACGTGAACTTGCGGTGGATGAAGCGGCTGCAGCGCCCACCGCAGACCCGTGTCCTTTTGGTTATTCTTCGTCGAACCAATGGGCGCGGGCACGCATGATGAGATCGCTGGCTTCCTGTTCGGTCAGACCGGCGATTTCCGCCAGTTCGTCCGTTGCCAATTCGGCCAGATCATCACGCGTATGCACTTGACGCTCGGCCAGCTTGGCGGCCAGTTCCGGCGTCATGCCTTCGAGTTCAAGCAAATCCTGTGCGGTCTCAAGGCGCTCTTCCTGGGCGATTGCCTCGGTCAGCAGCGCATTGCGGGCACGGGCGCGCAACTCGTTGATGGTGTCTTCGTCAAACGCCTCGATTTCCAGCAGTTCCTGCATGGGAACGTAGGCGATTTCCTCGATACCGGTAAATCCTTCGTCGATCAGGATGTCAGCGACTTCCTCGTCGACGTCCAGCTTGCTCATGAACGTGGTGCGCAGACCCGAACGCTCGACTTCCTGGCGGTTCAGGCTTTCTTCCGGCGTCATGATGTTGATCTGCCAGCCGGTCAGTTCGGACGCCAGGCGCACGTTCTGGCCCTTGGCGCCGATGGCCTTCGGCAGGTTTTCCTCGTCCACCACGACGTCCATCGCATGCTTGTCTTCATCGACAACGATGGATTCGACGTTGGCCGGCGCCAGCGCGCCGATGACGAACTGCGCGGGGTCTTCGGACCACAGCACGATGTCGACCTGCTCGCCGCCGAGTTCGTTGCGCACGGCGGTCACGCGCGAACCGCGCATGCCCACACACGTCCCGATGGGATCGATACGCTTATCGTATGCCACGACGGCGATCTTCGCACGCACGCCGGCATCGCGGGCGGCAGCCTTGATCTCGAGCAGACCCTGCTCGATTTCGGGCACTTCATTCTCGAACAGCTGGCGGATGAACTCGGGCGACGTGCGCGACAGGATCACTTGCTGGCCACGCGCGGCGTGGTCAACACGCAACACGAAGGCACGGACGCGGTCGGCAACCCGGAGGTTTTCCTTGGGGATCATTTCGGAGCGCGGCAGGCGCGCTTCGATCTTGCCGGTTTCGACGATGGCGTCGCCCTTGTCCATGCGCTTGATCGTTCCGGACACGATGGTTTCACCACGGTCCAGGAAGTCGTTCAGCACCTGTTCGCGTTCGGCGTCGCGGATCTTTTGCAGGATGGCCTGCTTGGCCGCCTGGGCGCCGATACGGCCGAACTCGATGGGTTCGAGGGGCTCTTCGATGTACTCGCCTTCCTTGATGCCGGGGACGATTTCCTCGGCATCCGACAGCATTTCCTGCTTGTCGGGTTCTTGCAGACCGGCCTCGTCGGGCACGACCAGCCAGCGGCGGAAGCCTTCGTGGTCTCCCGTTTCCCTATCGATGGAAACACGAATGTCCGCATCATCCTTGAAGCGCTTTTTCATGGCCGAGGCCAGCGCACTTTCGAGAGCGCCGAACACGACGTCACGCGTGACGTTTTTTTCACGCGCCAAGGCATCGACCAACAGAAGAATTTCGCGACTCATCGCTTTTTGCCCTTGAAATCCAGAACGGGATCCAGTTTTGCACGCTCGATATCTTCGACCGTGAAATTCAACACCTGGACTTCGTTCTTTTTTGCCTCAAATTCGAGACCGAACACGGTCTTGTGCATCACAGCAGTTGCGTCGGCTGCGGCCTCGTCTTCCGGCACGGTCAACGTGCCCGAGAAGACCTTGCGGCCGTCCAATGCCTCACGCAGCTTGATTTCGATGCGCTCGCCTGCGAAACGGCGGAACTCGGCCTCGGTGCGCAGCGGCCGGTCAACACCCGGCGAACCCACTTCGAGGCGCTTGTAGTCGATGTTCTCGACCTCATAGACCCGCGACAATTGGCGGGACACCTGCTCGCAGTCTTCGATGCGCACACCGCCGACCCGATCGATCGTGACGCGCAAAAGGCCCAGGGCGGCACGTTCCACGTCGACAAGTTCGACGTCCATGCCGGCCAGAGCCTCTTCGGTCAATGCGAATAAATCAGCCATATACTCAAAAAAAATGGGCTGTACGCCCAGCCCACCGATATTGCACAGAGCCCAGCCGCTTCCCTACTACACGTAAGGAGCAATGCTGGGCAGTGCCCTATATTGCGACCTAATTTTTGGCTTGCGCCGCCCTGATTTCCCGATCCGGTGCCGAACCCGGCTTTCGACGGACTTGGCTGGGTACTCAGGCGCCTGTGCGCCTTCCGCGAAAAGCGGCACGCGCCAAGGAGATTGCTGCAAACAGCGCCCGGCAACACGCCAGCCAGCAACACGCCAGCACAAGGCCGTACGCCCGATCGGCCCAAATGCAGCCAACAAGCATGCAGCCGACGTGCTTTTTGCGGTAAAGCGCACTTAAAGAATCCAGTGCTTCCAGCAAAAAGCCATGACGCGAAGCCATGAAAACCATTGATTTTACCAGATAAACGGGAAAATCGCCTGATTCGTCACGGGCTTACGTTTATATGGGACGGATGCGGGGCGGCGGCGCAGTCTGCGGGCCGCCCTGCGGGGATCAGCGACCCTGACGTCCCCGGCCACCGCCCATGACGCCCAGCCGCGATTCGTGAGCCGAAGCGCTGCGGGGTTGCCAATCGTCGCCACGCTGGCCGCCGTCGGCGCGGGGACCGCCACTACGCGGCGCACGCGGCTTGCCACCGGCGCCCGGACCCTTGTTGTTGCCGCCGGTGCGCGCGCCTTCGGCCTTGTTGCCGCCGCGACCGCCCGCGGCGGGCTTGCCGCCACGACCCGGATTGCCGCTACGCGCGCCTGCCGGTTTGCCGCCAGCCGGCTTGCCGCCGCCAGGCTTGCCACCGGACTTACCGCCAGGACGGCGGCCAGCGCCAGCCGGCGCATCGCCCATGCCGCCCGCTGCCGGATTGCCGGCCACCGGACTGCCGGCCACCGGGCTGCTTGCCATCGGATTGCCGGCCGCGGCGTTCGCTGCGGCGCGGGGACCGCGTGCGTTGCCGCCCGCGCGCCCACCCGGCTTGCCGCCGGCCTTGCCGCCCTGCTTGCCACCGGACTTGCCGGCGCCCGCGGAGCGCGGACCCGATTTGCCCTTGCGATTGCCCAGGCCGGGTTCGCCCGAGAGCGGGTGGCCGTTGGCGTAACCACCGGCGATCATGAGGCCGGTGCCGAAAGGATCAGAAGGACACGCCGCAGCCTGCCCTGCACTGCCCAGGCCGCCGCCCTGCAACTTGCCACGGCGGCCGATGCGGGCGCCGTTCATGCCGTTGCGGTCGAGCGTGCCGAATCCGGGAGGCAAGGCGCTGTCGTGCGATTGCGGCTGCTTGGAGCGGCGACGGTTGCCCGACGAATCGTCGTCATCGCGCAACAGTCCCAACTGGACCATCAGCGCGGTCACCAGCGAAGCGTCCAGTTCGTCCCAGCGGCCACGGCGCAGCGTGCGCGGCAGCACGACATCGCCGAAGCGCGTGCGGATCAGGCGGCTGACAGTGACGCCGACCGCTTCAAACATGCGGCGGACTTCGCGGTTACGGCCTTCCTGCAGCGTGACACGGTACCAGCGGTTGCTGCCGTCGCCGCCCAGGTAGTCCAGCGCGCCGAACGCGGCCAAGCCGTCTTCGAGTTCGATGCCGTCGACCAGCGACTGGCGCTGCGCCTCGTCCATTTCGCCCAGGACACGAACGGCGTACTCGCGTTCCGTGCCATAGCGGGGGTGCATGATCCGGTTGGCCATGTCGCCCGACGTCGTGAAAATCAGCAGGCCTTCGGTGTTCAGGTCAAGGCGGCCCACCGAGAGCCACTTGCCGGTACGCAGCTTGGGCAGCCGGGCAAACACGCTGGCGCGGCCACCGGGGTCGTCGTGGCTGACGATCTCGCCGGCGGGCTTGTGATACAGGATCACGCGCGGCGGCTTTTTCGTGTTGGTGCGCATGATGGGCTTGCCATTGACACGCACCTGATCGTTGGGCCCCACGCGCTGACCGATATGCGCCGGTTCGCCGTTAACGGACACCCGGCCCGCGACGATCAGCTCTTCCATTTCGCGGCGCGACCCGATGCCTGCGTCGGCCAGCACCTTGTGCAGCTTGGGCATGACCACTTCGCTGTTCAGGTACTTGCCCAGACGCTGCTCCATGCGGTCAGCCGTATCCAGGTAGGACAGCGCCTGCTCGGCTTCCTGCTCGCCACCCCGGGAGTCCACGGACTCGACCGGTGCGGCGGGCGCAGTGGCCTGCCCTTCGGCGGCGGGCGCCTGTTCGGCGGCAGCGTCGCCGCGGCGGCGGCGGAACGGGGTCCTCAGCTTGCGGCCGCGGCTGCGGGCGCCGGCTTCGCCCTCGGCGGCCGGTTCGCGCGCGGCGGAGGATTCCGGCTGCGCGCCGGCAGCGGCGTCATCCGAACGGGGGGTGTCGTCCTGCATTGCTGTATTCGTTGTCACTGGGACAGCTCCGAATTTCAAACTTGGGTAGGCCTGCCGGGAGCAGGCTCGTCATCATCTGGGGACGCCGAATCCGGTTCAGACCCGGACCGGTCGGGGTCCGCCTGTTCCGAAGCCGCGGCGGCAGCATCGGGTTCGGACTGAACAGCCTCGTCAAGACCGTAAACGGGCTCACGCCTGGCGTCGCCAGGGGCCTCGGCATCGGTCTTGTCAGTCGGGTCAGTCGGTTCCGCGTGTTTTGCGTTCTCGACTCTTTCCTTTGCAGCACCGGCCTCGGAGGCATCGGCGGCCATATCGGAAATGTCGTTGCCAGCTCTGTCGTCGGGAAGATCGGACGAGAGCGGCGTATTGGACAAGCCTTCGGCTTGCTCCCGGACGATGGATTCGTCGGCGGGATCCGCGCCTTCTTCTGTGCGCGAAAGCTGGGATTCTACGCTATCGATGGCCGCTATGGGGACATCGTCTTCCGAAACAGACAATTCCGCAACGGGGAAAATCTCGGAGGATTCGGCATCAGGATCGGCAGCAGGCGGGTTTTCGCCTTCTTGCGACGCTTGTTGCGGGGCGTCCGCCCCCTGCTGGACGATGCCGTCCGCCCCGGATTCAGCCGCTTGCGCGCCATCTTCCGCCGGCGCCGCGTCCGCACCACCCTCGCCATCAGCCGGCTCCGGCGACGCGTCCGCACCGCCCTCGCCATCAGCCGGTTCCGGCGTCTCGCCCAGCACCTGCTGCACTTCGCCCAGATCCAGCCCGGCGAGCGCGGCGGCAGCGTGCGCGGTTTCCAGCGGCGGCAGCTCGTCCAGCGCACGCAGCCCCAGATCGTCAAGGAACTGGCGCGTAGTGCCGAACAGCGCGGGACGACCCGGCGCGTCGCGGTGGCCAATGACTTCGATCCAGCCGCGGTCCTCGAGGGCCTTCACGATCTGCGACGAAACCGTCACGCCGCGGATATCTTCGATGTCGCCGCGCGTCACGGGCTGGCGCCAGGCGACGATAGCAAGCGTTTCCATCACGGCGCGCGAATACTTGGGCGGCTTTTCAGGGCTGAGGCGCTCAAGGTAGCGCTGCATGCTGGGGCGGCTCTGGAAACGCCAGCCGGAGGCGAGCTGTACAAGCTCCAGCCCGCCGTCGGCCCAGTTGCCTTGCAAGGTCTCCAGAAGCCGGCGCACCGTGCTGCTGTCGAATTGTTCATCATCCCCGAACAGCTTGCGCATATCGGAAATCTGCATCGGCTGAACCGCGCACAGCAGCGCGGTTTCCAGCACGAGTATTGCCTCGCTATCGTTCATCGACATCCAAATTCAAAAATGGGCTAACTTGCGCTTGGTTGGAAATAAGGTTAATATTCTTTTCTCAGACGCGGGGTGGAGCAGTCTGGCAGCTCGTCGGGCTCATAACCCGAAGGTCGTAGGTTCAAATCCTGCCCCCGCAACCAATTTGATGAAGGCCTGGCATTCGCCGGGCCTTTTTCATTTGCGGCGCCGGATTCAAAATAAATAATCGAGCGGTCGGCGTGGCAATTCAAACCCGCGTGGCACTTCGAACCCGTGCCGCGATTCAATCGCGCACCGCAACTCAAACCAACGACGTGATTCGTTTCGACGCCACCGGCAGCGGTGCCGCGGAATCCAAATCCACGCATCTCGGCGCGGCCACCCGCGGATCTCCCAACGCGACGCTCGCCCGCAAACGACCGAGCCGCCGCAAAAGCGGCGACGCAACAGTCAATGTTGGCTTGCGAAATTGTCACTGGGTTCCTGTTTACCGCCTCGCCCACACCTCATGGCGCTGCCCTGCGCTAAAACCACCACGCCGGCGCCCGTAAGGCGGAATGCCTGCCGCGGCTGCGCGGCTGCGGCAATACGTCTGAGCAAATTCTGGAAAAGCTGGCACCAGCAACGCTGACGCCTATCGCCAATATGGCCGCGGAACGCGCCGGAACCTCCGGCACCAACCCTTTCCGCGAAGATTGATAGCAAAGACTAGAACCGACGGGCATCGGCCATTGCCGTGCGGCGGAAACGCCGCTGCCAGACCGGCTCGCCCCCTTGCGCAAACCGAGCCGGGCTCTGGATTGCGCCGGCCTGCCACCAGGCCGGAACGATTGTTAGGTATTTTTTGGGTTAAAAGCTGGCAAATTATACCGCCATCTATTCAGGCCTCAAGCTGCGGCGTACCCGTTATCGGCCCGCCAACCCGCCGCGCCGGCCTACCCCTCACCCGTCCGCCACTCAGCCCGCCGGCTTGTCCCACGGCGCCGACCCCAGCCGCTCGGCCAGATAATCCATCATCGAACGCAAAATCAGGGGCATCTGCCGGCGCGAGGCGTACACGCCATAAATGCCTAGCTCCTGGGGTTTGCATTGGGGCAGGATGACCTGCAGCTTGCCCGACGCGATGTATTCAGCCGCATAGTACGTGGGCAACATCGCGACACCCGCCCCTTCCACGGCGGCACTGCACAACACCGAGACTTCGTTGGCACTGATGCTTCCGCCCACCGGCACGTCGACCGGCTCGCCATCGCGCTCGAAACGCCACAGACTCTTGCCGAAATACGAATGGGTCAGGCAGTTGCGCAACGACAGATCCTCGACGCGCGCAGGCACGCCTTCGCGCGCGAGATATTCCGGAGACGCGCAGACCACCGATCGGCACACCGCCAGCTTGCGCGCAATCAGATTGGGATCCAGATCATTGGTGATGCGCACCGCGAGGTCGACCCGCTCTTCCACCAGATTGACCGCGCGCTCGACCAGCATCAGATCCACGGACGTTCCGGGGTGGCGTTTGACGTAGTCGGTGACGGCCGGCGCCAGATGGCGGGCGCCAAACGACATGCTCGTCGTGATGCGCAGCAGGCCGCGCGGCGTATCCTCGGGTGTGGCGACGGCGCTGTGCAGATCGCCGACCATATCCAGCATCTGGCGGCAGCGCGGCAGGGTTTCGGCGCCAGCCGGCGTGAGGCTCAGGCGCCGCGTCGTGCGATGCAGCAGGCGCACCCCAACCCATTGCTCCATCTCGGCCAGGTATCGCGACACCATGGCGCGAGACATGTCCAGATGCACGGCGGCCGCCGACAGGCTGCCCCGATCGGCAACCTCAACGAACACCTGCATGGCTTTCAGTCGATCCATCACTGTCTCGGCAAGTGCATCAGACCGTACCGGTTATACCGTATTTCCGTGCAGCATCCGCAACGGAATATCGATCAATGAAACGGGGTCCTTCGGCGCAATCACGCGGACGATTGGCCCAAAGCGTGACGCACAGCGGCAGCCACCTCCGGCACGGCCAAGCCGCGAACGATGAACACCAGCCGCGAGACGCGCACATCATCCGGCCATTCGTTCAAGGACTGCAACGGATACAACTCGCCATGCACGCCATGCACTTCACACGGACTTGATTCACCGGCGAAACAGACGATGCCTTTCATCCGGAGCACGCCCGGCCCGTAGCGCTCCTGGATACGCGCGACGCCTGCCAGAAACGCCGCTCGGCTCATCGGCGTTTCCAGCGTGAGCGAAAAACTGCTTACGTCCGCATGCCGTACCGCGGCCGACGACGAAAATGCGCCAAGCCACTTTGCCGTGACCTTTCCATCGCGACGAGCAAGCAGGTCCGGCCCTTGGAGCAAGCCAACGGCCAACGGGGCATCCGGGCGTTGCACGTAGTGCCGCGCGCCAGGATTGATGGCCTCGATCGCCAGTTCGACTTCGTGCAGTTGCGCCGCATCGACAAGATCGGATTTGCTGATTACGACGGTATCAGCAAGCGCAAGCTGCCGGGCCGCCTCGGGCTGCGCGCGCAGCTGTTCCGCGCCGTGCGCAGCCGACACCACGACGATTGCGCCGCGATACGCGTAGCGCTCGGCCAGAAAGCGTTCGTGCTTCAGTGTGAAGAGGATGGGCGCCGGATCGGCAAGACCGCTAGTCTCGATGATGACGCGCCGGAACGGCTTGATCTTGCGCGCGAGCGCCTGCATGAAGAGATCACGCAAGGTGTCGACCACCGAACCGCTGACCACGCAGCACAGGCACCCACCCTCGACCAGCACGACCTTGTCCGGCGCCAGACGCACCAGATGATGGTCCACGCCGATATCGCCATATTCATTGACGATGACCACCGCGTCGGCGTACTCAGGCGCTTGCAGCAGCCGGTTCAAGAGCGACGTCTTGCCGCTGCCCAGAAAGCCCGAGATGACGGTGACACCGATGCGCTTGTCTTGCACCGGCCGGTCGCCCTGCCCGCCTTGATCGCGGCCGCGCTTGTCGTCATTCATGCCGATCGCCTTAGTTGTCGATGCGCACTTGGTAAATACCCATGCTGTGGACCTACACGCACAGAGACGCGAACACCACCGCAAAAACCAAAAGGGCCACTCACTTGCGTGAGCGGCCCAAAATTCTTTTGGCTCCCCGAGCTGGGCTCGAACCAGCGACCTGCGGATTAACAGTCCGTCGCTCTACCGACTGAGCTATCGGGGATCTGCCAAGACCGAAATTATGAACTAAAAATTCGGCGCATGCAAATCTCGTTTTTTTCTGAATTTTTTGCGCTTCTAGTTGCCCATCGCGAAAAAACTCTGATATAGTTTCGGTCTTTCCAGATCGGGCCCTAAAAAAGCCGACGAACTGGAAGAAAAAAGATGTTTTGCTAGCGCTTTCCGGCTTGGTCCAGAAACAAAAGCAAATGGTCTTGCCGGCATAGCTCAGTTGGTAGAGCAGCGCATTCGTAATGCGAAGGTCGTAGGTTCGACTCCTATTGCCGGCACCAGATTTCCAAAAAGCAGCCCTCTCGGGCTGCTTTTTTCATTTCATCCCTGCCCGCCCTCAGCCCCACCCCGCCACCCCCGGCCGGGAACTCGCGCTGATCGCCGTGCATCCAACCCCCTTGGACCATCCCAGCGGAATAAACCATGCGCATTCTTCTCGTGGAAGACGACATGATGATCGGCGAAAGCGTACTGGACTGCCTGCGCGCGGAACACTACGCCGTCGATTGGGTTCGGGACGGCAGCGCGGCGGACTCCGCGCTGCGCACCGATCCTTACGACCTTGTACTGCTCGACCTGAGCCTGCCCAAGCGGGACGGACTGACGCTGCTGCGCGACATGCGCACCCGCAAGGACCGCACGCCGGTGCTCATCGCCACTGCGCGCGACGCGGTCAGCGACCGGATCGCCGGGCTGGACGCAGGTGCCGACGACTACATCGTCAAACCCTATGACGTAGACGAACTGCTGGCGCGCATGCGGGCACTGATCCGCCGCAGCGCGGGCCGGGCCGAGCCCATTTTCGAGCACGACGGCGTCACCATCGACCCGCAATCGCACGCCGCCATGGTCGACGGCGCGCCAGTGGCGTTGACCGCGCGCGAATGGGCAGTACTGGAACCGCTGATCGCGCGGCCCGGCATGATCTTCTCGCGCGCCCAGCTCGAGGAAAAACTCTATAGCTGGAAAGACAGCATCAGCAGCAATGCCGTTGAGGTTTATATTCATGGCCTGCGCAAGAAACTGGGTCCCAACCTGATCCAGAACGTCAGAGGCGTCGGCTATGTCATCCCCAAAACATGAGCATTCCGCTTAGCTATTCGCTGAGAGCCCGGCTGCTTTTCTTTCTGCTGGCCGCCATTGCGGTCGGTGCGCTGGTGCAAGGCGCAATCGCCTACCGCAGCACCCTGGCGCAGGCCGACGACATCTTCGACTCGCTGCTGCAGCGCACCGCCCTGTCGTTGGGCACCGGCGACGGGCTGCTGAGCACCGGCCCCACACATGCGCGCGGCGCCGGATCGCCGGTTGCCGATGACCTCATCATCCAGATCTGGACGCCGGACGGCTTGCGCGTCTTCAACTCACGCTCGCGCCTGCGCCTGCCCAGCCAGATCGTCTTGGGGTTTTCCGACGCGAAGCTGGAAGGCGAAACCTATCGCGTGTATTCGCTGGCCACGCCCTTCCAGGTGATTCAGGTGGCGCAGGACATGCGCGTGCGCAAGAACATGGCCAGCGCCCTTGCGCTGCGCACCGTCGCGCCGATTGCCGCCGCCGCGCCGCTGCTGATGCTGATCATCTGGTGCGTCGTCAGTTGGTCGCTGCGTCCGGTCAAGCGCGCGCGCGCCCAGGTGGCCGCTCGCCAGCCCGAAGATCTGTCGCCCGTCAGCGTCCGCGGGCTGCCTGATGAAATCCGCCCGCTGGTGCAGGAACTGAACCTGCTGCTCGAACGCATGCGCGGCGCATTTGCGCAGCAGAAGCAATTCGTGGGCGACGCGGCGCACGAACTGCGCTCGCCGCTGGCGGCGTTGCGCCTGCAGATGCAGGCGCTGCAGCGCGCAGCAGACCCCGCCGCGCGCCAGCTTGCCGAACAGCGCCTGACTGCCGGCATCGACCGCGCGACGCGGCTGGTCGAGCAGTTGCTGTCGATGGCGCGCCAGGAAGGCGCCCAGGAGCAGACGCCGCTGGCGCCGGTGGATCTGGCGGACGTGCTGCGGCAGGCGCTGTCCGAGACACTGCCCGAAGCAAACGCCAAATCCATCGACGTCACGCTGGACGGCGATACGCAAGCGCAGATGCAGGGCAATCGCGATGCGCTGGTGCTGCTGGTGCGCAATCTGCTGGACAACGCGATCAAGCACTCGCCTGCCGGTGGCCGCATCGGGATGCGCCTGGACCACGGCCCGGGCCGCATTTCGCTGATGATCGACGACGAGGGACCCGGCATCCCGGTCCATGAGCGCGAACGCGTGTTCGACCGCTTCTACCGGGCCGAAGGCAACACGACCCATGGCAGCGGATTGGGACTGGCCATCGCACGCACCATTGCCGACCGCCACGGCGCATCCATCACCCTTGAAGACGCGCCGTCCGGCCAAGGCCTGCGGGCGCGCGTCAATTTTCCCGCTTAGCCTGGATTTCTCCCGCTTAAGTTTCCCCTAAGTGTGCGGCCCGAAGATAGCGCCATGTTCCCAACATGATCGCAGGAGCCGACATGAAGACCACGCAAATCAAACCCTCGCGCCTCGTCCTGGCGCTGCTGGCAGCCGGCGCCATTGGCGGCGCAGGCGCAACCGCCTTGACCGGCAGCGTTTCGATGGCTGCCGAAGCCCCCGCCGCCACCGCTGCGTCCCAGCCGATCAGCGCGTCCGTGCCGCCCAACTTCGCGCAGATCACGCGCGAGTCCGGTCCGGCCGTCGTCAACATCAGCGTCAGCGGCACGCGCAAGGTGTCGGCCGCCGAAAGCGACGACCCGTTCGCGCAGTTCTTTGGCCAGGTGCCCGGCGCTCGTGGCCGCGCGCCGGCTCGTGAAGTCCCGATGCGCGGCGAAGGCTCGGGCTTCATCGTCAGTTCCGACGGCATCATCCTGACCAATGCGCACGTGGTCCAGGACGCCAAGGAAGTGACCGTGAAGATGACCGACCGCCGCGAATACAAGGCCAAGGTCCTGGGCGCCGACCCGCAGACCGACGTCGCCGTCATCAAGATCGAGGCGAAGAACCTGCCGGTCATCAAGGTGGGCGACGTGAACAAGCTGCAGGTGGGCGAATGGGTGCTGGCCATCGGCTCGCCCTACGGCCTGGAGAACACCGCCACCGCCGGCATCGTCAGCGCCAAGGGCCGTTCGCTCCCGGACGACACCTCGGTGCCGTTCATCCAGACCGACGTGGCCGTGAACCCCGGCAACTCGGGCGGCCCGCTGTTCAACGACCGCGGCGAAGTTGTGGGCATCAACTCGCAGATCTATAGCCGCACCGGCGGCTTCCAGGGGCTGTCGTTCTCGATTCCCATCGACCTGGCCTACAAGATCAAGGACCAGATCCTTGAGCACGGCAAGGTGCAGCATGCGCGCCTGGGCGTGACGGTGCAGGAAGTGAATCAGGATCTGGCCGACTCGTTCAAGCTGGATTCGCCGTCGGGCGCACTGGTGTCGAGCGTCGAAAAGGGCAGCGCCGCCGAAAAGGCCGGCCTGCAGCCGGGCGACGTTGTGCGCAAGATCGACGGCAAGACCATCGTGTCTTCCGGCGACCTGGCTTCGACGATCACCATGGCCGCCCCCGGCGAGAAGATCAAGCTGGACGTATGGCGCAACGGCGGGCAGAAGGAGATGGTCGCAACGTTGGGTGGCGTGCCCAAGGACAAGACCCAGGCGTCGGCCGACGGCCAGGAAGTGCAGCGCGGCCAGCTTGGCCTGGCGTTGCGCCCCCTGAGCCCGCAGGAGCAGCAGGAGTCGGGTGCGGAAGGCCTGCTCATCGAGCGTTCTGCAGGCCCCGCCGCCAAGGCTGGCATTCAGCCCGGCGACGTGCTGCTGTCCCTCAATGGGGTGCCGGTGCACAACGTCGGCCAGGTGAAGGCCGAGTTGTCGAAGGCGGGCAAGACCGTAGCCTTGCTGGTGCAGCGCGGCGAAGACAAGATCTTCGTGCCGGTGCAGATCGGCTGATCAGCCGGGCATCACTCCGCGTCGGGCTGCTTGCCCGGCGCGGCCGCCTCAAATGCCGGCAATGCCCGGCACGCCGCGTCGATGCGCAGGACATTGGGCATGGCCGACAGGTCACACTCGAAGCGCTGCGCATTCGCCACTTGCGGCACCAGGCACAGGTCCGCGATGGTCGGCGTGTCGCCGTGGCAGAACTGACCCGTGGCGCGGGAAGCAGCCAGTTGGGCTTCCAACGCTTCAAGACCCTGATGCACCCAGTGCTTGTACCAGGCCGTCTTGGCCGCTTCATCCACGCCCAGCGTGTGCTTCAGATACTTCAGCACGCGCAGGTTGTTCAGCGGATGCGTATCGCAGGCGATGCCCAGCGCCAGATCGCGCACACGCGCACGGCCGATGGCGTCGGCAGGAAGCAGCGGCGTTTCCGGGTGCGTTTCTTCCAGGTATTCGATGATCGCCAACGATTGGCCGATGACCGCATCGCCATCGACCAGCGTGGGAACCAGCGCGGTCGGGTTCACCTTGCGGTAGCCGGCCGACAGTTGCTGGCCGCCATCCTTCAGAAGATGAACCGGCACGGTCTCGTACGGCAGGCCCTTCAGGTTCAGGGCAATGCGTACGCGATACGCGGCCGAGCTGCGGAAGTAGCTGTAAAGCTGCATGGTGTCTCCTCGGTATTCTTGTGGCGCCGCCCGCGTGGGCGGCGCTTGTTCATTCCAGCGATTCGGTCTGGGCCGCCTTGCGCGACAAGCCCTTGGGCAGCGGAAACGCGACGTTTTCTTCCAGCCCCGGCATCTTGCGCACCGAGACGGCGCCAAGTTCCTTGACGCGCGCGATCACCTGCTGCACCAGCACTTCCGGCGCCGAGGCGCCCGCGGTCACGCCGATGCGCTTGCGGCCGACGAGCCAGGCGGGGTCGATGGATTCCGCGCCGTCGATAAGATAGGACGCGACGCCCTTGCGCTCGGCCACTTCGCGCAGGCGATTGGAGTTCGAGCTGTTGGGGCTGCCCACGACCAGCACCAGATCGCATTCCGGCGCCAGGATCTTGACCGCATCCTGCCGGTTCTGCGTGGCGTAGCAGATGTCGCTTTTCTTGGGCTCGGCGATGCTGGGAAAGCGCGCCTTCAGCGCTTGCGACACCGCGGCCGCGTCATCGACCGACAGCGTGGTCTGCGTGACGTAGGCCAGGTTTTCGGGATCGGTGACTTCGAGGCTGGCGACGTCTTCGACGGTTTCGACGAGGTACATGCCGCCCTGCGCCTGGCCCAGGGTGCCTTCGACCTCGGGATGCCCCTTGTGGCCGATCATGATGATCTCGCGGCCGGCGGCGCGCATGCGCGCGACTTCGATGTGAACCTTGGTGACCAGCGGGCAGGTGGCGTCAAAGACCTGCAGCCCGCGCGCTTCCGCTTCAGCGCGCACGGCCTTGGAGACGCCATGCGCCGAAAACACCACGATGGCGCCCGCGGGCGCATCGTCGAGCTCGTCGATGAAGATGGCGCCCTTGGCGCGCAGGTCTTCCACGACGTAGCGGTTGTGAACGATCTCGTGACGCACGTAGATGGGCGCGCCGTGCAGTTCGATGGCCCGTTCGACGATATCGATGGCGCGATCCACGCCTGCACAGAAGCCGCGCGGCTGCGCCAGCAGGACTTCGGCGTCGGAGGCGGTGACAGCCTGGCTCATCAAAGCACTCCCAGCAGCGCCACGTCCACTTTCAGGCTGATGCCTGCCAGCGGGTGGTTGAAATCGAATAGCGCGGATTCGTCGTTGATTTCCTTGAGGACGCCCGAATAGCGGCCGCCATTGGGCGCGGTGAATTCAACCAGGTCGCCGGGCTCGAACGTGGCGTCCTCGCCGGCGTGCTGCGCCAGCATGGCGCGCGTCACGCGCTGGATCAGTTCGGGATTGCGGTCGCCGTAGGCGTCTGCCGGCTCGATGGTGACGCTGAACTTGTCGCCCTCGGCGCGGCCGACCAACGCGGCCTCCAGGCCAGGCGCCCACTGCCCGCCGCCCATTTGCAACGTGCCGGGACGGCCGTCGAAGGTGTCGGTGAACACGGAACCCGCCCCCGGGCCCGAGGCCAGGGTGATGCGGTAATGCAGCGTCAGGTAGGAATCCGGACGGACCAAAACGTTCACTTCATTAGAGGCGATGCTCACGATCTGCCACCGTATGGGTATTTGAGTAAACCCTGATTTTAGAGCCTCTTATGAAATTGTCCGTCCGGCTGCCAAAACAAGACCGTCCCCGAGAGCGTCTGCTCCGTCACGGGGCCGCATCGATCCAGGATGCCGAGCTGCTGGCCGTCGCGCTGCGCACGGGGATTCCAGGGCTGAATGTAGTGGATCTGTGCCGTCAATTGCTGGACCGGTTCGGCGGGCTGCGCGGGTTGCTGAGCACCTCGCCCCAGGACCTGATGTCCATCGCCGGATTGGGGGCGTCCAAAGCCTGCACCCTGGCGGCGCTGCTGGAACTGGCCCGCCGCGCCATGGAAGAAGACCTGGTTCGGGACACCGCCATGAACCACCCCACCCGAGTGAAACAATATTGCAAGGCGGCGCTCGGCCATCTGCAAGTGGAGCACTGCATCGCCCTGTACCTGGACGCCCAGCTGCGCCTGATCGCCACGGGCGAACTGGCGCGGGGCACGCTCTCGCAGGCGGCGGTCTACCCGCGGGAGGTCGTGCGCGAGGCCTTGCGCCACCACGCGGCGGCCCTCATCGTGGCGCACAACCACCCGTCTGGCGTGGCGTCGCCCAGCGCGGCAGACCACGGCTTCACGCGGCACCTGAAGGAAGCCCTGGCGCTCGTGGACATCAAACTGATCGACCACCTGATCGTCGCGGGAGGCTCGGCGGTGTCGCTGGCTGAACTGGGCTGCCTCTGACCGCAACAAGCGCCGGAATTCCGTTAGACTACCGCCCGATATTGTTTTAGGCTTAACCTAATTCCGGCCCTCGCGACCTTTCCTTGCCCGCCATGAAACGCCTGTGGGACATTTCCCCGCCCGTCTCGACGGCATCTCCCGTCTTTCCGGGCGACACGCCGTACCGCCAGCAATGGAAGTGGACGGTTACGCCCGGCTGTCCGGTCAACGTCAGCGAAATCACGATGTCGCCGCACATCGGCGCGCATGCCGACGCCCCGCTGCACTACCAGAACGGGGCCGCAGCCATCGGCGCGGTTTCGCTTGAACCCTTCCTGGGCCCTTGCCGCGTGATCCATGCGATCGACTGCGGCGACCTCATCACGATCGACCATCTAGCCCATGCGGCGCACAACCTGCCGCCCCGCGTGCTGGTGCGCACCGCCAAGCACGCCGCGCAGGACTGGTGGACGGATGACTTCTCCGCCTACGCGCCCCAGACCATCGAATGGCTGGCCGAACGCGGCGTCATGCTGATCGGTCTGGACACCGCCAGCATCGACCCCGCTTCCAGCAAGACCCTGGACAGCCACCATACGATCTTGCGGCACGACATGCGGGTACTGGAGAACCTGGTGCTCGACGACGTGCCGGAAGGCGATTACGAGTTGATCGCCTTGCCGTTGGCGCTGATCCAGGCCGATGCCAGCCCGGTCCGCGCGGTCCTGCGCGAACTGTAGGCTGATTTGCCGGCCCGGGCGCGGCTGCCCGACAGCAGCCGCCCCGCTTGGAGAATCGACCATGCAATTCCTATTCGCGCCCCACTGGCGCGCCCTGCCCGCATCCGCCCGCCGCGCCGCGCCGCCCTGCCACGGAGGCCGCGCATGAGCCAGAACGAACGCCCCGAAGACATCGTCCACCAGGAAAAGGCGCAACTCGATTTCGCGCGCGACATGACCTACGGCGATTACCTGCATCTTGATGAACTGCTTGGCGCCCAGCACCCGATGTCGCCCGAGCACAACGAGATGCTGTTCATCATCCAGCACCAGACCAGCGAGCTCTGGATGAAGCTGATGCTGCACGAGCTGCGGGCCGCGATCGCCAGCGTCGCAGAGGACCGCCTGCAGCCGGCCTTCAAGATGCTGGCGCGCGTCAGCAAGATCATGGAGCAGCTCGTCCACGCCTGGGACGTGCTGGCAACCATGACGCCGCCTGAATACTCTGCGCTGCGTCCCTATCTGGCGCGCTCCAGCGGATTCCAGAGCTACCAGTACCGCCAGGTCGAATTCCTGCTGGGCAACAAGAATGCGGCCATGCTCAAGCCGCATTCGCACCGCGCCGACCTGCTGGCCCAGGTGCAGAGCGCTTACGAGGCCCCGTCGCTGTATGACGAGGCGCTGCGCCTGCTGGCGCGCAACGGCCTGGATATTCCGGCCGATCACCTGGAACGCGACTGGACCCAGCCGTATCAGGCGTCGGCGGCGGTCGAAGCCGCCTGGCTGACGGTCTACCGCGACACGGACCGCTATTGGGCGCTCTACCAGCTTGGTGAAAAGCTGACCGATCTGGAAGACGCCTTCCGGTTGTGGCGATTCCGCCACGTTACGACGGTCGAACGCGTCATCGGCTTCAAGCGGGGCACGGGCGGCACGTCTGGCGTGGATTACCTGCGGCGCATGCTGGAAGTGGTGCTGTTTCCGGAAATCTGGAAACTGCGCACGGATCTCTGACATTTGCGTCGCGCTGAAACCCGGGCTGCATGACAGCCCGGGCGCCCATTTGCGGCTGGCCGCAGGCAGCATCGCGTGCTAGAATGCGGGGTTACTTTTTGGATACGTGGCTAGCGCCTGTCGCGCCAAGATTTGGTAGCGAACCGCGGCAGCGGAACCAGGCAGCTGTAGCTGGCGACCCTAACTCTTGAAAAAGACTCGACCGAGTCTAGGAAAGCACCATGAAAGAAGGCATTCACCCCGAATACCGCGAAGTCGTCTTCGCCGACCTGCAAACGGGCAACAAGTTCATCACCCGTTCGACCGTCCAAACGCGCGAAACCGTTGAACTCGACGGCAAGACGTACCCGCTCTTCAAGTGCGACGTGACCTCCGAATCGCACCCGTTCTACACTGGCGCCCAGACCCGCATCGTCGAAACCGGCCGCGTGGAAAAGTTCCGCGCCCGCTTCGCCCGCACGGCTGGCACGGTCAAGTCCGCTTCCTGATCCTGTTGCTCCTACGGGAGTCACAGCAAAAAGGCAGCCTTCGGGCTGCTTTTTTTTCCCCCCTCGACGCCAGAAGGCCGGTCAGGGGGTGGCGCATCCCGACCACTCGGTTACATTAACGCCCGTGTCCCCACTTTCCATTTCCACGCCGGCCCGGCTTACGTCGGTAGCCACCGCAAAACTGCCCCGCCTTATCCTGCTGGGCCTGTCCCTGGCCTACATCGTGGCCGGGCTGTTCATGCGCGACCCGTGGAAAACCGACGACGCCGTTGGACTGGCGACGATGATCACCGCGATCCGCGAAGGCGGCCTGACCTGGCTGCTGCCGCAGGTGGGGCACCTGGCCCACGCCGAGGAAGGTCCGCTGATCACCTGGGTGGGCGCCATCAGCATCTGGCTGTTCGGGCCGTTCATCGGGGACATCACTGCCGGCCGCCTGCCCAATCTGCTGTGGTTCGGCATCACGGCCTCGAGCGTCTGGTACGGCACGTATCTGCTCGGCCGCCGGGCCGAAGCCCAGCCGCTGGCGCTGCCCTTTGGCGGGGAACCCGAACCGCGCGACTACGGCCGCATGCTGGCCGACGCCGCCCTCCTTTTGCTGCTTGCCACGGTCGGCATCCTGCAGCGCACCCACGAAACCACCGTCATCCCCGCCATCATGGCATGCCAGGCGCTTGCGTTCTATTCGCTGGCGCGCACGGTGGATCGTCCCGTCACCGGCTCGACCACGCTGGGCATTGCGCTGGCTGCCAGCTTCCTGACGCGCGGTTGGGTGGGCGCCCTGCCCATCATGGTCGGCGTGGCGCTGGCCTTCTATCCGCGCAGCCAGCTCTGGAAGTGCAAGCGCTGGATGCTGTGGGCCGCGGTGCTGGCAACCGGTCTGATCCTTGCCTGGTGGATTCCCGCCAGCCAGGGCAGCGAGTACTGGATCCGCAACTGGAAGACCTGGAATCTGTCGTCCTTCGCCATCCCTGGCCTGCACGACGCCGCCCGCACGCTACGCGACCTGCCGTGGTACCTGTGGCCGACCTGGCCGCTGGCGCTGCTGGCGATCTGGCGGTGGCGCGCCTGGATCTACGCGCCGCACATCTGGGTGCCGCTGATGCTGCTGGTGTGTTCGGCGGTGATCCTGTTCTTCGTGGATGAGGCCAGCGATTCCGAATTCGTGCTGCTGGCCGTGCCGTGCGCGGTGCTGGGCGCGTTCTCGCTGCCCACGCTGCGCCGCGGCGTGGTGAACACGCTGGACTGGTTTGCCGTCATGTGTTTTTCGCTGACGGTGGCCACCGCCTGGCTCGGCTGGGTGGCCCTGCACTTCCAGTGGCCGGCGCAGATTTCTCGCAACATCGCCCGCCAGACCACCGGTTATGAACCCGTGATCTCGTGGGTCGCCTTTGCGCTGGCGCTGCTCTTCACCCTGGGGTGGATCGTCCTGGTCGTCTGGCGGCTGCGCGTGCGTCCCCAGGCGCTGTGGCGCGGCACCGTGCTGTCGGCCGGCGGCCTGACCGTAACGTGGATCCTGCTCGTGCTGTTGTGGCAACCTGCCGTGGACTACGCACGCAGCTATCGCACGGTGTCCGGCCAACTGGCCCAGGCCATCGCGCAGCACAAGCGCCCGGGCGAGTGCATCCGGGGGCTCAGCCTGGGCAGCGGCCAGCGTGCCTCGTTCCTGATCTTCAACAACCTGTCGTTCCCGTTCGACACGCGCTGCACGCTGGTCCTGCAACAGACCACCAACCAGAGCCTGCGCGACGGCACGGCCGCGTACAGCGAAGGCGCCGAAGTCCTCTGGCAAGGCGGCCGCCGCGCCGACCGTTCCGAAGTCTTCCGCCTGCTGCGAACCGGCGTCAAGCCATGACCGCCGCGATCGGGGCGCCGATGACCTTCGGCGCCACCCTGCGCGGCATCGCCAGGCAGGCCTGGCCCGTCCTCATCAGCCAGTGGGCCAGCATCTCTTTCGGGGTGCTGGACACCGCCATGACGGGACACTCCAGCCCCGACGATCTGGCGGCAATGGCGCTTTCCGCTTCCATCTACATCACCGTCTTCGTCGGCCTGATGGGTGTCGTGCACGCCCTGATCCCGATCCTGGCGCAGCAGTTCGGCGCCGGCAACAACGCGGAAGTCGGAAAGAGCTGGGGCCAGGGCGTGTGGCTGGCGCTCGGCCTGTCGGTCGTGGGCGCCGCGCTGATGCTGTTTCCGGACATGTGGCTCTTCATGTCGGGGGACGTCGCCCCGGGCGTGCGCGACCGCATCGCGTCGTACCTGCAGGCACTGGTGCTGGCCCTGCCCGCCGCGCTGGTGTTCCGCACCATCTACGCGCTGGGCACAGCGGTGTCGCGGCCCAAGCTCGTCATGGCCATCAACCTGTCCATCATCGGCTTCAAGGCGCTGTTCAACTGGCTCTTCATCTACGGCAAGCTGGGCCTGCCGGCGATGGGCGCGGCCGGCGCGGGGCTGGCGACAGCCGTGGTGTCGTGGATGAGCCTGGGCCTGGGTCTGTGGGTGATCACGCACGATCGGTATTACCGCCGCTTCCAGCTTCGCATCGGCAAGCCGGACTGGAAGGCGCTCAAGGAACTGCTGCGCCTGGGCATCCCGATGGGCGGCTCGTACCTGGTCGAGGTCTCAGCGTTCACGTTCATGGCGCTGCTGGTGGCGCGCGAGGGCACCTTCGTGACCGGCGGGCATCAGATCATGTCGAACCTGGCCGCGCTCTGCTACATGATGCCGATGGCGCTGGGCGTGGCGACCGCCGCGCTGACGGCGCAGGCCATCGGCGCGGGCAATTATGCGCACGCCCATCGCACCGGCATGGCCGGTCTGGCGCTGGGTCTGATCGGCGCGCTGCTGACGGCTGCGGTGCTGCTGATCGGCCGTCCGCTGATCCTGGCCGCGTACACGGACGACGGCGCGGTTGCCGCCGTCGCAACCACGCTGCTTGCCGTGCTGCCGCTCTTTCACCTGTTCGATTCGATGCAGTGCATCAACTCGTACCTGCTGCGCGCGTACAAGATCGCGGTCGTGCCGCTGATCCTGCAGACGGTCGCGCTGGCGGGCGTGGGGCTGGTTGGGGGCTGGTGGTTTGGGTTTGGTCCCGGCCGGGGCGGCATCGACGGTCTGCGCGAAGTGCTGGTGCCGGGCTCGCCGCAGGGGGCCGGCAGCATGTGGCTGATGGCCATGTTCGGGCTGGCTTTGTCGGCGGTCCTGCTGCACCTCTGGTATCGGCGCATACTGCGGACGGTGGGGCGATAAAGGTCGCGAAATGAAGAAAGGCAGCCGGTTGGCTGCCTTTTTGCGTAGGGACGCGCCCTCTACTTCGGACGCTTGTCGATCACCCGGCGTGCCTTGCCGGTCAAGGTGCGTTCGACATGCCCGGCATCCGACACCTGGATCCGCGCGCTCACGCCGATGTGCGTCTTCACGGCATGCTGCAGCTGCTTGCCCAGATTGGCGCGTTCGGCGTCGGACAGGCCCGAGAACTCCGCGCGCACTTCTGTCAGGATTTCCAGTTCGTCCATGTTGCCCGAACGGGACAGCACCAGCTGATAGTGCGGCGCAAGCTGCGCGATCTTCAGGACCAGTTCTTCCACCTGCGTGGGGAACATGTTCACCCCACGCACGATCAGCATGTCGTCGCTGCGGCCGGTGATCTTGCCGATGCGGCGCATGCTGCGCGCGGTGGGCGGCAACAGGCGGGTCAGGTCGCGCGTGCGGTAGCGCACGATCGGCATCGCTTCCTTGGTCAGCGACGTGAACACCAGTTCGCCCGGTTCGCCGTCGGCCACCGGTTCGCCGGTATCCGGGTTGATGATCTCGGCGTAGAAGTGATCCTCCCAGACCACCGGACCGTCCTTGGTCTCGACGCATTCGCTCGCCACGCCCGGGCCCATCACTTCAGACAGCCCATAGATATCGACCGCGTCGATGCCCGCTTCGGCTTCGATGTCGGCACGCATCTGGCCGGTCCACGGCTCGGCGCCGAAGATGCCGATGCGCAGCGAGCTTTGACGCGGGTCGATGCCCTGGCGGCGCTGCTCTTCCAGGATGTTGCAGAAATAGGAAGGCGTGACCATGATGATGTCCGGACGGAAATCATTGATCAGCTGCACCTGCTTTTCGGTCTGCCCGCCGGACATCGGAATGACCGTGCAACCCAGGCGCTCGGCGCCGTAGTGCGCGCCCAGGCCGCCGGTGAACAGCCCGTACCCATAGGCCACGTGCACGGTATCGCCGGGCTTGCCGCCTGCGGCGCGGATGGAGCGCGCCACCAGGTTGGCCCAGTTGTCCAGGTCGCCCTGGGTGTAGCCGACCACGGTCGGCTTGCCGGTCGTGCCGCTGGACGCATGAATGCGCGAGATGCGCTCGCGCGGCACGGCGAACATGCCGAACGGATAGTTCTCGCGCAGTTCCTTCTTGGTCGTGAACGGGAACTTCGAAATATCCGACAACTGCTTCAGGTCGTCGGGATGCACGCCGGCTTCGTCGAACGCCTTCTTGTAGTGCGGGACGTTTTCGTACGCATGCTTGAGGGTCCACTTCAAGCGATCGAGCTGCAGGGCCCGCAGCTCGTCCTGGCTGGCATGCTCGATAGGATCCAGTCCCGGCTTGCTCATGGTGTTGGGCATGATGATGTCTCTCTTCTCTTTGGTACGGTGCAGCAGTCAGGCGTCCGTGGGCGTCCCGACGATCTGGCCCTTGATGCGGTAGGAACGCCCCCTGAACAAGGCCACGTTGCGTCCATCCTGATTGGTGACGGTGACGTCATAGACGCCGGTGCGGCCGGCCAGCGAACGCTCCTGGGCGACGGCGGTCAGCAGGTCGCCTTCGAATCCCGGCGCCAGATAGTCGATCGTGCAGCCCGACGCCACCGTGCTGACGTTGCGCGAATTGCATGAAAACGCGAACGCGCTGTCGGCCAGGGCGAAGATGAAACCGCCGTGGCAGGTCTTGTGGCCGTTCAGCATGTCGGGCCGAACGCGCATGGTCAGCCGCGCATAGCCCGGCGCCATTTCCTCGATCTTCATGTCCAGGCCTTGCGTGGCCGCATCGCCGGCATACATCACCGAGCCCACGGCCTGCGCCAGCGCCTGCGGGTCGGTCGGCACTTCAACGGGGGGAACGTGCACGCTCATCATTGCCCCTTGAACTGCGGTTCACGCTTGCCAAGGAACGCGGCGACGCCTTCGGCGTAGTCCGCGCTTTGGCCCAGTTCGCGCATCATGTCGCGTTCCAGGTCGAGCTGCGTGGACAGGTCATTGCCCAAACTGGCCTGCAGCGCGCGCTTGGTGAACGCCAGGCCCTTGGTGGGCGCGGCCGCGAAGTGCGTGGCCAGGCGGTCCAGCGTGGCATCGAATTCCTCGTCCGCCACGCACTGCCAGATCAGGCCCCACTCTTCTGCCTGCTTGGCGCTGAGCTTGTCGCCCAGCATCGCCAGGCCCATGGCCCGCGCGCGGCCCACCAGACGCGGCAGCACGAACGTGCCGCCCGTGTCGGGGATGAGGCCCAGGCGGCAGAACGACTGGATGAAGCTGGCCGAGGCCTTGGCGATGACGATGTCGCCCGCGAAGGCCAGATTGGCGCCCGCGCCTGCCGCGACGCCATTGACGCCCACCACGACGGGCATGGGCAAGGCGTTGAGGCGGCGCACCAGCGGGCCATAGAACTTGTCGACGGTCTCACCCAGGTCGGGCGGCGTGCCGTCCGGTGCGGGCTTGCGCTCGCTCAGGTCCTGGCCGGCGCAGAAGCCGCGGCCCGCGCCGGTCAGCACCAGCACGCGCGCGCCTTCGGTTTCGACGCGGGTCAGCGCGTCGGCCACTTCGGCGTGCATGTTGGCCGTGAAGCTGTTCAGCTTGTCCGGGCGGTTCAGCGTCAGGCGCGCAACGCCGCCGGACAGGTCGAATTGAATATCCTGATAGCTCATCTGCGATCGCCCGGCTTAGATGTGACGGCGGGTTTGCACCACGCGGAAGCGGTTCGAGACAAACGCCGTGTCCGACAGCGCGGCGTTGGCCGCCGGATTGGCGCCGGTGCCGTGGAAGTCGCTGAAGGCGGCGGTCTGGTTGACGAACACCGCGCCCGTCAGGTTCAGCGAAAGCGACACGCCCGAGACTTCGGCGGCGTCCTGCACCTGCTCGGCCACGCGATCATCCGTCGTGTAGGCCGACAGCGACAGCGCGCCGTGCTTGATGACGCTGTCGCGCGCCAGCTGGATGCTGTGAGCGGTGGAATCCGTGGCGACGACAAACGCGATGGGGCCGAACCACTCTTGGCCCAGCGCCGCATTGCCGGCCTCGGTGCGCAGCAGCAGCGGCGTGCGCACGCGGGCGTTTTCGAACTGGGGATGCGCCAGCGTCTTGCTGTCCGCCACAACGGGCAGACCCAGCGCGCGAGCCTTCTCGATGCGTTCGACGATGCCTTCGTTCTGGATGGCGCCCGTCAGCTCGACGGCCTTGGCGGCGTCGGCGCCCACCTTTTCCAGCGCCACGCCCAGCGCGGCGGCCACGTCGTCGAAGCTGACACGGCCTTCCGGCGTGTTGATGCCGTCGCGCGGCACGTAGATGTTCTGCGGCGCGGTGCACATCTGGCCGGAATACAGGGCCAGCGAGAACGCCAGGTTGCGGGCCACGCCCTTCAGGTCGTTCGTCGAATCGATGATGACCTGGTTCACGCCGGCCTTCTCGGTGTAGACCTGAGCCTGGCGCGCATTGTTTTCGAGCCAGTCGCCGTTGGCGGTGCTGCCGGTGAAGTCAACGATCTTGACGGCCGGGTCCAGCGCCAGCTTCTGCGCAGTGTCGTCACCTGCCTCGTGCGCGGCCAGTTGCACGACGTCGGGATCGAAGCCCGCTTCCTGCAGCACTTCGCGCGCCACCTTCACGGTGATGGCCAGCGGCAGGATCGCGCCCGGGTGCGGCTTGACGATGACGGTGTTGCCCGTCGCCAGGCTGGCGAAGAGGCCCGGGTAGCCGTTCCACGTCGGGAAGGTCGAGCAGCCGATCACCAGCGCGACGCCGCGCGGCACGACGGTGAACTGCTTTTCCATGCGAATGGGATCGTTCTTGCCCTGCGGCTTTTCCCAGACGGCGATGCCCGGGATGCGCGACATTTCCTGCCAGGCGTAGGTCACGGCTTCAAAGCCGCGGTCCTGCGCGTGGGGGCCACCGGCCTGGAAGGCCATCATGAAGCCCTGGCCCGTGGTGTGCTGGACCGCGTAGGCGATCTGGAAGCTGAGCTTGTTCAGGCGCGCCAGGATTTCCAGCGACACGCCCACCCAGGCGTGGGGACCGGCGCGGCGCCAGTCTTCCAGCGCGCGTTTGGAGGCGGCGATCAGCTTGTCCGCCGGCACGCGGGGATACGTGATGCCCAGGTCGAAACCATAGGGAGATTTTTCGCCGCCCACGACGCCGTCGGCATCATGCAGGTTCAGCGGAAAGGGCTTGCCCTGAAGCGCTTCGAAGGCGACGCGGCCTTCGTCGTTGGCGGTCTCGCCGTAGTTGCGCGGACTGGGCGACTCGGCAAACGGGCTCCAGTAACCGCGCAGCGCGGCGGCAGCCAGGGATTGTTCCAGCAGGGGCTGGTGACGTTCGAAGAATTTCTGGGACACGCTCGTCTCTCCAATAAGTTTTGAATGCTTGCCTGGCGCGCGCCGGGTCAGGTTTCCTGGTCGAAGTCGATGACCAGCCGGTCGCTGACCGGGAAGCTCTGGCAGCTCAGGATGAACCCGCGCGCGACTTCATAATCTTCAAGGGCGAAGTTGGCGTCCATGTCCACCTCGCCTTCAATCACCTTGCAACGGCAGGTGGAACACACCCCGCCCTTGCACGAATACGGCAGTTCAATGCCCTGCGCCAGCGCCGAATCCAGCACGCTGTCCTTGTTCTTGTCGATGACGAACATGCGGCTGTGTCCGTCCTGCACCACGGTGACTTCGCACTGCCCCTTGCCGGGCGCCTGCGGGGCGTCCTGGCCAGTGCGCAGCGCGCGCGGCCCCTTGGGTGCGCCGAAGAGTTCGAACTTGATGTTCGACTTGGGGATGCCGCGCGCCTGCAACCGTTCGACCACGCTCTCGGTCATGGTCTGCGGACCGCACACAAAAGCGTAATCGATATCCTCGGGGCTCATCCAGGCCGACATCAGCTGGTCGACCTTGTCGCCATCCAGGCGGCCATTGAAGAGCTCGATGTCCTGCGTTTCGCGGCTCATCACGTAGACCAGCGAGAAGCGGTCCATGTACAGGTTCTTCAGGTCCTCGATTTCCTCGCGGAACAGCACCGCGGACGACGCGCGGTTGCCGAAAAACAGCGTGAACTTGCTGCGCGGCTCGGTCGACAGCGCCGTCTTGACCAGCGAAAACACGGGGGTGATGCCGCTGCCCACGGCAAACGCCACATAGTGGCGCTGGTTCTCGGGCGAGAAGTCCACCGTGAAGTTGCCCGCCGGCGCCATGACCTCCAGGGTCTGGCCGGGCTGCAATTCGTGATTGGCCCAGCTCGAGAACACGCCCTCGTCGACCTTCTTGATCGCCACGCGCAAGAGCTTGTCGTGCGGCGCCGAACAGATCGAATACGAACGGCGCAGTTCTTCGCCATTGAGCTGGGTGCGCAGCGTCAGGTATTGGCCGGGCAGGAAGGCGAACTCGTTCGTCAGCGTGTCGGGCAGATCAAAGGTCACGACCACGGCATCGCGCGTATTGCGCGCCACGGACGCCACCTTCAAAGCATGGAATTGGTTCTGGCTCATCTCGAAACCACTCTTTAGTGAGTCTTGAAATAATCGAAGGGCTCGCGGCACGAAACGCAGCGATACAGCGCCTTGCACGACGTCGACCCGAAATTGCTGACCAGCCGCGTGTCGCGCGAGCCGCAGCGCGGGCAGGCGATGGCCGGGGCCGCCGTGCGGCGGCTGATGCCCGAAATGTCGATGGCGCGTTCGGCGGGCGCGGCGATGCCGTAGCCCTTGAGCGCCTCGCGCCCTTTTTCGCTCATCCAGTCGGTCGTCCAGGCGGGCGCAAGACGCGTCTCCACCCGGACCTCGGACACGCCGTGGCGTTCGAGCGTCTGGCGGATGTCCTGCGTGATCTCGCGCATGGCCGGGCAGCCCGAATAGGTGGGCGTGATGACGACGACGCATGCATCGCCGTCCCACGACACGTCACGCACCACGCCCAGGTCCACCACGGACAGCACGGGGATCTCGGGGTCCGGGACCTCCTGCAGCCAGGCATAGACCTGGTCGGCGGAAATGGGCGCCAGCGCGTTCACCACGTGGCTCCCGGGTAGGCGCGGTGCAGATGCTGCATCTCGGCCAGCACGTAGCCCAGCGCCTCGGTGTGCTTGCCCTGGCGGCCGCCGCGATGCGCGGCGTGGTTGCCGGCGGCTTCGTCGGGAACGGTCAGCGTGGCTTCTTCCAGCACGTCCCGCACGTGTGCAAGCCACGGCTGGCGCAGCGCGGACAGGGCACAGCCGATACCGCGCGCCGCGACGTCCTGGTCGATGGCGTCGTCGGTGAAGAGCTCGCCCGTGAAACGCCAGGCGTCATCGATGGCGGCCTGCATCTTGGCGTGGCTTTCCGCCGTGCCATCGCCCAGGCGCACCACCATGTCCGAGGAGCGGCGCACGTGATAGGTCACTTCCTTGAGCGACTTGGCCGCGATGGCCGCGACGCGCTCATCCGTGGACGCCTCCAGGCGCTGCAGAAGGAAGTAGTGCCAGACGTCGAACAGGAACTGCCGCGCCATCGTGTCGGCGTAGTTGCCGTTGTCGCGCTCGACCAGCAGCGCGTTGCGGAACTCGTGCGTGTCGCGCAGATAGGCCAGCGCGTCCTCGTCGCGGCCCGCGCCTTCGACCTCGCCGGCCAGCGTCAGCCACATGCGAGCCTGGCCCAGCAGATCGAGCGCGGTATTGGTCAGCGCCAGGTCCTCTTCCAGGATGGGACCGTGGCCCGTCCAGGCGCCCAGCCGCTGCGACAGGATGAGCGACGTGTCGCCCAGGCGCAGCAGGTATTCAAACAATGCTTTGTCCATGTCTCCCCCACCCGCCTTACATATGCTTGATTTCTTCGGGCATCGGGAAGAAGGTCGGATGCCGGTAGACCTTGCTGTTGGCCGGCTCGAACAGCGGATCCTTGTCGCCCGGGCTGCTGGCCGAAATATCCGACGCACGCACCACCCAGATGCTCAGACCCTCGTTGCGGCGCGTGTACACGTCGCGGGCGTGATTGATCGCCATTTCCGCATCCGGCGCGTGCAGGCTGCCCACGTGCTTGTGCGCCAGGCCGTGCTGGCTGCGGATGAAGACTTCCCACAGAGGCCAGTCTTTGCTCATGATGGATTTCCTCTAGTGCCGGGTGCGCATTGCACGGCCGGTCTGCAATAAATAAAAAGAAGGTGTCCAGAAAGTCACGCATCCCGAAGCGCCAGCGAGGGCCAGCGGGGCCGCGCGGATCCGGGCTCCGCCGGTCCGCTGCGGCGCCCCCCTGGGGGGGAAGCGCGCAGCGCTCCGGGGGGGGACCTCAAGCGGCTTTACGGGCAGACTGCTTGTCGGCGTAGGCGACTAGCGCGTCGCGCACCCAGGCGCCGTCCTCATGCGCCTTCACGCGCGCGGCAAGCCGTTCGCGGTTGCACGGACCATTGCCCTTGAGCACGGCGTAGAACTCCGTCCAGTCGATTTCGCCGAAGTCGTAGTGACCGCGCTCCGCGTTCCACTTCAGATCGGGGTCCGGCACGGTCAGGCCCAGGTACTCGGCCTGCGGCACGGTCTGGTCCACCATCTTCTGGCGCAGTTCGTCGTTGGAAAAGAGCTTTATCTTCCAGGCCATCGACTGGGCGCTGTTGGGCGAATCCGCATCCGACGGACCGAACATCATCAGCGCGGGCCACCACCAGCGGTTGAGCGAGTCCTGCACCATCGCCTTCTGTTCGGGCGTGCCGTGCAGGCACATCTGCATGAGCAGGTCGTAACCCTGGCGCTGATGGAAGGACTCTTCCTTACAGACGCGCACCATGGCGCGCGCATACGGGCCGTAGGAACAGCGGCACAGCGGGATCTGGTTGATGATCGCCGAGCCGTCGACCAGCCAGCCGATCATGCCGATGTCGGCCCAGCTCAGCGTGGGGTAATTGAAGATGCTGGAGTACTTGGCGCGGCCGGCGTGCAGGTCGTCGATCAGGTCGTCGCGCGACACGCCGAGGGTTTCGGCGGCGCTGTACAGATAGAGCCCGTGGCCCGCCTCGTCCTGCACCTTGGCCAGAAGGATGGCCTTGCGCTTGAGGGACGGCGCGCGGGTGATCCAGTTGCCTTCCGGCAGCATGCCCACGATTTCCGAGTGCGCGTGCTGCGAAATCTGCCGCACCAGCGTCTTGCGGTAGGCCTCGGGCATCCAGTCCTTGGCCTCGATGCGGACGCCGTCGTCGATGCGCCGCTGGAACGTCTGTTCCTGGCCTTCAAGCTGGTCCGCGGTCTTGACCTGCTTGACGCCGGTTTCGACGAGTTGAGCGTACATAGTTGTCTCCTTGAGACGGTTTGCGAAAACGCAAAGCAAACGCTGCGCAGTGCCGTCATGTCATGAGACGATTATTTAATACAAAAAAATCATTGTCAAACTCAAATCTGTATCACATTGGATTTATGTATCATATCCGGCATCCCGATATCGGCCGTCCGCGGCCCTCCTCATGGCAAACCCTCAGTCGACCCTGGAACGCGCTCTGTCCCGCTTATTGAAAAGCGATCCGCCCCGCGCGAAATCGCTCTGCGTCAGCGTGCTGGGCGATGCATTGGCGCCGCACGGCGGCGCCATCTGGCTGGGCAGCCTGATCGAGCTTCTGGCCCCGCTCGGGATCAACGAACGCCTGCTGCGCACCAGCGTCTTTCGTCTGGTGGCGCAAAACTGGCTGCAATCCGAACGCCATGGCCGGCGCAGCCTCTACCTGATCTCCGAGCAGGGTTTGCGCCACACGTCGCACGCGTCGCAGCGCATTTATGTGGGCGGCGCCAAGGAATGGAACGGGGAATGGACGCTGGTCGCGCTGCCGCGCACAGGCAACGGACTGGCAGAACGCGCCGAGCTGCGCCGCGAATTGACGTGGGAAGGCTTCGGCATGATCGCGCCGGGGCTGTTTGCGCATCCGCACACCGAGGCGCGCGCCGCGCACGACATTCTTGAAAAGCTGGGTATCCCGGACCGGGCGCTGGTGCTGTCGGCCCGCGACCTGGCCGGCGCCGGCGGGCTGCCGATCGCCAGCCTGGCCACGCAATGCTGGAACCTGGACGACGTGGCCGAGCAATACCGCCAGTTCTCGCGCAACTTTGGCCCGTTGGAAAAGCTGCTGGACGAGGCGCCCTCGCCCGCCGAGGCGTTCACCGTCCGCGTCATGGTGCTGCACAACTGGCGCCGGATCGTGCTGCACGATCCGCAACTGCCTGCCCCCATGCTGCCCGACAACTGGCCGGGCCACGCCGCGCGGGAATTGTGCGGACGGCTCTACTGGAAGGTGTTCGATCCCTCCGAAACCCACCTGAATGCCCTGGCCGGGCAGGACAACGAACGCTACCGCCCCCTGTCGTCCGAAGTCGAATCGCGCTTTGGCGGCCGGCCAGCCTGACGGCCGGCACGTTGCGGGCTTAGCGGCCCGAGCTGTCCTCGCCGGCCATGACGACGCCCAGCGTGTCGACGTGGCATTCTCCCGCCGCCTCGCGTCCTGCGCCCGCCAACGTGAGTCCACGGCATGATGCAATGAACGACAACGTCCATCGCGCCCGGATCGGGCGGCCCAGCGCCACGCCGGTGTCGGCATCAATGCCGCTGGGCACATCCAGCGCCAGCACCGGAACCTGCCACGCATTGACCGTGTCGATCAGGGATTGCCACGCGGCATCCAGCGGACGGTTCAAGCCGATGCCGAACAGCCCGTCGATGACCAGCCCCTGAAACCGCCGGGTCGGCAACACGGCGTGCGTCCGGGGTGCTCCGCCCGCGGCCAGCCAGCGGCCCCAGGCGCGCGCTGCATCAGCAGGCAGCCTGTCTGGCCCGGAAGGCAGCACCACGAGGACATCCAGGCCGCGCGCCAGCAATAGCGCAGCAGCTTCCAATGCGTCCCCGCCGTTGTTGCCGGGCCCGGCCAGCGCCAGAATCGACGTGCCGGCCGCCGCCGCACCGGCCAGCGGCATCAGCGCACGCCCCGTTGCCAGGGCGCGCTGTTCGGCTTGGCGGATCTGCGCGACGGAGTAGGACGGCATGACAGTCGGGTGCGGCCAAAGTCCGTGGGAACCGGGCGGTCCCCCGACGGTCTCAGACCTTCAGGAAATGCTCGCGGTAATACTTGAGCTCGTCGATGGACTCGTAGATGTCGGCCAGCGCTTCGTGGCGGCTCTTTTTCTCGAATCCCTTGTAGACGGCGGGGGCCCAGCGGCGCGCCAGCTCCTTGAGCGTGCTGACGTCCAGGTTGCGGTAATGGAAGAACTGTTCCAGGCGCGGCATGTAGGCAAACATGAAGCGGCGGTCCTGGCTGATGGTGTTGCCGCACATGGGCGATTTGCCCGCCGGCACATGCTGCGCCAGAAACGCCAACAGCGTATCCTCTGCCTCTGCCTCGGTCACCGTGGACGCCTTGACCTTGTCGATCAGCCCGCTCTTGCCGTGGGTCGACTTGTTCCAGTTGTCCATCGCGTCGAGCAGGCTGTCGGACTGGTGCACCACGATCACCGGACCTTCGGCCACGACCGTCAGGTCCGGTTCGGTCACCACGACGGCGACTTCGATAATGCGTTCTTTCTCGGGGTCCAACCCCGTCATTTCCATGTCGAGCCAGATCAGGCGGTTTTCGTTCGCAGCCATATAATTTGCCTTTAAAACGCGCGATTTTCGCACATCCCTTCTTGAGCAAAGCGCTTTGCCCATGTTCACACTGCTGTTCGTTGCCTTCCTGCTGACCGATATTGCCGTGCGCATGTGGCTGGCGTCACGCCAGATCCGCCACGTCGCCCGCAATCGCGACCAGGTGCCCGCGGAATTCTCCCATCGCATCGGGTTGACCAGCCATCAGCGGGCGGCGGATTACACCGTGGCGCGGGTTCGGCTGGGCATGCTCGAGCGCACCTATGACGCCCTGGTGCTGGTCGCCCTGACGCTGCTGGGCGGCCTGCAGTTCATCGACCTGATGGTCAGCCAGCTTACCAGCAACGACTTCGTGCGGCAGATGCTGCTGCTGGTGGTGGTTGCGCTGGTGCTGGGCCTGCTCGGTCTGCCCTTCACGCTTTGGCGGCAGTTCAAGCTGGAAGCACGTTTTGGTTTCAACCGCATGACGCCGGGGCTGTTCGTCGCCGACGCCGCCAAGGGTCTCCTTGTTGCGGCGGTATTGGGCCTGCCGCTGGCCGCCGCGGTGCTGTGGCTGATGGGCAGCGCCGGCGCCTACTGGTGGATCTGGGCCTGGGCGCTATGGACCGTGTTCAACCTGGCCCTGCTGATCATCTACCCGATGTTCATCGCCCCGCTCTTCAACAAGTTCACGCCGCTGTCCGATCCTGAACTGGCCGGCCGCATCCAGCGTCTGGCGCAGCGCTGCGGCTTTGCCCTGAATGGCCTGTTCGTCATGGACGGCTCGCGCCGCTCGGCCCACGGCAATGCGTATTTCACAGGTTTCGGAAAATCCCGCCGCATCGTGTTCTTCGATACCTTGCTGGCCCGCCTGAACGCCGACGAAATCGAGGCCGTGCTGGCGCACGAGCTGGGGCATTTTGCCAAGCGCCACATCATCAAGCGCGTGATCTTCAGCTTTGCCGCCGCGCTGGTGTTCTTTGCCATCCTCGGCTGGATCGCGCAGCAGCCGTGGTTCTATGTGGGCCTGGGCGTGATGCCGCAATTGGGCGGCCGCAACGACGCGATGGCGCTGCTGCTGTTCTTCCTGGTCATTCCTGTATTCACCTTCATGCTGACGCCGCTGGCCAGCTGGTACTCGCGCCGCGACGAATTCGAAGCGGACCGCTATGCCGCCGAGCAAAGCTCGCCGGACCGTCTGGTCTCGGCGCTGGTCAAGCTGTACGACGACAACGCTGCAACTCTGACGCCCGACCCTGTGCATTCCGCCTTTTACGACAGTCACCCTCCTGCCGCCGTGCGCATCCGCCACCTGATGGCGGCCGCCGCATGAGCGCGCCGATGGAAGGCCGCATCATCGCCGCGCATGGCCGCCACTACACCGTGGAATTGGCCAATGGGGCCCTACGCAAGTGCTTCCCGCGCGGCAAGAAGACCGGCGCCGCAGTGGGCGATCGGGTCAAGATCACGCCGCAAGGCAAGGACGAAGGCGCCATCGACGCCATCCTGCCCCGCAGCAACCTGCTCTATCGTTCCGACGAAATGCGATCCAAGCAGTTTGCATCCAACGTCGACCAGTTGCTGATCGTCGTGGCTGTCCGGCCCACCTTTTCGGACGACCTAACCGGCCGCGCGCTGGCGGGCGCATGGAGCGCCGGCATCGCGCCTCTCATCATCCTGAACAAGACGGACCTGACCGACGAGCTGCCGGCCGCGCGCGCGCGGCTCGCGCCCATCGCGGCGCTGGGCGTGGACATCATCGAACTGAGCGCGCTGGTGCCCGAGAAAGTCCACACGTTGCTGGCGCCGCGCCTGGCCGGCCGCACGAACCTGCTGCTGGGACAGAGCGGCATGGGCAAATCCACGCTGCTCAACGCGCTGGTGCCGGATGCCGCCGCAGCGACGCGCGAGCACTCCACCGCGCTGGACATGGGCAAGCACACGACCACCAGCACCCGGCTCTACCATTTGCCGGCGCCGGGGGGCGACCTGATCGATTCACCGGGGTTCCAGGCTTTCGGTCTGCATCACCTGACGCGGGATGACATCATTCGCGGGTTTCCGGAGTTCACGCAGCCCATCGAGGAATGCCGCTTCTACAACTGCACGCACCGCCACGAACCCGGGTGCGGGGTGGTGGCGGCGCTGCAGAGCGGCAGGATCGATCCGGCGCGCTACGCGCTGTACGAACGCATCCTTGAAGAAAACCTGGCGGGCCAGCAGCGCTACTGACGCTTGCCGCGCCCCCTATTGAAAACGGCCCCATCGGGGCCGTTTGCTTGTGCGGGCCTGCACGCCCGATCGTTCCGAAGCGGACTCAAAGGCCAATCAGCGCGGCGTGAATCCGTGGCGCAGCAAGTGATAGAGGTTGCGCAGCATGCCCGCAGTGGCGCCCCAGATGAAGTGCTTGCCGTACGGCATGCCGTAATACTGGCGCACCCGTCCGTCATCGAGCCGGGCTTCATAAAGGCGATGATTGGCCGGGTCCATCAGGAACGACAACGGCACCTCGAACACCTCGGCCACTTCGAACGCGTCGGGCGCCAGTTCAAAACCCGGCCGCACCAGCGACACCACGGGAATGATCGAAAAGCCGGTCGCCGTCAGGTACGGCGGCATGCTGCCCAGGACTTCGACATGATTGGCCGGCAGGCCCGTTTCTTCTTGGGCTTCGCGTAGCGCCGCGTCCACCGGCGTGGCGTCGCTGGTCTCGATGCGACCGCCGGGAAAGCTGATCTGGCCCGCGTGGTCGTGCAGATGCGCCGCGCGCTGCGTCAGCATGATGTTCACGCCCTCGTCGCGCGTCACCAGCGGGATCAGCACGGCAGCGGGCACAGGCGTGCCCTCGCGGCCGGGATAGCGAAGATCGTTGTCGCGCGACAGCTCCAGCGTCCAGGTGGACGGCTGGCTCAGCGTGCCGCGCAGGGAATCCGGCGTCAGCAGGCGGGTGGGCACGGGCGGCAGCGATTCGTTGGCCACCACCCACGGTTGCGTCGCCGGATCGAATCCGGGGCGCGCCAGCGGCCGTCGAGGCCGCGCGGAGGACGAGGTTTCAGACATACGCTCAGAAGTAAGAAAAAAGGCACCCTCGCAGGTGCCTTTTTAACCCGGAAAACCGTGCCGGACGGAAACGCGGATTGGCGTGAACGTCCGACACTGTCAGGGCCGTGTACCGATAAGCGATCAAGCCGCGGGGGCTTGCTTGCTGACCAGCTTTTCCTTGATGCGAGCCGACTTGCCCGAGCGCGAGCGCAGGTAGTACAGCTTGGCGCGGCGCACGTCGCCGCGGCGCTTCACTTCGATGCTGGCGATTTGCGGCGAGTACAGCTGGAACGTACGTTCCACGGCTTCACCCGACGAAATCTTGCGCACGGTGAACGCGGAGTTCAGGCCGCGATTGCGCTTGGCGATAACAACGCCTTCGAAAGCCTGCACGCGCTTGCGGGTGCCTTCAACGACGTTGACGCTCACGATGACGGTGTCACCAGGAGCAAATTCAGGCTTGGCTTGACCGCCGGTCAGACGGGCAATTTCTTCCTGTTCCAGGATAGCGATGAGGTTCATGTGAACTCCTAGATCATCATGTCTTTGCGGACTAAAACTTTTGCCGATCGATGTTGTTCACGCCCGGCTTTCGCGTGGCCCAGGATTCCAGACTGAAGAATCAAGATTGCGGCCACATCCGGCCTGGTGCGTGTGCATGGCAACCTGTCCGCTAGGTAAGCCGCAATGCGTAAGCCGCAATGCGGTTTTCCTGTTGGCGTGTATTGCGATGCTATGCCGCAAGCAGAGGATGAGTTTTGGCAAACCGATGATTCTACACCAAAAATTCCCCAGAGCCTCGGGTAACATGTGCGCCTTGAGCACGGTTTGCGGTACCCTTTCAACTCCCTGTAACAAACACGTCATCTGACGCTGTTCCCTCATGTCGTACTCGTCCCTGATATTGGTCGTCCTGGCGGCGATGGCCCACGCCACGTGGAACCTCCTTGCCAAGCGCGCGGCCATGGTGGGCGCGCCGTTCGTCTTTGCCTACGGCTTGTGCGCGACGGTGCTGTATGCGCCGTGGGTGATCTGGGTGCTGATGCACGACGGCATGAACTGGACCTGGCCCGTCGTCGGCGCCATCCTGACATCCAGCCTGTTGCATCTGGGCTACAGCCTGTGCCTGCAGCGCGGCTATCAGGTGGCCGACCTGTCCGTGGTGTATCCGATTGCGCGGGGCACCGGCCCCCTGCTGTCGACGACAGGCGCTTTCCTGCTGCTGGGCGAACCCGCCACCAGCACCGGCATCACCGGCATGCTGTGCGTCGTGGCCGGCGTGCTGCTGATCGCCACCCAGGGTCGGCTCGCCATCTTCAAGCAGGCGCAGGCGTGGATCGGCGTGCGTTGGGGCGTGGTGATCGGCCTGTTCATCGCGGCCTATACGGTGGTGGACGCGTACGGCGTGAAAGTGCTGCTGATCAGTCCGGTGCTGTTCGACTGGTTTACCTGTGTGACCCGCACCGCCATGATGACCCCGCATATGCTGCGCCGCCCCACCCAATCGTGGGAATCCATGCGCGGCCATTGGCATCTGGCACTGGCCGTGGGGTTTCTGTCGCCGCTGGGGTACATCCTGGTGCTGTATGCGCTGCGCAACGGCGCGCCGCTAAGCCTGGTGGCGCCTGCCCGGGAAATGTCCATGATGCTCGGCACCCTGGCCGGCATGTTCCTGCTGCGCGAAAAAGTGGGCGTGGGCCGTCTGGCTGGTTGCGTGTCCATTCTGGCGGGCGTGATCCTGCTGGGATCGAGCTGACCGCCGCCGCGGGTCGTCAGAAGCCAGCGGCCATCAGAAGCCGCCAGCCACGCCCAACCACATCAGGCCGGGGATCATCGCGCCCCAGGCCAGCACCAGCACTACGTCCGTAATCATGGCTTTCATCGTGAGCTGATGGGCCACCGGCTGCGCCTTGGCGTCTCCGATGCTGTGATTGCGCGCCGCAGCGGCGGGCGCGGCCGGCGTGGAAGTGGCGGCGTCGGCGACGGGCAGACCCGCCAGTACGCCGGCCGCCGGAAGGCCGGCCGCCGGGACGCCAACCGCTGGAGCACTGGCCACCGGCGCGACGGCCTCCCCTGCCGCGCCCGAGACTTCCTCGGGGGTGGGCGCCGGGGGGAACGGCCAGCGGACGGGCATGCGCGTCGACCGTGCCGGCTGGCCGGACATCGTGCCGCTCCAGGGCATGGCCATGCCGGTCAGCCGGGCGCAGAAGGTGCGCGCGCGGTTGGCGCCGCGGCGCAGCGGATTCAGGGAAACGACAAGCTCATCCGGCAGGACGGAAAAATCAGCGGTGTTCATGGGAACTCCTTGGATAAACGTTCCAGCGCCGAGGCAAATCGCCCTGGCATGCACCCGAGGCAACAGCAGCCTGCGGTCAATCGAACAAAGACAATTGGCCGGCCGCCATGGCGCGCAACTGGCGCGCACCGCGCCCGTACGCGCCGCTGACCGCGGGCAAACCACCAGGAAAAGGGACCCCTGAAGACGCTTTCGCACCAACCGGGGATTGAAAATCGGTAGCGGCATTGGCGGAGCCGGCCGCGTTGCCGGCGCCAGCCGAGCGGGCATCGCCAGCAACGCTGGTTGATCCCGACGGCGTTGCGGCTACGCCGGTTGCAGCACCCGCTGCGTCAACCCCTGCAGCTCCGGACGCCGCGCCATCGAATAGCGACGCTGAGGCACCGGGCCCCGCGGGCGGCACGAACCGGCTGCAATCGAGCGACAGGCGCGTACGGTTGAGTCCCAGCTTGCGCGTGGCGACCGCAAAGCGCTGGCGCAGCAGGTCGGCCCAGATGCCTGTGCCACGCATGCGCGATCCGAAGTTGGGATCGTTGCGGCGGCCGTTGCGCAGGTCTTCGATGCGGTGCAGGACGCGTTGGGCGCGGTCCGGGTAGTGGGCGTTGAGCCAGTCCTCGAACAGGGTCTTGACCTCCCAGGGCAGGCGCAGGACCGTGTAGCTGGCGTAATGGGCGCCGGCCGCCTTGGCCTCCTGGAGGATGTGCTCCATGGATTCGTCGTTGATGAACGGGATGACCGGGGCCACCAGCACGCCCACCGGCACGCCGGCGTCGGTGAGGCTGCGCACCGCTTCCAGGCGGCGCCACGGCGCGGCGGCGCGCGGTTCCAGCGTGCGGGCCATGCCGGCATCCAGCGTGGTGATGCTGATGTAGACCACCACGAGATTCTGCTGCGCCAGAGCCGCCAGCAGGTCCAGGTCGCGGGCAACCAGCGCGTTCTTGGTGACGATGGTGACCGGGTGACGGGTTTCAAGCGCCAGTTCGAGCATGCCGCGCGTCAGGCGCCAGTCGCGCTCGATGGGCTGGTAGGCGTCGGTGGCCGAGCCGATATTGATGGGCGACGGCTTGTAGCCGGGGCGGGCCAGTTCGGCGCGCAGGGCCTCGACCGCATTGGCCTTGGCGACCAGCCGGGTTTCGAAGTCCAGCCCGGGTGAATAACCCAGGTAGGAGTGCGTGGGCCGGGCATAGCAGTACACGCAACCGTGCTCGCAACCGCGGTACGGATTGGCAGCCACTTCAAACGGAATGTCAGGGGAATCGTTGCGCGACAGGATCTTGCGCGCCTCTTCTGCAGTGACCGTGGTTTTAGGGGCGGCCGGCGTGGAGCGCGTGTCGGGCAGGATGGGGATGACCGTGGCGCGGGCAGCAGCGCCTGCAGTCTGTTCAACCGCAGCGGCTTGACCGGCAAACGATGAAATATCGGGAAAGGAATCGGGGACAGAATCGACGAAGTCGGCAGGCAGACCGGAAGCGGACCAGCCGTCGTCGACCTGCACGCGGTCATCGCGCTGAAAGCGATGCCGAACATTAGTAACCGCACCCCGACCGCGCAAGGCGGCGGGGGCGGCAGCCGGGGACCCAGAACCGGCGGGAAAAGAATGATCGGTGCGTGCCATAAAAACTACTGTACAAAAACACAGTGGTTTTGACAAGCACCAAAAGCCTTTTCGTAAGACAGCCCAACTTTACCGCAAGAAGAAGACATCGTCTGAACAATTCGATTTCATCTTGCGATATGGCCCGGAAACCCGCGCCAGCATTGGGTTTGGACGAAAAACAACACGAAAAAACGGGCCGCGCGGGCCCGCCTTTCGTCCAAAATTGCGGTTTACCGCAGCATGCCCGCCGCGGCCGTCTGATGTGTGGCTTCGTCGATCAGAATGAACGCGCCGGTCACCGCCACATCGTCATAACGATCAACCGCCAGCGACTCGCGCGTCGTCAACGTCACGCGTCCGATGTCGTTCATGCGCAAGGTGCCTTCTGTGTTCTCGACCTCCTGCAATTCATGGATGTCCCGATGCGACAACACCGCGCGCACCTTCGCCGACGTCAGCCGCGTGCCCGACTTCAGCAGATACTTGCGCGCAGGATTCAACGCCTGCGCATCGAGCCAGCACAGTTCGGCCTCGAACTCGCGCGAGACCTGCGCCGGCGCGGCGGTGTGCACGATCACGTCACCGCGCGACACGTCGACGTCGCGGTCCAGCACCAGCGTGATCGAATCGCCAGCCACCGCTTCATCCAGCGTACGATCAAACGCACGCACTTCCTGCACCACCGCCGTCACGCCCGACGGCTGCACCGTCACTTCGTCGCCGGGGCGCAGCACGCCGCTGGCGACGCGGCCGGCATAGCCGCGGAAATCATCCGCGCGATCGCCGCCATGACGCGACACCCACTGCACCGGAAAGCGCAGCGGCAAGGTGCGGCCGTCGCCCGACAGATCCAGCGATTCCAATAGGGCGAGCAGCGGTTGCCCTTCGTACCAAGGCGTCTTGGCAGACAACGTGACGACGTTGTCGCCGCTCAGCGCCGACAGCGGCAGCGCGTCGAAGTGCGGGATGCCCAGCTTGACCGCCAGGTCCGCATAGGCATCGCGGATGCGTTCGAATACCGCGCGGTCCCAGTCCACCAGGTCCATCTTGTTGACCGCCACGACGATGTGGCGGATGCCCAAGAGACGCGCGATGGTGCTGTGCCGCTTGGTCTGCGGCAGCAGCTTGCCGTCGGCGGCGCGGGTCGCGTCGATCAGGATCACGGCAACGTCCGCGGTCGACGCGCCGGTCACCATGTTGCGCGTGTACTGCTCGTGGCCGGGCGCGTCGGCGATGATGAACTTGCGCGTGGGCGTCGAGAAGTAGCGGTAGGCGACGTCGATGGTGATGCCCTGCTCCCGTTCGGCTTCCAGGCCGTCGGTCAGCAGCGAAAAGTCGATGCCGTCGCCCGCCACCCGCTTGTGCTTGGCGCGCGAGATTGCGTCGAGCTGGTCGGCGAAGACGCCCTTGCTGTCGTACAGCAGGCGGCCAATCAGCGTGGATTTGCCGTCATCGACGGAGCCCGCCGTGATCAGCCGCAGCACGCCGGTGTCGGCGCCGGAAAGAAAGGAATCGTTCAGTGCATTCATGTGGTTCCCCAGGCGCCGGCTTGCGCCGGCGCGTCAGCTCATTCAGAAATAGCCTTCCTTCTTGCGGCGCTCCATAGAGGCCTCGGAAGTCTGGTCGTCCATGCGCGTGGCGCCGCGCTCGGTGATGTCGGTCACGGCGGTCTCGGCGATGATGGCCATGGTGTCGGCGGCGTCGGAGGCGACCGGGCAGGTACACGAGATGTCGCCCACCGTGCGGAACCGGACTGACAGGCGCTCAACCTGTTCGCCTTCCGCCGGCGGCGTCAGGCGGGTAACGGGCACCAGCAGGCCCTTGCGGCGCACCACCTCGCGCTCGTGCGCGTAGTAGATCGGCGGCAGCGCCAACTGTTCGCGCTGGATGTACTGCCAGACATCCAGCTCGGTCCAGTTCGAGATCGGAAAGACGCGCATGTTCTCGCCGCGATGCACGCGGGTGTTGAACAGGTTCCAGAGTTCGGGGCGCTGAGCCTTGGGATCCCACTGCCCGAACTCGTCTCGGAACGAAAAGATGCGTTCCTTGGCGCGCGCCTTTTCCTCGTCGCGACGCGCGCCGCCGATGCAGGCGTCGAACCCGAACTCCTCGATGGCTTCCAGCAGCGTCACCGCCTGCGCCGCGTTGCGCGAATCGGTCTCGCGGCGCAGCACGACGCTGCCGCGCTTGATCGAGTCTTCGACGCTGCGCACGATCAGGGTTTCGCCCAGCTCGGCCGCGCGGGCATCGCGAAAGGCGATCACCTCGTCGAAGTTGTGGGCGGTGTCGATGTGCATCAGCGGGAACGGAAAGCGTCCCGGCCGGAAAGCCTTTTCGGCCAGGCGCAGCAGCACGACGGAGTCCTTGCCGCCCGAAAAGAGCAGGACGGGCTTTTCGCATTCGGCGGCGACTTCGCGCAGGATGAAGATCGCTTCCGATTCCAGCCAATCCAGGTGGCTGCGTTGGATCACGGCAGACATAGATATTCCCCTAAAACAATTTTGAATTCATGGCCGCGCTCAATCTGCGCGCGCCGCAATGGTGATGACCCGGTTGCCCGCATGCAGGCCGCATTCCTTCGAGTCGGACGACTCCCACCACCAGCGCCCTGCCCGCAGGTCTTCGCCGGGGCGGATGGCGCGCGTACAGGGTTCGCAACCGATGGACGGGTAGCCCTGGTCGTGCAGCGGGTTGTACGGAATGCCGAGCGCGCGGATGGCGGACCAGATGTCGTCCTCGCTCCACTCGGCCAGCGGGTTGAACTTGTAGAGGCCGAAGGTCGCGTCGTCCTCTTCCAGCAGCAGCTCGCCGCGCGTCGTGGACTGGGCGCGCCGTTGCCCCGTGATCCAGGCGCCGCGGCCGGCCAGCGCGCGCTTCAAGGGCTCGACCTTGCGGATCTGGCAACAGGCCTTGCGCAGATCGACGCTTTCGTAAAAGGCATAAGCGCCGTGCGCCGCGACGTGCTCGTCGACCGCCGCCTGAACGGGCCGGTACACGGTGACCTCTCGGCCATAGCGCTCCCGCACCGCGTCCAGCACGCCCAGCGTCTCGGCGTGCAGGCGGCCGGTGTCCAGCGTGAACACTTCCAGGTCCAGGCCGCCGTCGTAGATGGCGTGGGTCAGCACCATGTCTTCGGCCGCCAGCGACGACGCCAGCGCGGCGTCCGGATAACGGCGCTGGATGTCCGCCAGGCGCTCGGTCAGATCGCGCCAGCGCGCCGCCAGCGCCGGGGTCAGTTCAACGGAGGTATCGGTCGTCGTCATGGCTGCACCGCAAAGATGCGCGCCCGGCGGGGACGCGCGAGCAGGATTTCGCCGTCCCGCAGATTCAGCTCCTGATACAGCGACTCGGGCACCTCGGCTTCGATGATCGCGTCCGTGTCCTGGCGGGCCAATTCCAGATACGCGCTGGGACCGGCCAGATAGGCGTGCGACAGACGCACCGGAATGCCATCCGCGCCAGCGCGATAACGCTCGACCTCGAACTCGTGCGGGCGCACGTACGCGGTGGCGCGCTGCGCATCAGCCTGCGCCAGCTCGGGCGCGGGCAGCGACAGGCCGGCGCCTTCAAACACGCCACGCGTGGCGGTGCCCTGGAGCTGGTTCACGTCGCCCAGGAAGCCGTAGACGAACGGGGTGGCCGGACCTTCCCAGACTTCGCGGGGCGTGCCCACCTGCTCAATGCGGCCGGCGTTCATCAGCACCACGCGGTCCGAGACTTCCAGCGCCTCTTCCTGATCGTGCGTGACGAACACGCTGGCCACGTGCAACTCGTCGTGCAGCCGCCGCAGCCAACGGCGCAATTCCTTACGGACCTTGGCGTCCAGGGCGCCGAAAGGTTCGTCCAGCAGCAGCACGCGCGGCTCGACCGCCAGCGCACGCGCCAGGGCAATGCGTTGACGTTGTCCGCCCGACAATTGCGCCGGATAGCGGTCGGCCAGCCAGTCCAGTTGCACCAGGCCCAGCAGGTCGTGCACCTTGCGCTTGATCTGGTCCTCGGACGGGCGCTGCGAACGGTGCTTGACGCGCAGGCCGAACGCCACGTTCTCGAACACCGTCATGTGCTTGAACAGCGCGTAGTGCTGGAAAACGAATCCCACCTGGCGCTGGCGCACGTCCACCGCGGTGGCGTCCTCGCCGGCGAACAGCACGCTGCCCGAATCGGCCGATTCCAGCCCGGCGATGATGCGCAGCAGCGTCGTCTTGCCGCAGCCCGACGGGCCCAGCAGCGCCACGAGCTCGCCGGTTTCGATGTGCAGCGACACGTCGTTCAGCGCGCGGAACTGTCCGAACCGCTTGGATAGATTGCGTACTTCGATACTCATGCCTGTCTCCTTGTCCGGCCGGCCACGTCAGGCAACCGCCGGCTTGATGGCTACCGCGGCGCCGGGATACTCCACCGGCTGGTCCGCGTTCTGCTGCATGCGCGCGTTGCGCCACTCGACCACGTTCTTTGCCACCAGCGTCACCAGCGCCAGCAGCGCGAGCAGCGAGGCAACGGCGAACGCCGCGGAATACTGATATTCGTTGTAGAGAATCTCGACATGCAGCGTCATCGTGTTGGTCAGCCCGCGGATCTGGCCCGACACCACCGACACCGCGCCGAACTCGCCCATGGCCCGCGCATTGCACAGGATCGCGCCGTACAGCAAGCCCCACTTGATGTTCGGCAGCGTCACCCGCCAGAAGATCTGCCAGCCGCTCGCACCCAGCGTCAGCGCCGCCTGCTCTTCCTCGCTGCCCTGCGCCTGCATCAGCGGGATGAGCTCGCGCGCGACGAACGGAAAGGTCACGAACAACGTCGCCAGAATGATGCCGGGCACCGCGTAGACGATCTTGATGTCGTGGGCCTGCAGCCATTCGCCAAACCAGCCCTGCGAGCCGAACAGCAGCACGAACACCAGGCCCGCCACCACCGGCGACACCGAGAACGGCAAGTCGATCAGCGTGATCAGGAACTGCTTTCCGCGGAACTGGAACTTGGTGATGGCCCACGCGGCGGCGACGCCGAACACCAGGTTCACCGGCAAGGCGATGGCCGCGACCAGCAACGTCAGCCGGATGGCCGCCCAGGCGTCCGGCTCGACGATCGCTTCAAGATAAAGCGCCCATCCCTTGCGGAAGGCCTCGGCAAACACGGCCGCCAGCGGCACCAGCAGAAACAGCGCCAGAAATCCCAGCGCGATGAACAGCAAAACGCCGCGCACCCAGCGCGGCTCGGTCAAATGCGCGGGACGATCCGGTGCGCTCATGACTGCCTCCCCAGGCCGCGGCGCGCCTGCCAGCCCTGCAACAGGTTGATGATGAGGAGCAGCACGAACGACAGCACCAGCATCACGGTCGCGATGGCGGCCGCGCCGGCGTAGTCGAACTGCTCCAGCTTGGAAATGATCAGCAGCGGCGTGATCTCGGACACCATCGGCATGTTGCCGGCGATGAACACCACCGACCCGTACTCGCCCACCGCGCGCGCGAACGCCAGCGCAAAGCCCGTCATCAGGGCCGGCATGATCGTCGGCAGCAGCACGCGCCGGAAGGTCTGCCAGCGATCCGCGCCCAGGCTGGCGGCGGCCTCTTCGATTTCGCGCTCCACGTCTTCGAGCACCGGCTGCACCGTGCGCACGACGAACGGCACCCCGATGAAGATGAGCGCGATGACGATACCCAGCGGCGTGAACGCCACCTTCAGGCCGAACCAGTCGGACAGCGGCCCGCCCAGCCAGCCCTTCTGCGAATACAGCGCGGTCAGCGCGATGCCTGCCACGGCCGTCGGCAGCGCGAACGGCAGGTCGACCAGCGCATCCAGGATCTTCTTGCCGGGAAAGCGATAGCGCACCAGCACCCAGGCGACGACCGTGCCGAACACCAGGTTCACCAGCGCGGCGATGAACGACGCGCCGAAAGTCAGCTTGTACGAGGCCATCACGCGCGGCGCGGTCACCGCGTCCCAGAAACCCTGCCATCCCAGGCCGGCGCTCTTGATGGGCAAGGCGGCCAGCGGGATCAGCACGAGCACGCTGAGATACAGCACCGCGTAGCCCATGGAAATGCCGAATCCGGGCAGTACGCCCGGGCTGTTGCGCCGAACGGCAAAAGGCGCTTGCGCGCCGATTGCCGCCGGGTTCGAGGCTGAAGTCATGGCCGTCGTCCGAACGTTATGCAGTTACTTCTTCTGCGGCTGGTAGATCTGGTCGAAGGTGCCGCCGTCGCTGAAGTGATCCTTCTGCGCCTTGCGCCAGCCGCCGAAGATCTTGTCGTCGATGGTGACGAGCTTGACCTTCGGGAACTTGGCTTCGTATTTGGCGGCGACCGTCTTGTCCAGCGGCCGGTAGTAGTTCTTGGCGATGATTTCCTGCGCGGCCGGGGTGTACAGGAATTCCAGATAGGCCTGCGCGGCGGCGCGGGTGCCCTTCTTGTCCACGACCTTGTCAACGACTGCCACCGGCGGCTCGGCCAGGATGGACAGCGACGGCACAACGATGTCGAACTTGTCCGGACCCAGTTCTTCCAACGCCAGGAAGGCCTCGTTCTCCCACGCCAGCAGCACGTCGCCCACGCCGCGTTCCACGAACGTCGTGGTGGCGCCGCGCGCCCCGGTATCCAGCACCGGCACGTGCTTGAGCAGATCGCCAACGAAGGCGCGTGCCTTGTCCTCGCTGCCGCCGTTCTTCTCCAGCGCATACGCCCAGGCGGCCAGATAGTTCCAGCGGGCGCCGCCCGAGGTCTTGGGATTGGGCGTGATGACCTGCACACCGTCCTTGAGCAGATCGTCCCAGTCCTTGATCTGCTTGGGGTTGCCCTTGCGCACCAGGAACACGATGGTGGACGTGTACGGCGAGCTGTTCTGCGGCAGGCGGGCCTGCCAGTTCTCGGGCAAGAGACCGCGGTCGGCGATGGCGTCGATGTCGTAGGCCAGCGCCAGCGTCACCACGTCGGCTTCCAGCCCGTCGATCACCGAGCGCGCCTGGCGGCCGGAACCGCCGTGCGACTGGCGGATCGTCAGATCGACGTTCGCCTTTTCCTTGTACTGCTTGATGAAGGCGTCATCGATCGCGCGGTAGAGCTCGCGCGTCGGATCGTAGGACACGTTCAGCAGCGTCTGCTTCTGCTGCGCCTGCGCCGGCGCGATCGCGGCAAATGAAACCGTCACTGCGGCCAAGGCGGCCAACCAACCGGCTTTCCTGAAAGACATCCCTTGCTCCCTGTGATCTGCAATGTGGAGGCAAGTTTGCGTGTTGGCCGATCTGAACGGAACGAATCATTATTTGGTTGCTCATCGCCAAGAGGCATATAGGACAGGCATCCCAACAACGAAAAACCGCCGCGATCCTCTATGAAGATCGCGGCGGTTCAGGCGGCGCGGGACCGCGTTCAAGCCGGGGGGCCAACCCCCCATTTTTCGAATTTACTTATTCGGTTGCGGCGTGATGCGCAGGTACGGACGCACGGCCTTGTAGCCCTTCGGGAATTTTTCCTTGATCACCGCTTCGTCCTGCAGGGACGGAACGATGATGACGTCGTCGCCGTCTTCCCAATTGACCGGCGTGGCCACGCTGTGGCTGTCGGTCAGCTGCAGCGAATCGATGACGCGCAGGATTTCATTGAAGTTGCGGCCCGTGCTGGCGGGATACGTGATGGTCAGGCGGACCTTCTTGTTCGGATCGATGACGAACACCGAACGCACGGTCGCCGTGGCGCTGGCATTCGGGTGGATCATGTCGTAAAGCTCGGAAACCTTGCGATCCTTGTCGGCGATGATCGGGAAGTTGACCGTCGTCGATTGCGTGTCGTTGATGTCTTCGATCCACTTGGCGTGCGAATCGGCGCCATCGACCGACAGGGCCAGGACCTTCACGTTGCGCTTGGCGAACTCGTCGGCCAGTTTGGCCGTGTAGCCCAGTTCGGTCGTGCAAACCGGCGTGAAATCGGCCGGATGCGAGAACAGCACACCCCAGCTGTTGCCCAGGTACTCGTGGAAGCGGATCTTGCCAGCCGAGGATTCCTGCTCGAAATCGGGGGCGACGTCGCCCAGGCGTAGTTGACTCATGATGTCTCCTGTACGGGATTCAGTTGTAGGGACCGGCTGACGGTCCGGCATGGACTGCAGCGGGCAATCGCGTTTCGTGGCGGAGGTTGCCGTGTGACGTTACCGCGTGTGAAACGATTCTTCCATCAAACCTTTAGGCGAGGAAATACGCAAGTCATATAACCTTATGCAATATTCGCAGCCGTCTTAACGGCGAGCGCTGGCGGCCCCTGCCACCGGGTCAGCTCAAGTGATAGGCCAGCGACACGATGATCGGTCCCAGCACGGGCAGCAGCACGTTGGCGATCGCGTATGTCACCGTGTAGCCCAGCAGCGGCACGGAGCTGCCGCTGGCGGTCAGGATGGCGCTGATGGCCGGGGTGCTGACATGCTGCCCGGCAATGGCGCCCACCAGCAGCGGCCCCTCGATCTTCAACAGCTTGTGTCCCACCCACAGCGACAGGCACGCGGGCCCCAGCGACACCAGCAGGCCGATCAGCGGCAGCACCGCCCCATGCTCGCGGATCAGCGACAGCGCATCCGGTCCGGCGGACAAGCCCACGCAGGCCACGAAGATCGCCAGACCCAGGTCCTTGAGCAATTGCACCGCATGGGCCGGCATGTGCCCGATCGACGGCCGCTTGGCGTTGATCCAGCCGCACACCAGACCGCTGACCAGCGCCCCGCCCCCGCTGCCCAGCGAGACCGGAATCCCCCACAGTCTTGCCCCCAGGCTGCCGATCATCAGCCCGGCAAGAATGCCAAACGCCAGAAACACCAGGTCCGTCACGCCGCTGCGGCGCAATTCGGAACCCAGCGCGGCGCCCGCCTCGGACAGCTCGGGCTCCGCCCCCACCAGGGTGACCAGATCGCCGAACTGCACCACGGTCGCCGGCGTCAGGGGCAGCACGTGGCCGGAGCGCGAGATGGATTGCAGGAACACGCCTCGCGCGCGTCGTGCATTGGGCCGCAAAGCCAGCTCGCCCACCGTGTGGCCGTTCACGGTCTTCTTGCTGACGATGACCTGCAGCTCGCTCAATTGCAGGTCGTCCGCGTGCGCTTCGGGCAACTGGATCTCCGGACCGATCACCGATCCGGCGCGCAGCGCAAAGCGGCGTAATCCCAGCACCACCACGATGTCGCCCGTCGCAAGCACGTAGTCGGGCGTGGCGTCGACGGCCTCGCCGTTGCGCAGGACGCGGCTGATCACGGTGCGCCCGCCCAGTTGCGCCTCCACGTCGCCCACCCGCTTGCCGTCCACGTCCTTGACCACGTGGGCGCGTCCCACCAGACGCGGCAGCGTCGGCAGGCTGGCCTCGTCGTTATCGCCGGGCGCCGCACCCAGCTTGGCCTCCAGCGCCTTGGACGCTTCGCGCAAATTGATGCGCAGCAACGCGGGCGCCACCTGGCTGGTGAAGAACACTATGCTGATGAGGCCCACCAGATAGGTCAGCGTGTAGGCCGTGGCGATGTTGGCCTCCATGCGCTGCACTTCCGCGTCCGGCAGGCCCAGGTGCTTGAGCGCCTCGGCGGCGGTGCCCACCACGGCCGATTCGGTCGCAGCGCCCGCCGCCAGGCCCGCGGCGGTACCGGCATCCAGCCCGAACAGTGGGACGGCCGCCAACACGATCGTCAGCACCAGCACCGCCTCGATCAGCGGCAGGACGACATAGCGCAGGCTGGACCGGTTTAGGTTCGCGAAGAACTGCGGGCCACCGGAGTAGCCCATGGCGAAGATGAACAGCGCAAACGCGACCTCCTTCAGGTCGCCGCGCATCTGGCAGCCCGTCTGGCCGATCAGCAGTGCGACGATGAGCGTGCCGCACACGCCGCCTAGCTGTATCGGCCCGACCTTCAGCTTGCCGATCAGGTATCCCAAACCCACCGTGACGAACAGCACCGCGATGGGAACGCTATTGAAAAACCCGACCGAACACGTCATGAGTCCACGCCGCCCTGTTGTTGCCTGCTCTGCGGTTGCCTGCTTTGCGGTTGCTTGGCCTGTGGCAGCCCGCGTCGCCCCCAACCGACTGCACGGTTGCCGGCGTCGCGGTTGCCTGTCTCTCGGTGGCCTACTTTGCGGTCGCCTTCTTGGCCGACTTGGCTGCCGTGTCTGCCTTTTTCACGGCCTTCTTCACGGCCTTCTTGGCCGCAGTCTTGCCGGCAGCCGCGCCCTTCTTGGCTGCCGATGCCTTGACCGTCTGGCCCTTGCCCGCGGTCGGGCCGGAGCGCACCAGCTCGGACGCCTTCCACGCTTCGACGTACTCGGTCGCGGATTCGACCATGTACTTGCCGATCTTGGCGTAGTCCGCATCGTCCAGGTTCGCCAGCGAGATCCGGATCGACCACGGCGGCCCGCCAAACCCGCCGCCGTCCATCAGCACCACGCCCGTCTTCTCCGCCAGGCGGAACAGGAAGTCCACCGGCTCGTAGTTGTCGATCATGTACTTGCAGAACGCATCGCCGTACATGATCTTGGCCCAGACCATGAAGTCCAGTTCGACGTAATACCAGCCGCGCATCGGATCTTCCGGCGGCATCGGGATGCCCAGCCCGCGCCACAACGCGTCGCGTCGGCTGCGCACGATCTGCATGGTCAGGTGCTTGTAGGCGTCCTTCAGGTCCAGCAGGTGCGACAGCGCAAAAAAGCCCATCTGCACCTGCTGCGGCAAGGACAGCCCCGCCGTATGATTCAGCGCCACCTCGCGGCTGTCGGCAACCAGGCGGTCGATGAACTTCAGCTTTTCGGGCTCCATCGTCATGGCGCCGTAGCGCTTGTCCAGGCGCTTTTTCCAGGACGCGGGCAGCTCGGCGATGCGCCGGTCCATCGTGTTGTTTTCGTGCGTGGCGATGACGCCCAGGCGCCAGCCGGTGCAGCCGAAGTTCTTTGAGAACGAGTACACGCAGATGGTGTTCTGCGGCACCTCCGCCATGAGCGAGCGGAAGTTCGGCACGAAGGTGCCGTACACGTCGTCGGTCACCAGCACCAGGTCGGGATTCTTGCGGATGATGCGCACGATCTGCTTCATCTCGGCAGGGCTGAACGCCACCGACGGCGGGTTGCTGGGGTTCACCGTGACCGCCAGCTTGATCTTGGGATCTTCCAGTTTGGCGATTTCCGAGGCCGGATAATGCCAATCGTGCGTGCCGTCGGCGCGCAGGCTGCTGGCGTTGATGCCGACGATATTGAACTGGAAGCGCTCCAGGTGCGCGATCTCGATGTAGGGCGTGAACGTCGGCAGGAACAGCGCAATGGTGTCGCCCTGCTTCAAAAGGCCGTTGACCATCAGCGAATCGAAGATGTAGCACATGGCGGCTGTGCCGCCTTCCACAGGGAAGAGGTCGAACTTGCCCTTGGGCGGGCGGCCGTCGCACATTTCCTTGATCAGGTAGTCGTGGATGATCTGCTCGGTGTGCACCAGCGCGCGCGGCGGCACGGGATAGTGGTCGCCGATGATGCTGTCGGTCAGTTCATGGATCCACTCGTCCGGATCGAACCCCTTGATCTTGACGCCGTATTCCAGCACCCCGACCAGAAAATCGTAGCCGTCCTCGCTCTTGTGCTTGGACAGAAACTTGCGCAGCCGGTCGGCGCATCCCTTCTTGGCCGGCATGCCCGCCAGGATGCCCTCGTCGCGCACCCGGCGCGCCTCTTTCATGGCGAACCGGCCCATCAGGAAGAAGGCGTCCCGCGGCTCCGTGGCGATCCAGTTGGGATTGCCTCGGCCCGCATTCAACATGGACGCCGCAGCAGACTGCTGGCTGTCCTTGGCCAACGTGATCAGGTAGTCCTTCAGTTCGAACGGTGAGAGTTGCTCCAGGTCGCGTTGGTGGGAACGCGTGGTCTTCAGGGCCGAGGCCAGGCTGACGGTGACAGGCGCAGTGGAAGCCATTTTGTGTACTCCTGGTGTGCGTGTTGACAGGCGCCATCAAGTCGAGCGCCGTTACGATTGCCGCGCTTCTATCCAGCACCCGCAAGCCGGCGCTTGCGGGCAGTCCTGCTAAGCCATGAGCATGACGATGACAATGCCCCAGATGATGAGCAGGGTATTGCCGATGGCGTAAGGCACCGTGTAGCCAAGCGCCGGGACCTGGCTTTTCGCCGTCTCGGTGATCTGGCCGATCGCCGCGGTGGTGGTCCGCGCCCCTGCGCACACGCCTAATGAGATGGCAGGGTGGAACTTGAAGACATAGCGGGCAATGAGCACGCCCAGAATCATCGGAATGCTGGTGGCGATGACGCCCGCGATGAACAGCTTTGCGCCCAGCTGCTGGAAGCCCTGCACAAAGCCCGGTCCCGACACGATACCCACCACCGCGACGAATGCGGTCAGGCCCACCGATGTCAGGAACCAATGCACCGGCTCGGGCACGCGCCCGAACGTTGGATGCACCGACCGCAGATAGCCGAAGATGAGGCCCGAGATCAGCGCGCCGCCCGAGGTGGAGAGCGTGATCGGAATGCCGCCCACCGTCAGCACCAGCGTGCCGAACAGGCCGCCCAGCAAGATGCCAAAGCCCACGAACACCATGTCGGTCTGGTTGGTGGCGCGGTCCACGTAGCCCAGCTTGCTGACCACGCGTTCGACGTCGCGTGTGGCGCCCAGGATGAAGAGGCGGTCGCCGCGGTCCAGTTTCAGGCCCCAGTTGACCGGCATCTCGTGGCCGCCGCGCACGACCTTGCGCAGGAACACGCCGCGGCCCAGTTGGCGCACGGTCTCGTTTTCGGCAAGTTCCTTGAGCGTCTTGCCGGCCACGTTCTTGTTGGTCAGCACGACTTCGACGATCTCCGCCGGCAGGTTGATGACGTCGCGGTCCTCGACCTCGGTGCCGATGAGGCCCGAGGCCTGCAGCACCAGCGCGTCATGGCGGCCCGTCACGCCGAGCACGTCGCCGGCCTGCAACGCGGTGCTGGAGTCGGCATCGATGATCTGGTCGCCGCGGCGGATACGCTCGACAAAGACACGGGCATCCACGAACTTCGCTTCCAGTTCACCCACCGTCTTGCCCACATATTCCGTATGGTCCAGCCGGTAGGCCCGCGCGGTGAACTTGCGGTAGCCCGACAGCTCCATCGAATCGGCCCCGCCGGACATCTTGGCCTCGTAGTCCTTGCATTCCTTCACGATGTCCACGCGCATCAGCTTGGGACCGAGGGACGCCAGCAGCCAGGCGCTGCCAACCGTGCCGAAGATGTAGCAGACCGCGTACGCGACGGGAATGTTGTCGATCCACTGCTTCTTGGTCGCCGCGTCAATGGACAGGCCGTTGATCGTGTCGGTCGCCACGCCCATGACCGCCGATATCGTCTGCGCGCCGGACAGCAGCCCCGCGCCGGTCCCGGCATCAAAGCCGAATCCGATGGCGGTCACCCAGGTAACCAGCAGGCAGAGCACGCAGATGATGACGGCAAATATGACCTGGGGCAGGCCATCGCTTTTCATGCCGCGGAAGAATTGCGGTCCGACGCCGTAGCCAAGACCAAAAAGAAAAAGCAGGAAGAACACCTGCTTGAGAATGGGAGCAATCGAAATGTTGAGCTGGCCGACCAGCACGCCCACCAATAATGTCCCGGTCACTGCGCCCAGATTGAATCCGAAGATTTTCTTGGACCCGATCCAATAACCCAGGCCCAGGGTCAAGAAAATCGCCAGCTCTGGGAACTTACGTAGCGTGTCAAAGAACCATTCCATCACGAATCTCCTTCGTTCTGTACAGGTCAAGCACAATCGCAAACGGTGAGTAGCGCGAAGTACGTTATCAGAGTCTTTCAGAAAATCAAAGATTTTCGAATATCTGAAATAAATGCGTGGCGCGTCCGCAAAAAAAACCGCGGACCCGAAGGCCCGCGGTTTTGATCGAACCGGCTGAAACTTACAGCGCGTTCGTCAGCTCGGGAACGACCGTGAACAGGTCGCCCACCAGGCCGTAATCGGCGACGCCGAAAATCGGCGCTTCGGCGTCCTTGTTGATCGCAACGATGACCTTCGAATCCTTCATGCCGGCCAGATGCTGGATGGCGCCCGAGATGCCGACGGCCACGTACAGCTGCGGCGCGACGATCTTGCCGGTCTGGCCAACCTGCCAGTCGTTCGGCGCGTAGCCCGCGTCGACCGCGGCGCGCGAAGCGCCTAGTGCGGCGCCCAGCTTGTCGGCCAGCGGATCCAGGATCTTGAAGTTTTCGGCGCTGCCCAGACCACGGCCGCCCGAGACCACGACGCGCGCGCCGGCCAGTTCGGGACGATCGCTCTTGGCGACTTCGCGGCCCACGAACGTGGACAGGCCGGAATCGGCCACGGCAGCGGCGTCTTCGACCGAGGCGGAACCGCCTTGGGCAGCGACGGCGTCAAAGCCGGTCGTGCGCACGGTGATGACCTTGACGGCGTCGGCCGATTGCACGGTGGCAATGGCGTTGCCAGCGTAGATCGGGCGCTGGAACGTGTCGGCGGATTCGACACCGATGATGTCGGAGATCTGGGCCACGTCCAGCTTGGCGGCAACGCGCGGCGCCACGTTCTTGCCCGACGCGGTGGCCGGGAACAGGATGTGGCTGTAGTTCGAGGCCACGGCCAGCACCTGCGCCGCGACGTTTTCGGCCAGACCGTCCGCCAGATGCGGGGCATCGGCCAACAGCACCTTCGCCACGCCAGCGGCTTGGGCAGCCTGGTCGGCCACGGCGCGCGCGTTGGCGCCGGCGACCAGCACGTGCACGTCGCCTCCGATCTTGGCGGCGGCGGCGATGGCGTTCAGGGTTGCGCCCTTGAGTTGGGCGTTATCGTGTTCGGCAATAACCAGCGTCGTCATGATCAGACCACCTTCGCTTCGTTCTTGAGTTTGTCCACCAGCGCCGCGACGTCGGCAACCTTGATGCCGGCCTTGCGGGCGGGCGGCTCGCTGACCTTCAGCGTCTTCAGGCGGGGCGCGGGATCAACGCCCAGGTCCTGCGGCGTGACGGTGTCCAACTGCTTTTTCTTGGCCTTCATGATGTTCGGCAGCGTGACGTAGCGCGGCTCGTTCAGGCGCAGGTCGGTGGTCACGATGGCGGGCAGCTTGAGCGACAAGGTTTCCAGGCCGCCGTCGACTTCACGCGTCACGGTGACCTTGCCGTCGGCCAGTTCGACCTTGCTGGCGAACGTGGCTTGCGGCCAGTCCAGCAACGCGGCGAGCATCTGGCCGGTCTGGTTGGCGTCGTCGTCGATGGCCTGCTTGCCCAGGATCACGAGCTGGGGCTGTTCCTTGTCGACCAGCGCCTTGAGCAGCTTGGCGACAGCCAGCGGTTGCAGTTCGGCATCGGTCTGGACCAGCACGCCGCGATCGGCGCCGATGGCCATGGCGGTGCGCAGTGTCTCCTGGCATTGCGCAACGCCGCAAGAAACCGCCACGACTTCAGCGACCGCGCCCTTTTCCTTCAGGCGGGTGGCTTCTTCGACGGCGATTTCGTCAAAGGGGTTCATGGACATCTTCACGTTGGCGATATCCACGCCGGTCTGATCAGACTTGACGCGCACCTTGACGTTGTAGTCAACGACGCGCTTGACAGGTACCAACACCTTCATCCCGCTGCCTCCAATTGGAAAATAATGACCCGGCTTTGCGCCGGGATCGCATTGCACAATTTTTTCCTGATTCTACAGCTTCGCCAGCGCCCGTATGTGCGCGACCACGCTGCGGCCCAGGGCCGACAAGTTGTAACCGCCCTCGAGCGTGCTCACGATCCGGCCCTGACAGTGGCGGTCAGCCACGTCGACAAGCTGCTCGGTGATCCAGGCATAGTCCGCCTCGACCAGCCCCATCTGCCCCATGTCGTCCTCGCGGTGGGCGTCAAAGCCCGCAGACACGAGGATCAGTTCGGGGCGGTGCGCTTCCAGCCGCGGCAGCCACGTGTCCGTGACGATAGTCCGGACCGCGGCGCCCGCCGTGTAGGCAGGCACGGGCACATTCAGCATGTTGGCGGCCGGGTGATTCGCGCCGCTGTTGGGGAAGAACGGATGCTGGAAAAAGCTGCACATCAGCACCCGATCATCGCCGGCGAAGACGTCTTCCGTGCCGTTGCCATGGTGAACGTCAAAATCGACAATCGCCACGCGCGTCAGGCCGTGGAAGTCCATGGCGTGCTGCGCCGCAATGGCGACGTTATTGAAAAAGCAGAATCCCATGGCCTGCGATCGGCAGGCGTGGTGCCCCGGCGGACGCACCGCGCAGAAGGCCGTACGCGCCTCGCCGCCCAGCACCGCGTCGACCGCGGCCACCCCGGCGCCCGCGGCATGCAGCGCGGCTTCGTAGGTGTGCGGGTTCATGAGGGTGTCGGGATCGATAGGGTAATACCCTTGGTCCGGCGTATGTTTCTGCAAACTGTCCAGGTACTGGACAGTGTGCACGCGCAAGAGGTCATTGCGGGACGCCTGCGGCGCCTGCCGGTCATCCAGATAAGGCATCAATCCGCTTGCGAGCAACTGATCGGAGATGGCGTCCAGCCTCTGGGGGCTTTCCGGATGCCAGCTTCCCATTTCATGCAAGCGGCATGCCGGGTGGGTAAGATACATGGTCTCCATAAGGAAGATTATGTTCATCTGTCGGCGAATACTGCAACTCGGCGCGCTTTCCGCCCTGCTGGCGGGGTGCTCCACCACCACTCCCACCGCAGCACCCTCCACGTCCCTCGCTCCCCAAACGGCCCAGGCTTCAGGGACAACCCCCATCCGCATCGGGCCCAGCACGCCGACGCTCGGCCCCGAACTGGCGGACGACGCGCCCGCCACGCTGACGCCGTCGGGCGCGCTGCGCCCCGAGGTCCGCACCTTCGTCGAGAACCTGGCCGCCGAACGGCAACTGCCGCTGGCGCCGATGGTGTCCGCCTTGGAAAGCTCGCGCTACAACGCGACGGTCGCGCGGCTGATTGCGCCCTCCCCGCCGGGCAAAAAGGTCTGGCGCAGCTGGCTGACCTACCGGTCGCGCTTCGTCGAGCCCAAGCGCATCGCCTGGGGCGTCGAGTTCTACAACGAAAACCGCGACCTGCTGAATCAGGCCGCGCAACGGTTCGGCGTGCCCGCGCCCATCATTGCCTCCATCATCGGCGTCGAAACGCTGTATGGCCGCAACATGGGCAACTTTCGCGTCCTGGACGCGCTGGCCACGCTGGCCTTTGACTACCCCGACCCCGCCAAGCCCGAGCGCGCCACCATGTTCCGCACCCAATTGGCGGACTTCCTGACGCTGGTCATGAACGACAAGCTCGAGCTGGAAACGCAGGGCTCCTATGCCGGCGCCATCGGCATGCCGCAATTCATGCCGACCAGCGTGATGCACTACGCCGTGGACGGCGACGGCAACGGCCATATCGACCTGACCAACAACACGCAGGACGCGATCATGTCCGTGGGCAGCTTCCTGGCGCAGCACGGCTGGCAGCGCGGCCTGCCGGTGTTCGCACCCGTGGTGCTGCCCGCCGATCCCACCGCGCTGGTGGACGGCGGCCTGGAGCCCAAGCAAAGCTGGACCACGCTGTCGGCGGCCGGCTCGCAGCTCAAGCCCGGCGCGACCAGCGATGGCTGGAGCAGCCAGCCGCTGGGCGTGGTGGATCTGGTCGAAGAAATGCGCGGCACGGCGCAGTATCGCGTGGGCACGCCCAACTTCTTTGCACTGACCAAGTACAACCGCAGTTACTTCTATGCGACGTCGGTGGCGGATCTGGCAACGGAGATCGAGGCCCGCGTCGCGCGGTGAGCGACCTCGTGCGGACACGTCCGCGCCGAAAGACAAACGCCCTGGCAGGTTCAACCGCCAGGGCGTTTTTCATTTGGGTGCCCTACTGGCCGGGGGGGCCCTGCGTGTCAGTTGAACACGCCCGTCGACAGATAGCGATCACCGCGGTCGCACACGATGAACACGATGGTCGCATCGTTGACGCGTTCGGCAACCCGCAGCGCCGCGACCAGCGCACCGGCCGACGAAATGCCGCCGAAAATGCCTTCCTCGGCAGCCAGCCGCCGTGCCATCACTTCGGCCTCGGATTGCTGGATGGACTCGTAGGCGTCCACGCGGCTGCGGTCAAAGATCTTGGGCAGGTAGGCCTCGGGCCACTTGCGGATGCCGGGAATCTGCGATCCTTCGGCCGGCTGCGCGCCCACCACCTGCACGGCGGGATTGCGAGACTTCAGGTAGGTGGACACGCCCATGATCGTGCCCGTGGTGCCCATCGCGCTGACGAAGTGAGTGATGCGTCCTTCCGTCTGATTCCAGAGTTCCGGGCCCGTCGTTTCGATGTGTGCGCGCGGATTGTCGGGATTGGCGAACTGGTCCAGCACCACGCCACGGCCATCGGCCTGCATCTCGGTGGCCAGGTCGCGGGCGTATTCCATGCCGCCCTTGTCGGCCGGTGTCAGGATCAGCTCAGCGCCGTAGGCGGCCATGGCTGCGCGCCGCTCGACGGACAGATTGTCCGGCATGATCAGGATCATGCGGTAACCCTTCATGGCGGCCGCCATGGCCAGCGCAATGCCGGTGTTGCCGCTGGTGGCCTCGATGAGGGTGTCGCCGGGCTTGATGTCGCCGCGCTCTTCCGCGCGCTGGATCATCGACAAGGCGGGACGATCCTTGACGGACCCCGCCGGGTTGTTGCCTTCCAGCTTGGCCAGGATGACATTGCCGCGCGCGTCGCCCGCCGCCCCAGGAATGCGCTGCAGGCGCACCAGGGGCGTGTTGCCGACGGTCTGCTCGATAGTGGGGTAGGTAGTAGTCATGCGGTCGATCATAACTCCGCCCGGCGCCGCGCGGCCGCAAAAGCCGCGCACCCGCCAGGGTTAGCCAGAACCCGACTCAGGGCTTTGCGCGGACCTGTGCCGGCGCACTGGCGGCAGGCGGCGCCGGCTTTGGCGCAGCGGCCTTGCCGGGCGCGGGCCGGGCTCCGGGCGCCGCGCCGGACGCGCCTGCCGACGGCTTGGCGGCCGCACCCGCCGCGCCGATTGTCAGCCCCGCCGCCTGCAGCGCCTGAGCCTTTTTCTGGCCGATGCCCCGCACGCGCTCGGTCAAGTCGTCCAGCGACTCAAAGCCGCCGCCACGCTCGCGTTCACGGACGATGATTTCAGCGGTGCGAGGGCCGATGCCTCGCACGCCCTCTAGCTGGGCTGCAGTGGCCTGGTTGATGTCCACCGCATGCGCGGGCGGCGCGGCCACGCCCAGGCCAGCGGACAGCAGCAACGCGCCGAGCGCCCGCCGCAGGATGCGGTGCCGCTCTCGGGGGCATGCAGTCATGGCAGCGGGACGCGCGCGGCGCCACGAGGCCAGAGGCAGGTTGCGGGCAACGGTGGGATGGACGAAGGGATTCATGGGGTTCTCCTGACAGTTACGGACGCGACGGTTGCCGCGCCCCGTTGCCATCATCGGGGCGGGCGGCTCGCAGCGCCGGTCCGGTGAACCAAAACATCCACCCCGGCAACTACGCGTGCAGATACCCCGGCGATGTCCCCGGCCAATGGCAGGCAACGTCGCGGGCAAAAAAAAAGCCACCGCGTCGCGGTGGCCTTCGTTGTCGCCTTGCCTGCGCGGCGGATTACTTCCGGGCGCGCCAGTAGCGCACGTACTCGGCCACGCCCGTCTGCACATCGCGCATCGGCGCAGCAAAACCGGCGGCCCGAAGCTGCGTGACGTCCGCCTGCGTATAGCTTTGGTAGCGCCCCTTGAGGTCGTCCGGGAACGGGATGTAGCGGATCAGATCCAGCTCGGCCAACTGAGCCAGCGTCAGCTCGGCCTCGCCCCGCTCGGCGCGCAGCGTGTTCACCACCGCGGCCGCCACGTCGTTGAACGGCTGCGCCTTGCCGGTGCCGCAATTGAAGATGCCCGATTGCTCGGGGTGATCCAGGAAATGCAGATTCACCGCCACCACATCCTCGACCGAGATGAAGTCACGGCTCTGGCCGCCATCCACGTAGCCGTCCCAGCCCGCAAAGAGGCGCACGTGCCCGTGCTCCAGGAACTGGTTCATGTTGTGGAACGCCACCGAGGCCATGCGGCCCTTGTGCTGCTCGTGCGGACCGTACACGTTGAAGTACCGCAGACCGACGACCTGCGCCGTCAGGCTGTCCATGCGCTTGCGCAGCACCTGGTCGAACAGCAGCTTGGAATAGCCGTAGACGTTCAGCGGGCCTTCGTTGTCGGGATGCTCGACGTAGGTCGTCGAACCGCCGTACACGGCCGCCGAGGACGCATACAGGAACGGCACGCGGCGCGCCTGGCAGAACTCGAAGAGCTCCAGCGTGACGCGGTAGTTGTTGTCCAGCATGTAGCGGCCGTTGCGCTCGGTCGTGTCCGAGCACGCCCCCTGGTGCAGCACCGCGCGGATTTCGGGCAGGCTGCCATCGGCGACGCGCCGGCGGAAGTCGTCCTTGTCCATGTAGTCGGCGATCTTGCAGTCGACCAGATTGACGAACTTGTCGCCTTCGGTCAGGTCATCGACGGCAATGATGTCTTCGATGCCGCGGCGGTTGAGTCCGCGAACCAGGTTGCTGCCAATGAAGCCCGCGGCTCCGGTAACGACGATCATGAGGATTCTCCTGCCAATTCCGCAGCCGTGACGACGGACGTGCCCAGCTTGCCCACGGCGATGCCGCCGGCCTTGTTGGCCCAGCCCATGGCTTCGGCCCACGGCAAACCGATGGCGCGCGTAACCGCCAGCGTGGCCAGCACGGTGTCGCCCGCACCGGACACATCGAACACCTCATGCGCTTGCGCGTCGGTGTGGTCGCGTCCCGCGTCGGAAAACAAAGTCATGCCCTGCTCGGACCGCGTCACGAGCAAGGCTTCAAGGTCCAGATCGGCGCGCAGGCGCTGCGCACGATCGGTCAATTCGGCTTCGGACGTCCAGCGGCCAACTGCCTGCTGCATTTCCGAGCGGTTGGGCGTGACCAGCGTCGCGCCGCGATAACGCGAATAGTCGTCGCCCTTGGGGTCCACCAGCACCGGGATGCCCGCGCTGCGCGCCAGCGCAATCAGCGATTCGACCCGGGTCAGCACGCCTTTGGCATAGTCCGACAGAACGACGATGTCGTGGTTGGCCAGATGCCGGGCCAGCGCGGCGTCCACCGCGTCAAGCGATGGCTGGGTGGGATGCTGTTCGAAGTCCACACGCAGCAGCTGTTGCTGGCGGCCCAGCACGCGCATCTTGAGGGTGGTGTGCAGTTCGTTGTCGGCGATCAGGTCGCCCTGGATGCCGGCCTCGGTGGCCAGGCGCCGGACGCTGTCGCCGGCTTCGTCCTGGCCCAGCACGCCGACCAGGGTCACGTGGCCACCCAGGGCCGCGACGTTGCGCGCCACGTTGGCGGCGCCGCCCAGGCGGTCTTCGCGTCGCGCGACCCGCACGACCGGCACGGGCGCTTCGGGCGAGATACGTTCGACTTCTCCGAACCAGTAGCGGTCCAGCATGACGTCGCCAACCACGAGCACGCGGCTACGCGAAATGGCTTCGGCGGGAAAAGAGTTCATTCAAGTTCTTCCAGACGGCGCGGCGCATAGGTTTCCCAGGCGTTGCAGCCGGGACATTGCCAGTAAAAACGACGCGCTTGAAAACCGCAATTGCGGCATGCGTAGCGATCGAGCCGTTGCGTGTGCTTGTGAATCAGGCTGCGCAGCAGCGTCAGATCGGCGCCCGGCACCGGACCGTGATCGCCGTCGCTGTCGCCATTGGCGAGTTCGGCTTCCAGCAGGCGATCCAGCCCCAACAGCGAAGGATGGCTGCGCAGCGCGCCACGGGCAAAGGCCCATGCGGTCGCGGCGCCCTGCTGCACCCGCAGCTCCCGGAACACCACATTGAAAAGGTCCAGGGACGCATGGCGGCCATACTGCTTTTGCAGGAAATCCAAGCCCTCCGCCACCTGATTGGCATTGCGGTAATTGGCCAGCAACTGTTCGGCCACCAGCCCGGCGTATTCGGACGCGTCGGTCATGACCGACTCGAGATACAGCCGTTCGCGCTTCGGATCCTGTTCGATCAGCGCCAGGCGCGCCCGCAGCATGGCGGTGCGCACCTTGGCGCCCTTGCTCGAGGCGGCTTCGGTGGTGGACAGCGCATGGTCCGCCGCGTCCAGCGCCTTGTGCGCGGCCTCGACGTCGGCGGGCTTGGCCGCCAACGCGGTCTGGGCCTGTTCGCAGTAGTAATGCACGATTTGCGGGACGGGCTCGTCGACCAGGCCCTGCAGGGTCTTCACGGCCTCGATCGCACGCGGCCAATCGTGCTCGGATTCATAAATGCGGATCAGCGAGCGCAGCGCGGGCAAGGCGTAGCGCGTGTCCTTGAGCTGCTCGAAACCGCTTTCGGCGCGATCCAGCATCCCGGCCTTCAGGAAGTCCTGGGCCAGCTCGTGCTGCGCGTGTTCGCGTTCGGCCTGCGGCAGGTCGGAACGGTTCAGCAGGCTTTGGTGCACCCGGATGGCGCGTTCCATTTCGCCGCGGCGGCGGAACAGACTGCCCAACGCAAAGTGCAGCTCCGTGGTTTCCGGGTCCAGCTTGGCGACTTCGACGAAGGCGTCGATGGCGCGATCAGGCTCTTCATTGAGCAGAAAATTAAGCCCGCGGAAATAGGAGTCGGGCAGGCTGCGCGTTTCCCGCAGCATCTGCCGGATGTCGAATCGCGCGGCCAGCCAGCCCAGCGCGAACAGCACCGGGACGAATATCAACCACCAAGGTTCAAAATCCACTATTCGGACTCATGCGGTAATTCGGTGCAAAAAGGCGGCGCGGTGTCACAGCGGCGACATGGGAGCGACGGCTTCGGGGGGCACGACGGGCGTCGTGCCATTGGCGGCGGCCTGGATGCGATCCAGTTCGCGGCGCAGGCGGATGGCCTCGCGGCGGCGGCGCAGCGCGGCGGGCACCGTCAGCAGCAGGCCGAACAGCGCGCCAAGCACGAACACGACCAGCATGACGACGATCAGCGGGACATCCTGGATGACGTAGTCGGCGTAGAACTTCACGGCGACGGGGTCGGTGTTCTTCAAGGCGAACATCAACACCGCAACAAAGACGAGCAATCGCAGGGCCCAGACGAGATAGCGCATGGCGCATGCTCCAGATGATTCGAGACCGTCAATTGTAAGCGACGTCTTCATGACGAGAGAAAAAAAAGCCCCACGGCGGAGCACGGCCCGCCCTTGCGCAAGCCGGGCGCCCGCATGAACCGGCGCCACAAAAACAAAGCCCCTTGATTTCTCAAGGGGCTTTGCTCGCGGTCCGATCTGCCCGAAGGCAGCCCTGCCTGGCCGACGCGTCAGTGCATGGCGTGCAAACCTGCCATGGAAGACGGCATCGACTCGCTCGACCCAGAGGATTGAGCGTCCTCGTCATTGCCGCCGACCAGGTCCACCCGCTCGCGCAATTCCTTGCCTGCCTTGAAGTGCGGCACCTGTTTACCAGGCACCAGCACCTGCTCGCCGGATTTGGGATTGCGACCGATACGGGGTGACCGTTGCGACAACGAGAAGCTGCCAAAACCGCGGATCTCGATGCGCTGACCCGAGGCCAGGGCCTGAGTCATTGCATCCAGTACGGTCTTGACCGCGTAATCGGTGTCGCGGGCGGCCAGCTGAGGATAGCGGGCCGCCAAGGCGGCGATCAGCTCCGACTTGGTCACGAATTAACCGTCGTTGCGCTGTTGGTCCAGCTTGGCCTTCAGCAGCGCGCCGAGGTTGGTGGTGCCGGACGAAGCGCTGGCATCGGACATGCGCTGGATCGTGTCGGCGGTTTCGGCGTTGTCACGGGCCTTGATCGACAGTTGGATCGAACGCGTCTTGCGGTCGATGTTGACGATCATGGCTTCGATGTTTTCGCCGGCGGACAGCACGGTGGTGGCATCTTCGACGCGGCCCGAGGAGATCTCGGAAGCGCGCAGGTAGCCTTCGACGTCCACGGACAGCGTCACGACGGCGCCCTTGGCTTCGACGGACTTGATGGTGCCCGGAACGACGGCGCCCTTGTCAAACGTGGCGACGAAGTTGTTGAAGGGGTCGCCTTCCAGCTGCTTGATGCCCAGCGAGATGCGTTCCTTGTCGGTGTCGATGCCCAGAACCACGGCTTCGATTTCGTCACCCTTCTTGAAGTTGCGCACGGCTTCTTCACCAGATTCCGCCCACGACAGGTCGGACAGGTGAACCAGGCCGTCGATGCCGCCGGGCAGGCCGACGAACACGCCGAAGTCGGTGATCGACTTGATGGCGCCGCGGACCTTGTCACCACGCTTGAAGTTCGTGGCGAACTCTTCCCACGGGTTCTGGCGGCACTGCTTCATGCCCAGCGAAATACGGCGACGGTCTTCGTCGATTTCCAGGACCATGACTTCGACTTCTTCGCCCAGGGTCACAACCTTGCGCGGGTCGACGTTCTTGTTGGTCCAGTCCATTTCGGACACGTGGACCAGACCTTCGATGCCGGCTTCGACTTCAACGAACGCGCCATAGTCGGTCAGGTTCGTGACCTTGCCGAACAGGCGGGTGCCTTGCGGGTAGCGGCGAGCCAGGCCCACCCACGGATCTTCGCCAAGCTGCTTGACGCCCAGGGAGACGCGGCTCTTTTCCTGGTCGAACTTGAGGACCTTGGCTTCGACTTCCTGACCCACTTGCAGGACTTCGGAGGGGTGACGCACACGGCGCCAGGCCATGTCGGTGATGTGCAGCAGACCATCGATGCCGCCCAGGTCGACGAACGCGCCGTAGTCGGTGATGTTCTTGACCACGCCCTTGACCACGGCACCTTCGTGCAGGGTTTCGAGCAGCTTTTGACGCTCTTCGCCCATGCTGGCTTCCAGCACCTGGCGACGCGACAGCACAACGTTGTTGCGCTTGCGGTCGAGCTTGATGACCTTGAATTCGAGGGTCTTGCCTTCGTACGGGGTGGTGTCCTTGACCGGACGCAGGTCCACCAGCGAACCCGGCAGGAACGCGCGGATGCCGTTGGTCATGACGGTCAGGCCGCCCTTCACCTTGCCGGTGATGGTGCCGGTAACCAGTTCGCCGTTCTCCAGGGCCTTTTCCAGTTGCAGCCAGGCCGACAGGCGCTTGGCGCGGTCACGCGACAGGATGGTGTCGCCGTAGCCGTTTTCCAGGGAATCGATGGCCACCGAGACGAAATCGCCAGGTTGCACTTCGAGCTCGCCCTGGTCGTTCAGGAACTCTTCCAGGGGGATCAGCGCTTCGGACTTCAGGCCGGCGTTGACGACGACGAAATTGTGGTCGACGCGCACGACTTCGGCGCTGATGACCTCGCCGGACTTCATGTCCTGGCTCTTGAGGCTTTGTGCGAAAAGGTCGGCGAAGCTTTCGCCGCCGGTGGCGGTAGTGGAAACGGAAGACATGGGGTTGAAATCCATTGGGCCGAAATGGCCGTTAAGAACACACCGCAGCGGATTGCCCGCCACAGTGGAGTCAAAATACCTGCCGGCTGGCTGACCCTTGCGGGGTGGCCCGTGGGGGAGTCGCCTGGCTTGAGCAGGGCCTAATCAAAAAATGCTAAAAACTGCCGGTAGCAATACTGCCTGTAGCAACACTGCCCGTAAATTCAGTTAACTTCACTTCACTTCACTTAACTTCACGGGTTGGCTTGCTGCCAGAAATCCAGGATTGCCTGCACCGTTTCCGCGATCGTCAGATTGGACGAATCCAGCACGTGTGCATCTGCTGCGGGAGCCAGCGGCGCAGTGGCGCGCCCGGTGTCGCGCGCATCACGCTCGCGCATATCCCGCAAAAGGTCGTCTAGATTAGCAGAAATTCCCTTTTCGATCAACTGCTTACGCCGCCTCTCCGCCCGGGCGACCACGTCGGCGACCAGGAAGACCTTCAGCGACGCGTCCGGGAACACGACGGTGCCCATGTCGCGGCCGTCCGCAACCAGGCCGGGCGGCAGCCGGAAGGCGCGCTGGCGCTCGAGCAATGCCTGCCGCACCCCCGGGAAAGCCGCCACGCGCGATGCGAAATTGCCCACTTCCTCGCGGCGGATGTCATGGCCGGCATCGGCCCCCTCGAGGTAAACGTGCGGTCCGTCGAACCTTACATCCAGCGTCTCGGCCACGCGCGCCACGGCGGGCTCGTCGTCGGCGGCAACGCCGCGGTTGATGGCAGCCAGCGCAGTCAGCCGGTAGAGGGCGCCGCTGTCCAGCACCGCCCAGCCCAGCGCCTTGGCGACGCGATGAGCCACGGTGCCCTTGCCGGACGCGGTGGGACCGTCGATCGTGATGACCGGGGCCAGGGAGGCGGAAGTTGAAGCAGTCAAAGTCATGGATGCGATGCAGCGCTAGGCCGAAACCAGGCCGGCGTAGACGTCAAAGTAACCCGGGAACGTCTTGCTGACACATCCGGGATCAAGAATGCGGACCGCCGCCGGTCCGAATGCCGCCAGCGAAAAGCACATCGCCATGCGGTGGTCGTCCCAGGTGCCGATGTGGGCATCGCGCCAGGCGTCCTGCGCCGGCGGCGTCACGCGCAGCCAATCGGGGCCGGACTCCACCTGCGCGCCCAGCTTTTCCAGCTCGGTCTGCATGGCATGGATGCGGTCCGTCTCCTTGACGCGCCAGCTGCCGATGTTGCGCAGCCGGCAAGGACCGTCGGCGTACAGGGCCAGCGCCGCGGCTGTCATCGCCGCGTCGGGGATCAGGTTGAAATCGGTATCAAAGGCCTTGAGGCGCTCGCCGTCGGCAACCTGCACCCCCGACACCTCGATCCAGTCCGGACCGTAGGTAACCTTGGCGCCCATGTCGGCCAGGGTGCTCGCGAATCCCACATCGCCCTGGATGCTGTCGGCGCCGACGCCGGTCACGCGCACCGGGCCGCCGCCAATGGCGCCCAGCGCCAGGAAATACGACGCCGTCGATGCGTCCCCTTCCACGGCGATCTGCCCCGGACTGCGATAGGCGGCGCCCGCGTCCACAACGAATCGGCTCCAGCCGTCCCGCTGCACCAGCACGCCAAAGCGCGCCATCAGGTTCAGCGTGATCTCGATGTAGGGCTTGGAAATGAGCTCTCCCACGACCTCGATCGTGACGGGCTTGCCGCTGCGAGCAGCCTGCAAAGGCGCGGCCAGCAGCAAGGCGGTCAGGAACTGGCTGGAGACCGAACCCTGCACGCGGGTCACGGCGTTTTCAGCGATGTCGCCGCGGCCGATGTGCAGCGGCGGATAACCCGGCTGGCCCAGATAGTCGATACGCGCGCCCAGCGCGTTCAGGGCATCGACCAGGTCGCCGATCGGGCGCTCGTGCATGCGCGGCACGCCGGACAGGCGGTAGTCGCCGCCCATGAGGGCCAGTGCCGCCGTCAACGGACGGATTGCGGTGCCCGCATTACCCATGAAGAGGTCGGCGCTTTCGACCGGAAAACGGCGCACGCCCTGCACCGTGACGCGCCCGGCGTCCAGGTCGGACACCTGCACGCCCAGCTGACGCAATGCCGCCAGCATGACGCGAGTGTCGTCGGAGTCCAGCAGGCCGGTGATGACCGTCGAGCCTTCGGCGATGGCCGACAGCAACAGCACGCGGTTGGAAATGCTCTTGGATCCCGGCAAGGCCATCGCGCCCTGCGCACGCCGCACGCGCGGCAGATCGAGGTAAGACAAAGCGCCCATTGAACTACTCCTTGCGCCAGCCGCGGCGCGCACGCGCCGCCGTGTCCAGCAGCGTCAGCAAAGCTTCGCCGTCGCCATCGGCAATGGCGCGCTCGGCCCGGTCCAGCACGCCGCGCACAGCGGCCAGCTCGGCCAGCATGGCGTCGCGATTGGACAAAAAAATGTCGCGCCACATCTCGGGCGATCCGGCGGCAATACGGGTGAAATCACGAAAGCCGCTGCCCGCCAGTTCCAGCCGGGTCGCGGCGTCGGCGGCCGTGGCCACCTGTTCCATATACACCGACGACAGCAGATGCGGAAGATGGCTGACCGACGCGAGCACGCGATCGTGCGCGCCGGCGTCCATGTCGATCACGTGCGCGCCGCAAGCCTGCCAAGCCTGGCGCACGAGCGCCATAGCCGCCGCGCCGTTTTCAGGCACGGGCGTGAGAATGACGGTGCGTCCGCGGTAGAGATCCGCATCCGCGGCTTCCGGCCCGGTGCGCTCGGCGCCCGCGATGGGATGGCCCGGCACGAACTGCCCGATGCGATCGCCCAGCGCATCGCGCGCCGCCTCGACCACTTCAGCCTTGGTGCTGCCGCCGTCGGTCAGCACGGCGTGCGGCGAGAGGTGCGTCCGCATCTGCGACAGCACGTTTGTCAGGCCGCCGACCGGCGTGGCCAGCATGATGAGATCCGCCCGGGCCGCTGCGGCTTCGGCCGTCACGGCCTCGTCGATGAGGCCCAGCGCCACAGCGCGTTCCAACGACTGCGCATTGCGCCCCACGCCCAGCACCTTGCCCACCTGCCCTGCCTGCCGCAAGGCCGCCGCGAACGATCCGCCGATCAAGCCGACGCCAACCACTGCCAATACAGGAATCAGGGGGCCCGCGGCCCCCTGATCTGAAGAAGGTAACGCGTCGTTCATGCGGTCAGGATGGCAGTCAAGGCGTCGATGAATCGGGCGTTCTCTTGAGGCAGTCCGATGGACACGCGGAGCCACTCCGGCAGACCGTCGCCCGCAACGGGACGCACGATGACGCCGCGCTTGAGGAGTTCAAGATTGATGCGCGGCGCGTCGCCCACGTGAACCAGCACGAAGTTGCCATAGCTGGGCACGTAACGCAGATTCAGCTTGTCGAACGCGGCGCACAATTGGGCCTTGCCTGCCTTGTTGGAAGCGTAGGCTTGCTCGAGGTATTCGGCATCGCCGAGCGCTGCGATGGCCGCGGCTTGGGCCAGCGTATTGACGTTGAACGGCTGGCGCACGCGGTTGAGCAGGTCGGTCAGGCCGGGCTGCGCCACCGAGAAACCGACGCGCAGGCCCGCCAGGCCGTAAGCCTTGGAGAACGTGCGCGACACGATCAGGTTCGGGTACTGGCGCGCCAGCGCGGTGCTGTCAAAGCGCAGCTCCGGATCGAGGTATTCGTTGTAGGCCTCGTCCAGCACGACCGTGACGCGGTCGCCATGCGCGGCATGCACGCGTTCCAGGAAGTCCGCGACCTTGTCGCCCGGCACGAAAGTGCCGGTGGGGTTGTTCGGGTTGGCGATGAACACCAGGCGCGTGTCGTCGGCGATCGCGTCGAACATCGCATCCAGGTCGTGGCCGTGGTCCACGGCCGGCACCACGATGTGGCGCGCGCCACGCGCCTGCGTGGCCAGGCGGTAGACCGCGAACGAGTGCTGCGCGTACACCGCGGAAGCGCCCGGCTCCAGCAGCGCCAGCGCGGCGATTTCCAGGATGTCGTTCGAGCCGTTGCCGAGCGTGATCCAGTTCATCGGCACGCCGTAGCGTTCAGCCAGCGCCGCCTTCAGGTCAAAGCCGTTGGGGTCCGGGTAGCGTGCCAGCGATTCGGCCGCGGCCAGCATGGCCGCCTTCGCCGATTTGGGCATGCCCAACGGGTTTTCGTTGGAGGCCAGCTTGACGATGGTCGCCGGATCCAGCCCGAATTCGCGGGCCAGTTCTTCGATCGGCTTGCCTGCCTGGTACGGGGCAATGGCGCTGACGTGCGCGGGAGCAACGAGGGGCTTGGATGCGTGGGTCATGATGTGGGATTCACTGCGCCGGGTACGAGCCCAGCACTTTGAGGTAGGCAACCTGCGCCTGCAGGGCCGCCAGGGCGCGCTCGACATTCGGGTCGTTCCGGTGGCCCAGGACGTCGACGTAGAAATAGTATTCCCACTGGCCCGTGCGCGCGGGGCGCGACTCGAAGCGCGTCATCGACACGCCGTTGGCGGCCAGGGGCGCCAGCATTTCATAGACGGCGCCCGCGCGGTTCGGCACCGCCAGGATCAGGCTGGTCTTGTCCTTGCCGCTGACCAGGGGCTCGATGTTGCCGATTGCCAGGAAGCGGGTGCGGTTGTGCGGGTCATCCTGGATGCCGGCGGCGACGATCTGCAGGTTCCAGGCGGGCGCGGCCACTTCGCCGGCGATGGCCGCGATGCTCGCATCCGACGCGGCGGCGCGCGCTGCTTCGGAATTGCTGGAGGCGGCCACGCGCTCGACGTCGGGATAGTTGCGCGTCAGCCAACCCTGGCACTGGGCCAGCGCCTGCGGGTGCGCGGAAATGGTCTTGATGCCGTCCATGCCGCCCGATTGCGACATCAGGCAATGGCGGATGACGAGCGAACGCTCGCCCAGGATCTTGACCGGCGTGTTCAGCAGCAGGTCCAGGCTGCGGTTGACAGCGCCTTCGGTGGAATTTTCCACCGGCACCATGCCCACGTCTGCCTGACCGGCCTCGACAGCCCGGAAGACCTCGTCGAACGAGGCGCAAGGCAGCTTCTGGACCGCATGGCCAAAGTGTTCCAGCGCAGCCTGCTCAGAGAACGAACCCTGCGGTCCCAAAAACGCGACGGTCATGCCGCGCTCCAGGCCCCGGCATGCGGAGATGATTTCGGTCCAGACCGACGCCACGCCGGCGTTCGGGAACGGACCCGGATTGATCTGCTGCAGGCGGCGGATGACCTCGGCTTCGCGTTCGGGACGCAGCACGGGTCCATCGGCGTGCGCGGCATGCTTGGCCTCGCCCACTTCCAGCGCGGCGCGCGCGCGCTGCGACAGAAGATCGAGGATCTGCGCATCGAGGTCGTCGATGCGCTTGCGCAGGGGAAGCAGCTTGCGCTGCAGCTCGTCATCCATGGCGGCGCTCGAATTCCTTCAGGTACTCGACCAGCGCCGCCACGCCTTCGAGCGGCAGCGCGTTGTAGATGGAGGCGCGCATGCCGCCCACGCTCTTGTGGCCCTTCAACTGCGTGAGGCCCGCTGCCTCGGCGCCCTTCAGGAAGGCGTCGTTGAGCGACTCGTCATGCAGCACGAACGGCACGTTCATGCGCGAACGCACGGGCGCGTGAATGGGATTGCGGTAGAAACCGGTGCTGTCCAGGTAGCCGTACAGCAGATTGGCCTTCGCCTTGTTGGCGGCTTCCATGCCGGCCACGCCGCCATTGGCCTTGACCCACTTGAACACCAGGCCCGCGATGTAGATCGCAAAGGTGGGCGGGGTGTTGTAGCGCGAGTGTTCGGCCGCTACGTTGGCGTAGTCAAACGCCGAGGGGCAGATCGGCAAGGCCTGGCCAATCAGGTCGCGGCGCGCGATGACCATGGTGACGCCGGCCGGGCCAGCGTTCTTCTGCGCGCCGGCGTACATCATGCCGCAGCGCGACACGTCCATCGGGCGCGACAGGAAGTGCGAAGAGGCGTCGATGACCAGGGGCACGTCGGGTGCGCCCAGGTCAGCGGTGTCGGGCCAGTCCAGGAATTCGACACCGCCAATGGTTTCATTGCTGCACAGGTGCAGGTAGGCCGATTCCTTGCGCACCTGCCAGGTATCGGCAGGCGGCACCCAGGTCAGCGGCGCCTGTTCGCGGCCGTCGATCTTGGTGGCGTGATCGGAACTGGCCGCGATGTGCGTGCTGCCGTAGCGGCCGGCTTCCTTGTACGAACGCTTGGACCAATGGCCCGTCACGACGAAATCCGCAGCTGGGGCGCCGCGGCGTCCCATGAGATTCATGGGAACGATGGCGTTTTCCCCGGAACCGCCTCCTTGCATGAACATGACGGCGTAATCGGCCGGCAGGCCCAGCAAGTCGCGCAGATCGGACTCTGCTTCATCGCAGATCTGCACGAAATGCTTGCCGCGATGGCTCATTTCCATCACGGACATGCCGCTGCCGTGCCAGTCCAGCATTTCTGCAGCGGCTTGCTGCAGCACCACCTCGGGCAAGACCGAGGGGCCGGCCGAGAAGTTCCAGGGGCGGGCCATTATTGCTCCGTAGGTTCCGTCGAATCTGCTGCGTCGTTGCTGTCGTCGCCACCGGTTTGCTGGCCGTCTTCGTCCAGTTCGCCGTCATCGTCCGCGTCGCTTTCGACGACACGGCGCACGCCGGACAGCGTGCTGCCGTCGTCGACGTTGATCAGCGTGACGCCCTGCGTCGCACGGCCCATTTCGCGGATTTCCGCGACACGGGTGCGCACCAGCACGCCGCCGGTGGTGATGAGCATAATTTCATCGGTAGGCGTGACCAGCACAGCACCCACCACCTTGCCGTTACGCGAGGTGGTCTGGATGGCGATCATGCCCTTCGTGCCGCGGCCATGGCGCGTGTACTCCGCGATCGGCGTGCGCTTGCCGTAGCCGTTTTCCGTGGCGGTCAGCACCGTCTGCGTTTCGTCGCCGGCGACCAGCAGCGCGATGACCGTCTGCGTGTCCTCGAGCATCATGCCGCGCACGCCGCGGGCGTTGCGGCCCATCGGACGCACGTCGTTTTCGTCGAAGCGCACGGCCTTGCCGGCGTCCGAGAACAGCATGACGTCGTGCTTGCCGTCGGTGAGATCCGCGCCAATCAGATAGTCGCCATCGTCAAGGTCGACGGCGATGATGCCGGCCTTGCGCGGGTTGGAGAAGTCGGACAGCGGGGTCTTCTTGACCGTGCCGCGCGAGGTCGCCATGAAGACATAGTGGTCTTCGCTGAATTCCTTGACCGGCAGCACCACCGTGATCTTCTCGCCGTCGGCCAGCGGGAACATGTTGACGATCGGCTTGCCGCGCGAGTTACGCGTGCCTTGCGGCACTTCCCAGACCTTCAGCCAGTACACACGGCCGCGGTTCGAGAAGCACAGCAGGAAGTCGTGCGTGTTGGCGATGAAGAGCTGGTCGATCCAGTCGTTTTCCTTCATGGCCGTGGCCTGCTTGCCGCGCCCGCCACGCTTTTGCGAGCGGTACTCGGACAGCGGCTGGCTCTTGATGTAGCCGCCGTGCGACAGCGTCACGACCATGTCGGTCGGCGTGATCAGGTCTTCGGTATCGAGTTCCGTCGCGTTCAGTTCGATTTCCGAACGGCGCGAATCCTTGGCGCCGGTGGAGAACTCGGCCTTGATGGCCTGCAGCTCTTCGCTGATGATCGTCGTGATGCGCTCGGGACGGGCCAGGATGTCCAGCAGGTCGGCGATGGTGGACATGATGTCCTTGTACTCGCCAACAATCTTGTCCTGCTCCAGCCCGGTCAGGCGTTGCAGGCGCATGTTCAGGATTTCCTGGGCCTGCGTATCGCTCAGGCGATACAGGCCGTCGCCCTGAAGACCGAACTCGACGCCCAGATCGTCCGGACGGAAAGCCGCGCGGCCGCCCGGCGTGTCGCCGTCGGCGCGGGACAACATTTCGCGCACCAGCGACGAATCCCAGGACTTCGCCATCAGTTCCTGACGGGCGACAGGAGGAGTCGGGGCCGCCTTGATGATCGCGATGAAATCGTCGATGTTTGCCAGCGCCACCGCCAGACCTTCCAGCACGTGGCCGCGCTCGCGGGCCTTGCGCAACTGGAAAACCGTGCGGCGCGTGACCACTTCCCGGCGATGCTGCAGGAAGTAGTCGATCATCTGCTTCAGGTTGAGCAGGCGGGGCTGGCCGTCGACCAGCGCCACCAGGTTCATCCCGAAGGTGTCCTGCAGCTGGGTGTTCTTGTAGAGGTTGTTCAGCACGACCTCGGGCACTTCGCCGCGCTTGAGCTCGATGACAAGGCGCATGCCGTCCTTGTCCGACTCGTCGCGGATGTCGGAGATGCCTTCGATCTTCTTGTCGTTGACCAGCTCGGCGATGCGTTCCTGCAGCGTCTTCTTATTGACCTGGTAGGGAATCGCGTCGATCACGATCGCCTGGCGATTGCCCTTCTCCATGTCTTCGAAGTGCGTCTTGGCGCGCATGATGACGCGGCCGCGACCCGTGCGATAGCCTTCGCGCACGCCGGACATGCCATAGATGATGCCGCCCGTGGGGAAGTCCGGCGCCGGGATGAGCTCGATCAGCTCATCGACCGTGCACGCCGGATTGCGCAGGCAGTACAGGCAGCCGTCGACCACTTCCTGGAGGTTGTGCGGCGGAATGTTGGTCGCCATGCCCACCGCGATGCCGGAGCTGCCGTTGACCAGCAGGTTGGGCAGGCGCGACGGCAGCAGCAGCGGTTCCTGTTCGCTGCCGTCGTAGTTGGGTCCGAAGTCGACGGTTTCCTGGTCGATGTCGGCCAGGAGTTCGTGGGCGATCTTGGCCAGGCGGATTTCGGTGTAACGCATCGCCGCGGCGTTGTCGCCGTCGATGGAACCGAAGTTGCCCTGGCCGTCGACCAGCATGTAGCGCATGGAGAAATCCTGCGCCATGCGGACAATGGTGTCGTACACGGACTGGTCGCCGTGGGGGTGGTACTTACCGATGACGTCCCCGACGATACGCGCTGACTTCTTATAGGCGCGGTTCCAGTCGTTGTTCAGCTCGTGCATCGCGTAGAGCACGCGCCGGTGGACAGGCTTCAAGCCGTCCCGCACATCCGGTAGCGCCCGACCGACGATCACGCTCATCGCGTAATCGAGGTAACTGCGGCGCATCTCTTCTTCCAGCGATACCGGAAGCGTCTCCTTGGCAAAGGAATCCATATATATAACGACAGAATCGTGTAAGGAGGAACCCGGGCCGGGTAAACAGGAAATTCTATCATTCGATTGGGGGACCGGTCCGATGGGCCGTCCGAAGGCGCCGCAAGCGGGCCGCAACGGACCGATCAGAAACGCCGCCCGGCCACGCCCACCCGCGCCCTGCGGCCCTGTTGTCAAAAACCAACATGGGAAACGGCAGGAGTGCCGAAAACGTCATATCCAGCATTAATGCGCCTGTCCAGGGAAGCCAAAGCCCCCCAAATGCCTTAAGATTGTTTCCAGCACGCAGGAAACCCAGTAGCTATTCCTTTGAACCAGCTCTTGGCGTTGCTATACTGGCCCCGTTTTCCTGATATGCGGCGGGGGTTCGCTGCGAGTCACTTATCCAGCTTCAAGCTCAACGAGGAGAAACATGAACAAACCCTCCAAATTCGCTCTGGCGCTCGCCTTCGCCGCCGTCACGGCCTCTGGTGTAGCTTCCGCGCAAACCGTGGACAACTGGCGCAACCCGTTCGGTAACGTTTGGAAGAACGGCACGAACGAACTGTGCTGGCGCGATGCCTTCTGGACCCCGGCCACCGGCATCCCCGGTTGCGACGGCGTCCCGGTTGCCCAACAGAAGGCGAAGCCGGCCCCGATGGCGGCAAAGGTCGTGTTCAATGCTGACACGTTCTTCGACTTCGACAAGTCGACCCTGAAGCCCGAAGGTCGCCAACTGCTGCAGCAAGTCGCTCAGCAAGCCAGCACCATCGATCTGGAAACGATCATCGCCGTCGGCCACACCGACTCGATCGGTACCGAACAGTACAACCAGAAGCTGTCCGAGCGCCGCGCCGCTTCGGTCAAGGCTTACCTGGTCAGCCTGGGCATCGACCCCAACCGTATCTACACGGAAGGCAAGGGCGAACTGCAGCCGATCGCTTCCAACAAGACGAAGGAAGGCCGCGCCCAGAACCGTCGCGTTGAGATCGAAATCGTGGGTAGCCGCAAGTAATTGCCGGACTAGCTACAATAAGAGGGCCTCGCATAGCGAGGCCCTTTTTTTCGCCTGCGATGCACCCCTCTGGTGCATCGGCAAGCCCCTTCCTCGCCTAGCGCGCTGGACCCCTCTATATATAGAGCAGCCTTACGCCGGACCGCCCATGAACACGCAAACTCACGACACCGCGCAAGCCACCGTCAACGCCGATCAGGCCGAAATCGACAAGTTCAGCGCCTTGGCCAGCCGCTGGTGGGACCCCGAAAGCGAGTTCAAGCCGCTGCACGCCATCAATCCGCTGCGGCTGGAGTGGATTCAGGAATGCGCCGGCAGCCTGGCCGGCCGCAAGGTGCTGGACGTAGGTTGCGGCGGCGGCATCCTGTCGGAAGCGATGGCCCGCAGCGGCGCCGATGTAACCGGCATCGACCTGGCCGACAAGTCCCTGAAGATCGCGCGCCTGCATGGCCTGGAATCGGGCGTGAAGGTGGAGTACCGCAAGGTGCCCGTCGAAGAACTGGCTGCCGAGCAGCCGGGTCAGTACGACGTGGTGACCTGCATGGAAATGCTGGAGCACGTGCCGGATCCGGCCTCGATCGTGCGCGCCTGCTCGACGCTGGTGAAACCTGGCGGCTGGGTGTTCTTTTCGACGTTGAACCGCAACGCCAAGTCGTTTGTGTTCGCGATCATCGGCGCGGAGTACGTCCTGCGACTCCTGCCCCGCGGCACCCACACCTACGACCAGTTCCTCAAGCCCAGCGAGCTGTCGGCGGCGGCGCGCGGCGCCGACCTGGAACCGGTGAGCATGCGCGGCATGGAATACAACCCGATCACCCAGATCTACTCGCTGACTTCCGACACCTCGGTCAACTATCTGATGGCAACCCGTAAATGAGCGCCCTGATCCTGTTCGATTTCGACGGCACCCTGGCCGACACCGCCCCCGACCTGGCAGCCGCCGCGAACCGTCAGCGCACCCGCCGCGGCCTGGAGCCGATGGCGTACGAGGCGCTGCGTCCTGTGGCATCTCAGGGCGCGCGCGGACTGTTGCGCGTGGCGCTGAACCTGCAACCGGGCGACGCGGACTATGAGCCCACCCGCCTGCAGTTTCTGGAAGACTACGCCGCCAGCTCGACGGTGCACAGCAAGCTGTTCCCCGGGATAGAAGACCTGCTGGCCGACATCCGCAACCGTGGCATGTCCTGGGGCATCGTCACCAACAAAGTCACCTACCTGACCCTGCCCATCGTCGAATTCCTGGACCTGACGCGCGACAGCGCCGTGCTGGTCTGCGGCGACACCACTGCCCACGCCAAGCCGCATCCCCTGCCCTTGCAGCACGCCGCGCGCGAAGCGGGTTTTGAGACCGACCGCTGCGTCTACGTCGGCGATGACCTGCGCGATATCCAGGCCGCCCACGCGGCGGGCATGCCCGCTGTCGCCGCGGCCTATGGTTATGTCGGCGAAGACGATAACGTCATTGCCTGGCAGGCGGAAACCTGCGCGAATTCGCCAGAGGAACTCTGGTCCGCCATCGAGCCGCTGCTGCCCCGCGACTTGCGCTAAATGTCGGGGATGGGCCGTTTGCCCGTCCGCCCCGCCTTGGTCACGCCCCGCCTTGGTCACGCCCCGCCTTCGGTCACGCCCCGCCTTCGGCGGTGACGCACCTTCCAACGCGGCATCCTCGCCGATGACGCCGCAGCTCCCCGCGATTGTTCGGCCGAATTAGTGCAGCAGGCCGAACAATCTATCCGGATGCCGGGGGTTTATCCGGCCGGCGATCTCCCCTAAAGTGTGAACCGTGCATCGCGATCCGGGTTGTCCGGATCGCTCCGTTTCCGGCTCATGCCGGCGTTGCAGCCTCTCGCAGGCGGCGACGACATCTCCGTGCTGGCGGACCTCCGCGTCCCGCCGCACCGTGCCCGCTACGTTGACGCGGCGCACGCCCGACCTTTTGACCTTGCCTTCAACTCCCTGCCCGCGCGGCGCCATCCGGCCTCGCGTCCAAGGAATGCCTATGCTTTTGCCCATCCTGCTACTTTCCGCCGCCGGCTTCACCATCCTGACCACCGAGTTCCTGATCGTGGGGCTGCTGCCCGGTCTTGCCCGCGATCTGGACGTGACCGTTTCCCAGGCAGGCTTGCTGGTGACGCTGTTTGCCTTCACGGTCGCGGCGACCGGCCCCCTGCTCACCGCCTTGATGGCCAACATGGAACGCAAGCGCCTGTTCATCGGGGTGCTGGTGCTGTTTGGCCTGTCCAACGCGCTGGCCGCCGTAGCGCCCAACATCTGGATCATGGCGATCGCGCGCTTTGTGCCGGCGCTGGCCCTGCCGGTGTTCTGGTCGCTGGCCAGCGCCACCGCCGTCGAACTGGTGGGCCCCGCGCGCGCCGGACGCGCCATTTCGACGGTGGCGTTCGGCATCGTGGCCGCCACGGTGTTCGGCATTCCGATCGGTGTGCTGATCTCGGACGCGTTCGGGTGGCGCGCCGCGTTCTGGGTGCTGTCCGTGGTGGCGTTTGCCAAGGCCCTGCTGCTGCTGCTGACCTTCCCCAGCACGCGCATCCGCGCCGACAGCGTGCGCCTCGTCACGCAGCTGCGGATCCTGCGCAAACCCATCGTGGTGAGCCATGTGGTGCTGTCGCTGCTGGTTTTCACCGGCATGTTTACGGCCTATACCTATCTTGCCGACATGCTGGAGCGGCTGGGCGGCTTTGACGGCGAGACCGTCGGCTGGACGATGATGGCGTTTGGCGCCGTTGGGCTGGTGGGCAACACGCTGGGCGGACGCCTGGTGGACCGCAGCCCGCTCGGCGCCACGGCGCTGTTCTCGTCGCTGATGGCGGTTGGCCTGGCGTTCGTCGCGCCGGTCATGCAGTCGCACGGTCTGCTGGCTGTCGCGCTGGGCATCTGGGGAATCGCCCAGGCCGCACTTTTCATCGTCTGCCACGTACGGCTGATGAAGTCCGCCCCCGAGGCGCCCGCGTTTGCCGCGTCGCTGAACATCTCCGGCGCGAACATCGGCATCGGCCTGGGCGCGGTGGTTGGCGGACATGTGATCGACCACTATGGCCTGGCGACGCTGGGCGGCGCCGCGGCCGTCATCGTGGCGGTTTCCGTCGGGCTGGCCGCGCTGATGATGGCGGCGTCCCGAGGCCGGCGGCAATCCAAGGCGGCGTGCGCCAACGCGGCCTGACGCCAAGCTTGTCTCGCCCCCGCCACGCTTGACACCGCTTGGGTTTACAGGATGGCAGGCGATTGCATTTGCAGTACAATGGAAGGTCTTGGGGCCGATCCGGATTCGACGTGGGTCGCGAAACAACTCAGGGCATGCCGAGCACCAGTACGCTCGTTAAACCACTGGAACACTACAAACGCCAACGACGAGCGTTTCGCTCTCGCCGCTTAAGCGGTGAGCCGCTGCACTGATCTGTCCTTGGGTCAGGCGGAGGAAGGCAACTTCCTAGGGGGGTAACCCTCGAACCGCAGCAGCGACATTCACAAGGAATCGGTCTGCGCTGGGGTCACACGGCTCAGATTTAAATTACGTGAATCGCTTTGGTCCGGCCTGTCGGTTGGCTAAGTCCAAAGTTAAAACCAAATAAATCGACTACGCATGTAGAACTGGTTGCGGAGGGCTTGCGGACGGGGGTTCAATTCCCCCCGGCTCCACCAAATTCCGTTCAGCAACGTCAGCTGAAACCAAAAATCCTCAAGGGTGCAGACCCTTGAGGATTTTTTTCGTCTGGGTCACTGCCGGTTGACCCAGTCCTGGGCTCCTTCGATGAACCAGGGGAGATTCAGGCGTTCGCCCTCGCCCGATTGAATCGTCAGACGCTGGCCGGACGGGTTGGCGTTGTTGCTGGAACCCGCCGGCGAATCCAGCGGCCGGCTGCGGTAGTCCACGTTGTTTCGCGGTTGCTGCGGGGTCTCTGCGCAGGCGGCGAGGGCTGCGATGGCCGCCCCGGCGAGAAGCAGGCGCAGCGCTGCGTGATGAATCTTCATGGTGTTCGGTTCCTGCTGGCGGCACAGGCCGGCGTGCCAGGCGAAACGGCCTTTCCCGTACCTTACTCGCATTAGGGTGGCCGCGTCAGGCAGCTCCGGTCGCCTGGCCGCCCACGTCAGCCTTCCCCCCCTCCAACCGAAGCAGGTCGAGCGCGGGCGCGGCCTCCCAGGTCAGAACTGATACTTCAACGTCAGCATGGCGTGGCGGGTAGGCGCGTAGATCCCGGTGTAGAAGGTGGTGTCCAGCCCCTGCAGGTATTTCTTGTCGAACACGTTGTTCAGGTTCAGCGTGGCCGAAAGCTGGCGGTTGAAGTCGTAGCGCGCCATCAGGTTGGCGACGGCGTAGGCGGGCTGCTCGCCGTTGAGGGTGACGCCCGGCAGGGACCAGGTGGTGGCGCTGTAGTAGATGCGGCTTTGCCAGTTGACGCCGCCGCCCACGGTCAGGCGGTGCCAGTCGCCGGGCAGGCGGTAGGTGGTCCACAGCTTGGCCATGTGGCGCGGGAAGATCGTTCGGATAGTCCCGCCCTCGCCGTCCTTGGTGATGCTGTAGCTGTAGCTGAGCGCGGCTTGCCAGCCGGGGGCCAATTCGCCGTTGAACTCGATATCCAGGCCCGACGTTTTGGCGCCGCTGACGGCGCGGTACGCCGGTTCCCGCACGGTGCCGGGCACGAACTGGCCTTCGTCGACTTCGGCAAGGTTGTCCTGGCGGATCTGATAGAGCGCGATGGCGCTGGTGAGACGGCCGCCAAAGTAGTCGCTCTTCAAGCCGATTTCGTAGTTGTCGCCGGTGCGCGGGTCCAGCACGTTGCCATTGCGATCGCGGGCGCTTTGCGGCTTGAAGATGCTGGTGTAGCTGGCGTAGACGGAATGCTGGTCGTTCAGGTCGTAGACGATGCCGGCGTAGGGCGTGACAACGCCGCTCTCACTCATTTCCGTGATCTTGTTGTTTCGCGCCAGCGCGGGCGACGTGTAGATCTGCGAGAGCTTGTAGCGGTAGTTGCTGACGCGCGCCCCCACGATGACGGCGAGGTCGTCTGTGGGCTTCAGGCGCAACGCGGAATAGACGCCCTGCTGCTTTTGCCAGCCGTCGTAATCCATGAGTTTCTGGCCTGACGCGGTGGGCCCTGCAGGGTCGTTGCCCCAGGTGTAAATGTTGACGTCACGGCCTTCGATGTCGTCGTCGGCCGGCTCGTGATAGTTATTGAACTCCGCCCAATTCATTCCCACGACGAACTCGTGCTGCCTTCCCCACAATTCGAATGGTCCGGCCGCCTGCACGTCGAAGCCGGTCTGGCGCTGGCGGGCGCTGCCCAGGCCGCCATAGAACTGCACGCCGTCGCCCGTATTGCGCTCGACGAAACCCCAACTGGCGTCGGCCGACGAAAATTCGCGCTTGCCGTGAAGGTAGTTGCCCGAAAACTTGAGCTTCCAGTCGTTGACGAACTTATGCTCGAGGTTGAGGAAGGCGTTGTAGACCTTGAGCTCGTCGGTGTTCCAGCGTGCCCCGGCGTTGTCGGACGCCTTGAAATCGGTCTGCTGACCGTCAGCGTAAAAGAGCGGCAGTCCGGTCGACGACTGTCCGCGCGGATCGTTGTTCTGGTAGTCGATGCCCGCTGTGAGCATTGTGTTCGGCGTAAGGTCGGCCTCCAGCACGCCGTAGAAAACCGACTTGTTTTCCTTGTAATAGTCGATATGCGTGTTGCCCTGCTCGTGCGCAGCGACGAAGCGGCCGCGCAAGGTGCCGGCGTCGTTGATGGGCCCGCCCACGTCCAGTTCGCCGCGGCCACGGCCCCAGGTGCCTGCGCCCACGCTGGCATAGCCCTGGAATTCGCGCGTGGGCTTCTTGCGGATGAGGTTGACGGTGCCCGAGGGATCGCCCGCCCCCGTCATCAGCCCCGTTGCGCCGCGCAGGACCTCGACGCGGTCATAGATGGCCAGGTCCGTCTGGCTCTGCGGGATGTTCTGCGACACGATGTCGGTCGCGGTCAGGACGCCATCAAACTGATAGTTATCGATGTTGTAGCCGCGCGAAAGAATCGAGAACCGTCCTGTGCCGATGTTCTGCACCGAGATGCCTGGCGTGCGGTCCAGCAGCGCCTCGATGCTGTCGACGCCCTCGTCCTCGATGCGCTGGCGCGTCATGACGCTGATGGTCTGCGGCGTCTCGCGCTGGGTGAGCGGCAGGCCGGTGGCGAAGGACAAGGGGCCGGTCATGGCGTAGCTATGCGACCCCTCCGTCGCGCCGAAGCCGTCGGCTTGCACGGTGACGGGCGCCAGCGTGGCGACGCCGGCGGGCGCCGCGCGGTGCAGCACATAGCTGCCGCCCTCTGCCGGTGTCGCGGCCAGGCCGGTGCCTGCCAGCAAGGCGTTCAATGCGGCGCGCGGGTCCAGGTTGCCCGATACGCCCGGGCTCTGCTTGCCTTGCGCGAGCTCGCCGGCGCCTGCGACCAGCACTCCGGACTCACTGGCAAAACGCGCCAGCACCGTGCTCAACGGGCCCGCGGGAATGTCGTAGTGCCGCGTCGCGGCGGCGGATTGTTGAGCCGCCGCGGACTGCGCGGCAGCGTCCGGCGCGTTGACCGCCAGGACCGCCACGCCGCCCGCGATCGCCAATTGCACGACACGCGCCGAGCAGGTCAGGCGGGAACTGCCCGCGAGGCGGCGGAATGAGTGGGGCGGCCGCTTGGCGGCAAGGACTGAATGACGGGGCATGACGAACTGGGTTCCGATGAGGTTTATCGACGAGCCGTGCGATTGAATTCGCTCTCATTAGGGGAATCGAACGAGAACCTCAAAAGCGGAACCGGGTGGGAGAAAAATTGTTGCGATGCCGTGCGAATCGCGATGAATCGCGGACGGGCGGGCGGCGGGAAAGGGTGAGGATCGCGTCAGCGGCTGCCGACCGGACCACCGCGCGGCTGGATGCTGACCCACCACGGCAAGGTCCGCTGGATGCGGATGGGCAGAACGCCTTCCAGCATGGCCAGCGCCCGATCGGGGTCGGTGGCCGGATAGCTGCCGATGACCGGCAGGTTGGCGATCTCGGGCGCCACGCGCAGCACGCCGCCGCGATAGCGCTGCAGCTCGCTGGCGACATCCGCCAGCGGCGTGTTGTTGGTGACCAGGATGCCGCGCGACCAGGCCTCGCGCGCGGGGTCGGCGGATTGCGTGACGGCCAGCATTGCATCCGTGAAGCGCGTCTGCTCGCCCGTCTGGATAACGCGCGTGCTGCCCGTGACGGCGGTGCGCGCTTCGACGGCGCCCTTGTAGACGGCCACCAGCGTCTCGTCGCCGTCGAGCCGCACCGTGAATCGCGTGCCGAGGGCGCGCACCCTGCCCTGCGGGGTATCGACGACAAACGGGCGTGCGGGATCGGCCGCGGTCTGTATCAGTATTTCGCCTGCCAAGAGGCGAAGCCGGCGCAGGCCGCCGCTGTAATCCTCGTCGAAGGCGCTGCCGGTGCCGAGCCAGACGACGGAACCGTCGGCCAGTTCGATCTGCCGGACCTCGCCGGTGGCGCTGCGGTGATCGGCCGCCCAGGCCAGCACCACGCCGGGAAGCGGCGTGAGGCGCCACGCCGCCAGTCCGGACAGGCCCGTGCCGGCCAGCGCCGCCAGGCCGAACAACATCTGACGCCGCCGCGCCATGCGGCTATTGGCCATGCAATAGCCCTTGGCGGCGGCGTCGCGGCCGGGGCTGGACTGGACGGGTTGGAACTGGCTGCTGATGCGCTCGACGTAGCCCCAGGCGGTCCGGTTTTCCTGCGCGCGTTCAAGCCAGGACTGCCAGCGCCGGCGCTCGTCGGGCGTGGCCTCGCCGGAGCGCAGCAGCGCAAACCATTCGGCAGCCTGCTCAAGCGCCTGGTGCGTGGGCTCGACGGCGGATTGCACGGAGGTCATGTTGCGCCTCGAACGCGGAAATCCCAGCCTGTCATGCCGAACCGGTCCCCACGGGCGCGGCCGAATTCACATGGATCGGCGGTTCGATGGCCACCGACCGAGCCTCCAGCATCAGGCAGTGCAGCATGGCCTGGGCGACATACTTGCGAACCATTCGGGTGGACACACCCAGCTCCTGCGCCACTTCCTTGTCGGACATCTCGCACGCGACCGCCATGACGAAAGCATTGGCGGCTTTAACCGGCATGCTGCGCAGCATGCCGTCGATTTCCAGCAGCGCCTGGATGACGATGACCTGATGTTCAGCCGACGGGGCCACGGCCTCGGGCCGCGCGGCCAGCTCTTCCAGCCACATCTGCTCGATCTGGCGGCGCCGCCACAGGTCCACGCACATGCCGTTGGCCATGGCTCGCAAATACGCCCGAGCCTCGGGAGCGCTGTCGAAGCGGCGCGGCTTCTGGATAAGGCGCACAAAAGCGTCGTGCGCCAGGTCGGCCGCGTCACACGAATTGCCCAGGCGCCGGCGCAACCACCCATGAAGCCATCCGTGATGGTGGGTGTACAGGGATTCGATTTGTGAGGACGGCGCGTCGCTGGCCACGGCGGTAGAAGGACCTCCGGCCATCCTGGGACGCCCGGAAATCTAAATAAGAATTACTCGTGATTATCCGCACAACGGACCCATTTTGCAACGCGGCATTTCCGTTGGCGCGAATCGGCGCGTTTGAAGCCCGGCGTTCATAACGGAAATTTATTGTTTCGTGCTTTATCTTGGCAGTTGTAACGGCCACAGATGAATTGACCCCAAATTCCGGATGAAACCTGCATCTCCCCTGTGATGCGATCGCGCGAAGCGGGGCTTTACCACGCGCCTGATGCCAGGACAGCTCGACATATTCCGACACATATTACGAATGCTTTCAAGACAAAATAGCCGCAAGAAAATGCCACTGGCGCTGGGGGCCACACCGCCATGAAAGTCCTGTCGATTTTTGGCACGCGTCCCGAAGCCATCAAGATGGCTCCGCTGGTTACCGCGTTGCAAAACGAGCCGCAGATCCAGAGCGTGGTCTGCGTAACCGGGCAGCATCGGGAAATGCTGGATCAAGTGCTGGCGCTCTTCGAATTGAAGGCGCAGCACGACCTGGACATCATGGTGCCCAACCAGACGTTGAATGGCCTGTACGCCCGGTTGATCAGCCGCGTGGATGGCGTGCTGGAAGCGGAGAAACCGGACTGTGTGCTGGTGCATGGCGACACGAGCACCGCGTCGGCGTGTGCGCTGGCCTCGTTCCATCGCCGCGTGCGCATCGGTCACGTCGAGGCCGGGCTGCGCACCGGTAACCTGGCGATGCCGTTTCCCGAGGAAATGAACCGCCGCGTCGTCGACGCGATCGGCGACCTGCTGTTCGCGCCCACCGCGGAGTCGCGCGGCAATCTGTTGCGCGAAAACCTGGCGGGCAGCATCACAGTGACCGGCAACACGGTGATCGACGCCCTGGCGATGACCTGCGCCAAGCTGACCGCCGGCAGCGCGCTGAGCCGCATGCTGCAGACCCGCTACGCATGGCTGGACCCGAACCGCCGGCTGCTGCTGGTGACGGGTCACCGGCGTGAGAGCTTTGGCGAGGGCTTTCGCAACATCTGCGCGGCGCTGGCGGATCTGGCGCGGCGCGCCGACCTGCAGATCGTGTACCCCGTCCACCTGAACCCCCAGGTGCGTGGCGTGGTGATGGCAGAGCTGTCCGGGCTGGCCAACGTGCATTTGATCGACCCGCTGGATTACCTGGATTTCGTGTGGTTCATGCAGCGCGCGCACCTGATCCTGACTGACTCGGGCGGGGTCCAGGAAGAGGCGCCCTATCTGGGCAAGCCGGTGCTGGTGATGCGCGACGTCACCGAGCGGCCCGAAGCGGTGCGGGCCGGCACGGTGGCGCTGGTGGGCACCGATACGCGCCGCATCGTCACCGAAGTGCACCGCCTGCTTGATGACCCCGCGCTGCACAGCGCCTTCTCCCGGCGGATCAATCCGTACGGCGACGGCAAGGCCAGCCAGCGCATTGTCGATGCGCTCTGCGGCCGCGCCGTTTCGGAATTCGCTCCCCACGCTGCCGCCCACTCCTCCCTCTGACTTCTGCCGCGATGCCTATCTTGCCTGGAGCTTTCATGCCCTCCTCCTTACAAGCCACCGATGTCCGTACGTTGTGCCGCGCCCTGCTCGCGGCGGGGCTGCTGGCGCCGCTGGCCGCGCTGGCCAGTCCGGCCGGCGACGCGCTGCGCCGGCTGCAGAGCGACGACATGGTGACGCGCAGCACCACGCTGGAAGACCTGGGCATCAACGAGCCCGTCGTCCTGTCCAACAGCGATGCACGGCAGGAGTTCTATCTGCCGGTGCCGCGCGGTGTGCCGGTCACGGACGCGCGGCTGGATTTCGACGCGCGCTACACCAAGGGCGAGCCGGGGCGGACCAGCATGGTGCTGTGGCTGGACGGCGTGCCGCAAACGGCGCAGCGCGTCGCCGATGGCGAAGGCTCGGCCAGCCGGACGCTCGCCGTCGAACGCCGCACGCGAGATTCGGGCTTCTTGCGCTTGGGCGTGGACTGGCAGTCCGACATCGCGCTGCGCCACTGCGAAAGCAACCGCGCCACGGGCAATGCCCTGACGATCTCGCCGCAGACGCGGCTGAGCTACCGCTATGACGCGTCGGCAATCAACAGCCTGGACGACGCCTGGGGCTCGCTGCCGGGCAAGCCCGTGTTGATGGTCGCCAGCCGCAAGCTGGACCAGCAGGCCTTCGACAGCGCCTGGCGCCTGGGCGTGGCAATGGAGCGCAGCGGCAAGCGCGTGGCGGTCCGGGCCTTCCCGGCGGTGGGCGAAGCGGTCGACACGCGCGGTCTGCAGGCCCCGGCCGGACTAGGACAGGTGCCGGCGTTTGCCGCGCTGACCGGCAAGGAAACGCACAAGCTCGCCAACCCCGCCGAGATCGGCGCCCTGCTCGTGATGGGCGCGCCGGCCGTCGCCGGAGACGTGGTGATTGCCGATGCCGCGCTCAGCACGAAGTACAACGAAGCGCTGGACGCGTTGCAGGCGCAGCTTGCGTCCGATCCCGATGCGGCGGACGCGTTCAAGGCATGGCGCCAGCAGCGCATGCCGCTGGCGGGCGCCGGCCTGGCGTCCAAGGAGATCCGCCTGGTGTCGCTGGGCCGCCAGGCGGTGATCGCCGTCGCGGCCGACGCGGGCGCGCAAGGCGCCGGCGTTTTCGACACGTCCTGGCGCCGCATCCTGGCAAGCCTCCAGGTGCAGGTGCAGACCGCCCTCCCCCCGCAGTCCATGCAGGATGGCGGCGTGCGCCTGTCGACGCTGGGCGGCTCGTCGGCGAGCTTTGACGTGGTGGCGCGCGCGGACTGGAACGCGTCGTTTCCGCTGGCCGCCGTAACCACCGACGGCCGCGTGCCGGATGAACTGATCATGGACGTGGCGGCCGCGCCCGGGGCCTCGTCCACGCGCCCGGTGGCGTCCATCTTCTGGAACGGCATCCTGTTGGGCGCCAAGCAGCTGGAGGCCGACGGCCGGCCCGAGCGGCTGACGGCGCGGGTGCCCGGCTATGCGCTGGGCGTGACGAACGCGGTGCGCGTGACCTTCCAGCGCCAGCCCGTGTCGGTGGACTGCAACGAGATTCCGCAGGGCTATCCCGTGAACGTGCTGCCGACCAGCTACGTGAAGCCCGGCAAGGCGCAGCCCGACGGCACGTTCGTGGGACTCTTGCCGCTGATGGCGGGGTCGCCGCAGGTGCTGATTCCGGACAGCTATCTGGCCGACGCGCCCGACAACATCAAGCGCGTCATCGGCATCGCCGCGGCCAGCGGCGTGTCGGCCACGCGTGCCGAGTTGTCGGTGTCGCCCGCCGGCCAGGCCGTCAAACCGGCCCGCGCGTTCCTGGCGATGGAGTTGCCGGTCGACGGCGCCAAGCCCGCCGTTCAGGTCAATGAACGCAAGCAGCTCAAGGTGGCCGGCAAGGACACGACGTTGCTGGACATCTCGGGGCTGACGCAACTGAGCACCGCGGAAGTCGTCAGCGCGGGCGGCCAGGAGGGCGTGCTGTGGCACACGCTGGGCGAGCAGCCCGGCATGACCGATGCGCCGTTTGTGCTGAATCGCGGCAACATCGCGATCATCGGCGCGGCGGGGCCCGTCGCGTGGATCGACAGCGCCAACCCCGACGCGAGCCACCCGCCGGGCGCGGGGGAAAGCGCCTTCTTCGAATGGCGGCGCTACATCTCGTGGAGCGTGCCGGCCATCAGCATCAGCCTGCTGGTGCTGCTGCTTTTCCTGATCTTCGCCATGCGCGTCGCCCGCAGGAAACGCAAGGATCCCCATTAAGGCCACGGCGTCATGTCCTCGCTCTACTGGCCCTACCTGATCGCGGATTACTACCGCGGACTGGAGGTTGTGACCGCCGTCGTCGGCGTGATCATCCTCCTGTCCAGCCTGGATGACCTGTTCATCGACGGCTGGTACTGGGTGCGCGAGCTGTGGCGGTCGCTGACCATCAAGCGCCGCTACACGCCGCTGACCGCCGCGCAGCTTCGCGCCAAGGAAGAGCAGCCGCTTGCGATCATGGTGCCGGCCTGGCTGGAGTACGACGTGATCGCGTCCATGCTCGAGACGATGGTGTCGACGCTGGAATACAAGAACTACATGATCTTTGCCGGCACCTACCAGAACGACGAGCGCACGATCAACGAAGTGGAACGGATGCGGCGGCGCTACCGGCAGCTGGTCCGTGTGGAGGTGCCGCATGATGGTCCGACCTGCAAGGCCGATTGCCTGAACTGGATCGTGCAGGCGATCTTCGCGCAGGACGCCAAGCAGCCCGTGCCCTTTGCCGGCGTGATCCTGCATGACAGCGAAGACGTGCTGCATCCGCTGGAGCTGAAGTACTACAACTACCTGCTGCCGCGCATCGACTTCATCCAGCTGCCGGTGACGTCGCTGGAACGCCATTGGTACGAGCTGGTGGCCGGCACCTACATGGACGAGTTTGCCGAATGGCACACCAAGGACCTGGTGGTGCGCGAGAGCCTGTCGAAGATGGTGCCGTCGGCGGGCGTGGGTACGTGCTTTTCGCGCCGCGCGCTGGTGGAGCTGGCGGCCGAGACGAACAATCAGCCGTTCAACACCGACACGCTGACCGAGGACTACGACATCGGCGCGCGTCTGGCCCAGCGCGGCATGCGCCAGATCTTCGGCAAGTTCCCGGTCGAGTACGTGACGCGGCGCCAATCGTGGTTCGGCCTGGGCAAGGAACAGGTCGCACATCTGCGCATGCCGCTGGGCGTGCGAGAGTACTTTCCCAACACCTTCCGCACCGCGTACCGGCAAAAGGCGCGCTGGACGCTGGGCATCGGGCTACAGGGCTGGCAGCAGGTGGGTTGGACGGGGTCACTCGCGACCAAGTATCTGCTCTTTCGCGATCGCAAGGGACTGGTGACGTCCTTCATCGCCATCCTGGCCTATGTGCTGCTGGCCAATTTCTTCGTCTTCTATCTGGCCGACCTGTTTGGCTGGTGGACGGTGTACTACCCGTCGTACTTCCGGCCCGGCGGCTGGCTGGTGACGCTGATGTGGGCCAATGCCGTCGCCCTGCTGCTGCGCGTGGTGCAGCGCGCTTACTTCGTCGGCCGCATGTATGGCTGGGAGCACGCGCTGCTGTCGATTCCGCGGATGATCGTCGGCAATTTCATCAACGCCATGGCGGCGGCCCGGGCGTGGCGTCTGTTCATCGGCCATCTGATCACGGGCAAGCGGCTGGCGTGGGACAAGACAATGCACGACTTCCCGTCCACGGATCAGTTGGCGCAGCAGCGCCAGCGCCTGGGCGAGCTGCTGCTGTCGTGGCAGGCCATCGACCAGACCACGCTGGAGCAGGCGCTGGAAATCCAGGCGCGCGAGAAAAAGCCGCTGGGCCAGATCCTGACGGAACAGGGCTGGCTGGACGAAGGCACGCTGACCGAAGCCATCCAATTCCAACAGGCCGGACAAGGCGAGCCCCCGGCCGCGCCCGCCACCAAACCTTCACCCCCATGATGTCCTTTCCTCGCTCGCTCGTTCTGTCCGCGGCCCTCGCCTGCGCCTGGGCCGCAGCGCCTGTTGGGGCGCAAACGCAGCCTGGGGCCGAAGCGCCGCTGGAAGGCGCGGCGTGGCAGTTTGCCGACGAGGGCTACAAGAACTACGACGCCGGCAACTACGCGCTGGCGCAGCAGCAGGCGGAATCGGCCATCGTGCTGCGCCCGGACGTGGAGCGCCTGCGCCTCTTGCTGATCTACGCGCTGCAAAAGCAGGGCAAGCTTGCCGAAGCCGACAAGGCCGCAGCCGACGCCATCGCCAGCGGGCTGGACTCGCCGGCCCTGCGCCAAGCGCGCGCCAACCTGCGCCCTGCCGCCGCCACCCGGCCTGGCACCCAGCCCGCGGCCTCGCCTGCCACGCCCCGGGCCAGCAGTGCCTACCAGCGCGGCTTTCCCATCGCCACCCGCGCCTATGCCGATTACAACCGCGCGGACTATCCCGCAGCCGAGCGCGGCGCCGAACGCGCGTTCCGGATTGATCCCAAACAGGGCGCATGGGCCATGCTGTGGCTCGATGCGCTGGAAGCGCAGGGCAAGTACGCCGAGGCCGAAGCTGCCGCGGCCAAGGCCGTGTCGCTGGGCGCGCCAAACGGCAACGACCTGGCCGCGCGGCAGCAGACGCTCAAGCGCCGGATGGCAGTCAAGCCGGCCGAGGAAGGCTATCAGGCGCTGATCGCCAACCGCCCCGGCGACGCCGTGCCTCTGGCGCGGCAGGCCGTCGCGCTGGCGCCCGAAAGTCCCAGCCATCGCCTGCTCCTCATCACGGCCCTCATGCTGGACAACCAGCTCGCCGCCGCCGAGGAAGCCGCCACGGACGCCATGCGGCAGGACGATGAGAACACCGTTGCGCTACTGATGCGTGGCTACCTGCGGCAGCGTCAGGGCATGACGCAGGAGGCGGACGCGGATTTCGATGCGGCGCTCAAGCAGGACTGGCTGGACGACGAACAGCGGCGCAACGTGCGCCTGATCGCGGCCGACGCCGCCCTGGCCGCGGGCGAAAACGCGCGCGCGCTGGCGCTGGTTGAGCCGCTGGGCAGCAAGGATGAAGCCGCGGCGCAGCGCATCAAGCGCGCGAGCGCCCGCCCGGCCATCCCCGCCACGCTGACGCTGGCGAACTATCCCGCGCCGGTGCAGGACTGCCGCGACACGCCCTACGGCACCTCGTGCGAACTGCTGCCGTCCGATGCCGCAGGCAGCGGCGGCCCTGCGTCACTGGCCTATGCCGCGTACGCGCGCGAGGATTACCAGGAAGCCATCAGCCAGGCGCGCAAGGCGGCCGAGCAGGATCCCGCCAACAAGGAGTACCAGCGCCTGCTGACCACCACGCTGGCGGCCGGGAACGCCGCGCAACTGGCCGAGGCCAACACGCGCATGAGCGCCGCGCTGGCCGCGCAGCCCGACGACCCTACGCTGCTGATGCAGCGCGGCTACCTGCACCAGCGCATGCGTCAGCCCAAGCTGGCGCTGCAGGACTTCCAGGCGGCGCGCGCCACCGGCAAGGCGCCGCCGACCGTGATCCTGGATGAAGGCTATGCGCTGGCCGGCGTCGGGGACAAGCGCGGCGCGGTGGATCGCCTGAAGGAGGCGATCGACGAGAACGACGCCGGCAAACTCGAGCTCACGCCGCAGCAGCGCTTTGACACGCGCAACGCCGTCGGCGGGCTGTCGCGCGAATGGGGCGGGTACTTTTCCGCGGGCTACCGCGGGGCACGGCCTGCATCCTCGGGATTGGGCGGCGCGGCCATCACCGTGCCAGGCGACGCCGTGTTCAGCACCGCCGAGATCTTCTGGCGGCCGTCGGACTTCCTGAATTCCTCGACGCGGACCTTTGAACTGTACGGACGCCTGTCGAACACGCTGTACGACAAGGGCGGCCGGACCGCGAGCCAGACGGTGTCCGACCCGTGCGGCGGAACCGTCGACATCGACAGCGCCACCAACCAGGGCATATCCGGCATCCCCACCACGATCGGCTCGCTGGGCATGCGCTTTACGCCGTCCACCGAAGTGGGCGTGACGTTCGGGCTGGAACGCCAGTTCAATCTGGGCAGCGCCACGCGCCGGGGCACGTTCAGTCCGGACCCGGCGGCCCTGCGCTGCGCCCTGAACCGCGACAACCAGACCGCGCATTACCAGACGGACGCCGGCAGCGGCGGCTGGCTGGCATACGTGACCTACGGCCTGTACGAAGGCACGACGCTGCGCATCGACCGACCCGACTGGTTCACGATGGAAGGCTATGTGCAGGCCGGCTATTCCTGGCAGGACATGCCGGCCAAGTTCTGGCTGCGCGACAACGCGACGGGCGTCGACGGTGAGAAGTCGTCGGGCCGGCTGAAACGCGACCAGGCGTTCGGCGCCGGCGAACTACGCGTGGGCCGCAGCTATCGCGTGGACGCCATCAGCGAACGGCTGGTGTTCTTTCCCTATGCGGTCATCGGCGCGGACTGGCTGTGGAACAAGAACCGTGTCACCGGCTTTGACATCGATGGTTCGGATTCCTACCGGCTGCTGGGCGACACCACCTCGTGGTCCATGGGCGCCGGCCCCGGCTTCAACCTGCGCTACTGGTTCCGCGAAGGCCACTACACCGCACCCATGTCCTACCTGGATCTGACGACGCAATACCGCTTCAACATCGGCGGCGGGCAGGCCGATCGGGCCAAGGGCCTGTTCATCAACCTGACCCTGTCGTACTGACGGCACGCCGATCCGCAATACAAGGAGTTCACCCATGCACACCGCAACCCGTCTTCCGAAACGCACCCTGCCGGGCCTTTCCGGCCCGCTGGCCCGCGCGCTGGCATCGGCCGCCCTGATGGCGGCGTGCGCCACCGCGGCGCAGGCGCAGCAGGCCTCGTCCATCGTGATTCAGGGCAAGGACAACTGGCTCTTTCCTGGCTGGGGCAGCCTGACGCAGGTGGATATGCGCGGCATCGACGCGTCCACGCAGTTGGTGCGCGAGACGCGTGACGCGCTGGCGGCCAAGGGCATTCAGCTTGAGGTGCTGGTGCTGCCGGACAAGACGCTTTTCTATCAGGACAAGCTGCCGGACGGCAAAGCGCTCAGCGCCGACGTTAAGAAGCGTTATCAGACCATCCAGGACAAGCTAAAGCAGGCCGGCGTCGCGACCATCGACGACGAGGCCGTGCTGCAGCGGGTCAAGAGCAGCGGCCAGGAGGTCTTCTATCGCACCGACCAGCACTGGACGCAGGCCGCCGCAGACGCCACCGCCGATGCGCTGGCGCAGCGCATCAAGCAGGACGTAAAGACGCTGGCCGGCAAGCCCGGCACCGGCATGGCACTGGGCAGCGTGGTCAACGAGCGCCGCTATGGCGACCTGGCCGAGCTTTTCCTCACGCCGGACCAGCGCAAGCAGGCGGGCCGCGAGACCTTCACGGTGCGGCGCCAATCCGACAGCCAGAGCCTCGTGGACGACACGCCGGCGCCCGTGCACGTCACCGGCCACAGCATGGTGCAGCCCTACTTCGGGTTTCCGCAGAAGCTGTCCAACGCGCTGGACCGTCCGGTTTCCGTCAACTGGAAACCCGGCAACGTGGGTCACTGGGTGATGCTGCTGGAGTATCTGGAATCGCCCGCCTTCAAGCAGAACAAGCCGCAGGTGCTGGTCTGGCAGATGTTCGAACCCACCTACGCGCAGGGACCGGAGGCCCGCGGCCTGTGGGACAACGCGTCCATCATGAGCGCCGACACCTGGCGTTCGCGCATGAAAGCGGCTATCGGGAAGTAGGCACGTGAGTACGCCGGACAAGTCGCACGCCGCCGGAGGCCGGGGCACCGGAAGTCCCGGCGCCAGCCGCCCGGACGCCAACCATCGGCTGACCGCCTGGGTGGTCGCCGTGCTGCTGGCCGTCGGCCTGGGCTGGGGCGGGTGGCGGTTGGCGCAGGCGCGCGTCGGCGCCGTCGCGATGTCGCCGTCAGCGTGGCTGGATGGCTCGGCGGGCGCCGCGTTGAACAAGGCGCTGGCGTTGCCGCGCCAGGCCGACGTCGACACCTGGAATGCCGCGCTGCGCTATCGATTGTTCGGCGACCTGGGCGAGCAGGTCGCGATGGGCTGCCCTGGCTGGCTGTTCTACCGCGACGGATTGCGGCCGCCGCCCGGCGTGCACGCCTTCGACGAACGCCTGCGCCTGATGCGGCATTGGGTGCGCGAACTGCGCGCCAAGCAGGTGCAGGTGCTGGTGGTCGCGGTGCCGGACAAGTCGCGCATCGAGTCCGCCCAGCTTTGCGGCCTGCCCGTGTCGCAACCGATGCGCCAGACGCTGGACACCTGGCAGGCCGCGCTGCGCGCGGACGGCGTGCCCTTCGTCGACCTGCGCGACGCGCTGATGGCGGCCCCCGCGCCCCGCTTTTTCCGTACGGACGTGCACATGAATGCGCAAGGTGCGCAGGCGGCAGCCGCGCGCGTGGCCGAAGCGGCGTTGCCGCTTTTGAACGGCAAGGGGACGCAGGCGTTCAAGACGGAACCGGCCTCTGCGCCCCAGCCGCGCATGGGCGACCTGATCGTGCTGGCAGGCCTGGAGCAGGCGCCGGCCGGATGGCGGCCGGAGCTGGAGCAGGTGTCGGAGGCGAAGATCGAACCCGTGCGCAGCGGCGGCCTCCTGGACGAGCCGCCCCCGGTAGAGGTGCTGCTGGCGGGCACCTCCAACGGCCGCCGCAGCCAGTTCGGGGAGCGCCTGGGCATGGGCCTGGGCCGAGAGGTCTGGAACATGAGCGTGGACGGCGGACAGTTCTCGGGCGCGCTGACGATGGCGCTGGGGCAGCGCGCGCAATGGCCCGCCAGCCTGAAACTCGTGATCTGGGAATTCTCGGAGAACGCCCTGTCGCTGCCGCTGACCGCGGACGAACAAGCCCTGCTGGCGCGCATCCCGTAGCGGACCAAGATGCTATTCAACTCCTACCTGTTCCTTTTCATCTTCCTGCCCGTGACGCTGGCGGCGTACTACGCGCTGGGAAGGCTGAACGTGCGGCTGGCGGCCCTGTGGCTGTGCCTGACCTCGCTGGTCTTCTACGGCTGGTGGAATCCGCAGTTCGTCGTGCTGCTGGCCGGCTCCATCGCCTTCAATTACCTGGTCAGCCAGTTGATCCTGCACAATGCCGCGCGCCCCCGGCTGCAGGGCCTGATCGTGGGACTGGGCGTGGGCGCCGACCTGGCGCTGCTGTTTCACTACAAGTACTTCGTGACGCTGCTGAACTTCCTGAACGATCTGGGCATGACGGCGGCAACCGCGGACGACATCATTCTGCCGCTGGGTATTTCGTTCTTTACGTTCACGCAGATCGGTTATCTGCTGGACTGCAAGGCGGGGGTCGTGAAAGAGCGCAGCCTGCTGAGCTACGTGCTGTTCGTGACGTTCTTTCCGCACCTGATCGCCGGCCCGATCCTGCATCACAAGGAAATGATGCCGCAGTTCGCGCAGCCGGAGAATTACCGCTTCAAGGCCGAGAACCTGTCGGTGGGCGTGATCCTGTTCGTGATCGGGCTGGCCAAGAAGGTGCTGCTGGCCGATGGCATCGCGCCGTACGCCGACGCGGGGTTCGCGGCGCCGGGTGAGCTGCAGTTCTTCGGATCATGGGGCGCAAGCCTTTGCTATGCGCTCCAGCTTTACTTTGATTTCTCGGGCTATTCGGACATGGCGCTGGGCCTGGCGAAGATGTTCGGCATCCGCTTCCCGCTGAATTTCAACTCGCCCTACAAGGCAGGCAACATCATCGAATTCTGGGCGCGCTGGCACATGACGCTGACGCGCTACATCACCGCGTATCTGTATTACCCGGTGGCGGTGGCGGTGAACAAGTGGCGCACGAACCGCAACCTGCCGGTGGGCTCGGCCGGGCTGAAGACGCTGGGCGGCTTTGCCGGCAGCATCGCGCTGCCCACGCTGTTCACGATGACGCTGGCGGGCGTGTGGCACGGCGCCGGCTTTCAGTTCGTGGTGTTCGGGCTGCTGCACGCCATGTATTTGTCGGTGAACCATGCCTGGCGCATCTTCGTCGTGGGCCGCAAGCCCGCCGCTGCGCGCAACACGCATGCCGCCACGCGCGCGCTGTGCGTGCTGATCACGTTTGTCGCGGTGCTGGTGGCGCAGGCGTTCTTCCGCGCCCACGGCGTGGGCGACGCGATGCTGCTGGTGCAGGGCATGACGGGTGCGCGCGGCATCGAGCCGCTGGACATGTCCGCGCATGTCGCGGGTCTGGCCTTTGGCGACGCCTGGCGCGTCATCGCCGGCCACCACATGCAGCTCATCTATGCCGTCGTGCTGCTGGGCATCGCGTGGTTCGCGCCCAATTCGCACCAGATACTGGGCCGCTGGTCGCCCGCCCTGTTCAAGCCGAGCGAGGCCCCGCAGACGTTCATGCGCTGGCGTCCCAACGTCGCGTGGCTGGCGGTCATGCTCGTGCTGCTGGCTTTCTGCCTGGTGAACCTGCACAAGGAAGCCCGGTTTCTCTATTTCCAATTCTGATCCCACGGGGTCGCGGAGCAAGACATGGACATCAACGCTATCGAAGCCAAAGTGGCGCAACTCGTCGAAGACATCATCCTCACGCAGGTGGATCCCGACACGCTGCTGATCGAATCGGGGCTGGTCGACTCGCTGGCCGCTGTCGACGTGGCGCTGGCGGTCGAGCGCGAATTCGGCTGCAAGATCCCGCCCACCGAAATCGACGTGCATCTGGAATCGGTGCATACGCTGGCGGCATTCATCGCGGAACGCCGCGGCGCCTGACGCGCAGCCACGGGAGGGCAGGACCATGCGCTTCGACTTCACCACATTCGATTTCGCGGACACGCAGACTGACGCCGACGCGATCGCGGTCGTGGACGCGCGCGGGGCCACGTCGTGGCGCGCGCTGCGTGCCGCCACCGAGGCCTGGGTACAGGAAGCGCGGGACGCGGGCGCGCGACCCGATACGCCGCTGGTGATTTCCGGCCACAAGGAGACGGCGTTTCTGGTGGCGATACTGGGCTGCCTGCGGTTGGGCGTGCCCTTCGTGCCGGCGGATGTCATCAACCCACCCGAGCGCATTGCACGCATCGGCGAACTGGTGCGCGCGGACCTGCGCTACGACGCGCAGGCCGCGCAATTCGTTTCCACGGGCGGTGAGGCCGTGCCGCTGGAAGAGAAAAGTCTGGCCTACATCATGTTCACGTCGGGCAGCACCGGCGATCCGAAAGGCGTGCAGATCGGCCGCGAAAGCATCGGCCTCTTTGCCGGATGGATCCGCGACTGCCTCGCGCTGGGCGCGGCGCCGGTCTTCATGGACCAGATGCTGTTCAGCTTCGACTTTTCGCTGTTCAACTGGGTGGGCGCGCTGACGCTGGGCGGCACCTGCGTGCTGTGCCCGCGCGAGACCATCGCGCAGCGCGACGCCTTTGTGCAGTATCTGGCCGGCAGCCGCATCAGCGTCTGGGCCTCCACGCCCTCGTTCGTGCGGCAGCAATTGTTCAACCCCGAGTTCAACCACGCCCACCTGCCCGATCTGCGCGTCTTCGTGTTCGGCGCCGAATCGCTGACGCCCGCACTGGCCGAGGAACTGTGGCAGCGCTTTCCGCAGGTGCGCATCGTCAACTCCTACGGCCCGACCGAAGCGACGTGCTCGACCACCTGGGTTGAGATCGACCCGGCGTTGCGCGCGGCGGCGCCCAATCCATTTCCCATTGGCCGCGCCAAGCCCTATGCCGAGGTCTTCATCGAAAACGGCGAGATCAGCATCGCGGGCGACCACGTCATGCGCGGCTACCTGAACCGCCCCGATCTGAACGCCACGCGCATGTTCACGCGCCACGGCAAGCGCGGGTATCGCAGCGGCGACCTGGGCGAGATCGACGCGCAGGGACTCGTCACCTTCCGCGGCCGCATCGACGATCAGATCAAGCTGCATGGGTATCGCATCGAACTGGCGGAGATCGACGCGGCCATCGCCGCCCTGCCTGGCGTGCGTGCCGGGGCCACGGTGGCGCTGCGGCGGCCCGATGGCGCTATCGTCAGGCTGATCGGCTTTGTCGAACCCGCCGCAAACGGCCAGCGTACGCACTCCCCTGCCGCCGGCTTGCAACCGCTGCCCGCTGACCTGACAGACTGGAAGGTCACGCTGGGCCGGCGTTTGCCGCCGTACATGATTCCGTCAGAACTGGTGGCGTGCCCGCACTTTCCCACCACCAGCACGGACAAGGCGGACCGCAAGCAGCTCGAACGCCTGTATCTTGAAACGCGCCTCAGCAAGAAACCGGAGCCGCAAACATGACTCGCACAACCTTTCGTCTCGCCCTCGCCCTGACGCTGGCGGCCTGCTCCGCCAGCGCCGCCGCCGAAGGCGTGCTGGCGCAACTGTATGCCGCCCGCCCGCCGGCGGGTTCCTCGTTCGTGCGGGTGGTCAATCCGCACGTGAACCCGCTGCAGGCGCAGGTCGCTCAAGGGCCGGTCCAGGAGATCGGACCGGACCGGCAGGCCACCACCTACGCCATCGTGAAGGGCAATCAGCCCTTCGACGTGCGCATCGACGGCAAGCTTGCCGGCACGCTGCAGGTGGCGCCCGATACGTTCAGCACGCTGGTGCCGCGGCGTGACGGCGGCAGGCTGTCGTTCAGCGTCATCGACGACAACGCCGGCGCGCAGGACGCGCTGAAGGCCGAGCTGCGCTTCTACAACCTGGCGACGGATTGCCCCGCCGGGCAGTTGTCCGTCAGTCCGTCGGGCCCGGTCCTGTTCAAGGACGTCGAGCCCGGCGCGTCCGCCGCGCGCGCGATCAATCCGGTCAGCGCGACGCTGGCCGCCGGCTGCGGCACGGCCGCGTCGCAGGCGCTGCCGCTGCCGGCCTTGCAGCCGGGCGACCACTACAGCCTGTTCCTGACCGGGACGCCCGAGGCCCCCGTGCTGCGTGGCCAGACCAGCGGCACGGACGCGTACAAGAGATAGGGAGGCCATCATGCGCCGCGTTTTCCGGGACGACCACGAACTCTTCCGCGACCAGGTCAAGCGCTTCATCGAGAGCGAGATCGCGCCCCGCTATGCCGAATGGGAAGACGCCGGCGTGACCCCGCGCGCGCTGTGGCGGCGGGCCGGCGACGAGGGGCTGCTCAATTGCGCGCTGCCGGATCCGTATGGCGCGGGCGGCGACTTCGGGCATTCGGCCGTGGTGATCGAGGAGCTGGCCCGCGCCAATTTCCTGGGCATCGGCTTTTCGATTCACTCCGACATGGTCGCGCCGTATCTGCTGAACGTCGGCACCGACGCGCAGAAACAGCGCTGGCTGCCTGCCATGGCACGCGGCGAGACCATCGGCGCCATCGCGCTGACCGAGCCGGACGCAGGCAGTGACCTGAAGGCCGTGCGCACGCGCGCGCGGCGCGATGGCGAACACTTCGTGCTCAATGGTCAGAAGACCTTCATCACCAACGGCGTGAACGCGGGCCTGGCCATCGTACTGGCCAGCACCGATCCCGATCTGGGTGCGCGCGGGCTGTCGCTGTTCTGCGTCGAGGAAAACCTGCCGGGTTACACAAAGGGCGCGCCCCTGCACAAGATCGGCCAGCACAGCCAGGACACTTGCGAACTGTTTTTCAACGACGTGCGCCTGCCTGCCGACTGCCTGTTGGGTCCGCTGAACAATGCGTTCGAGATCATGACGCGCGAGCTGGCGCGCGAACGCCTGGCGATCGCGCTGCGCGCGGCGGCGTCGCAGGAAGGCATGCTGGATCAGGCGGCGCAGTACACGCGCGATCGCAAAGTGTTCGGGCGCCGCGTGATCGACTACCAGAACACGCGCTTCAAGCTGGCGAATGCGCGCGCGCAGAGCACCATGCTGCGCGTCTTCCTGGACGATTGCCTGGCGCGCATGATGGAAGGCGAGCTGGATGCAACGACGGCGGCCATCGCCAAGCTCAATGCGACGGAAATGCAGGGCCGCATTCTGGACGATCTGCTGCAGCTTTACGGCGGCTACGGCTACATGGCGGAATATGGCATCGGCCGCGCGTGGGCCGACGCGCGCGCATTGCGCATCTTCGGCGGCACCACCGAGGTCATGCTGGAAATCATCGGCCGCAGCTTCAACTGACGCGGCGCGCCTGACGCCGCGCATCCCAGAGGCGCACTGCAGGGCCGCGCAGCCAAAGCAACCTTCAGAGCCGGGCGTCCATCCACGCCTGCATCAGCGCGCGCGCCTCCGGCGTGTCGTCGATGACCCACGGGTCCAGCGCAAAGGCCACGATGCGCTTGGCGCCGTAGCCGCGCGCCACCTCCCACTGCTCACGCACCCGCTCAAAATCGGCGGACCGCGCCTTGAAAGTCGAGCCGTCGGTGGCGCCCGACGGCAGTTCCTCGAACAGTTCCAGGATCAGGTCGAAAGACGCGTGGCGCGCCAGCAGCATGTCGTGCAGCGGTTCCAGCGCCCGCAGGTTCTCCAACCCGGCCACGCCGACGCCGTCCTGGATCATGGGGTGTATGCCCACGTGGTCCAGAACATGGCTCCACAACTTCACCAATGACCCGTCGCCCGGCAGGCGGCTGTGATACGTCGAGATGCACGGCACGCTGCTGCTGGTATCTTGCGCCGCGCGCGACAACGCGTCCAGCCATGGCACCAGCAGCGCCTGCCGATCGGCGGACGCCCAGTTGTACTGTTCCAGTTCGTACGGCAGATACCATCCGCGGAATGCGCGGCGCTGATTCCAGCCGGACTCCCGCATGTACGCGGCGCCGCGTTCGCGCGTCTGGTTCAGAAAGGCGGCCAGCGCGGGCGTGTCGGCGCGGGCCAGCACGTCCCACCAGCGCTGGTCGTACGGCAGGCCCACGTGGATGCCAATGCCCTGGTGCGCGGCTTCGTCGAACAGGGTCGCAAGAAGCGCCCCGGGGGCCATCCAGTCGTCCGGCCGCCCGCCTTCCAGTCCGGTCCATTGCAGGAAGATCTCGCGGCAGCCCAGCCGCCGGAAGCTGCGCAGCCGCTGGCGCCAGTCTTCGGGCGTCAGGTCCGCGTGGCTGCGCCAGAGCTGCAGGAAGGTGGCGTTCAGGGAAAACGGCGGCGAACATGCCGCCAGCGACGCCAGGGCGCTTAACGCCAGCGCCTGAAAGAGGCGCCGGCGCAGGGGGGATTTGAGCTGCGGGGGTATCAGGGGACTGCCCAGCCTTTATCCGCGGTTGCCGAACATGCCGGACAGCGAGCCCAGTAGATCGGCGGGGTTGAATGGCTGGCCGGGCTGCACCGCGCCTTCCGGCGTGGCCTTGTCGACCAGTTGCGGCAGCAGGGCCGACAGCGAATCCAGCACGGAAGTGGTGTCCTGCCCCGTCTTGGCCGCCAGTTCGTTCACGACGCCGGGATCCAGCACGGAACCGAGCTGGTCAGGGCTGACGGGCAGATTCTGGCCCGTGCCCACCCAGGACGCCACCACTTCGCCCAGCCCGCCCTTCTGAAAGCTGGCGATCAGACCGGTCAGACCGCCCGGATATTTGTTCAGTTGCTCGATCAGCGCGGGCAGCAGCGAGGCCGAACCGCCTTGCTGACCACCGCCGGCCATCGAGGCCAAAGTGTCCAATAGACTCATTGCCGCGCTCCTGAAAAAGTCGGGAAATCAGTATAGGCCGATGAAAAGCGCGGTGCGCGGCAATGCTGTTGCCGCCCGCGACGACTTTGCAAAAGTTGTAAATCGCGCGGGCGGCTCATGCTTTTGGATAGGGCTTTCGGTTCATCCCTTCGGCGTGGCCGTCGACGTCCTGAGCGCCTTAAGGGCCTTCTGGCCGGCGCGTCCGTCTGGCGGCAGGCCGAGTTCGCGCTGGGCGGCCTGCAAGGCCTGGCGCGTGCGAGCGCCGATCATGCCGTCGGGCTCGCCCAGCTCATAGCCCCGCGCGATCAGCAGGCGCTGCAGTTCGCGCCTTTCGGCGCGCGACAGCCCGGGATCGTCCGTGGGCCAGGCCTGGGTCAGCGGGCCGCCGCCGCGCAGGCGGTCGGACAGATGCGCAATGGCCAGCGCATAACTTTCGGCGGCGTTGTAGGAATACAGGGCATCGAAATTGCGCGTCACCAGAAACGCCGGACCGTTGCGGCCCGCCGGCAGCAGCAGACCCGCCGGCATATCGCCGCCTGGCAGCGCCTGTCCATCGGCGCGCGTCACGCCCTGTTTCACCCACGACGACATGGGCCGCTTGTTCTTGCGGCCCGCGCCGGACGTGTCCAGTTTCGCGGGCAACCTGACCTCGTAGCCCCACGCCAGCGCCGGATTCCAGCCCGCGCGCTTCAGGAAATTCGCCGTGGATGCCAGCGCGTCCGGCACGCTGTCGACCAGATCGCGCCTGCCGTCGCCGTCAAAGTCCACCGCCAGCCGCAGATAGGTCGACGGCATGAACTGCGTCTGGCCAAACGCGCCGGCCCACGAGCCAACCAGGCGCTCTGGTGCGATGTGTTCGTCCTGGATGATCTTAAGGGTGGAGATGAATTCGCCCCGGAAATACGCTTGGCGCCGGCCATAGCACGACAGCGTCGACAAGGACGTCAGCAGCGGCCGTCCGCCCAGCGTGCGGCCGAAGTTGCTTTCCACGCCCCACACCGCGGCAATCGTGGCCGGGTCCACGCCATAACGCTGCGACGCCCGGTCCAGTTCGGCCTGCCACCGCGCCATGCCGGCCTTTCCATCTGCCACGCGTTCGTCGTCCACCAGGCCCGCCATGTAGTCCCAGATGGGCGTCTTGAACTCCGGCTGCGCGTCCAGCAGGTCGATCACCGCCATGTCGGGTGAGAGGTTTGCGGTGTGCGTGTCGAACGTCGCCGCCGACACGCCGGCCTTCAAGGCGGGCGCGCGCAACTGCGACAGGCAGGCGGCAAAGTCGCCGGCGGCCAGCGCCGGCGGCACCGGCACAATCAGCGCGGCGGTCGTGATCGCGGCGGCGGTCAACGCGCGATTTACAGCAGTGTTCGACCGCGAGCGGCGCAACAGGGATTTCATGCTTGGGATTCCTCGGGAGGGGCGATGGCGGCATCGCCTTGCAGGCGCCGCGTCCAGTCTTCGACTTCGCCGGCGCGCGCGCGCTTTTCAAAGAGCGCGCGCCAGTTCGGCGACAGCTCGGGCAGCGCGGCCAGCGCGTGCAGCACGTCTGGGTCCAGCACGCGGCGGTTCAGGATGTCCTGCACCCGCGCCAGCGACCACTGCGGATGCAGCCGCTTTTGCAGCGTCAGCGAGTCGCCGGGCGCCAGCCAGCCGGTTTGCAGCACGCGGTAATACCAGCCCGTCATGCCGCTGGCCTGTACCTGCGCGGCCATGCCCTTGTGCTGGAACCGGTGATCCAGCTTCCAGCACGGCTGGCGCGCCTGCGATACCTGGATCAACGCGGTGCCCGCGCGATAGACGTCGCCCACGCACACGTCGCTTTCGGTCAGGCCGGTGGTGGAAAGGTTTTCGCCGAACGCGCCGGGCGCGCGCAGCACCGTGCGTTCGCCCAGCGTCTGCAGCCAGGCGGGATAGTGGTCGCGCGCGTAGTGGTGCAGCGCCTTCTCCGGCCCGCCGTGAAAGCGCCGGTCTGCCTGCGCGTCGCCGTCCAGTCCTTCCAGACCGAGCCAGCGCCGCTCGGCGACCGGGTGCTTGTCGATGCCGCTGTCGCGCCCCGAATCGCCCAGCGGCCGCACGGCGCCCGTCAGCAGCGCGTCGATTGTGATGTCCATTTTCCCGTCGTCCCTTCAGCCGGCCTGCAGCGCGGCAAGCTCGTCGTCGTCGAATCCGGCGGCGCGCCGCGCCTCCAGGTTGAATGGGCCGCGCAGGCGCGGCGCCTGATAGCGCGCCGCCAGTTCGGCATAGCAGGCCACCGGCTCCTTGCCCGCCTGCGCGCACTGCTGCTTGTACCAATGGTTGCCGATGGCGACGTGGCCGATCTCGTCGCGCAGGATGATGTCGACGATGGCGGCGCTTTGCGCGTCGCCCGCGCCCGCCAGCTTGTTGCGGATCATCGGCGACGCATCCAGGCCGCGCGCTTCCAGCGTGCGCGGCACGAGGGCCAGGCGCGCCAGCAGGTCGTCCTGCGTGCGCTCGGCCATATCCCACAATCCGTTGTGCGCGGGGAAGTCGCCGTAGGCATAGCCCAACGTGTCCAGGCGCTGACGCAGCAGGTCGAAATGCAGCGCTTCTTCGCGCGCCACGCGCAGCCAGTCGCGGTAGAACGCCTCGGGCATGCCGGCAAACCGCCACATGATGTCCAGCGCAAGGTTCACGGCGTTGAATTCGATGTGGGCCAGCGCGTGCAGGAGCGCTGCCCTGCCTTCCGGCGTGGCCATGGACCGCTGCCTGACCTCGCCCGGCGCGACCAGTTCGGGCCTTGCCGGGCGGCCGGGCAGTCCCGCGACGGGCGCAAGAACGCGCTCGCAATCCAGCCGGGCGTCGTCGGCGATGGCGCGCACGCGCGCCAGCTTGTCGGGCCATGCCGTGGCGGCCAGCGCCGCCAGCGCCTGCTCGCGCATGCCGTGCGCATCGTCATCCTGCCCGCCGTGGGCAGTCTTGCTGCTGTCCATATTGCCGTCGTTCCCGGGCGCCGCGTGGACGCCTCAAATCCCTGTCGTTGCCATGGCTTGCGCGCCATGCGCTGCCGAAGACTTTATCATTCGCGGATGGATCCCCTGCGCCTTACCTTGGAAACCGATCTGTCCCGCATCGACGCCCGGCAATGGGACGCGCTGGCCGGAGACCAACCCTTTCTGCGGCACGCCTTTCTGCTTGCCCTGCACGACACGGGCTGCGCGTCGCGACAGACGGGTTGGGCGCCGCATTTCATGGCGCTGTGGCGCGACGACGTGCTGGCAGGCGCGGTGCCGCTTTACCTGAAGTCGCATTCGCGCGGCGAGTACGTGTTCGATTACGCGTGGGCCGACGCCTTCCAGCGGCACGGCATGCGCTACTACCCCAAGCTGTTGTCGGCCATTCCGTTCACGCCGGTCACCGGCCCGCGGCTGCTGGCCGCCAACGACGAAGACCGCGCAACGCTGGTGCGCGGTCTGGTGGCGTTTGCCGAAGAGGTCAACGTGTCGTCGTTGCACCTGCTGTTTCCGGCCGACGCCGACGTGCGCGCGCTGCGCGAGGCGGGCTTCATGATCCGCGAGAGCGTGCAGTTCCACTGGACCAACGCGGGCTACGCCGACTTCGACGCATTCCTGGCCACCATGAGCCATGACAAGCGCAAGAAGATCCGCCAGGACCGCAAGAAGGTCGCCGCCGCGGGCCTCACCTTCCGCTGGCTGCGCGGCGCCGAGATCGGCGCGGAGGAACTGGAGTTCTTCTACGGCTGCTATTGCCGCACTTACTTCGACCACGGCAACCCGCCCTATCTGAGCCGCGAGTTCTTCGAACAGGCATACCGCGACCAGCCCGATGCTTTCGTGTTGATCCTGGCCGAACGCGACGGCGTGCCGGTCGCGTCGGCGCTCAACCTGGGGGGGGGCGACGCGTTATATGGCCGGTATTGGGGCGCGACGGAATACGTACCGGGGCTGCACTTCGAGACCTGCTACATGCAGTCCATCGCCTATTGCATCGCGCATGGCATTGCGCGCTTCGAGGGCGGCGCGCAGGGCGAACACAAGATGGCGCGCGGCCTGCTGCCCACGCCGACGTGGTCAGCGCACTGGGTGGCGCACCCAGGGTTCGCCGAGGCGATCCAGAACTTCCTGGATGAGGAAACCGCCGCGGTGACGGACTATCTGGGGGAACTGGAATCGCACACGCCGTTCAAGGGGCGGGGTGCCTGACACCGGCGTTGTACGATCGCCTTGCCGTCAGAGAAAGCGGTCCAGCAGCTTGCGGCTGTGCTTATCCAGCGACTGGATGTCGCGCACCAGATAGAAGATGCCGTGGTTGTCGGCAATAAGCAGCGTCTGGGCGGACAGGCGGCGGATGTCTTCTTCGCCGCGTAGCGTGAACGACGTTGGACCGCGGTCGGTATCCACCTTCCAGACGCTGGGCGTGGCGTAGGTGGACACGCTGGACAGCTTGCGGATTTCGGGCATGAACTCGCGGCTGGCGAGTTCTTCTTCGATCAGCGCACGCGGCTCGGCGGGGACGTCGGACAGATGTTCGATCCACAGCAGCTCGTGCCCGTCGCTGGTCACCAGCGACAGTCCGCGTCCGGCCTCGCTGATCGGGAAGGCGCGCACCGGGATGACACCTTCATGCGATTCGCCGTCGGCGGACTGGAACTCCAGGCGTCCGAAGGCGTTGCGGCGCAATTGAAAGAACGGCAAGGTCATGGCGAGAGTTCCGTTTCCGCGTCAGGCCACGGCGGCCATGTCTTCGCTGCCCGACGCCTGGGCGTCGGCTTCCGCCTGGCGCGCCTGCGCCTGATACAGGCGATAGTAGGCGCCCTCGCGGGCCATCAGTTCTTCGTGCGGTCCCTGCTCCACGATCTGGCCGCGGTCCAGGACCACCAGCCGGTCGGCCTTGCGCAGCGTGCTCAGGCGGTGCGCAATCGCGATGGTGGTGCGGCCGCGGACCAGGTTGTCCAGGGCCTTCTGAATTTCTTTCTCGGTCGTGGTGTCCACCGACGACGTCGCTTCATCAAGAATCAGGATGCGCGGGTCGATCAACAGGGCGCGCGCAATCGAGATGCGCTGGCGTTCGCCGCCGGACAAGGCCTGGCCGCGCTCGCCCACCAGCGAGTCGTAGCCGTGCGGCAGGCGCAGGATGAATTCGTGCGCATGCGCGGCGCGCGCCGCAGCCACGATCTCGTCGCGCGTGGCGTCCGGCCTGCCGTAAGCGATGTTCTCGGCAATGGTGCCAAAGAACAGGAACGGCTCCTGCAGCACCAGCCCGATATTGCGCCGGTAGTCGGCCACGCGGACCGAACGGATGTCCGCGCCATCCACCATCACGGCGCCTTCGGATACGTCGTAGAAACGGCAGATCAGGTTGATCAGCGTGCTCTTGCCCGAACCGCTGTGGCCCACGAGCCCGATCATTTCGCCCGGGGCGATCGTCAGATTCAACCCGCGGATGACCTGGCGGTTGCCGTAGCGAAAGCCCACGTCGCGCAGTTCGATGCGGCCGTTGATATGCGGCAGCTTGGCGGGGTTTTGGGGTTCCGGCACACTGGACACGTGGTCCAGGATGTCGAAGATACGCTTGGCGCCAGCGGCAGCCTTCTGCGTGACCGACACGATGCGGCTCATGGAATCCAGGCGCATGTAGAAGCGCCCGATATACGCCAGGAACGCGGCCAGCACACCCACGGTGATCTGCTTTTGCGACACCTGCCAGATGCCGAAGATCCACACCACCAACAGGCCAACTTCAGTCAGCAGCGTGACCGTCGGCGAGAACAGCGACCACGTCGTGTTGACGCGATCGTTGACTTCCAGGTTGCGGTTGTTGGCTTCGCGGAAACGCGCGACCTCGCGCTTTTCCTGCGCAAATGCCTTGACCACGCGAATGCCGGGAATGGTGTCGGCCAGCACGTTCGTGATCTCGGACCAGATGCGGTCGACCTTTTCGAAGCCGTGCCGCAAGCGGTCGCGCACCGCGTGGATCATCCAGATGATGAACGGCAGCGGCACCAGCGTGACCAGCGCAAGCCACGGATTGATGCTGATCAGAATGACCGCCGTCATGGCGATCATGAGAATGTCGGTGGCGAAGTCCAGCAGGTGCAGCGACAGGAATACGCAAATGCGGTCGGTTTCGCTACCGATGCGAGAAATCAGATCGCCGGTGCGCTTGCCGCCGAAATACTCAAGCGACAGTTGCTGCAGGTGCGCGTAAGTGGTGGTGCGCAGATCCGCGCCGATGCGTTCGCTGACCCACGCCAGAATATACGTGCGCGCCCAACCCAGCCCCCACGCCAGAATGGCCGATCCCAACAGGCCACCCAGATAAAGCCGCACGAGGCTGTAATCAATGGGCGCACCGTTCTGGAACGGAATCAGCACGTCGTCCATCAGCGGCATCGTCAGGTACGGCGGCACCAGCGTGGCCGCGGTGCCGAGCAGCGTCAGCAGAAACCCGGCAAACAACGGACCGCGGTAAGGCCGCGCAAAACGCCACAGCCGCAAGAGCGCCCAGGTGGTCGACGGCGCGGCCTGTTCCTGATTGCACGTCGGGCATTCTTCCTCGCCCGCGGGAATGACGTTATTACAGATCGTGCAGGTGCGTTCTTCCAGCGCTTCGGCCGGCTTGCCCGACAGACGAATCGACTGCTGCGTTTCAAACTGGGCCAACAGCCGCAGCGCCGCGGGATTGCAAGCCAGCGTGAATCGCCAGACGCCCAGACGGCCGGTGTCGTCGTGCAGCTCCAGCACGGCGGCGCCGGCATGATCGCTGAGGGATAGCTTCAATTGAGGGCCGTATGGCCAGGATTCCCAACCGGAATCGTCGGGAAGGCGGGCGATCAGCCGTTTATCGGTCACGGCGACCAGACCCGGCTGGAATTTCAAACGCTGATCGAGGTCTATTTCGACCCAGGCCAGAAGGGTTTCGTCATCCGCCACTTCGGTGCGGATTTCATCCCGCCAGCGGGCAGGAAATGCGTCGGCAAGGCCGGAAAGCAGGTGTGGTTTTTTCATTGGAACGCATACCGGGCCAGGACTCTGCCCTACTAGGCGGCAACCGGTTTGACGCCATCGGCGGCAAACGTGTCCCTTCCTTACAACACAACGAGTTCACGCCATGAAGGCGTCGTATAGTATCAGCCGATTTTTCTAATTAGGAACATCTGGGATCCCCCACTCGTTGGCATTATTCTTAAGGCGCAACCCCAATAAAATCGCGGTTTTGCATAGGGGCGTCCGCGCGTGCCAACCTGCTTCTCGAGCGAATTAAAACATGAAAAAGAAAGACATTGAATTTATCGATGTCGTGGCTTTGCGCGGCCCGAACATTTGGACGTATCGTCCGGTCCTTGAAGCATGGGTGGATATCGGTGAACTGGAGGATTACCCCTCCAACACGATTCCCGGATTTTATGAGCGCCTGACGGAATGGCTGCCGACGCTGATCGAACATCGATGCAGCCCCGGCGTGCGGGGCGGTTTTCTTGCCCGCCTTAAAGAAGGCACGTGGCCCGGCCACATTCTTGAACACGTCACCCTTGAATTGCAGAACCTGGCCGGCTTGCGCGGCGGCTTCGGCAAGGCCCGCGAAACCTCCAAGCGCGGCGTCTACAAGGTCGTCGTGCGCGCCTGGCAGGAACAGGTCACCCGCACTGCATTGAACGAAGCGCGCGACCTCGTCATGGCCGCCATCGAGGACCGGCCGTTCGACGTGCCCGCCACCGTGGCCAAGCTGCGCAGCCTGGTCGACCGCCACTGCCTCGGCCCCAGCACGGCCTGCATCGTCGATGCGGCCGATGATCGCGATATTCCGTATATCCGTCTTTTTGAGGGCAACCTCGTCCAATTCGGCTACGGCTCGGCGCAGCGCCGCATCTGGACGGCCGAAACCGATCGCACCAGCGCCATCGCCGAAGGCATTTCACGCGACAAGGACCTGACCAAGGAACTGCTGTCGACCTGCGGCGTGCCGGTGCCTGAGGGGCGTCTCGTTGAAAGCGAGGAAGACGCGTGGGACGCCGCCGAGGACATCGGCCTGCCCGTGGTGGTCAAGCCCTACGACGGCAACCATGGCCGCGGCGTCTTCACCAATCTGACGACGCGCGAGGAAGTGGTCTCGGCCTATCGCGTCGCCGTGGACGAAGGCAGCGGCGTTATCGTCGAACGCTTCGTGCTGGGCAACGAACATCGCTTGCTGGTGGTGGGCAACCGCATGGTCGCGGCGGCCGCCGGCGAACCGGCGTGGGTGACGGGCGACGGCAAGTCGACCATCACCGAACTCATCGACAGCCAGATCAATACCGACCCGCGCCGCGGCCGGACCGAGAACCATCCGCTCAATCCCGTGCGCCTGGATTCCGCCGCCCGGCTGGAGATCGCGCGCCAGGGCCTGTCGGAAGACAGCGTGCCGCCCGAAGGCCAGCGCGTGCTGGTGCAGCGCAGCGGCAACGTCGCGTTCGACGTGACCGACCGCGTCCACCCCAGCGTGGCCGCCACCGTGACGCTGGCCGCGCGCATCGTCGGCCTGGACATCGCCGGCGTGGACCTCGTGGCCGAAGACATCACGCGCCCGCTGGATGAACAGCGCGGCGCCATCGTCGAAGTCAACGCCGGACCGGGCCTGCTGATGCACTTGAAGCCCGCCGACGGCACGCCGCGTCCCGTGGGCCGCGCCATCGTCGACCACCTCTTCCCCGAGGGCGACGCGGGCCGCATTCCCATCGTGGGCGTGACCGGCACCAACGGCAAGACCGTCGTCGCCCGTCTCGTCGCGCGCCTCTTGCACCTGTCCGGGAAGCGCACCGGCCTCGCGTGCAGCGAAGGGCTTTACCTGGACCGTCGTCTCGTTCAAAAGGGCGACCGCGCCGACTTCGCGTCGGGCACGCGCCTGCTCATGAACCGCAACGTGGACGCCGCCGTCATCGAGAACGACAGCGGCGTGATCCTTGGCCAGGGCCTGGCCTACGACCGCTGCCAGGTCGGCGTGGTCACCAACATCGACGACGGCGATCATCTCGGCGACTTCGACATCAACGAAACGGAACGCCTGTTCAACGTGTTCCGCACGCAGGTGGACGTGGTCCTGCCCGATGGCGTGGCCGTGCTGAACGCGCGCGATCCGCGCGTGGTCGAAATGGCCGAGCTCTGCGACGGCGGCGTGATCTTCTTCGGCATCGATCCCGCCCTGCCCGCCATCGTCCAGCACCTCGCCCAGGACGGACGCGCCGTGTTCGTGCGCGACGGCAGCATCGTCTTGGCGCAGGGCAGCCAGGAAGAACGCCTGGCCGACGTCGCCGCCATCCCGCTGACACATGGCGGCCGCGTGGCCTTCCAGGTTGAAAACGTGCTGGCAGCCGTGGGTTCGGCGTGGGCGCTGGATATTCCGGTGGAACTGATCCGCGCCGGCATCGAGACCTTCGACATCGACCAGGCCGACGCGCCGTGGCAGTTCACGCTGTTCGAGCGCAATGGCGCCACGGTCGTGGTGGACGACGTGCACAACGCCTCGGGGCTGCGTCCGCTGCTCACGGCCATCGACCAGTTCCCGTCCGCCCGGCGCGCTGCCGTCTACTCGGCCGGCGCAGACCGCCGCGACGCGGACCTGATCGAACAGGGCAAGCTCCTTGGCGACGCCTTCGACCGCGTGGTTCTGTATGACGACGCGACCGTGCGCAGCAAGCGCCCCGACGGCGAAGCGCGCGCGCTGCTCCGCCAGGGCCTGGCGCAAGGCAGCCGCGTCAAGGACATCCAGGACGAGCCCGACCACGGCAAGGCCATTGCCAGCGTGCTGGACGGCATCGGCGCCGGCGACTTCGCCCTGCTGCAGTCCGACGAGGCGTTCTCCGGACCGACCATCGATCTGGTCCGCCGCTGGATCCAACAAAACTGACCTTATTAGGCGCGCGGCCGCCCCCGGCGGACGCGCGTCAGACGACAGGAAACCCTGCCATGGAAGTCTCCCGAATCCGAGCATTGCGCGGCCCCAATCTGTGGAGCAAGAACACCGCCATCGAGGCCATCGTGTCCTGCGGCGATGCCGAATGCTCCATCGACAACCTGCCCGAGTTCGAAGCCCGCCTGCGCGCGCGGCTGCCGCAAACCGGCCTGCTGCGCCCCGAAGGTCACCAGGGCGCGGTGTCCATCGCCCACGTGCTGCAGATCGTCGCGCTGACGATGCAGGCGCACGCCGGCTGCCCCGTCACGTTCGGCCGCACCGCCTCCACCATCGAACCGGGCGTGTTCCAGGTCGTGGTCGAGTACAGCGAAGAAGAAGTCGGCAAGCTGGCGATGGAACTGGCGCAGGACCTCGTGCGCGCCGCGCTCGATGACACGCCGTTCGACATTGCCGACGCCCTGAAGCGTCTGCGCGAGCTGGACGAAGACGTGCGCCTGGGGCCCAGCACCGGCTCCATCGTGAACGCCGCCACCGCGCGCAACATCCCCTACCGCCGCCTCACGCAAGGCAGCATGGTCCAGTTTGGCTGGGGCAGCAAGCAGCGCCGCATCCAGGCCGCCGAAACCGACCTGACCAGCGCCATCTCCGAATCCATCGCCCAGGACAAGGACCTGACCAAGATGCTGCTGGACGCCGCGGGCGTGCCGGTGCCGATGGGCCGTTCGGTGACCACCGCCGAAGAGGCCTGGGAAGCGGCGCAGGAACTGGGCGGCCCGGTCGTGGTCAAGCCGCGCGACGGCAGCCAGGGCCGTGGCGTCGCGGTCAACATCGAAACCCGCGAGCGCGTGATCCAGGCCTTTGAAGTGGCCGAAGAGATCAGCTCCGAGGTCATCGTCGAACGCTACATTCCGGGCCACGATTTCCGCCTGCTAGTGGTGGGCGGCGCGCTGGTCGCGGCGTCGCGCCGCGATCCGCCGCAAGTCACGGGCGACGGGCAGCAGACTATCCGCCAACTGGTGGACCAGGTCAACGCCGACCCGTTGCGCGGCGACGGCCATGCCACCTCGCTGACGAAGATCCGTTTCGACGACATCGCCCTGGCGACGCTGAAAAAACAAGGCTTTGACGCCGATTCCGTGCCGCCCTCCGGCACGCTGATCTTCCTGCGCAACAACGCCAACCTGAGCACCGGCGGCTCCGCCACCGACGTCACCGACGAGGTCCACCCCGAAATGGCGGCGCGCGCGGTGTCCGCGGCCCGCATGATCGGCCTGGACATCTGCGGCGTGGACGTGGTGGCCGAAACGGTGCAATACCCGCTTGAAGAGCAGCACGGTGGCGTCGTGGAAGTCAACGCCGCGCCTGGCTTGCGCATGCACCTGAACCCCTCGTTCGGCAAGGGCCGCGCGGTGGGCGAAGCCATCATCGCCAACATGTTCGCGGACGGCGACGACGGCCGCATTCCGGTCGTGGCCGTCGCGGGCACCAACGGCAAGACCACCACGGTCCGCCTGACCGCGCACCTGCTGGGCGCAGCCGGCAACCGCGTGGGCATGACGAACTCCGACGGCGTGTACGTCGACAACCTGCGCATCGACACCGGCGACTGCAGCGGCCCGCGCAGCGCGCGCAGCGTGCTGATGCACCCGGACGTGGACGCCGCGGTGTTTGAAACCGCGCGCGGCGGCATCCTGCGCGAAGGCCTGGCGTTTGACCGCTGCAACGTCGCCATCGTCACCAACATCGGCATGGGCGACCACCTGGGGCTCGGCTACATCAGTACGGTCGAGGACCTGGCCGTGGTCAAGCGCGTCATCGTGCAGCACGTGCATCCGTCGGGCATGGCAGTGCTGAACGCGGCCGATCCCATCGTGGCCGAGATGGCCGCAAGCTGCCCGGGCTCAATCACCTACTTTGCCGAAGACCGCAACCATCCCGTGCTGGCCACGCATCGCGCGCAGGGCCTGCGTTCGGTCTACCGCGATGGCGATGCCATCGTGGCGGCGCAAGGCGCCGACGAGGTGCGTTTCCCACTGGCCGAGATCCCGCTCACGCGCAACGGCACGATCACCTTCCAGGTCGAGAACGCGATGGCTTCCATTGCGGCGGCATGGGCGCTGGACCTGGGCTGGGATGTCGTGCGCCGCGGCCTGGCCACGTTCGTCAACGACGCGCAGACGGCTCCTGGCCGCTTCAACGTGTTCGACTACCGCGGCGCCACGGTGATCGCCGACTACGGCCACAACCCCGACGCCATCCAGGCGCTGGTGCGTGCCGTGGACGCCATGCCGGCCAAGCGCCGCTCGGTCGTCATCAGTGGCGCGGGCGACCGCCGCGACGAAGACATCCGCATGCAGACCGAGATCCTGGGCGCCGCCTTCGACGACGTGCTGCTCTACCAGGACCAGTGCCAACGCGGCCGCGCGGACGGCGAAGTGCTGGCGCTGCTGCAGCAGGGTCTGGTGGGCGCCAGCCGCACCACGCAGATCGACGAGATCCATGGTGAGTTCGTGGCGATCGACACGGCGCTGGCGCGCCTGCATTCGGGCGATCTGTGCCTGATTCTGGTCGATCAGGTGGAAGAAGCGCTGGACCACATCGCCAAGCGCATCGCCCAGCCCTGAACGGCTCGGCGCAAATGCGGACGGGGCGCTCAGGCGCCCCGTTTTTTTTCGTCTTGCGATGCCATCAGCCGTGGGCGGATGCGATGGGCGCCGAGGCCTGATACCGGTCCGTCACGTGCGTGCACCCCACGGCTGCCATGGCGCCAAGCGCCAGCAAGATGGCGCTGCAAAGTCGTTTCGTCATGCGAGCTTTTCTCCCTTTACGTGGCGAACCGCCAGCCGGTTCCGTGTGGACTATACCGGCATGCGCCCTGCCCGGCCAGCCGCGCCAGCAGTGGGTTTCGAGAGCGGATCGGTTACTAGCCACGCACAAAAGGGGTCAAATGGTTGCTCAAATGTAACTCGACCTTCGTGCGCCCGGAACGCGTTTTCTCGTCTCAAACCCGGGGCATTTTCAGAGGCGGCGCAGTTACATTTCTCCACAGCGTGGTTTGACAGCCCCAGGGGGCGACTCGTAGCTTAGAACCTAGCTGATCAGTTCCCAACACACCGCGTTCCGGCAGCTTCATAGGCCATGAACCTGCCGCCGCACGAAACCAGAGAGAGGTCACCATGAACAACGACATCATCGCCGGAAAGTGGAAGCAACTGACGGGCAAGGCCAAGGCGGCTTGGGGTGAACTCACCGACGACGAACTGACCCGCACCGAAGGCAACGCCGAGCGTCTGGCTGGTCTGATCCAGGAACGCTACGGCAAGACCAAGGATGAGGCGCAAAAGGAAGTCCGCGACTTCTTCGACCGCAATCCCTGATTCCCATAACCACCAGGAGAAGCTGACATGTTGCATTACGCCGTAGTTTTCTTCGTTATCGCGATCATCGCGGCTGTCCTGGGGTTCGGCGGCATCGCCGCCGGCGCCGCGGGGATTGCCAAGATCCTGTTCTTCGTCTTTCTGGTCCTGGCTCTCCTGTCCATTCTGGGCGGCGCCTTCCGCAAGAAATAGAACCCGCATCTGAGCTTTAGTAGATCGTCATAGCGTCACGAACGCGCTGAACACCAATAAAAAGGAGCATTACTATGGAAATTCGCAAGCTGATCGCCGCCGCCGCACTGGGTACTGGCGCTGTCTTCACTTCCATGGCTTTTGCCGCCGATGACGGCAAGCCGAAACAGTCCGTGGGTGAATACGCGTCCGACGCCACCGTGACCACCAAGGTCAAGGCCGCCTTTGTCGCCGACAAGCAGCTGAGCGCCCTGGAAATCGCCGTCGAAACCAACAACGGCGAAGCCACGCTGACCGGCACCGTCGGCACCGCTGCCGAAGCGGATCACGCCGCCAAGGTCGCCCGTGGCGTTGAAGGCGTGAAGCAGGTCAAGAACAACATCAAGGTTGATCCGGCCAAGAACCGCAAGTAATCAAGGCATCGATCTGATCGACGCCTGATTTGAAAACGGCGCCTGTGCAAACAGGCGCCGTTTTCACGTTTGGCTTTTACATGCTCGCTTTGGGATTTGCGCTCTGCTACAGCGTGACGGCGCCGCGGCCGATTTCCAGCGCGCGTCCGCCCACCTGGATGCGGCCATCGGTCGAGACATCCAACTGCAGGCGGCAGGGGCGGCCGGTCTGGTCGCCTTGCTCCACCAGCACGCTGGCGGGCAGCGCGGCCTTGCGATGCAGGAGCCAGCCGCCGAGATTGGCGCAAGCCGAACCGGTGCCGGGATCTTCGTTGATCGCACCGCCCGGCGTGGCGTAAAAGTAGCGGGCCACGACGACCTGTCGGCCCGCCTGGACATTGCCTTCGTCAAACGCAAACAGATAGAGCGACTTGCGTTCGAGGCTGCTGGTCTGCCAGCGGCTGAGCAGCGACGCGTCCGGCTTGGCCCGGCGCACTGCGTCCACGCTGGCAAGCGGCACGAGCAACTGGTCCGCACCGGTATCCACCCAGATCGGGTCGGCCAGCAGGTCGTTTTCGCCCAGGCCCACCAGTCCGGCGATGCCGGCGGGATCCAACTTGGGCGCGGCGGTGCGCACCCCACCCGGACACGGCGCGGTGAAGGTCCACGCGTCGCCAATGGCAGTAAGCGGCACGACACCCGCCTGAAATTCCAGCGTCAACGCGTCGCCGGTCTGCCTCAGGTCGCGCACGACCTGCGCGGTGCCAATGGCCGGATGCCCGGCGAACTTCATTTCAAAGCCCGGTGTAAAGACGCGCACCCGCGCGTCGGCTTGATCCGAAGGCAGGATGAACGTGGTCTCGGACAGATTGAATTGCGCCGCAAGATTGAGCATGGTGGCGTCGTCCATGCCGCGCGCGTCTTCAAACACACAGAGCTGATTGCCGCTGAATGTGGAAGCGGCGAAAACGTTGAGTAGGCGAAATGCGTAGGAAGCCATGGCGGATAGCAGTGAGGAAAACGCCGGCGGCGCCGGATAAGCCCCCACTGTATCGCAGCGGCCCCGTCAAACGCTTACCAAACCGCGAAGAACAGCACCCACGCCATGCAGAACGGCGCGAGGCCCGCGGCCAGCACAAGACCCGCGCCAACCTTGCGCGCCATGCCGACCGGACGCGCATTCAGGAGGCGCGCGTAAAGACGCAGCGTCCACAGCACCGCCAGGGTCAGCAGCGTGAACCGGACCGGCGTCGCCCATGCCGCCTGCACGCCTTCATGCTTGAGCAGCGTGATCGTCGTGGCGGACAGGCCCAAAAACACGCCAATGCCAGCCGACGGAATCAGCGCCTGCGCCAGCTTGTGCAGGCCGGCCCGCCCCCAGCGCAATACGGGCGCATGGGCAGCATGGGAATTGACGGGCGCCGGCGGCACGGGTGCGGCGGGCGCAATGCGGTCGGCGAGCCACAACGACAGGAAGGCCGCGCCGCCCACGCATATCGTGGCGCCGACGACAAAGAGCAGAATGCCGGCGCCGTCCAGCCACGAAAAGCTGTCGTTCACGTCCGGGTAGTGCGTCAGGATGAACCACGGCGCGTTGTCCATCAGCGGCCACAGGATGTCGTGCTCGACCAGCCAGGTCGCGGCCCATTGCTTGGCCGTCACGAACCACGGGCTGGCGCTCCAGAGAAACGCGCCGATCGCAATGCCCATCAGGCCGAAACACAGCAATGCCGTCTGCCACGGATCGCCATCGGCCACGTGCACGATCTCTTCTTCAGGCGAGCGGGGTGTCAGTGCAATGGCGCCGCGATAGCCACTGCACCGTCCACAGACGTGGCAATCGCCCGCGCCCTTCATGTGGCGCAGCGGCACCAGCGGCGCACAGTTGATGGGCTCGATGCGGATGACGGGATGGCGCCACTTTTCCTCGTCGACCTTGAAGTGCCAGGGCGCCAGCTTGGCCAGCAGGTTGAACACGCCATTGACCGGGCACAGGTACTTGCACCACACGCGCTTGCTGCGCCCGTAGCGCCAGCCGACGATCATGGCTGCCACGGTGGACCCGCCCAGGACGGCCAGCACCGCCAAGGGGTACTGATAGACGCTGACCAGCTGACCGTAGATGGTCGTCAGCGCGAAGGCCACGAACGGCCAGCCGCCCCAGCGCATCCACTTCGGAATGGCCCGGCCCTGGCCGCGCTCGCTGGCCCATTCGGTCAGCATCCCTTCGGGACACAGCCAGCCGCACCATGCGCGCCCCAGGATTGGCATCGAGATCAGGACAAACGGCCACCACACGCCCCAGAACGCAAACTGCGCCACGACGGTCAGGTTGTTGAACACCGAGGCCGCGTTGTCGGGCAACGGCAGCAACGCCGGCACGATGAGGAGGAACGCATACAACGCGACAATGCCCCACTGCAGCTTGCGCAACAGCGGGGCATGGTCACGGAGGAAGTCGGCGATGCGGGAGGTTGCCCTCCCGAGTGCAGCAGCCATGGTCAAACCTTAAGAAAATCAGTCCGGAGAAAACACCGGAATCAGGATGCTCCGCGGGCAGCGGCCACGGGCGCAGGCCGTCCGCCCGCCCAGCGCAGCAGCGCCCAGACGATGATCCAGTAAGCCACCCACAACAGCAGCGAGGACAACGCGGGCAATGCGCGGTATCCCGCGAAGTCGGCCAGCACCTTGCCAATGCCCGTGCTGTCGCTCAACAGCCAGGAGCTGTCCCAGACCGGGTCCACGATGGTCGGCAGGACATCCAGCGAAATCAGGTGGTCCAGGCCGCCCACCAGCAACGAGCCGGCCAGGAGCAGCAACAGGATTTCGGTCACGAAGAAGAAGCGGCGCCACGTGATGAGCTTGCCGCCCAGTTGCAGCAGCCAGAACGTCAGCAGCGCCACCGCGAAACCGGCCACGCCTGCGACGGCCAGCATCAGCATGTCGCTGCCGCCCTCGCCCGCCGACACCGTGCCGTAGAGGAACACGACGGTCTCGCTGCCTTCGCGGGCGACGGCGATGGCGACCAGCACGAGCAGGCCCCACCAGTTGTCGCTTGCCACGGAGGCGCGCGCCCCGCTTTCGAGTTCGCCCTTGAGCGTGCGGCCGTGCTTCTTCATCCACACGACCATCTGCACCACCAGCGCGCAAGCGGCCAGCGACATGATGGCCTGGAACCATTCCTGGCCTTCATCGCTGAGCCAGGACGACACGCCCAGCAGCACCAGCGCCAGCGCCACGGCCAACGCCAGGCCCGCCGCCACGCCGCCCCACAGGTACGGCAGCCCGCGCTTGCCTTCCGGCGTGGCGCGCAGCCACGTGTAAAGGATGCCCACCACGAGCAGGGCTTCGACGCTTTCGCGCCAGACGATGAAAAGTACCTGTTCCATGCTTTGGTGCCGCGTTATTCCTTGGGCTTGACGACCAAGGTGCCTTTCACGCTCTGGTGAAAGTCGTCAAAAAAGGGATACTCGCCGGGACGCGAAATGGTGATGACCACGAAGGACTTCACCCCCGGTCCCAGGACTTTTTCCTTGCGCAGCGGAATGCTTTCGAATTCCACCGGCTCGTTGCTCTCGTTGATGAGTTCAATCTTGAAACGGCCCGCGGGCACTTCCAGCGTGGCCGGCTCAAACGTGCCGTCCGGCTTGAACCGCAAGGTGAACGTGGGCAGTTCGTCCGCCTGCGCGGGCGCCATGCCGGCTACGCCGGACAGGCCGATGAGCATTGCGGCAAGTACGCGAAGCAGGCGGCGCACGATCAGTAACCGCCCTTCTTGCCGGTGCCGGCGTAGACGAATTCATATTCCAGGTCGAACGGCTCGAACCATTCGCCCACACCCGTTTCCTTGTCGACGTGACGGCCGAAGTGGCTCATCTTGTTCGCCGTCGGCGGCAGGATGGTGTACTTGAGCTTGTATTTGCCCGGGCCCTCGAGCTTCACGTTTTCGCCATAGTGCGGGCCATCGTTGGCGACCATCGGCATGAACGTGCCCTTCTGCACGTTCTGGCTGCCGACCTTCTGGATCTCGTAATTCACGACCAGATACGGCACCCACTCGCCTTCAGGAAAACCAGTCTTGTTGCCGGCCGTGGCGTGGATGTCGGCCTCCAGGTGCACGTCGGAATCCTTGGCCGGACGCATCATGCCGGGCGGGTCCATTTCGATCGGCTGCAGATACACCGCGCCGATTTCCATGCCGCCCTTTTCGACAGGCTTGCCGATGGGGTATTCGGCCGCATGGGCGGCGGACACGCTCAACGCGACAATGGCCAGCGCCAAGGCTTTCTTGATCATGTGCATAATCCTTGAGACACAAATGAAAATAGCGGCTCTCAAAACACAAACAAGAACCGTTTTCATTAATTTAGTGGATTTTGCTGACACAACCCTGAACCTGGCCGCACTAAAAGTGCCGGATCATTGCGTTGGCTCAATCAGTAAAAAGCCGCCTTGGCATGCGCCAAGACGGCTTTTTTGCATTGACGCGGACCGGTCAGGCCCTGCGCCCGGCGGTGGTTACTTGCGGCCCGCGCCCGGGGTGCTGCCCGGCGTGAACGGGAAGGTCGAGAACATCGCGCGCGTCTGATCCTGCATCTGATCCTGCATCTGCACGAACAGGTTTTTGCTCTGGTCGATGTAGTTGTTCATCATGTTCTGCAGCATCGGCGTCTGCACGTTCATGAATTGCGTCCAGGCTTCCGGCCCGAACTGGCTGCCGTACAGGCCCTTGGACTGCTCGGCCATGCGCTGCTGGATCTCCATGAAGGCCTGGATGTTCTTTTCCAGGTACGAGCCCATGATGCCTTGCATGGCGTGGCCGTAGAAACGGATGATCTGCGACAGCATGTTCGAGGAGAACATGGGCATGCCGCCGCTCTCCTCTTCAAGAATGATCTGCAGGAGGATGCTGCGCGTCAGGTCTTCGCTGCTCTTCGCATCGACAACCTGGAATTCCTCGTTCGCCAGGACCAGTTGCTTGACATCTGCCAGGGTGATGTAGGTGCTGGTCCGGGTGTCGTATAAGCGACGGTTGGGGTATTTTTTAATCAGGCGCAGGCTGGCGCCGGTTTGTGCTTGCGTCATGGTTGTCCCCGGATCGGGCGATCTCTTTAGGCTTCGAATAATGTGAGTGTAATGCCGTACGGCCCTCTGCCCGAAGCCGTACAGCGCCAGTGGGCCGCCGCGGGGCGGCCCATGTCACGTCAACCCATGTGCAGGCCGCCGTTCAGCGAGAAGTCCGCGCCGGTCGAAAAGCCGGATTCATCCGACGCCAGCCACGACGTCATGGACGCGATTTCCTCGGGCGTGCCAAGACGGCGCACCGGAATCGTGGCGACGATTTTTTCCAGCACGTCCGGCCGGATGGCGCGGACCATGTCGGTGCCGATGTATCCCGGCGAGATCGTGTTGACGGTCACGCCCTTGCTGGCCACTTCCTGCGCCAGCGCCATCGTGAACCCGTGGATGCCGGCCTTTGCCGTGGAGTAGTTGGTCTGGCCGAACTGACCCTTCTGGCCATTGACCGAACTGATGTTGATGATGCGCCCCCACTGGCGCTCGACCATGCCGTCGATGACCTGCTTGGTCACGTTGAACAGGCTGTTCAGATTCGTGTCGATGACCGCGCGCCAATCGTCGGCCGTCATCTTGCGGAACAGCCCGTCGCGGGTGATGCCCGCGTTGTTGACCAGCACGTCCACCGGCCCGAGGTCAGCCGTGACCTTCTCGAAGGCGGCGACGGTGGAGTCCCAATCGGACACGTTGCCCACCGACGCGTAGAACGTGAACCCCTGCGCGGCTTGCTCATCCAGCCATTGCTGGTAATTGCGGCTGGGGCCGCAACCTGCCACGACGCGAAAGCCATCCTTGGCCAAGCGCTGGCAAATAGAGGTGCCGATCCCGCCCATCCCGCCTGTTACGTAAGCCAGTTTTCCGCTCATTGGACTTCCTCCTGTGTGCGACGGACGCCTCGTTGATTAAACATCTTCCTGCCCGGGGGATCGGACCGCGATACGCGGTATCAGGCCGCCCGGACCTTTACATATCTGCCAGGGGCCGGCTCGATCGGCCGGTACTTGGCATTGCCTGCCTTTGTCCTTGCTTTGACCTGTTTGCCCGAATGCTCGGCCAGCCAGCCCGACCAGTCCGGCCACCAGCTTCCGGGTTGCTCCACGGCCTGCGAAAACCACGTGTTGGGGTCGCCGGGAAGCGGCTGGCTTTCCTGTTCGAGCGCATCGGCCACCCAGTAGCTGCGGCGCTTCTTGGCGGGCGGATTCACCACGCCCGCGATGTGGCCGGATGCGCCCAACACGAAACGCTGCGGTCCGCGCAGCACCTGTGTAGACGCGTAGGCCGAGACCCACGGCACGATGTGGTCTTCGCGCGAACCGAAGATATAGACCGGCATGCGCAACCGCGTCAGGTCCAGCGGCAGGCCGGCGGCCTGCGCGCGGCCCGGCACCTTGAGGTTGTTCTCAAGGTAGGTATTGCGGAAATACCAGGAAAAGAAAGGCCCCGGCAGGTTCGTGCTGTCGCCGTTCCAGAACAGCAGATCGAAGGCCGGGGGCTTCTGACCCTTCAGGTAATTGCCGACCACGTAGTTCCAGACCAGCTCATTGGGGCGCAGGAACGAGAAGGTGGTGGCGAGATCGCGGCCCGCCATCAGGCCGCCGTTGCCCAGTTGATGGTCGCGCATGAGCGCGTGGGTTTCGTCGACGAAGACGTTCAGGACGCCGGTGTCGTGAAAATCGAGCATCGAGGTGAGCAGCGTCAGCGCAGCCACGGGATGCTCGCCGCGCGCTTCGGCCAGCGCCAGCGCCGCGCCCAGCATCGTGCCGCCCACGCAGAAGCCCAGCGCATTGACCTGCGGCTGCTTCGTGATGTCGCTGGCCACGCGCAGCGCTTGCAGCACCGCGTCGTCAAGGTAGTCGGACCAGGTGGCGCGGTCCACGCCGTCGGTATCGGCCGCCACCGGATTGCGCCAGGAAATCAGGAAGACCGTGAAGCCCTCCCCGACCGCGTGACGCACGAACGAGTTCTCGGGCTGCAGATCCAGGATGTAGAACTTGTTGATGTTCGGCGGCACGATGACCAGTGGCCGTTCGTGCACGGTGCCGGTCGACGGCGCGTACTGGATGAGCTGGAACAGCTTGTTCTCGAACACCACGTCGCCGGGCGTGGTGGCCACGTTGCGGCCGATCTCGAATTGGGACTCGTCGGTCTGTGTGATGCGGCCTTTCTGAACGTCGCCCAGCAGGTTCGCAAGACCTTCGTTCAACGCGCGTCCCGCGCTTTCGACGATGGATTGCTGCGCGTCGGGATTCAATGCCAGGAAGTTGCTGGGCGACAGCGCGTCGACCCACTGCATGATGGAGAATCGAAGGCGGTCGCGCATGGGCTCGCTGACCTGCGCGGCATCGACCATGCGCTGCATGGCGCGGGCGGACAGCAGATAGGTATGCGCCAGCAACAGATGCGACGCGTTCGCCGCCCAGGCATCGCCCGAGAACCGGCGATCGGACGGCGGCGCCAGCGTGCCGCGCTGGGCATCGTCGCAAAGGCGTTGCCATTCGCGCGCGAACTCTGCCTGGATGTCAGCCAGGACTTCCGGTGCCACGCTCACCGGAATGGGACCTGCGGAGAGATTGGCATTCACTTCGACACCTTGTTATCGAGACTTCGCGATTGATGTTGCATTCCGGGTCCAGGGCTGTCAATGCGGGTATACAAGGAGGCTGCTGCCGCGGGACGCAAGGCCGGCGCCGGCCTTTGCGCGGCGTCAAACCGGGTGCAACCAGGCCAGCATTGCCATGCGTCCCGTCACCCCGTCGCGGCGGTAGGAAAAGTACCGGTCCTTGCGCGTCACCGTGCATTCGCCGCTGAGGGAGACCTCTTGTACCCCGGCGCGCCGCAGCCGGAAATCCGCCAATCCGGCGAGGTCGGCCAGCCACTTGCCGGCCGCGCCGGCACGTGGCGCGAAAAAGCGCGCCGTGGCCGGGTCGTCCGCCGTGAAGGCGTCCAGCACGTCCTGCCCCACTTCGAAATGCTGCGGGCCGATGCCGGGTCCGACCCAGGCGCGCCAACCGGCCGCCTGCGGCGCCTTGGCGCGCATGGCGTCCAGCGTATGTTCCAGGACCCCGCCCGCCAGGCCGCGCCAGCCGGCATGCGCCGCGCCCAGCACCTTGCCTTCTGTGTCGGCGATGAGCACCGGCAGGCAATCGGCCACCATGATGGCCAGGACGCGCCCGGGCTGCGCCGTGACGCTGGCGTCCACGGCAGGCTCCGCCGGCACGTCGATCGCGTCCGCGTCCACGACCTCGCTGCCATGCACCTGACGCAGCCACAGCGGGTCGGCCGGCACTGCCGCGCGCACGCGGCGGCGATTCTCGGCCACGGCCTCGGGGTTGTCTTCGGCCCGCAGGCCAAGATTGAGGGTGTCATGGGGCGCCACGCCGACGCCACCGGCGCGGGTCGTGCAGAAGTAGCTGACGCCATTCCAGTCGGGTCCCGTCACGACGGGCAGGTCTGCAATCAGGCGTTCCATGCAATGCTCTCCTGGACCTGCGCCATGTCGGCAGGCACCGGCGCGTCGAAGTCGATGTCGCCCTTGCCGCCGGGATCGTCGAAATGGAGCGCGCGGGCGTGCAGCATCTGGCGCTCCGCCCCGGCAATGTTCTTGCCGCCGTAGATCGTGTCGGCCAGCAGCGGATGCCCCAGGCTGGCCATGTGCACTCGGATCTGGTGGGTTCGTCCCGTTTCCAGGCGGCATACCACTTCGGTGACACGGCCGCCGGGTTCCACCGAGCCGCGCCGGGCCGGCGCGTAATTGGTGATCGCCGGCTTGGGCGCGACGGGCCGTTCAACGCTCATGCGCACCGGCACACGCGGATCGCGGCCGATGGCGCGGTCGACCTTGCCTGCGGCGGCAACCCAGCCGTGCGCCAGGGCCACGTATTCGCGGCCCATGCTGCGCGCCTGAAGCTGGCGCACGAGATGGGTCTGGGCGATGTCGTTGCGGGCCACGACCATCAGGCCGGAGGTGTCCTTGTCCAGGCGGTGCACGATGCCCGCGCGGGCAACCTGCGCAAGCTCCGGGTAGCGATGCAGCAGGCCGTTGAGCAGCGTGCCGCTCCAGTTGCCGGCCCCCGGGTGGGTGACCAGGCCCGCCGGCTTGTTGACGACGATCCAGTCGGGGCTTTCGGCGACCACGCCGAACTCAACGGGTTCGGGCGTGAAGGCCAGCGCGTCGGGCGCGGGTTGGGCCCAGATGGTGAGTTCGTCGCCGGGGCCGACCGTCTGGCGGATCTTGCCTGGCGCCCCGTTGACCAGGACGTTGCCGGATTCGATCCAGCCTTGCAGGCGGTTGCGAGAATGGTCGGGCAGGAGGCCGGCCAGAATCTTGTCGAGCCGGTCGGCGCGCGTGGCGGACGGCACGGTTACAAGTTGCGGCTCCCCGCGGCCGGATTCGTCGAGATTTTCGTCGGCGCTATCGTCGGAAACAAGATCTGCGCGGGCGGCTGTATCAGACATGGAGACAAATCATATAATCAGCCTGCCATGCTAACACCAAGGATACGATTCTCGTGATTCACCACCCTGCAGCTCCCTCGAACCCCGCATCCCGCAGCGGGTCGGTTTTGCGCGTGGTCATCGCGCTTTTTGCCGTCATCGTCATCGCCGGTTGCAGCGGGGCGGACAGCAAATACGACAAGACCACCAACTGGAGCGCAGAACAACTCTACGCGGACGCCAAGGCCGAAATGGCGTCGGGCGGCTGGAAGGAAGCGCGCGAGCGCCTGACCGCCATCGAAAGCCGCTACCCGTTCGGCGTCTACGCGCAGCAGGCGCTGCTTGAACTGGCATACGTCAACTGGAAAGACGGCGAAAACGAGCAGGCGCTCGCCGCCATCGACCGCTTCCAGCAGCTTTATCCCAATCACCCCGGCACCGATTACGCGCTCTACCTGAAGGGCCTGGTCAACTTCACGCCGGCCAGCGCCTTCATGAGCAACATCACCGGCCAGGATCCGGCCGAGCGCGATCCCAAGGGTCTGCGCGCGTCCTATGACGCCTTCACCGAGCTGATCAAGCGCTACCCGGAAAGCAAGTACAGCGTCGACGCCGAAAAGCGCGTGGCGTGGCTGGTCAACACCATCGCCATGAACGAAGTCCACGTCGCCCGCTATTACTACGAACGCGGCGCCTACGTGGCCGCCGCCAATCGCGCGCAGACCGTCATCACCGACTTCGAAGGCGCCCCCGCCACCGAAGAGGCCCTCTACCTGATGGTTCAGTCGTACGACAAACTGAACATGACCGACCTCAAGAACGATGCTCAGCGCGTCTACGACAAGAACTTCCCGAACAGCGCGTTCCGGACCCAGGGCCTGAAGGCCGACAGGAGCTGGTGGAATCCCTTCAACTGATTCCGCCTGCATGGGAAGCAAAAAGCCCTTCAGATTTCTGAAGGGCTTTTTTTCGCCTGCTGGGCGCGCGGGGGGTCGTGCTACGCGTCGTCCGGTCCGCGTTTACGCCGGTAGAACGCCAGCACCTCTTCCAGCTCGCGTGTGCGCGCAAACGGCGGCAGGCCGCGCCACAGGCGCTTGCCGTACGGCTTTTCCACCAGCCGCGCGTCGCCCACCATCAGCACGCCCCAATCGGATTCGGTACGGATAAGCCGGCCCGCGCCCTGCTTGAGCGAGATCGCGGCTTCGGGCAACTGGTATTCGGCAAACGGATTGCCGCCCTGCGCCCTGCAGGCGCGCAGGCGGGCCTCGATGACGGGATCGTCCGGCGGCGCGAACGGCAGCTTGTCGATCGCCACCAGCGTCAGCACGTCGCCCGGCAGGTCGATGCCTTCCCAGAAGCTGGCGCTGCCGACCAGCACCGGATGCTTGAGCTTGCAGAAGCGGTCCAGCAGATCGCGGCGAGTGCCCTCGCCCTGCTTGAGCAACGGCCAGTCATGACCCGCGTCGTCGAAGGCGTCGGCCAGCAGGCTGGCAACCTTGTCGACGGCGCGCAGCGTCGTACAGAGCACCAGGGTGCCGCCCGGGCTGGCCTCAAGCAGCGGCATCAGCGTCTGGACGAACCGATCCAGGAATTGCGGCGATTGCGGTTCAGGCATGCCGCGCGGCACGAACAGCAGCGCCTGCTCGGGGTAGTCGAACGGCGACTCCCATTTGCCGGTGCGGGCGGTATCCAGGCCGAGCTGGCTGGTGAAGTGCGTGAATTCGCCGTTGATCGACAGCGTGGCCGAGGTCATGATCCAGGCCTGGCCGGGCTTGCGGAACTTGGAGAACGCCTGCGCCACGGACAGCGGCGCCGAATGCAGCCGCACGTGATGCAGGCCGTGTTCGACCCAGCGCACGGCCGGGCCCGTCCATTGTTCGGCCTGCGCGGCGCCTTCAAGCAATGCCGCGGGCGTGGACGGACCGTCGCCCAGCGGGCTCTGCACGGGGGCCTGATCGTCGCGGCCCCAGCCTTCGTCGTCGTGCGCGCTGCTGCTGCGCCCGGGCGTGGCCCAGCGCTTGAGCTTGACCGAAATTTCCGCACCCATGCGGGCAGCGGCGAGTAGATCCGGATGCTTTTCGGCGACGGCGCCCAGCGCCTTGGTGGCGCTGTCGATGGCTTCGCGCAGCGACAGCAGCGCCTCGTCGAATTCCTCGGGATTGGGGATGGCCTCGAACGTGGCCTTGCGCCCCGGCATCTTGTCGAGCGGCGCACAGACCAGCCGCAATTCGCGCGCGGCGGTTTCGATGTGACGGCTGACGTCGCTCCATTTGGCGGCTTCACGCGCATAGGCCAGCCCCGCGACTTCCAGCGCGCGGCCGAAGTCCATCAACTGGTGCGTGGATACGCTGCTGCCCAGAAAGCGCGTGGCGGTGTCGGGCAATTGATGCGCTTCGTCGAAGATGACGGTGTCGGCTTCAGGCAGGAGGTCCGTGACGCCCTCTTCGCGCAGCATCAGGTCCGCCATGAAGAGCGCATGGTTGACCACGACGACGTCGGCTTCCTGCGCCTGGCGGCGCGCCTTGACGACAAAGCAATCGCGGATGCGCGGGCATTCCTGGCCCAGGCAGTTCTCGCGGGTGGACGTGACGCGTTGCCAGATGTCGGCGTCTTCGGGCACCTGCGCGAGGTCGCTGCGGTCGCCCGTTTTGGAGATGCCCGCGAACACCTGGATCTGGCGCAGCTGCTGGATTTCGGAGCGGGACTTGAGCGCGCGCTCGTCGCCCTGAAGGCGTTCGAGGTGGTAGTGGCACACATAGTTGCCGCGGCCCTTGAGCAGCGCGGCCGTGACGGGTGCAGCCAGCGCGGCGCGCACCCGCGGCAGATCGCGCGCGAAAAGCTGGTCTTGCAGGGTGCGTGTGCCGGTGGAAATGAGCACCTTGCCGCCCTGGATGAAGGCGGGTACAAGATAGGCCCAGGTCTTGCCGATGCCGGTGCCGGCTTCGGCCACGAGCGTGGCGCGGTCCTGGATGGCCTGGCCAATGGCCTGCGACAGTTCCACCTGCGATGGACGCGGCTTGTAGCCGGGCAAGGCCGTGGCCAGCGGCCCGTCCTCGTCAAAGAATTCGGATATGTCCAGGTCCAGCATTACAGCAGCCTAATGTAGGGCCCCAAATGATACCCGCTGGCGCGCCGGTTTCCTGCTTGCGGCCTGCCGCAATGCCCTTGGCAGAGGGACGGATCAGACACTTCGGCCACGTTCCGTAACAACGGCTTATGGCACAATCCGCCCCTCGTTTTCCCTTTTTGCCGTCGTATAGAGATGTCTGAAACTTCCACTATCACGAACGTCGCCACCGGCGTCGACAACGCCCGCATCGTCGCTCAACTCGCCACCGAGTTGGGCGCCCGCGCCTCCCAGATCGCTGCGGCGGTGGAACTGCTGGATGACGGCGCCACCGTGCCCTTCATCGCCCGCTACCGCAAGGAAGCGACCGGCGGCCTGGACGACACCGTGCTGCGCAACCTGGAAGTCCGTCTGGGCTACCTGCGCGAGCTCGAAGAACGCCGCGGCGCCATCCTGGAATCCATTTCGCAGCAAGGCAAGCTGACGCCCGAGCTGCAGCAGGAAATCGCCACGGCCGACACCAAGCAGCGCCTGGAAGACCTGTACGCGCCGTACAAACCCAAGCGCCGCACGCGCGCCCAGATCGCCCGCGAAGCCGGCCTCGAACCGCTGGCCGACGCCATCCTGGCCGATCCCGCCTGCGATCCCGCCGCGCTGGCCGCGCAATACCTCAATCCCGAAGCCGCCATCAACGACGCCAAGGCGGCGCTCGATGGCGCGCGCGACATCCTGGCCGAACGCTACGCCGAAAACGCCGACCTGCTGGCCGACATGCGCGAGCACCTGTGGTCCACCGGCTTGGTCTACTCCAAGATGATCGAGGGCAAGGAAACCGAAGGCGCCAACTTCCGCGACTGGTTCGACTTCAACGAGCCGCTGCGCACCCTGCCCTCGCACCGCATCCTGGCGCTGCTGCGCGGCCGCCAGCAAGGCGTGCTCGAGCTGCGCCTTGGCCTGGAAGCCGACCTCGAAGCCCAGACGCCGCATCCGTGCGTGGCCCGTATCGCCAACTTCCTGAAGCTCGGCAACGGCCTGTTCGCACTGGACGCCACGCCGCGCGCGCGCTGGCTGGGCGAAGTCTGCCGCTGGACCTGGCGCGTCAAGCTCCTGACCGCATTCGAAAGCGAACTGATCGGCCGCCTGCGCGAAAGCGGCGAAGCCGAGGCCATTCGCGTCTTCGCCGCCAACCTGAAAGACCTGCTGCTGGCCGCGCCGGCCGGTCCGAAGGCCGTGCTGGGCCTGGACCCCGGCATCCGCACCGGCTGCAAGGTCGCCGTCATCGACAAGACCGGCAAGGTCGTCGACACCACCACCGTGTATCCGTTCGAACCGCGCCGCGACCGCGAAGGCACGATCAACACGCTGGCCGCGCTGGTGGCGCGCCACAACGTGGACCTGATCGCCATCGGCAACGGCACGGCTTCGCGTGAAAGCGAAAAGCTCGTCGGCGACATGATGGAGCGCTTCCCCGACCTGAAGGTCACCCGCGTCGTCGTTTCCGAAGCGGGCGCGTCGGTGTATTCGGCCTCCGAAATCGCCGCCCAGGAATTCCCCGACCTCGACGTGACGCTGCGCGGCGCCGTGTCCATTGCCCGCCGCCTGCAGGATCCGCTGGCCGAACTGGTCAAGATCGATCCCAAGGCCATCGGTGTGGGCCAGTACCAGCACGACGTCAACCAGCGCGAACTGGCGCGCTCGCTGGACGCCGTGGTCGAAGACTGCGTGAACGCGGTGGGCGTGGACGTGAACACGGCGTCGGCCGCGCTGCTGGCCCGCGTGTCTGGCCTGAACTCGCTGCTGGCCAAGAACATCGTCTCTTTCCGCGACGAAAACGGCGCGTTCCCCACGCGCGAGGTCCTGCGCAAGGTTCCGCGCTTTGGCGAGAAGGCCTTTGAACAGGCCGCGGGCTTCCTGCGTATCCCCAACGGCGACAACCCGCTGGACGCCTCTTCGGTCCACCCCGAAGCCTACCCGGTGGTCGAGCGCATCGTGGCCAAGATCAAGGCCGAAGTGAAGCAGATCATCGGCCAGCGCGAAGCCCTGAAGGGCGTGTCGCCGTCGGACTTTACCGATGAGCGCTTCGGCCTGCCGACCGTCAAGGACATCTTCGCTGAACTCGAAAAGCCCGGCCGCGATCCGCGCCCGGAGTTCAAGACGGCGCAGTTCAAGGAAGGCGTGGAAACGCTGAACGACCTGTACCCGGGCATGGTGCTGGAAGGCGTGGTGACCAACGTGGCCAACTTCGGCGCGTTCGTCGACATCGGCGTGCACCAGGACGGACTGGTCCACATCTCGGCGCTGGCCGAGAAGTTCGTGAAGGATCCGCGCGACGTGGTGCGCGTGGGCCAGACGGTCAGCGTCAAGGTGCTGGAAGTGGACGCCGCGCGCAAGCGCGTGGCGCTCACCATGCGCTTGAACGACACCGCCGCGCCCGCCCGCCGCAGCGCCGATGCGCCCAAGGGGGGTGATCGCCCGCGCCGTCAGGGCGATGGCGGCCGCAACGCAGGCGGCGGCGCAGCAGCGTCGATGAACAGCGCCATGGCCGACGCGTTTGCCAAGTTGAAGCGCTGATCCGCTGATCCCTCGGCATCCCTGCTTTACCGAAATCCCGGCGTCCGAGGCGCCGGGATTTTCTTTTGGGCAGCCCCTTCAGGCCACCTTCAGGTGCTGCTGCAATCTAGGGGCTTACCCCTAGACCATGCGCTTTTGTTGCGCTCCCGCAATTCGGCACCACAGAAATAAGTGAAAATATCTAATTGTGTCTAAATAATAAAAACCAGCATGACGCTGTCTTTCACTAAAGCGTTCACCGGCGGCACAACCACCCGCGGTCAGGCGAGCTACTGCGCGAAGCGCCTGTCGGGGAGCAGCATCAGAACAAGAGCGCGCCCCCTGATAGCCCGGAGATCCGTTCCGTCATGCTCAGCACCATTACGCTCGCCGCAAACGAAACCGCAACCATCACCGACAAGGACGCCACGGCAAGCGGCGTCTACGGCGACGTGGCGTTGGGTCAGTATTCGCATCTGATCGTCGACAGCGCCGCGGTCACCTTCAAGCACGTCACACTCGAACGCCTGGGCAGCCGGGTCATCGAACTGCGCAATGGCGCGCAACTGCATGTGGGCGCGCTGGGATTTGCCAGCATGGGCGCCAGCATCGTCTACCGCATCGGCATCGGCTGCGTGATCACCTACGACGCCAGCCAATGGGATCCCGAAGTCGTGGCCAACACCACGTTCGACTTCGCCAGCGAGGGCAGCGGCACGCTGAAGTATTTTCCGTTCATCAATCCGCAATGGCTGGACTGTCCCCACGTCACGGGCTATTCGGACGGCGACCAGCTTGAAATCGCGGGGCAAGGCCGCGTGCAGCGCTTTCAGGTGCGCGACGGACGCATCGTCGCCAGCGCACGCCTGAACTGAATGCAAAACGGCGCGGATTGCCCGCGCCGTCTTTGTCCATCCGCTACCCGCTACCGGTTATTCCTGCGCCAGCGACAGCAGCGCTTCTCGCGTGCGCGCGATGCCCGCAGCCGGTTCGCCCTGCACGCCTTCGGGCGCGGTGGCGACCGTCACACCGTCGATCACCACCGCATAGCCCTGGGCATTGGCCTGCAGGACGCTGTCGGCGGGTTCGGACTGCAGGCGGCGCATCAGTGCGCCCGCTTCCTTGGGATCGGCAAAGCGCTGCGACAGCAACAGTTCCTCGCCATCGGCCGCCAGCAGGCGGAAGCGGAAGCCGCCGTCCTCGTCGCGGAAGCTGACGAATCGCGCCCCCTTGGACTTTTCCTTCTTGCCCTGGGCGCCCTTGCCCGCCGTAGCGGCGGCGCCCAACGTGCGCAGGCCCACGGCCTCGCGCAGTTCCTGCATGAACGGCACGGCAAGCTTGCGCGCCTTGGCGGCGCCCGCCTGCAGGATGTCTTCGATGCGGGCGGGATTGGCCATCAGATCGACGTACTTTTCGCGCATCGGGGCCAGCAGGTTTTCCAGGTGCTCGAACAGCGCCTGCTTGGCATCGCCCCAGCCCATGCCGGCCTCGAGCTGCTGGCGGAACGCCGCCGATTGCTCGGACGTGGCAAACGCGCGGTACAGCGTGTACAGATGGGACGATTCGGCGTCCTTGGGTTCGCCCGGCTCGCGCGAGTCAGTCACGATGCGCATCACCGAGGCGCGCAATGCGCTTTTGCCGCCTTCGAAAAGCGGAATCGTGTTGTTGTAGCTCTTGGACATCTTGCGGCCGTCCAGCCCGGGCAGCGTCGCCACGTCTTCTTCGATGACCACCTCCGGCAGCGAGAAATACTCGCGGCCATACAGATGATTGAAGCGCTGCGCGATGTCGCGCGCCATTTCCAGATGCTGGATCTGGTCGCGGCCCACGGGCACCTTGTTGGCGTTGAACATGACGATGTCCGCGGCCATCAGGATCGGGTACGAGAACAGCCCCATGGTGATGCCGTCGTCCGGATCCACGTTCTTGGCCACGTTCTGGTCCACCGAGGCCTTGTAGGCATGCGCCCGGTTCATCAGGCCCTTGGCGGTCACGCAGGTCAGCAGCCAGCTCAGTTCGGGGATCTCGGGGATGTCCGACTGGCGGTAGAACGTCACGCGCTCGGGGTCCAGGCCCACTGCCAGCCACGTGGCGGCGATTTCCAGACGCGAGCGCGCGACGCGCGCCGGGTCGTCGCATTTGATCAGTGCGTGGTAGTCCGCCAGAAAGAAGAATGCGTCCACGCCGGGCTGCGTGCTGGCCTGCACCGCCGGACGGATCGCGCCCGCGTAGTTGCCGAGATGGGGAGTTCCAGTCGTGGTGATGCCGGTAAGGACGCGGGTGTTCATGAGGCGAGAAGGCGGTTGCTAGGGGAAGCCCTGAGTGTAACGTGCCGCAGCCCGGCCCCGCCCCGGAAAGACTCGGGGCACCGCGCTTACAGCACCGCCAGCACTGGCGCCGCCAGCGCGCACAGGCCGCCCGCGGTCAGCGCGGCGCGCGGCCGGAAGGTCAGGAACCAGATCAGCAGCAGACCGGCGATGCTGAGGATGCCGATCCATTCGACCGTGCCGTAACTCCAGCCCCAGACCGCCGCCGACGCCCACAACGACAGCGCCAGCGACGCCCAGCCGAACAGCCGCAGCGGCAGCCGATGGCGGCGCGGCAAGGCGCGGTCGAACAGGTCTTCGTAGTGACGGTCCATACCCAGGCACAGGGCGGAAAACCCCGCATAGGCCAGGCAGAAGGCGGCAAGCGTCATGGCGTATCACCTCGCGGTTCAAAAGCGGTCCGGTGCACGGCGGCCGGGACGGCGGGCTCGTGGGCGGGGGCTGGGGCGGTTGCCGGGGGATGGGCAGTGGCGGCGACGGCGGCCTTGACCGCTTCGTTGCGCGCGGCGCGCGGCTTGCCCGCCGCTCTGGCGGGCGCCTTGCGGGCGCGGGCGGCCTTCATTGCCATCCAGGCAAAGAACAGGGCGCTGGCCAGGCACGTCAGGTCAAAGCCCGCCATCACCCAGTCGCCCTGCGGCAGGGAAACGCCCAGGTGCCGGTCGGTGGTCAGCGCATTGACCACGGGCACCAGCGCCAGCGCGGCGGCGGCGATGGCAAGCAGGTCCTGCCACTTGCGCCGCTGGAACAAAAACGCGTAGACCAGCGACAGCCCCCAGGCCATGAAGAAAGCGCGCACTTCCCAGACCTGGCGGCCGGGCATGTCGGCCGGCAGGAGCCGGTTGGCCAGGAACACCGCCGCCACGCCGAACACGACGCCCGCGATGGTGCCCGCATTCAGGCCGTCGACCAGACGCAGCGAGAAGGCTTCCCGCGCGTCGCCCTGCCGCGCCTTCTGACGGCGCTTGGCGATCCACAGCACGAGGCCTGTGGCCACCATGGCCGTGCCGGCCAGGCTGACGATGAAATAGAACCAGCGCAGCAGCGGTTCGGCGAACAGGCCCAGGTGCAGGCCGGTGATGACGCCCGTGGTCACGACGGTGGCGCTGTGATCGTCCTCGGCCTCCTGCAGTGCGCCCGTCACCCCGTCAAAGCGCATGAATGGCGCCAGCAGCCCGTACGACACGCCGTCACCCACGTTGCGCACCAGCGTGATGGTGGCGCCCGCATCGCCGGGGTTGTTGACGGTCACGCGCCCGAGGCGGCCCTGCCAATGCTGCTGGGCCTGTTCCACCAGCGGCGCGATGTCGACCAGCGGCGCCGGCTGGTTCTGCGGCGGCGTGATCCTGTTGGCCTTGAAGACCTCGCTCGTGAACTGGCGCGGATTGTCGTACACGGCCTGGATGCCCGCCGGCATCAGCATCACCATGAACAGCACCAGACCGCTGAAGGTGATCATCAGGTGAAACGGCAGACCCAGCACCGACAGCACGTTGTGGCCGTCCATCCAGGCGCGCTGCCCGCCCTTGCCCGGCCGGAAGGTGAAGAAGTCCGCGAATATCTTCTTGTGCGTGATGATGCCGCTGATGATCGCCACCAGCATGAACATGCCCGCGATGCTGGCCAGCCAGCGCCCCCACGGAAACGCGGTCTCCAGTTCGAAATGGAAGCGGTAGAAGAAGTCGCCGCCCCGCGTCTGGCGCGCCGTCACGGGCTCGCCGGTGGCCGCATCCAGCTTGACGCGCACGAACCCGCGTTCGCCCGGCTTGGGCTTGGGTGTCTGGTACAGCAGCTGGATGAGGGGCTCGCGATCCGAGGGCGGCGTGATGAACCAGCGCTTGGCGTCCGGCGCGTGTTCCGCCAGATAGCGCTGCGCCGTGGCAACGGCCTGCACTGCCGGCGCCGGCTGGGCTTGAACCTCAGGTTGCATCCAGCGCGTGATCTCGGGCCGGAAGAAGGCCAGCGAGCCGGTCAGGAACATGGCGAACAGCACCCAGCCGAAGATCAGGCCGGCCCACGTGTGCAGCCAGGACATGGACTGACGAATGCCCTCTTCGCCGGGATGCTTGTGCTTGGCCGCCTTCATGCCGCCACCAGCCGATGCGCCAGGAATAGACCGCCCAGCAGCGCGGCCGGGCCCAGGATGCCGGCCCAGGCGCGCCAGGCGCTGCGCGTGGCGAACACCCAGATCACGCCGCAGGCGTAGACCACGAAGGACAGCATCTGCGCCGCGGTCACGGCGTCGGCGCGCCCCATGGGCAGCCAGACCGCCAGACAGGCAGCCGCCGCCGAAGCCAGGGCGTAGCCGCCCAGGATGGCGGCCGTCGCGCGAGAGAAAACGGCCATTCTGTAGCGCATCATGCCTGCGCCGGCTGCGGGAGCTTTCACGGGAGTTCTAGGTGGTTGCGGGTCCGTGGCGGACCCGGGGTGGGGACGGGGTTTCCGAGCTTATCCGCCATTCCCTGTATAAGGCCTGAATTATAACGATTCTCGTTAATACAGGAACGGCAGTCTCGGACCAAAAGAAAAGGCGGCTCGCCAGGGAGCCACCTTTTGGCGTTGCTTACCAGCGATACCGCAAGCTGGCCTTGATGGAGCGCTGGTAGCCGAACCAGCACCACGATTCGCCGGAGCACGACGCGATGTACTCCTTGTCGAACAGGTTCTGCACGTTCAGCGCCACCTGCATGCCCTTGAGCGCGGGCGAGGCGCGGCCCAGGTCGTAGTCCAGCATCAGGTCCACCAGCGTGACCTTCGGCACCTTCAGCGTGTTGGCCTCGTTGGCATACGACGATCCGATGTAGCGCACGCCACCACCAACGCCCAGGCCGGCCAGCGGCCCTTCCTGAAGCTGGTAGCGCGCCCACGCCGACGCTTGCTGCGACGGCAGCGCGGCCGGAGTCTTGCCGGTCAGGTCGAAGCCGGCCGCATTCGGGTAGGCCTTGGTGTACTCGTTGTTCATGATCGAGTACGCGGCAATCAGCGACAGTCCGCGCATCGGCTCGGTCTTGGCTTCGAGCTCGATGCCCTGCGTGCGCAGTTCGCCCGCCTGGATCGAGCAGCGGCCGCCGGCCGTGCCGCACACGTGCGTCGGATCCGGATCGGTGGTCGTCATGTTCTCGCGGCGGATGTCGAACGCCGCGAACGTCAGCAACGTGGCCGAACCCGGCGGCTGGTACTTGATGCCCACCTCGTACTGCTTGCCCTCGATCGGCTTGAACGGCGTGTTGTTCCAGCCCGTGCCCGACTGCGGCTCGAAGGATTCCGAATAGCTGAAGTACGGCGCGACGCCATTGTCGAAGTTGTAGATGGCGCCGATCCGGCCCGAAAAGGCTTCTGCGTTCAGCTTGGACGGGGTGACACGGCCGGAAGCGATGGCGGTCGTTTCACCGACGTTGCGCGACCAGTCGTAGCGCCCGCCCAAGAGGAACGACAGGCGGTCGATCTTGATCTGGTCCTGAAAGTACACGCCCGTCTGGTACTGCGTGGTAGACGCGTCGCTGGAGAACGCCGGAACCGGAATGTTCTGGAAGTTGTCCGGGTTCTTCACGTACAGCGGGGGGGCCGAGCCAAAGCCCGACAGCGTGTCGGTCTTGACGTGCTGATAGTCGAAGCCCACCAGCACGTTGTGGCCGATCTTGCCCGTGTTGAACCGCGCCTGCAGGTTGTTGTCGATCGTCAGCGCGCCAACGTCCACGTCCGTCGCGATGGAGGCGCGCTGGTGATACAGGTAGGTCGGGTCGGTGTATCCGTAGTAGTTGGTCATCGCGCCGTAGACGCTGCGGTACTTGGCGTCCGAATGCGTCCAGCGCAGGCTTTGCGACGCCTTGAAGGTGTCGTTGAAGCGATGGTCCAGGATGTAGCCCAGCGAATAGCTCTTGCGGTCGCTCTTTTCGAAATTGGCGTCGCCATCGTAGTAATCGGCCGGCAGACGGAAAACGTCGGGCGCGCGCAGCAGCGTGCGCATCGCCGGCACGGCGCCGTACGAGCCCATGTCGGGATCGTGCTGGAAGTTGGTCAGGATGGTCAGCGACGTGTCCGCATTGGGCTTGTACGCGAACGCCGGCGACACGAAGTAGCGGCGCTCCTTGGTGTCCTGAACCTGGCCGTCAGACATGTAGCCCGAGCCCACCAGGCGGTACAGGTATTTGCCCTCTTCGTCGATGGGGCCGCCGAAGTCGAAGTTGGCGCGGCGGAAGTCGTAGTTGCCGACCTGCAGCTCCACTTCGCGCAGCGGCTCTTCCAGCGGACGCTTGCTGACCTGGTTCACTACGCCGCCCGGGCCGCCCTGCCCGTACATCACCGACGCCGGGCCCTTCAGGACGTCGACGCGCTCGAGGCGGAAGGCGTCGACCTGCGGCAGCGCATCGCGGCCGCCGAACACACGCAGCCCGTCCAGATAGGTGGACGCCGAGAACCCGCGCACGTTGAACTGGTCCAGGCGGGTCGCCGTGGCGCCGCGCGATTCGGTGGCAACGCCCGCCGTGTAGCGCAGCACCTGATTCAGCGTCTGCGCGCCCTGCTCGGTGATCTGCTCGCGCGTGACCACGGACACCGACTGCGGCGTCTCGATCAACGGGATGTCGGTCTTGGTGGCGCTGGCGCTGGCGGTGGCCACATAGCCCACCGTGGGCGCAAAGGCGCTGTCCGACATGCCCGTCACCGTCACCGGCGCGAGCGTGTGCGTGTCGCCCGTGGAGACCGGCGCGGGCGCCAGCGTCCAGGTGTTGCCCGACTGCGCGCGCGCCTGCAGGCCGCTGCCCGCCAGGATGCGCGAGAAGCCCGCGCCCACCGTGTAAGAACCATTCAACCCATCCGAATGCCGGCCGCGCACCAGCGCGGGGTCGAACGACAGCACCACCCCGGCGCTGCGCGCGAACTGGGTCAGCGCGTCGGCCAGCGGCCCTGCGGGAATCTGGTAGCTGCGCTGGCCATTGGCGGTGGCTTGCGCACCTGCGGCAGGCGCCGGCTGCGCCCAAGCCGCCGGCGCACCGGCAAACAGCGCCCCGGCGCAGGTCGCGGCCAGCACAGCTTTACGGCCGGCGGTCATCGGTGTGCGCAGGCGCGGGTGGATTGAAGCGGACACAAACATCTCCCTGTACGGTGGTTTCTTTCTGCTTTCCGTACGGGGATGCAAAACCTGCAATGCGCCGGCAAGAAAATTTGTAACTCAGGCGCCGGTGGGACCAACCTGCAGCCAGTACTGCGTGCGGCGCGTCACCGCGATGGGCAATGTGTGTTCCAGCGCCTTGAGCGCGCGCTCGGCGTCGTCCAGCGGAAACACGCCCGACAGCCGCAATGCCGCCACCGCAGGATCGACGCGGATCACGCCCACCCGCTGGCGCGCCAGGTGCTCGGCAAAATCGTCCAGCCGCCACTCCTTGGCCACCACCATCCCGTCCACCCATGCCAGGCGATCCGGGTCCGACGCGCCGCGGCGGACCTCGCCATCGTCGGCGTAGGCAAGCCGTTCACCGGCGCTCAGTTGCGTCAGCACGCCCTGGCGCAGCAGCGCGACGCTGCCTTCATATACGCCCACGCGCGAACCCTCCGCCGTGCGCCGCAGGTCAAACCGCGCGCGCTCGGCCCGCAGTTCGCCGTAGCCGGTATCCACGCGCAGCGCCTGCACGCCGGGGCGCGGCTCGGCCTGCACCAGCATCTCGCCACGCAGGAGATCGATGTCGCGCGCGCTGCCGCTGACGTTGACGCGCACCGCGGTATCGCTGTTCAACGTAACGCGCAGCCCGTCCGCCAGCGCCAGCGCACGACGCTCGCCCACGCCCGTGCTGTAGTCGGCGACCAGCCGTTGCCACGGGGCATGGCGGTAGCCCGCCCACCCGGTGGCAGCGATGCCCGCGCCGGCCAGCAGACAGCGCAGCGCGGCGCGCCGGCCGTGCGAGGCAGGCGCATTCAGCGCCGTGTGCGCCAGGGCCGCCGGCACGCGGCGCGCATTGCGGCCGATGTCCTGCAGCCGATCCCACGCCACGCGGTGCGCGGGGTCCTGGGCCAACCAGGACCGGCAGGATTCGTGGTCGCGCGCATCGTCAATGCCCGATTGCAGGCGCGCCCACCACGCAATGGCCTCGCGCACCACGGCATCGGACGGGCGGGCGTCCACAGGCGCGCCGTTGGCCGCGTCAGGCATGGATCGCCGCATAGCAGGCGGACATTGCGCGCACCATGTACTGCTGCACCGAACTCAGCGACACATCGAGGCGTTCGGCGATCTCGGGATACGTCAGGCCATCCAGCTGCGACAAGAGGAAGGCCGCGCGGGCCTTGGGCGGCAGCCCGTCCAGCAGGCGATCCAGCTGAACCAGCGCCTGCAGTTGCTCGGCCTGCGCCTCGGGCGATGGCGCATAGGATTCGGGAACGGTGGCCAGATAGGCCAGATACGCATGCTCCAGCGCGGCATGCCGCTGGTGATCGACCACCAGGCCTTTTGCAATGGTGGTGAGCAGCGCGCGCGCCTCGCTGGCGCGCACCTGCTTGCGGCCCTGGATCACCCGGACAAAGACGTCCTGGGCCAGGTCTTCCGCGCGGTGTTCGCAACCCAGCTTGCGGCGCAGCCACCCGAACAGCCACGGGCGATGATCGCGATACAGGCCATCGACAGGCGCGACCTGGGCGTCGACGCACGGGGCCGATGAGGAAAGCGAGGTGGAAGACACGGTTGAGACTGCGGCGCTGAACCAAAAGTCCCAAAATCTTAATTGATAATGACTTGCATTAACAATGATTGCGCCCCCGTGCCCTCGAAATGAGGGCGGGATGAGGCTTTACTACAACGTCACGGCCAACCGGCGTTCGGATTCCAGGTATTCGCGCGACTGCATTTCCAGAATGCGCGACACCGTCCGATGGAACTCGTTGGCCAGCGCGCCTTCCGTGTAGATCTCTTCAGGTTCGCACTCGGCCGACATGATGAGCTTGACGCGGTGGTCGTAGAACACGTCGATCAGCCAGGTGAAGCGGCGCGCCTCGGACGCCTGGCGCGGCCCCATGCGCGGCACGCCCGACAGGATCACGGCGTGGAAGCGGTTGGCCAGTTCCAGGTAATCGTTCTGCGAACGCGGACCGCCGCACAGCGTGGCAAAGTCGAACCACACGACCGACCCGCCCAGCGCCAGCGCGCGGATCTCGCGGTGCTCGATGTGCAGCACCGGATCCTGCGGCGGCGTGTCGGCCAGCGCATCGAAGGCCGCCTGCAGCGCCTTCTGCGCGTTCTCGTCCAGCGGCGTGTGATAGCTCTGCACCTGCTCCAGCGAGCGGCGGCGGTAATCAATACCCGCATCCACGTTCATGACATCCATGCGCGACTGGATCAGCGCAATGGCGGGCAGCACGCGGTCGCGGTGCAGACCATCGGTGTACAGCGTGGACGGTTCGTAGTTGGACGTCATCACGAAGGACGTGCCGTATTCGAACAGCTTGAGCAGCAGGCGGTGCAGGATCATCGCGTCCGCCACATCGGACACGTGGAATTCGTCAAAGCAAATCAGCCGGTAACGCTTGGCCACGCGCTTGGCGACCTCGTCCAGCGGATCCTGCATGCCCTTCACTTCCTCGAGTTCGCGGTGCACGCCGCGCATGAACTCATGAAAGTGCAGACGCGTCTTGCGCACGACGGGCACCGTGGCATAGAAGGCGTCCATCAGGAAGCTCTTGCCGCGGCCCACGCCGCCCCACAGGTACACGCCGCGCGGCACGTCGGGACGGTTCAGCAGCTTTTTCAGCGCATTCGAGCGCATCGACTTGAACTTGACCCATTCGTCGTAATAGCGCTGCAAGCGGTCGATCGCCTTCTTCTGCGCGTCGTCGGGCTTGTAGCCGCGTTCGGCCAATGCGTGTTCGTAGTAGTCGCTGACATTCATAGGGGAACCGGATCAAGCTGAAGGGAGTAAAGAAAAGGGCGGGTCCTGGAACCCGCCCCCGGTCTTGCAGAAGTCAGACGCGGCTTAGAAGTTCAGCGCGCGCTTGTCCACGGCCAGAGCGGCTTCCTTCACGGCTTCCGACAGGGTCGGGTGCGCGTGGCAGATGCGGGCGATGTCTTCGGCGGCGCCGCGGAATTCCATGATGGTCACGGCTTCCGAGATCAGTTCCGAGGCCATCGGGCCCACGATGTGCACGCCCAGGACTTCGTCGGTCTTGGCATCGGCGATCACCTTGGCAAAGCCGGTGGTGTCGCCCAGCGCGCGGGCGCGGCCGTTGGCCAGGAACGGGAAGCTGCCGGCCTTGTACTCGCGGCCTTCGGCCTTGAGCTGCTGCTCGGTCTTGCCGACCCAGGCGATTTCCGGCGAGGTGTAGATGACCCACGGCACGGTGTCGAAGTTGACGTGACCGTGTTGGCCGGCGATACGCTCGGCAACCGCCACGCCTTCTTCTTCGGCCTTGTGCGCCAGCATCGGGCCGCGCACCACGTCGCCCACTGCCCAGACGTTCGGCAGGTTGGTCTTGCAGTCGCCGTCGACGGCCACGAAGCCGCGCTCGTCAAGCTTCAGGCCCACGGCGTCGGCGTTCAGACCGCCGGTGTAGGGCACGCGGCCGATCGAGACGATCAGCTTGTCCACGACCAGCTTCTGCTCGGCGCCCTTGGCGTCGACGTAGGGCACGGTCACCGACTTGGCGGTCGCCTTGATCTCACCGATCTTGACGCCCATCTGGATGTTCAGGCCTTGCTTGGTGAAAGCCTTGAGGGCTTCCTTGGCCACTTGCCCGTCGGCGGCGGCCAGGAATTCCGGCATCGCTTCCAGGATCGTGACTTCGGAACCCAGGCGGCGCCACACGCTGCCCATTTCCAGGCCGATCACGCCGGCGCCGATGACGCCCAGCGTCTTGGGCACGGCGCCGATGTTCAGTGCGCCGTCGTTGGACAGCACGACCTTTTCGTCGAACGGCAGGCCGGGCAGTTCACGCGCCGACGAGCCGGTGGCGACCACGACGTGCTTGGCAACCAGGTCTTCCTCGGCGGTGCCGGTGACCTTGATGGCCCAGCCGCCTTCCACCTGGCCGCTGAACGCGCCCTTGCCGTGGAAGAACGTGACCTTGTTCTTCTTGAACAGGTACAGGATGCCGTCGTTGTTCTGCTTGACCACCGTGTTCTTGCGGCCGATCAGCGTGTCGAGCTTCAGGCTGACGCCCTTGACTTCGATGCCGTGCTCGGCGAAGTGGTGGTTGGCTTGTTCGAAGTGTTCGGACGATTGCAGCAGCGCCTTGGACGGGATGCAGCCGACGTTGGTGCAGGTGCCGCCGGGAGCCGGGCCGCCTTGGCCGTTTTGCCAGGCGTCGATGCAAGCGACCGACATGCCGAGCTGCGCGGCGCGGATGGCGGCGATGTAGCCGCCGGGGCCTGCGCCGATCACGACGACGTCAAATTGTTTGGACATAGTGTTCTCGCGAATGAGGGATGAAGAAGCGCACTTCCTGCCCAGCGCAGTCGGGCTGCGGGCCGGCGGGGAGCCGGCCCGGGCGCCGCGCGACCAGCAGGTCGGGCGCGGCGCCGGTCAGGGGCGTCGAGATTACAGGTCCAGCAACAGGCGCTGCGGATCTTCCAGGGCGTCCTTCATGGCGACCAGGCCCAGCACGGCTTCGCGGCCGTCGATGATGCGGTGGTCGTAGGACAGGGCCAGGTAGTTCATCGGGCGGATGACGATCTGGCCGTTTTCGACGACGGCGCGATCCTTGGTGGCGTGCACGCCCAGGATGGCCGATTGCGGCGGGTTGATGATCGGGGTCGACAGCATCGAGCCGAACACGCCACCGTTGGAGATCGAGAACGTGCCGCCGGTCATTTCTTCAATGCCCAGCTTGCCGTCAGCAGCGCGGCGGCCGAAGTCGGCGATGGTCTTTTCGATGTCGGCGATGGACAGCTGGTCGGCGTTGCGCAGGATCGGCACCACCAGGCCACGCGGGCTGCCGACAGCGATACCGATGTCGAAGTAGCCGTGGTAGATGATGTCCTTGCCGTCGATCGAGGCGTTGATCAGCGGGTACTTCTTCAGCGCGGCAACGGCGGCCTTGACGAAGAACGACATGAAGCCCAGCTTGATGCCGTGTTCCTTTTCGAACTTGTCCTTGTACTTGGCGCGCAGGTCGATCACGGCCTGCATGTTGACTTCGTTGAACGTCGTCAGGATGGCGTTTTCTTGCTGCGATTGCAGCAGACGTTCGGCGATGCGGGCGCGCAGGCGGCTCATCGGCACGCGCTGTTCCGGACGGCCATCCAGCGACAGCGTGGTCGGGGCGGGCGCGGCGGCGGCCTTGGCCGGTGCGGCCTTGGCGGGAGCGCTGGCGGCCAGGGCGTCGCCCTTGGTCACGCGGCCGTCACGGCCCGAACCCGCCACGGAAGCGGCGTCAACGCCCTTCTCGGCCAGGATCTTCGAGGCGGCGGGCGAAGCGACGCCGGCGGCGGCCGTCGAGGCCGGTGCAGCAGCGGCGGGCGCGGGAGCAGCAGCGGCTTGCTCGGCGGCCTTCGGGGCTTCAGCCGGCGCGGTGGCGGCGGCGCCAGCCTTGGCGGCGGTGTCGATGCGGGCCAGCACTTCGCCCGAGGTCACGGTGCTGCCATCGCCCTTGACGATTTCGGCCAGCACGCCCGAGGCGGGGGCCGGCACTTCCAGCACGACCTTGTCGGTTTCGACTTCGATCAGGATTTCGTCGGCTTCAACGGCAGCGCCCGGCTGCTTCTTCCAGGTCAGCAGGGTCGCTTCGGAAACGGATTCGGAAAGTTGGGGAACGACGACGTCGGTAATAGCCATTTTGTTTATTCCGTAGAGAGTATGTTCTTGTCACGCGGCGCGGCAAGGTTCGAAACGGGGTTCCGGAACGCTTGCCGCCCGCGGCGCGTGCATCAAGTAAAGGTTACTTCGTCAACATGACCTTGAACTTGGGCGCGAAGGCCGTTTCGATCAGGGCCTTCTGCTGCTCCTGGTGCTTGGCCAGGTAGCCCACGGCCGGCGATGCCGACGCGGCACGGCCTGCGTAGCCAAGCTTCTGGCCTTCGACCATGTTCTCGTACACGTGATGCTGAACGTAGAACCAGGGGCCTTGGTTCTGGGGTTCGTCTTGCACCCAGATCACTTCGGTCGCCTTGGAGTACTTGCGCAGTTCGGCTTCGAACGACTTGTGCGCAAACGGATACAGCTGCTCGACGCGGATGATGGCGACGTTGTCGGCGCCACGCTCGCGGCGGGCGTTGACCAGGTCGTAGTACACCTTGCCCGAGCAAGCCAGCACGCGCTTGACCTTGCTGGCGTCGATGGCCTCGTCGACCTCGCCGATGACCGGGCGGAAGCTGCCGCCGGCCAGATCGGTCAGGGGCGAACCGGCGTCCTTGTTGCGCAGCAGCGACTTCGGCGTGAACAACACCAGCGGCTTGCGGAACGGGCGGATCATCTGGCGGCGCAGAACGTGGAAGATCTGCGAAGCCGAGGTCGGCTGAACCACTTGCATGTTGTTGTCGGCGCACAGCTGCAGGAAGCGCTCGATGCGGCCCGACGAGTGCTCGGGACCCTGGCCTTCGTAGCCGTGCGGCAGCATCAGCGTCAGGCCCGACTGGCGGCCCCACTTGGCTTCGCCGGAGCTGATGAACTGGTCGATGACGACCTGGGCGCCGTTGACGAAGTCGCCGAACTGGCCTTCCCAGATGACCAGCGTGTTGGGTTCGGCGCTGGAGAAGCCGTATTCAAAGCCCAGCACCGCCTCTTCGGACAGCACGGAGTCGATGACGGTGAACGGCGCCTGGCCTTCCGACACGTTCTGCAGCGGAATGTAGGTGCCGTCGTTCCAGCGTTCGCGGTTCTGGTCGTGCAGCACGGCGTGGCGGTGCGTGAACGTGCCGCGGCCCGAATCCTGGCCGGTGATGCGGATGGCGTAGCCCGAGGACACCAGGGTCGCGAAGGCGAGGTGTTCGCCCATGCCCCAGTCCAGGTTCATTTCGCCCTTGGCCATGGTGCGGCGGTCGTTCAGCAGCTTGGCGACCAGCGGGTGCACCGTGAAGCCTTCCGGCACGGTGGTGATGCGTTCGCCGATGCGCTTGAGTTCAGCCAGCGGCACGGCGGTGTCGGCCTGGTCGGTCCACTTGGCGCCCAGGAACGGCGACCAGTCGATGGCGTACTTGCTCTTGTAGTCGGTCAGCACCGGTTCGATGGTGCGCTGGCCGTCTTCCATGAGCTGGCGGTAGTCCTTGACCAGCTGATCGGCTTCGCCGTCGGCCAGCACGCCTTGCGTGGTCAGCTTGTCGGCGTACAGCTTGCGCGTGCCGGGGTGGTGGCCGATGCGCTTGTACATCAGGGGCTGCGTCAGCGACGGGGTGTCCTGCTCGTTGTGGCCCAGCTTGCGGAAGCAGACGATGTCCACGACGACGTCGTGGCGGAACTGCAGACGGTAGTCCAGCGCCAGCTTGGTGACGAACACCACGGCTTCGGGATCGTCGCCGTTGACGTGGAACACCGGGGCTTCGATCATCTTGACCACGTCGGTGCAATACAGCGTCGAACGCGAGTCACGCGGGTCGGACGTGGTGAAGCCGATCTGGTTGTTGATGACGATGTGCAGCGTGCCGCCCGTACCGTAGCCGCGCGTCTGCGCCAGGTTCAGGGTTTCCATCACGACGCCCTGGCCGGCAAAGGCCGCGTCGCCGTGCACCAGCACCGGCAGCACTTGCTTGCCTTCGGTATCGCCGCGGCGTTCCTGGCGGGCGCGTGCGCTGCCTTCGACGACGGGGTTGACGATTTCAAGGTGCGACGGGTTGAACGCCAGCGACAGGTGGACGGGGCCGCCGCGCGTGGACAGGTCGCTCGAGAAGCCGTTGTGGTACTTCACGTCGCCGTCGGTCAGGCCTTCGGCGTGCTTGCCTTCGAACTCGGCGAACAGGTCGCCGGGCATCTTGCCCATGATGTTCACGAGCAGGTTCAGGCGGCCGCGGTGGGCCATGCCGACCACGATTTCCTGGACGCCGTTTTCACCGGCGTGGTTGACCACTTCGTCCATCGAGGCGATGAAGCTTTCGCCGCCTTCCAGCGAGAAGCGCTTCTGGCCGACGTACTTGGTGTGCAGGAAGCGTTCCAGGCCTTCGGACTCAGTCAGCTGCTGAAGGATGTGGCGCTTTTCTTCCGCGGTGTACGTGGGCGCGCCCAGCGTGGTTTCCAGGCGTTCCTGGATCCAGCGCTTGGCGGCGGGGTCGGAGATGTGGGTGAATTCTGCACCGATGCTGCGGCAGTAGGTGTCGCGCAGCGCCTTCAGGATGTCGCGCAGCGTCATCGTGCTGGCGGTCGTGAAGTAGGTGTTGGTGGCCGAGTACGTCTGGTCCAGATCGGCTTCGGTCAGGCCGTAGAAGGCGGGATCGAGCTCGGGGATCGGCGGACGTTCCTGGCGCTTGAGCGGATCGAGGTCGGCCCAGCGCGAACCCAGCGAACGGTAGGCGGCAATCAGCGATTGCACCGAAACCTGCTTGCTGGCCACGCTCAGGTCGGGTTCGGCGCAGCGTTGCACGAAGGCATTGGCCTTGGCGCGCTGGGCGAACGATTCGACGATGGGAGCGTGGGCCTGGTCGCGAGTGGATTCCTGGCCGTCGGTTGCGGGAGCGTGCTGCAATTGGTCGAAATATTCGCGCCAGTTGTCAGGTACCGAACCGGGGTTATCGAGGTAGGCTTCGTAAAGCTCCTCGACATACGGGGCATTACCCCCAAAGAGGTAAGACGTGGATAGAGATTCTATTTCCGAAGACATATCGCTTCACCTTTACGAGTGCTTCACTCGAGACGATGCAGGAAAACCTTCCGCGACACGGGCTTCCCGTTAGGCGGATAGCAGGGGCAGAAGGCGCGTACAAGCCTTGAAAGCCTATGGTCGAGAAGTATAACCCTTTGAGTTTATGGGTGTCTTCCTGCATTTCTGTGACGCAAAAGGCCTTTCGGAATGCTGTCATGCGGCAACGGAATGTCCGTCCAACCCCTTCTATTGCACCGTCTACGCGCCACCAAAATCCGTCAATGCAAAATGCGGCAGCGCGTCATTTCAAATAACAGAAAAGATGAGTGTTGCGTTTACGCGTCGTCAAACCGGCAGCGCGGTGGTCGACATGATCTCTTTGAGCACGAAAAAAGTACGAATCTGGCGTACGCCAGGCAGCTTGATGATCTCGCCCGCATGCAGCTTGTTGAAGCGTTCCAGGTCCCGGATACGCAACATCAGGAAATAGTCGAATTCGCCCGCCACCAGATGGCATTCCAGGCAACCGCTGATGCCCTTGGCCGCTTCCTCGAAGTCTGTGAATGAATCGGGCGTCGAGCGATCCAGCACCACGCCAACGATGACCAGCGTGGCCATGTCGACGTCAGCGGGCTCCAGCAACGCGACCGTCTTTCGGATGACGCCTTCGCTCTTCAGCCGTTCCACGCGCCGCAGGCACGCTGCCGGGCTCAGATGCACCCGGGCGCTCAAGTCCAGATTGGTGATCTGCGCATCGTCCTGAAGAATGCGCAGGATCTGGCGGTCGATGCGGTCCAGCGTGAAAACGGCGGTCATGGATAGCGTCCCTAAAAATTTAATTTCGCCGGTCTTTTTGTTTTGCAAATATTAGATCGATTAATCGGGATAAACGACCTTTCGATTTGGCGGATTAAAAAAATACGCAATTGACCCCTCAACCCCATGATTTCTATGATTTTTGCGAACCCCGCCGCAACGCCGGGCCCGCCAGAATCACCAGGAGCCACCATGGATCTGCAACGTTTTCCCCGTCATCGCCTGACCTTTGGCGATACCCCGATCGAAAAGCTGGAGCGCTTGTCGCAGCATCTGGGCGGCAAGGTCGAGATCTACGCCAAGCGTGAGGACTGCAACAGCGGCCTCGCCTTCGGCGGCAACAAGCTGCGCAAGCTCGAATACCTGATTCCGCAGGCGCTGGAACAAGGCTGCGACACGCTCGTCACGATTGGCGGCATCCAGTCCAATCACACGCGGATGGTCGCGGCGGTGGCCGCCAAACTGGGGTTGGCCTGCGTGCTGGTCCAGGAGAACTGGGTGGACTATTCCGATGCGGTCTACGACCGCGTCGGCAACATCATGATGAGCCGCCTCATGGGTGCGGACGTGCGGCTGGTCGATCAGGGCTTTGACATCGGCTTTCGCCGCAGTTGGGAAGAGGCGCTGGAAGAAGTGAAACGCCGCGGCGGCAAGCCCTATGCGATTCCGGCGGGCGCGTCCGATCACGAATTAGGCGGGCTGGGCTATGTAGGCTTTGCCGAAGAAGTGCGCCGCCAGGAAGCCGAGCTGGGATTCAAATTCGACTACATCGTCGTGTGCGCGGTCACGGGCAGCACGCAGGCCGGCATGGTGGTGGGCTTTGCGGCCGACGGCCGCGCCGATCGCGTCATCGGCATCGATGCGTCCGCCACGCCGGACCAAACCCGCGCGCAGGTCCTGCGCATCGCGCGGCGCACCGCCGACCTCGTCGGCTTGGGCAAACCCATCGAAGACAAGGACGTGGTGCTGGACACGCGCTACGCCTATCCGGCATATGGCCTGCCCTCAGCCGAAACCAACGACGCCATCCGCACGTGCGCCCGTCTCGAAGGCATGATGACCGACCCCGTGTACGAAGGAAAATCCATGCAGGGAATGATGGACATCATCCGCAAAGGCGAAATTCCCGCCGGCTCGAAGGTCCTGTATGCGCACCTGGGAGGGGTGCCGGCGATCAACGCCTACAGCTTTCTCTACCGCAACGGATAGCGGCGGATTCGGCGTCACGGGGTGGCCTTGCGGGGACTTGCGTTGACATTGCAGCCCTGCCCGCCCGCCATGGGAAACCCATGGCGGCGCGCCGCTGCCGCCACGATCAGCGTCGCCGCCAGCAACAGCACCAGCGCGGGCGCAAAGGCGGCGACGCCCACGCCTTCGAGCAGGAGGCCGCCGATGACACCGCCGCCCGCGATCGCCAGATTCCAGGCCGTGACCAGCATCGACTGCGCCACATCGGCCGACTCGCCCGCGGTCTTGGCCAGCGCAGTCTGGAACAGCGTCGGCGCCCCGCCAAACGCCAGGCCCCATGCCGCCACCGCCGTGACCACCACGGCCGGATCATTGCCGCTGAAGCCCAAGACCAATGCCGACAACGCGAACAGCACCGTGCTGGCCAGCGTCATCACGCGCAGGTGGCTGTCGATCAGAACGCCGATGACCCAGAGCCCGATCAACGACGACAGACCGAACACCAGCAACATCACGTCCGTGCGGTCCTCCATACCGCGCGCCGCCAGGAACGGCGCGATGTAGGTATAGAGAATGTTGTGCGCCAGGACGAATGCAAACACCACGAACAGCACCGCGCGCACGCCCGGCAGGGTGAAGACGCGGCGCAGCGGCGCGCGCTTGCCCGCAGCCTGGCCCGCAAAGTCCGGCACCTGGATGCGCACCCACGCCATCAGGATCAGCGCCAGCGCGCTCATGATGCCGAAACACCAGCGCCATCCCACCACGTTGCCCAGGAAGGTGCCCGCCGGCACGCCCAGCGACAACGCCAACGGCGTGCCCACCATCGCGATGGCGATGGCCCGCCCTTTCTGATGCTCCGGCACCATGCGCGCAGCGTAGCCCGCGGCCAGCGCCCACAGCAGCCCGGCGGACACGCCGGCGACGAAACGCGCCGCCATCGTCAGCGCATAGCTGGCGGACACCGTCGTGATGGTGTTGGCGATGACGAAGCCGGCGATCGCGGCCAGCAGCAACGGGCGGCGGCGCACGCCTCGCGTCGCGGCGGTCAACGGTATCGCCGCCGCCAGCGAACCGATCGCGTAGATCGTCACCAGCTGTCCGGCCATCGCTTCGGAAATAGCCAGCCCCGCGCTGATCTGCGGCAACAGGCCGGCCGGCAGGGCTTCCGTCAGGATCGTGACGAAACCGGCCAGCGCCAGGGCCAGCAGTGCTGCAATGGGAAGACGCGCCTCGCGCGCGCCGGGGCCGGAGGCCGCCGCCTGATCACCTGCCATGTTCTGCCTTTTGATTGGCCGGCGGCGGGTGGAAATCCCCGACGCCGGCACGTGTTGTGGGAAGGCAGCCATGTTGGCGGCAAGTGCAGTCCGGGACAATAATGCCGGTGTTCAAAACATATCGGACAAATTGTCCTGAATCGCATCATGGTTGAATCGCTCAGCGCCATTGCCGCCTTCGTGCAAGCCGCCGAAATGCGCAGTTATTCCGAAGCCGCCCGCCATCTGGACGTGTCGGCGTCGGCGGTGGGCAAGAGCGTCTGCCGGCTTGAAACACGCCTGGGCGTGCGCCTGCTCCATCGCAGCACGCGCAGCATCACCTTGACCGCCGAAGGCGCCGTTTTCCTGGAACGTTGCCGGCGCATCCTGTGCGAGCTCGAGTCCGCCGAACTCGAACTCTCCAAAACGCGCCAGGCGCCGCAAGGCCGATTGCGCATCAGCCTTCCGCTCGTCGGCATGCTGGTCATGCCGGCGTTGACCGCATTCATGCACCGCTATCCCGCGATCGAACTGGACGTGGATTTTTCAGATCGTCTGGTGGACGTCATCAACGAAGGCTTCGACATCGTGATGCGCACGGGCGAGCCGACGGACTCGCGGCTGGTGTCGCGCCCGGTCGGCAACTATCGTCTGCTGCTTGTCGCCGCGCCGGGTTACCTGGCCAGCCGCGGCACGCCGCGCAGTCCGGCCGACCTGCTGCATCACGCCTGCCTGCAGCACCGATTCCCCAGCACCGGCAAGCTTGAACCGTGGCCGCTGAAGCGCGACGCAGGCATGCCCGAATGGACAGTGCCCGCGTCGATGGTGTGCAACACGTCTGCGGCCCTCCTGGATGTGGCAGTCGCAGGCCTGGGCATCGCGTGCCTGCCCGATTTTCTGGTGCGGCCTGCCTTGCAGCGTGGCGAACTGGTTTCGGTGCTGGACGCCCATGTCGAACACCAAGGCACATTCCGGCTGCTGTGGGCGTCCAGCAAGCATCTGGCGCCCAAGCTACGGGTATTTATCGACTTCATGGGCGAGGAATTGTTCAAGGAGCGCGACGCCGCGCCAGTATGAAAACCGCGGCGTAGGGCATTCGCCGATGGCCGGCGGCTGGTATTTGATGTACATACTTTGTATACATGATCAGACCCGCGTCATCACGCGACCGATCATCCCCCTTCTTGCGACCGCCGATGCCCCTCTACGACACCACGCTGCTCTACCCCCGCGACCTCGTCGGCTACGGACGCAATCCGCCGCACGCGCAGTGGCCGGGCAACGCGCGGATCGCCGTGCAGTTCGTGCTGAACTACGAAGAAGGCGGCGAAAACAGCGTGCTGCATGGCGACGCCGGCTCCGAGCAATTCCTGTCCGAGATGTTCAACCCCGCCAGCTATCCGAACCGCCATCTCAGCATGGAAAGCATCTACGAATACGGGTCACGAGCGGGCGTGTGGCGCATTCTGCGTGAATTCGAAAAGCGGCAACTGCCGCTGACGGTGTTCGGCGTGGGCATGGCCCTGCAACGCCACCCCGACCTGACGGCTGCCTTCGTGGAACTGGGCCATGAGATCGCCTGCCACGGCTGGCGCTGGGTCCATTACCAGGACGTGGACGAGGCCACCGAACGCGAGCACATGCGGCTGGCCATCGACGCCATCACCACGCTGACCGGCACGCGCCCGCTGGGCTGGTACACCGGACGCGACAGCCCGCGCACGCGCAGGCTGGTCGCCGACGACGGCGGATTCGAATACGACAGCGATTACTACGGCGACGACCTGCCCTTCTGGATGCAGGTCCGCAAGACCGATGGCTCGACCGCGCCGCAGCTCATCGTGCCCTACACGCTGGACTGCAACGACATGCGCTTTGCGCTGCCGCAGGGCTATTCGCACGCCGATCCCTTCTTCCAGTACCTGAAAGACAGCTTCGACGCGCTCTATGCCGAAGGCACCGAGGCGCCAAAGATGCTCAGCATCGGCATGCACTGCCGCCTGCTGGGCCGCCCCGGACGCATCGTCGCCCTGCAACGCTTTCTGGATCACATCGCGCGCCACGACCGCGTCTGGATCTGCCGCCGGCTGGACATCGCGCGTCACTGGAAAGCCACGCACCCCTACACCCCCGACCGTTGAACAGGACGACCATGACCAACAATCTGAACGATCCGAACGCCGAGCCGAGCCCGCGCGAGCGCGTCGGCGAACCCGGAATGGGCAAGGACATCTGGGACTGGCACGAGGCGCTCAGCGTCTACAGCGATCCGGGCTACGCCGAGAAAGGCCAACTCACAGTCACCTATCTGACCGACGCGCACCGCGCCTGCGCCGCGCGCATCTCGCAATGGATGAAGGACTGCGGCTTTGACGAGGTCGGCATCGATGCCGTCGGCAACGTGGTCGGGCGTTACCGTGCCGCGCAGCCCGGCGCACCGGTCCTCATGTCGGGCAGCCATTTCGACACGGTACGCAACGCCGGCAAGTACGACGGCCGGCTCGGCATCTTCGTGCCCATGGCCTGCGTGCGCGCGCTGCACCGCCAGAACCGCCGGCTGCCCTTCGACGTCGAGGTGATCGCCTTCGCCGAAGAAGAAGGCCAGCGCTATCGCGCGACGTTCCTGGGATCGGGCGCCCTGATCGGCGATTTCAAGCCTGAATGGCTGGACCAGAAGGACGCCGACGGCATCACCATGCGCGACGCCATGCTGCACGCGGGGCTGGACATCGACGGCATTGCCGGCCTGCGGTGCGATCCGGCCCGCTACCTGGGCTTTGTCGAGGTCCACATCGAACAAGGCCCCGTGCTGTACGAACTGGGGCTGCCGCTGGGCGTCGTCACGTCGATCAACGGCTGCGTGCGCTATCAAGTGCAGATCCTGGGCCTGGCCAGCCACGCGGGCACGACGCCCATGGACCGCCGGCGCGACGCCGCCGTGGCCGCCGCCGAACTGGCGCTGTTTGTCGAACGGCGCGCCGCCCGCGATGGCGACTCGGTCGGCACCGTGGGCATGTTTGAGGTGCCCAGCGGGTCGATCAACGTCGTGCCGGGCGAATGCCGATTCAGCCTGGATCTGCGCGCGCCCAGCGATACGCAGCGCGACGCGCTGGCGGAGGACGTGCTGGCCGAACTGGCCGCCATCTGCCAGCGGCGCGGCCTGCGTTACGCGCTGGAGGAAACCATGCGCGCCTCCGCCGCGCCCAGCGATCCGCGTTGGCAGCAGCGCTGGGAACGCGCGGTCGACGCGCTGGGCGTACCCGTGCACCGCATGCCCAGCGGCGCGGGCCACGACGCCATGAAACTGCACGAGGTCATGCCGCAAGCCATGCTGTTCGTGCGCGGCCAGAACAACGGCATCAGCCACAACCCCAACGAATCCACCACCAGCGACGACATCGAACTTGCCGCGCAGGCCATGCTGAGCCTGCTCGATGCGCTGGCCAACGAAACCTCGACATAACGCCATGACCGATTACGCCCGACTCGACGCCTGGGTTGACGCCCATTTCGACGAACAAGTCCGCTTCCTGCAGGAACTGGTGCGCGTGCCCACCGACACGCCGCCCGGCAACAACGCGCCGCACGCGGTGCGCACCGCGGAACTGCTGCAGGGCTTTGGCCTTGAGGCCGAAGCGCATCCCGTGCCTGCGCAGGCCGTGCAGGACTACGGCATGCAGTCCATCACCAACCTCATCGTGCGGCGCGAATACGGCCGCGACGGCCTGCGCATCGCGCTCAACGCCCACGGCGACGTGGTGCCGCCCGGAGACGGCTGGACGCACGATCCTTATGGCGCCGAGATCGACAACGGCAGCCTGTACGGCCGCGCCGCCGCGGTCAGCAAGAGCGACTTCGCCAGCTTCACGTTCGCCGTGCGGGCGCTGGAAGCCATCGCCAAGCCGACCCGCGGCGCGGTGGAATTGCACTTCACGTATGACGAGGAATTCGGCGGCCTGCTGGGTCCCGGCTGGCTGCTCGCACAGGGGCTGACGCGCCCCGACCTCTTGATCGCGGCGGGCTTCAGCTATGAAGTCGTCACCGCGCACAATGGCTGCCTGCAGATGGAGGTAACGGTGCACGGCAAGATGGCCCACGCCGCCATTCCCAGCAGCGGCGTCGACGCCCTGCAGGGCGCCGTCGCGCTGCTCAATGCCTTGTATGCGCAGAACGCGCAGTACCGCAAGATCACGTCGCAGGTGCCGGGCATTTCGCATCCGTACCTGAACGTGGGGCGGATCGAAGGCGGCACCAACACGAACGTGGTGCCGGGCAAGGTCAGCTTCAAGCTGGACCGCCGCATGATTCCCGAAGAAAACGCCGTCGAGGTCGAGGCCGGCATCCGGCGCATCATCGAGGAAACCGCAGCGTCATGTCCCGGCATCCGCGTGGACATCAAGCGGCTGTTGCTGGCCAATTCGATGCGCCCGCTGCCGGGCGCGCAGCCGCTGGTGCAGGCCATCCAGCAACACGGCGAGGCCGTGTTCGGCGAACCCATTCCGGCGATGGGCACGCCGCTGTACACCGACGTGCGCTTATACGCCGAGGCCGGCATCCCCGGCGTGATCTACGGCGCAGGTCCGCGCACGGTGCTGGAATCGCACGCCAAGCGGAGCGACGAACGTGTCGTTCTGGAAGACCTGCGACGCGCGACGAAGGTCATCGCGCGTACGCTGGCGGATCTGCTGCAACCGGGCACGGGTGTCTGACACCCTGTTCTACGCCAGCCGCATCACCCGGCGCCAGAACAGCACCGCCACCAGGACGAACACGGCCAGGCCCAGATAGGACGCCATGCCGGCGAAGTCTTCACCAACGATCGCCAGCGGCGCCTCGGACCCCGCTGCCCCGATGATCGCGGCCATCAGCACACCCACCAGGCTCTCACCCACGATCAGCCCGGAAGCGAGCAGCACGCCGCGGCGGTTGGCCGCTTCGGCGTAGCTCTCATAGGGCTGGCCGGCGGCGGCAGCGCGGCGGCGCAGCGCGCCTTCCAGCAGCCACGCCAGCAGCGCGCCCGCCACGATGGGCGCGGCCACGGTCGGCGGCAGGTAGATGCCGATGCCCACCGCCAGCACGGGGATGCGCGCAACCTTGCACGTGCGCTTCAGAATTTCATCCACCACGATCAGGGCCACGCCGACGGCCATGCCGATCAGGATCATGGTCCAGTTGAGCTGGTGGGTGAAGATGCCGCGCGTGATCGCCAGCATCAGCGTGGCCTGCGGCGCCGACAGCGCCTGCGACGGGTCCATGCCCTCGCGCGGCATCGCGTCCGCGAAACCATACGCGTTGTACAGCAGCTCCAGCACCGGCGAGATCACCGCGGCGCCCACCACGCAGCCGATCAGCAGCGCAACCTGCTGGCGCCACGGCGTTGCGCCCACCAGCCAGCCGGTCTTCAGGTCCTGCAGGTTGTCGTTCGAAATGGACGCCACCGCCACCACGGCCGACGTGCTGAAGATCGCCAGCGCGATCGCCATCTGCACGCCATTTTCCAGCGCCATCAGATCGCCGCCCACGCCCAGCATCAGCACCGACACCAGCACGATGGCGACGATGCCCACGCCGGAGATCGGGCTGGTCGACGAACCCACCAGGCCCGCCATGTAGCCGCAGGCGGCCGCCACCAGAAAACCGAACACAAATGCGAACAGCACCGCGTAGGCCACCAGCTTCCAGATGCCGCCCGCCGACAGCGGCGTGCCGGACAGAAACACCTGGAACGTGAAGACCAGGATCGCCACCAGCACCAGCGTCACCGCCGAGATCCAGCCGGCCGACAGGTCACGCTCGGTGCGCGGCGCGGCCCCGGCGCGTGCGGCGCCCTCCTTGGTCAGCGCCGAAAACGACGCTTTCACGCCGCGCGCCATCGGCACGAACAGCGTCGCCAACGTCCAGATCGCGCCCACGGCGATCACGCCCGCGCCAATGAAGCGTACCTGCGAGGACCACAAGCCCGTGGCGTACGAGGCCAACGTCGCGCCGGCGGGCATGTCGCCCATGGCGGTCAGGATGGGCACCGCGATGCCCCACGCAATCACCAGGCCCGTCAGCATCGCCAGCCCGGCAACGATGCCGATCAGATAGCCCGCGCCCAGCAGCGCCAGCGAAAAGCCCATCGGCAGGCGGAACACCGCGCCGCCCAATGCAAACCAGCCGCTCACGCTGTCGCCCAGGACCCGCAGGCCGTTGGCCGCAAAGCTGACCACGGCCGCCGCGATGCCGCCGGCGACGATGTCGCCCATGCCCGTGGCGGCGGGTTTGGCCGAGGCGCCCGCGGCGTCCTGCGGCTCGTCCTGCGCGCGCTCGGCGCTGCCGACGCGCAGAATCTCGGCCGCCGCCACGCCCTCGGGATACGGCAGGTTGCTCTGCACCACCATCACGTGACGCAACGGAATCGTGAACATCACGCCCAGCATGCCGCCGGCCGCGCATATGCCCAGCGTCTGCCAGAACGGAAAACCCTGCCAGTGGCCCATCATGACCAGCGCCGGCAGGATGAAGATGATGGCCGACAGCGTGCCGGCCGCCGAAGCCTGCGTCTGCACCATGTTGTTTTCAAGGATGTTGGCGTCCTTGAACATGCGAAGGACGGACATCGAGATGACCGCCGCCGGGATGGCGGACGAAAACGTCAGGCCCACCTTCAGCCCCAGGAACACGTTCGAGGCGGTAAAGATGACGGTGATCAGCGCGCCGAGCAGGACGCCGCGGAACGTCAGCTCCGGCAGCGTGACCTCCGGCGGAACGCGGATGGGCTCAGTCATGGGTTTCTCCCTATTGATAGCCGCGAATTCTAGCGCCTGGCCGTCCACACCGTGGTCACCAGCCGTAAGCACGATGCGGCGGTAGAACCTGCCGTGGCGCGGGACCCTGGCGAAAGATTATGCTGAAAGCGCAGGATTTGCCCGGGAATTTCGATGCCTCATGCCTGGCGCATGGGTCTAGGATGAGGATAAAAACAGGAGACGACTTACCATGCTCGACCCTCGCCAGCCTCTTTCCGCATCGGCCCGCCAAGACGACGCCGACCCCGCAGAAACCGCCGAATGGCGCGAAGCGCTGCAGTCCCTGCTGGAGGCGGACGGGGCCGATCGTGCCGGCTATGTGCTGGACAGCGTGCTGGGTCATGCCGCCTCGCTCGGCCTGCGCGCCAACAGCCAGACCCGCACCGCGTACCTGAACACCATTCCCGCCGACCAGGAACCGCCGTTTCCCGGCAATCTGGCCGTCGAAGAGCGCATCGCCCGCATCAACCGCTGGAACGCGCTGGCGATGGTGGTGCGCGCCAACCAGGCGCATGGCGAACTCGGCGGCCACATCGCCAGCTATGCATCTGCCGCCGACCTGTTCGAGGTCGGCTTCAACCATTTCTTCCGGGCGCGCTCGGACGGCAATCCCGGCGACATCGTCTACATGCAGCCGCACTCTGCGCCCGGCGTGTACGCGCGCGCCTTCCTGGAAGGCTTTCTGGGCGAAGATGACCTGGCGCACTTCCGCCAGGAAATCACGGCCACCACGCGCGGCCTGCGGGGCCTGTCGTCCTATCCCCACCCGTGGCTGATGCCCGACTTCTGGCAGTTCCCCACGGGTTCGATGGGTATCGGCCCCATCAACGCGATCTACCAGGCGCGCTTCATGCGCTACCTGGAGCACCGCTCCCTCGTGCCCGGCGCCGACCGCAAGGTGTGGGGCATTTTCGGCGACGGCGAAATGGACGAGCCCGAATCCATCGCCGCGCTCACGCTGGCCGCGCGCGAAAAGCTCGACAACCTGATCTTCGTCGTCAACTGCAACCTGCAGCGCCTGGACGGTCCCGTGCGTGGCAACGGCCGCATCATCGATGAGCTGGAAACCCTGTATGCGGGTGCCGGCTGGAACGTCATCAAGCTGGTCTGGGGCAGCGACTGGGACGCCCTGCTGCGCCGGGACACGGGCGGCGCGCTGGCCCGCGCCTTCGCCAACACCGTGGACGGCCAGTTCCAGACCTTCGCGGCCAACGACGGCGCCTTCAACCGCGCCCATTTCTTCAACCAGAATCCCGAACTGGCTGCACTGGTGGCAGACTGGTCGGACGAAGCCATCGACCGCCTGAGCCGGGGCGGCCACGACATGGTGAAGATCCACGCCGCTTACCACCGCGCCGCGCGCCATCGCGGCCAGCCCACCGTCATCCTCGCGCAGACCAAGAAGGGGTTTGGCATGGGGACGGCCGGCCAGGGCAAGATGACCACCCACCAGCAGAAGAAGCTGGACGACGAGGCGCTGCTCGCCTTCCGCGACCGCTTCGCCCTGCCGATTTCCGACGCCGACTGCCTGGCGCTCAAGTTCTACCGGCCCGCCGACGACAGCGCCGAGCTGCGCCACCTGCAGGCGCGCCGCGCCGCGCTGGGCGGCTACATTCCGCGCCGCAACGCCGAGGCCCCGCGGCTCGCGCCCCCGGACGCAGACCAATGGGCGCGTTTCGCCCTGGCCGCAGACGGCAAGGAGATGTCGTCCACGATGGCCATCGTGCGCATGCTCACCGCGCTGCTGAAAGACGCCACCGTGGGTCCGCGCATCGTGCCCATCGTTGCCGACGAAGCCCGCACCTTCGGCATGGCCAACCTGTTCCGGCAGATCGGCATCTATTCCGCGCAAGGTCAGCTCTATGAACCCGAGGACATCGGCTCGGTGCTGTACTACCGCGAGGCCCGCGACGGCCAGATCCTCGAAGAAGGCATCACCGAGGCCGGCGCGATCTCGTCATGGACCGCGGCCGGCACCAGCTATTCGGTCAACGGCCTGCCGATGCTGCCCTTCTATATCTATTACTCGATGTTCGGATTCCAGCGCATCGGGGACCTGATCTGGGCGGCCGCCGACCAGCGCACCCGGGGCTTCCTGATCGGCGCCACGTCGGGCCGCACGACGCTGGGCGGCGAGGGGCTGCAACACCAGGACGGCTCCAGCCACATCATGGCCGCCACCGTCCCCAACTGCCGCGCCTACGACCCGGCCTACGCCTACGAGGTCGCCGTCATCGTCGAACACGGCATGCGCCGCATGCTGGACGAGCAACGCGACGAATTCTTCTACCTGACGGTCACGAACGAGAACCTGGCGCAGCCCGGCATGCCCGAGGACCCGGCCACGCGCGAAGGCATCCTGCGCGGCCTGTACCGGCTGCGGCCCGCGCGCGGCAAGGCTCGGGTCCGCCTTCTGGCCGCCGGCCCCATGCTGCGCGAGGCCGAAATGGCCGCCACGCGCCTGCAGGATGAATTCGGCGTGGACGCCGAGGTCTGGAGCGTCACCAGCTTCTCGGAACTGGCCCGCAGCGGCCTCCAGGCCGAGCGCGCACGTGTGCTGGGCCTGGACGCGCCCGACGATCAGGACTGGGTGCGCACCTGCCTGGGCGGCAGCGACGCGCCCGTGATCGGCGCCAGCGATTACGTGCGCGCCGTACCCGAACAGATCCGCGCGTACGTGCCCGCGCCCTACCGCACGCTCGGCACCGACGGGTTCGGCCGCAGCGACACCCGGGCCCAGCTGCGCGATTTCTTCGAGGTCAGCGCGGACTGGATCGTGCTGTACGCCCTGGACAGCCTGGGCAGGCAGGACGACACGCGCGCACTGCGCGAATCCCTGAATGCCGGCAGCCGCCAGGCGCCGCCCTGGGAGGTCTGACTCTCGTCCGTCGAACCTCGACCATCGGACCGATGCAGCGCTGGTGTTTGCTTGATTAAAAGCTAACCAACGCGAACACTCGCTGCAGTGCAGCAACCAAGCACCCTCGCTTTCTGGTGAAATACGGGTGTTCCCCAAGCATTTCGCAAAGAATACGGCGGGCCGCGAGCCCGCCTTTTGTCATCCCGATTTTTCATCCCGTTTTTTTCCGTTAGCCCTTTCAGGCCCCGATCCCATGGACGAAACTCTCACCAAACTGGCGTTGGACTACCACGCCTATCCCACTCCCGGCAAAATCTCGGTCACCCCGACCAAGACCCTGGCCAACCAGGACGACCTGTCCCTGGCCTACTCCCCCGGCGTGGCTGCGGCTTGCATGGCCATTTTCGACCAGGGCGACGACGCCGCCTCCAAGTACACGTCGCGCGGCAACCTCGTGGGCGTGATCACCAACGGCACCGCCGTGCTGGGCCTGGGCAACATCGGCCCGCTGGCCGCCAAGCCCGTGATGGAAGGCAAGGGTTGCCTGTTCAAGAAATTCGCCGGCATCGACGTGTTCGACATCGAACTGGCCGAGAACGATCCGGACAAGCTGGTCGACATCATCGCGGCGCTGGAACCCACGCTGGGCGGCGTCAACCTTGAAGACATCAAGGCGCCCGAATGCTTCTACATCGAGAAGAAGCTGCGCGAGCGCATGAAGATCCCCGTCTTCCACGACGACCAGCACGGCACCGCCATCATCTCGTCGGCCGCCATCCTGAACGGCCTGAAGGTCGTGAACAAGGACATCGGCTCGGTCAAGCTGGCGTGCTCGGGCGCCGGCGCCGCCGCCATCGCCTGCCTGGACCTGCTGGTTCACCTGGGCATCAAGCGCGAAAACATCTTCGTGGTCGATTCGCGCGGCGTCATCTGGGACGGCCGCGACGAAAACATGGAAGCCAACAAGAAGCGCTACGCGCAAAAGACCGACGCGCGCACGCTCGCTGACGTGGTCAATGGCGCCGACGTGTTCCTGGGTTGCTCCACCGCCGGTGTGCTGACCGCCGACATGGTCAAGACCATGGCCGACCGTCCGCTGATCCTGGCCCTGGCCAACCCGGAACCCGAAATCCGCCCCGAAGTCGCCAAGGCCGCGCGCCCCGACTGCATCATCGCGACCGGCCGTTCGGACTACCCGAACCAGGTCAACAACGTCCTGTGCTTCCCCTTCATCTTCCGCGGCGCCATGGATGCCGGCGCCTCGCGCATCACCGAAGAAATGAAGCTGGCGTGCGTCAAGGCCATCGCCGATCTGGCGCAGGCCGAGCAGAACGATGAAGTGGCCCGCGCCTACGCCGGCCAGGAACTGTCGTTCGGCCCCGAGTACATCATCCCCAAGCCGTTCGATCCGCGCCTCATCGTGCAGATCGCCCCGGCCGTGGCACAAGCTGCCGCCGACTCCGGCGTCGCCGCTCGTCCCATCGAAGACATCGAAGCCTACCGCCAGAAGCTGATGGGCTTCGTGTACCACTCGGGCCAACTGATGCGCCCGCTGTTCGCCCAGGCCAAGAAGGCGCCCAAGCGCGTCATCTACGCCGACGGCGAAGACGAACGCGTCCTGCGCGCCGTGCAGACGGTCGCCGACGAAAAGCTGGCTTTCCCGATCCTGATCGGCCGTCCCGCCGTCATCGAGATGCGCATCCAGAAGGCCGGGCTGCGCCTCGTCGCCGGCCAGCACTTCGAGATCGTCGATCCCGAAGACGACAGCCGCTTCAACGAAACCTGGAACGCGTACTACCAGCTGAAGGGCCGTGAAGGCGTGACGCCGGCCATCGCCAAGGCGATGATCCGCAAGCACAACACGCTGATCGGCGCGATGCTGCTGCGCCGTGGCGACGCCGACGCGCTGCTGTGCGGCGTGGCCAGCAAGTACGACAACCAGCTCAAGTACATCGACGAAATCATCGGCAAGAAGGAAGGCCAGACGTACGCCGCCCTGAACGTGCTGATGCTGCCCGACCAGACGCTGTTCGTCACCGACACGCACGTCAACGAGAACCCGTCGGCCGACGAAGTCGCCAGCATCACCATCCAGGCCGCCGATGAAATGCTGCGTTTCGGCGTCGTGCCGAAGATCGCCCTGCTGTCGCACTCGAACTTCGGCAGCCGCGTCACGGAATCGTCGCGCAAGATGGCCGCCGCGCGCCAGATCGTGCAAGACCGCGCGCCCGATCTCGAAGTCGACGGCGAAATGCACGCTGATGCCGCCCTGTCCGAAAAAATCCGCGTCCTGGCCTATCCGGACAGCACGCTGAAGGGCCGCGCCAACCTGCTGGTCATGCCCAATCTGGACACGGGCAACATCACGTACAACATGCTGAAGATGACCGGCAGCAATGGCGTCGCGATGGGTCCGATCCTGCTGGGCGCCGCGCGTCCCGTGCACATCCTGACCACCAGCGCCACCGTGCGCCGCATCGTCAACATGACGGCGCTGGCCGTGGTGGACGCGCAGCAGGAAGCCGCTGAAGAAGCCAAGAAGCGCCGCCGCTGATCGCACCGTCTCGCTGCAGACACGCGGGCGCCCCTGAACGGGGCGCCCGTTTTATTTCGGGATGGTAAAACCTAGCTTGTCCTTTACCCTGGAGACGACATGCTGGCCGATGCAATGTATGCCTGGTTCCACTATCTGGCGATCTTCGTACTCGTGGTGGTCCTGACCGCCGAAGCCGTCCTGCTACGGCCTGACCTGACGCCGGCCGGCGTGAAGCGCCTGATCATCTACGACCGCCTCTACGGCGTGTCCGCAATCCTGGTCCTGGTCACCGGCGTGCTGCGGCTGACCTTGGGCGCCAAAGGCGCGGCGTTCTACATGGGCAACCCCTGGTTCCACGCCAAGGTCTCGCTCTTCGTCGTCATCGCGCTCTGTTCCATCCCGCCCACGCTCACGTTCCTGCGCTGGGCAAAGCAACGTCGCCAGCAGCCGGAGTTCGTCCCCGCCCTGCCCGAGATCAAGCGCGCCCGGCGCTGGGTGATGATCGCCTCGCACCTGTTCATCTTCCTGCCGCTCTTCGCGGTGCTGATGGCGCGCGGCATCGGCTATTGACGCATCCGGCGGCTGACGCGCCCGCTCAGGGGCAGCGCGCCCGGGCCGGGCGCTCCGGCTCCTTGCCGTCAATGATGAAGGTATCGAAGCGGATCACGCCCGCCGCTTCGTTATCCACGATGTCCACGACCTCGCCTTGCAGCGTCTGCAAGACGGACTTGCCCTCGGGCACATCCTCATGGCCGGCGCGCTTGGCAGCCTGCCCGTTCCACGGCGAGAAAACCAGCACACCGGGATACGGTTCGCGCTCGCCCGCGGCCTTGCGCCGCGCAGTCTTGAATTGCGTGCCGGCGGGGTAGGTCAACCCGCCGAACGGGGTGCTACAGGCGAGCTCCGCATCCGTGACCCGCAGCACTTCGCGCGACGCATCCAGATAAAGGCTCGGCCGGCTCAGGTAAAGCCCGAACACCTGCACGGCAGTCGTGCCATTCACGCTCACCCGCCAACGGTCCGGGTCGCGCGAACCATCGGTATAGACGGTGCCGTCAGACCCTCGCAGCACAGCCCCCGGCGCGATCTCCAGGTCTGCGGCCCGGTTGCCGTCCGCCAGCACACATTGTTCAAACGCCTTCAAGGCGCCATCGGGCATCACGTCGAACTCGATGTCCTGCGTGGCATCGCAACGCCAGCCCTGCACGTCCTGCACACCGGCGCCGCGCAGAATGACCGATCGCGGATGCCTGCCCAGCAGCGCATACGTGTCCTTCTCGTATTCGGCATCGAGATAACGCCGCACGAACGTCGCGTTCACACCCAGCATGGACACCGCCTGCGGAAAGCTGGCCTCGACGTAGGTGTCGAGTTTTCCTTCGTCCTGCAGTTTCAACCGCGTACCGGCAGGCATCGTGACACCGCTCACTGTCGCGGCCTGCTGCAACGTCACATTGCGTGCCGCTTCGCCGCGTTCGATCTCCCGCTCGATCTGCCACATCATGGCCTGGAACCACGCATAAAAGCCGAATGGCACCAACAGTGCCACGCACAGCAACGCCGACGTCTTCCAGTATTTGCGAACCGTGCGCCGCGCGCCGCGGCTGACCGCCAGAACCAGCCCCCATCCCAGCAGCAATAGCCCTGCAAAGAAGCCGGCGGTGAGCAAGATGAAAAAACTGGCGCTGGGAAGTGCTATCGGAATCATGGCGGGGATGCTATCCGCAAAATTACTCTGTGGCGAATTATCAGAATTTTATTAAAGACACCACTTCTCAGACCGAATGTAATGACCCCTGTCGACGGAAACACACCCTGAACCGCTGAAAAACACCGTCGGCAAATCGTTTTTCAGCCCTTTTTGACAGACATCAAATCATGAAATCCAAGGTGTTCATTGCGCTGGCCATCAGCGCCTTCGCTTCCACTTCGCAACTGGCGTTCGCCGCCGACGGCACAATCAACTTCACCGGCGCAATCTCCGCCAACACGTGCACCATCGACGGCAACGGCAGCGGCAACAAGAATTTCAACGTGCTCATGCCCTCGGTCGGCGTCGACGCCCTGACCACGGCAGGCCAAACGGCCGGTACCACGCCTTTCACCATCCGACTGACGGCATGCACCCCGGACACGGGCACGGTCCACACCCTTTTCGAACCCGGCTCCAACGGCAATGCCGCAACCGGCAATCTGACAATCGGCGCGGGTGGCGCAAACAACGTTGAAATCCGCCTTCTGAATGGCGACGCAACGCCCATCAACGTCACAGTGGCCGACGAAGCCCAGAACTCCAAAGCCGTTTCCCTGAGCAGCGGCGAGGCCTCGCTCAATTACCTGGCCCAGTATTTCGCACTCGGTCAGGCCAGCGCCGGCCACGTAACCGCCACCGCCAAATACACCATCATTTACCAATAAGCCGCCAGGCTTGGCCTCTGCAATGCCTTGAAGCCGCCCGGATCAGTAGTCAAGACCCACCGTTATAGTCCGAGGAATCCGATGAACCCATTCAACGTAGTCATTGCCGCCACCGCGTTGGCAGGCTGTATTTCCGCCGCAGCGCCGGCCACCGCATCCGTCGTCATTGGCGGCACTCGCATCATCTACGAGGCCGGGCAGGCGGAAGTCAACGTCAAGCTCAAGAACGAGGGCAGCCAGCCCGCCCTCACCCAGGCCTGGATCGACAAGGGCGACGCCAAGGCGGCGCCGGGATCCATCCAGGTGCCGTTTATCGTGACCCCGCCCGTCACCCGGATCGACCAGGGCAAGGGCCAGACCCTGCGCCTGATGCACACGGGCGAACCGATGGTCCAGGACAAAGAGTCCGTATTCTGGCTCAACGTGCTGGAAATTCCGCCCAAGGACAAAGCCGACCAGAACCTGCTGCAGATGGCATTCCGCTCGCGGATCAAGCTGTTCTACCGGCCCGCAGGGCTCAAAGGCAAGGCCGAGGACGCGCCCTCGCAAGTCAGCTGGCGCCTGGTCAAGTCCGGCAACCGCAACGCCATCGAAGCCAACAATCCCACGCCGTATCACGTCACCTTCATCGAGGTAAACGTGGCAAGCAACGGCAAGCGCGCAAAGTTCACCGACGGGGACATGCTTGCCCCGGGCGAAAAAAAGATCCTTCCCCTTGTGGGCGACGTGGTCCAGGGCGCAAATGCCGAAGTCACGTACCGCTTCCTGAATGACCATGGCGGCGCGGTCAAAGGCGCCCGGTCCGTCAGCGCCACCTAGCACGACACAAGCATTACCGGCCCGGATCGACCGGCCGGCTGTCTGCTCACCAATCCCATTCCCGACGCCAGCAACGCGGCACGATCGGCCGGCATCAGCCTGCCGGCAGCGCCGCGCCTGATCACGCCCCTGCCCATCATGGAACGTCTTGCCACCACGCCGCATTTCGCGCTCGCCGCGATCACGCTAAGCCTGCTCAGCGCAACTGCCTGGGCCGCAGGCAGCACCGAGCTCGCCGCCATGGAAGCGGACGTGGAGTTCAACGATGCCTTTTTGGGCGGCGCGAACGTGGACGTCAGCCAGTTCTCGCGCTCAAACAGCGCAATCCCGGGCACCTACCGCCTCGACGTGCTGGTGAACGACCGCTGGCTGGGTCGTTCTGACGTGCGTATCGATAAATCGTCTTCCGCAAACGCGCCGCTTCAGGCGTGCTTCGACCAGGCGCTCGTGGAGCTGGTGGGCATCGATCTTGCCAAGGTTGACGCCGCGGGCGCCGGACGGTTGTCGGGCGACCAATGTGTCGCGCTGACCGACCTGGTGAAGGAAGCGCGCGCGGAGTTCGATGCGGGCGAGCAGCGGCTGAACGTGACGGTGCCGCAGGCGTCGCTGGTCCGGCAGGGCCGCGGTTTTGTGGACCCCAAACATTGGGACGAAGGGGTGCCCGCCGCGCTTCTGAATTACAACGCCAACTTCTACACCTCTCGCGCCGATGGCAAGGCTTCGACCCAGAGTTTTGCGGGCCTGAACGCCGGCGCGAACGTCGGCCCCTGGCGCCTGCGTCACACCGGCAACGCGACCAAGGACAGCAAGCGCGGCCTGCAGTATCAAAGCGTGCAGACGAATCTGCAGCGCAACATCACCGGCATGAAAAGCCAGCTGGTCATCGGCGACGCGTTCACGGACGGGTCCACTTTCGACAGCGTCGGGTTCCGCGGCGTACAGATGTCCAGCGACGATCGCATGTATCCCGAATCGCAGCGCGGCTTTGCGCCTACCCTGCGCGGCATCGCCAACACCAACGCGCGCGTCCAGGTCCGCCAGAACGGCAACATCATTTACGAAACCACCGTGGCCCCCGGCCCGTTCATCATCGACGACCTGTATGCCACCGGATACGGCGGCGACCTGGAAATGGTGGTCAACGAAGCCGACGGCCGTGTCCTGGTCTCCCGGGTTCCTTTCTCCGGCGCCGTGAATTCCTTGCGCCCGGGCGTGACCCGATACAGCGTGACCGCGGGCCAATACCGCACGCCGCAGACGGCCGATCGGCCGTTGATGGCGCAAGCGACCGTGCAGCATGGCATCAACAATCTCGTGACCGCCTACGGCGGCCTGACCGCGGCCCAAGGCTACGGCGCCGTATTGGGCGGCGCCGCGTTGAACACGGACTTCGGCGCGTTTGGGCTGGACATCACGCAGGCTGCCACGCGCCTGCCCAAAGAAAAGAACCGCAATGGACAAAGCGTCAAACTGAGCTACTCCAAATTTCTGGAGCCCACCAGCACCAGCCTCACCCTGGGCGCCTATCGCTATTCCAGCCGCGGCTACCTCAGCATGGCCGACGCCATGGAACTGCGATCCCGGCAGGAGCACGGGCAAGGCGCGGGCCAATATGGAACGCAGCGCGGCCGCCTGCAGGCGACCATCAACCAGAAACTGCCGCAGGGTTATGGGTCCGTCCATTTCACCGGATCGACGCAGGATTACTGGGACAAACCCGGCCGCGACACCCAGCTCCAGGCCGGTTACAGCAACAGCTACAAGAACGTGAACTACAGCGTGTCGGCGACGCGTCAGCTCAACGTGGGCACGCAGAAGTGGGACAACCAGGTCATGCTCAACGTGGGCATTCCGCTGGGCCGCAACCAGAACCCGGTCTACGCCTCGACCAGCATGCAGAAGGGATCGGACGGTTCGAGCAGCATCCAGCAGTCGGTGGCAGGAGCCCTCGGCGCCGGCAACGCGTTCAACTATGGCGTGAGCGCCGGGCGCGCCATGTCGTCAAATGGTCCAGCCAACACCAACATCGCGGCCAACGCCTCGTACCGCACGCCGGTGGCCGCCGTGTCGGCCAACGCCAGCACCAGCTCGAACTACACGCAATACGGCGCGGGCCTTTCCGGCGGCGTCGTGGCGTATGGCGGCGGCGTCGTCATGACCCCGAACTCCGGCGAAACCATCGCAATCGTCGAGGCGAAAGACGCTGCCGGCGCCCGGGTGCTGACCAGCAGCGGGGTGCGCCTGGATTCCAAGGGCCGCGGCGTCGTGTCGACATTGACGCCCTACGCCAGAAACAGCATCGAACTCGACCCCAAGGGCCTGCCGCTGAACGTCGAACTCAAGGCGACCGAACAACATGTGGCCCCCACCGCTGGCGCGGTGGTTCGGCTGAGCTTCGAAACCGAAAGCACTGGAAGCGCGGCGCTGCTGACGGTTGCCACGCGCAGCGGCGAACCCCTTCCCTTCGGCGCTGACGTGCGGGATGCAGAGGGCAACAGCGTGGGTGTCGTGGCACAGGGCGGCCGCATTCTCGCGCGCGGACTGAAGAACAAACAAGGCGTCCTGACCGTGAAATGGGGCGCGAACGATGGCGAAACCTGCACGTTCGGTTATGCCCTCCCCGAGCAGCGTTCCAAGGCCGAATCGCTGCCTCAGGCAACCGGCCTGCTCTGCGAAGAGACGGCGCCCCGCCTGATCGCCAAAAACTGACGACGAGAACATTGATGAAAAAGACCATCCTGCTTGCCGGGGCCACGCTGATCGCCTTGCTGGGTTCCACCACCTCGTGGGCCGCCTCGACCTGCACCCAGACGATAAGCGCGGTTTCCGTGAATACGCCGCCGCACATCACAGTACCTCGGGACGCGGCCGTTGGCACGGCCCTCACCGACTGGCTGACGACCGATTCCACTGCCGACTGGTTCAAGTGCAACGTTTCCGGAGGGGCCACCACGGGCACGGGTATGCGCGCCCTGATTCCCAGCGCAGGACAGACGAAGGTGGTTGACGGAGTTACCTACGAGGTCCATGCGACGGGCGTCGACGGCCTCGGCATCATCATCGGCGCCCGGAGCTTCATCAACGGCTGCAGTTGGTCGGCATTCCAAGCCCTCAGCCGGAACTGGAGAACAAGGGCATGCAACATGCAAGGCGCCGTCACCAACGGCGGACAGCTACGCGCGATGTTCGTTAAGACCGGGCCGGTTGCCACTGGCATTGTTTCGCCGATAACCATTGCATCCACCGCATCGTTCTCGAATGAAGTCGGCAGTGCTCTCACCCAGAATCCCGGACTCGAGATCAATTTCGTCACCATGGCGGTGTTGCTGTTCTCGCAGGCATGCACCACGCCCGACGTTTCCGTGCTTCTCGGATCCCCCAAAGCATCGGTCTTCAAGGGCAAGGGGACATCCAGTGAGCCGGTTCCATTCGATATTTCGTTGAATGGCTGCCCGGCGGGAATGAGCGCCATCCACTACCAGATCGACGCCGTCACGCCCGTCCTGGACGCCGCAAACGCGGTCATCGGGCTGGACGCGGCCTCATCCGCGACGGGCGTTGGCATCCAGTTGCTGGACGGAGACGGAAATCCGGCAGTGCTGGGCACCAAGGTGCCGTTTACCGGCTACAACAGCGCATCGGGCGGCAGCTTCAAGATCCCCTTGCGCGCGAAATACCGTCAAACCGGCGACAAGGTCACGCCCGGTTCGGCTAATTCGGCAGTGACTTTCACGATGAACTATCTGTAGCTGCCAACGCAAGGCGCCAAAGAAAAACGCCAGTCGGCGCTGAGCTGACTGGCGTTTTGCCGGAAGGCGTCGCCCTCCGGAGGGGCGTAGCGAATTAACGCTTGTCCATCGGGGGCACGTCGCGCGTGACCGAACCGGTGAACAGCTGGCGCGGACGGCCGATCTTGTAGTCGGGATCCGACAGCATTTCGTTCCACTGGGCGATCCAGCCCACCGTGCGGGCCAGCGCGAAGATGGCCGTGAACAGCGAGGTCGGGATGCCGATGGCGCGCTGGACGATACCCGAGTAGAAGTCCACGTTCGGGTACAGCTTGCGCTGGACGAAGTACGGATCCGACAGGGCGATGCGTTCCAGTTCCATGGCCAGCTTGAACAGCGGGTCGTTTTCCAGGCCCAGGGCCGAGAGCACTTCCTTGCAGGTTTCCTGCATCAGCTTGGCGCGCGGGTCGTAGTTCTTGTAGACGCGGTGGCCAAAGCCCATCAGGCGCACGCCCGAGTTCTTGTCCTTGACCTTCTCCATGAACTCGCCGACCTTGTCGATGCCGCCGTTGGCTTGCAGTTCTTCGAGCATCTGCAGGCAAGCTTCGTTGGCGCCGCCGTGAGCCGGGCCCCACAGGCAAGCCACGCCAGCCGAGATCGCGGCGAACGGGTTGGTGCCCGACGAACCGCACAGGCGCACGGTCGAGGTGGAGGCGTTTTGCTCGTGATCGGCGTGCAGGATGAAGATGCGGTCCAGCGCACGCTCGACGACTTCATTGACCTTGTAGTCTTCGCACGGCGTGGCGAACATCATGCGCAGGAAGTTGCCCGTGTAGGACAGGTCGTTCTGCGGGTAGATGAACGGTTGGCCTTGCGAATACTTGTACGCCATCGCAACCAGCGTCGGCATCTTGGCGATCAGGCGGATGGCCGAGATGTGGCGATGCTGCGGGTTCGTGATGTCGGTGGAGTCGTGGTAGAACGCAGACAGCGCGCCGACCAGACCCGTCAGGACGGCCATCGGGTGGGCGTCGCGGCGGAAACCACGCAGGAAGAAATGCAGCTGCTCGTTGACCATCGTGTGATGGGTCACTTGCGAGTCGAAATCGGCCTTTTGCTCCTGGTTCGGCAGTTCGCCGTTCAGGATCAGGTAGCAGATGTCCATGAAGTCGCAGTTCACGGCCAGCTGTTCGATCGGGTAGCCGCGGTACAGCAGTTCGCCCTTGTCGCCGTCGATGTACGTGATGCCCGATTCGCAGGCAGCCGTCGACATGAAGCCGGGGTCAAACGTGAACATGCCCGTCTGGCCGTAAAGCTTGCGGATGTCGATCACATCCGGACCGACCGTGCCCTTGTAGACAGGGAACTCAATGGGTGCGCTGCCATCCGAGAAGGACAGAGTGGCTTTTTTGTCAGACAGGTTCATGTTTATTCCTCTCAATTAATCAGAGCGCGCGCATCTGGCCAATAATGCCTCGAAGCCTGGGCGTATCCAGCTCGCCTTCGAGGTCCTTACGGGCCAGCAGCAGATCGAGAAGATCGTTGTCTCCCATCTCGAACAGCTGGGTCAATGCGGCCACGTCATCATCGGTAAGTTCAGCCTCGTGGGCATCCAGATACCGGGTGATGATCAAGTCGTTTTCGAGCAGGCCGCGGCGCGCCCGCCAACGCAGTCGCGCCCGCTCCAGTTCAGTCAGCCTGCTCATTCGTACACCTCAAATACACAAAAACTAGACCGTGCGGCGGACCATCAGTTCCTTGATCTTGCCGATCGCCTTGGTCGGGTTCAGTCCCTTGGGACAGACGTCGACGCAGTTCATGATCGTGTGGCAACGGAACAGGCGGTACGGATCTTCCAGGTTGTCCAGACGCTCGCCGGTGGCTTCGTCGCGGCTGTCGGCGATGAAGCGGTAGGCTTGCAGCAGGCCGGCCGGGCCGACGAACTTGTCCGGATTCCACCAGAACGACGGGCAGGAAGTGGAACAGCACGCGCACAGGATGCACTCGTACAGACCGTCCAGCTCTTCGCGCGCCTCGGGCGACTGCAGGCGCTCTTTTTCGGGCGGCGGCGTGTCGTTGATGAGGTACGGGCGGATCGAGTGGTACTGGTTGAAGAAGTGCGTCATGTCCACGATCAGGTCGCGGATGACCGGCAGACCGGGCAGCGGACGCAGCACGATCGGTTCCTTCAGTTCGCGCAGGTTCGTCGTGCAGGCCAGACCGTTCTTGCCGTTGATGTTCATGGCGTCGGAACCGCACACGCCTTCACGGCACGAGCGGCGCAGGGCCAGGCTGTCATCGACGTCGTTCTTGATGCGCACCAGCGCATCGAGCAGCATCTTGTCGGTGGGCTGGAGTTCGACGTCCAGCTTCTGCATGTAGGGACGCTCGTCCTTGTCCGGATCGTAGCGGTAGATTTCGAACTTGACGATTCTCTTGGTGCTCATAGTAGGCTCAATCCGGACTTAGAAGGTACGCGCCTTGGGCGGGAAGGATTCGACCGTCAGCGGCTTCATCTGAACAGGCTTGTAATCCAGGCGGCTGCCTTCGGAGTACCACAGCGTGTGCTTCAGCCAGTTCTCGTCGTCGCGCGTCGGGTGATCGTCCAGCGCGTGTGCGCCGCGGCTTTCGGTGCGGGCGGCGGCCGACTTGATCGTGGCGCGTGCCACTTCGGTCATATTCGCCAGTTCCAGCGCCTCGACGCGGGCGGTGTTGAACACCTTGGACTTGTCCTTGAAGTAGATGCTGTCGGCTTGCTTGGCCAGGTCTTCGATCTGGGTCACGCCTTCGTTCAGCAGGTCCAGCGTGCGGAACACGCCGCAGTGGCGCTGCATCGAGAAGCGGATGGCGTTACCGATGTCTTGCGTTTTTTCGCCGGACGTACGCGATTCCAGCTTGTTGATGCGGTCCAGCGAGAACTCGACGGCCTGTTGCGGCAGGTCCTGGTGCGCGCGCTGGCGCTCCGGATGCGAGTTCACGATGTGGTTGCCGGTGGCGCGGCCGAACACGATCAGGTCGAGCAGCGAGTTCGTGCCCAGGCGGTTTGCGCCGTGGACCGACACCGCGGCGCATTCGCCGATGGCGTACAGGCCGTTGACGATCTTGTTCTCGCCGTTTTCGCGCGTCAGCACCTGGCCGTGGTAGTTGGCCGGAATGCCGCCCATCTGGTAGTGGATGGTCGGAACGACGGGGATCGGTTCCTTGATCGGGTCCACGTTGCCGAACTTGATGGCGATTTCGCGGATCGAGGGCAGGCGCTTGTTGATGACGTCGGCGCCCAGGTGGTCGAGCTTGAGCACGACGTAGCTGCCGTCCGGACCGCAACCGCGGCCTTCCTTGATTTCCTGGTCCATCGAGCGCGACACGAAGTCACGCGGCGCCAGATCCTTCAGCGTGGGGGCATAACGCTCCATGAAGCGCTCGCCATCCTTGTTCAAGAGAATGCCGCCTTCGCCGCGCACGCCTTCCGTGATCAGCACGCCCGCGCCGGCCACGCCGGTCGGGTGGAACTGCCAGAATTCCATGTCCTGCAGCGGGATGCCGGCACGGGCAGCCATGCCCAGGCCGTCGCCGGTGTTGATGAACGCGTTCGTGGAAGCGGCCCAGATGCGGCCCGCGCCGCCGGTGGCCAGCACCGTGGTCTTGGCTTCCAGGATGTAGATTTCGCCCGTTTCCATTTCGAGGGCGGTCACGCCCACGACGTCGCCGGCTTCGTTGCGCAGCAGATCCAGCGCCATCCATTCGACGAAGAACTGGGTGCGCGCGGCAACGTTGCGCTGGTACAGGGTGTGCAGCAGGGCGTGGCCGGTACGGTCGGCAGCAGCACAGGCGCGCTGGACCGGCTTTTCGCCGAAGTTGGCGGTGTGGCCGCCGAACGGACGCTGGTAGATCGTGCCGTCGGGGTTGCGGTCGAACGGCATGCCGAAGTGCTCGAGCTCGTACACGGCGTTCGGTGCTTCACGGCACATGAATTCGATGGCGTCCTGGTCGCCCAGCCAGTCCGAACCCTTGACGGTGTCGTACATGTGCCAGTACCAGTTGTCTTCGCTCATGTTGCCCAGCGAGGCGCTCACGCCGCCTTGCGCGGCCACGGTGTGCGAACGCGTGGGGAACACTTTGGAGAGCACCGCAACGGACAGGCCCGCTTGGGACAGTTGCAGCGAACAACGCATGCCGGCTCCGCCGGCGCCCACGACCACCACATCAAACTGGCGGCGCGGCAGGGATTTCAGGACAGAGACCACGGCTTAAATGCTCCAGAGGATTTGCGCGAAGTAAACGACCGAACCGACCAGCCAGAGGATCGTCAGCACTTGCATCAGCAGGCGCACGCCCACCGACTTGACGTAGTCCATCCAGATGTCGCGCACGCCAATCCAGGCATGCCAGGCCAGCGCAATGAATGCGAGGGTGGCCAGGATCTGGCCAACCGGAAGAACGCCCACGTAGAAATTGAACAGCGCGGTCCAGTGTTCGTACGTGAAGGCCGGCATCATCAGGATGCCGATGAGCAGCACCAGCGTGTACACGGCCATGATGACGGCGGTGATGCGCTGGATGATGAAATCCATGACGCCATAGTGCGCGCCGACGACCAGGCGCTTGGGTCCGTAGTTTTTAGCGGCGGCCATTTACAGCACTCCGAACAGTTTGAGAGCGAACACCAGGGTCAGCGCGAGGCTGACGCCGAACACCACGCCGGCGCTCTTCTTGGAGGACTGCTTGTCGATGCCGATGTGCAGATCCAGGAGCAGGTACCGGATGCCCGCACAGAAGTGATGCAGGTAGCCCCAGACGAGGACGAGGAAAACGAGCTTGACGATCGGGTTGCCGGCGTACGCGGCCACGGCGGCGAACGTCTGCGGTGCGGCCACGCTGGCCGCGAAGAGCGGCAGAATGACCAAGGGAAGACAGAGGAACAACAACGCGCCGCTTACGCGGTGCAGAATGGACAGCTTGCCGGCCAGGGGCAGGCGGTAACTGGCAATTTGCGCAATACCAATATTGCGAAACTGCGGACGTGGCTTGGCAGCGGTGTCGGACATGACGGCCTCGGTGTTTCGGAACTAGGGAATCGTTACGGCTAAATCGCCGCGGCCCTTGCGGGCAAACGCGGTATTTTCGCCCAGAGACGGGTTGGTATCAAATCGTAGGTAAAAAGCTCATCAATTCAGACTATTGCGGTAGTGGTATCGATCGGTCAAGTACACCCCCCGGCGGATTTCCATGGGGCGGTCACCGTATGTGTAAGACACCCGGTCTACCTGCAACAACGGCGTGCCGGCGGCAACATTAAGCAGCGTACAGACTTCGGCCGGCGCGGCGACCGCGCGCAGCTTCTCGTCCGCGCGCACCATGCTGACGCCGAACTCGGATTCAAAAAGGCCATAGAGCGGCGCCTTGTTGGCGGTCAGCAGCTCAAGGGTGAGACCACGGAATATGGAACCGGGGAGCCAGATGTCGTCCAGCACGGTCGGTGTCTGCCCCATGGACAGCAGGCGGCGGATCATGACGACGGTCTCGCCGGCGCGCAGGTCCAGTGCGCGCGCGATTTCGGCGGGCGCGCGGGTGCGGCGGCATTCCAGGATGCGGCTTTCGGCGCGGCCGGCCTCGCCCTCTTCGTCGGGGGCCAGGCGCAGGAAACGGTAGCGCACGCGGGCTTCGTGGTGGGTGGCGACAAAAGTGCCCTTGCCCTGGCGGCGCAGCAGCATGTGCTCGGCGGCCAGCTCATCGACCGCCTTGCGCACCGTGCCCTGGCTCACCTGAAAACGGGCGGCCAGATCGATTTCGCTGGGGATGAGCTCGCCGGGCTTCCATTCGCCGCGTTCGAGGCTTTGGACAAGCAGATCCTTGATCTGGCGGTAGAGCGGACTGAAAGCGGCTCCCTCGCCCGTTGGACGGGCGGCGCGATTGCGTAAGGAGGTTTCGGGCCTAGGCTCTGCCATGGATCTTCTTGAAAGTGTCATGTTTATCCGGATGAATGAGAAGGCAGCACCAAGGGATGCGGACTCATCCGTATGCGCTGCTGCCGCCGGCCTTATGGCTTGATACAGGCGCGCGGCCCAGTGGGCCGCGGCGCATTCGAATAAACGCTCTATTGTGGCATATCGGGAGGCGAGCTGTCCAACGTCTTATGTCTTATATAAGATAGAAGATCAATTGACGCTTACGTTAATTCGATCTAGGATTCAAAGCTGTCCGCGCGACGCGCAGCGCCCCTGGCGGCCGCTTGTTACCGCGCCCAACGATTACACTGATTGGTGAGATTTTTTTCTCGCCAAACCATTACGGAGAACGTCCATGTCCAAGCCTGCCTTGCGTGTCGCCGTCACCGGCGCCGCCGGCCAAATCGGTTACGCACTGCTATTCCGCATCGCCTCGGGCGAAATGCTGGGTAAAGATCAACCCGTCATCCTGCAACTGCTGGAAATCCCCGACGAGAAAGCGCAAAAGGCCCTGAAGGGCGTCATCATGGAACTGGATGACTGCGCCTTCCCGCTGCTGCAGGAAGTCACCGCGCACAGCGACCCGCGCACCGCCTTCAAGGACGCCGACGTGGCCCTGCTGGTTGGCGCCCGTCCGCGCGGCCCGGGCATGGAACGCAAGGACCTGCTGTCCGTCAACGCACAGATCTTCACGGCTCAGGGCAAGGCCCTGAACGACGTCGCCAGCCGCAACGTCAAGGTCCTGGTCGTCGGCAACCCTGCCAACACCAATGCCTACATCGCCATGAAGTCGGCGCCGGACCTGCCCGCCAAGAACTTCACCGCCATGCTGCGCCTGGACCACAACCGCGCCCTGTCGCAACTGGCCGCCAAGTCTGGCAAGGCCGTCGCCGACATCGAAAAGCTGGTCGTGTGGGGCAACCACTCGCCCACGATGTACCCCGACTTCCGCTTCGCCACCGTCGGCGGCGAATCGCTGTCCAAGCTGATCAACGACGACGCCTGGAACCGCGACACGTTCATCCCCACGGTGGGCAAGCGCGGCGCCGCCATCATCGAAGCCCGTGGCCTGTCCTCGGCCGCTTCGGCCGCCAACGCCGCCATCGACCACGTCCGTGACTGGGTCCTGGGCAGCAACGGCAAGTGGGTCACGATGGGCATCCCGTCGGACGGCTCCTACGGCATCCCCGAAGGCATCATCTACGGCGTGCCGGTCACGACCGAAAACGGCGAATACAAGCGCGTCGAAGGCCTGGAAATCGACGCCTTCTCGCGTGAGCGCCTGGACTTCACGCTGAAAGAGCTCCTCGAAGAGCGCGACGGCGTCAAGGACCTGCTGAAGTAAGCAGCGCGCAGTAAAAGGATTGGGCCCGTTCATGCGGGCCCAATCCTTAAGCGGGACCGCATTGCGCGCGGCACCTGAAGTGCCGCACCGCAGTGCCGCATTCAATACCGCAGTACCGTGAAATACACCTGTCTCTTCGCTCTCTTCGCGAAAGATCTTGCCGCGGGGATTGTCGCGCAGGGGACAGATTTATTTTTCGGACCCGCGATAAGGTCGTGGGCTACCAAGAACAGGAGACAACCATGGCCAGACCCGAATCGCCCGGCGCCCTCTTTCGCCGCGCGCTCGCCGAAGAGAATCCGCTGCAGATCATCGGCGCCATCAACGCGAACCACGCCCTCTTGGCCAAGCGCGCCGGCTATCGCGCCATCTACCTGTCCGGCGGCGGCGTCGCGGCCGGCTCGCTGGGTCTGCCGGACCTGGGCATCAACACGATGGACGACGTCCTGACCGACGTGCGCCGCATCACCGACGTGTGCGATGTGCCGCTGCTGGTCGACATCGACACCGGCTTCGGCCCGTCGGCGTTCAACATCGCCCGCACCGTCAAGAGCCTCATCAAGTTCGGCGCGGCCGCCTGCCACATCGAGGACCAGGTCGGCGCCAAGCGCTGCGGCCATCGGCCCGGCAAGGAAATCGTCACCACCGAGGAAATGGCCGATCGCGTGAAGGCCGCCGCCGACGCGCGTACCGACAGCGATTTCTACCTGATCGCCCGCACTGACGCGATCGCCTCGCACGGCGTGGACGCGGCCATCGAACGCGCGCTGGCCTGCGTGGAAGCCGGCGCCGATGCGATCTTCGCCGAAGCCGCTTACGACCTGCCCACCTACGACCGCTTCGTGAAAGCCGTCAAGGTGCCGGTGCTGGCCAACATCACCGAGTTCGGCAAGACGCCGCTTTTCTCCGTCGAGGAACTGAAGAGCGTGGGCGTGGGCATGGTGCTCTATCCGCTGTCGGCCTTCCGCGCCATGAACAAGGCCGCCGAGGCCGTCTACACCGCGATCCGCCGCGACGGCCACCAGAAGAACGTCGTCGACCTGATGCAGACGCGCGAAGAACTGTACGACCGCATCGGCTATCACGAATTCGAATCCAGGCTGGACGCGCTCTTCCAGAAGGGCAAGGCCTAGTTGCGCAACGTCAGGCGCGCGCCGCGGCAGACCCGCGGCGGCGCCCGCCCCCATTGCATCTTCCATCGCGTAAGGAAAGGAGTAGAGACATGAGCACGGCTCCCAAGAAGCAAGAAGCCAAATCGGACGCCAAGCCGGAAGAAAAAGCCGGTTTCAAGCCCAAGAAGTCGGTTGCGCTGTCCGGCGTGGTCGCGGGCAACACCGCACTGTGCACCGTCGGCCGCAGCGGCAACGACCTGCACTATCGCGGCTACGACATCCTGGACATCGCCGATACCAGCGAGTTCGAGGAAATCGCCCACTTGCTCGTCCATGGCAAGCTGCCCAACAAGGCCGAACTGAAAGCCTACAAGGAAAAGCTGCGCAGCCTGCGCGGCCTGCCCGCGCAACTGCAGGTCGCCCTGGAAGCCCTGCCCGCCGCCAGCCATCCGATGGACGTGATGCGCACGGCCGTGTCGGTGCTGGGCTGCGTGCTGCCTGAAAAGGACGACCACAACACCCCGGGCGCGCGCGACATCGCCGACCGCCTGATGGCCAACCTGGGCTCGGCCCTGCTCTACTGGTACCACTACAGCCACAACGGCCGCGTCATCGACGTGCAGACGGACGACGACAGCATCGGCGGCCACTTCCTGCACCTCTTGCATGGCGAAAAGCCCAGCGACGAATGGGTCAAGGCGATGCACATCTCGCTGAACCTGTACGCCGAGCACGAATTCAACGCCTCGACGTTCACGGCCCGCGTCATTGCCGGCACGGGTTCGGACATGTTCTCGGCCATCTCGGGCGCCATCGGCGCACTGCGCGGCCCCAAGCACGGCGGCGCCAACGAAGTCGCATTCGAAGTCCAGAAGCGCTACGAAACGCCGGACGAAGCCGAGGCCGACATCCGCCGCCGCGTGGAAGCCAAGGAAGTCATCATCGGCTTCGGTCACCCGGTCTACACGGTTTCCGACCCGCGCAACAAGGTCATCAAGGACGTCGCCAAGAAACTGTCCAAGAAGGCCGGCACGACCAAGATGTTCGACATCGCCGAACGCCTGGAAACGGTCATGTGGGACGTCAAGAAGATGTTCCCCAACCTGGACTGGTTCTCGGCTGTCAGCTATCACATGATGGGCGTGCCCACCGCCATGTTCACCCCGCTGTTCGTCATTGCGCGCACCGCGGGCTGGTCGGCCCACATCATCGAGCAACGCATCGACAACAAGATCATCCGTCCCACCGCCAATTACGTGGGCCCGGAAGACCAGAAGTTCGTGCCCATCGACAAGCGCAAGTAAAGCCAAGCGGAAGTAAAACCGATCGAGGGCGCGGCATGGCCACCTGTATTCACTTTTCCGAAGAGGTACTGCTATGTCTGCCCCGATCTCGAACGTCCGCCCCGAACCCGACCAGGTCCTGGCCGATATCGCGGACTACGTGCTCAACTACGAAGTCCGCAGCGATCTGGCGTACGAGACCGCGCGCAACTGCCTGATCGACACGCTGGGCTGCGGCCTGGAAGCGCTGGAATATCCGGCGTGCAAGAAGCTGCTGGGTCCGGTCGTGCCGGGCACCTTAGTGCCGCAAGGCGCCAAGGTGCCCGGCACGCAGTTCCAGCTTGACCCGGTCCAGGCGGCGTTCAACATCGGCACGATGATCCGCTGGCTGGACTTCAACGACACCTGGCTCGCGGCCGAATGGGGCCACCCGTCCGACAACCTGGGCGGCATCCTTGCCACAGCCGACTGGCTGTCGCGCACGGCGGTCGCGGCGGGCAAGCCGCCCCTGTCCATGCGCGACGTGCTGACCGGCATGATCAAGGCACACGAAATCCAGGGCTGCATCGCGCTGGAAAACTCCTTCAACAAGGTCGGCCTGGACCACGTCGTGCTGGTCAAGGTGGCGTCCACCGCCGTCGTCGCGCAGATGCTGGGCCTGACCCGTGACGAAGTGATCAACGCGGTGTCGCTTGCCTGGGTCGACGGCCAGAGCCTGCGCACCTACCGCCACGCCCCCAACACCGGCAGCCGCAAAAGCTGGGCGGCCGGCGATGCCACCAGCCGCGCGGTGCGTCTGGCGCTGATCGCGCGTACCGGCGAAATGGGTTATCCATCGGTGCTGACCGCCAAGACCTGGGGCTTTTACGACGTGCTTTTCAAGGGGCAGCCGTTCAAGTTCCAGCGGCCTTATGGCAGCTACGTGATGGAAAACGTGCTGTTCAAGATTTCGTTTCCGGCTGAATTCCATGCGCAGACCGCCGTGGAATGCGCCATGCAGCTCCACGGTCTGCTCAAGTCCCTGGGTAAAAGCGCCGACGACATCAAGCAGATCCGGATCCGCACGCACGAGGCGTGCATCCGCATCATCGACAAGAAGGGACCACTGAACAATCCTGCCGACCGTGACCACTGCATTCAGTACATGGTGGCCGTTCCGGTGCTGTTCGGGCGCCTGACCGCGGGCGACTACGAAGATGAGATCGCGCAGGATCCGCGCATCGATGCGCTGCGCGCCAAGATCGTCTGCATCGAAGACCCCGCGTTCACGAGCGATTATCACAACCCCGCCAAGCGCTCGATCGCCAACGCACTGACCGTGCAGTTCAACGACGGCTCGGCGCTGGATGAAATCGTCTGCGAATACCCCATCGGCCACAAGCGCCGCCGCGCCGACGGCATTCCGCTGCTGGAGGCCAAATTCCGCACCAACCTGGCCCGTGTGTTTCCACCGCGTCAGCAGCAGCGCATCTTGGCGGCGTCGCTGGATCAGGAGACGCTGGAAGCGATGCCGGTCCACGAATATATGGATTTGTACGTGATCTGAGGGCGTCCGGCTGACGGGAGGTGTAAACGGCAGGCGTCTGCGGCTCACACCGGCGCGCATACAATGCGGCTTTCCTCCATCGGATCGCGCCATGGCCATGCTCTGGGTCAAGACCTTTCACATCGTCTTCATCGCTTCCTGGTTTGCCGGATTGTTTTATCTGCCGCGCATCTTCGTGAATCTGGCGCAGACCTCAGACACTGCTGTCCAGGAAACGCTGCTCGGCATGGCGCGCCGCCTGTACCGCTTCACCACCATCCTGGCGGTCGTGGCCATCATTTTCGGGATGTGGCTATACGTGGGTTACCGCATCGGCGTGGGCCCGGGCAATGGCTGGATGCACGCCAAGCTCTTTTTCGTGCTGCTCGTCATCGGCTACCATCACGCCTGTGGCCTCATGCTGCGCAAGTTCGATCAGGGCAAGAACACCCGTTCGCACAAGTTCTATCGCTGGTTCAACGAAGTTCCCGTCTTGCTGCTCTTGGTGGTGGTGGCGCTGGTCGTCGTCAAACCCTTCTGATACCCCTACCTTTGCACATTCGCCAGGATTCGTATGTCCTCTGATGAACAGGACCGCCCGCGCAAGACGCTGACGATCAAGAAAACGGCCCGCGACGCCCAAGCCGAGGGCGCTGCCAAACGCACCCGCACCGGCGCCCGCGCGCGCCTGGTCGCGCAGATCGAGCGCGCCCGCGACAACACCGAACGCCAGAAAGACCCCGAAGGCTACCAGCGGCGCCAGGAAGAAGAGGCCCGCAGCGCCCGCAGGCCGTCCGGCGTGGGCCGCGATGCGCCCGCCCGTGGCACGTCGCCGCGTTCGGGGCAGTCGCGGTCTGGTCAGTCACGCCCCGGGCAGGCCGAGCGCGGCCAGTACGATCGCGGTCCGTCCGACCGTAGCCCGTACGACCGTGGTCCTTCCGATCGCGGCCAATCCGACCGTCCCTCGGCGCGCCGTAGCGCTTCGGACCGCACCCGCGCGGACGACAGCCGCCGTGGCGACGGCCGCCGTGACGACGGCCGCCGTGGCGACGGGCGCCGCGATGACAGCCGCCGCGATGACGCACCCGACTCGCGCGCAGGCCGCACGCCGCAGCGCGCGCCGCGCTTGCGTGACGACCAGTACATTGCCCCGGCGACGCCGGCCGGCCGTTTCTACGATCCGTTCGAAGACGACGGCCCCGCCCCCGAATTCGCGCAAGAGCCCGACCACACCGCAGCATCCGACGACGCGCAGCAATCCGATTTCGCGCACGAAGCCGATGCAGATCACGACTGGGATGCCCCACGCGAGCGCGCCGCCCCCCGCGTCGACGTCCGCAGCCGCCGTCCCCGCGAGCCGCGTCAAGCTGAAACCTTCACCGTCTTCGCCCCCTGCCCCCAAGGCCTGGAAGAAGCGCTGACCGCCGAAATGCAGGCCCTCGGCTACGAAGATGCCAAGGCAGGCCGGGCCGGCTGTTCGTTCACGTCGGACTGGTCCGGCATCCAGCGCGCCAACCTGTACTCGCGTCTGGCCACCCGCATCCTGGTGCAGGTGGCGCACGCCGAGATCTCGCACGAAGACGACATCCTGGATCTGGCCCGCGATACGCCCTGGGAACGCTGGTTCGGCGCCGAACAGACGCTGCGTGTGGACACCTCGGCCATCAAGAGCCCGGTGCAGAGCCTGCAGTACTGCAACCTGCGCGCCAAGGACGGCATCTGCGACCGCCTGCGCGAACTCGAAGGCGAACGTCCCAGCATCGACACGGTTCGGCCCGATGCGCGCGTGCACCTTTTCCTGACGGGTCACACGGCCACGCTGTACCTGGACACGTCGGGCGAATCCCTGTTCAAGCGCGGCTGGCGCCTGGACAAGGGCGAGGCGCCACTGCGCGAAAACCTGGCCGCCGGCATGCTGGCGCTGGCGGGCTGGGATCCGGCGGCGCCCCTGCTGGATCCTTTCTGCGGCTCCGGCACGATTCTGATCGAAGCGGCCTGGATCGCGCTGGGCGTGCCCCCGGGCATCTCGCGCCCGTTCGGTTTCGAACGTCTGCGTGACCACGATGCGTACCGCTGGCGCGACCTGAAGGAAGACGCCCGCGCCCGCATCCTGCCGCAGCTGGACGCACCGCTGGTCGGCTACGACCTCAATCCCCTGGCCATCGAATACGCCCGCAACAACGCCGAGCGCGCCTGGCTGACGGCCGACTCGATCCGTTTTGAAGTGGGCGACGCCCGCGACGTGACGGCGCCCGCCGACCACGGCTGGATCGTCACCAACCCGCCTTACGGCGAGCGCATGGGCGCGGAGCAGGACGCCGACCTGTGGCGCGACTGGGCCACCTGCCTGAAGCGCAATTTCGCGGGATGGGAGCTGCACGTCATTACCAGCGACCTGACGCTGCCCAACCAGATGCGCTTGAAGCCCAAGCGGCGCGTCCCCTTGCACAACGGCGCGCTCGATTGCCGCCTGTTCGGCTTCGAGCTGGTGGCCGCCGGCTACCGCGACGCCTGAGCGCGTTCTGCCCCCTGCGGCACACGCCGCGGGGGCGCCCCTTCCTTGATTCCGCCAGCATCCCACGTTGTAAAAGCGCCGCAACATGCGGCGCCTATCTTTGCTTATGGTGCCCGGCCGCGCGGTTTTGGGGCATCATCAGCACCAAGGTGTTGCCAGGTTGCACCAGCTTGAATCGGCCTCTTGCATAGTTTCAGGGTAAACCCCTATAATCCGGGTTATCCCTAGTAGCAAACAACTGTGCAAGCCCGTGGAGGCTATTGTGATCAACCCGAACAACACCATTCGCCTGACCGACGAACTCGAGCGTCAACTGATGCTCCAGGCTATCGAAGAACAATTCCGCCCGCATCCGATGCGGGCGTTGGCTGCAGGCCTGCGCAAGCTGGCCCACGGCATCAAGGCTCTGGCCGGCAAGACGAGCGCCAAGAACGCGCATTCCGCTGCCTAAGCTGGGCCCAGGCCTTCGGGCCTAACGATTTTCCCCTTGGGGGCTGCATAGCCCCTTTTATAGACCCGCCCTCACCGGCGGGTTTTTTTTCGCGCGAAACGTGGGGGCAACAATTTATGGATAATACGCGTCCATGAATGACGCCCACCTCGACGAGACGCCCAATCGGCTGCGCCGGTTTGCCTGCATGATGTACGAAGCCGTCCTGCTGTTCGGCGTCGTGTTCCTCGCGGGTTACCTGCTGGATACCCTCACCCAAAGCCGCAATGCGCTGGAATTGCGGGCCGCCCGGCAGGCGTGGCTGTTCGTGGCGATCGGCGCCTACTTCGTGCTGTGCTGGCGCCGCCGCGGCCAGACGCTGCCCATGAAGACCTGGAACATCCGGCTGGTGGACCGAAACGGCAACACGCCGTCGACCGGCCTGCTGATCCTGCGCTACATCCTGGCCTGGCCGCTGGTGCTGGCAGGCGCCGCCGTGGTCTGGGGCGCGGCGCTGGCCACCGGTTGGCCGTCCGTGGATATGTTCATCGTGGCGGCCCCCTTTGCCATCTTCATCTGGTCATGGTTTGACCCGGACGGTCAGTTCTTGCACGACCGGATCCTGGGCACGCGCCTGCGCAATGCGCCGCAGGCCAAGAAAGCGCGCTGACCGGCACGCTCGGCGGCACGCGGCCGGCATCGCCGTTTGATGCTTGCCAAGCCGCCCGCTATTTCGCGCGTCTGTTCAGAAAGATGACAGCCGCACGCCCGGACAATGAGGCCCCATTTAATTTACGGCTTCATTCTCACCATGCGCGCATTCCTTTCCCGCCTGTCGCTGGCCCTCGCCAGCGCGCTGTTGTTCCTGCACGCAGGCGCGTCCGCCCAAAACGCATCGGCCCAGCAGGAAATCGAAGCGGCTTCCAAAGCCGCCTTCTCCGCCGCCCGGCAGGGGCCGACCGACGTGACACTGGGCGACCAGGCCACGCTGAAGCTGCCCCAGAACATGTTCTTCGTGCCGCGCCCGCAGGCCGACCGGTTGATGCAGGCCTATGGCAACGGCAAGGATCCTTCCCTGCTGGGCGTCGTGATGCCCAAGAGCGACGACGAGGATTGGGTCGTCACTGTCAATTTCGACAAGGCCGGCTACATCAAGGACGACGACGCCCGCAACTGGAACGTGAACGAACTGCTGGACAGTCTGCGTGAAGGCACCGAGGCGTCCAACGAGGAACGCAAGAAGCGCGGCTTTCCGGAGCTGACGGTGGGCGGCTGGGTGGAGGCGCCCAAGTACGACAGCAATACGCAGCGCCTGGTCTGGTCGGTGGCCGCCAAGCACAAGGACGCCGCCGCGGAGGAAGACGCCACGGTCAACTACAACACCTACGCGCTGGGCCGCGACGGCTACATCACCCTGGACCTGATCACCGAAAAGAACAAGGTGCCCACGGACAAGGCCGCCGTGCTGGCGCTGCTGGACAACCTGCACTACGTGGAAGGCAAGCGCTACGCCGATTTCGATGCCTCGAGCGACAAGGTCGCCGAGTATGGCCTGGCGGCTCTGGTGGCGGGCGTCGCCGCCAAGAAGCTCGGTCTGTTTGCGGTGATCGCGGCTTTCCTGGCCAAGTTCGCCAAGGTCGGCATCCTGGCCGCGGCAGCGCTGGGCGGCGGGCTGTGGAAGCGCCTGAAGGGCAAGAAGGCCACCGGGCAGTCCTGATCCGCTGGACAGGTGGTGCGTGCGCCTGCCTGGCCGCGCGCGCCGTCACAACCGCGTCATGGATTCGTCACGCGCGCGTCATCGGTAGGTGGTCTCATTCTCAAGCATGACCACAGCCCACAGGGAAGCGACCGTGAACGAGATCCAACCGACGCACTGGCGCGCCCTGTGGATTTCCGATATTCACCTGGGCACTGCCGGGTGCAAGGCGGAATTCCTGCTCGATTTTCTGGATCACAACGACTCGGACACCCTGTACCTGGTCGGGGACATCGTCGATGGCTGGCAGTTGCGCAAGCACTGGCACTGGCCCCGCGCGCACAACGACGTGATCCAGCGCATCCTGCGCAAGGCCCGCAATGGCACTCGCGTGGTGTTCATCCCAGGCAACCATGACGAATTCGCCCGCGAGTTCGCCGGATTCGCCTTTGGCGACATCGAGGTCCTGGACGAGGACGTGCACGTCACGGCCAAGGGGCTGCGGCTGCTGGTGCTGCACGGGGACCAGTTCGACGGCGTCATCCAGCACAGCCGCTGGCTGGCGCACCTGGGCGATGGGCTCTACCAGTTTGCGTTGTGGGTCAACCACCATTTCAACCGCCTGCGCCACCGGCTGGGCATGCATTACTGGTCGCTGTCCCAGTACCTGAAGCACAAGGTCAAGAACGCGGTGTCGTTCATCACCGACTTCGAGGAGGCGCTGGCCGGCGAAGCCCGGCGGCGTGGGCTGGACGGCGTGGTCTGCGGCCACATCCACAAGCCCGAACTGCGCGACGTGAGCGGCATCCTGTACTGCAACGACGGCGACTGGGTCGAAAGCCTGTCGGCGCTGGCAGAAACGCACGATGGCCAGCTCCAGCTTCTGGACTGGGCGGTGCTGCAGGCCGAACGCCAGCGCGACCCGGCCAACCGCCCGCCGCGGTCCCTGACGCTGCCCGCCCTGCCCTCCGCACTGCGCCGGCAAGGCAAGCATCCGTGATAACCCGTATGCGTCCCCGTTACGCAACGGGGATATTGCAGTTCACGCCCCTCTAGGTCATGCTTGCACCTGAGTAACGGGCGATATGACCCGTTCACGCCGCAACATGCTTACAACATAGGGCCATGAACGACCAATATCAGGCGCTCTACCAATCATTCCGCTGGCTGGTGCCCACCCAGTTCAACATTGCGGAAGCGTGCTGCCACCGCTGGGCATCCAGCAGTCCGGATGCGCGGCGCATTGCCATCTACTACGAAGATGAGTCCGGCAACCGCGAGGTCTGGACCTTCGCCCGCCTGGCGGAAGCCGCCAATCAGCTCGCCAACGGCCTGGTGAAAATGGGCGTGGGCAAGGGCGACCGGGTCGGTGTGGTTTTGGGGCAACGCCCGGAAACCGTGGTCGCTCATATGGCCATCTACAGCGTCGGCGCGGTGGTCCTGCCCCTGTCGGCGCTCTTCGGCCCCGAAGCGCTGCAAAGCCGCCTGTGCGATGCCGAAGCCCGCGTCGCCATCGTCGACCACGCCTCCAGCGCCAATTTGCTGGCCGTCACCGAACACTGTCCCGCCCTGCAGCAGGTCATCGGCATCGGCTTCGCCGACGAACGTGTGCTGCCATGGCGCAGCCTGCTGGCCCGCCAACCCAACAAATTCAAGGCCGTGCAGACCCGTTCGTCGGATCCGGCCATCCTGCTTTACACCTCCGGCACCACCGGCGCCCCGAAGGGCGCGCTGCTGCCCCACAGCGTGCTGATCGGCAACCTGCCGGGCTTTGTCGCCTCGCAGGACTGGTTTCCCAAGCCCGCCGACGTGTTCTGGTCGCCAGCCGACTGGGCCTGGACAGGCGGCATGATGGACGCCCTGCTGCCCACGCTGTATTTCGGCCACCCCATCGTAGGCACGCGCGGACGCTTCTCCGTGGAACGCGCCTTCGAGCTGCTGGAACGTTATCAGGTCACCAATACGTTCCTCTTCCCCACCGCGCTGAAGATGATGATGAAAGCGGTGCCAGAGCCCCGCCAGCGTTACCAGCTTGCCTTGCGCTCCATCATGAGCGCCGGCGAAAGCGTGGGCGAGACGGTGTTCGATTGGTGCCGAACGGCGCTGGGCGTGACGCCCAACGAAATGTTCGGCCAGACCGAAATGAACTACGTGGTGGGCAACAGCAACAAACGCTGGCCCGCCAAACCCGGCTCGATGGGCCGCCCGTATCCCGGCCACAACGTGGCGGTGCTGGACGACGACGGCACGCCGGTCGCGCCGGGCGCCACGGGCGAGATCGCGGTCAACCGGCTGGACATCCACGGCTTTCCGGACCCGGTCATGTTCCTGGGTTACTGGCGCAACGAGGCCGCCACGCTGGCCAAGTTCAAGGGCGACTGGTGCCTGACGGGCGACCTCGCCACCGTCGATGAGGACGGCTACCTTTGGTATGCGGGCCGCGCCGACGACGTTTTCAAGTCGGCCGGCTACCGGATCGGCCCGGGTGAAATCGAAAGCTGCCTGGTTGGCCACCCGGCCGTGGCCAATGCCGCCGTGGTGCCCAAGCCGGACGCCGAGCGCGGGGCGGTGGTCAAGGCCTTTGTGGTGCTGACGCCGGAATTTGCCCTCCGGGACAGAGGCGAAATCACCGAAAACCTTCAGGAGCACGTGCGCGAGCGCCTGGCGCCGTACGAATACCCGAAGGAAATCGAATACGTGGACGAACTGCCCATGACCACCACGGGCAAGATCCAGCGGCGCATCCTGCGCGAGCGTGAAGCAGAACGCGCGCAGGCCAGCGCGCCCCAGACCGACGTTGGCGCGCCCGTTGCCGCCCCGGCGCGGCAAACGGAGACCTAGGCATGGCCATTTACCAGCTCAACGACCTGATCCCCCGCATCGACCCGCAGGCCTACGTGGCCGACAGCGCCGACCTCATCGGCAACGTCACGCTGGAAGCCGGCGTCAGCATCTGGTCGCATGTATCGATCCGCGCCGACAACGACGCCATCCTGATCCGCGAAGGCACCAACATCCAGGAATCCAGCGTCCTGCACGTCGACGCGGGCTGTCCCATGACCATCGGCCCGAACGTCACCGTCGGCCACCAGGCCATGCTGCACGGCTGCACCATCCACGAAGGGGCGCTGGTCGGCATGCAGGCGATCGTCCTGAACAACGCCGTCATCGGCCGCAACTGCCTGATCGGCGCCGGGGCGATCATCCCCGAAGACCGGGTCATTCCGGACAATTCGCTGGTCATCGGCATTGGCAAGATCGTGCGGGAGCTTTCCGCCGAGGAAATCGCCAACATGCACAAGAACACCGCCCATTACGTGGCGCGCGGCCAACAGTACAAGACGGCCCTGAAACGCATCGGCTGACGGCTCCCCCGAGGGCCCCCGCAAGTGCCCCAACCCCTGCTGCCAGCAGGGGGAATACCCCCCCGCGATCGGCTAACATTCCGCTATGACCGATCAGCTCAAAAAATACCTTACCGAAGACCGCAGCGTCCGCGTCCAAGCGGTGCGCCTGTCTGACACGTGGAAGGCCGTCCAGGCCAACCACGATTACCCGCCCGCCATCACCGATCTGCTGGGTGAATTGGTGGCGGCATCCACCCTGCTCGCCGCCAACATCAAGTTCGATGGCTCGCTGGTGCTGCAGATCCAGGGCGACGGCCCCATCGCCCTGCTGGTGGTGGAATGCCGCTCGGACCTCAGCCTGCGCGCCACCGTCAAGATGCGCGAAGGCCACGACGTGCCCAGCACCGGCGACATGCAAAGCCTATTGAACCCCGGCGGCAATGGACGCTTCATCGTGGTGCTGGACCCGCAGCGCAAGCTGCCCGGCCAGCAGGCCTACCAAGGCATCGTGCCGCTCGAAGGCGATACCGTCGCCGAAGCCCTGCAACACTACATGAAGGCCTCGGAGCAACTGGATACGCGCCTGTGGCTGTCGGCCGACGCCGACCACGCGGCCGGCATGCTGCTGCAGCGCCTGCCGCACCACGGCGGCGGCGAGACCGACCGCGCCCTGACCGAACAGGTGGCCGCCGAGACCTGGGAACGCATCAACGCCCTGGCCGGCACGCTTAAGCGCGACGAGATCCTGGCCACCGACATCGACACGCTCATCCATCGCCTGTTCTGGGAAGAAACGCTCATCGCCTTCGACCCCCAGCCGGTGAGCTGGCACTGTCCCTGCACTCGCGAGCGCGTGGCGAACATGCTGCGTTCGCTGGGCGAAGCAGAGGTCAACAGCATCCTGGAAGAGCGCGGCCAGGTCGACGTCGCCTGCGATTTCTGCGGCAAGCCTTACAAGTTCGATACGGTCGACTGCGCGGCGCTGTTCTCGGCGAGCCAGACGTCCTCCGGAGATGAGCCTCCCACCGTGCATTGATGATTGATGCGTCCCGGCGGCAAGCCCGCCGGAACGTTTTTGTCACGCCGGATTGTCCTTATCGACAGGCGGTCATGGGCGCGCCACACTGCGCAGCCATGACCGCCTTAATTTTTTCTTGCCACTTACGCGCCGTACGCCGGCAACACGGGGCCGCCGCCCTCGAGTTCGCCGTGGCAGGCGCCATCGTGCTGCTGCTGGGCCTGCTGTGCGTCGAGGCCGCGCGGTGGCACGGCGCGCGCCAGATGGCGCACCTGGCGCTGATGGAAGCGGCGCGCGCCGGCGCCACGGGCCATGGCGACCCGGCCCGGCTGCGAGCTGCCTTTCTGCAGGCGCTGCTGCCGCTGCATGCGAGCGCCAGCGGCCCGGCCGGCGCCATTGAACGGCGGGATGGCGCGATGGCAGCACTGAAGGCATTGATGGGGGCCCCGCCCTGGCGCATTGAAGTGCTGCGGCCCGACGACCAGTCGTTCCGCGAGCACGGGCGGCCGGACTTGCAGGTGGCTGGCGCGCCGGGCCTACGGACCATCGACAACGGCTACCAGGATCTGCAGCATGCCCGCCGCCCGCCACGCCCGGGCGGCCAGGACATCTTCCTGGCCAACACGCTCAAGCTGCGGCTGACGTATCTGCACAAGCCGCTGCTGCCGCCGTTGCGGGCGCTGCTGGCCGTGTCAGGCCGGCGGGATGGCACCTACACCGGCCACGCGCTGACCCGCGGCCTGCTGCCCATCGTGGTGGAGCTGGAACACGAAATGCACACGCATCCGGTCGACTGGGCGCGCAAGCGGCCCCATCCGGAAGGCGTGGTGTACGGGGAGTGCCGGCAGTTGCGCTGCGGCTCAGGATAGGCGGGGACGCCGCCCGGTCAAAAAAAACCGCCGGGCATCACTGCCGGGCGGTGGAATTGGAATTGTTGGCGCCGGTCGTGGCGGCGGGTCTGGCAGGCGTTGCCGACGCGGGCCGGGGCGTGGCCGTCGTCGAAGCAGGCCGGGTCGTGGGCGCGGCCGACGCAGGCCGGGCAGCCGGCGCATTTGCGCGCGCCGGGGTGCCGGTTACGGCAGGTTTGGGCGGCGCTTCGGCGGAAAGCGAGGCGCCGGCGGGCGGCTGGGTATTCTGGGGCAGGATGTGCACGAACACTTCGCCGTCCCGCATCATGCCCAGCTCTCCGCGCGCCCGCTCCTCGATGGCTCCCGATCCGCCTTCCAGATCGCGCACTTCGGCCTCAAGCGCGGCATTGCGCGCGCGCAGGCCTTCGTTGGTCTCGCGCTGCTCCGCCACCTGGCGTTGCAGATCCCAGACCTTGAACCAGCCGCCCTTACCCAGCCACAGCGGGTATTGGATCAAGCCTAGCAGCACGAACAGCACCAGGAACAACAGGCGCATACGCGGGAACCTCAACTGTCGTGGCGTGGATGCGGCCCTGGCAAGACGCCGGGGCCGCGCTTCTTATCAACGCAGGTTGTAGAAAGCTTCCAGGCCGGGGTACGACGCCACTTCAGCCAGCTCTTCTTCGATGCGCAGGAGCTGGTTGTACTTGGCCATGCGATCCGAGCGCGACAGCGAGCCGGTCTTGATCTGCATCGCGTTGGTCGCCACGGCGATGTCGGCGATGGTCGAGTCTTCGGTTTCGCCCGAACGGTGCGAGACGACGGCGGTGTAACCGGCGCGCTTGGCCATTTCGATGGCGGCAAACGTTTCGGTCAGCGTGCCGATCTGGTTGATCTTGATGAGGATCGAGTTGGCGACGCCCTTCTGGATGCCTTCACGCAGGATCTTGGTGTTGGTGACGAACAGGTCGTCGCCCACCAGCTGAACCTTCTTGCCGAGCTGGTCGGTCAGGAGCTTCCAGCCTTCCCAGTCGTTTTCGGCCATGCCGTCTTCGATCGAGATGATCGGGTACTTGTCGCACCACGTGGCCAACAGGTTCGTGAACTCTTGCGAGGACAGCGAGATGCCGCCTTCGCCGGCCAGCGTGTACTTGCCGTCGCGGTAGAACTCGGAGCTGGCGCAGTCCAGGCCCAGGGCGATCTGCGTGCCCGGCTCGTAGCCGGCTTCGGTGATGGCCTTCAGGATGAGCTGGATGGCGGCTTCGTGGCTGGGAACGTTGGGCGCAAAACCGCCCTCGTCGCCCACGGCGGTGGACATGCCCTGGCCGTGGATCAGCTTCTTGAGCATGTGGAAGACTTCAGCGCCCCAACGCAGGGCTTCGCGGAAGCTGCCGGCGCCCACCGGCAGGATCATCAGCTCCTGCAGGTCCAGCGTGTTGTTGGCGTGCGCGCCGCCGTTGATGACGTTCATCATCGGGACGGGCATGCTCATGGGGCCGCTGCCGCCGAAATAGCGGTACAGGGACAGGCCCGATTCGTCGGCGGCGGCGCGGGCCACGGCCATGCTGGCTGCCAGGATGGCGTTCGCGCCCAGACGCTCCTTGGACTCGGTGCCGTCCAGTTCGATCAGGGTGCGATCGACGAACGTCTGTTCCTGCGCGTCCAGACCCATCAGGGCTTCGGAGATTTCGGTGTTGAGGTTTTCAACGGCGCGCAGCACGCCCTTGCCCAGATAACGGCCCTTGTCGCCGTCACGAAGTTCGATGGCTTCGCGGGCGCCGGTGGAGGCGCCCGACGGCACGGCCGCACGGCCCATGGCGCCGGATTCCAGCAGCACATCGCATTCCACGGTGGGGTTGCCGCGCGAATCCAGAATCTCGCGGCCGATGATGTCGACGATTGCACTCATGACTTTACATTCCCTGAACGATAAACATATTCATGACGGCCGCGCCTTCGCGGGCATTGCGGGCACGGCGGTACTGCCAGGAATCGTAGAACGCCTGCGCCGCGGCCATGGACGGAAATTCCATGACGACGGTACGGCCGGGTTCACGCCCCTCAAGGTGCTTGGATTCGCCGCCGCGCACCAGGATCTTGGCATCGTACGCGCGCATCGCGAGCGTGGACAGACGCTTGTAGTCCTCGTACTGCGCAGGCTTGGTCACTTTGACGTCGGCGATGAGATAAGCACTCATGGGGTTCCTTCAGAGCAGTTGCGTTGGTTGGGGGCTGACGCCGGATACGACGCCGCCGCCAGTGTCGCGCAAGGCGCACGGGCGACGCATATCCGATGCTAATCGGTTGTATCCGAAAGAAGCGCCGCCGTATAGGGCGGCGCTGGGGAAACGGCCCGCGGCCCCGAGGATCCGCTTACGGAACTCAGGACCGCGGACGCGCATCAGGCCTCCTGGCCGCGGCGAGCCTTCTGCTCGATGGCGGCGCGGATGTAGCTGGAGAACAGCGGATGGCCGTCGCGCGGGGTGGACGTGAACTCCGGGTGGAACTGGACACCGACGAACCACGGGTGGTTGGGCAGTTCCATCATTTCGGGCAGGTTCTCGGTCGGCGTGCGGGCGCTGATCACCATGCCGGCTTCTTCCAGGCGCGGCACGTAGACGTTGTTGACCTCGTAGCGGTGACGGTGACGTTCGTTCACTTCGTCGCCATAGATGGTCTGCGCGCGGGTGCCGGCCTTGATCGGCACGCGCTGCGCGCCCTTGCGCATGGTGCCGCCCAGGTCGGACGAGTTGTCGCGCTTTTCGACCTTGCCTTCGCGGTCCATCCATTCGGTGATGAGTGCAACCACCGGGTGCGGTGCGGAGGGATCGAATTCGGTGCTGTTGGCGCCGCCCAGGCCGGCGACGTGACGGGCGAATTCGATGACCGCCAGCTGCATGCCCAGGCAGATGCCCAGGTACGGCACGCCGTTTTCACGGGCGTAGCGGATGGCGGCGATCTTGCCTTCGGTGCCGCGCTTGCCGAAGCCGCCCGGAACCAGAATGGCGTCCAGGTGCTTCAACTGGTCGGTGCCGCGGGTTTCGATGTCTTCCGAGTCGATGTACTCGATGTTGATCTTCGAGCGCGTGTGGATGCCGGCGTGAACCAGGGCTTCCGTCAGCGACTTGTACGACTCGGTCAGGTCGACGTACTTGCCGACCATGCCGATGGTGAGCTGGTGCTCGGGGTGTTCCAGCGCTTCGACCAGGTTGTCCCACATGGACAGGTCGGCCGGCGGCGGGGTCAGGCCCAGGGCTTCGCAGACGATGTTGTCCACGCCTTGCTTGTGCAGCATGGCGGGGATCTTGTAGATGGAGTCGGCGTCCCAGACGGAAATGACCGCGTCCAGGGGCACGTTCGAGAACATCGAGATCTTGGCGCGCTCGTCGTCCGGAATACGGCGGTCGGCGCGGCACAGCAGCGCGTTCGGGTAGATGCCGATTTCGCGCAGCTTCTGCACCGAGTGCTGCGTGGGCTTGGTCTTCAGTTCGCCGGCGGAGGCGATGAAGGGCACCAGCGTCAGGTGCACGAAGGCCGCGTTGTTGCGGCCCATGCGCAGGCTCATCTGGCGGGCGGCCTCGAGGAACGGCAGCGATTCGATGTCGCCGACCGTGCCGCCGATTTCGACGATGGCAACATCGGTGTTGCCATTCCAGCCGGCTTCGGCGCCACGGGCGATGAAGTCCTGGATTTCGTTCGTGATGTGGGGAATCACCTGGACGGTCTTGCCCAGGTAGTCGCCACGGCGCTCCTTGCGCAGCACGGATTCGTAGATCTGGCCGGTGGTGAAGTTGTTCACCTTGTGCATGCGAGCGGAAATGAAGCGCTCGTAGTGGCCCAGGTCCAGGTCGGTTTCGGCGCCGTCTTCAGTGACGAACACTTCACCGTGCTGGAAGGGGCTCATCGTGCCCGGATCGACGTTGATGTAGGGGTCGAGCTTCAGCATGGTGACCTGCAAACCACGCGACTCGAGAATGGCAGCAAGCGACGCAGCGGCGATGCCCTTGCCCAGGGAAGACACCACACCGCCGGTGACAAATACGTATTTGGTCATCGTAATGAGCACCCGGGACGAGCGGGCGCGTGCGGGAAATTTGGATTATAGCCGGGCGACGCGACTTGTTTGGGTTTTCCCCTAGCGCCGTGCGGGTAACAATTGGCTGCACTCGGCAAGGCAACGCTGCGAGCCGCGCCACGCGCACGTGCTATGGTCGCTCCCTATTTTTCGACCGCTGCCTTCCCGGCAGCGCCCTCCGTTCTTCACCCTCGCGCTGATGACCGACTCCACCCGTCCTGCCTATTCCCTTGCCTGGCGCATCGCTGTCGCCGCCGTTCTGCTGCGGCTGGCTTATTCCGTGCTGGTGCAGGCCTACACGTTGATGACGCCGTTGCCCTACGGCGACCAGATCCGCGCGAGCTACATGCAGCCGCCGGTGCTGGCCCCGCTGCTGGCCACCCTGGTGTCGACCCTCCTGGTCGTGGGCCTGACCGCCTGGTGCGCGACGCGCCAGTGGCTCGCCCGGCACGATGCCGCGACCGTGAATCAGCCCGGCAGGATGCTGGCTACGTTCCTGGCCCTGCAGGCGCTCTACACGCTGTGCCTGTCCAGCGGCGTCGGCATCGCACAGAACGTGCTCATGATCGGCACGTTCAAGAGCGGCTCCTGGCTCGAGGAAGCATTCGGCCTGGGCATCGTGGGCCGGTCCATCGCCATCAACCTGATGATCCGCGCCGTCACCATCGTGCTCGAAGTCATCGGCATCTGGGTGGCGTTGCGCATTGCCGCATGGACGGCGGGGCCCACCGGCCCGGGCGCCGGTCTTACGCTGACGCGGCGGCATGTGGCATGGATTTGCGGCCTGACCGTCCTGATCTGGCAGACCAGCTTCTCCATCATGCTCGGCGGCTTTCTGCAGATGCAGACGCTGGAAGCGGGTTGGGCCGAGTACGCGCTGGGCTATTGGGTATTGCCCGTCGCGCTGCTGGCGCTGGTCACGATCGTGTGCCTGAAGCTGCTACCCCGCGCCTTTGAATACGCCGGCACCGGCCGGGCCGTGGCGCTGGGCAGCCTTGCGTTCTGGTTCGCGCAGGTGCTGGGCCTGGGCGCCGGTCTCATCATCCTCAAGTCCATGACCTGGGAGCAGTTGGCATGGGCCGCCCAATCACCGGCGTCCGCCGCGCTGGTGCTGCTGGCCTACGGCGCATTGCTGTCGCTGGGTTGCCTGGTGGCCACGCGCCTGCTCTACCGCAATCAAGGCGGGTCCGTGCGATAGCCTCAACCGCGCGCCATGAAAAAAAGGCCACGGCGTCATGCGTCGTGGCCTTTCTGCTTTGCGCCGGGCGCCGCCGGCATCAATGCAACGTCAGATCGCTGCGCAACGCAGCGTCAACCACGCCAGCGCCTCACCCTCGACCAGCGGCGACAGGCGTTCGAACACCGTCTTGTGATAGTCGTTCAGCCAGTCGATCTCGTCCTCGCGCATCAGCGAAGGCTCGATGCAGCGCGTGTCGATCGGGCACATCGTCAGCGTTTCGAAGCACAGGAATTCGCCCAGCTCCGAGGTCAGCCAGCTGCGGTTGGCGACCAGGTTCTCGATGCGCACGCCCCAGCGGCCCGGACGGTAGATGCCCGGCTCGTTGGATGTGATCATGCCCGGTTCCATGGCCGTGTGCGGGCCCGGCATCGCGCGGTACGAGATGACCTGCGGGCCTTCGTGCACGTTCAGGAAATAGCCCACGCCGTGACCCGTGCCGTGGCCGTATTCCGCGCCGCCTTCCCAGATGGGCGCACGCGCGATGGCGTCCAGCATGGGCGACGGCGTGCCGCGCGGGAACGATGCGCGCGACAGCGCGATCATGCCCTTGAGCACCAGCGTGAAGTCGACCTTCTGGTCCGCGCTGGGCGTGCCCACCGCCACCACGCGAGTGATGTCGGTGGTGCCGCCCCGGTACTGGCCGCCCGAGTCGATGAGCAACAGGCCGTCGCCCTCGATCGTGGCGTGCGATTCGGGCGTGGCGCGGTAATGCGGCATCGCGCCGTTGGCATTGAAGCCCGCGATGGTGGCGAAGCTGGGGCAGACGTAGGCGGGACGGCGCGCGCGGGCGGCCGTGATCTGCTCGTCGATGGTCAGTTCGGTAATGGTTTCCTTGCCCAGCGCGCCTTCGAACCAGGCGAAGAATTCGCACAGCGCGGCGCCGTCCTGCGCCATCGCCTGGCGCACGTTGGCCAGCTCTGCGTCGGTCTTGCGCGACTTGAGCAGCGTGGACGGGTTGATGGCTTCCACGCGCGGCACGGCCGGGTCCATGGCATGGAACACGCCGCAGGTGACGCGGGCCGGATCGATCAGCAGCTTCTGATCCTGTTCCAGCGAAGCCAGCGCATCCGCCGCCTGGGCATAGTCCGCCACTTCGACGCCGTCCGCGGCCAGGATGGCGCGCAGGTCGTCGTCGATCTTGCCATCGGCCACGAACAGCGTGGCGTGATCCAGGCCGATCAGCGCATGGCCGACGAAGACGGGGTTGTAGTCCACGTCCGCGCCGCGCAGGTTGAACAGCCAGGCGATGTCGTCGAGCGTGCAGACGAAATGCACGTCCGCGCCGTGCTTGCGCATCGCGTCGCGCACCTGCGCCAGCTTGTCTGCGCGCGTCACGCAGGCTTCGGGCGCCACGTGTTCATAAATTTTGGCGTCCGGCAGGCCGGCGCGATCGTTCCAGACTTCGTCCAGCAGGTCTTCGCGGATTTCCAGCACGGCGCCGGACGTTGCCGCTGCAGCCGACAAGGCCCGGAAGGCGCCCAGGCCCAGCACCGCGCCGTCCACGCCGATGACGTCGCCCGCGCCGGTATTGGCGGCCAGCCAGTCGACATGGCCCGGCGTCGATGCCAGCGCGATCTTCATCAGCTGCACGCCGGTGCCGGCGAGCTGCGCTTCGGCCTGCACCCAGTAGCGGCTGTCTACCCACAGACCAGCGAAGTCCGCCGTGACCACCAGCGTGCCCACCGAGCCCGTGAAGCCCGACAGCCAGCGCCGCCCTTGCCAGCGGGCCGGCAGGTATTCGGACAGGTGCGGGTCCGAGGAAGGTACGACGTAGGCGGTCAGACCGCGGCGGCTCATGGCCTGCCGCAATTGGGCAATACGGGCGTCGGTGCTAGACATGGGAGATGGGATCCTTAGCGCAACATGAAAGACATGGCGCCCAGGCTGTTCAGCGTACGGATGGCGGACTGCATGCTATCCGTGGTGAATCGCAAGGTGACGCCGTCCACGCGTTCGAGCGTGGGCCACATGCAGAACAGGTCGGCCAATGCCGCGCTCTGCGTCTGCAACCGGCATTCTATAGGCGCGGGAATGACGAAAGGAACGGCTTTCTTGTCGCCGCCGCGCTTGAAGTTGCGCACGGCGGTTTCGGCGGCCGCGGCAATCGCGCGGCGGGACGCTGTGGGCGACAACGTGACGCCGCTGCCCTGCCCGTGCGCGACCTTGGTCTGCACCCATTCGGCGCCGGGGAAGGTGTCGCGCGTTTCCGCGATGAACACATCGTCGCCGGTGCCCAGGATGACGGGCACGCCCAGTTCGCCGGCAAGCGCGCCGTACAGGCCCGCTTCACCCAGCTCCATGCCGTTGATGATGACGCGCGCAAACGCGAAGCTGTTGATGGTGTGGGCCAGGATGCCGCGGCCCTGCGAGCGCGAGTGGTAGCCGATCATGAAGACGGCGTCGCACGCTTCTTCCAGCCCGCCCATCATGCCCAGGTAGCGCGGCTTGCCCAGCACCAGTCGGGCGCGCTCGTCCAGGCCGTCCGGCAGCAGGTTGCGAAAGCCGCCGTGCGAGTCGTTGACCAGAATCTCTTCGGCGCCGCCCGCAATGGCGCCCTGCACGGCCGCGTTGGCCTCGGCGGTCATCCAGGCGCGCGCGCGCTCGTATTCGCCATTGCCGGCGCGGACCTGCTCGGGGTGGAAGACGCCGGCGACGCCTTCGATATCGGTTGAAATCAGGATCTTCATGAGTTGGCCTTCAGGATATTCAGAATTCGGTAGCGGACAGCCACTGGCGCCAATCGGGCGCGGCATGGCGGATGGAATCGCGGTGATTGCCGTCGCGGCCGGTCACGCTTTCTGCGTGCCACAGCGCGGCAATGATGGCCTGCTCGCAGGACTCGGCGGCGGCTTCGAACAGCGGATCGATGCGGGCCTCGTGCAGCATGGCAATCGCGGGCATGGGCGACTCGGCCAATTGCGGAATCGTGTATGCCGTGGAAAACGCCAGCGCGATGTCGCCGCTGCCGTGCCCGAACACCGAGCCGGTTCGCGCCAGGCCCGCGCCGGCGCGCAGCGACAGACGGCGCAACTGGCGCGAATCCAGCGGCGCGTCGGTGGCCACCAGCAGGATGATCGAGCCCTTCTCGGGCGCGATCACGGCGTTCTCGCCCTGCTGCGCAAGCCCTTGGTCAAGCTGGCTCGCCAGACGGCGGCCGAACGGCCTGCCCGCCACCGTCAGGTTGGGCAGGCGGCCGAAGTTCGACAGCACCAGCGCGCCCACGGTGTACTGCGGGCCGTCCTTGATCTGCGCCACGCGCGAGGCCGAGCCGATGCCGCCCTTGAACGAGAAACTGGACATGCCGCGGCCGGCGCCCACGGCGCCCTGCGCGAACTGTTTACCGGCGGCGGCCAGCGCCGCGGCGTAATGGGATTCCTGGACTGCCAGCGCCTGGATGTCGTTCAGGTAGCCGTCGTTGCACTCGAAGACCAACGGATTGACGGTGGCCATGCCGCGGCCGATGGCGGGGTTGGCGGCGACCGCCGCGCGGATCTGCGCATTGGCCACAGTGCCCACGCCGAACGTGTTGGTCAGCCCGATCGGCGTTTCCAGCACGCCCAGTTCCTGCACCTGAACCAGGCCGGTGCTCTTGCCGAAGCCGTTCAGCACGGTGGCCGCGGCCGGCGTCTTGTCCAGAAAGGCATCCCCGCCATGCGTGCGCACGACGGTCACGCCGGTCTGCAGCGGGCCCTCGGCCAGCGTGCAATGGCCAACGGTGACGTCGCCCACGTCGCAGATCGAGTCCAGCGGCCCCGACGGCAGTACGCCGATACGCGGAATGTCCAGCGCTTGTTTGTCCATGTTCGTCTACGTGTCGCCACGCTCCAGAATGCAAAACGCCGCCACCCTGGGTCCGGGGCACGCGCTGGCAAGCGCGTGGCGGACGGAGGCGGCGGCGGAAAAATCGCCCTCCACGCCGGCCCTCGCAAGAGGCCCGGCGGCAGGTTTACTTGCGGTCGATCTTGGGATCGAGCGCGTCGCGCAGGCCGTCGCCCAGCAGGTTGAACGCCAGCACCGTCAGGAAGATCGCCAGCGCCGGGAAGATCGCGACGTGCGGTGCGATGACCATGTCGGCGCGTGCTTCGTTCAGCATCGCGCCCCACTCCGGCGTGGGAGGCGAAGCGCCCATGCCCAGGAACGACAGGCTGGCGGCGGTGATGATCGAGGTGCCGATCCGCATCGTGCCGTACACCACGATCGGCGAGATCGTGCCGGGCAGGATGTGGCGCATGATGATCGTCCAGTCGGACGCGCCCACGCTCTTGACGGCTTCGACGTACGTCATCTGCTTGATCGACAGCGTGTTGCCGCGCACGAGGCGGGCAAACGCGGGCACGCTGAACACGGCCACGGCCACGATCACGTTGACCATGCTGGAACCCAGGATGGCGACCACGCCGATGGCCAGCAGCATGCCGGGGAACGCCAGCAGCACGTCGGAGATACGCATCGTGATGCGTTCCCACCAGCCTTCGTAGTAGCCGGCCATCAGACCCATGAAGGTGCCGACGATGGCGCCCATGGCGACCGACAGGAAGCCTGCGGCCAGCGAGATGCGCGCGCCCATGACGATGCGGCTGAAGATGTCGCGACCCAGCGAATCCACGCCCAGCCAGTGCGTCAGCGACGGACCGGCGTTCAGCGCGTCATAGTCGAAGAAGTTCTCCGGGTCGAACGGCACGATCCACGGCGCGAAGGCCGCGACAATGACCAGCAGCATGACGAAGAGGCCGGCGCCGACGGCAAGCTTCTGCTTCTTGAACTTGCGCCAGAACTCGGTGGCGGGCGTGCGCACGTCGTTCTTGGGGACGGCGGCGATGGTCGCGGCGGGTGTCGTATTGCTCATGGCCGCCTCACTTGTAACGGATGCTGGGATTGATGACGCCATAGAGCACGTCGACAATCAGGTTGATCAGGATGAATTCCAGCGAGAACAGCAGCACGAGGCCCTGGATCACCGGATAGTCGCGCTGGGTCACGGCGTCCACCAGCAGGCGGCCAAGGCCGGGCCAGTTGAACACGGTCTCGACCACGATCGAGCCGCCCAGGAGGAAGCCGAACTGCAGGCCCATCATGGTCACGACGGGAATCAGCGCATTGCGCAGCGCGTGCTTGATGATCACGCGGCGCTCGGACAAGCCCTTGGCGCGGGCGGTGCGCACGAAGTCTTCCTGTACGACTTCGACGAACGAGGCCCGCGTGAAACGCGCCATCACGGCAGCCACCGCGGCGCCCAGCGTGATGGAAGGAAGAATGTAGTGTTGCCAGGTCGATGCGCCCACGGTGGGGAGCCAGCCCAGGTTCACCGAGAAGATCTGCATCAGCATCATGCCCAGCGCGAACGCGGGGAACGAGATGCCGGACACCGCCAGCGTCATGCCGAGACGGTCAGGCCAGCGATTGCGCCATACCGCCGACACGATGCCGATGATCATGCCGAAGCCGACTGACCACACCATGCTCGCAAGGGTGAGCCACAGGGTGGGCATGAAACGGTCGGCGATTTCGGTCGAGACGGGGCGCTTGGTGCGCAGCGAGGTCCCGAGGTCGCCCTGCAGCATGTGGCTGAAGTAGCGCACGAACTGCTGCGGCAGGGGCAGATCCAGCCCAAGTTCCTTGCGCACGAGCTCGACGGTTTGCTGGTCGGCCTCGGGGCCAGCGGCCAGCCGTGCCGGGTCGCCCGGAAGCATGTGCACAAACAGGAACACGACCACCGCTACCAGCAGCAGCGTGGGGATCATGCCCAGAAGACGTTTGACGATGTAGGTCAGCATTGAAATTCCTGCAACATCGGCGGGGACACCGCGTCCCCGCCGTATGTGGCCTTACAAGGGCCCGAAGGCCCCAAGAGTTACTGCTTGGTTTACTGCTTCAGGTCGATGTCGCCGAACCAGAACGAGGTGTCCGGCTCAACGTACACGCCCGACAGGTTCTTCGACTTGACGTACAGGTTGTTCTGGGTCACCAGGAAGGCCCACGGGGCGTCCTTCCAGATGGTTTCCTGAACGTTCTTGTAGATCTCGGTCTTCTTCTCGCGGTCCGTGGTGGCCAGCGCTTGCTGGACGCCTTCGTCAACCGACTTGTTCGAGTAGTACGACACGTTGTTCAGCACCGGCGGGAACGCGGCGGTGGTCAGCAGCGGACGCAGGCCCCAGTCGGCTTCACCGGTCGAGGACGACCAGCCGGCGTAGTACATGCGGACCTTGGCGTCTTCAGGCTTTTGCACCTGTTGGACGCGCTGCACGCGCTGGCCGGATTCCAGGACTTCCACGGAAACCTTGATGCCGACCTGGGCGAGCTGCTGCTGCAGGAACTGAACGACCTTCACCGAGGTGCCGTCGTTATAGGCGGACCAGAGCGTGCTTTCGAAGCCGTTGGGGTAGCCGGCTTCGGCCAGCAGGGCCTTGGCCTTCTTGATGTCGTAGGGCCATGCGCCGATCTTGTGCGCGTAGTCCACGCCTTGCGGCACGACGCCGTCGATGACGGTGGCGTAGCCCGAGAACGCGACCTTGGCCAGGGCGTCCTTGTTGATGGCGTAGTTGATGGCTTCACGCACCTTGACGTTGTCGAACGGCTTTTGCTGCGTGTTCATCGACAGGTAGCGGGCCATGATCGAGTTCTTGTGATCGACCACGTCCAGCTTGTCGTTCTTCTTCAGCACGGCGGCCTGCTCGAACGGCACCGGGAAGGCAAAGTGCGCTTCACCCGTCTGCACCACGGCGGCGCGGGTGTTGTTGTCGGTCACCGTGCGGAAGGTCAGCGTGTCGACCTTCGGGTAGCCTTGCTTCCAGTAGCCGGCGAACTTCTTGACCTTCAGGTACTCAGCCGGCTTCCATTCGACGAATTCGAACGGGCCCGTGCCAACCGGGTGGAAACCGATTTCCTTGCCGTACTTGGCCAGGGCGGCCGGCGAGATCATCATGGCGGCCGGGTGAGCCAGCGCGTTGATGAAGGCCGAGAACGGCTTCTTCAGCGTGATCTTGACGGTCATCGGGTCGACCACTTCGGTCTTCTCGATAACGCTGAACTGGATGTAGCGCGACAGGCGGTTGTCCGGATTGGCCGGACGGTCGAAGTTGACCTTGACCGCTTCGGCGTTGAAGTCGGTGCCGTCATGGAACTTCACGCCGGGACGCAGCTTGAAGGTGTAGACCAGGCCGTCTTCGCTGACCGTGTAATCGGTCGCCAGCACCTTCTGAACCTTCAGGTCCTTGTCGAATTCGAACAGGCCTTCGTAGTAGGCCTTGCCAGCCGCCTGGTTCAGCGTGCTGTTCGTGTTGTACGGGTCCAGCGTTTCCAGCGCGATGGAAACGGCAAACGTCACGTCCTTGGCGGCGTGGGCCATCGGCGCGGTGAGCACGCCGAAGGCCAGCGCGGCAGCGGCCATCAGCTTGGTGGGGCGCAGAACTTTCATCATTGCAACTCCTGGTTCCAAAAAAAGGTCAACTACTGAGTCAATACGCGCCGCCGACGGGATGGCGGGCTACAAAATGATCCGTACCGACCTGAACCAGCGGCTGCACCACCGGTTCGTCGTTCAGTTTGCGGATCGGGCTGGGGATTTCATCGGACAGCAAGGTGCGCTTCAGGTGACGGCGCGCCGGATCGGCGATCGGCACGGCGGACATCAGCTTCTTGGTGTACGGGTGCTGCGGATTCTCGAAGATGGCACGGCGCGGGCCGATTTCGACGATCTGGCCCAGGTACATCACCGCCACGCGGTGGCTGACGCGTTCGACCACGGCCATGTCGTGCGAGATGAACAGGAACGAGATGCCCATGTCGCGCTGCAGGTCGATCAGCAGGTTCACGATCTGCGCCTGGATCGACACGTCCAGTGCCGACACCGATTCGTCCGCGATCACGACTTTCGGGTTCAGGGCCAGGGCACGTGCGATGCAGATGCGCTGGCGCTGGCCGCCCGAGAACTCGTGCGGGTAGCGCTGCGCCATTTCCGGCGGCAGGCCCACGCGCTCGAGCAGTTCGGCGACGCGGCGCTCGGCATCCTTGCCCTTGGCCACGCCGTGCACGAGCAGCGGCTCCATGATCGAGAAGCCCACGGTCACGCGCGGATCCAGCGACGCAAACGGGTCCTGGAACACGAACTGGATGTCGCGGCGCAGGGATTGCAGTTCGTTGTTCTTCAGGCGCACGATGTCGCGGCCGCCGAAGCGGATCTCGCCGCCCTGGCTTTCCACCAGGCGCAGCAGCGAGCGGCCCGTCGTGGACTTGCCGCAGCCGGACTCGCCGACCAGCGACAGCGTCTCGCCGGGGTACAGGTCGAAGCTGACCTTTTCCACGGCGTGCACGCGGCGCTGCACGCGGCTCATGATGCCGCCGCGCAGGTCAAAACGCGTCACCAGGTTGCGCACGCTCAGGATGGGTTCGCGCTTGGCGTTGGGCACTTCCTGCGTGCTGACGGCGCCGGGCTCGGCCACCGGCTGGGCCTGGCCTTCCACCTGCAGCAGCGGGAAGCGCGCGGGCAGGTCCGTGCCCTGCATGGCGCCCAGCTTCGGCACGGCCGACAGCAGCGCCTTGGTGTAGCTGTGCTGGGGCGCGGCGAACACCTGGTCCGACGGGCCTTCCTCGACCTTGTCGCCGCGGAACATCACCAGCACGCGGTCGGCCACTTCGGCCACCACGCCCATGTCGTGGGTGATGAACACCACGCCCATGTGCATCTCTTCCTGAAGCTGACGGATCAGTTGCAGGATCTGCGCCTGGATGGTCACGTCCAGTGCGGTGGTCGGCTCGTCGGCGATCAATAGCGCCGGCTTGCAGGCCAGCGCCATGGCGATCATGACGCGCTGGCGCATGCCGCCCGACAGTTGATGCGGGTAGCGGTCCAGCACCGATTTGGCTTCGGGAATGCGGACCTGTTCCAGCATGCGCAGCGCTTCGGCGCGCGCCGAGGCGCCGTCCATGCCCTGGTGCTCGCGGATCGATTCGGCGATCTGGTCGCCGGCCGTGAACACCGGGTTCAAGGAGGTCATCGGCTCCTGGAAAATCATCGCCATGTCGGCGCCGCGCACGTCACGCATGACGCGCTGGCTGGAATTGGCCAGGTCGATCACGGAACCGTTGCGGCGGCGCAGGGCCATGCGACCCTGGGCGATGCGGCCGCCGCCGTGTTCCACCAGACGCATCAGCGCCAGCGACGTCACCGATTTGCCCGAACCCGATTCGCCCACGATGGCCAGGGTTTCGCCCCGGTCCACATGGAACGACAGGTTGCGCACGGCTTCGACCGTGCGCTCGGAGCCCACGAAGCGCACCGTCAGGTCGTCGACCTGGACCACGCGGTTATCCGGCAGCGCCAGGCTGTTTGCGCGATCAACCATCTCTTCTCATTCCCAAAATAAACCTACTGATCCAAACCCGCCGCTCATCGGTAGATGGCGGTCACCGGCTTTTCGCCAACGCGGGCGTAACCCCGGTACATGCCTTCCGTGTTGAACGGCAAGGCCACATTGCCCTGGGCGTCGACGGCCACGAGGCCGCCCTTGCCGCCGATGGTGGGCAGTTTTTCCATCACGACGCGGTCCGCCGCCGTTTCCAGCGAGGCGCCGCAATACTCCATCTGGGCCGCCACGTCGTACGCGGCAACCATGCGGATGAACATTTCGCCCGTGCCCGTCGTGGACACGGCGCAGGTCTTGTTGCTGGCGTAGGTGCCGGCGCCGATCAGCGGCGCATCGCCCACGCGGCCGACCTGTTTGTTGGTGATGCCGCCGGTGGAGGTGGCAGCCGCCAGGTTGCCCTGCGCATCGACGGCCACGGCGCCCACGGTGCCGAACTTCTTGTCGGCGTCCAGCGGATCGGCCGGTGCAGGCTGGCCGCGCGCGACCATGGCCTGGCCGTCGTGATCCAGCACGGCGGCGTCCGGCGTTTCGCGCTGCACGCGCAGCAGCTGCTCGCGGCGGGCTTCGGTCGAAAAATACGACGGGTCGACGAGTTCCACGCCTTCCTGAGTGGCGAAGGCTTCGGCGCCCTCGCCCACGAAGAAGACGTGCTTGCTGTTTTCCATGACCTTGCGCGCGGCAAAGATCGGATTGCGCACGCGGTTCACATTGGCGATGGCGCCGGAACGCAGCGTCGCGCCGTCCATGATGGCGGCGTCCAGCTCATGGGTGCCGGCGCTGGTGAACACGGCGCCGTGGCCGGCGTTGAACAGCGGGCAATCCTCGAGCAGGCGCACGGCCTCGGTGACGGCGTCCAGGGCGCTGCCGCCCTTGGCCAGCACGGCTTGGCCGGCGGTCAGGATGGACTCCAGGGCCGCCAGGTATTCCTGTTCTTTCTCGGGAGACATGGCCGCGCGGGACATCGCGCCGGCGCCGCCGTGAATGGCAATCACGGGCTGAATCATCGTTTACCTACTCCATGTATGAGCCACGGCATGACGGACTGGGTCACCCCAGCGGCGGCCGCGACGGAATTTTTGGCGCGATAGGCCACCGCCGCGGACAAGGCTTCAATGAGCCCGAGCGCGGCGGTTTCGGAATTGGGAATGAGCTGGCGTGCCGAGAAGGCATACAGCACGACGGAGGCCGTGGGCGCCAGCGGCGACGTGGGCTTGTCCGTCAGCACCAGCACCGGCACGCCGGCCTGCTTGGCCGCGCCGGCCAGCGTCACGGTGTCAGCCAGATAGCGCGGAAAGCCGATGGCGATCACCAGGTCTTTGCTGGTCATGCGCGACATCTGCCGCGCCGCGTGCGACACGCCGCCGGGACCGGCCAGCGACTCGACGGAATGCAGGTGCATGCACAGGCCGCGCTGCAAGAGGCCCGCGAGGAACCCGCTGGCGCCGAAACCGATGATGAAAACGCGTTCGGCGGCCAGGATCGTGTCGACCGCCTTTTCACAGGCGTCCGAATCCAGGGCCTGCAGGTTGCGCTGCGCGTTGCGGATATCTTCTTCAAGCGTCGCGGCGAAGATCTGGACGGCGCTGGCCGAGTGGGCCAGTTCGGTGCGCAGTTTTTCGACCGGTTCCAGCGCGGCTTCAAAGCCCCGCGCCAGCTCGGCACGGAATTGCGGGTAACCCGGCAGATCCAGGGCACGCGCAAACCGGTTGGCGGTGGCCACCGACACGCCCACTGCCGCTGCGAACTCGTCGATGGTCATGGTGGCGACGCGGAATTGATGCGCCAGCACGTACTCGGCCATCTTGTGCTGGGTCCGGCTCAGCGCGGGCTGGGCCCGGGCGATCCGATCAGCGATCGTAATGGCGGACTTGGTCATCGAACAGCGTGGTGGAAATCAGGCGGCGGGTTTATGTAAATCTGTTTACACACAAATTTTAGTTAAGAAAATAGATTTTCATACTAAGGGTATACCCGTGAATAGATGTAACAGTCCGGCTCTAAAAATCGGGGCCGGGTTGCGTTACGCTTAGTGCCCTTACAGAATTGCCCACCTTGTCCCGATATCTGGAATGACACGCATGACGCCCGCCTGGACCTGCAAGCCCCACGCCGATCTGACCCCCGCCGAGCTTTACGCCATCCTGCGGCTACGTTCCGAGGTATTCGTGGTGGAACAGAATTGCGTGTTTCTGGACATGGACGGCAAGGATCTCAAGGGGCAGACCGAACACCTCATGGCGTGGCACGAGGGCGAACTGGTGGCCTATTGCCGCCTGCTGGAGCCGGCCCTGAATGACGGCCGCGCCATCATCGGCCGCGTGATCACCGCCCCGGCCGCGCGTGGAACAGGGTTGGGGCATGAGCTGATGCGCCGCGCAAAGGAAGAAGTGCAGCGGTTGTGGCCGGGTCAGCCGGTTTATTTGGGTGCGCAGGCGCGGCTCAAAGGCTATTACGGCGGCCACGGCTTTGTGCCGGTGACTGAGGAATACATGGAGGACGGCATCCCGCATGTGGGGATGCTGCTGAGCGAATCGGCCTGAACCGCCGAAACACATTCTGCGGTCATCGCATCAGCCGCCGGGCTCAAGAAACCGCGCAAAGAAGCCATGGCGAATTTCCGTACGATCGATTTTTCCGCCCGTGGCGAAGTAAACGTCGATTCTGCTAAACGGTTTGGTGATCTCCAAGGTGTCGCCCTTCTCGCGTGGGGTTGAGATCAGCATCCACATATCAGATGCCGGGAACATCGCGGTCGGTGATGACACAGACTGCCCGGGAGCCAGGAGAAATCGGGTCGTGTCGTGATTGTCATTGAAAAAGACAAGAAGGTCGGCCTGGGCATCCTCCGCGTAGTGCAAAGCGACCACGGGCCTGCAAAAGTACAGGAAAAGCACCCAGAAAATCGGCGCTGCACACAGAAGTATTGCAGCCAATCTGACGCCACGGGGCGCCGTTAATTTTTTGGCTCTCTTCTGCATGTGTGCGGTTCTTTGGCGACATCATTTCCATACCCCCAGGGTAGAGGCACGGCGCTGACACGGTGGAGAAGCATGTTGGCCGTCAGTTCATGAGGCTTGGCTGCCCCATATAGATCGATTCCCAGCTTGATGGAAATGTGATCCGTCACGTCGTCCGCGCTTGCCGGCCACGGGCCATTCTGCGGGTGATTCTGTTGCGGTTTCCGCTTCCAGACATCAAGTGCGGCCTGCGCCAAGCCCGCCCCCTTGATCAGCTCGGCAGCGGTAAATCCTAGTGCAATTCCCACGTATCCGAAGTGGATGTTGGACCAGATGTCAAAGTAGTAGTCGAAGTCGCCGTACTTTTGCCAGCCGATATTGAAGTGTTCGCCCAGCATTTGTCGCAGTGCAGGCTTGTGGTCCCAGGGGCGGTTCGGCCCGATGATATCCGCGAAAAGCGCGTAAGCGTGCAGCTTCTTCTCGGCCAGCATTTGCGCGTAGGTATTCCGTCCTGAGAGCTTCGTGTACCACGCAGCACGCTCCCAGTCTTCGTTGTACGCCTTGAAGTCGTAGTGGTTGGCATCATGGATCTCGCGTCCCTGCCTGGAGAAGGGATTGGTCTTCATCTCCCGTACGATGAACTCGGCCAGCGGCACAGCCGTGTCGGCATGGGTGCAGCCGGGCTCGCGCAGGCTATTAGCCAACAGACCGGTATTGGACGATGTCCGCGCGATATCACCCGGTCCGGGATCCAGCACCGCTATGTCCTGACTGGCGATCAGCGTGGCGCCGCAGGCTGTCTTCATGCCTTCAATTGCCACAAGACCATCATCGACGATGAAGCTGGAAACACCTTCGACGATGGGATACGTGCCCTTGCACTGCGGACAGGCCACCAGGTGGCCCATTCCCGCAGCGGCCCTGCCCTCGATCGTGTACTGGGGGAACCCCTGCGTCACGGTCCCCCCGTGCGATGTCTTGTCGCCGATTCGAACAACGGCGCGTCCTGCCATGCTGCGGCTCCTGACATTTTTCGGGTGCGCTTGAGTCTACGTATCGCAGACCACCAATCAATCAGAAAAGTCGGAAACCACAGTCGTGAAATAGCCCAGCCTTTGACGGTGCGGGGAGATTGGCGGACAGTCGCCTCGCCACGCAAAAAGACCCCCGAAGGCCGGATCTCGTCCAACCTTCGGGGGTCAGTTCATGCAAGGTGAAGCGGGTGCGGCCTACTGCACCGCCGACACGTCCAGCTTCGCCGCCGTCTTGGACTTGATCTCGTCCACCGTCACGCCGGGCGCCGTTTCCAGCAGCTTCAGGCCGTTTTCGGTGACTTCCATCACGCCCAGGTCGGTGATGATGAGGTCAACCACGCCTACGCCGGTCAGCGGGAGGTTGCATTCGGGCAGCAGCTTGATGTCTTCCGAGCCGTCCTTCTTCTTGGCGACGTGCTCCATCAGCACGACCACGCGGCCGACGCCGGCCACCAGGTCCATTGCGCCGCCCATGCCCTTGACCATCTTGCCCGGGATCATCCAGTTGGCCAGATCGCCTTTTTCGGAGACCTGCATCGCGCCCAGGATCGCCAGGTTGATCTTGCCGCCGCGGATCATCGCGAACGAGTCGGCCGACGAGAAGATCGACGAGCCGGGCAGCGTCGTGACCGTCTGCTTGCCGGCGTTGATGAGGTCGGCGTCGACCTGATCGTCGGTGGGGAACGGGCCGATGCCCAGCAGGCCGTTTTCGGATTGCAGCCACACTTCCACGCCTGCGGGGACGTGGTTGGCGACCAGCGTGGGCAGGCCGATGCCCAGGTTCACATAAAAGCCGTCTTGCAGCTCGCGCGCGGCGCGTGCCGCCATTTCATCGCGGGACCATGCCATGTCGTCTTCTCCTTAGGCCGGGCGAGTGGTGCGTTGTTCGATGCGCTTTTCGGGCGTGGCGTTCACCACGATCCGTTGCACATAGATGCCGGGCAGATGGATCTGATCCGGGTCCAGGCTGCCGGTGTCGACGATCTGCTCGACCTCGACGACCGTGAACTTGCCCGCCATGGCGACGTTCGGATTGAAGTTGCGCGCGGTCTTGCGGAACACCAGGTTGCCGCTGCGGTCGGCGATGTGCGCCTTGACCAGCGACACGTCCGGCACCAGCGAACGCTCCATCACGTACTGATGGCCGTCGAACTCGCGGATTTCCTTGCCCTCGGCCACGATGGTGCCCACGCCGGTGCGGGTGAAGAACGCCGGAATGCCGGCGCCGCCGGCGCGCAGCTTTTCGGCCAGCGTGCCCTGCGGCGTGAATTCAAGCTCGAGTTCGCCCGACAGATACTGGCGTTCGAATTCCTTGTTCTCGCCGACGTAGGACGCGATCATCTTGCGCACCTGGCGCGTGTTGAGCAGCTGGCCCAGGCCAAAACCGTCGACGCCCGCGTTGTTGCTGATGCAGGTGAGATCCTTGACGCCCGAATCGCGCAGTGCGGCGATCAGCGCCTCGGGAATACCGCACAGGCCGAAACCGCCCACGGCGATCATCTGACCGTCCTTGACGATGCCTGCCAGCGCCTCCTGGGCGCTTGCATAAACCTTGTCCATCGCTCCAACTCCTAGTTAAGGTCTAACCAAAGTGAGCCCGCCCCGCCGCTACCCGCGCACGGGTCCCGGAAAAATTGGGGAATCGGGACAAGCCCAGTCGTTCCTTGGGGCGCGGCTGTTGGCGCAGGCTACGCGGGCATCGCGGCGAGGCCCGATTTCCGTGAAGCGGTGGCGCCGAGGGTGGCGCGCCCTCATTGCTTTTCTGATTTTGCGCTAGATTTTACCGACATGACCGGTCAAAGCACGCGCTATTTTGGCCGGTGCGCGGCCCGCGGCCGCGCATGCTCATTGGGCCGGCGTGAACTGCGTGGCCATTTGGGCCAGGACTTCAGGCGGCCACGGCGCGGACGTATTGGCCACGTAATCCATCCATACCAGCACATTCCGGCCGCGCGCATAGGGGCCCGCGTCGTCACCGACCTTCTCGAGCAGCAGCTCGAATTCGGCGCTGGAGCGGCCGATGCGCGTCACCTTATGCGTCACACGGACGGTGGCCGGATACGTCAGCGGACGCAGGAAATCGCACGACGCGTGCGCCAGGATCGCGCCATCGTCGGCCGGCAGCTTGAAGCCCGCGTTATACAGAATCTGCATGCGAGCCTCTTCCATGAGGCGGAAATACAGCGTGTTGTTCAGATGGTTCAAGGCGTCTGAATCGCCCCAGCGCAAGGGCAATTCGAGCTGATGGGTGTCGCCCACCGAAAGCAGCCGCGCAGACAGGTTGTCCGGGTTCACCAATAACTCCTGAAGGCTAAAAGAAATGCGAAGGGGTACAGGACCCTCGCCTGCAATACAATCGCCGATAATACTTCCAGCCATATATGGAATACATACGGGGAGCTTTGCAATGTCTGAACGCGAGTCGATGGAATATGACGTGGTCGTGGTTGGCGGTGGTCCCGCCGGCCTGGCCACAGCAATCCGTCTGAAGCAGCTGGCCGCTGAGAAGAATCAGGAGATCGGTGTCTGCGTACTGGAGAAAGGCGCGGAACTTGGCGCGCACATCCTGTCCGGCGCCGTCATGGACCCGCTGGCGCTGACCGAACTCATCCCCGACTGGAAAGAGAAAGGCGCGCCGCTGAACGTGCCCGTCACGCAGGACAAGTTCCTGTTCCTGTCCGAGACCGGCGCGCGCGCCACGCCGAACTGGCTGCTGCCCCCGTGCTTCCACAACGAAGGCAACTACATCGTCCGTCTGGGCGACGTCGTCAAGTGGATGGGCGAACAGGCCGAAGCGCTGGGCGTGGACATCTTCCCCGGCTTTGCGGCCGTTGAAGTGCTGTACGACGAAAACGGCGCCGTCCGCGGCGTGGCCACCGGCGACATGGGCGTGGCCCGCGACGGCAGCCACACCGACCACTACCAGCCCGGCATGGAACTGCATGCCCGCTACACGGTGTTCAGCGAAGGCTCGCGCGGCCAGCTCGGCCGTCAGCTCATCGAACGCTTCAAGCTGGACGATGGCCGCAACCCGCAGTCCTACGGCATCGGCATCAAGGAAATGTGGGAAGTCGATCCGGCCCAATCCAAGCCTGGCCTGGTGGTCCACACCGCCGGCTGGCCGCTGGATGCCGACACCTACGGCGGCTCGTTCCTCTATCACCTGGACAACAACCTGGTGGCCGTGGGCATGATCGTCGGCCTGGATTACGCCAATCCGTGGCTGTCGCCCTTCGACGAATTCCAGCGCTACAAGACCCACCCGGCCATCCGCGGCACGTTCGAAGGCGGCAAGCGCATCGCCTACGGCGCGCGCGCGATCACCGCCGGCGGCCTGCTGGCGCTGCCCAAGCTCACGTTCCCGGGCGGCGTGCTGGTCGGCTGCGAAGCCGGTTTCCTGAACGCCTCGCGCATCAAGGGCAGCCACGCCGCCATCAAGTCGGGCAAGCTGGCCGCCGAAGCCGCCTTCGACGCCCTCGTTGCCGACCGCCGCCAGGACGAACTGACCGCCTACCCCAAGGCCTTCGAAGCCTCCTGGCTGCACGAAGAACTGAACAAGGCGCGCAACTTCAAGCAGTGGTTCAAGAAGGGCCGCACGGTCGCCACGCTGATGACCGGCATCGAACAGCTGCTGCTCAAGGGCAAGATGCCCTGGACACTGCGTCACAACAAGCCCGACCACGCCTGTCTGCAACCGGCGTCGCAATGCGCGCGCATCGACTACCCCAAGCCTGACGGCAAGCTCACGTTCGACAAGTTGAGCTCGGTGTTCATTTCCAACACCAACCACGACGAGAACGAGCCCGTCCACCTGACCCTCAAGGATCCGTCCGTGCCGGTGAAGGTGAACCTGGCCAAGTACGGCGGCCCCGAGTCGCGCTACTGCCCGGCCGGCGTGTACGAGTTCGTCAAGGACGACCACGGCGAGGACCGCCTGCAGATCAACGCGCAGAACTGTGTGCACTGCAAGACCTGCGACATCAAGGACCCCACGCAGAATATCGTCTGGGTGGCGCCGCAAGGCGGCGAAGGACCGGTCTACAGCGGCATGTGACACTAAGGGCGCACCGCGCCCGCCCGGAAGGCGCCCTGCGGGGCGCCTTTTTTTTCCGACTGCCTGGAGCGACAACATGAGCGAACGCGTACTTCTGATCGGCTGCGGTGACCTGGGCATGCGCGCGGCACAGCGCTTTCTGGCGCGCGGCGACGAGGTCCATGCGCTGCGCCGCCACCCGCCCGCCGGCGATGCCAGCGGCGTTCAATGGCTGCAAGGCGACATCACGCGCCCGGACACGCTTGCCTCGCTACCGCGAGGCGTCACGCGGCTCGTCCACCTGCCCTCGCCCGGTGCGCGCGATCCGCAGGCGTACCGCGGCGTGTTTGTGGATGGCCTGGCCAACGTATTGAAGGCGCTGGACACGTCCAGCCTGAAGCGCATCGTGTTCGTATCTTCCAGCGCCGTGTACGGCGAACATCACGGCGGCTGGGTGGACGAAGACACGCCGCCCGCGCCGCAAGGTTTCAATGGGAAAGTGTTGCTCGAAGCCGAGGCCGCGCTCGCCGCACAGCCGGTTTCCTCGGCGGCGCTGCGGCTCGCGGGCCTGTACGGGCCGGGTCGAATGCAGCTCATCGAGCGCCTGCGCAGCGGCGCGGCAGGGGCGCCCGTGCAGCCCGAGCATTGGGCCAACCGCATCCACATCGACGACGCGGCCGCCGCGGTGGTGCACCTGGCGCTGCTGCCAGAGGTTGCGCCGGTGTACATCGGCTGTGACGACACACCTCTGCCTTTGCACGTCCTGTATGCCGAACTGGCCCGGATGATCGGCGCCCTGGCCCCGCGCGAGGCGCCTGCGCCCGCCAACGTGGGCAGCAAGAAGCTCAGCAATGCGCGCCTGCGCGCCAGCGGCCTGTCGCTGCAATGGCCCGATTCACGGCAGGGCTACGCGGCGTTGCTGGCCGACGGCGACGCGGCGCAGGCATAGTTCGGCTCACACCGAATCGTTGCCTGCGGGGCTGGCGGATACTGGCGACCGAATCCCCCATCGGTCACCGCCCACCCGCCATGCCGCCACGCGTCCCGATCCACGCGATTCCGCTATCGCGCGCTTCCTGACGCGCGTGTCCCAGTTTGATTTTCAAAAGGACAGCAACCCATGATTGCCGTGATATTCGAAGTCGAGCCCGCCCACGGCGACCCCGCCCCGTATCTGGAGATTGCGGCCGGCCTGATCGACGAACTGCGCACCATCGACGGCTTCATCTCCGTCGAACGCTTTCAAAGCCTGTCCACGCCCGGCAAGCTGCTGTCGCTGTCATTCTGGCGCGACGAGGCCGCGGTGCTGCGCTGGCGCTCGCTGGAATCGCACCGCCGCGCACAAGAGGCCGGGCGCGGCGGCGTGTTCCAGAACTACCGTCTACGCGTGGCCCAGGTGCTGCGCGACTACGGCATGCAGGAGCGCGACGAAGCACCCTCCGACAGCCGCGCGCGCCACGGCTGAACTCGCGGCGACGGCGCGATTGCGATCGCCGAGGCGGCTCAACGCAACAACCGCCCCACCGCCTCGACCACGCGCCGCACGTCGTCTGCCGACACGTTCAGATGCGTGACCAGGCGCGTCGGACCGCCATAGACGGCGCGCATCAGGATGTCTTCCTTGCCCAGCGCTGCCGTCAGCGCATCGCAGCGTGACGGCTCGAATTCCACGAACACCATGTTGGTGTCCTGGCTCAGCACCTTGACGCCGGCAATGCCCCGCAGGCCTTCGGCCAACAGGCGCGCATTCTCGTGGTCCTGCGCCAGCCGTTCCACGTTGTGCTCCAGCGCGTACAGGCACGCGGCCGCGAGGACGCCAGACTGGCGCAGGCCGCCCCCCAGCATCTTGCGCCAGCGATGCGCGCGGCCGATCAATTCCTCGCTGCCGACCAGCACCGACCCGACCGGCGCGCCCAAACCCTTTGAAAAGCAGATGGACACCGAGTCGAAGGGCTGGCAAAGGTCGGCCACGGGTTTGCCGCTGGCGACGGCCGCGTTGAACACGCGCGCCCCGTCCAGGTGCGTGGCAAGGCCCTGCTCGCGCGCCCAGGACGTCGCGGCCTGGATGTACGCGGCCGGAATCAGCTTGCCGTGGAAGGTGTTTTCCAGCGCCAGCAGGCGCGTGCGCGCGAAGTGCGGGTCGCCCTTGGGCTTGAGCGCCGCGGCAAGCTTTTCCAGCGGCAACGATCCATCCGGCGCGTGTTCGATGGGCTGGGGCTGGATGCTGCCCAGCACCGCTGCGCCGCCGCCCTCGTATTTGTAGGTATGCGCAAGCTGGCCGACAAGGTACTCGTCGCCGCGGTCGCAATGCGCCATGAGCGCGGCCAGGTTGCTTTGCGTGCCCGACGGGAAGAACAGGCCGGCAGCCTTGCCGGTGCGCTCGGCCAACGTCTTTTGCAGGCGGATCACGGTGGGATCGTCGCCCATCACGTCATCGCCCAGCGGGGCATTGGCCATCGCCTGCAGCATGGCCGCATCGGGACGGGTGACGGTATCGCTACGCAGATCAATCATGAAAGTTTCCAGGGGATTGGAGAGGACAGGAATTCGGAAAGGTCATTCGGCGCGCGCGGCCGGCGCGGCACGGCTCACCACAAAGATGCCAGTCAGGATCAGCACCATCCCGCCTACCTCGACGGGCGTGGGACGCTCGGACAGAATGGCCCATGCCAGCAGCATGGCCACCACGGGCACGCCCAGGCTCGACAGTCCCGCGATCGACGCGGGCACGCGGCGCACGACCTGCAGCCACAGCAGCCAGCCCGCCGCGGTGGCGATCAGCACAATGTAGGTCATGCCGGTCCAGAGCGGCCAGCCCCATTGGGGGGTCATCTGCGGCACCAGATAGGCGATGGGCACCATGACCAGGCCGCCGAACAGCATCTGCCACGCGGTGAACGTCATCACGTCCGGCGCATGGCGGTCGAACATGCGCTTGGACAGCACCGTGCCCACGCCCCAGCACAGGCCGCTTCCAAGGCCCAGCAACACGGGGCGGATGTCGCCCAGCCCGTTCCAGGGTTCGACGAAACAGATCAGGCCGACGGCGGCCAGCGCGATGCCGGCCGCGTGCCGGGCCGTGGGCCGCTCGCCCAGCAACCACCACGCAAACAGCACGACCCAGAACGGCATGGTGTAGGCCATGAGGGACACCTTGCCCACGCCCCCGTCCACCAGCGCGGTCTGGACGAAGCCCTGAAAGCCCGCCGTCTGGGTCAGGCCGATCAAGAGGGTCAGTTTCCAGGGCGGCATCGCCAGCGGCCGGCGCGTGGCGAACGCGAGCGCGAAAAGCACCAGGCTGCCCGTCACGTAGCGCAGGGCCACGAAGTCGAACGGTCCGATGTAGGGCACGATCAGCTTCATCGCGATCCAGCTTCCCGCCCAGACCAGGATGGTGCTGAACATCAGGGCAAGCCCTGCGCGATCGAAACTGCTGCTCACGGGTGCGGCTCCATGCGAAGAAATTTGGCAATCCAGGAATGACGACGCCCGTGCCGCTACATGCCGGCACGGGCGTCGTCATTATGCGCCTGTCGCGCTGCAAACGGCCGGTGTAATCCGGCCGTTTGCATTTACAGCGGCTTGGCGAGCTGCTCCAGGATAGCGGGGTTTTCCAGCGTGGACACGTCCTGCGTCACTTCCTCGCCCTTGGCGACCACGCGCAGCAGGCGGCGCATGATCTTGCCCGAACGGGTCTTGGGCAGGTTGTCGCCGAAACGGATGTCCTTGGGCTTGGCGATGGGGCCGATCTCGCGGGCCACCCAGTCGCGCAACTGCTTGGCGATGGCCTGGGCCTCTTCGCCTTCCGGACGCGAGCGCTTGAGCACCACGAAGGCCACGACGGCCTCGCCGGTCGTGTCGTCGGGACGGCCCACGACGGCGGCCTCGGCCACCATTTCGTGCGCCACCAGCGCCGACTCGACCTCCATCGTGCCCAGGCGGTGGCCCGAGACATTCAGCACGTCATCGATACGGCCCATGATCCAGAAGTAGCCGTCCGCGTCGCGCTGCGCACCGTCGCCCGCAAGGTAATAGCCACGCAGTTCGGACGGGAAGTAGCTCTTCTTGAAGCGTTCCGGATCGCCCCAGATGTTCCGGATCATGGCGGGCCACGGACGCTTGATGACCAGGAAGCCGCCATTGCCCTTGTCCACGTCGCCGCCGGTCTCGTCGACGATGGCTGCGGCAATGCCCGGCAGGGGTAGCGTGCACGAACCCGGCTTGGTGGGCGTGGCGCCCGGCAGCGGCGTGATCATGTGCCCGCCGGTTTCGGTCTGCCACCAGGTATCCACAATGGGGCAGCGCTCGCGGCCGACGTTCTTGTGATACCACATCCAGGCTTCGGGGTTGATGGGCTCGCCCACCGTGCCGATGATGCGCAGCGAGTCCAGATCGTAGTTCTTGGGATGCGCGTCGGGCGTGGCTTCAGACGCCTTGATCAGCGAGCGGATCGCGGTCGGCGCCGTATAGAACGTGGTGACCTTGTGGCGCGCGATCATGTCCCAGAAGCGGCCGGCGTTGGGGAACGTGGGCACGCCTTCGAAGACGATCTGCGTCAGGCCAGCAGCAAGCGGGCCGTAGGTGATGTACGTGTGACCGGTAACCCAGCCCACGTCGGCGGTGCACCAGTAGACGTCGTCCTTGCGCGCGTCGAAGGTCCACTTCACGGTCAGGAGCGCCCACAACAGGTAGCCGGCGGACGAATGCTGCACGCCCTTGGGCTTGCCCGTGGAACCTGAGGTGTACAGGATGAAGAGCGGGTGTTCGGCGTTGACCGGCACCGGTTCGCAGGTATCGGGCTGGCCGGCCTCGACGTCCTGCATCCAGACGTCGCGGCCTTCGTTCCATTGCACCTTGCCACCCGTGCGGCGGTACACCACGACCTTGGTGACGGCCTCGCAGCCGCCCATGGCGATGGCGTCTTCAACGGCGGGCTTGAGCGGAATGGTCTTGCCGCCGCGCACCTGTTCGTCGGCCGTGATGACGAGCGATGCGCCCACGTCGACGATGCGTTCCTGCAGGCTCTTGGCCGAGAAACCGCCGAACACCACCGAGTGCGTCACACCCAGGCGCGCGCAGGCCTGCATGGCGACCACAGCTTCGATGGACATGGGCATGTAGATGATGGCGCGATCGCCTTTCTTGTAGCCCAGCGCCGCCAGCCCATTGGCGAAGCGGCAGACGCGCGCCAGCAGTTCGCGATAGGTGACCTTGTCGACCTTGCCATCGTCGGATTCGAAGATGATGGCGGTCTTGTCGGCGTTGCCGTTGGTCAGGTGGACGTCCAGGCAATTGGCCGAGACGTTCAGTTCGCCGTCGCCGAACCAGCGGTAGAACGGGGCATCGGACTCGTCAAGCACCTGCGTGAAGGGCTTGGTCCACTGCAGATTGTCGCGGGCCTGTCCGGCCCAGAATCCGTCGAAGTCGTTCTCGACCTGCGCGCACAGCGCGTTGTAGGCGTCCATGCTGGAAATCGCGGCGCCCTGCGCGGCGCGCTCGGGCGGCGGAAACACGCGGTTTTCCACCAGTACGGACTCAATAGCGTTCGACATGATCTTGTCTCCAATCGGTGATTCTGTTGTTTATGCTGCTTTTTTATTACCCACCTGCAACCGTATCGCCGCGCTCTTACGGGCACCTTACGCAAAATGCGGGCCGGAGCCCGCAGATTGACGAGGCCCAAGGCGATGCGTCTGCGCCGGATCTGGGCAGGAAGACGCCGCAAGGCGCCAACCGGGCAGCATGCACAAGCCAACGACGCGCCGCACTGCGGCGCGCCAACAATGCCAAGCAATCAGCATGCGCCGCCGCATCGGGACGCGGCGGCACAAGGCAGTCCATAAGGATAGCAGTCGCTTCCCGCTTGGCGTATACCGCATTCAGGCGGCCTGCCGGGCGAGGCCGCGCTTCATGTCCACCCGCGACAACAGGACCAGTCCGCCGACGAAGAACAGCCCCGTCACGAGGATGGCCAGCCGATGATTGCCTTCCGTGGCCCACGTCACCAGCCCGTACGTCAACGGGCCGATCACGGCGGCCAACTGCACGGAAAAGGTCCACAGCGAATAGAACTCGGCCAGCCGGCCCGCCGGCGCCAGCGCGCCGGTCATGGCGCGGCCCGCGCTCTGCGTCGTGCCCATGCACAGGCCGGCCAGCACCGCCGCCACCCAGAACACCGGCGCGGTCACGGCCGCGTAAGCCGTCAGCACCATCACGATCCATCCGACCAGCGTGATGGCCAGCGCCGGCTTGTGGCCGATGCGGTCTTGCACGTAGCCGAACGAAAACGCCCCGGCCGCCGCGCCGATGTTCACGGTGAACACCAGCAGCATGATCTGCGGCGTAGTGAAACCCATGACTTCCGAGGCATACACCGCGGCCAGCGTGATCACGACCGAGATGCCGGCCTGGTAGCAGGCAATGCACATCAACAGGCGGCGAAATTCCGGGAAGTGCAGGCCCGTTTCGCGCCAGGCATAGGCCAGGCGCTTGAGCATGTGCAGTGCGGGCGGATTGCCCTGCTGCGGCTTGGCGCGCTCGCGCAGCATGAAGAACGACGGCAGCGCGGCCAGCGCAAATACCGAGGCTGTCACCACAATGACCCAGGGCACGAACTGCTCGGCGGTCTCGCCTCGCCCTTCGGCCAGCGTCACCACGACAAGCGACAACCCCAGCGTCAGCATGCCGCCGAAATAGCCAAAGCTCCATCCCCAACCCGAGACGCGGCCTAACGCCTGCGGCTTGGCCAGTTCAGGCAGGAACGCCGCGACCACGGATTCGCCAACGCAATAGCAGTAGTTGGACACGACGATGGCGGCCAGCGCCAGCCAGACGTCGCCCGGCCCCGCTTGCGTCAGGACCAGCGTGCCCGCCACGCAGCCGGCCGTGCTGGTGTAGAGCAGCCGCCGCTTGCTGGCCCGGGCATCGGCGCGAGCGCCCAGCGTAGGCATGGTCAGCATGATGACGAGGTACGACAGCGACAGCGCGGACGTCCACGCGAGCGTGGCCCATGTGGCACGCCCGGCGACGACACCGACGAAATAGGTGCTGAAAACCGCCGTGAGGATCACGGTGGTGTATCCGGAGTTCGCGAAGTCGTACATGGCCCAGGCCCAGACTTCGCGCCGTTTCACGCCGGGGTTCAGCGGACCGCTGTCCGCCCCCCGGGTGTCCTGCGCGGAAACGCCAGCCGGCGTTTCCGGCGGCAGCGCCTGGCTCATAGGCCCAGCGCGGCGATGCCTGCTTGCGCGATCTGCACGTCTTCGGTCGACTTGACGCCCGAGACGCCCACCGCGCCGACGACCTGGCCGTCAACGACGACCGGCACGCCGCCCTCGAGCATGCCTTCGATCAGCGGCGCCGACAGGAACGAGTAGCGGCCGTTGTTGATCAGTTCTTCGTAGATGCGCGATTCGCGGCGGCCCAGCGCGGCCGTCTTGGCCTTGGCGGGCGCGATGTGCGACGAGATCGGCGCCGCATCGTCCAGGCGCAGCATGCCCAGCAGATGGCCGCCATCGTCGGTCACGGCGATGGTGACGGCCCACTTGTTCTGCGAGGCGTGTGCTTCGGCCGCGGCCAGGATCTTTTTGACGTCGTCGGCGCTCAGCACGGGTTTGGTTTTCATTGCAGTGACTCCTTGATCTGTTCGAGGGCGTTAGGGTCTTCCATGGTGGTCAGGTCGCCGGGATCGCGCGACTCGCATACCGCGACGATCGCGCGGCGCAGCACCTTGCCGGAACGGGTTTTGGGCAGGGCGCCCACGAACCGGATCCTGGCCGGCCTTGCCACCGCCCCAAGCTGTTCTTCCACCAGCCGCATGATATCCGCTTCCAGCGCCTTTGCCGCTTCCGGCGTGTCGGCGCCGGCGGGATTCTTCAGCACGGCAAACGCCATGGCGACCTGCCCCTTGAGGGGGTCGGACACACCCACCACCGCGCATTCCGCGATGCCGGTGTGGCTGTTGACCGACTCCTCGATCTCGCGCGTGCCCAACCGGTGGCCCGCCACATTGATCACGTCGTCCGTGCGGCCCAGGATGAACCAGTAGCCATCGGCGTCCACCCGCCCCCAGTCGAAGGTCGAATACACCTGCCGGCCAGGAATCGACGTGAAGTAGGTTTCGACGAAGCGCGCGTCGTCGCCCCAGATGGTGGACATGGCGCCGGGCGGCAGCGGCGGCACGATGGCGACCACGCCCTTCTCGTCCGGACCCAGGTCTTCGCCGGTGGATTCGCTGACGATGCGCGCGTCAAAGCCGTAGACCGGGAACGACGGGCTGCCGAACCGGGTGGCGACCTTTTCCACGCCCGGCTGCGCCGACAGGATCGGCCAGCCGGATTCCGTCTGCCAGTAGTTGTCGATGATGGGTTTGCCCAGGCCTTCCGAGATCCATTGCGCCGTGGGCTCGTCGAGCGGTTCGCCGGCCAGATAGACGGCGCGCAGCGTGGACAGATCGTGCCGCCGCAAGAGATCGGGATCCTGGCGCTTGAGCACGCGCACCGCCGTCGGCGCCGAAAACAGCGTGTTCACGCCGAATTGCTCGACCAGCTTCCAGAGAATCGCGCCGTCCGGGCGCACGGGTGTTCCCTCGTACAGGATGGTCGATTGCCCGCCGATGAGCGGTCCGTAGACGATGTAGGAATGCCCCACCACCCAGCCGATGTCGCTGGTGCAGAAATAGGTGTCGCCGGGCTTGCCATCGAACAGGTATTCCATGGACGACGCCAGCGCCACGGCGTATCCGCCCGTGTCGCGCTGCACGCCCTTGGGGCGGCCGGTGGTTCCGGAGGTGTAGAGGATGTAGCTGGGCTCGGACGATTCCAGCCACTCGACGGGCACCCGCGCGCCGCGGTGGCGTTCACGCAGCGTCGCGTAATCCAGGTCGCGACCCGCCACCGGTTCGAACGGGGCCAGGCCGCGGTCGAACACCACCACCGAGGCCGGCGGCGACTTGGTCAGGCTCAAGGCGCGATCCAAGAGCGGCTTGTACGGCACGACCTTGCCGGCCCGCGAGCCGCCGTCCGTGCACACCACTACCTTGGGCGACGCATCGTCGATGCGCTGCGCGAGGTTCACGGATGCAAACCCGCCGAACACCACCGAATGCACTGCCCCGATGCGCGCGCAGGCGAGCATGGTGAACACGGCTTCCGGCACCATCGGCATGTAAAGCAGCACGCGGTCGCCGCGCCCCACGCCCAACTCGCGCAGCATGGCGGCTGCCGCGTTCACTTCCTCGAAGACGTCCTGCCGCGTGTACACCTGCTCACGGTCCACCTCGGTGGACACCCAGATCAGCGCCGGCTTGTCCGCCTGAGTCGGCAGCCAGCGGTCCACGGCGTTGTAGCAAAGATTGGTGCGCCCGCCCACGAACCACCTGGCGAAAGGCGGACGCGAGAAGTCCAGCACATTGTCAAAAGGCGTTTCCCAGTGGATGCGCGTGGCCTCTTCACGCCAGAAGGCGTCGCGGTCATTCACCGAGCGATAGTGGAAATCCCGGGTTCTTTGCATGTCTGTCTCCTGGTATTGTTCATAGGCCTTAAGGCTGATTGATTTTTTGTCTAATCATTTCGGTCATTCTGGTAGGCAAACCTTGCACGAGACTTGCCGCACGTCAAAAAATTCTTCCAGATGTCCACGCTGCATGGATATTTAGGGCCGATACGTAACGAACCGGCACTAAAAGTTTGGTAGAATCCCCGCGAAGTTGCACATAATTGTTGAATTTGCTGACATCTCGGCCCCAACCGCGGCTAATGCGCGGTTTTTGCTGTGTTCAGTGAATCATCCCCAGGCGAATGCATCGACACTCCATACCCGCGCGATTCAATTCAACCACTGGCCTTGCAAAGCGCGGTCTGCGCATGCTCGCGTTGGTTGCTTGCTTTGCGGGTCTGGCGGGTTGTGCAAGCACTAGCCAAAAGTCAACCGCCCATACGTCCGAGATCGATCCTTACGAAACGGAGTGGGTTGCCACCGCCGATGATCCCATCGGCATGCTGGTGGTCCAGAAATTCAAGCGTGAACGCCAGCGCACCCATTCGGGTGTCGGCACCGACAACGGCATGGTCAGCGAAGCCCTGAATCACCTGGGCATCCGCTACCGCTTCGGCGGCAGTTCCCCCGACACCGGCTTTGACTGCAGCGGCCTCGTCGCTTACTCGGCCGAACGTGGCCTGGGGCTCAAGCTTCCCCGCAATGCCGCCGAAATCGCCCAGCAAGGCGTGGCCGTCGCCAAGAACGAACTGCAGGCCGGCGACCTCGTCTTCTTCAACACCATGGGCCGCCGTTATTCCCACGTTGGCATCTACCTGGGCGACGACCGCTTCGTGCATTCCCCCAGCGCCGGCGGCGTGGTGCGTGTCGAAAACATGACCATGGCCTACTGGTCCAAGCGCTACAACGGCGCCCGCCGCCTCGACAACACCCTGATGGCATCGGCCCGCGCGGCAAACTGACCGCCCTGCCCTGCCCAGACTCAAGGCAACATAGTCGCACGCAGGCCTACCCGCCGCCATCGTCCAAAATGCAAAACGCCGCCAGACTTTCGTCCGGCGGCGTTTTTGTTTGTTCTCTTCGCGGCGTTCAGACCGCAGGCCGTATCGGCCTCCCCAGTTTGTCGTGGATGCGCGGCAAGACGCGTCCCATCAATGAACGGTGCCGGCGCGCGGGCACAGGCCGCATTGCTGCAGCGCCTGCTGCATGCTGCACACGGAACGGCGACAAGCGACGACCCGGATGCCACCGCGCTGCGCGGCGTTGCGGAACGTCTTCATGACGTTGTGGCCAAGAAAATCGGTAAGCAGGATGACCAGTTGCGTGCCCGAGGGCAGTTGCAGGGTCTTCTTCTGATGTGAAGGATCGCGCCCGCTGATGTGGTGCGTGATCGAGATGTTGTGTCCTTTGAGCAGATCGGGAATATTGCCGAGGCGGTCGGCGCCCACTACCACTGCACTAAGTCCTGCCGTCATGATTTACCTCACTGGGTCGTTGAGCCTGGATGTAATGATAATGATTCCTATTTTTTCGTCAACTCAAATGAGATCGGTTCTTATTTAATTATTTTTATGAGCTTAGGGAAAGGGATAGCCGTCTCACGCTTTCCACAGGGTCATCGGGCAAAAAAAACGCGACGTCGAAAGGACGTCGCGTGTTGTCGAGGCAGGCGCCGGCAGCCGGCAGAGGCTATTTCGGCGCGCCCTGCACCGCATCGGTCACCACCGCCCGGGTCAGCGACGGCGCCAGCATTTCCAGGAAGGTGTAGACGTAGTCGCGCAGGAACACACCCGCCTTCACGCCCACGCGGGTCGTATGCGTGCCGAACAGGTGTCCCACCGGCAGGCCGACCAGATTGGAATCACGTCGCGGGTCATAGGCGACGCCCGCGATGATGCCGATGCCCAGGCCCACGTCCACATAGGTCTTGATCACGTCGGCGTCGATGGCTTCGAGCACGATGTCCGGATGAATGCCCTGGTTGGCAAAGATCTCGTCGATCGTGCTGCGGCCGGTGAAGGCGCGATCGTAGGTCACGATGGGATACTCGGCCAGTTGCGCCAGCGACAGCCGCTTGGCGGCGCTGGAGGTCAGTTCGGCCAGCGGATGATCGGGCCGCACCACCACGGTGTGCTCCCACGCATAGACCGGCAAGGTGGCCAGGCCCGGCGTCAACGCCAGCGATTCGGTGGCCAGCGCCAGATCGGCCTGTTCATGCAGGACCATTTCAGCAAGCTGGGCGGGGCTGCCCTCGGCCAGCGACAGGTGGACCTTGGGGAATTGCTTGCGGAACGCGGGAATGACGCGCGGCAGCAGATAGCGCGCCTGCGTGTGGGTGCAGGCAATGACCAGGCCGCCTTCATCGCGGCGCGCAAATTCGTCGCTGACTTTCTTCAGGTTGTCGACTTCGCGCATGATGCGGTCGATCACCTGCGACACGGCAAGACCCGGCTTGGTCAGCCCCTTGATGCGCTTGCCGTGGCGTTCGAAGATCTTGATGCCCAGCTCGTCTTCGAACTCGATGATGGCCTTGGAAACGCCGGGCTGCGACGTGTAGAGCATCCGGGCGGCTTCGGTCAGGTTGAAGTCGCGCCGGATGGTTTCACGCACGAAACGAAATTGCTGGAGGTTCATTAATTGGCCCCTGATAGACGGGCCAATTATAAGTAATAAGAACGCCTTGTTATATGAATTATTCGTATAAGCTTAGGAGCAAGGCGTCCCCTCTTTTAGCGCATCGAGATCGTGGTGTTGACGGTCTTGGCGTGCGCCGACCAGCGTGCGGTGACCGTCTTGGTCTGCGTCCAGAACTGCACAGCCTGCTTGCCGTTGGGGCCCAGGTCGCCCAGCTTGGAACCGCGCGAACCCGTGAAGCTGAACCACGCCACCGGCACCGGAATCGGCACGTTGATGCCGACCTGGCCCACGTCGATGTTGTTCTGGAAGTAGCGCGCGGCGCCCCCGTCCTGCGTGAACAGGGCGACGCCGTTGCCGTTGGGGTTGCGGTTGATGAATTCCACCGCGTCTTCCAGCGTCTCGACGCCAACGCAGCACAGGACCGGTCCGAAGATCTCCTCGGTGTAGATCGTCATGTTCTCGGCAACGCCGTCGAACACGGTCGGGCCGACGAAGTTGCCTTCCTCGAAACCCGCCACCTTCAGGTTGCGGCCGTCGAGCAGCAGCTTGGCGCCTTCGTCCACGCCCTTCTGGATCAGGCTTTCCACGCGCTTTTTCGCATTGGGCGACACCAGCGGACCCAGGTCGGCCTGGCGGTCCGTGCCGGCGTTGACCTTGAGCTTCTTGGCGCGTTCGACGAAATCGGGCAGCCAGTTGCGGGCCTCGCCCACCAGCACGGCCACGGACGACGCCATGCAGCGTTGGCCGGCCGCACCGAAGGCGGCCCCGAGCAGTTGGTTCAATGCGACTTCCGGATCAGCGTCCGGCAGAACCACGCAGTGGTTCTTGGCGCCCATCATCGACTGGCAGCGCTTGCCGGCAGCCGATGCACGGTTGTAGATCTCGGTGCCCACGCGCGTCGAGCCGATGAACGACACCGCCTTGATGTCCGGATGCTCGCACAGGCCATTGGCCGTTTCCGGGCCGCCGTGCACCACGTTGAGCACACCGGGCGGCAGGCCGGCTTCCAGCGCCAGTTCCGCCAGGAACAGCGACGAGGTCGGATCCTGCTCGGAGGGCTTGAGCACGAACGTATTGCCGCAGGCCACGGCGATGGGGAACATGAAGCACGGCAGCATCACCGGGAAATTGAACGCAGTGATGCCCGCGCACACGCCCAGCGGCTGGATCAGCGTGTAGACGTCGATCCCGGACGCCGCGTTTTCCGCGTATTCGCCCAATTGCAGGTTGGCGATCGAGCAGGCGTGCTCGACCACTTCCAGACCGCGGCCGACTTCACCCTCGGCGTCCGGCAGCGTCTTGCCGTGTTCGCGGGTAATCATCTCGGCCAGCTTGCCGGTATTGGCGCGCAGCAGCTCCTGGAACTTGAGCATGACGCGCATGCGTGCGCCCTGCCCGGCGTTGCGCCAGGTCTTGAAAGCCTCCTTGGCGTTGGAGACGGCCAGGTCCAGTTCTTCGCGCGTGGCGAAGGGCACCTTGGCGACGACCTCCTGGGTGGCGGGGTTGATCACGTCTCGCCATTCGGTGGTTTTGGACTGCACAAGCTTGCCGCCGATCAGTAGCGGAACGCGCGGGACTTCACTCATTTTGATGCTCCTCACACTGCGTAGTCGATGCGGATGGTCATCCGCGTTCTTGGATCGAACCGGGCCCGCGGGACAACGCCCGCGTGCCTCGGATTATTTCTTCACCAGCGGGCAGCTCGAATCGGCCAGGGGCTGGAAGGCTTCGGCCGCCGGAATGGTGGCCACCAGCTTCGAATAGTCCCAGCCGCCCTTGGAGTCCGCGGGCTTCTTGACTTCGTACAGGTACATATCGTGGATCACGCGGCCGTCCGGGCGGATCGACGCGTTGCGCATGATGGGATCCTTGATGGGAATCTCGCGCATCTTGTCGGCCACGACCTTGCCATCCGTACTGTTGGCGGCGGCCACGGCGCGCAGGTAATGCAGCACGCTGGAATACACGCCGGCCTGCGTCATGGTGGGCTTCAGGCCGCGGAAGGCCTTCTCGAAACGGCCGGACCACTCGCGCGTGGCGTCGTCGTAGTCCCAGTAAAAGCCGTCCACGTAGGACAACCCTTGGGCGTTCTCCAGGCCGAGCGCACGCAGGTCGGACAGGAAGATCAGCAGCGAAACCAGGCGCTGGCCGCCGGCCACGATGCCGAACTCGCGCGCCTGCTTGACCGCGTTGACGGTGTCCTGGCCGCCGTTGGCCAGCGCCACCACCTGCGCCTTGGAGCTTTGCGCCTGCAAGAGATAGGACGCGAAGTCGGGTGCGTTCAGCGGATGCCGCACACTGCCGGCCACCGTGCCGCCCAACGCTTTCACCGCCTTGGCCGTGTCGGCTTCCAGCGAGTGCCCAAACGCATAGTCGACGGTGATGAAGAACCAGGACTTGCCCCCCTCGCGCACGGTGGCTTTGGCGCCGCCCGCAGACTGCGAATAGGTGTCGAACATCCAGTGAAAGCCGACCGGCGAGCATTCCTTGTTGGTCAGGGCCGTGGTGGCCGGACCGGAGAACATCACGACCTTGTTCTTTTCGCGGGCGATGCCCTGCACGGCCAGCGCCACGGCGGAGTTGGTGAGGTCGGCGATCGCGGTGACGCCGTCGCGGTCGAACCATTCGCGGGCGCGCGCGGCGCCGACGTCCGCCTTGTTCTGGTTGTCCGCGGACACCAGGTCGATCTTCATGCCTTTGCATTCCGCCGCAAGGCAGTCGTCGATGGCCAACTGCGCCGCGGCGACCGAACCTGCGCCCCCCATGCCGGCGTAGGTGCCCGACATATCCGTCAGAATGCCGATCTTCACTGGCGGCTTATCCGCCGCATGGGCCTGCCCAAGCAAACCGGCGCCCAGACACAAGCCTGCGGCGAGCCCGCGTGCGTGCAATTTCATGGATTTGTCTCCTGAGTTTTTATGCGCTGAGTGTTAGCGTTGTGGCGCCGTCTTCGCGGCCTGCAGTCCCAGGGCATAGCCCAAGGCCAGCCGATCCAGTGTAGATGTGTGAAAATCAACAAGCAACACCAGAAATGCACATTCCTTGTGCATTCATGCACACACAAAAAATCCCGCGTTGCAGCGTGCTGCCGGGGCCTTGGAGCGATGGATCTTGCTTGATTGGGACAGCCTGCGGTATTTCCTGGAAGTGGCGCGCACGCAGCGCGTCAGCGCAGCGGCGCGCAAGCTGGGCGTGGAACACACCACGGTCTCGCGCCGCATCCGGGCGCTGGAAACGGAACTGGACACCCTGCTCTTTGAAAAATCCCGCAGCGCGGGCTTCGTGCTGACGGACGACGGCCAGCGGCTGTTCGTCCATGCCGAGCAGATGGAAAGCGTCGTGCACACCGCGCGCGAGAACCTGTCCGGCATCGGGCAGGCGCTGTCGGGGCATCTGCGCATCGGCGCCACCGAAGGCTTCGGCAGCTATGTGCTCACCCCGCTTGCCGCAGACTTCCAGCGGCGCTATCCGCACATCACGCTGGATATCCTGCCCGTGCCGCGCTTTGTCAGCCTGTCCAAGCGCGAGGCCGATCTGGCCATCACCATCGAGCGCCCGCAGCGCGGTCCGTATGTGTGCAGCAAGCTGTGCGATTACACGCTGCGGCTGTACGGCACACCTGGCTATCTGGCGAACCATGCGCCCATCACGCGCCGCGAGGACCTCGCGGATCACACGTTCATTGGCTATGTGGACGAGCTGCTGTTCAGCGAGCGCCTGCGCTATCTGGAAGACGTGCTGCCGGCAAGCAAGGTGGTGTTGCGCAGCACGAGCGTCGTGGCCCAGTACCACGCGGCGCTGCAGGGCCAGTCGCTCGCCATCCTGCCGTGCTTCATCGCTGCCCAGGATCCGCGGCTGAAACCCGTGCTGCAGGACGAGATCGCCATCACGCGCTCGTTCTGGATGTACTGCCACGAAGACCTGCGCAAGCTCAAGCGCGTGACGGTGCTGTGGGAGTTCATCCGCAAATCGGTATTGAAAAACGCCGACCTGTTGGCAGGCCGGCGTGGAACGATGAAGTATCTGCCCTGAGCGCGCCGGCCGGCGGCGCCCACTACGCTAAGCGCTGTTCTTCGGCGCCTTCACGCGCAGGCGGCGCATCAGCAGGAAGGCGGTCAGCAGCGCGACGGCGCCGTGGATGAGCCACACGCCCAGACCAAAACTGAGCTTGCCGTTGGAGATCCAGGCGCGCGACAGGTTGATCAGGTTCATATAGAGCAGGCCGACCAGACCGGCGATGAGCAGGTCGCCCGAACGCCCAAGCCGCGGATTTACCGCGCCCAGCGGAATGGCCAGCAGCGCAAGATTCAGCGCGGCGAGCGGCAGCGAAATCCGCCACATGACCTGCGACCAGCTGCTGTTGGTGTTGTCTTCAACCAGCTGCGGCGTGCTGCGCGCCTTGGAGGACCGCTCTGCCGCCGCACGGGCCTCGGCGACAGGGTCGCCGCCTGACTTGCTTTCGAGGCGCAGGCCGTATTTTTCGAAGTGCACCAGCCGAAGCTCGGGGGTACCCGGCTTCAGGTCGTAACGATGACCCTCGCCCAGCACCAGGAAGCGGTCGCCGTTGGGCAGGGTTTCGCTGTGCGCGCTGCTTGCGGTCAGCACGCTGAGCCATTCAGGACCGATCTCGCGCGCGAAGACGTTGCCGAGTTCGTCGCTGGGATTGACGGGGTCTTCAGCAAAGAACACGCGGCTGCCGCCGGAGGATTCAGCGAATTGGCCGGCCGTGACCTTGGACAGGTCGGAGCGTTGTTCGAAGCGTTCGTGGTATTCGCCGATCTGGCGGTAGGCCCAGGGCGACGCGACCAGCGTCAGGCCTGCCACGGCAATCGCGACGGGGACCGCCACGCGCAGCACGGGCTTGAGCCAGTCAGCCAGCGACAGGCCGCTGGCGAACCACACAACCATTTCGGATTCGCGGTAGTTTCGCGTGACCGTGGTCAGCACCGCGATGAAGATCGAGACCGCCAGAATGGTCGGCAGCGCGGTGATGGTCGACAGCGCGGCAAGCACGACCACCACGTCCGCTCCGATGTTGCCTCCCGCGGCTTCACCGAGCAGGCGCACGAGAAGCACGCTGAGCCACACGACGAGCAACGTGGAAAAGACAACGCCAGCGTGACTGGTGATCTCGCTGACGACAGAGCGTTTGAATAGAGACATGGGAGAATATGCGGGATAATCGACCGCATCATACACAGACGCACACGGGAAACCCTCATGGAATTTAGCACACAGACCACTGCTTCCCTGCACCAGGTCAAAACCGCGGCCCTCGCCGTCGGCGTGTTCGCGGACGGCGTGTTGAGCCCCGCCGCCGACATCATCGACCGCGCTTCCAACGGCGCCGTGCGTGCGGTGGTCAAAAGCGAATTCCGCGGCCGCGCCGGCGCGACGCTGACCCTGCGTACCCTGCCGGGTGTCGCCGCGCAGCGTGTGGTCCTGGTCGGTCTGGGCAAGCAGGAAGAATACTCGGCCCGCACCCACGCGTCGGCCGAGCAGGCATTCGCCGCTTCCTGCGTCGCCGCCCAGCTTGCCGAAGGCGTGTCCACGCTGCTCGCCAATCCCATCGCCGACACCGACCTCATTGCGCGCGCCCGCAGCGCCGCGATCGCGGCCGGCAGCGCGGTCTACCACTACGACGCCAGCTTCGGCAAACCCGACCGCGACGCGCGCCCCAAGCTCAAGAAGATCGTGCAGGTCGTCGAGCGCGCCGACGCGGCACAGGCCCAGAAGGGCCTGCGCGAAGGCAGCGCCATCGCCAACGGCATGGAGCTGACCCGCACGCTGGGCAACCTGCCGGGCAACATCTGCACGCCGACCTACCTGGGCGACACCGCCAAGCGCCTGGCGCGCGAATTCAAGTCCCTGAAGGTCGAGGTCCTGGACCGCAAGCAGGTCGAGGCGCTGGGCATGGGCTCGTTCCTGTCGGTTGCGCGCGGCTCCGAGGAGGCGCTGCGCTTCATCGTGCTGCGCCACGCCGGCGCCAAGGCTGCCAAGAAGGGCGCCAAGGCCGCGCAGGGTCCGATCGTGCTGGTCGGCAAGGGCATCACGTTCGACGCGGGCGGCATCTCGCTCAAGCCCGCGGCCACCATGGACGAAATGAAGTACGACATGTGCGGCGCCGCCAGCGTGCTCGGCTCGTTCCGCGCCCTGGCCGAACTGGAATTGCCGCTGGATGTCGTCGGCCTCATTCCCGCATGCGAGAACCTGCCCAGCGGCAAGGCCAACAAGCCGGGCGACGTGGTCACCAGCATGGCTGGCCTGACCATCGAAATCCTGAACACCGACGCCGAAGGCCGACTGGTCCTGTGCGACGCCCTCACCTACGCCGAACGCTTCAAGCCGTCGGCCGTGATCGACATCGCCACGCTGACCGGCGCCTGCGTCGTCGCGCTGGGCAACGTCAACACCGGTCTGTTCTCCAAGGACGACGCGCTGGCGGACGCTCTGGCCTCGGCCGGCCGCCGTTCGCTCGACACCGCATGGCGCATGCCCATGGACGACGCCTACCAGGAACAGCTCAAGTCCAACTTCGCTGACCTCGCCAACATCGGCGGTCCTCCGGCCGGCGCCGTCACGGCGGCTTGCTTCCTGTCCCGCTTCGCCAAGGCATACCCCTGGGCGCACCTGGACATCGCCGGCACCGCCTGGCGCGGCGGCAAGGACAAGGGCGCAACGGGCCGTCCGGTGCCGCTCCTGATGCAATACCTGCTGGACCAGGCTTGAAGCGCTGGACGCCGACAGCGCCATGACGCGCATCGACTTCGCCTTCGGCGCGCCCGACCGCCTGCGCATGGCCTGCCAGGTCGTGCGCAAGCGCGTCCTGGCCGGGCAGCGGCTGGTGGTGTACTGTAAAGACGGTTCGCGCCTGTCCGCCTTCGACCGGATGCTGTGGGCGTTCGACGACACGGCCTTCGTGCCGCACGTGCTGGCAAATGATTCGCTGGCCGCTGAAACTCCGGTGGTGCTCACCGCCGGGGATCCGCTGCAGGCCCTGCAGGCGGCGGGGCAGCCCGGCCAGCCCCAGCCCTGGCTGCTGAACCTCGACGACGATTGTCCGCCCGGGTTCGATGCTTTCGAGCGCCTGCTGGAAATCGTCTCGGACGACCCCGACGACAAGCAGGCGGCCCGGCAGCGCTGGCGAACCTACCTTACGGCCGGTCATACGCCGCAAAGCCACGACCTGAGCCGCAAGGCCCAGGGCGGCTGAACCGTCCCACGCGCGCCCGCGCGCCGCGTTCCACCAGACTACGGGAGTTTCCATGCCCGCTCGCCCATCCGACCCCGGCATCCCCACCCTGACCCATCGGGCCGAACCCTCGTTCCACGACCCGGCCGACGACGACGCCGATGCGCCGCTCTTGACCGAACTGGCCGACGAGGCGGGTCCGGTGTACGAAAACGACCCATATGAACATGACCCGTTTCCCGTCCTGACGGACGTGGCCGGCGACGACCAGCCGCCGGTGTTGCCGGTCTCGCGGACGTCCGAGCCGGCTGCCCCACTTGCAGCGCCAACGCCCCCCCCGGCGGCGCCTTCGCCAGCGGCCGCCCCCGCGCGCCCCGCCCCGCTGCCCGACGCCACCGTGCTCGCCGCGCGCCTGCAGGCCGAGGTCGAACAGCTCATGCAGCAGGCGCTTGCCGATGCGGTCAAGCAGCTTCAGGCGCGCATGGATGCGGAATTGCCTGCTATTGTTTCCCGCGTGCTCAACGAGGTTCGGCGAGGGTGATCCTCCGCCATGCGCAGGATCAATTTGCCCTGCAACGGGCAGACCTACTTCTTTCTCAAACTGGATTCTTCAGGGAACTGTAAGGTATCCTTCGCATCTAAGCCTTCTAGGCAATCACCATATTTGCCGTATACAGGAGTTCTCCATGAACGAATATCGTCCGTCCCCTTTTAACCGTTCCGGCTCTGTCGCCGGCGCGCCGGGCGAGGTCGCTCGCAACCAGGTCCTGCGCAACACGTACTGGCTTCTGGCCCTGTCGCTGATCCCGACGGTGCTGGGCGCGGCGGTCGGCCTCTACACCGGCATCAACCGCGTCATGGGCGCCAGCCCCGGCCTGTCGGCCATCGTCTTCCTGGTCGGCGCCTTCGGCCTGATGTTCGCCATTGAAAAGAACAAGAACAGCTCGCTGGGCGTCGTCCTGCTGCTGGCCTTCACGTTCTTCATGGGCGTCATGCTGTCGCGCCTGCTGGGCTTCGTGATGGGCATGAGCAACGGCTCGCAACTCGTCATGACGGCGTTCGGCGGCACCGCAATCGTGTTTGGCACCATGGCCACGCTGGCCACGACCATCAAGCGCGATCTGTCGGGTTTGCAGAAATTCCTGTTCATCGGCGCCGTCGTGATCCTGGTTGCCGCGCTGGCCAACATCTTCCTGCAACTGCCGGCCCTGATGCTGACCATCTCGGTGCTCGCCATCGTGATCTTCTCGGCATTCATGCTGGTTGACCTGCAGCGCGTGGTCAACGGCGGCGAGACCAACTACGTCTCCGCCACCCTGGCCATCTACCTGGACGTCTACAACGTCTTCTCGAACCTGCTGATGCTGCTGGGCATCTTCGGCGGCAACCGCGAGTAACGCGCCGTCGCCAGACCAGCACCGAAAGGGCCTGCATGCACAACATGTAGGCCCTTTTTCTTTGGCCAGCTTTGTTTGGCCCTCTTCCTTTGGCCCGCCTGTTCACCTTTTTCCTGCCCGGAGCTACGCCATGCCCGATCGCCGCCGCTTCCTCCAGACCACCGCCAGCGCCGCCTTCCTCGGAACCGTGTGGCCGGCATGGGCGGCTGAGCCGGCGCAAGCCATGCTCAAACGCCCGATCCCGTCGACGGGCGAAATGCTGCCCGTCGTGGGACTGGGCACCGCGGACACCTTCAACGTATCGCCGAGCGACGCGTCGGCCATGGCGCCGCTGGCCCAGGTGCTTGAAACGATGCTGAAGGCGGGCGGCACGCTGATCGACACGGCACCCAGCTACGGCGAGGCCGAGGCTGTCACAGGCGCGTTGCTGGCTCGCGAGGGCGGCCTGCGCAAGCGCGTGTTCCTGGCCACCAAGATCAGCACGCGCGGCCACGAATCCGCGATGCGCCAGGTGCGGCAGTCGCAAGAGGCGCTGCGCAGCGACAAGCTGGACCTGATCCAGGTGCACAATCTGATCGACACGCGCAACCAGCTCGCGCTGCTGCGCGACCTGAAACAGCAGGGCGTGACGCGCTACATCGGCATCACGCATTACACGGACCATGCCCACGACGATCTGACCGAGCTGGTTGAAAAGGAAAAGCCCGACTTCCTGCAGGTGAACCTGTCGATCGCCTCGCGCAGCGCTGAAAAGCGGCTGCTGCCCGCGTGCCAGGCCAATGGCGTCGCCGTGCTGATCAACCGGCCGTTCGAGGACGGCGCGCTGTTCCGCCAGGTCAAGGGGGTGGCGCTGCCCAAGCTGGCCGCCGAGATCGACTGCACTTCCTGGGCGCAGATCTTCCTGAAGTTCATCATCGGCCACCCCGCCGTCACGGCCGTCATCCCCGCCACGTCCAAGCCCGCCAACATGGCGGACAACGCGCGCGCCGGCTTTGGCCGACAGCCCGATGCCGCGCTGCGCGACCGCATCGCCGCGCTGCTCGCCTGACGCCATGGCGCCCGCCCCCCTGTCCTGGCGCGCCCGCATGTCGCGGGCGCTGGGCATCCAGAAGGACGAACTCGCTCCCGCCGCCTGCGGCTTCGCGTTTTTCTTCTTCCTCTTTTGCGGCTATTTCATACTGCGCCCGATCCGCGAGACGATGGGGATCCAGGCGGGCGTAAACCAGTTGCAATGGCTGTTCACCGCCACGTTTCTTGCCACCCTGGCCGTCGTGCCGCTGTTTGGCTGGATCTCCACCCGCGTGCTGCGCGCGACGCTGGTGACCTGGGTCTATGCCATCTTCGCGCTGACCATGGTGGGCTTTGCCGCCCTGCTCCACCAGCAGCCCGGTAGCGTCTGGGCGGCGCGCGCGTTCTATGTGTGGCTGTCGGTGTTCAACCTGTTCGTCGTGTCCATCGCCTGGAGCCTGATGGCCGATGTGTTTCGCATGGAATCGGCCAAGCGGCTCTTCGCGCTGATCGCGGCGGGCGCCAGCGCGGGCGGCCTGTGCGGCCCCCTGCTCGGCGCGCTGCTCGCTGGCGTGTTGGGTCCGGCGGGCCTGCTGGTGTTGTCGGCCCTGCTGCTGACCGCCACGCTGCCGCTCAAGCAATGGCTGCTGGCGTGGCGCGCCGCTTCCCGGCCGGAAGTGGGCCTGCAGGACATGCAGCGTCCCATCGAAGGCGGCATTCTGGCCGGGCTGGCGCGCATCTTCCAGTCCCGCTACCTGTTGGGCATTTCGCTGCTGGTCGTGCTGCTAGCCACGCTAAACACGTTTCTGTACATGGAACAGGCGCGGCTGGTTGCCGATGCGTTCCCCGACACTGCCCAGCGCATCCGGGTTTTCAGCGCCCTGGATTTCACCGTGCAGACGCTGGCATTGCTGTCGCAGATCTTCATCACCGGGCGCGTGGCCGCACGCCTGGGTTTGCGGTTCCTGCTGACCGCGGTGCCGCTTGCGGTGGCGCTGGCGTTCCTGGCGCTGGCCGCGTTCCCCGTGTTCGCCGTGCTGGCGGCCGCCATGATCCTGCGCCGCGCCGGCGAGTACGCGCTGATCCGTCCAGGGCGCGAAATGCTGTTCACGGCCGTCACGCCGGAAGACAAGTACAAGACGAAGAACGTCATCGACACCGTGGTCTACCGCGGCGGCGATGCCGCCAGCGGTTGGGTGAAGGCGGGCATCGACATGCTGGGCTACGGCGCGGCGCTGATCGCACTGCTGGGCGCCGTGGTGGCGTTGGGTGCGGCCGCCGTCGGCTATGGACTGGGCAAGCAGGCTGATCGGCGGAACGGCGACATGCCTTAACTTTTTCTGAATAACCATATTATTCATCCAAACGGAAACGCCGATTCCCGGACGCACAATGGCGCAGCCCTCAACGCCTCGGGAATCGTCATGAAACGCTCTGCCTGCCTTGCCGCCCTGTTGCTTTGCCTTGCCGCGCCGCACGCGCACGCCGACTACCCCGAACGCGCCATCACGCTGATCGTGCCGGCCGCCGCGGGCGGCAATGCCGACATCACCGCCCGCCTGATCGGTCAGGAGATGAGCCGGCTGCTCGGCCAGCCAGTCGTCGTCGAGAACCGCGTGGGCGCCGGCGGCCGCATCGGCACGCAGGCCGTGGTCCGGGCCCCCGCGGACGGCTACACCATCGGTTATGCCCACGTCGGCACGCTGGTGCTGCATCGGTACCTGTTCAAGCAGCAGCTCTACGACCTTGACCGTGACCTCAAGCCCATCGGCCTGGTCGCCGAGACCCCGAATGTGATCGTCGTGAATGCCGCGTCGCCGTACCGCGATCTGAAAGGATTCATCGAAGCCAGCCGGGCGCAGCCGGACCGCCTGACCATGACCTCGGCCGATCCGGGCACGACCAGCGAAGTTGGCGTCAAGCTGTTCATCGCCCAGACCGGCGCCGCGGTTCGGCAGATCCCCTACAAGGCCACGGCCGCGCAGCTCTCGGACCTGCTGGGCGGCCACGTGGACGCCATGATGGAAAACCTGCCGCCCTTGATCGGCAACCTGAAGGACGGCCGCCTGCGCGCGCTCGCCGTCACCACCCGCAAGCGGGCCGCGTCCAACCCGGACGTGCCGACGGTGGCCGAACAAGGCTATCCGGAGTACGAGCAGTCCGCGTGGAGCGCCCTGGTTGCACCGGCAGGCACGCCCGTTGCCGCGATCTCGCGGTTGAACGCCGCGATGAATCAGGCGTTGCGCTCGGACGTGGTGAGCCGCGAGTTGCGCAGCCGGTCGCAGGAACCCCTGGGGGGCACGCCGCAGGATGTCCAGGCCCAGATCAAAAAGGAGCTGCCCAAGTGGGAAAGCATCATCAAGGCCGCCACGCTGGATTGAACCGCGCCCGAACACCCAACGGAGCCTGCGCATGGCCAACGTAACCCGCGAGGATTTCTCCGTGGCCGCCGCCACCAACGCGTCGGCTTACCGGCGCGTCACGATCCCGGTGTTGCGGATCGAGGCGGACGCGGGGCCCGCCGTCGCGCTCATCGCAGGCGTGCACGGCGACGAATGGGAAGGCCAGGCCGCCATTCTGGATCTGTGGCATCGGTTGCCGGAGATTCTGCAACGCGGCACGGTCTATCTGCTTCCCGCCGTCAATGCGGAAGCGTCGCTGGCCGGCACGCGGCTGTCGCCATCTGATGGCGGCAACCTGAACCGCGCTTTTTTGGGCGAACCGGCGCGCGGCTACACCGAAAGCATCGCGGCGGCCTTGGAGGCTCGGCTGCTTCCCCGGGTGCAGGCCATGGTGGACGTGCACAGCGGCGGCGCGTCGCTGCGCTACCTGCCGTCATCGGTCATCACCCGCTACGGCAACGATGCGTATGACGAGCGTCTGCCGGCGCTCGCGCGGGCATTCGGACTGCCCGACTGCGTGTTCTTTCGCGGCGGCGAGGCCGGTTCCATGCCGGCGGCGGCCAGCCGTCACGGCGTGCTGCGGCTTTCAGCCGAGATCGGCGGCGGCCGGGAAACGAGCCAATCGCTGGCGGACAGCTGCCGCGACGGGCTGCTGGGCTGCCTGGCAGAGTTGGGGTTGCTGTCCCGTCCCGAGTCTGCACACCCCGCCCAGGATGCGCAGGTCCGCCTCTACGACCTGGACACCCCCGCCGCGACGCTGCGTGCCCGCGAGTCCGGCGTATTCGTTCCCGCCGTGGAGCTGGGACAATCCGTGGCCGCGCAGCAGCCCATCGGCCGCCTGATCGAACCGGCACGGCCCGACGTCCCTCCGCGCCCATTGCTCAGCCCACAGGCGGGCACCGTAGTCTGCCTGCGTCCCATCGCGCGCAGTGACGACGGCGATTGCCTGCTGCAGGTCGCGCCCCCTCTTTCCTTGGACTCTCTTGCTTCAAGATACTGACCCATGCAGATGAACCCCAGATTGTCCGGCCTGCGCTGCATCCGCTGCGCAACCCTCTGGCCCGCGGGCGACTATCCCGAAGGCTGCCCTTCGTGCCTGGCGGCTGGGCACCCCGCCACCCTGGAGTGCCAATACGACGCGCCGTCGCAGGACGGCGCCATACCCCTGCCGGTGCTGTCGGCCGTGACGTTGGGCGAAGGCGGCACCCCATGCCTGTCCGCGCCCGACCTGGCACACGAAGAAGGCGTGGGCGCGCTGTGGCTCAAGTGCGAAAGCGCCAATCCCACCGGCAGCCACAAGGACCGCATGTCGGCGCAACTGGTCTCGCGTGCGCGCCTGGCCGGCGCCACGCGCGTCGCGGCGGCCTCCAGCGGCAATGCGGGCGTGTCGCTGGCCGCCTACTGCGCGGCGGCCGGTTTGCAGGCCGACATCGCCATCACCCACAACTGCCCGCCGCTGCAGCGCGAAGCGATGGAGCGCTTCGGCGCACGGCTGCGCGCCTTCGAAGACAGCCTGGGCCGCTGGCCGTACGTGGCCGACCTGTGCCGCAACCACGGCGCGTTCGCGGGCACCAATTACCTCAATCCGCCGGTGGGCACGCATCCGTACGGCGTCGAGGGCTACAAGCCGATTGCTCAGGAAATCCTGGACGACTGCGGCCTGCCCACGGACATCATCGTCCCGACCGCGCGCGGCGACCTGCTGTGGGGCATCTTCCTGGGCTGGCAGCACCTGCTTCAGACCGGACGCATCGCCCGACTGCCCCGGCTGCACGCCGTGGAACCCTACGCCCGCCTGTCGCGCGCGCTGGAAACCGGCGACGCCCGTGGCCAATGGGAAAGCGCGACCCAGCAGTATTCCATTGCGGGCGGCACGTGCACGCTGCAAGCATTGGAAGCCCTGTCGCGGTCGGAAGGCATACCGGTGGAGACCTCCGACGCGCAAGCCGGGCAGGCCCGGCAACGCCTAGAGCGCATGGGACTGGGCGCGGAACTGTCGTCGGCCGCCGCGCTGGCGGCCGTCGCCCGGCTCAGGCGGGCCGGAAAGCTGGATGCGGAATCCAACGTGGTGCTGATGCTGACGTCCGACGGTCGCCGGGGCTGATCCCCGGGCTACACACCAAACCGTTCGACCAGCGGCGCCAGTGCGCCGCGCAGGCACGTCGCCCAGAACCTGCCGGCTTCGGACAACGGGCGGCTGCCGTGCACGATCATGTGGCATTCGAAATGCACGGGCGCCTCGAGCGGCCGGTAGGTAAGGCCCATGGCCTCCATGCCCAGCGCCGTAGCCGGGTTGGCGATTCCCACCCCATGCCCGGCCAGCGCAAGCTGACACACGGTGCTGGAATACGGCGTCTCGATCGCCACGCGCAGGCTTTGACCGGCCTGGCGCAAGAGCGCATCCAGCCGCTTGCGCGATCCGTCTTCGGCGTTCAGCGCAATCACATCGACTTCGGCCAGATGGGAGAAATTCACCGATTCCAGGCGCGCCAGCGCATGGCTGGCGGGAAACACGGCCACCGCGCGCAAGCTGGCCAGACGATGCCCGCGCAGCCCTTCGAGTTCGGATTCATCGGCCACCGCCGCCAGATCCAATTCCCCGGACACCACCATGTCGCGCAGCGTGTTGGAATCTCGGATCTGCAGGTATAGCGGCGTATCCCGATAGCGCACGCGAAAACGCGATATCGCATCGCTGACGATCGCGCCGCTGTAGGCGTGGATGCAGCCGATGCGCAGCCGCGGCTGCGCCGCGCCGCGGATCGCCCGGATCTTGCGTCCCAGGCTTTCCAGGCCCACATTCAAGCGGCGGATCTCTTCATACAGCAGCGTAGCCTCGGGCGTGCGCTGCATGCGCTGGCGCACGCGCTCGAACAGGCGCAGCTCGATGCTGGCTTCCAGCGAGGCCAGCGTTGCGCTGACGGTTGCAGGCGACACGTCCAGGCGCCGTGCGGCGGCGGTGACGCTTTCCGTCTCGTAGACGGTGCGGAAGGTTTCGACCTGTTTGAGCGTGAACGTCATGAGGCCGGCGGGGGGATCAGATGCGTTGCAGGTCCAGCAGCACGCGCCGCGTGGACAGCGGACGGCCCGCCAGAATCTCGGCCAGGCGCGCGCGCAAGTCGGTGCGCAAGGCGGGCTCGATGGCAGGGTCGTCGAAATCGGGCGGCGCCTCGTCGACGCCGTAGCCCGTTTCGCGCAGCAAGGTCCATTCGAAGCGGCGCAGCGCCCCGGCCGCGCGAGTGCCGGCAGACAGTTGCTGCAAGGCCATGTCGTATGCGTCGAACAACAGCGGATGCGCGTCCTCGCGCGGCAGCAGGCGCAGCAGCAGTTCGTTCATGTACCAGGCGGACATGAGCGCGGCCCCGGCCAGCGGCCGGATGCCGGCAATCTCGGCGCGCGTCAGCGTCTTGACCTCGCCGTTGCCCGTCCAGGACAGCAGCAGCGGCTGGAAAGCCGACAACACGGGGCGCAAAACGGAATAAGGGCGCTTGGCGCCCTTGGCGACCATGGCCACGCAGCCATGATCGCGAGAAAAAGTCTGGACAATCAGGGAGGTTTCACGCCACGCGGTGGCGTGAAGCATGAACCCCGGTCGATCCTGGACGCGTGGCGCCCGTCTACTCATAACCCAAGTCGCGCAGCGCACCCTCGCGGTCGGACCAGCCCTTGCGCACCTTGATGTAGACCTCCAGATGCACGGGTTTGTCCAGCAGCTTGGCAATGTCCTGCCGCGCCTCGGTGGCGATCCGCTTCATGTGCATGCCGCCCGTGCCCAGCAGGATGGGCTTGTGGCTGTCGCGCTCGACGACGACACAGGCGTTGATGGTGGCGCCCTTGGCGGTCTCTTCCCATTGCTCGATGACGACCGTGCAGCCGTAAGGCAGCTCGTCGCCCACCAGGCGGAAGATCTTCTCGCGCACCAGTTCGGCCGCGATGAAGCGCATGGGACGGTCGGTCAGCGTGTCTTCCTCGAACATCGGCTCGCCTTCCGGCAGGCGCGATGCGATTTCGTCAAGCAGCTGGTCCAGTTGCTGATTCTTGGTGGCGCTGACCGGCACCACGGCGCCGAACGGATGCTGCGCCATGATCTTGGACACGAACGCGAACAGATCGTCGCGGTTCTTCAGTGCATCGATCTTGGAGACGACCAGGATCGTGCGTTCGGGGTTGGGCAACAGCGGCAGCAACTTGGCGTCGCCTTCGGACCACTTGCCGGCTTCAACCACATGCACCACCACGTCCACGTCGGCCAGGGCCTGCGTGACGACGCGGTTCATCATGCGGTTCATCGCGCCACCGTGGCGCGTCTGGAAACCGGGGGTATCGACGAACACGAACTGCTCGTGCTCGCGCGTCAGCACACCGTGGATGCGGTGGCGCGTGGTCTGCGCCTTGCGCGACACGATGGAAATCTTGGAACCGATCAGGGCGTTCGTCAGCGTGGACTTGCCCACGTTGGGGCGGCCGACGATGGCAACGAAGCCGGTACGAAAAGGTGTATCGCTCATTTAGTCTCTTGAGCCACTGCCACGGGCAGCGACAATTGCGCGGTTTTGCGCGCCTTGCCCGACTTGCGGGCAGCCTTGGTGGCCGGGCTGACGGCCAGCGCGGCCTCGAGCGCCAGCTTGGCGGCCGACTGCTCAGCGGCGCGGCGGCTGGCGCCGGGCGCCATTACCTTGATATCGAGCGCCGGAATGGCGCACTCGACTTCGAACTGCTGGCTGTGGGCCGCGCCGTGCGTGGCCACCACCGTATACAGCGGCAGGGCCAGCTTGCGGCCCTGCAAAAATTCCTGCAGCAAGGTCTTGGCGTCCTTGCCGAGTGTCTTGGGATCCACGGATGCCAGCACCGGCTGGTATTGGCGCACGATCACACGGCGCGCTGCCTCGAAACCCGCATCCAGGAAGACAGCGCCGAAAATCGCTTCGACCGTGTCGGCCAGAATGGACGGGCGGCGGAATCCGCCGCTCTTGAGTTCGCCTTCGCCCAGACGAAGGTACTGGGACAGTTCCAGCCGCTGGGCGATATCTGCCAGCGACGCCTGCTTGACCAGGTTGGCCCGCAAACGCGACAGATCGCCCTCGTCGATTTTTGAATAGCGTTCGAACAGCATCGCCGCCACGACGAAGTTCAGCACGGAATCCCCAAGGAATTCCAACCGCTCGTTATGGCGCGCACCGTGGCTACGGTGCGTCAGCGCCTGTTCAAGCAAGGCCGCATCACCGAAGTGGTAATCCAGGCGGTTTTCTAGCGTGGCTAGCGACATAATCAGTTGAATCGGCCGATACGGCTCAGATCGCTGAAGTTCATCCAGATGAAGAAAGCGCGGCCGACGATGTTGGCTTCCGGAACGAAGCCCCAATACCGGCTGTCCGCGCTGTTGTCCCGATTATCGCCCATGGCGAAATAATTGCCCTCGGGTACTTTGCAGCGTACCCCATTGTGGCTGTATTGGCAGTTTTCACGGTACGGAAAAGTCCACCTCTCCGGGGAATACACCTGCGGAACCTTCTCTTCCAGCAGGATCTTGTGCTCAACGTCGCCCAACTTCTCTTTATATTGCGCGATGTATGAAACACGATCCGGCTCGAAATAGTCACCATCACGCACGTGCGGGACCAGTTCGCCATTGACATAAAGCTTCTTGTCGATGTATGCGACTTCGTCGCCCGGCAGGCCCACGACGCGCTTGATGTAGTCGACGTTCGGATCAACGGGGTACCGGAACACAAATACGTCGCCGCGCTTCGGCTCGCCGACGGGGATGACCTTCTTGTCGATCACGGGCAGGCGCAGACCATAGCTGAACTTGTTCACCAGGATCAGGTCGCCGGACTGCAGCGTGGGCAGCATCGAGCCGGACGGAATGCGGAACGGCTCGACCACGAACGAGCGCAGCATGAACACGAACAAGATGACGGGAAAGAAGCTGACCGCGTATTCGACCCACCAGGGCACGCGCCGCGCGGCGTCGCCGGCTTCGCGCCGCAGGCGCTCGGCCTCTTGCGCATCGCCCACCAGTGCCGCGTCGTATTGCGCCATCGCGGCCTGCGCACGGCGCTCACGCCCCTTGCGCAGTACGGCCAGATCGAGCACCCAGATAACGCCGGTAACCACCAGCAGAATAAAAAGGATCAGGGCAAAGTTCCAACTCATCAGCTAATCGCCTTCTGGGGTTCTATTTGTCTTCCACCTGCAGGATGGCAAGGAACGCCTCCTGCGGAATTTCCACGCTACCCACCTGCTTCATGCGCTTCTTGCCCGCCTTCTGCTTTTCCAGCAGCTTCTTCTTGCGCGAGATGTCGCCGCCGTAGCACTTGGCCAGCACGTTCTTGCGCAGCGCCTTCACGTTCTCGCGCGCGATGATTTCGGCGCCGATAGCCGCCTGGATGACCACGTCGAACATCTGGCGCGGAATCAGGCCGCGCATGCGGGTCACCACGTCGCGCGCGCGGTGGCGCGCGTTGCTGCGGTGGACGATGACGGCCAGCGCGTCGACGCGGTCGTTGTTGATCAGCAGGTCGACACGCACCACGTCAGCGGAGCGGTATTCCAGGAACTCGTAGTCCATCGAGGCATAGCCGCGCGACACGGACTTCAGCTTGTCGAAGAAGTCCAGCACGATCTCGGCCAGCGGAATCTCGTACACCAGGTGAACCTGGCGGCCGTGATAGCTCATGTTGACCTGCACGCCGCGCTTGTTGTTGCACAGCGTCATGACCGGACCGACATAGTCCTGGGGCATGAACAGCGTGACCTTCACGATGGGCTCGCGGATGTCCTGGATCTTGCCGATCTCGGGCATCCGCGACGGGCTTTCCACGGTGATCACGGAGCCATCGCGCTGCTCGACTTCGTACACCACCGACGGCGCGGTGGTGATGATGTCCATGTCGAATTCGCGTTCCAGACGCTCCTGCACGATTTCCATGTGCAAGAGGCCAAGGAAACCGCAGCGGAAACCGAAGCCCAGCGCTTGCGACACTTCGGGTTCGAACATCAGCGCGGCGTCGTTGAGCTTGAGCTTTTCGAGCGAATCGCGCAGTTGGTCGTATTCGGAGCTTTCGACCGGATACAGCCCGGCGAACACCTGCGGCTTGACTTCCTTGAAGCCCGGCAACGGGTTGGCGGCGGGCTTGTTGGCCAGCGTGACGGTGTCGCCGACCTTGGCGTCTTCAAGCTGCTTGATGCCGGCGATGATGAAGCCCACCTCGCCCGCCGACAGATGCGGACGCTGCTGCGACTTGGGCGTGAACACGCCGGTCTGCTCGCACAGGTGGGTGGCGCCGGACGCCATCAGCAGGATCTTGTCCTTGGGCTTGAGCACGCCGTTGATGATGCGCACCAGCATGACCACGCCGACGTAGTTGTCGAACCACGAATCAATAATCAGCGCCTGCAGCGGCGCATCGGGATCGCCTTCCGGGGCGGGCACGCGGGCCACGATGGTTTCGAGGATTTCGTCGATGCCCATGCCGGTCTTGGCGCTGGCCAGCACGGCGTCCGAGGCGTCGATTCCGATGACGTCCTCGACTTCCTGGCGGGCGCCTTCGGGATCGGCCTGCGGCAGGTCCATCTTGTTCAGCACCGGCACGACTTCCACGCCCAGTTCGATGGCGGTGTAGCAGTTGGCCACCGTCTGCGCTTCCACGCCCTGCGATGCGTCCACCACCAGCAGTGCGCCTTCGCAGGCGGACAGGGACCGGCTGACTTCATACGAGAAGTCCACGTGCCCCGGGGTGTCGATCAGGTTCAGGTTGTAGATCTTGCCGTCCTGCGCCTTGTAATGCAGGGCGGCCGTCTGGGCCTTGATGGTGATGCCGCGCTCGCGCTCGATTTCCATGGAATCGAGGACCTGCGCCGACATCTCGCGATCCGCCAGTCCGCCGCAGCGCTGGATCAGGCGATCGGCCAGGGTCGACTTGCCGTGATCGATGTGGGCAATGATGGAAAAGTTGCGGATATGCTGCATGCTTGAATTTATAAGGGACGGAACAGACGGCACACGGCCGGGAGACACCGCCGCCGGAATGTGCACGGCCGACGTGTGAGGCGCTGACGGGCTAGGCCCGGACAAAACTGAGGGGGCGCCAAGCGCCCCCTCTTGCGGCAACCAGCCATTTTAGCCGGTCTTGAGCCATTTTTTTTGTCCGGGGCGCGCCCCGGGACAAAAAGCGCCCTGGGGTGGCCGCACCTGGCGGTTTCCCGCCATGCTCGCTGCCCGGTGGCGGCGCCGGGCAGGCGCCCGCCGGTCCGGGCCGTCATCACTTGGACGCAGGCACCGCTACCCATTGCGTCTGGTCGCCACGGCGCACCAGCAGGCCCGTCGCGCGGCTCTTGTCCAGCTTGGCGACCAGTTCGCCGAACTGCTTTGCGCCGGTGACATCGGTGTCGTTCAGCGCCAACACGATGTCGCCTTCCTGCAGACCCGCCTTCGCGGCAGCGCCATCGGCAACCTTCACCTGGACGCCGCCCTTGATGCGTAGCTTCTTCTGGGTATCGGCGGGGACGTCGATGACGCCCAGGCCCAGCGCGTTGGTGACCTCAGGTTCCGGCGCAGGCTTCTTGCCGGCGGCAGCGGCCTTCTCGGTGGGGATCTCGCCCACCTTGACCGACAGCGTCATGCTTTTGCCCTTGCGCCAGATTTCCATGTCGGCGCGCGTGCCCGGCTTGGTCTCGCCGACGATGCGCGGCAGGTCGGACCAGCGCTTGATCGGTTCCTTGTTGAACTTCAGGATCACGTCGCCCGGCTGCACACCCGCCTGCTCGGCAGGGCCTTCGGCTTCAACGCTGCTGACCAGCGCGCCTTCTGCCTTGGGCAGGCCGATGGCCTCGGCCACATCCTTGCCGACTTCACCGATCTGCACGCCAACCCGGCCACGCGTGACCTTGCCGGTCGTGCGCAGTTGGTCCACCACGCGCATGGCTTCGTCGATCGGAATGGCCAGCGAGATGCCCATGAATCCGCCGCTGCGCGAGATGATCTGGGAATTGATGCCCACGACCTCGCCGTCCAGATTGATCAGCGGGCCGCCCGAATTGCCGGGATTGACCGCCACGTCGGTCTGGATGAACGGCAGGTATTCGCCGGTATCGCGGCCGATGGCGCTGACGATGCCGGAAGTGACGGTGGAATCCAGGCCGAACGGCGAGCCGATGGCGAGCACCCACTGGCCCTTCTTGAGCTTTTTGGGATCCCCGATCACCAGCGGCGTCATGTCCTTGGCTTCGATCTTGATGAGCGCCACGTCCGTACGCTCGTCCGTGCCGATGACCTTGGCCTTGAATTCGCGTCCGTCGGTCAGGGTGACGTAGATGTCCGTCGCGTCGACGACCACGTGGTTGTTGGTCAGGATGTAGCCGTCGGCCGACACGAAGAAGCCCGAACCCACGCCGCGCGGCACGGTGCGCTCTTCAGGCGGCGTCGGTTGCGGACGCTGGCGCGGATTGGGCGATTGCGGTCCGGGCGGCTGGAATTCGGGACCGAAGAACCAGCGGAACAGTTCGTAGGGATCGCTGCCGCCAGGACCATTGCCGCCGCCGCGCACCGGAACCGTGGCGGTCGTGCGGATGTTGACGACGGCCGGATCGGCCTTTTCAACGATAGCCGTGAAGTCGGGCAATCCGACCGCGGCAGGCGCCGTCTGCGCCACCGTCACCGGCACGTAGGCGGTGGACAGCATGGCCCCCGCCGCGACAGCCGCCAGAAAGCGCCGGAAAAAAGCGTTCGAGACCGTCATTGCTTTCATATGTCACTCCGAAATTGCTGCTTGCGGAACGGCGGGAATTATTTGGCCCCGCCCTCCGCGGGTGCGGCTGCCGCGGGTGCGGGAGGCACGTACTCAGTGGCCTGCGCAAGTTGTTCCAGCGTGGCGGCGGGCACTTCGCCCACCGCGGTCAGCCAGAAATCCGCAATGCGCGCGCCATATACATTGATCGCGCCGCGCTGGGACGCGCCGTGCGCCGGCTGGTGGTTGCGCTGGCTGTCATAGGGCTCGATGAAGACCGAGATTGCCGCCAGGCCGTCGGACAGCACCATCTGGCTGACCGGCAATCCGCGCTTCATGGCGCGTGAGACCTGCATGATCGTCTTGAAGCCGTCGGGCGCCGGAATGCGCCAACCCTGCGCCGCCAGGTCCACGGGCTGCATGTTGGCCTCGAGCACCTTCCAGTCGCGGGTATTCCAGCGCGAGGACAGCGATTGCGGATCGACTTCGGAGCCCAATCGCAGCGAGGTGAACGACACCTGCTCGACCACGCCACGCGCGGCATTGAGCGTCTGGGCCTTCAGCAGCAGATTGGTTTCGACGTCCGCGCACAGGCGATAGCCGTAACGCAGCTTGTCCAGCGGTTCGATCGTGATCAGCCGGCATTCGCGGCCAGCAACGCGGTGCGGCGTGGGTTCCGTGCGGATCTTGTAGTGTTCCGACAGGTTGGCCGGATCGCCCAGCAACAAGCCGGGGAAGCGATCTCCGCGGCGGCGCTCGACAAGCACGGTCTTGCGTTCGGGGATCAGGCACTGCACGTCGTCGTTGTGACGCAGGTATTCGCGCGGCTGGCCGTCAAGGATCTCGAGGCGTTCGCGCTCGCCGGTGCCATCCAGGACGTGCACGAGGCGCGAGGACTGGATAACGTCGCCCTGCTGATACATGAAGACGCCGGCGTAGTCCTGCTTGCGGGCCGCCTGCTGAATGCGCGTGAGCAGCTGCACGACGTCTTCAGTCTGGCCGGCCGGCGTGGCGCCAGCGGCGGCCGCGGGACCGTGCGCGGCAAGGAAAGCGGTGAGGAGCGTGGCGGCGAACCAGCCGGCGCGATGAGCCTGCCACGAGGCAGCTCGTCCCAGCACCGGCCAGCGTGATGGAAGCACAAGCGCCATCAACGTCCCGCTCCGACATCGAACGACACCTGCCGGACCGCGCTGGGGCCGGCCATCTGGCGATGGGCCTCCAGGTAGTCGCGCAGGCCCGAGTCGTCGGAGGCCGAAGCCGGCGAGCTGGCGTCGGCCAGCACGCGCACATCCGTCGCCGGCGAGCCGGTGACGTACGGCTGCGCCACCCACGCGACCGTGGCCACTGCGGCGGCGACGGCCAGGCCGGACAGGCCCATGCGCAACGGCGAGCGGCGCCGAGGCGCCGCTACGATGGGCAGTTCCGCGTCCAGCGCGCGCGCCAGACGGGCCGAGAAGGCCGCGCTGGGCGTCAGCGCCAGATCGGAATTGCGCAGGGAATCACCAATCAAATGATAGGTGTCCCAGGTCTGACGTCCCTCTTTGGACAACAGACTGGGAAGAATATCGTCGGAATCTTCTCCGTCCATCCAGGCGGAAACCGATTCCTCCCAGGAGGACTCGGCGATCTCAACGGATTTGGCTGCTGTTTGCATGACTGCCACTCCTTACCAGCGACGCTCGACATCGGTGTCGAGCAACGGACGCAACTTGGTCGCAATGGCTTCACGCGCACGAAAAATGCGGGAGCGCACCGTACCGATCGGGCAATCCATGCTCTGGGCGATGTCTTCGTAACTCATACCTTCGATTTCACGCAGGACAATTGCGGTGCGCAATTCTTCAGGTAGTTCCTCAATGGCCGCGTTCACCGTCTCGGCGATTTCGCGGCTGGCAACCATGGATTCCGGCGTGCTTATATCCGTTAGGTTGTCGGTTTCGTTAAAAGTTTCACCGTCTTCCGTTTCAATCGCGTTGGGCGCGCTGGGGCGCCGCCCCTGCGAGGCGAGCCAGTTGCGCGCCGTATTGATGGCGATGCGGTACAGCCAGGTGTAGAAGGCGCTTTCGCCGCGGAACTGGGGCAAGGCGCGGTACGCCTTGATGAAGGCCTCCTGCGCCACATCCTCGATTTCGGCGGGATCGCGGATCATCCGGGCCAGCAGACGGAGGATCTTGCGCTGGTACTTGAGCACCAGAAGGTCAAATGCCTTCTTGTCGCCCCGCTGCACGCGGGCGACAAGCTCGGCGTCGACTTCGCGCTCGCTCATGAGGCCTCCCGCAAAGGACGCGTCGGGCGTGCCTGCCGCGCCGTTCCCGCGACGAGGCGCAGACGGCGCCAGGATTCGGGTCGCAGCGTGTGCTTCCAGACGGTGAGGGTGATTTTGCTAGTGGTAAAGGCCGTACTCCCGGTGGGCAAAGGCTGCAGGATAAGCGTCAGCCACGCTGGGCCCCGTTGCTGGTCCAGGAGCAGCGCGTCCTGCCAGCCTTGCGGCCGGCGTAGCTGCCAGTGGCCAGTCCCGGTCGCGGTACGTAGCGCCGTTACCGGGGACGGGGCGTTCCGAGCCGAGTGTAACAGCCCGGCCAAGAGGAATAGAAGGGCCAGGAGCGCGGCCGCAGCCCAGGCATAACCATGCCAGGCTGCCGCTGTCAGCACGCTGGCCGCCGCAGCGGCCAGCGCCAGCCCGAAAAGCACGACGGCTCCCCTGGGCTGCGAGACAGGTAGGCGGAACGACCAACGCCCCCCGACCAAGTCGTCCAAATCAGACCCGGCGAACGGCCATCGAGCCGTTGGTGCCGCCAAAGCCGAACGAATTGGACAGACCCACGTCGATCTTCATCTGCCGCGCTTCGTTCGCGCAGTAATCCAGATCGCATTCCGGATCCTGATTGAAGATGTTGATCGTCGGAGGCGAGACCTGGTTGTACACAGCCAGCGTCGTGAACACGGCCTCGATGCCGCCGGCCGCGCCCAGCAGGTGGCCGGTCATCGATTTGGTCGAGTTGACCACCAGCTTCTTGGCGTGGTCGCCGAACGCCAGCTTGAGCGCGTCGGTTTCGTTCTTGTCGCCCAGCGGCGTGGACGTGCCATGCGCGTTGACGTACTGGACGTCTTCGGCATTCAGGCCGCCGTTGCGCAGCGCGTTGATCACGCCGCGGCGCGGGCCGTCCTTGTCCGGTGCGGTGATGTGGTGGGCATCGGAGCTCATGCCGTAGCCAGCCAGTTCACCGTAGATACGCGCGCCGCGCTTCTTGGCGTGCTCGTATTCTTCCAGCACCAGGACGCCAGCGCCCTCGCCCAGCACAAAGCCGTCGCGGTCGCGGTCCCAGGGACGCGATGCGGTCTGAGGATCATCGTTGCGGGTCGACAGCGCGCGCATGGCGGCAAAGCCGCCAATGCCCAGCGGCGACACGGTGGATTCGGCGCCGCCAGCCACCATGACGTCGGCATCGCCGTATTCGATAAGGCGTGCGGCATCGCCAATGCAATGCAGGCCGGTCGTGCAGGCCGACACCACGGCGTAGCTGGGGCCCTTCATGCCGTAGGCGATCGACAGATGCCCGGAAATCAGGTTGATCAGCGAACCCGGCACGAAGAACGGCGAAATGCGCCGAGGTCCCTTGGCAAGGTAATCGACCTGGGTTTCTTCGATGCGCGGCAGACCGCCGATGCCGGAGCCCACGATCACGCCGATACGCTCGGCGTTTTCTTCGGTGACTTCCAGGCCGCAATCGCGCCAGGCCTGCATTCCGGCAGCCAGGCCGTAATGGATGAACGTATCCATCTGGCGGGCTTCCTTGGCCGAAATATAGGTACTGATGTCGAAGTCTTTGACTTCGCCAGCAATGTGGGTGGTGATGGCCGAGGGATCGAAACGGGTGATGCGGCTGATGCCAGAACGTCCGTTGACGATATTGTCCCAAGCGGTGGTCAGATCATTTCCTACGGGGGAAACGATACCCAGGCCGGTGATGACGACACGTCGCTTCACGGATGACTCCTCAAACAGACAAAAGAAAGGCGGTTTTCGGGATGCGCTGCGCGTGTGGACCACATGAAGGCAGGTGAGGCATTACAACGCCCGACCTGCCGGTGGACCACACGGCACTCCTGAAACCGCCCTGATTCCAGGTTGGCCGACGTAATCGGGCAACCAGGACGATATAGGCTGAGCTTACTGCTTACCGTGCGAATTGATGTAGTCAATCGCTTGTTGCACGGTCGTGATCTTTTCGGCCTCTTCGTCGGGGATCTCGGTCTCGAATTCGTCTTCGAGGGCCATGACCAGTTCGACCATGTCGAGCGAATCGGCACCGAGGTCGTCAAGGAAGGAGGACTCGTTCTTGATCTCGGCTTCGTTGACGCCAAGTTGTTCAGCGACGATCTTCTTGACGCGCTGTTCGATGCTTTCCATGCAGATCTCCAATTGGGAAAAATCCCGCGAATTATAGCCAAGCGCGGAGTGATGCAACGCCTGACCGTGACAAAAATAACACCGCGCATTTGTTCTGTCGCCGAGACCGGCGCAGGTTGACCATGTGCGGCGTTTCCGGAGAATCGCGCGCCGCCTTGCCGGCTGCCCGGCGGCGGCGAGTGATTCGTGATTTATTGCATGTACATCCCGCCGTTGACGTGCAGGGTGGTGCCGGTAATGTAACCCGCCTGCGGCCCGGACAAAAAGGCCACGGCATGCGCAATGTCAGCCGGCGACCCCAAACGGCCCAGCGGAATCTGTTGCAGCAGCGCCGCGGTCTGGTTTTCACCCAGCGCACGCGTCATGTCGGTGTCGATGAAGCCAGGCGCCACGCAGTTCACGGTGATGTTGCGGCTGCCCAGTTCACGTGCCAGAGCACGCGCCATGCCCGCCACGCCCGCCTTCGCGGCTGCGTAATTGGCTTGGCCCGCGTTGCCGCTGGAGCCCACCACGGAAGTCACGTTGATGATGCGTCCCCAGCGGGCCTTCATCATGCTGCGCAACACGGCGCGCGACAGGCGGAAGACGGAAGCCAGGTTGGTGTCGATGACGGCCGACCAATCGTCGTCCTTCATGCGCATCGCCAGCGTATCACGGGTGATGCCGGCGTTATTGACGAGGATGTGCGGACCGCCGCCTTCCTTGCCCAGCGCGTCGATCAGCGCATCGCAGGCAGCGGCGTCGGTCACATCCAGCACCACGCCGCGGCCGCCGAAAGGCGCCAGCGCTTCAGTGATGCCAGCCGCGCCCGATTCGGACGTGGCGGTGCCGACGACGGTTGCGCCGCGCCCGGCCAGTTCCAGGGCGATCGCCCGGCCAATGCCGCGGGTCGCGCCCGTGACGAGCGCGATCTTGCCCTGCAGTTCGGTCGAGGTGTTGTCCATTGATCAGTTTCCGTTGACGGCTGCCATCGCCGCTTCCAGCGAAGCAGGATCGGTGATGGCCAGGCCGGTGAGTTCGGGGTCGATGCGCTTGGTCAGGCCAGCAAGCACCTTGCCCGGACCGCATTCGATGACGTGCGTGACGCCTTGCGCCTTCATGGCGCGCAGGGTTTCGACCCAGCGCACAGGATGCCACGCCTGACGAACCAGCGCATCGCGGATCGCGTCGGGGTCGGTGGGCGAAGCCACATCGACGTTGTTGATGACCTGCACTTGCGGCGCGGACACAGCGGCGCCGGCAAGCGCGCCAGCCAGCACGTCGGCGGCGGGCTTGAGCAGGCTGGAGTGGAACGGCGCGGATACGGGCAGCAGCAAGGCGCGCTTGGCACCGGCAGCCTTGGCCAGTTCGCAGGCGCGTTCAACCGCGGCCTTGTGGCCGGCGATCACGACTTGCGCGGGCGCATTGAAGTTGACGGCTTCGACCACTTCGCCTTGAGCGGCTTGCGCACACGCGGCGCGCACGGCGTCGTCGTCCAGGCCCAGGATGGCGGCCATGGCGCCGGTGCCGACCGGCACGGCGGCCTGCATGGCGTCGGCCCGCACGCGCACCAGGCGCACGGCGTCTTCCAGCGCCAGCGAACCGGCGGCGGTCAGCGCGGCGTATTCGCCCAGGCTGTGGCCGGCCACGACATCAGGCTTGCGACCGCCCGCGGCGATCCAGGCGTTATAGAAGGCAACGCCAGCGGTCAGCATGGCCGGCTGCGTATTGGTGGTCAGGTTGAGCTGTTCGACGGGACCCTGCGCGATCAGCGCGCCCAGGTCCTGACCCAGCGCCTGCGAGGCCCGTGCGACGGTGCCCGCGACCGCCGCCACGCCGGACCAGGCGTCCAGCATGCCGACAGCTTGCGAACCCTGGCCAGGAAAGACAAAAGCGATTTTCATGATTGAGCGTGTGGATTGATTCAGTGTCTGTGTGGAATGCCAGGCGCGCTCTCCGGCCGCCCGCGGCACACATGCCGCCGCGGCCAGGGCACACCCTTACATGCGAGCCAGTACCGAGCCCCAGGTGAATCCGCCGCCCACGCCCTGCATCAGGATGAGCTGGCCCGGCTTGACGCGGCCGTCGCGGCGCGCCGCATCGAGCGCAAGCGGCACGCTGGCCGCGGACGTGTTGGCGTGACTGTCGACGGTGATGACGACCTTCTCGACGGGCACGTCCAGCTTGCGAGCCAGGAAATTCAGGATGCGCACGTTGGCTTGATGCGGGATCAGCCAATCGACGTCGGCAACGGTGACGCCGGCTTCGGCGCAGGTGTCGCGCGCGGAGCGGTCCAGGACGGTGACGGCCTGCTTGAAGACGGCCTGGCCGTCCATGCGCAGGAACGGATCGCCCGTGACGTCGCCGTAGGCCACGTTGCCCGCGGCGCTGAGGATCTTCATCTGGCTGCCGTCGGCATGCAGTTGCGCGGCCAGGATGCCGGGCGTGTCGGAGGCCTTCAGCACAACAGCGCCGGCGCCGTCACCGAACAGCACGCAGGTGCTGCGGTCGTTCCAGTCGAGGATGCGCGAGAACACTTCGGCGCCGATCACCAGCGCGCAGCGCGCGCGGCCCGCGCGGATGAAGCTGTCGGCGGTGGTGAGCGCGTAGACGAAGCCGCTGCACACGGCCTGCACGTCGAACGCGGCCGAACCCTTGGCGCCGAGGTTGGCCTGCACCAGGCAGGCCGTGCTGGGAAACACGAAATCGGGCGTGGACGTGGCCACGATGACGAGATCGATATCGGAAGCATCAACGCCCGCATCGGCCAGCGCGCGGCGCGAGGCCTCGGTGGCCAGCTGGCTGGTGGTCACGCCACGCTCGGCCAGATGGCGCTGACGGATGCCCGTGCGCTCGACAATCCATTCGTCGGAGGTGGCGATATCGCGCGTCGCCAGTTCCGCAGCCAGTTCGTCATTCGAAACCACGCGTTCCGGCAAGAAGCTGCCGGTGCCCGCGATCACGGAGTATTTCATTGCGGTATCCATCAAGCGGTATCCCCAGCCACGTTGGGCGACGCCGCCGATGGGCGATCGCCGGATTGAACGCGCTTGGTAATTTGAGCGACCGTCTGCGCGGTGCGCTCCAGCAGTTTACTCACTACGGCTTCGCGCGCGCGTTGCAAGGCAAAACCGAAGGCGTAAACGTCCGCGGATCCGTGGCTCTTGATGACGACGCCACGCAAGCCGAGCAAAGCCGCGCCGTTGTAGCGGCGGTTGTCCACGCGGTTGCGCAGGCGGTTCAGCACAGGCTTGGCCACCGCGCCGGCGATCAGCGTGATCAGATTGCGCTTGAACTCTTCGCGAATGATGCTGGACAGCATCTTCGCCAGTCCTTCCACGGACTTGAGCACGACGTTGCCGACAAAGCCGTCGCAGACGACGACGTCGACCGTGCCCTTGAAGATGTCATTGCCTTCGACGTTGCCGTAGAAGTTCAGCGGGCTGCCTCGCAGAAGCTCGGCGGCTTCCTTGACGACTTCGTTGCCCTTGATGACTTCCTCGCCAATGTTCAGCAAGCCCACGGTGGGGTTGTCGCGATGGTCCACCGCCTGCGACAGCGCGGCGCCCATGATGGCGAATTGCAGCAGGTGCTCGGCCGTGCAGTCCACATTCGCGCCCAGGTCCAGCACCGTGGTGGCGCGGCCCGTCTGGTTCGGAATGGACGTGGCGATCGCCGGGCGGTCGATGCCGTCCAGGGTCTTGAGCACATAACGTGAGATGGCCATCCAGGCGCCCGTGTTGCCTGCGGAAATGCAGGCGTCCGCCCGCCCATCCTTGACGGACTGGGCAGCGAGGCGCATGGAGGAGTCTTTTTTGCGGCGCAGGGCGACCTCGACCGGGTCGTCCATGGTGACGACTTCGGAAGCCGCCACGATCTCAAAGCGATCGCGCGCCACGTTGCGGTGCTCGGAAAGCGCCGCTTCGATAGCGTCGGGAAGCCCGACCAGCAATAGCCGGGTGTCCGGAAATTGCCGGGCGAACTCGATCGCAGCCGGAATCGTGACGGGCAGACCGAAGTCTCCGCCCATACAGTCTATGGCGATGCGTATCACGGGTGCCAGGTATCAGCGCTCAGCCGAAATGGTCCGAGTACGAGTTCGGCCCGGGGGCCTTATTCGTCGGCCTTGGTCTTCAGGACCTTGCGGCCACGGTAGAAGCCGTTGGGGCTGATGTGGTGACGCAGGTGCGTTTCACCGGTGTTCGGTTCGATGGCGGTCGACGGGGCCACCAGAAAATCGTGCGAACGGTGCATACCGCGCTTGGAGGGGGACTTCTTGTTTTGTTGAACGGCCATGATGACTCCTAGAAACGGGGCGCATTGTACGCGATGCGGCCCGATGTTGATCTCAATCTTTGTGCTTCAGTTGTTCCAGCACCGCAAACGGCGACGGACGCTTGACAGCGGGCTCCTCTTCAGGAGCTTCGCTGGCCTTGGCCTGCGCGCCCGGGCATACATCATGCTTGGGCACATACGGAATGCTCAGAATGAGCTCATCTTCGATCTGGGCCAACAGATCAAAATGATGCGAACCCACCACCTTTTCAGGTAGCTGGGCCACAGAATCCCTTCCTACGCCTTCGTCGTCCTCGTCGTCGTCATCGTCGCCTTGATCGGCAAAGGAATGATCATCGTCGAGGTCGTCTTCGGATTTGACCAGTTGCAGCACGACTTCGCTGTCGACCGGATACGCAAACGGCGCATTGCACCGCTGGCACACAACCACCGGATTCGCCTTCACATGCAGGCGCAAAAGCGGTTGGCCCATCAGCAAGCCGGTTTTGCCTTCTTCGCCTTGCACGGACCAGGTCACAAGTCCGGCTTCGCCCAGCGGTTGCTCGGGCAGGCCATCGACCACGCGGGCAAGACGCACCAAGGCGATGCTGCCCTGCGCGCTTTTACCCAGACGGGCAAAGGCGAAGGCGTCGATGCGCTTGACGTCAGAGTCCGCCGCATTCACACCAGCACCGGCCGATCCGTCCGCGCGGCGACTCGCATCGCCAGGCTTTCCCTTCGGTGTCATGTTGATGTTCCTGCAAAAATGCCGCAAAACGTTAGATAATACTGTGACTTACGTATTACCGTCAAATGCCGCATGCCCCACAAACCTAGCTTGATCCTCGCGTCCAGCTCGCGATACCGCAAAGAACTGTTGTCGCGCCTGCGGCTGCCCTTTTCCGCGATTTCCCCCGATGTAGACGAAACGCCACAACCTGGCGAAACCCCCGAAGTGCTGGCGCTGCGCCTGTCCGTCGCGAAGGCGATGGTGGTGGCGGAAAAACATCCAGGCAGCATCGTGATCGGCTCTGACCAGGTTGCCACCGTGGACGGCGCCCCCATCGGCAAACCGGGCGACTTCACGCGGGCCCAGGCGCAACTGCGCGCGCTGTCGGGCAGACTGGTGGAGTTTCACAGCGCGCTGGCCGTGACCGACGGCCAACGCGTGGAAAAGGCCGACATTGTGACGCACTGCCGGTTCCGCCAACTGTCCGACCGTGCCATCGACGCCTACCTGCGCGCCGAAGAGCCTTACGATACCGCAGGCAGCGCCAAGGCGGAAAGCCTGGGCATTGCCCTGATGGAAAGCATTCAAAGCGACGACCCCACCGCCATCATAGGCCTGCCGCTGATCGAGTTGACACGCATGCTGGCAACTTTCGGACTGGATCCGCTCGACGCCCCGGGAGCATCCGCATGAACGGCGCCCTGCACCTGATTCCGGTCAGCCTGGGCGACGCGCCGCCCGAGCGCTGGCTGCCCGCCGACGTGCGCTCGTTAGCCGGCCGGCTGGACACCTACATCGCCGAGAACGCCAAGACCGCCCGCGCCTTCCTGAAGCTCATCGGCACCACCCGGCCGCTGCAGGAAATCACCATCCACACCCTCACCGACAAGGCCGACGCCCCGCAGATCAAGGCATGGCTCGACCCCGCAAAGCGCGGCGCGGAGATCGGCCTGGTTTCCGAGGCAGGCTGCCCCGCCGTCGCGGACCCCGGCGCCAAGATCGTGGACGCAGCGCACCGCATGGGGATCGCTGTCAAACCCTGGGTAGGCCCCTCTTCGATTCTGCTGGGCTTGATGGCCAGCGGCCTGGACGGGCAGCGTTTCGCCTTTCATGGTTATGCCCCGGTGGAACCCGGCGAGCGCGCCAAGCAACTGCGCGCCTGGGAGCAGCACTCGGCCCGCCACAACCAGACGCAGTTGTTGATCGAGACGCCGTACCGCAACGCGGCGATGTTTGCCACGCTGATCGCCACCCTGAAGGGCGACACCAAGCTGTGCGTGGCGCGCTCGATGACGACGGCAGACGAATGGGTGGTCACCCATTCGGTGGCCGACTGGAAGAAGTTGCCGGCGCCCCAGCTGGACAAGCTGCCGACGCTGTTCCTGTACCTGGCGCGCTGATCATGACCCGCCTATTTTCCACGCTGCTGGCCGCGGCGGTCCTGGCCGGCTGCGCGGCGCGCGGGCCCGCCGGCCTGGATCTGGACACCTCGATCACCGCCGTCAGCCAGAGCAGCCGGGTGCGATCCGTGGTCGTGCACTACACCACGGTCGACGACGCCGAGTCGCTGCGCCTGCTTTCCAAGGGCAAGGTCAGCGCGCATTACCTGCTGGACCTGGATGGCCGCGCCTATCGGCTGGTCGACGAAAACCGCGTCGCATGGCACGCAGGGGCCAGTTCCTGGTACGGCAACATCGCAATGAACAGCACCTCGATCGGCATCGAGATCGTCAATCCGGGCTGGACCGAAGGCAGCGACGGGGAGCGCGTGTGGCACCCCTATGACGACCGCCAGGTCCGGGCGCTGACCATCCTGCTGCGCGACATCATCCGCCGGCACAACATCGTGCCGGAGAACGTCGTGGGCCACAGCGACATCGCACCGCAGCGCAAGGTGGATCCCGGCCCGCTGTTCCCCTGGAAGACGCTGGCGGACGCGGGTATCGGGCGCTGGTACAACGAGGCAGGCGCGGCCCAGCATCTGGCTCGCCTGCAGATCGAGGGCGTGCCGGATGTCGCATGGTTTCAGAAGCAGCTGCAGCGGCTTGGCTACGCCAGTCCGCAGGACGGCACATTGGACCGCGCAACGATCAACACGCTGGCCGCGTTCCAGATGCACTACCGCCCTGCCCTGCACGACGGCCAGCCTGACGCGGAAACCGCGGCCATCATGCTGGCCATGCAGTAGCTGCGGCGCCTCAGCGCGCTAGCGGACTACGCCCGCGCGCGCCACCAGGCAACGACGCGCCAACCCAGCAGCAGCGCCAGCACCGCGGCGTAGATCGCGGGCTCGGACAGGTCATTCTTGCCCGCCTTGTGCCACCAGTAGTGCAGAATCGCCAGCAGGCCGATGGCATAGATGGCACGGTGCAGCGTCTGCCAGCGCTTGCCCAACCGCCGCATCGCCCACTGCGTCGAGGTGGCAGCCAGCGCTGCCATCAGCACGAAGGCCGAAAATCCCACCATGATGAAGGGACGTTCGACGATGTCACGCACCATTTCGGCGGGTTCGAAGCCACGGTCCCACCACACCCACGCCATGAAATGCAGCGCCGCGTAGAAGAAAGCGAACAATCCGCACATGCGCCGGACGCGTACCAGCGCGGGCTGACCCGTGAGACGGCGCAGCGGCGTGATGGCCAGGGTGACCAGCAGGCATACCAGTGCCCAGGTGCCAGACGATCGCGTCAGGAATTCAACGGGATTGGCCGTGAGGCCGTCGTGCATCCCCAGCCATATCCAGCGCGCGAACGGCGCCAGGCCCAGCAGAAAGAGCAGCGGCTTGAAGCGCCCGATCGTCCGGGCCGAGAGCTGCGCCTTCCTGGGTGCCGCAGCCGAGGCAGCGCGAGGAGCAACGGACACGGATCAGCGCCTCAGTAATTGGCCTTCAGGTCCATGCCCTGATAAAGCGACGCCACCTGATCGCCGTAGCCGTTGAACATGAGCGTCTTGCGCTTGGGCGTGAACAGGCCGTCCTCGCCGATGCGGCGCTCGGTGGCCTGGCTCCAGCGAGGATGCGCGACGTTAGGGTTCACATTGGCGTAGAAGCCGTATTCTTGCGGGGCCGACTTGACCCAGGACGTGACGGGCGGCTTTTCCACCAGCCGGATCTTCACCAGCGATTTGCCGGACTTGAATCCATACTTCCACGGCACGGCCAACCGCAGCGGCGCGCCGTTCTGGTTGGGCAGCACGCGCCCATAGACGCCAAAGACCAGCATCGCCAGCGGATGCATGGCTTCGTCCAGGCGCAACCCCTCCACATACGGCCACTCCAGGATGGCAGCACGCACGCCCGGCATATTTTCCCGCTGAACGGCAGTGACAAATTCGACGTACTTGGCGTTGCCATTCGGCTCCACCTGCTTGAGCACCTCGGACAGCGAATACCCAACCCACGGAATGACCATGGACCAGCCCTCGACGCAGCGCAGGCGGTAGACGCGGTCTTCCATGGGCGCGAGCTTGAGCAACTCTTCGATGGTGAACGTGCGCGGCTTGTTGACCTCGCCCTCGACGCTCACGGTCCACGGCCGGGTCTGCAACTTGCCGGCATTTTTGGCCGGTTCGCCCTTATCTACGCCGAACTCGTAGTAATTGTTGTAGGACGTGATGTCAGCCAGGGACGTCTGCTTGTCCATGATGCTGAACGCAGGGTTGGACTTGCCCGGCAGCGCGCCGGCGTCCTGCGCGTGGGCGGCGCGCGTAGCCCAGCCGGGCAGCCCGACGGCGGCAGCGGCAGCGCCAGCGCGCAACATGAGTTCGCGGCGCGATCGCCACACGGCCTCGGAAGTGATCTCGGACGGCAAAAAGTCGTCGGGCTTGCGTATCAGCATCGTAATCTCCGGTATGGCGCCGCGCTCCGTGAGCGCGCGCCCGCGTCAACCATGGACGCTGGACGGGGCTATCTTATTCCGCGGCGGTCTTGCGAAGCACGCGCAGCGCCTTGCGGATAGACCCGCCGGACCGGCGGACGTTCCTGCCGGCCTTCATCAGCCAGAGCCTACGCGCCGGCACTCACGCGCGGCATAAGCCATTCGCGCACGAGCGGAACGGTGTCCAGCACTGCTTGCGGGGCACATCCCTCAAGCTCCTTCAGGGTGTGTGCCCCGTAGGTGACCCCCAGGCCGTGCACACCCGCGTTGCAGGCCATCTGCAGATCGTGCGAGGTATCGCCCACCATGATGACCCGCGACGGATCCACGTCCAGTTCCTGCATCAGTTCGTGCAGCATGGCCGGATGCGGCTTGCTGAAGGTCTCGTCGGCGGTGCGGGTCGCGTCAAACAGTGGGCCCAGGCCGGTCGCGGCCAGCGCGCGCGTCAGGCCGACGCGGCTCTTGCCCGTGGCGACAGCGAGCCGCACGTTCTGGCTGGCCAGGTCGGTCAGCAACTCGTTGATGCCCTCGAACAGGCGCAATTCCGGGTCGCGCAGCAGGTAGTGCGTGCGGTAGCGCTCAAGGAAGCGAGGCAGCATGGCCTGCGTCAATTCGGGGACGGCACGGCGCAACGCGCTTTCGAGCGAAAGGCCGATGACCCAGCTCGCCTCGGACGCGGACGGCACCGCCAGATCCAGATCGCGGCAAGCGCCCTGAATGGCGGCCACGATGCTGTGCGTGGAATCCATCAGGGTGCCATCCCAGTCAAAGACGACCAGCGAATACGACATATCAGGCAGACTCCAGTATTTTCAGGATGTTCCGGCAAGCTGGCGGCAGCTCGGCGGTCAGTGTCATGACCTCACCCGTCAGCGGGTGAGGCAGGGTGAGGCTGTGAGCGTGCAGGAACATGCGGTTGAAGCCCTGCCGCGCGAATTGCGCACGTACGTCGTCGTGGCCGTATTTGTCGTCCCCGACGATAGGAAAGCCGCTGGATGCCAGATGGACCCGGATCTGGTGGGTGCGTCCGGTGCGCAGCTCGGCGTCGACCAGACTGTAACCACCAAAACGCTGTTTGAGCGTGACAACCGTGTGCGCCGTCTGCCCGTCCGGATCCACCTTGACGCGGCGCTCGCCGGACTGCGTGGTCCATTTGGTCAGGGACAGCTTGATGTGCTGGCGGTCGTTGACCCAATCGCCCTCGACCAGCGCGAAATAATGCTTGTCGCTCCGGCCCTCGCGCAGCATGGCGTGCAGCGCCAGCAGCGCGCTGCGCTTCTTGGCGACCATCAGCAACCCAGAGGTTTCGCGGTCCAGCCGGTGCACGAGTTCCAGGAACTTGGCCTGCGGGCGCGCGGCGCGCAGTTGTTCGATCACGCCGAACGAGACCCCGCTGCCGCCGTGGACGGCAACGCCAGCGGGTTTATCCACGACGAGCATGGCGTCGTCTTCGAAGACGATCGGAAATTCGGCGGCGGGCACGGGACGGGGCTTGCCGGGGTCCGGAAGGCGCAGGGGCGGAATGCGGACCACATCGCCCTCTTCGATCCGGTAATCCACCTGGATGCGTCCCTTGTTGACGCGGACTTCGCCGCCGCGGATCGCCTTGTAGATGTGCGTCTTGGGCACCCCCTTGCACAGCCGCATGAGGAAGTTGTCCAGACGCTGGCCGGCATGCTCGGCGCCCACTTCAACCATGCGGACGGCGGGGGCTGCTTTAGACGCGGATACGGGGGAGGAAGTTTCTTTGCGCATTGCGGAAAGCGACATATAATCGGGACAGCCTTAAGGGGCTGAACTAGCCGCCTGGCGTAGAGATGCAACCAACACGCAACTCCGTCGAGCGCGCGGGCCGCCATTGTACTGCCTGCTCATTCAACCCCTGGGTCTCTTGGTCGCCGGCGCAACCGAGCCCTGCGGAATAGTGGTGTGGCATTCATCTTGCCCGCTGTTCCGGCAGGTCCGTTGCATGCCGCAAGCGGCTCTGAAGCACTGCAAGAATCGTCGCATATTTAAAGCACCAGCTGCGTGTGGGCAACCAATCCGACCGCAGCTGCCGTTCACAGCATTTTTTCCGTCAAACCACATTCAGTGAAGCTGACCCTCCTGCTGACAGAACCCCGTGCCCCACGGCACGACGTGCCCGCCTGACCCGCGGCGGATACGCCTGGGCGCCGCCCAGGTACGGTCCGCACCTTCTTGCCCGCTTCAGCCGCAGCCCGAGTGGCCCGAGGTCACGCGCCGATATCGGCGCGTCATGACAACGGAGAAACCCTCTCATGAAGCGCATGCTGTTCAATGCGACGCATCAGGAAGAATTACGCGTCGCTATCGTCGATGGGCAAAAACTCATCGACCTTGACATCGAGACTGCCGGCCGCGAACAGCGCAAAGGCAATATCTACAAAGGTGTCATCACCCGGATCGAACCCGGCCTCGAAGCTTGCTTCGTCAACTACGGCGAAGACCGTCACGGCTTTCTGCCCTTCAAGGAAGTTGCGCGCAGCTTCTTCAAGGAAGGCGTCGATGTCCGTACCGCCCGCATCCAGGACGCCCTGCGCGAAGGCCAGGAACTGATCGTCCAGGTCGAAAAGGAAGAACGCGGCAACAAGGGCGCAGCCCTGACCACGTTCATCTCGCTGGCTGGCCGCTACCTGGTCCTGATGCCCAACAACCCCCGCGGCGGTGGTGTTTCGCGCCGCGTCGAGGGCGAGGATCGCCAGGAACTGCGCGACACGATGGAACAGCTCGACCTGCCCCAGGGCATGAGCATCATCGCCCGCACCGCAGGCATCGGCCGCAACGTCGAAGAACTGCAATGGGACCTGTCCTATCTGCTGCAGCTCTGGACCGCCATCGACGGCGCCGCGCGCGACAACTCCGCGCCCATCCTGATCTATCTCGAATCCAGCCTGGTCATCCGCGCGATCCGCGATTACTTCTCGCCCGAAATCGGCGAGATCCTGATCGACACCGACGAGATCGCCGACCAGGCCACCGCCTTCATGAGCGTGGTGATGCCGGACAACGTCCAGCGCGTCAAACGCTACCGGGACGACATCCCCCTCTTTTCGCGCTTCCAGATCGAACACCAGATCGAAACGGCCTACTCGCGCACGGTGCAACTGCCCTCGGGCGGCGCCATCGTGATCGATCACACCGAAGCCCTGGTTTCCGTGGACGTGAACTCGGCCCGCTCGACCCGCGGCGCCGACATCGAGGAAACCGCGCTGCGCACCAACTCGGAAGCGGCCGACGAAGTGGCCCGCCAGTTGCGCCTGCGCGACCTGGGTGGCCTGATCGTCATCGACTTCATCGACATGGAAGACAGCAAGAACCAGCGTGCCGTCGAACAGCGCCTGCGTGATGCCCTCCATTTCGACCGTGCCCGCGTCCAGATGGGCAAGATCTCGCGTTTCGGCCTGATGGAACTGTCGCGCCAGCGCCTGCGTCCGGCCCTGAACGAAGGCTCGCACATCACCTGCCCGCGCTGCAACGGCACCGGCGTGATCCGCGACGCCGAATCCAGCGCCCTGCACGTCCTGCGTCTGCTGCAGGAAGAAGCCATGAAGGAAAACACCGCGGCAGTCCACGCCCAGGTGCCCGTCGACGTGGCCACGTACCTGTTGAATGAAAAGCGTGCCGACATCACCAAGATGGAAGCCCGCCTGAAGGTCAACCTGATGCTGATCCCCAACAAGCATCTGGAAACGCCGCACCATCACATCGAGCGCCTGCGCCACGATGATCCCCGCCTGGAAGAGCTGAAGACCAGTTTCGAACTGGTGGAAGCGCCGGCCACGGATGCGCCCTGGCAGCCGCGCGAAAGCGAAATCAAGTCGCGTCCGGAAGCCCTGGTCAAGGGCATCACGCCGTCGCAGCCCGCCCCCGTCTCGACGCCCGCAGCGCCGGCCGCCGCACCCGCCGCGCCCGCGGCAGGCGCCGGTCTGGGCGGCCTGTTCAAGCGTCTGGTCAGCTGGCTGACCGGCGGCTCCGAACCCGCCAAGCCCGCCCCCGTAGCCGCCGAAGAAACCGCCAAGCGCGCGGGCTCGTCGCGTGGCAAGGGCCGCAGCGGCCATGACGGCCAGGAACGCCGCGGCGAACGCCACGGCTCCGACCGCAACCGCAACCGCCGCGGCGAAGGCCGTGGCGAAGGCGCCGAGGCCACCGAAGGCGGCCGTCACCACGTCCGCGGCAACCGCCGCTCGGATGGCGAACGCGGCGAACGCAACAATCGTGGCGAAGGCCGCGGCGAGCGCGACACCCAGGCGGCCACCCAGGCAGCCCTGGCATCCGCCCGTCCGGAACAGACGCCCGAACTCAACGGCGAAGACACCGGCGCAGGCCGCAATCGCCGCCGTGGCCGTGGCCGTAACCGCCGCGAGGAAGGCCAATCCGACGCGCCGATGAGCGAACAGGAAAGCATGGTCGCCGCGCTGGCCCAGACGGTCGCCACCGCGCTGCCTGACGCCAAGTCGGATACCAAGCCCGCTGCCGAAGCCCTGGACAATGCTGACGCCGACGAACAGTCCGCCGACGCGTTTCCGGGCGCTGAAGGCGCCGAAGGCGCCGCGGACCCCGAGCGCAAACGCCGCCGCCGCCGCAGCCGCCGTGGCCGCCGCAGCCAGGACGAAGCCGGTCTGGCCGGTAGCGACGAACTGCAGGAAGACGGCGCCGAAGACGCCGGCGAACAGCAAGCCGAAGGCGTCGCCGCCCAGGCTGCTGAGCCGGTTCAATCGGCCGCCGAGCAAACTGCTCCTGCCGCCGCGCAGCAGGTTCAAGCCCCGGCCCAGCCCGTGCAGACCGCCGCCCAGCCTGAGCAAACGCCGGTCGAACCGGTTCAAGCCCCCAAGGCTGAGCCCGTCCAGGCCGCTGCCGAGCCCGTGGTTGCGCCCGCCGCCGAACCCGCGGTGAAGCCCGCGGTCGAGCCGGCAGCCCAGCCCACGGCTGAGCCTGCCGCTCAACCCGTGCAGACCGCGCCGCAAGCGACCCCGCCTGTCGCCGTGCAACCCGCCAGCGAGGCTTCGGTCCCCGCTGCGCCGGTGCAGACGCCGGTGGAAGCGCCCGCCGCCGAGCCCGTGGTCCAGACGCCGGCAGTGGCCGCTGCTCCCGTCGCACCGGCCCCCGCGCCGGTCGCGCCGGCCAGCGCGCAACAGCCCATCGTGGTCCCTGCCGTTGCCCCGGCCGCCAAGGCGCAAGCCTTGCACGACGTGGTCAATGCCGCCGGCCTGAAGTGGGTGGAAACCGATCCGGAACGCCACGCGCAAACGCAGCAGCGCATTGCCGCCTCGTACGCGCCGGTCCGCCTGGGCCGCGAACGCAAGCCGGTGACGCCCGTCTCGAACGAGCCGCTGGTTCAGGTCGAAACGCGCCACTAAGCCGCACGGCCGTCAGGGCCTGGCCCTGACAGGCAAAACACCCCGCACACCGGAAACGGTTTGCGGGGTGTTTTTTTGTGGCCTCAGTATGTGCGGGCGGCGTGCCGCAACCGATGCCTCAGTCGCCCACGGAGCGGCGCGATTGCGGATCCAGCGCCCGACCCGCCTCTTCCACAAAGGCTTCCGCCAGCGCCGAATGCGGCATGTGGCGCGCCCACAGGATGCCCATCCGGCGCAACGGCGCACGCCCGGGCAGAAGCACCCGCTTGACGCGGCGGCTGTCGAGCGAGTCCGGCGCCCAGTCGGGCACCAGCGACACGCCCAAGCCTTCGGAGACCATGCAGGCAATGCCCATCAGCCCATCGACCTCCAGCCGCTCGCGGGGCGCGATGCCGTGCTGGCGCAGGTACTGGTCGGCCAGGCGCCCGCCCCAGACGTTGCGGTCATAGCGGATGAAGGGCTGGGTGCGCATCAGCTCGTGCGCATCGTTGCCCGGCGTATCGGGCGGCGCGAGCACCACCAGCGGCTCCTCGGTCACCAGCTTCCACGCATAGCCCTTGGACAGGTTGAACTGCGGCTTGACGATGAACGCCGCGTCCAGGTCGCCGTTGATGACGCGGTGGTACAGATGGTTGGAAGTGCCGGGTTCCATGAAGACCGCCAGCTTGGGCATCCGCCGATACAGGCGGGCCAGCACGATGGGCATGATGCCAGTCAGTGCCGAGGCCGAGACGCCCAGGCGCAGCTCGCCCAGCGGCGCGTCGTCGGTGGCGCTGGCGCGCAGATCGCGCACCTCGCGCAGCACGCTGCGGGCGCGCTCCAGCACCTTCAAGCCGGCTTCGGTCGCCTTGACGCTGCGGCCGACGCGCTTGACCAGCGTGGCGCCCAGTTCTTCTTCCAGCGTGCGCACGCGCGCGGCGATGGCGGCGGGCGTCAGGTCCAGCCGCCGCGCCGCCTCGGCCAGCGATCCGCTTTCGATGACAGACACAAAGCTCTGCACATATCGCGTATCCACGGTCTCCCCTTCTTTTGGACGTGTGGCGCGCTCTGCGGCAAACCACAACAATTTTATGGATTGAACCCATTAAACAGCAGATGTTCGTTGGGCGGATCGGTGCCAGAATCGGAAATCGCAGCCGCGCGGCCGCGGCGCGTCCTTTTCACCCATCCAATAACGAGTAGAGACATGACGACCCCTGCCCGCATTCCCGGCGTCTTTTCGCCGGTCCTGACGCCGTTCGATGAACGCTACCGCCCGGCCTTGGGGCGCTACGTGAAGCACTGCCGCTGGCTGCGCGAACAGTCCGTCGGACTGGCCATTTTCGGCACCAACTCCGAGGCGAATTCGCTGTCGCTCTCGGAAAAGCACACGCTGCTCGATGCGCTGCTGGAAGCCGGCGTGGAGCCGTCTGCGCTGATGCCCGGCACGGGCGCGTGCGCGCTGCCCGACGCCATTGCGTTGACGCAGCATGCCGTGCGCAGCGGGAGCATGGGCGTGCTGGTGCTGCCGCCCTTCTACTACAAGGGCGTCAGCGACGAAGGCCTGTTCCGCTACTTTGCCGAGCTGATCGAAGGCGTGGGCGACGACAAGCTGCGCCTGTACCTGTATCACATCCCGCCCGTCAGCCAGGTGCCGCTCAGCCTGGACCTGATCGACCGCCTGCTGACCCGCTACCCCGGCATCGTGGCCGGCGTGAAGGACAGTGGCGGCGACTGGGCCAACACGGCGGCGATGATCGAGCGTTTCACGCCGCGCGGATTCCAGGTGTATGCGGGCAGCGAGGCATTCCTGCTGCAGACCCTGCGCGCAGGCGGCGTGGGCTGCATCACGGCCACGGGCAACGTCAATCCGGGTCCCATCGTGGCGCTGCAGCAGCGCTGGCAGGAGGCGGATGCCGACGAGCGCCAGGCCGGGCTGAACGCCACGCGCAACGTGTTCCAGCAATTCCCGATGATTCCCGCGATGAAGGCCGCCATTGCCTGGAAGTCGGGCGATGCGGCGTGGGCCACGGTGCGTCCGCCCCTGGTCGAGCTGAATGCCGCGCAGACGGACGCACTGAAGACCGCATTGCAGGCCAACGGCTTCGACATGCCGGGCGCCGACTCGTTGTCGGACGTCTGAGCGTCCGATCCGGTGCGCGGACGGTCACGCATGACCGTCCGCTGGTCTTCACGCGTTGCGGAAGCGGTCAGCTCACGACGCCGATGTTCCAGGGCACGAACTCGTGATCGCCCAACCCCAGCAACTCGCTCTTGCTGCGCGCGCCCGAGGCCACGCGCAGGATCTCTTCGAAGATGCGATGCGCCACCTCCTGCAGCGTGGCGTTGCCGTCGAGGATGTCGCCGCAATTGACGTCCATGTCTTCGGTCAGCCGCTCGTACATCGGCGTGTTGGTGGCAAGCTTGATCGACGGCACCGGCTTGGCGCCGAACATCGACCCGCGGCCTGTCGTGAAGCAGATCATGTTGGCGCCGCCGGCGATCTGCCCCGTGGCCGACACCGGATCAAATCCCGGCGTGTCCATGAACACCATGCCGGGCTGCCGGACCGGCTCCGCGTAGCGATAGACCTCCATCAGCGCTGTGGTGCCGCCCTTCATCGACGAGCCCAGCGACTTCTCGAAGATGTTGGCCAGACCGCCCATCTGATTGCCGGGACTGACCTTGCCATTGATCTGCACGTCGCGGCCCGGGGAATACTCTTCCTTCCACCAGCGGATGCGCTGGACCAGCTTCTCGCCCACTTCCCGGCTGCGCGCCCGTGACGTCAGCGTATGTTCGACGCCGTAGATTTCCGGCGTCTCGGACAGGATCGCCGTGCCGCCGTGACGCACCAGGATGTCCATGGCCGCGCCCAGCGCAGGGTTGGCGGTGATCGACGAGAAGCCATCCGACCCGCCGCACTGCAGGCCGATCTTCAGGTGACGCGCGGACACCGGCTCGCGGCGCACCTCGTTGGCGGCGGGCAGCATGGACTTCACTGCGGCGACGCCGGCTTCGATCGTTTTGCGGGTGCCGCCGGTCTCCTGCATGATGAACGTCTGCAGCCGCGCACCCGCTTCCAGGCCCTGGTCCTTGAGCAGCGCATCGAGCTGATTGCGTTCACAGCCCAGGCCGACGATCAGCATGCCCGCGAAGTTCGCATGACAGGCGTACCCGCCCATCGTGCGCCGCAGGAGGTCCATGGGCTCGCCGGACATTTCCATGCCGCAGCCCATGCCGTGGCTTAGCGCGACGACGCCATCCACGTTGGGATAGGCGGCCATCACCTCGTCCGTGAAGGCGGACGCAATGCGATGCACCACCGTGGCCGAACAATTCACCGTGGCAAGGATGCCGATGTAGTTGCGCGTGCCCACCTGACCGTTCGCCCGCACGATGCCTTGAAATCGCGCCTGCTCCGATTCAGGCAGCACGGGCGTCGGCACATAGTTACGAGCATGTGCGTAGTCGCGGTCGAACTCCTGGAAGTCCATGTTGTGCGAATGCACGTAGGTACCGGCGGGTATGTCCGTGGCGGCAAAGCCGATGCACACGTTGTATTTCAAGATGGGTTCGCCCGCGCGCAGGTCGCGCGCCGCGATCTTGTGCCCGGCGGGCACCTGGCTGCGGCTGACCAGGCCCTCGGCAGGCACGGCGGTGCCGATGCCGATAGGCACGCGCGCCACCACGACGTTATCGGCGGAATGCAGCCGGATGACGGGGCCGGCGGCGCGTTTTTCGGTGAAGTCGATCATGTCGTTGTCTCGGATGGATGAAGGGGCGCCCGGCTTAGGGGCGCCCGGCTGAGCGGCGCCCAGGCGAAGCGTCCAGGCTATTCCGGCTTGATGCCGATATCGCGGATCAGCACCGACCAGCGCGGCAGTTCGGCGCCGACGAAGCGGCTGAAGTCGGCCGAGTCGCTGCCGACCACGGTGAAGCCCTGCTCGCTCAGCTTGGCCTGCATGTCGCGCTGCTCCAATGCAGAGCGGATCGATGCGGAGAGCTTGTCGACCACGGGCTTGGGCGTCTTGGCCGGCGCAAAGACGCCGTACCAGGTCGACACCTCGAAGTCCTTGAAGCCCGATTCGGCCAGCGTCGGAATCTCGGGCGCCTTCGGATCGCGTTTGAGGCTGGTGATGGCGAGCGGACGGACCTTGCCCGACGCGATGTGCGGCAGCGCCACCGGCAGGTTCGCGAACATGTAGGGCACATGACCGCCCAACACGTCGGCAATGGCCGCGGACTCGCCCTTGTACGGCACGTGCGTGACCTTCGTGCCGACCCGGTGCGCGTACAGCTCGCCCGCGATGTGCTGCGGGCCGCCCTGACCGGACGACGCGTAGCTCAGCGCACCGTTGCCGGCCTTCCGGATGTGCTCGGTGAGTTCACCGACGCTCTTGACGTCGATCAGCGCCGGATTGACCACAAGGATCAGCGGCATGGTCACGACCTGCGATACCGGCTCGAAATCGGTCTCGGGCTTGAACGGCAGCGTGGGGAACAGCGACGGCGCCACCACCATGGTGGATTGCGATCCCAGGAACAACGAATAGCCGTCCGCGGGGGAACGCGCCACATTGTCGGCCGCAATCGTGCCCGTTGCGCCCGCGCGGTTTTCCACCACGACCTGCTGGCCCAGGCTCTCGGCCATCTTGGCGCCGACCAGCCTGGCTACGATATCCGCGCCGCCGCCCGGCGCGAAGCCAACGACCATGCGCAAAGGCTTGTTCGGGAAGTCGTCGGCCAGGACGGCGGACGAGGCGGTGGCCAGGGCAAGGGCCAGGCCAGCGGCGCCGGCCATGCGCGCCAAGCGGCGCGCCTGCGTACAGGGGTGTTTCATCTGAGTCTCCGTGTGCCGCCTGCCGGATCTGGCCGTGCCCGCGCGCGCAGCGGCGGATCGGAAGCCCGAGCGACGGCTCGTTGTGGTTTTGGGTGCTGCCAGGGCATTCTGGCCATTGCACTCAACACCAACAAGTACGTGGACACGCAGTCAAAACATAATTTTTTTGTCGTTTCTGCGCTGATGCACACGCGGGACACGCACACGGGCAACGCAAAAAAAAACCACCCAGATGGGTGGTTTTCAAGATCTGCGAGCGGGGCGCGCAATTACGCGAGTACGCGCCGCACCGGCGCCATGCGATCAGAACTGGTACGTGTAGGTGAGCTGCACCACGTCCAGGCCCGGGTTCGGGCGCTTGATGCTGGCGTTCGAGAAGTGCGAATACCGCACGCCGATACGGTTGTTAGGCGTGACCAGGAAGCCCACGCCGACGTGGTCGCCGAACTGGAAGGCCGTACTAATGTTTTCGTCGGCAAAGCGCGTGCTGGAGAACAGCGTGGCGCCGATACCCGCTTCGATGTAGAAGCGTTCGCCGGTCCACCAGCGGAACATCGGGATGGCGCTGAACTGCCAGACGTGGCCCGGCGAACGCGAGCCGTCGGCTTGCCAATACGACGCGCCGAATTCGGGCGTCAGGTCCAGACGACCCCAGTTGCCGCCGAATTGATAGGTCCAGAGCGAGGCAGTCTCGTAGTTCAGGGTCAGGCGCTTGTAATGGTCGCCAATGCCATAGTGCAGGCTGACGCCACCTTGGGTGCCCTCGGACGACTGGGCGCTAGCAAAGGTGGCAACCCCTGCCAGGGCAAGGCCGGCAAGGCGCGTCAGCATTTTCTTCTTCGTCGACTGCATGGGATCAACTCCATCTATTTCTGGACTAACGGGGAACATTAGCAAAATCCGGACCAACACGCTGCGCGCATGTCGCAATATGGCAACAAAGCGCCGTGAAAAAGACTGTTCCGAAAATCGCGGGATTCACGCAGGTGAAATTGCGCTAGGCGGCTGGAGCAAGTCTCGTGCCCAGGGGTTCACCCTGCTGCGGAAAAACAAAATGCCGCCAGGCGCGAGAAGCGACCGGCGGCATGTCTATGGATGCCGATGCAGCCGCAAACGGCAGCCCGGCAATGTCGGCCCGATCAGGCGGTGACCACGTCCGCCGGCTGGTTGGTCAGCAGCGCCAGCAGGCGGGCGATTTCCTCGCGCAATTGGCGGCGGTCGACAACCATGTCGATGGCGCCCTTCTGCAGCAGGAACTCGGCGCGCTGGAAGCCTTCGGGCAGCTTTTCACGCACGGTCTGTTCGATCACGCGCGGACCGGCAAAGCCGATCAGGGCCTTGGGTTCGGCGATGACCACGTCGCCCATGAAGGCAAAGCTGGCCGACACGCCGCCCATGGTGGGATCGGTGAGGACGCTGATGAACGGCAGGCCGGCGGCCGACAGGCGGGTCAGCATGGCGTTGGTCTTGGCCATCTGCATGAGCGACAGCAGGCTTTCCTGCATGCGCGCGCCGCCCGAGGCGGCTACGCAGATGAACGGGGTCTTGTTGTCGAGGGCCGCTTGGGCGCCGCGCGCAAAGCGCTCGCCCACCACCGAGCCCATCGAGCCCCCCATGAATTCGAATTCGAAGCAGGCCAGCGTGGCGGGCACGCCGCGGATCGAGCCGCTCATGACGACCAGCGCGTCGCTTTCGCCCGTTGCCTTGACGGCCTCTTGCAGACGCTCGGGGTACTTGCGCGTGTCCTTGAACTTCAGGGTGTCGACCGAACGCGTGTTCTGGCCGATTTCAACGCGGCCTTCCATGTCCAGCAGCGAATCGATGCGGGCGCGAGCCCCGATCCGCATGTGGTGGTCGCACTTGGGGCAGACGTGGAGGTTGGCTGCCAGGTCTTCGCTATACAGCACCGATTCGCACGACGGGCATTTCACCCAAAGGCCTTCGGGCACGCGGCGGGCGCCGCTGTCGCTGGTTTTGTTGATGCGAGGCGGCAGGAGTTTATCGATCCAGCTCATTGAGTATTCATCCCGTTTGAGATCGCGACCCGGCCGCTCAGGCCGACGCGTTCTCTCGTTTTACTTGATCCAGCGCCTGCCGGATGGTGCGCAGCCAGCCGCTGGCGGCGGCGACTGCGGCGTCGGTTTGCTGGGCAGCCGGCGCGTTGGCGACCGCCTGCTCCATGGTTTCAATCAGTTTGCTGCCGATGACGACCGCATCGGCGGCGCGCGCCACGCGCTGGGCGCTTTCGGCGTCGCGGATGCCGAAGCCCACGCCAACCGGGATGTCGCGCACGTGGCGGCGAATCACGGCCACGCGATCGGCGACGTCGTCGGTGTTCAGCGAGCCAGCGCCCGTCACGCCCTTGAGCGACACGTAGTACACATAGCCGCGTGCCACGGCCGCGACGGCCTTGATGCGGTCTTCAGTGGAGGTGGGCGCCAAGAGGAAGATGGGCGCAATGCCGCGTTCGCCCAGGGTGGCGGCGAACTCGATGACTTCTTCGGGCGGGTAGTCCACGACCAGTACGCCGTCCACGCCGGCCTGCGCGGCACGGCTGGCGAATTCGGCTTGGCCCATGCGTTCGATGGGATTGGCGTAGCCCATCAGGACCACGGGCGTCTCGGTGTCGCGCTGGCGGAAGTCGGCCACCAGCTCCAGTACGCGGGCCAGGCCCACGCCTTGTGCGATGGCGCGGTCTGCGGCGCGCTGGATGACCGGGCCGTCGGCCATGGGATCCGAGAACGGCACGCCCAGTTCGATGACGTCGGCGCCGGCGTCAACCAGCGCGTGCATCAGCGGCACCGTGGCGGCGGGGGAAGGATCGCCGGCGGCGATGTAGGGAATCAGGGCCGCTGCGCGGCCGGATTCTGCGGTGCGCGCGAAAGCCGCGGCAATGCGATCGGTGCGGGTTGTCATGTTCAGAGCTCGATGCCGGCGCGTTCGGCGACGGTGTGCATGTCCTTGTCGCCGCGGCCAGACAGATTGACCAGGATGACGGCGTCGCGCGGTAGCGTGGCGGCCATCTTGACGGCCTGGGCGATGGCGTGCGACGACTCCAGCGCGGGCATGATGCCTTCGATGCGGCAGCAGTCGTGGAAGGCCTTCAGGGCTTCGTCGTCGGTGATGCCGACGTACTCGGCACGGGCCGAATCCTTGAGCCAGGCGTGTTCCGGACCGACGCCGGGGTAGTCCAGGCCGGCCGAGACGGAATGCGTTTCTTGAACCTGGCCGTCGGCGTTCTGCATGACGTAGGTGCGGTTGCCGTGCAGCACGCCCACCTGGCCCGCGGCCAGCGATGCGGCGTGCTTGCCGCTGTCCATGCCCTCGCCCGCCGCCTCGACGCCGATCAGGCGCACGTTTTCGTAGGGGATGTAGGGATGGAAGATGCCCATGGCATTGGAGCCGCCGCCCACCGCCGCCACGACGTAGTCGGGCTGGCGGCCGATGGCCTCGGGCATCTGCGTCAGGCATTCGTTGCCGATGACGGTCTGGAAGTCGCGCACCATGCGGGGATAGGGGTCGGGACCCGCCACCGTGCCGATGATGTAGAACGTGTTTTCGATGTTGGTGACCCAGTCGCGCATGGCTTCGTTCAGCGCGTCCTTCAGGGTGCGCGAACCGGAGTTCACGGGCACCACCGTGGCGCCCAGGAGCTTCATGCGGTAGACGTTGGAGGCCTGGCGGCGCACGTCTTCGCTGCCCATGTACACCACGCATTCCATGCCGTAGCGGGCCGCGACCGTGGCGGTGGCCACGCCGTGCTGGCCGGCGCCGGTTTCGGCGATGACGCGCGGCTTGCCCATGCGCTTGGCCAGCAGAGCCTGGCCGATGCAGTTATTGACCTTGTGCGCGCCGGTGTGGTTCAGGTCTTCGCGCTTGAACCAGATCTGGGCGCCGCCCACGAGTTCAGACCAGCGCCGGGCGTGGTAGACCGGGCTGGGCCGGCCCACGAAATGCTTGAGCTCGTAGTTGAACTCTTCGAGGAAGGCGGGATCGACCCGGTAACGGTCATAGGACGCGCGCAGGTCGTCAAGCGCGTGCATCAGCGTTTCCGCCACGAAAACACCGCCATAAGGCCCGAAATGGCCCTTGGCATCCGGAAAGTCGTAAGGTTTCACCACAGCATCTCCCCCGGGATCGCGGCAGGCCAATGCCAGCCGCAAATCCGGTTTGCAACCCGGCATTTTACCTGACGCGGACGGCACCGGCGTGCCGCCCGCTCCCGGGCGCCCCGCGCGTCAGAGGGACTGGCCCATGCGGCGCAGGAAGGTTTCGCACGCGGCCATCTGGTCCAGGGCCACGTATTCGTTGGGCTTGTGGGCCTGTTCGATATGGCCGGGGCCGCAGACCACCGTGGGGATGCCGATGCCCTGGAACAGGCCGGCTTCGGTGCCGTAGGCAACCTTGCGCGTGGCGCGGTCTTCGGTCAGGGCGCGCACCAGCTGGGTGATGGCGGCTTCTTCCGAGGCTTCCAGCGCGGGCGCGGCGGCGCCAGTCTCGATCTCGATGGTGGCGCCGTCGAATTCGGCCTTCATCTTCGGCAGCAGCTCTTCGCGCACGTATTTTTCGACTTCCGCCTGGATGTCGTCCGGACGCATGCCCGGCAGGTTGCGGAATTCGTAGGTGAACTCGCACAGCTCGGGAATGGTGTTGACCGCGATGCCGCCCCGGATCTGGTTGGTGGTCATCGTCGAGAACGGCACGTCGTAGAACTCGTCGTAGGGGCCGTTGGCCTTGAAGCTGTCGGCCAGGTCGCGGATGCGGCAGATCAGGCGGGCGGCGTATTCGATGGCGTTGCAGCCGCGCGGCGTGAGCGACGAGTGGGCCGCCTTGCCGTGCACCTTGCAGCGAAAGAGGTTGATCCCCTTGTGGGCCACGACCACCTGCATGCCGGTGGGCTCGCCCACCACGCAGCCCTCGGGACGGATGCCGCGCTCGTGCAGGTCTGCCAGCATGTACGGCGCGCCGGCGCAGCCGACTTCCTCGTCGTAGGAGAACGCCAGGTGGATCGGCTTCTTGCGCGGCATGGCCAGGAATTCGGGCACCAGGGCCAGCGATCCGGCGATGAAGCCCTTCATGTCGCAGGCGCCGCGGCCATAGAGCAGGCCGTCTTTTTCGACGAGTTTGAACGGGTCCGTGCTCCAGTCCTGGCCATCCACGGGCACCACGTCGGTGTGGCCCGACAGGACGATGCCGCCCTGCTGGTTGCCGTCTTGTGCCGGCAACGTGGCAAAGAGGTTGGCCTTGGTGCGCTCGGGGTTGTGCGCCAGCCATGCCTCGACGCCCTGGCCCTTGAGCCAGTCACGGACGGTTTCGATCAGGGCAAGATTGGAATTGCGGCTGGTGGTGTCAAAGCCAACCAGCGTTTCCAGCCAGGTGCGCGCGTTCATGTCACTACTCTCGTGGGGAAAAGACGCAGTGTAAAGCCAGGCGGCGGCCGCGTCCCGGACGAGCGCCGTCTGGATGGCCGGTTTACGAGGCGCAAGCTTCCGATCGGCCGCTTTTCGGACGACGCGCAAGACGGCCGGGGCGGCACCGCCTAGAATGTCGCCCGGAAATTAAAGCCCCCAAGGAGATCCCGTGCAGCACAAAGCAGTCCCCACACGCAACATCGTGGCAGCGGTAATAGGCAACGCGCTCGAATGGTATGACTTCCTGGTGTTCGCGTTCATGACGCCGATCATCGCCAAACTGTTCTTTCCCACCGACCCCAGCGTCCCCGGCAGCGAACTGAACGCCATCCTGATGACCACTGCCATCTTCGGCGTGGGCTTCTTCATGCGCCCGGTGGGCGGCATCATCCTGGGCCTGTACGGCGACCGCAAGGGCCGCAAGGCCGCCATGGTGCTGGTGACCTCGCTGATGGCCGTGTCCATCGCGCTGATCACGGTCGCCCCGACCTACCACGCGGCGGGCATCCTGGCCCCGATCTTCATCCTGATCGCGCGCCTCCTGCAAGGCTTCTCGGCCGGCGGCGAATTCGGCACGTCGACGGCGCTGCTGATCGAAATGGCCCCCAACGGCAAGCGCGGCTTCTATGGCTCGTGGCAGATGGCGGGCCAGATGCTGGCCCTGTTGATCGGCGCGGCCTGCGGCACGCTCATCACCGAGTTCTTCACCGAGCAGCAGATTGCCGACTGGGCATGGCGCCTGCCCTTCGCCTTCGGCCTGGTGATTGTGCCGATCGCCATCTATATCCGCCGCAACGTCGACGAAACCGACGCCTTCAAGCAGATGAAGGAAGCCGACCGCCAGGCCGCCGAACGCGGTGAAGTCAAGCGCCTGTCGCTGGGCCAGATGCTGCGCACCCACACCCGCGAGACGCTGATCGGCGTGGGCCTGGTGGTGACGGCCACGGTGTCGATCTACATCACGTTTACGTATCTGGTCACCTATTCGACCAAGGTGCTGATGCTGCCGCTGAACCAGACCTTCCTGGTGCAGATGGCCGGCGCGGCCCTGATGGTGGTGCTGACCCCGTTCATGGGCGCCTGGTCCGACCGCATCGGCCGCCGTCCGCTCGTGATCGGCTCGCTGATCGGCTACCTGATCGTGCTGTACCCGCTGTACTTCTGGCTGTCGGACGCGCCGTCGATCGGCCGCCTGCTGACCGTGCAGGTCGTGGTCTGCATTTTCGTGTCGGCGTTCTTCGGCGTGTTCAGCACGGTGATGGCCGAGCTGTTCCCGGCGCGCGTGCGTTCGGTTGGCCTGTCGCTGGCCTATAACGTGGCCGTGATGATCTTCGGTGGCTTCGCACAGTTCATCGTGACCTGGCTGATCAAGACCACCGGCTCGCCCATGGCGCCGGCCTACTACGTGATGTTTGGCGTGGCGCTGGGTCTGGTCGCCGCGTTCTACATGCGCGATCGTGCGCATGAAGAACTGGAACACTGAGGCCTGAACCGTCGCGTGCCGCCGCCTGGCCTTCGCGCCAGCGGCGGGCACGGCGGGAAATGATCCGGCAGCGGTTCTCGCTGCCGGAAACTGCGCCTAGCGGCGCATCGCCGACGACACGCCCGGCACTTCGGCCAGCGCATCCAGCGCGCGGGACAGCGATTCACCGCCGCGCACCTCCACCGTGAACACCATATGGGCAAGCGACTGCTTGCTCTGCGTGTTCACGCCCACGACGTTCAGGCGCAGGCGCGCAAACACTTCGGACAGGTCGCGCAACAGGCCCGAGCGGTCATGCGCGCGCACGCTGATGTCCACCGGATAGAAGGTGTCGGCCGTTTCGCCCCACGCCACTTCGATGACGCGCTCGGGCTCGCGCGCAGCCAGTGCCAGATAGCTGTGGCAGTCGCGGCGATGGATGGACACGCCGCGCCCCCGCGTCACGAAGCCGGAGATCGCATCCGGCGGCGCCGGGCGGCAGCATCGGGCCAACTGCGTCAGCAGTGACCCCACCCCCACCACCAGCACGCCGCTCTTGCCGCTTTTCTCGGCGCTGCCGGCGCTGGCGTGCCGCAAGGCCGCCGGCGTGGGTTCGACCGCGGGCGCCGGCTGCTGGAACACCGCGTCGATCTGGCGCAGGCTGAATTCTTCCTTGGCGGCGGCGACGTAAAGGTCGTCGGCCCGCGCAAAACCCAGGTTCTGGGCCAGCTGTTCCAGATTGATGGCCGTCTTGCCCAGGCGCTGCAATTCCTTTTCGACAAGCGCCTGCCCCTGCGTGATGCGCTGCTGCAGTTCAATCGCGTTGAACCACATCCGCACCTTGGCGCGGGCGCGCGGGCTGGCCAGAAAGCCAAGCTGGGGATTGAGCCAGTCGCGCGACGGGCCGCCGGACTTGGCGGAGATGATCTCCACGGTCTGGCCGGTGGACAGGTGCGTCTGCAGCGGCACCATCTGCCCATCGACGCGCGCGCCGCGGCAGCGGTGGCCCAGGTCGGTGTGCAGGTGATAGGCGAAGTCCACCGGCGTGGCGCCGGCGGGCAGTTCAATCACGCGCGCCTGGGGCGTCAGCACGTAGATGCGTTCGTCGGTATGCGCCGGCGCCGTCACCGCGCCGCGGCTCTTGCCCGCGGCGGCCCGGCCCGTGGCGGGCTTGGCGGGCTCGGGCGGCGTGTTTTCGCCACCCTCGACATCGGTGTTCCAGGCCAGCAGCTGGCGCATCCAGGCAAGCTGCCGGTCGTATTCGCTGGAAGCCGCGACCTGCCCGCCCTTGGCGCCCGCTTCCTTGTAGCGCCAATGCGCGGCCATCCCGTATTCGGCGAACTGGTGCATCTCGCGCGTGCGGATCTGCACTTCAAAGGGACGGCCATCGTCGTCGGCCACCACCGTGTGCAGCGACCGGTAGCCGTTGGGCTTGGGCCGCGAGATGTAGTCGTCGAACTCGTCGGACAGCGGCGTCCACATCTCGTGCACCATGCCCAGCGCCGTGTAGCAGGCGCGCACGTCGTCGACGATGACGCGCAGCGCTCGCAGGTCGTACATCTGGGAAAAATCCAGACGCTTGACGCGCATCTTGTTCCAGATGCTGTAGATGTGCTTGGGCCGGCCGCTGACCTCGGCGTCGATGCCGGTCTTGGCCAGCGCCTGCTGCAGGCGCGTGATGGCGCCCGCGATGAAGGCCTCGCGCTCGACCCGCTTTTCTTCGAGCAGGCGGGCGATGTGCTTGTACTTGTCGGGTTCGAGGAAGCGGAAGGACAGGTCTTCCATTTCCCACTTGATTTGCCAGATACCCAGCCGGTTGGCGAGCGGCGCGTACAGGTCCAGCGTTTCGCGAGCGAAGCTGGGCGAGCACGGCGCCTTGCTCTCGGCGTGCCAGCGCAGCGTGCGCAGCCGGGACGCCAGGCGCATCAGCACGATGCGCAGGTCGGCCGCCATGGCCAGCAGCATCTTGCGCTGCATTTCCTTCTGCGAACCGCTTTCGGCCGACGCATCGCTGGCCTGCCGGGCCACCACGCCCAGGCGCAGCAACGCATAGGCGCCCTGCACCAGCCGCGCGATTTCCGCGCCGAAGGCGACGGCGATGGGATCGTTGCGCAACGAGGGCGCGGGCGCCATCAGATCGGTGGGCAGCGCGGCCAGGAGGGCGGCGGCGCGCGTGGCGGCATCGGTGTGCAAGGCCGCCAGGATACGGACGACGCCGGCGGCATGGCCGGCCAGCGGCTCACCCGTCAGGGCGTTCTGGCCCTGGAAGCGAGGCTCGGCCCAGCAAGCGACCCGGTCCAGCAATGCCAGGCCCTCGGCATCCAGGCCCGCTCCGGCCTCCTGCCGCCAGGAAGCGTCAAATGGCGAAGGCGCATCGGGAACGGGCGGGGCGGACATGACGGGGCGTAGCGCAGGTATCGGGTTGAATATTTCGACACTCTACACTAGGGTTCAGTCACCCTGAACACACTGCCGCATCCCGGCATATGGAAGGAACCAAAGCTTATGTTGCGCTGGCTGAAGGGCCGCGGCGCCCGCCCGTCCGAGGTCGCCGAGATGCAGGCCCGCATCCCGCCCGAACTCTGGCGGCAGGTGCTGGACACCTACCCATTCCTGGCGGCGCTGACCGAAAGCGAAGCCGCCCAATTGCAGGCGCGCGCCGCCTGGCTGCTTGCCAGCAAGACGATCAATGGCGCGCAGGGGCTGGAGGTCTCGGACTTCATGCGGCTGTCCATCGCCGCACAGGCCTGCCTGCCCATCCTGAATCTCACGCCCGAACTGTACGAGGGCTGGGACGAGATCATCGTGTATCCCGCGAGCTTTCGCATCCCCCGGACGCGCGAGGACGAGGACGGGGTGGTCCACGAGTACATCGAGGACGCCGCGGGCGAAGCCTGGGAAGGCGGGCCGCTGGTCCTGTCGTGGGAAGACACGCAGCTGTCCGAGGGCGGCTTCAACGTGGTGATCCACGAGTTCGCCCACAAGCTGGACCTGCGCTCGGGCTTTGCGGACGGCATGCCGTCGTTGTCGGCGCATCCCGACATCAAGCCGCGCGCGTGGCGACAGGTGCTGGACGACAGCCTGGACCGCTTCATCGCGGCGGTCGACGCCGTGGAAGCGGCGATTCCGCACGACGTGGACCCCGAAAGCGAGGAAGCGGACGCCTGGTACGGTCAGTTGCCGATGGATCCCTACGCCGCCACGGACGAAGGCGAGTTCTTCGCGGTCAGTTCGGAACACTTTTTCGTGGATCCCTTTCCCATGCAGCAAGCGCTGCCCGAGTGGTATGCCATGCTGCGGGCCTATTACCGGCAGGATCCGCTGGAGCGATTCGCATGAAGCAGTTGCTGATCGTCTGGCATTCGCGCACCGGCGCGGCCGAGCAGATGGCGCAGGCCGCGGCGCGCGGCGCGGCGTCGGCGGCCGCTGCCCTGGAGCAGCCTGACGATCTGCGCATCGAACTGCGGCGCGCGCAGGACGCCGATGCCGACACCTTGCTGGCCAGCCAGGGGTTCCTCTTCTGCGCCCCCGAAAACCTTGCCAGCCTGAGCGGCGAAATGAAGGAGTTCTTCGACCGCAATTACTACGCGGTGCTGGACCGCATCCAGGGACTGCCCTATGCCGCCCTGATCAGCGCGGGCAGCGACGGCTCGGGCGCGGCCCGGCAGGTCGAACGCATCTGCACCGGCTGGCGGCTGACGGCGGTGGCGCCGGCCGTCATCGTGAACATGGGCGCGCAGACGGCGGCGCAGATCCTGGCGGCCAAGACGGTGCCGACCGCGGATCTGGTGCGCTGCGAGGAACTGGGCGGCCTGCTGGCGGGGATGATGCTGATGGGCGCGTGAGGCGGCGCTCTGCACCACCGGTGTCTGACATCAGAGCAAAAAAAGCCCTCGGCTCACGCCAGAGGGCTTTTTCACAAGACCAGCCGCAGCCGGCCCTGACCGTTCATCAAAGCGCGGCCGTCACCACGATCTCGACCTTGTAGTCGGGGTTGGCAAGGCGGGCTTCAACGGTGGCGCGGGGGGGCGAGTTGCCGTCGGCGACCCATGCGTCCCAGGCCTTGTTCATGCCGTCGAATTCCTTCATGTTGGCCACGTAGATCTGGGCCATCAGGATCTTGGTCTTGTCGGTGCCGGCTTCGGCCAGCAGGCGGTCGATCGTGGCGAGCACTTGCTCGGTCTGACCGGTGATGTCCAGCGTGGCATCGTCCGGCACCTGGCCTGCCAGGTAGGCCACGCCGTTGTACACGGCCATGTCCGACAGGCGCTTGGTCACGTGAAAGCGCTTGATGCTGCTCATGAGAATTCCCCTAGAGTCGAGTGGTTTGGGTGGAACTGGGCAAAGCTGCCCGCGTGCGGCGCGCGGGCGTCGTCAGGCGGGCGGCAATTGGAAAACCTGGCGCAGATAGGCCAGGTAGGCGGGATCGTCGCACATCGTCTTCTCGGGCGCATCCGACACCTTGGCCACCGGCTGGCCGTTGCAGCGGACCATCTTCATGACGATCTGCAGCGGCTCGTGGCCGAGGTCGTTGGTGAGGTTGGTGCCAATGCCGAAGGACACCTTGCAGCGCCCCGAGAACTGGCGCGCCAGCTCGATGGCGCGCGGGAAGGTCAGCGAATCCGAGAACACCAGGGTCTTGGCGCGCGGATCCACGCGGTTCTTGCGGTAGTGCTCGAGCAGACGCTCGCCCCAGATGAAGGGATCGCCGGAATCGTGGCGCGCGCCGTCAAAGAGCTTGCAGAAATACATGTCGAAGTCGCGCAGGAACGCATCCATGCCGTAGACGTCGGACAACGCGATGCCGAGGTCGCCGCGGTATTCCTTGGCCCACACTTCCAGCGCGAACACCTGCGAATCGCGCAGGCGCGGACCGAGCGCCTGGCAGGCCTGCAGGTATTCGTGGCCCATGGTGCCCAGCGGCAGCACGTCGTGCTCTTTGGCGAGCAGCACGTTGCTGGAACCCGCGAAATGCGGCCCCATCTCGGCTTTCAGGGTGGTGACGATCTCTTCGTGCCAGGCCTTGGAGAAGCGGCGCCGCGTGCCGTATTCAGCCACGCGGAAGTCGGCCAGCGCGGGATCATCCAGCACGAGGTGCATCTTGGACTGCAGGCGCTTGCGGCCTTCTTCCCAGTCCGGATGCTTGCGCGTGTTGCGGAAATAGACCTCGTTGACGATGGCCAGCACAGGGATCTCGAACAGGATCGTGTGCAGCCACGGGCCCTTGACCTCGATGCTGATTTCACCGGGTCCCTCGCCCTCGCTGATGTGGATGCAGCGCTCGGGCATGTGGAACAGACGAAGGAAATCAACGAAGTCGCTTTTGATAAAGCGCAAGTTGCCCAGATATTTAAGTTCGTCGTCCGTGAAGCGCAATTGGCAAAGCTGATGCACTTCCTGGCGGATTTCGTCCATATAGGGGCGCAAATCCACGCCCTTTGTACGGCATTTGTACCGGTACTCGACCTGGGCAGCGGGGAAATGATGCAGCACCACTTGCATCATGCTGAATTTATACAGGTCGGTGTCGAGCAGCGAAGTAATAATCATGATTGCGCGTTTCGTTTCGCGACACCATAGCATGAAGAACAGGGCCTTCGGCACGAAGTGCCACGCTGTCAATACGGGTATTGCCGACACATCCGCGCGGCATTGGGTAAAATCCGCCCATTAAGACACATCTGCCGCCGAGCCCCGGAGTTCCTGAATGACCCACGTAGTCACCGAAAACTGTATCAAGTGCAAGTACACCGATTGCGTCGACGTGTGCCCGGTGGACTGTTTTCGTGAGGGTCCGAACTTCCTCGTGATCGACCCGGACGAATGCATCGACTGTGCGGTCTGCATCCCCGAATGCCCCGCCAACGCGATCTACGCCGAAGAAGACGTGCCGCAGGACCAACTCAATTTCATCGCGCTGAATGCTGAACTCTCTCCGGAATTCGCCAGCATCAGCCGTGCCAAGAAGCCCCTGCCCGACGCCGACGACTGGAACGGCAAGCAGGACAAGCTGCAATACCTGGAAAAGTAATCCACGGGCGCCGGCCAGGCCGGCGCTTTCGTGCGATGTCCCGATGACCGACGACTCCAAATACACGCGCCAGACCATCACCAGCGTCCACACCTGGGTGCCGGACAAACTGTTCTCCGTGCGCGTGACGCGGGACGAAGCCTTCACGTTCCTGCCGGGCCAGTTCGCCCGGGTCGGCCTGCCCGGCGCTGAAGACCCCGATGGTCCGCCCACGATCTGGCGCGCCTACTCCATGGTGTCGGCCCCGCATGAGCCGGGCCTGGAGTTCTATTCCATCGTCGTCCCCGAAGGCCTGTTCAGCCCGCGCATGGCGCGTCTGCAGCCCGGCGACGCGCTGTATGTCGAAAAGGCCCCCTACGGCTTCCTGACGCTGGAGCGCTTTGCGCCCGGCGGCGACCTGTGGCTGCTTGCCTCGGGCACCGGCCTGTCGGCGTACCTGTCCATCCTGCGCGACCCCGCCGTCTGGCGCGCCTACAACCGCATCATTCTGGTGCACGGCGTGCGCACCGCCGCCGAACTCGCCTACCGCGCCGAAATCGACGGCTGGCGCCGCGATCCGGCCCTGGCCGACGTCTTTGCCGCCGACCCCGGCAAGCTCGTCTACCTGCCCATCGCCACGCGCGAACCCGTGCCCGGCATGCCGCAAGCGCGCATCACCACGCTGATCGCCGACGGCCGCCTGGAGCAGCTGGCCGGCCAGCCGCTGGATCCCGAGACCGCCAAGGTCATGCTGTGCGGCAACCCCGCCATGCTGACGGAGGCACGCAAATTGCTGGGTGATCGTGGGTTCAAGCCCGGGCGCCGCGGCATTCCGGGCAACCTGGCGGTTGAAAACTACTGGTGATCCGCCACCGCGTGGCGTAGTCCGTAAATCCACCATTTGGTATCACCGCAAGGCATTAACGCGGCCCTAAACTGGTGCGTAACACATGACGGGTCGCTTTTTAGCAACAAAACAGGGCTGTTTGCCGGACATTCTTCAGGCTGATTGGAAATATCGTTACGCCCCGGAGCAATAATCGGGGCACACGCTCGACCCAGAAGGACTTCCCCGAAATGCTGTACCAATTGCACGAAATGCAGCGCGCTTTCCTGACTCCGTTCGCTGCATTCACGGACGCCGGTTCTCAGCTGTTCTCCAGCCCCTACAGCCCGCTCGCCTATACCCCGATCTCCCGCCAGATGGCTGCCGGGTACGAGCTGATGACCCGTATCGGCAAGGAATACCAGAAGCCCGCCTGGAATCTGCCCACCACCCAGATTGGCGGCAAGTCCGCCCGCGTGATCGAAGCCGTTGCCCTGGACAAGCCCTTCTGCCGCCTGGTGCACTTCCAGCGCGACGTGCGGCTGGCCGGCAAGGATGATCCGAAGGTCCTGCTGGTCGCCCCGCTCTCCGGGCACCACGCCACCCTGCTGCGCGACACCGTGCGCGCCCTGCTGCCCAATCACGACGTTTATGTGACCGACTGGGTCGACGCGCGCATGGTGCCGCTGGCAGCCGGTCCCTTCCATTTGAACGACTACGTGCGCTACGTGCAGGACTTCATCCGCCACCTGGGCCCGGACGTTCACGTCATTTCCGTCTGTCAGCCCACGGTGCCGGTGCTGGCCGCCGTGTCCCTGATGGCGTCCGCCAACGATCCCTGCCAGCCGCGCAGCATGGTGATGATGGGTGGCCCCATCGACCCGCGCCAGTCGCCCACGCAGGTCAATCGCCTGGCCACCACCAAACCTTATTCGTGGTTCGAGAACCAGGTGATCCACCCCGTGCCGCCCCGCTATCCGGGCGCCGGCCGCCGCGTGTATCCGGGGTTCCTGCAGCACGCGGGATTCATGGCCATGAATCCGGACCGCCACATGAAGTCGCATTACGACTTCTACCTGGACCTGCTGCGTGGCGACGACAGCGACGCCGAAGCGCACCGCCGCTTCTACGACGAATACAACGCCGTGCTGGACATGCCGGCCGAGTTCTACCTGGACACGATCCGCATGGTGTTCCAGGACTTCGACCTGCCCAACGGCACCTGGGAAGTCGACGGCAAGCTGGTGCGCCCGGCTGACATCAAGAGCGTCGCGCTGTTCACCATCGAAGGCGAACTGGACGACATTTCCGGTCAGGGCCAGACGCGCGCCGCGATCAAGCTGTGCAAGAACATCCCGGCCGACCGCAAGTCGCACTACACCGCGCCGAACTGCGGCCACTACGGCATTTTCTCGGGCCGCCGGTGGCGCGAAATGATCTGTCCTAAAATTGCCGAGTTCATCCGGCAATCGGCTTGACGACGGCCCCGCGCCGGCCGCCGGCAACCTGATCCGTACCCCGGGGCCCGAGCGGCCCCTTTTCATTACTGGCTTTACATGTCCTGTCGCTCATTAGCCGACCGCGTTGACGCCTTGCTGCCTCAGACGCAATGCACCAAATGCGGTTACGACGGCTGCCGGCCCTATGCCGACGCCATCGCCGAGGGCGCCGCGCCGATCAACCGCTGCCCGCCCGGCGGCGACGACGGCGTCGCCGCACTGGCCGCGCTGCTCGGCACGCCTCTCCTGCCGCTGGATCTGTCGCGCGGCGAACCCGGGCCGCTGCTGGTCGCGCGCATCGACGAATCGCATTGCATCGGCTGTACGCTGTGCATCCAGGCCTGTCCGGTCGACGCCATCGTCGGCGCGAACAAGCACATGCACACCGTGCTGGACGACTGGTGCACGGGCTGTGACCTGTGCGTGGCGCCCTGTCCGGTGGACTGCATCGAGATGGTGCCGGCCGGGCGCGCATGGACCAGCGAAGACGCCGCAATCAGCCGCCAGCGCCATCGCAACCACCTGGCGCGCGCCGAGCGCCTGGCGGCCGACAACGCGCGCCTGATGGCGCCCGACATCCCGGAAGCGCCCGCCCCCGCCGCGCCCGCTTCCGAGGACGCGCAAAAGGAGGACGCGCAAAAAGAAGACCGCAAGCGCTCCGCCATCGAATCCGCACTGGCCCGCGCCCGGGCCCGCCGCAATCCCACGCAGTCATGAACGCCGCCAAACGCCGAGAGATCTTTGCCCGCCTGCATGCGGCCAACCCCAGCCCCACCACCGAACTGGAATACGACACGCCGTTCCAGTTGCTGATTGCCGTGCTGCTGTCGGCGCAGGCCACGGACAAGTCGGTCAACATCGCCACGCGCAAGTTCTTTCCGCAATACGGCACCCCTGAGGCACTCGCGGCGCTGGGCGAGGAAGGACTGGCCGACTACATCAAGACCATTGGCCTTTTCCGCACGAAGGCAAAGAACGCGATCGCCACCTGCAAGATCCTGATCGAGCAGCATGGCGGCCAGGTGCCGCAGACGCGCGAGGCGCTTGAAGCCCTGCCCGGCGTGGGCCGCAAGACCGCCAACGTGGTGCTCAACACCGCGTTCGGGCAAGCGGCGATGGCAGTGGACACGCACATATTCCGTGTCTCGAATCGCACCGGTATTGCGCCCGGAAAAAACGTGCTGGAAGTCGAGCTGAAACTGATGAAGTTCGTGCCGCAGGAATATCTGCTGGACGCGCATCACTGGCTGATTCTGCACGGCCGCTACGTCTGTGTGGCGCGCAAACCGAAATGCCCCCAATGCGGCATTTCCGATCTCTGCGAATTCAAGCAGAAAACCCCTGCATAAAGCATCCGTTCGCGCACGCGGCCGCAGATTATGCGAGTGGAAAACCGGGTTTTCCCTCGCCTATTCGCGCATGACATCTTGATGACGATCAACGCGTAATTGCTGCAATGCATTTGCATATCGGGCTCCCTTTCTCCCCATATGCAGACAGCATTGTCGGCATGCCGACAATTGCCCTTTCCGCAGTGCAAAACCTATGACAAACCCTCATGGAATTTTGATTGCGACGTCCGCATACTCGCCGGCAACTCATAAGAAAACTACGCACGAAAACAGTTTTCGAACCCTGCGGGGGCCTGACGCAATGACGCCAGGCAGAGACCATATAAATACAACGCTGGTGCAGCGAACATGGATGACACAATCCTGGAGACAAAAGGCCTCACCAAGGAGTTCCGCGGCTTCGTCGCGGTCAACGGGGTCGATTTGCGTATCAAGCGGGGCGAGATTCATGCCTTGATCGGGCCTAACGGCGCGGGCAAGACCACATGCTTCAACCTGCTGACCAAATTCCTGGCGCCCACGTCGGGCAGCATCAAGTTCAATGGCATCGACATCACCGGCGAGCGCCCCGCGCAGATTGCCCGGCGCGGCATCATCCGGTCGTTCCAGATCTCGGCGGTGTTCCCGCACCTGACCGTGCTCGAGAACGTGCGGATCGGCCTGCAGCGCAAGACCGGCCTGTCCTATCACTTCTGGCAAAGCGACAAGCGCCTGGCTGCCCTGAACGAGCCCGCGCGTGCGCTGCTTGAACAGGTGGACCTGGGCGGCTTTGCCGACGAAACCACGGTCAACCTGCCGTACGGCCGCAAACGCGCGCTCGAGATCGCCACCACGCTGGCAATGGAGCCCGAGCTGATGCTGCTGGACGAACCCACCCAGGGCATGGGCCACGAAGACGTGGACCGCGTCACGCAACTGATCAAGCGCGTGAGCGCCGGGCGCACCATCCTCATGGTGGAACACAACATGAATGTCGTGTCCTCCATCGCCAACACCATCACCGTGCTGGCGCGCGGCTCGGTGCTGGCCGAAGGTTCCTACGCCGAAGTCTCCCGCCATCCGGCCGTGATGCAGGCTTACATGGGCACGACCGACGGCGAACTTCAAGGAGCGCACGCATGAGCACCCCCGCACTCGAAATTTCGGGCCTCAACGCCTGGTACGGGGAATCGCATATCCTGCACGGCGTGGACATGCGCGTGGGACAGGGCGAAGTCGTCACGCTGCTGGGCCGCAACGGCGCCGGCCGCACCACGACGCTGCGCGCCATCCTGGGCCTGACCGGCTCGCGCAAGGGTTCGGTGCGCATCCATGGCACCGAAGCCATCGACCTGCCTACCTACAAGATCGCCCACCTGGGCGTCGGCTATTGCCCCGAGGAACGCGGCATCTTCGCCAGCCTGTCCTGCGAAGAAAACCTGCTGCTTCCGCCCGTCGTCGGCTCGCTGGGCGGCGGCATGTCGCTGGCCGAGATCTACGACATGTTCCCCAACCTGCAGGAGCGCCGCAATTCCCCCGGCACGCGCCTGTCGGGCGGCGAACAGCAGATGCTTGCCGTCGCGCGCATCCTGCGCACCGGCGCCAACCTGCTGCTGCTGGACGAAATCTCCGAAGGCCTCGCGCCCGTCATCGTGCAGGCGCTGGCCCGCATGATCACCGCGCTCAAGCAGCGGGGCTACACCATCGTCATGGTGGAACAGAATTTCCGCTTCGCCGCGCCGCTGGCCGACCGCTTCTACGTCATGGAGCACGGGCAGATCGTCGAGCACTTCGAAGCCGCCGAACTTTCAGAAAAACAGGACACGCTCAACGAACTGCTGGGCGTCTAAAGCAACCTGTGTCATCCGCCGGAACCCCGGCAAACACCACACTGTAGGGAAGAGGAGTCATCCCATGAAGCTGCACACCATCACTGCTGCACTGGCCATGGCGGGCCTGGGATTCGCGGGGGCAACCGCCCACGCTCAAGGTATCTCCGACGATGTCATCCGCATCGGCTTCATCACCGACATGTCGGGCGTGTACTCCGACATCGACGGCAAGGCGGGCCTGGAAGCCGTACGCATGGCGGTCGAGGACTTCGGCGGCACGGTCAACGGCAAGAAGATCGAAATCGTCTCCGCGGACCACCAGAACAAGGCCGACGTCGCCTCGGCACGCGCCCGCGAATGGTTCGATCAGCAGAAGGTCGACGTCATCATCGCCGGCACCAACTCGGCCACCAGTCTGGCCATGGCAGCGGTTGCCGCTGAAAAGAAGAAGCCCTTCATCGCAGTGGGCGCCGGCTCGTCCGACCTGACCAACGCGCAATGTTCGCCCTACACCGTGCATTACGCCTACGACACCGTGGCGCTGGCGCGCGGCACGGGTTCGGCAGTGGTGAAGGACGGCGGCAAGAGCTGGTTCTTCCTGACTGCCGACTATGCCTTCGGCCACGCGCTCGAGCGCGACACGATGGCGGTCGTCAAGGCCGCGGGCGGCGAAGTGAAGGGCCAGGTGCGCGCACCGCTGGGCGCCTCGGACTTCTCGTCCTTCCTGCTGCAGGCGCAATCGTCCAAGGCGCAGATCCTGGGCATGGCCAATGCCGGCGGCGACACCATCAACACGGTCAAGGCCGCCAACGAATTCGGCGTCACGCAGACCATGAAGCTGGCCGGCCTGCTGGTGTTCATCAACGACGTGCACTCGCTCGGCCTGGATGCCACCAAGGGCATGTACCTGACCGACGGCTGGTACTGGGATCAATCCGACGCCTCGCGCGCCTGGTCCAAGAAGTTCGAGTCCAAGGTCGGCCGCAAGCCGTCCATGCTGCAGGCGGGCGATTACTCGTCGGCGATGTTCTACCTGAACGCCGTCAAGGCCACCGGCTCGGATAACGGCGACGACGTGATGAAGTGGATGAAGTCGAACAAGGTGAACGACTTCTTTGCCCAAGGCGGCGTCGTGCGCGAAGACGGCCGCATGGTCCACGACATGTACCTGATGCAAGTGAAGACCCCGGCCGAATCCAAGGGCCCGTGGGACTACTACAAGGTGGTGGCGACGCTGCCTGGCGACGAGGTCTACACCAAGTTGTCCGAGTCCACCTGCAAGCTGGTCAAGAAATAAACCGGCCCCTGTGATCCCGGATGCGGTCCGGGCCGATGGCCCGGCCGCATTCCTCCTGACTAGCTCGCTTCCTTCCGTACCGCGCAGGACTTTCACAAGATGACTGACATTTTCGGCATCCCCATACAGGCCTTGTTCGGCCAGCTGTTACTGGGCCTGGTCAACGGTTCCTTCTATGCAATGCTGTCGCTCGGACTTGCCGTCATCTTCGGGCTGCTGAACGTCATCAACTTCGCCCACGGCGCCCTCTACATGCTGGGCGCCTTCGTCGCATGGATGGGGCTTTCGTACTTTGGCCTGAACTACTGGATCATGCTGATCCTGGCGCCGCTGATCGTGGGGCTGTTCGGCATCATCATTGAAAAACTGCTGCTCAAGCATCTCTACAAGCTCGACCACCTGTACGGGCTGCTGCTCACCTTCGGGCTGACGCTGCTGATCGAGGGGCTGTTCCGCAGCTTCTATGGCGTGTCGGGCCAACCCTATCCCACGCCCGAGGCCCTGCGTGGCGCCACCAACCTGGGCTTCATGATCCTGCCGAACTATCGCGGCTGGGTCGTGGCGGCGTCGATCATCGTCTGCTTCGCCACGTGGTACGTCATTGAACGCACCCGCCTGGGCGCCCTGCTGCGCGCCGGCACCGAGAACCCGCGCCTCGTGGAATCCTTCGGCGTGAACGTGCCGCGCATGATCACGCTGACCTACGGCTTCGGCGTGGCGCTGGCGGGCTTTGCCGGCGTGCTGGCCGCGCCGGTGCTGCAGATTTCGCCGCTGATGGGCTCGAACCTCATCATCGTCGTGTTCGCGGTGGTCGTGATCGGGGGCATGGGGTCCATTTTCGGCGCCATCGTCACCGGGCTGGGCCTGGGCGTGATCGAGGGCCTGACCAAGGTGTTCTGGCCCGAAGCGTCCAGCACGGTCGTCTTCATCATCATGGCCATTGTTCTGTTGATCCGCCCGGCCGGGCTGTTCGGAAAAGAAAAATGAATCGTCAATTCCTGGGCTATGCGGTCCTGGCCATCGTGGTGGCCTTGCTTCCCTTCGCCGGCGTGTATCCGATCTTCGCCATGAAGGTCATGTGCTACGCCCTCTTTGCGTGCGCCTTCAACCTGCTGCTGGGCTTCACGGGGCTGCTGTCCTTCGGCCATGCCGCGTTCCTGGGCAGCGCGGCCTACGCGGCCGGGCACAGCATGAAGGTCTGGGGCCTGCCGACCGAGCTGGGGCTGCTGTTCGGCGTGGCCGTGGCGGCGCTGCTGGGGCTGGCCATGGGCGCGCTCGCCATCCGCCGCAGCGGCATCTACTTCTCGATGATCACGCTGGCGCTGTCGCAGATGGTGTTCTTCTTCTTCCTGCAGGCCAAGTTCACGGGTGGCGAAGACGGGCTGCAGAGCGTGCCGCGCGGCACCTTGCTGGGACTGGTCGACCTGTCCAAGGACATCAACCTGTACTACCTGGTGATGGCCATCTTCATCATTGGCTATTTCATCATCTGGCGCACGGTGAACTCGCCCTTCGGCCAGGTGCTGCAGGCGCTGCGCGAGAACGAGCCGCGCGCGATCTCGCTGGGTTACGACGTGGACCGCTTCAAGCTGGTGGCCTTCGTGCTGTCGGCCGCGCTGGCCGGCCTGGCGGGCGCCACCAAGACGCTGGTGTTCGTGTCGGCCACGCTGTCGGACGCCACCTGGCAGATGTCCGGGCTGGTGATCCTGATGACGCTGATCGGCGGCCTGGGCACCCTGACCGGCCCCGTGCTGGGCGCGTTCATCGTGGTGCTGCTGGAAAACAAGGTGGGCGACTTCGGCCAGATGATGGCCAACCTGACCGGCGTCGAATGGTTCCTGCGTCTGGGCGAATCGGTCACGATCGTCAGCGGCCTGATCTTCGTGATCTGCGTGCTGGCCTTCCGGCGCGGCATCGTGGGCGAGCTGGGCGCCCTCTTCAACCGCCGCCGCACCGCCCGCGCGTGATCTGACGCTTCGGTGGATTGACCCTCGGGGCCGCGCATCGCGGCCCCGTTGCATTGGGGCGCGCGCCATCGCCTCGTACAATGGCAGGCACCCCACTACACAGGTGCCGACCATGCGCATCACGCATCTCGTTCCCGGCCTCGGCGCGCTCGCGCTGGCCGCCGCCCTGCTGTCCCCCGCCGCGGCCCAGGCAGCCACCGCCACCCCGGTATGCGAAGTCGACCGGCCCATCCGTTTCAGCGGCCTGAACTGGGAATCCAACCTGGTGCTTGCCGGCATCGAGCGCTACGTGCTCGAACACGGCTACGGCTGCAAGACATCTGTCGAAATCGGCGAAACCCTGCCCATGCTGGCCGCCTTGCAGCGTGGCGACGTCGACATCACGCCCGAGGTCTGGCCCGGCCAGATCGAAGGCGCCTGGAAGAAGGCGCTGGCCAGCGGCAAGGTGCTGGGCGTGGGCCACGTCTATGACGCAGGCGAAGGCTGGTATGTGCCCCGCTACACCGTGGAACGGCATCCCGAGCTCAAGTCCGCCGCCGACCTGGCGCGTTTCAAGGAAGTGTTTGCCGACCCCGAAGACCCCGGGCGCGGCCGCATCTATGGCTGCCCGGCGGGTTGGGCGTGCGGCACACTGAACGACAACCTGCTGCGCGCCCTGAAGCTGGACAAGGATTACTCCCTGTTCGCGCCCGGCTCGGGCGCGGCACAAAAGGCGGCGATCGTGTCGGCCTACAAGCGCAAGCGCGATATCGTCTTCTACTACTGGACGCCCACGTCGCTGGTTGGCGCGCTGGATCTGGTCAAGCTGGAACTGCCCGCCTTCGATCAGGCGGCCTACACATGCATGACCGACCCCAAGTGCGCCAATCCCGTGGCCACGCAGTTCAAGCCCAACCCGGTCGTCACGGGCATGAATGCTGAATTCGCCAAACAGGCGCCGCGCGTGACCGAGTTCCTGACCAAGCTGACGGTGCCGGACGACGCCATCGATGCCACGCTGGGCTGGCTGGAAAACGAAGGCAAGGAACCCGAGGACGCGGCGCGTTACTTCCTCAAGCAGTACGCGCCTGTCTGGCGGCAGTGGGTGCCTGCGGATGTCGCCGACCGCGTGCAGGCAGCGCTGGCCAAGGAATAACAGTCCCGCTCATGTATTCTGGCGATTCGGCGTTCCGGACCCGCTCCGCGCCCGATCGCCAACCCGATTCAAGCCAAGGAAAACAATCATGGATGCCTTGTTCTGGCACAACGGTCACTGGACCACTGAAAACCCCAAACTGCTCGGCCCGGCCGACCACGCCTTCTGGATGGCCAGCATGGTCTTCGACGGCGCGCGTGCCTTCCGCGGCCTGACGCCCGATCTGGACCTGCACTGCCAGCGCGTCGTGCGCTCGGCGGAAAAGATGCTGATGAAGCCGCAACTGGCCTGGGAAGAAATCCAGGACCTGTGCCTGCAGGCCGTGGCGCGTTTCCCGGAAGGGTCCGAGCTCTACATCAAGCCGATGTTCTTCTGCGCCGACGGCTTTCTGCTGCCCGACGCCGAAAAAACGCAATTCGTGCTGCACGTGTTCAAGGTGCCGATGCCGGGCGACCAGGGCTTTTCCGCCTGCTTCTCCAGCTTTGCGCGCTCGTGGCCCAATATGGCGCCCACCGACGCCAAGGCATCGTGCCTGTACCCCAACGGCCAACGCGCCATCCGCGAAGCCGCCGAAAAGGGCTTTGACAACGCCATCATGCTGGACGGCGCAGGCAACCTGGCCGAATTCGCCACCAGCAACCTGTGGCTGGCCAAGGACGGCGTCGTCTCCACGCCCGTGGACAACGGCACCTTCCTGAACGGCATCACGCGCCGCCGCGTGCTGGCGCTGCTGAAGGCCGACGGCATTGAAGTGCAGGAACGCAGCCTGACGCGCGCCGACGTCGAAGCGGCCGACGAAGTGTTTTCGTCGGGCAACTACGGCAAGGTGGTGCACGTGAACCGCGTCGAAGACCGTCCGCTGGAGTACGGCCCGATCGCGCGCCGCGCGCATCAGCTGTACATGGAATACGCGGAAAGCACGCGTCGTTGATTTGCCGGAACTGGCCAGCTTGCGACAACAGCCGCGCCAAAGCAAAACGCCGAGGCCTTATCGGCCGCCGGCGTTTTTTTGTTCCATCGGGCAGGAAACTCAGGCCGCTTCCGCGCCCTTGCCCAGACCCAGATAGCTCTCAATCACCTTCGGATCGCCAGCCAATTCCCGCGCCGGCCCGTGCAGGATGACCTCGCCGGTTTCCAGCACATAGCCGTAATCGGCCACCTGCAAGGCCGCGCGGGCGTTCTGCTCGACCAGCAAGATCGCCACGCCGGTCTCGCGCAGGCGCGCGATGATGTGGAAGATCTCGCGCACGATGCGCGGCGCCAGCCCCAGGCTTGGCTCGTCCAGCATCAGCAGCGTCGGCTTGGCCATGAGCGCGCGGCCCACGGCCAGCATCTGGCGCTCGCCGCCGGACAAGGTGCCGGCCTGCTGGGCGCGGCGCTCGCGCAGCCGCGGGAACAGATCGAACACTTCGTTCAGCGTGTCGCGCCAGCCGCTTTCGCGGGCACGATACCGCCGGAAGCCGCCCAGCAGCAGGTTGTCTTCGACCGACATGGTGCCGAACAGCTCGCGGCGCTCGGGCACCAGCGACATGCCCGCCGCCACGCGACGTTCGACCATCCAGCCCGACACGTCCGACCCGGCGTAATGCACGGTGCCGGCGGCGTGGCCGGTCTGCGGCAGCGAACCCATGATGGCGTTGAGCATCGTGGACTTGCCGGCGCCGTTGGCGCCGATCACGGTGACGATGCTGCCGGCCGGCACGCTGAGCGTGGCGCCGGCAAGTGCGCCGACCTTGCCGTAGCGGGCCGACAGGTTGCTGACTTCAAGAACGGGGGAATTCGTTGTGCTCATCACACGCCCCCCGCCGACACGGGCTTGGCCTGGTCCGCTTCGGGCAGGTCGTCGTCGATGCCGCCCAGATAGGCTTCGAGCACCGCCGGGTTCTTTTGCACGTCGGCCGGCACGCCTTCGGCCAGCTTCGTGCCGAAATCCATCACCACGAGGTGGTTGGTCAGGCGCATCACAAAATCCATGTCGTGTTCAACGAGCAGAATGCTCATGCCTTCCGCGCGCAGCTGTTCCAGCACGCGCGCCAGGTCCTGCTTTTCCTTGTAGCGCAGGCCGGCGGCCGGTTCGTCCAGCAGCAGCAGCACGGGATCGCACGCCAGCGCGCGGGCGATTTCCAGGATGCGCTGCTGGCCCAGGGCCAGGTTGCCTGCCTGTTCGTACAGGTATTCGCCAAGGCCCACGCGCTTGAGCTGCTCGGCCGCTTCATGCAGGAGCTGCGCTTCGCGGGCGCGGTCCGAATGCAGCGCGCCCGACAGCACGCCCACGTCCGAACGCAGATGCGCGCCCAGCGCCACGTTTTCCAGCACGGTCATGCCCGGCAGCAGTTGCACGTGCTGGAACGTGCGGCCCACGCCCATCTTGGCGATCTCGCGCGCCGAGCGGTTGTCGATGCGCTGGCCCATGAACGTGACCTGGCCGCGCGTCACCGGCAGCACGCCGCTGATCAGGTTGAAGGTCGTGCTCTTGCCCGCGCCGTTGGGACCGATGAGGCCCATGATCTCGCCCGAGCTGACCTTGAAGGTGATGTCGTTCACCGCCACCAGGCCGCCGAATTCCTTGCGGATGGCATCCACTTCCAGCACGACCTGGCCAGGCTGCGGACGCTCGCGCGTCGGTAGGGCCGGGGCCGCGGCAGGCGGCGCCAGGTTGCGGCGCGAACCATTGGCGCCCGTGATGTTGCCCCACCAGCCCGCCAGGATCGGCCACAGGCCGTTGCGCGCGTATTGCAGCATCAGGATCAGCAGCACGCCGAAGACGATCATCTCGAAGTTGGCGTTGGTGTCCAGCAGCTTGGGCAGCAGGTTCTGCAACTGATCCTTCAGCACCAGGATGACGCTGGAGCCCAGCAAGGCGCCCCACACGTAACCCGCGCCGCCGACGACCGCCATGAACAGGTACTCGATGCCGTAGTTCAGGCCAAACGGGCTGGGGCTGACGGCGCGCTGCATGTGCGCATACAGCCAGCCCGACACGCAGGCCAGCAACGCCGCCCACACGAAGATGACGATCTTGTAGGCAGCGGTGTTGACGCCCATGGACTCGGCCATGCCCGCCCCGCTCTTGAGCGCGCGGATGGCGCGGCCGGGACGCGAGTTGAGCAGGTTGCGCGTAGCCCACAGCGCCAAGAGGACGCAGACCCAGATCAGGTAATAGATGTGGCGGCCGTTGGCCAGCGAGATACCGAAGATGCTGATGGGCTCGATGCCGGCGATGCCGTCATGCTTGCCCAGCCAGTCGATATTGCCGAACAGGTAATACAGCGACAGGCCCCAGGCGATGGTGCCCAGCGGCAGGTAGTGGCCCGACAGGCGCAGCGTGATCGCGCCCAGCAGATAGGCGACGACGGCGGTCAGGATCAGACCCGCAGGCAGCGCCAGCCAGGGCGACACGTCGTACTGCGTCGTCAGGTAGGCGGTGGTGTAGGCGCCCAGGCCGACGAACGCCGCCTGGCCGAAGGACGTCAGGCCGCCGACGCCGGTCAGCAGCACGAGGCCCAGCACGACCAGGCTGGCCAGGCCGATGTAGTTCAGTTGCGTCACCCAGAACTCGGGCGTGGCCGACACCATCGGCAGGCCCGCCAGGACGACGAGAAAAACGGCAAGCAGAATGCGGTTCATGGCTTATTCCTCTTCGTCCGCGTGATGGGTGCTGAACGAACGCCAGACCAGAACCGGGATGATCAGGGTGAAGACGATCACTTCCTTGTATGCGCTGGCCCAGAACGACGAGAAGGATTCCAGCACGCCGACCAGCAGCGAGCCGGCCGCGGCGATGGGATAGCTGGCCAGGCCGCCGATGATGGCGCCGACGAAGCCCTTCAGGCCGATCAAAAAGCCCGTGTCGTAATAGACCGTGGTGATGGGCGCGATCAGCATGCCGGACATGGCGCCGATGCCCACGGCCAGCGTGAACGTCAGCGAGCCCGACATGTTGGTGCTGATGCCCACCAGGCGCGCGCCACGGCGGTTGACGGCGGTGGCGCGCAGCGCGCGGCCATACAGCGTCTTGCCGAAGAAAACCCACAAGGCAATGATGAGCAGCGCGCACGTGGCGACCACGAACAGGCTCTGCGCGGACCACGTCATGAAGCCCAGGTCGACCTGCCCGCTCACGAATGCCGGGGTGCGCCAGCCTTCGGCGCCAAAGAACACGAGCGCCAGGCCCATGAGCGCAAAGTGCACGGCGACCGATACGATCAGCAGCACCAGCACGGTGGCTTCGGCGAGCGGCTGGTAGACGATGCGATAGACCATCGGACCCATCGGAATCACCAGGAACAGCGTCAGCAGCATGTTCAGCCACAGCGAATTCTCGGGACCGGTGTAGCTCTTGGTCAGCCAGAACAGCGCCAGCGGCAGCACGACGCACGTGGCGATGGTCTTGGGCAGGGCCGCGGCGCTGCGCGTGCGCACGGCGCGCACCAGCTCAAGCGCCAGGCACACCAGGCCCAGCAACGGCAGCAGATAGGCGGTGCCCGGCACTTTGCCGTCCACCAGCATGGCCAGGGTCAGGGCGCCGAACGCCACAAACTCGCCCTGGGGAATGAAAATGACGCGCGTGACGGCGAAAACCAGCACCAGAGCCATGCCCAGGAGGGCATAGATGGCGCCGTTGACGACACCGTCTTGCAGCAGGATCAGCGCAATTGAGGAATCCATCTAACAACTACCTTGTGGTTTCTTGGTGTCCCGACCCCATCCGGAACACTGATACGACACACCGGCCGGAAAGGCCGGTGCGAAGTCCTGCCGGGCGCGGCGCGGCGGGCGGAGAGCCGCCCCCCGCGCGATCGGGCGCCCGTCATCGGGCGGCCCGCGCTCGGGCGATCCAGGGGATTTACAGATCGGGCTGGTAGACCCACTTGCCGTTTTCCACCTTGACGATGACGCGCGAGCGCTCGTCAAAGCCGGCGTGGTCCGTGGGCGACATGTTGAACACGCCTTGCGACACGGCCAGGTCCTTCACGCCTTCCAGTGCATCGCGCATCGCGACACGGAACTCAGGCGTGCCGGGCTTGGCGCCCGACTTCAGCGCCACGGGCAGCGCGGCGACGACCAGTTGGCCGGCATCCCACATGTGGCCGCCGAACGTGTTGGTCGAACCGGCGCCGTTGGCCTTCTCGTAGGTTTCCACGTAGGCCAGCGCCGACTTCTTGACCGGATTGCTGTCGGGCAGTTGCGCCGCGACCAGCAGCGGGCCGGCCGGCAGGTACATGCCGTTGCAGTCCTTGCCGCAAACGCGCAGCACGTCGTTGTTGGCGGCGCCGTGGGTTTGATAGATGGTTCCGCCGTAGTTGCGGGCCTTCAGTTCCTTTTGCGGCAGCGCGGACGGAGTGCCGGCGCCGGCGATCAGGATGGCGTCGGGCTTGGCGCCGACCAGCTTGAGCACCTGGCCCGTCACGCTGGTGTCGGTGCGGCCATACTTTTCGATGGCGACGATCTCGATGCCCTTGGCCTTGGCGGCCTTCTGCATCACGTCGAGCCAGCCGTCGCCGTAGGCGTCGGCAAAGCCGATGAAGCCCAGCGTCTTGACCTTGGACTTGGCCATCGCGTCGGCCAGGGCGCCAGCCATCAGCGCGTCGTTCTGCGGGGTCTTGAAGACCCAGCGGCGCTTGTCGTCCACGGGTTCGACGATCTTGGCGCTCGCGGCCACGCTGATCATCGGCACCTTGGCTTCGGCAGCCACGTCGACCATTGCCAGCGAGCCCGGCGTGATGGACGTGCCGATCAGCACGTCGACCTTGTCGTCGGAAGCCAGCTTGCGCGAGTTCTTGACGGCCTGCGTGGTGTCCGTGGCGTCGTCCAGCACGATCCATTCGATCTTCTGGCCGGCAACTTCCTTGGGCAGCAAGGCCACGGTGTTGCGCTCGGGGATGCCCAGCGAGGCGGCGGGGCCGGTGCTGGACACCGTCACGCCAACCTTGACCTGTGCGCTCGCCAGAAGCGGCAGAGTCAGGGCTACAGCGGCGGCGGCCGCGGACAAGCCGAAGTGCTTGCGCATGTTTTTGTCTCCTGTGGTTGGCTCTTATGTGCCTCGAACGAGGCGAAGCGAGCCTGTTTAAAGTTATACAGAAAAAAATATTATATGGTTAAAACAGTATCAGATGACGTAGCGCAACTACGGTAATTCCCTGATGTGCTACGTAAATCGTGATTTGGCGAACGCATTTGTTAATGGCGAACTTGTACTTGAAAGGGTGGCAGGCGTCATGTTGGGGGATTCCCTTGGGGCGATTGGGGTCTTTCGCCGTACGGTCTGCGGCCCGCCGTGATCAACGGCCAAGCATGGGCCACACCCGCTCGACGCGCGAAGCGACCCACGCCGCCACCACGGCCTTGACGAGGTCACCCGGCAGGAACACCACGACCGCGCCGGCGGCCTTCGCCATGCCCATCTTCGTCACCGCCGACAGCCAGGGCACACCGAAGGCGTACACCACCGCAACGCCGCCAACGACGCAGGCCGCCACATACCCCGCCAGCCCCACCCACGTGCCGGTTCCGCGCGCGGCCAGGCGGCGCGCCATCCAGCCCGTCACGAATGCGCCGGCCACCATGCCGATGAGAAACCCGCCGGTCGGGCCAAAAAACGCCCCCAGCCCGCCGCGCCCGCCCGGCAGCACCGGCAGGCCGATCGCCGCGAGCGCCAGATACAGCAGGCACGCCAGCGCGCCGCGCACGGGGCCAAGCATGGCGCCGGCCAGCATGACGCCGAGCGTCTGCAAGGTGATGGGCACCGGAATGCCGGGCATCGGAATGGGCGGCATCAGGCTGAGCACGACGATCAGCGCCGCAAACAGCGCCACCAGCACCGTATTGTTCGATTTCATGGTTTCCCCTTTTGAATGAGTTCAGGGCGCGCGGCCTTCAGACGCTGCGCGCGTCGATCGCTTCAGAGACTTCCTGGGCCCGCTTCAACGTCAGCACGATCAGCGGCACGATCAGCGCGACCGGATTCGCCCCCAGCCCGCGCGCAGCCTGCGCCTCGCGGATTTCCTGGAAATTGCGCCAGATCTCGGGCACGAAGCGCAGCGTCAGCGCGAGCGCCAGCGCCACCTTTTCGGCATCGACCAGCCCGGTGCGTTCCAGCGGCCGCAATGTCCGCTCGCAGACGGCAATCAGGTCCGACGTGCGGGTCGCCAGCGTGACGGCCAGGGCCAGCCCCACCATCGCCGCCACGCGCAGCACGACCGCCAGCGCCTCAAGCGGCCCCTGAAACCAGCCGGTGAAGAGTGCCACGGCCAGCAGCACCCAGAGCAGTCCGCGCACCTGACGCCAGACGGCCGCGGCGGCGACGCCCGTGGACCAGACCAGCGCCACCGAAAAGCCAAAGGCGAACGCCAGCCAGAGCGGATCGCGCAGCACGAACAGACCCGCGCCGGCCGCCATCAGCGCCAGCAGCTTCACCCACGCTGGCAGCCGATGCAGCGGCGTGTTGCCCGCAACGTACAGGGGCTCCATCATCCGCAGTGTTCCCGGTACCAGCGCAACGCCGCGGCGGGCGTGTCGTCGGCCGCGATCGCGCCGTCGCGCACGACCAGCACGCGGTCGAAGTCTTCGAGCAATTCCAGGTCATGGCTGACGACGATGGCGTCGTGGGGCAGCCCATCGATGGCGGCGCGCACCCGGTTGCGGTTGCGCAGGTCGAGCTGGGTGGTGGGTTCGTCAAAGACGATGAGGGCTGGCTCCATGACCAGCACGGCGGCCAGCGCCACCAGCTGGCGCTCACCGCCGGACAGCGTGTGGCTGCTGCGGTCGGCCAGGTGGCCCACGCCCAGGCGGGCCAGTTGGCTGTCGATGCACGCCTCGCGCTGCTGGCGGTCGGGCGCCAGGCGCTTCAGGCCAAACGCCAAGTCTTCGCGCACGATGGGAAAGACGATCTGGTTTTCGGGGTTCTGAAACACGAAGCCGACGCGCGCACGCACGGCTTTCAGATCCTGGCGAGTATCCAGCCCGCCCACGCGGACGCTGCCGGAAGTCGGCATCACCAGGCCGTTGACCAGGCGCGCCAGCGTGCTCTTGCCGGCGCCGTTGGGGCCCACGATACCGATGCGGCGTTCGGCCAGGGTGACGCTCACCCCGCGCAACACTTCCGCCTGGGGCGTCGACACTACCGCCTGGTCAAACTCGATTAACATGGGGCGGGATTATGCCCGAACCATTTCGGGCATCGCGACTCCAAGAGCTCATATGGAAAAAGTACGCAAAACCGACGCCGAATGGCGCGCCCAGCTTTCCCCCGAAGAATACGTGGTCACCCGTGAAAAAGGTACCGAACGCGCATTCACCGGGCGCTACTGGGATACGTTCACCCCTGGCATCTACCGTTGCGTCGGCTGTGGCACGGCGCTGTTCGCATCCGACACCAAATTCGACGCCGGCTGCGGCTGGCCCAGCTACTTCCAGGCGCTGGACCCCGAACTCGTCCGCGAAGAACGCGACACCACGCACGGCATGGTGCGCACCGAAGTCCTGTGCAACGTCTGCGACGCGCACCTGGGCCACGTCTTTCCCGACGGCCCCGAGCCTACCGGCCTGCGCTACTGCATCAATTCCCTGTCGATGACGTTTGAGCCCCTAGAAGACTGATGAAGAAGTTCCTGTTCGACCTCTTTCCGCTGCTCCTGTTCTTCATCGCCTACAGGTACACGGACATCTTCACGGCCACTGGCGTCGCCATGGCGGCTGCCGTGGCGCAGATCGTCTGGCTCAAGGCCACCGGCCGCCCCACCGAAGCCATGCACTGGATCAACCTGACGGTCATCCTGGTGTTCGGCGGCGCGACCATCTGGCTGCACAGCGACGTCTTCATCAAATGGAAGCCCACGGTGCTGTACTGGATGTTCGGCGGCGCGCTGGTCTTTGCCCGCCTGTTGTTCAAGCGCAACCTGATCCGCCGCCTGATGGAAAAGCAGATCCAGCTGCCGGATGCGGCGTGGGACAAACTCAACCTGATCTGGGCCGCCTTCTTCCTGATCGCCGGCGCGCTCAATCTGTATGTCGCGTTCTCGGGCCACTTCACCGAGTCGCAGTGGGTCAGTTTCAAGGCCTTCGGCCTGATGGGACTGATGATCGTCTTCGTCATTGGCCAGTCGCTGTGGCTGGGCAAGCACATCCAGACCGAAGAAAACACGCCGGCCAATCCGGGCGCCACGCCGCCCGGCAAACCCTGAACTCATGTCAGAAAACACCGACCGCATCACCCTGATCCGGGAACGTCTTGCCGCCCTGGAACCCGTCAGTCTGGACATCCTGGACGACTCCCATTTGCATGCCGGCCACGAAGGCAGTAAAAACGGCGCCGGCCACTATCGCGTAATCATCGTAGCGCCTTGCTTTGCGGGGCTCTCCGCCGTTGCGCGACACCGGCTGGTGTATCATCATTTGCAAGATTTGATCCCCTATCCGATTCATGCGCTTGCGCTTGACGCCCAGGCTCCCAAATAGAAAGTCAAAGGATATTCATGAAACGCATCGTCATGCTGGCTGCGGCCTGCGTCATCGCCGTGCCTGCTTTTGCGCAGAACGTGGCTACCGTCAACGGTAAAGCCATCCCGCAAAAGAGCCTGGATCAATTCGTCAAGCTCCTGGTCGGCCAGGGCGCCACCGATTCGCCGCAACTGCGCGAACAGGTCAAGCAGGAAATGATCAACCGTCAGATCTTCGTGCAGGCCGCCGAATCCAGCGGCATCGCCAAGCAGGCTGACGTCCAGACCGAAATCGAGCTGGCCCGCCAAGGCATCCTGGTTCGCGCGCTGATGGCCGACTACCTGGCCAAGCACCCGGTCACCGACGCCCAGGTCACCGCCGAATACGAAAAGATCAAGAAGGAACAGGCCGGCAAGATGGAATACAAGGTCCGCCACATCCTCGTCGAAGACGAGAAAAAGGCGAACGACCTGCTGGCACAGTTGCAGAAAAACAAGGGCAAGTTCGACGAACTGGCCAAGAAGAACTCCAAGGACCCCGGCAGCGCCGAAAAGGGTGGCGATCTGGGTTGGGCTCCCCCGACCAACTACGTGCAGCCGTTCGCGCAAGCCGTGACGCAACTGAAGAAGGGCCAACTGGTCGACAAGCCGGTCCAGACCCAATTCGGCTGGCACATCATCATGGTCGACGACACCCGTCCGGTCGAATTCCCGCCGATGGATCAGGTCCGTCCGCAACTGGAAGAAATGCTGCGCCAGCAAACCCTGGCCGACTACCAGAAGCAACTGCGCGAAAAGGCCAAGATTCAGTAAGGCCCGCTCTGCTCAGAAAACTGCCCGCCGAACTGAACTGACCCCCGAAAGTTGGACATTGATCCAACCTTCGGGGGTTTTTACATGGCGAAGTACGAAGAGCAATTCAAGATCAAAGTGGTGCAGGCGTACCTGCAAGGCACGGACGGCTTCAAATC
>NZ_JAHUWQ010000006.1:0-128957 GCF_019218915.1 Achromobacter sp. ACM05
CGGACGGCGACAAGAGCGAAGCGGTGCTGACCATCACGATCAACGGCCAAACCGACGGTCCTCCGGTCGTCACCCCGGTTGATAGCGACGGCAACGTCACCAGCGCGCACAACAGTGTGGTGGAAGCTTCCGGCGCAACCGTCACGGGTTCGGTTGGCGTGTCGGCGGAAGCTGGCATCACCGCCGTCACCGTGGCTGGCCGCGACGTGACCGGTGCCAGCGCAGCCAACCCCGTCGTCATCACGACCGACAAGGGCATCCTGACTGTCACGGGCTACAACGCTGCGACGGGCGTGATCTCCTACTCCTACAAGGAAACGGGCGGCGCCGATAACCACTCGGCGGGCGATGACTCGGTTCGCGACAACTTCACGGTCAAGGTCACCGACCTGGCTGGCAAGTCGACGAGCAATGATCTGGTCATCCAGATCATCGACACCGCGCCGATCGCCAAGAACGATTCGGCCTCGGTCACCGAAGACACCGCCACCCCGATCACGGGCAACGTTCTGACCAACGACACGCTGGGCGCGGACAAGACCACCGTCGTGATCACGACCACCGACGCCAAGTACGGCACGCTGGTCCACAACGGCGACGGCACGTGGTCCTATCAGTTGAACAACGGTCTGTCCGCGGTTCAAGCGCTGAACAACGGCCAAACGCTGACCGAAACCATCCGCTACACCATCACCGACGCGGACGGCGACAAGAGCGAAGCGACCCTGACCATCACGATCAACGGCACCAACGACGCGCCGGTCCTGCAGGCCCACACCAAGGAGATCCTGGAAGACCAGACCGCCACCGGCAACGTGCTCCAGGGCGCGACCGACGTGGACAGCAAGACGCTGACCGTCACCGAGTTCACGGTCAACGGCGTGCGCTATGAAGCAGGCAAGACCGCCACCATTGCCGGCGTCGGCACCCTGCTGATCGGCGCCAATGGCAGCTACACGTTCAAGCCGGACGCCAACTGGAACGGCGATGTGCCGCAGGTGAAGTACACCGTGTCCGATGGCGCGGCGTCGACGACGTCCACGCTGGATATCGACGTGCTGCCGGTCAACGACGCCCCCGTGTCGCAAGATGCATCGGGCAACGTCACGGAAGGCAAGACCTACACCTTCGGTTCGGGCGACTTCGCGTTCTCCGACCCGGTGGAAGGTCACGCCATCAAGTCGGTGATCATCGACTCCCTGCCGACGGGCGGCACGCTGATGCTCAACGGCAAGGCCGTCACGCAAGGCCAGGAAATCAGCGCTGCTGATATCCAGGCGGGCAAGCTGGTGTTCCAGGCCGCCGCCACCAACGTGGGCGAGAACGCGGGCTCCAACTTCGACTTCCGCGTCAAGGACACCGGCGGCACGGCCAATGGCGGTCAGGACACCTCTGCGCAGCAGACGTTCAAGCTGCATGTGGACCAGTTCGTCGGCGGCAACAACACCAACGACACGGTCAAGGGCGGCACGGGCAACGACGTGCTGCTGGGCGACCAGGGCGGCATGGTCAAGAGCGTGACCCCGGGCAGCAGCTACAACATTGCCCTCGTGCTGGACTTGTCCGGCTCGATGGACGACAAGTGGGGCAGCGGCAACAGCGCGGAATCGCGTTTGGCTACCGCCAAGAAGGCGCTCAAAGCATTCCTCGAGGGCCAGCTGGCTCACCATGACGGCTCCATCAACATCTCGCTCATCACGTTCGAAGGCAGCGGAAGCAAGCTGCAGAAGTCGATCTCGGGCTTGACGACGCAGAACGTCGACGACATGGTCGACATCCTGATGGGCCTCAAGAGTGGCGGCGGCACGCCTTATGGGTCGGCGTTCACCCAGGCCAAGAACTGGTTCGACGGCCAGCCCACGGTGGACAGCAATGGCAATCCCTACAAGAACCTGACCTTCTTCCTGACGGACGGCGAGCCTACGGACAACGCCTCGTCGCGCGACAACGCCTTCAAGGGCCTGTCGAATGTCAGCGACGTTTACGGCATCGGCATCGGTGACGGCGTCTCCGTCTCGACGCTGGACAAGTACGACAACACAGGTTCCTCCTACACTTCCGGCGGATCGGTCGTCGCATCGTTCGAGTCCAGCTCGGGCGTGAACAACGTGAACAACTGGGAGAAGTCGGGCACCGGCGAAGTGACGGACTACAACAACGGAAGCAGCTGGTGGCCTGATTACCGGATGCGCATCACCGACACCAGCGTGAACGGCAGCGCCTATGTCGTGACGATGGCCGAGTCCCACAAGATGGTTGTCACTTCTGCGTCCGGCGCTTCGTTCGGGTTCAATGCGTTCCTGGGCAACCAGGGCGCAGGCGACACGTTCGAGTGGCGCTTGCTGATGAAGGTCGGAAACGAGTGGAAGGTCGTCGAGAAAGGCACGCAAGCCGACACCACGACCGGCATTTTTGGGCCGGGCGAATATCGCTTCCAGTTTGCCGTGAGCGACAACAGCAATAACAACGCTCGGTTCCGCGTCGACATCGACGACATCCGTACCTATACGTCGGGCCGCACTGGCCAGTCGCAGGTCGTGCTGAACCCGTCGGACCTGGAAACGGCTCTGATCAGCGGCAACACCAGCACCGAGCTGGCGCCTGTCGGCAACGACAAGATCTACGGCGGCGACGGATCGGACATCCTGTTCGGCGACGCGATCAACACGGATCAGTTGCCGTGGGGCGTGAACGGCAACCCGGCCAAGCCCGCCGACTACGCCGACGGCTCCGGCCTGGATGGTCTGAAGCTGTTCCTGCTGCTGAAGAACGGCACGCAGCCGACGGACGCCGACCTGCACAAGTTCATCTCGGACAACCACGGTCTGTTCGACGTGCAGGGCGACACCCGCGGCGGCAATGACGAGTTGCACGGTGGTTCGGGCAACGACATCCTCTACGGTCAGGGCGGCGACGACATCCTGTACGGCGATGACGGCAATGACATCCTGTACGGCGGTGCGGGCAAAGACACGCTGTACGGTGGCGCCGGCAACGACGTCCTGATCGGCGGCAAGGGTGACGACATCCTGCACGGCGGCGACGGAAGCGACACGTTCAAGTGGGAATTCGGCGATCAGGGCACGACGGCAAAGCCGGCCGTGGACGTGATCAAGGACTTCTCGATCGCCACGATCGCCAACGGCGGAGACGTGCTGGATCTGCGCGACATGCTGCAAGGCGAAAAGGATGGCACGCTGACCCAGTACCTGCACTTCTCGAAGGACCCTGCCAACAGCGCCAACACGGTCATCGAAATCAGCACCGACGGCAAGATCGGCCAAGGTGCGGACCAGAAGATCATTCTGGAGAACGTCGATCTGACCAACGGCGGCAAGCTGGCAACGGATCAGGCCATCATCAATGACCTGCTGCAGAAGGGTAAGTTGAACGTCGATCACAGCTAAGCATCGACCTCGCGGGGAAGGCCGCCCGGCCTTCCCCGTCCCGCACGGCGCATTTTTTTCAACGGCGCAATCTGAGACGCCGAAAAAATGTGAAAATCCGTTTCATGCCCTCAACCCGTCGTTTTCGTAGCGCGCTGACTCTGTGCCGTGTGGCGCTGCTATGCCTGGCTTGCGGGTGGAGTGGCAGTTCGGCGCTGGAAATCAACACCGACAGGCTGCAAAGCCTGTCGTCCAGCCGCTATGGCGCCAAGGGCGCAAAGTCCGTATCGAACTGGCTGCAACTGTTGCGCAGCCCGGCCCCCGCAACCGACCGCGACCGTCTCACCGTCGCCAACGATTTCTGGAACCGCGCCCTGCTCTCCGGCGAGGATTCCATCATCTGGAAGCAAGCCGATTACTGGGCAACGCCCCTGGAGTCGCTGGGCAAAGGCGCCGGCGATTGCGAAGACTATGTCATCGGCAAGTATTTCACCCTGCTCTCGATGGGCGTACCGGCCAACAAGCTGCGCTTCATCTACGTGCGCGCCCGCATCGGCGGCGCGGCCAGCAGCAGCCAGGTGGCCCACATGGTGCTGGGCTATTACGAGACCCCGAATGCCGTCCCGCTGGTGCTGGACAGCCTGATCTCAACCATCCTGCCGGCCACGCAGCGGCGCGACCTGACGCCGGTTTTCAGTTTCAACGCCGACGGCGTCTACGTGGACGGCAAGGCGGCCGCGCCCGTCGACCGCCTTAGCCGCTGGCGCGACCTACTTCAACGCATGGAACGGGAAGGCATCCGCCCCTGATGTCCGGAAACAAGACTATGTCCATACTTCGTCAGCTACTGCTCAGTGTGACCCTCGCCATCAGCGTGATTTTGCTGGGGACGCTGGCGCTCAGCGTCAATTCGGCGCGTGAGTACCTGTCGGGCCAGCTTCAGGTGCAAAGCACCGACGCGGCCGTCTCCCTGGCCCTGTCCCTGTCGCAACCGGCGAACAACGATCCGGTCGTGCAGGAACTGCTGGTCTCGGCGCTTTACGACGGCGGGCACTTCTCGCTGGTGCGCCTGACGGATCCCGACGGCAAGGTCCTGATCGAACGCAAGTCGACCGCCACCGCCGCGTCCGTGCCGGCGTGGTTTCAGGCGCTGGCGCCGCTGGACAGCCAGGCGGCCAGCCACGCGGTCAGCGACGGCTGGCGGCAGATCGGCGAAGTCACCCTGATCGCCAACGACGCCTACGCCTGGGAAGCCCTGTGGCGCAGCAGCTTGAAGATGATCGCGCTGGTCGTGGGCGCGGGCATCCTGTGGGCCATGTTTGCCTTCGTGCTGGTCGGATGGATCAAGAACCGTCTGCTGCGCGAGATCAGCGAACACGTCCGCGGCATCGGGCGCGACGCGCCCGGCGAGCAGGTCGAGGCGCGCGTGCCGGAGTTGTCCGGCGTGGTGCAGGCGCTGAACCAGACGCGCGAACGCATCCATGCCAGCGTCGAAGAACAGAACGCAAAGATCGAGTCGCTGGAACTGGAGCTGAACCAGGACCCGGTGACCGGCCTGCCCAACCGCAAATACTTCGTCAACGAGTTCCGGCGCGCGCTGGAAACCCGGCCCGCGGCGGGCACGTCCCGGATCGACGGCGGTCATGTGCTGGTGTTTCGCCAGCGCGATCTGGCCGATCTGAACCGCCACATGCCGCGCGAATTCATCGACCAATGGCTGCGCACCGCGTGCGAACGCATTCAGGGCACGCTCAAGCGCATGCACGTCGCCGCGCCCATGCTGGCGCGGCTGAACGGGTCGGACTTTGCACTGCTGCTGCCGGGCTGCGCGGCGCCGCAGGCCATGATGGTGGCCGAGCAGGTGCGCGCGGATCTGCATGCCTCGCGCATTCCGGTTGGTGAGGGCCATCTTTGCCGCTGGGCGCAGGCCATGACCGATTACGGACACGGCAGCCAGGCGGGCGCCGTGCTCGCCCGCCTGGATTTTGGCCTGATGCGCGCTGAAAGCGCCGGCAACGACCAGGTCGTGATCGCGGGCGCCACCGACATGCAGTCGCCGTCGGAAGCGGGCGAACGCGCCTGGAAGGACGCGATCCAGACGGCGTTGGAGAACCGGCAGTTCGAACTGTCCACCGAACCCTTGCTGGCGCTCGATGGGCGCACCGTGCGCACCGAAGCCATGCTGATGCTGCGCACCGCGCCCGACCAGGAGCCGATCCCCGCCACGCTCTTCATCCCGCCGGCCGTGCGGCTGGACCTGGTGGCGGAATGCGATCTGGAATCCGTGCGGCTGGGCTTGGAATGGCTGGCCAGCCATTCGGGCGAACTTGCGGTGCGCGTGGCGCTGCCCTCTTTGCGCGGCCAGAAGTTCCTGCGCCAGCTTGCACTGCTGCTGACCGAAAACCGTCCGCTGGCGCGCCGTCTGTACGTGGAAATCGACGCGCACGGGCTGGTGGAATGCCACGAGCAGATCACCGCCTTTGCGCGGGTCGCAGCGGAATTTGGCGCACACATCGGCGTGCGACGCCTGGCGCAGCAATTTGGCGCGGTGGCGCAACTGCACACGCTGCCGTTGTCCTACGTGAAATTGGGCGGGGGGTTCGTGGGCGGAATGTCGCAAAGCCCGGGTAGCCAGCAGTTGACGGCATCGGTGCTGGAAACGGCCCGTTCGCTGGGAATTGCGGTTTACGCGGAAGACGTGCCGGACGCGGAGACGCAGCGCATTCTGCACGGCCTGGGCATCGAGATCATGCGCGGCCAGGGCGTCAAGACGGCGAGCGCCTTGTAAGTCGAAGGAATACCGCAAGGACCTGCGGTTGGGGGATCAGACAGGCCCCACCGCCAGGCAAGGACCATGCAAAACGGCCCGCGCAGGCATTGCCGCGCGGGCCGCGTCCTCAGCGTAACGCCTTGCCGTCTTAACGCGCGGCCTGGCCCTTGGACTGTTCGTAAAGCGGCATCACTTTCTGCGAAGCCGATTGCAGATCACTGATGCGCGAGGCGGCCGACGGATGGGTCGACAGGATCTCGGGCGGGGCACTGCCTTGGCTGGCCGCGCCCATCTTCTGCCACAGCGTCACGGCAGCACGCGGGTCGTAGCCCGCCCTGGCCGCCAGTTCCACGCCCATCCGGTCCGCCTCGGTCTCGTGCGTACGGCTGTTGGGCAAGGTGAACATCACGCTGGTCAACTCACCGCCCAGGTCCGACGCCGCCTTGGATCCCGTGGCAATGGACAACACCTGCAAGCCCAGATTGGTCGCCATCTGCTGGGACACGCGCTCGCGCGCATGTTCGCGCAGCGCGTGGGCGATTTCGTGGCCCAGCACCGCGGCCAGCTCATCGTCGGTCGGTTTGATCTGCGAAATCAGGCCGGTGTAGACGGCGATCTTGCCGCCCGGCATGCACCAGGCGTTGACCTCGTCGCTGGACAGCACGTGGACTTCCCATTTCCAGTTGGCCGCATCGGGACGGAACACGCCGGCCTGCGCGATCAGGCGCTGCGAGATCTCGCGCACGCGCGCCACTTGCTTGGCGTCGCGATCCAGCAGGCCCTTGGACTTGGCCTCCTGCAGGATGTCGGCGTACTGCTGGTTTGCTTCCTGTTCCAGCGCCTGCGCCGGCACCATCGTGGACATGTATTGCTTGCGGTCAACGCCCACGGCGCCTGACTGCGTGGTGTTCATGCTGGTGCAGCCGGCCAGCACGGCCAGCGACAGCACGGCCCCGGCATTGCGCAGAAAATGACGCTTCTGTTTCATGTCGGCCTCCAAGCCAATTCAACTACGGGAAAACGTATCAGACGGGCGCCGCGCCGCACTGACCGCGATGGCGCAGCGCGTGGTCGATCAGCACAAGCGCCAGCATGGCTTCGGCGATGGGCGTGGCGCGGATGCCCACGCACGGGTCGTGGCGGCCCAATGTTTGCACCATCACCGGCTCGTTGGCGCGGTTGACCGAGCGGCGCTCGACGCGGATGCTCGACGTGGGTTTGATCGCGAGCGACACGGTGATGGGCTGGCCGGTCGAAATGCCGCCCAGCACGCCGCCGGCGTGGTTGCTCAGGAAGCCCTCGGGCGTGATCTCGTCGCCATGTTCCGACCCGCGCTGCGTGATGCAGTCGAAGCCGGCGCCAATGGAAACGCCCTTGACCGCGTTCAGGCCCATCATGACGTGGGCGATGTCGGCGTCCAGGCGGTCGTAGATCGGTTCGCCCCAGCCTGCCGGCAGGTTCTCTGCCACGACTTCGATGCGCGCGCCGATGGAATCGCCGTCCCGGCGCAACTGGTCCATATAGGCTTCCAGTTCGGGGACGACGTCGGCGTTGGGGGCATAGAAGGGATTGTTGGGCACTTCGTCCCACGAAACGAACGGGATGGCGACAGGCCCCAGCTGGCTCATGTAGCCGCGCACCTTGACGCCGTATTGCTCGGCCAGCCACTTCTTGGCGATGGCGCCGGCCGCCACGGTGGGCGCCGTCAGCCGGGCCGAGGAACGTCCGCCGCCGCGCGGGTCGCGCACGCCAAATTTGCGCCAGTAGGCGAAGTCGGCGTGGCCCGGACGGAAGGTGTCCTCGATGTTGGAGTAGTCCTTGCTGCGCGCGTCGGTATTGCGGATCAGCAGTCCGATGGGCGTGCCGGTAGTGACCCCGTTATAGACGCCGGACAGGATCTCGACCTGGTCGGCTTCCTGGCGCTGCGTCACGTGGCGCGAGGTGCCCGGGCGGCGGCGATCCAGTTCGTACTGGATATCGGATGCGTCCAGGGCCAGTCCCGGAGGACAGCCGTCCACGACGCAACCGATGGCCGGCCCGTGGGATTCGCCGAAATTCGTGACGGTAAAAAGAGTACCTAGGGTATTGCCGGGCATAAGGAGTCAACAGGTCGGGTTTGCAAGCAACCCCGATTATGACACCGCCGCGGCCAAAGCCTGGATTTCGGCGGCGGGCGCCGGCCGCCCCAGCAGAAAGCCCTGCATCACGCGGCATCCCAACGACTTCAGGATTTCGCGCTGCCCTTCGGTTTCGACGCCTTCGGCCACGACCGGCAGGTGCATGGCCTGGCACAAGCCGAACAGCGCAGAGACCACCTCGCGGCTGCCGGCGTCCGATTCCAGGGCGGAAATGAAGCTGCGGTCGATCTTGACCCAGTCGATGGGCAGATGGCGCAGATGGTTCAGGCTGGAATAGCCGCAACCAAAGTCATCCAGCGCTACCCCGATGCCCATGTCGCGCAGCGTATTCAGGATCTTCACGTGCCGCTCGTAGTGCAGGATGAAGATGGATTCGGTGATCTCCAGCACCAGCTTGCGCGGCGACAGCCGGGCGGCCGCCAGCACGTCCGATACAAGCTGGACCAACCCGTCTTCGTTCATCTGCTTGACCGACAGGTTCACGTGGACGCGCCACGCCGACGGCCAGAGCGCCGCCTGCGTGCAGGCGCGCTCCAGGATCCAGGCGCCCAGCGGCACGATCAGTCCGCTGCGTTCGGCCAATTCGATTGTCACGGCGGGCGACACGCTGCCCAGCACGGGGTGATGCCAGCGCAGCAACGCCTCGCACCCCTGCACCACGCCGGTCGCACTGTCGCAGACCGGCTGGTAATAGAGTTCAAACTGCTCCATGGCCGGTGTCGTCAGCGCCAGCCTAAGGTCATTTTCCAGGCCCTGCTGATCCCGCTGCCGCGCCAGCAGCCGGAAGTCGAAGAGGTTCCAGCCCTCGCCGCCCCGATCCTTGAGGGGCACCATCGCCACCTGCACGCAGCGTTGCAACTCCTCGACACTGCGGCCGTGGGCGGGATACAGCGCCGCGCCAATCCGGAAGACGGCAATCAGGGGACGGGCGCCCAGTTCATAAGGCGCGCTCAGGTCGGCCAGCAGCTTGGCGGACACCTGGGCAGCCCCCTCCTCGTCCACGCCGGGGACACAGACGGTGAACGAATCGGCCCCGGAGCGCGCGGCCATCCCACCGAGCGCGCGTGCGACCAGGCTGATGCGATCGGCCACCTGCACCAGTAATGCCTGGTCTTCGCCGGCGCGCAGCATGGCGCTGATCTGCGCGTAGTGTTCGAAACTGACGAGAAAAAAGGCGCCGCGGCGCGTCGTACCCTGGGGTTGGCCCAGCCAGGTACGCACGCGACGATGCAACTCCTGTTGGCTGAGGAGGCCGGTCAGTTCATCCCGCGTCAGGCGGCGGCGCAGCGCGCGGTCCCGGCGGAAGAACAGCAGACTGATCGCTGCAAGTGCGCCCGCGAGCGTCAGGCACAGTGCGAGCAGGTAACTCTCACGCACGGAGCCCCCCTATCCAAACGCCCCCGGCGTTGCGGCCCGATCACGGGCCCGGGGGCTGTAACATATTTTAAATTATGCATTGTTTTCGCAAAAAAACGCCACATTTCGGAGGCAACGCGCCTCCTTCTCCTGACTTTCTTCGGATCCTATGTTGCTCGCAGCGGTCATGGCGGGGTCCCGGATTGGCGATCTCTGGCCGGTCCTTTCGCCACGCCTCGACCCATCTACGACACCGCAACCCCAAAAATTAATACGCAGTGTCTCAATAGTTCTCAAAGGGCCAATTCTCACGAGCGAAATAATTGCACACCTTGTCGGATACGACCGAGCATTTCGTAATATTCTGTGCGTTCTGTGACAGGTCCCAGTACCGTGACACCGCTGCTGGCTGTTGTTTCGTAACGTGTGTCACGTTTGATATCCAGGTTTTTATCCCGCACAGGCCCAGGAAGGGATTCGCCAATACATGCCCACACTACGCCGGCTGCTTTTATGCTCCGCCCTTCTGGTCGGCTTTATCCTGCTGGGCGCCCAGGCCCTCGGGATGCTGGCGGCGCACCGCTATCTGAATACGCAGCTCGCCCAGCAAAGCGAATCGGGCGCCAATGCCCTCGCGTGGGCCTTGTCGCACAGTTCCGGCAGCCATAGCGAGCAAGTCGCCCTTGCCGATGAATTGTTCGGGCAGGGCCTGTATTCGCTGGTCAATATCACGAACGAAGGGAACGCGCTGCGTGTGGAGCGCCGGTCGGGACCGGCTGCCGCAGGCCGGGAGCGCGATTGGCGCGCCGGCTGGCTGAACATGGAAGCACCGGCCATTTCCCGGCCGTTCGTCATTCCTGGCGGACAAGGCAAAGGCACCCTCACCGTGCAGGCCGATGCTCGCCTGGCTCGCGACACGCTGTGGCAAGGCGGCATCCGCGTTCTGGGTCTGGTGCTGGCCGCGGCCGCATTCTGGGCGCTGTTCGCCACCAATCTCGTGCGCTGGATCGAAGCCCGCACGTCGCGCGACATCTGCGAACGCGTGCGCGCGCTGGCGCCCGGCGCCGATGCGCCATTGAGCGGTTCGTGCGAAGTGCCCGGTGTGGACCAGGCGCTGGTCGATGCGCAGCGCCGTGTCGCCGCCACGGTCGAGGAGCAGAATGCGCGCATCGAATCGCTGCAAAGCGAAATCTACCGGGATCCCATCTCGCGCCTGTCGAACCGCAAGCATTTTGTCGACCAGTTCCGGCTGGCGCTGGCAGATAAATCCGACGAGGCCGGCGGTCATCTGCTGATGTTCCGCCAACGCGACCTCGCACAGATCAACCGGCACCTGTCGCGGGCCTTCACCGACCAGTGGCTGCGCTCATCGTCGGACCGCCTGCGCAAGCTCGTGCAGGAATTCGGCGGTCCGGGCACGCTGATCGCCCGGATCAGCGGATCGGATTTTGCCCTGCTGCTGCCGCGCACCTCGGCGCCGCAGGCCAGCGTGCTGGCCGAACGCGTGCGGCGCGAGCTGCGGTCGCTGCGCGTGCCGATGGACAAATACGGATGGTGCCGGTGGGCGCTGGCCATGGCAGCCTTCGCGCCGGGCGACAACATGAGCGACATCCTCGCGCGTCTGGATCATGCGCTGATGTGCGCCGAAAGCGCGGACGACGACCAGATCACGCCGGCAAGCCAGGCCGCCGACAGCACCCGCATCGGTGAATACAGCTGGCACGACGCGCTGGTTACCGCGCTGGAGCAGCACCGGTTCTCACTGACGGCACAGCCGTTGCATGACCTGTCGGGCGCCCTGCTGCACCACGAGGCCTGCCTGACGCTGCACGATGCCTCCGGCACCGATCCCGTGCCGGCTTCGATCTTCATGCCGCCAGCCGTGCGCCTGGGCCTGTCCGCCGAATGCGATATCCAGGCGATCCGCCTGGGTCTCGATTGGCTGTTCACTCATGACGGCGCACTCACGGTGCCGGTATCGCTTGCCACCCTTGCCCAAGGATCCTTCTTCGCGCGTCTTGAACGCATGCTCGACGACCGGCCCACGCTGTCAGCGCGGCTGATCCTGGAAGTCGACGCCGCGGGACTCGTCGAACAAGGCGCCGATGTGCGCCAGCTCTGCGACATCGTCACGGGCGCAGGCGGACGGGTCGGGGTAGCGCGGCTGTCGCAGCAATTCGGCGCCATGGAGCACCTGCATGAATTTCCCGTCTCGTACGTGACGCTGAGCGGCAGTTTCATCGGCGGCCTCCTGCAAAGTCCCGGCAGCCAGCACCTGGCCGCCACCGTGGTCGCGACCGCGATGACGCTCGGCATGTCGGTTTATGCGGCTGACGTGCCGGACACGGCGACGCAACTCGTGCTGGAAGAAATCGGCGTCCGCGCGATAAGCGGAGCTGTCGTAAACTCCGCCCACGCGCAAGATCTCGCGCATGATCACCAATGGGTTCCTAGTTGACGGAAGGATTGTTTCTTCGCACCCGCTGGCGTTTTCGCCACCTTCGCGCAAGCCAGCCCGGCTTCTTCCGCACAACCATCTGGTCGGGAGTCGGCCTGCTGCTGTGCGCCTGCTTCTGGCCGGCCTACGCGCTCGCTTATGGGTTGAATGCCGACGGGGGACATGCCGGCTACGAGAACCTGCACTCAGGCTTGACCGCCGGCGTCGCCATCGCCTGCGCGATAGTGTGCGGCGTGGCCTGGGCGCACACGCGCAACGCGCTGTATGCAGCAGGCATGGCCTTCGCGCTGGTCGAAGGGTTGTTCCGTTCGCTGCCCGATCTAATGCCGCCGGGCGCGCTGCAAGCTGCCTCTTATGCCGCCCTGCTCGCCCTGACCGCGCCCCTGCTGCAGGGATCGCGCATTGCAACCGGACTGGGCGTTGCGTGCCGGTGGATCAGCATTGCGCTGTCCGGCGTGGCGGCGCTGGCGCTGATCTTCGTGTATGAAACGGAATCGGGAGTGCTTCCTGCGGCCATTGCCGGCGTGTGCGCTGCGCTGAGCGTGCCGCTGGCGCTGTGGTTCCTGGCCAGCGCGGTGCGGCAGCGGTCTGGCCGCCCGGCCAACCTTGCGCTGATGCTCGCGTTTGGCGCATCAGCCTGGATCCTCGGGCACGACGCGTGGCACGCAAGCGGCGCAGACGCCACGGATGCGAGCTTCGAAATGCTGCGACTGATGCTGGTGTCGGGCACGCTGGTCTGGCTGGCGCTGGATGCCTCCAACAGTGCCGCGCCGGCGCGCAATAATGGCGCCGGCTCGGACGCCGAACACCTGGCGCAAGGCGAACTGCGGCTGGCCGAACTGGCCGGTGCGCTGGACACGCAACGGCAGATGAACGCGCTGATCTCGCACGAGCTGCGCGCGCCCTTGGCCACCATCAGCGCCGCGGCGCAATCGCTGGACATGATTCTGTCGGACAGTGGCGAAACCGTAGACACGCGGCTCGCGCGCATTCATCGGTCGGTTGCGCGGATGACCGAGCTGATGGATCAGTTGCTGAATCAGGATCGCCTCGAGGAACATGCCTGGAGTCCGCGCGGCGAACAGACAGACATGGCCGACCTGGTGCGCGACGTGGTGAATGCCATGCGCCCGGATACCGCGCATGCTCTGGTGCTCGAAGCGCAAGCGCCGCAGCCGGTGTTCTGCGATCGCCCGCTCACCAGCGTCGTCGTGCGCAACCTGATTCACAACGCCATCAAGTATTCGCCGGCCAACGAACCGGTGCGAATCGAGACGGGTCATACACGGGTCGGCGACACGGCCATGACCTGGGCAGCCGTCGTGGACCGCGGCCCGGGGATTGGAGAAGAGGAACAAGCCCGGATCTTCGAGCCGCGCTTTCGGCGGTCCGCGCATCGCGAAACCCAGGGCATGGGGATCGGGCTGTATCTGGCCCGGCGCATCTGCCAAAGCCAGGGCGGTTCGCTGACGATGCAAAGCAAGGTGGGCGTGGGCACGCGCTTTGTCATCACCCTGCCCGCCAACGGGCAGTCGGCTTAAGCGCTGCACGGGCCTTGGCGTCAGCCGCAGCCGCGGCCGGGTCAGGCCGCGAACACGTAACCCTGACCGCGCACCGACAACACCGGCAGTTTGAGTCCGGCGCTTTGCGCCTTGGCGCGCAGACGGCTCACCAGCACGTCGATACGCCGCAACTCAAACCCGCCCGGGCTGTCGGGCAGGAAGAGTTCAGCCAGCGCCTGCCGGCTGACGGCACTGCCCGCGGCGTCCATCAGGGCTACCAGGAACGTCCGTTCCTGCGCGCTCAGGTGCAGCGAGGCGCCGTCGGGCGCCACCAGGATCCAGCCGCCGTCCTGCAGTGACCAGTTCGTATCCGCCGACGCGCGCGTCTCGGCGTCAGCCGGGCGTGGCGCCTTGGCCAACCGCATGCGGCGCGCCAGGCTGCGAATGACGGAGCTGAGTTCCAGCAAATCCACCGGCTTGGTCATGTAGACGTCGGCGCCGCCCTCGAGGCCGCGGACGCGGTCTTCCAGGGCGCTGCGGCCCGTCAGCATGACGATGCCCACCGGGCTCAAAGCACGCAGGCGCGTCGCAACGGAAAAGCCGTCTTCGCCGGGAAGATGGGCGTCGAGAATGACGATGTCGCACGGCTGCTCTTGCAGGCGGCGGTAGAACGCAACTGCATTGTCACAAGCGAACGCCACGCGAAAACCGTAGCCGCCCAAGCCCAACGCCAGTTCCTCGCGGAAATCGGCGTCGTCCTCGAGCAGTCCTATACATAGCAAACCATCTGCACCAGGCATATTCAGAGTGCTTTACATTGAAATTGTCGACAAATAACCCTGGAGCGCCCACGCGATCAAAAATGCCCCGGAGCCGGCAATCTTACGACTTTTACAATGGAAACGAATGATTGCAGCGAAAAAAATGGCGATATTTCACATTTTTACCGAGATTTTTTTGTTAATCCGGGGAATGTCGCACGATTAATGCTGTCGACGTTATCGCAAAATTATCTTCATGACGAGCAACTCACTTCGATTCCACCAGCCCAATCCGGGGGCAGGCCGGCATAGCGTTCAAAACCCTCCTGGGCGACGAAGGGGCTTCGCAGCAGTTTCATGAGCGTTTCAATTTCGCTGGCGTCGCCGGCCTTGGCCGCGCGAATCGCCTGTTCTGCCAGGTGATTACGCAGCACGTACAAGGGATTCACGCCGTTCATGGCGGCCGCCGTATCCGCCGCAGGCCGCCCGTCCTGCGCATGCCGGGCCAGCAGCTTGTCGAGCCAGGCGCCGGCGGCGGGACGGTCGATAAACAAATCCTCAAAGGCGTTGCGCTGTCCCTGCGTGGCGTCGGCCAGCCGGCGCCAGGACAACGTGAAGTCCGCCTGATTGGCGTCCATCAGTTTAAGCAGATCGTCCAGCAACGCCTCATCGTCAGGACGCCACGCCGCCAAACCCATCTTGGCGGCCATCTTGTCATGGAACGCGCGCGTGAAAATGGCTTCGTATTCATCCAGCACGGCGCGCAATGCGTCAGCGTCCTGCACCAGCAGGTGCAGACTGCCGCCTAGCCGATACAGGTTCCAAAGCCCCACGGACGGCTGCCGATTCCAGGAGTATCGACCTTCGGCATCCGAATGGTTGCAGATATGACCCAGCCGAAATCCGTCCATGAAACCATAAGGGCCGTAATCCAGCGTCAGCCCCAGGATCGACATATTGTCGGTATTCATCACGCCGTGGCAAAACCCGACAGCCTGCCAGTCCGCCATCAGCAACGCCGTGCGCCTCGTAACTTCACGCAGCAGATTCACGTACGGAGCCGTCTCGGACGCCGAATCGCCAGTCGGCACGTCGCGGCACTCGGGGTAATAGCGGTCGATCACATAATCGGCCAGTGTTTTCAGCATGTCCGGCTGACGCCGTGACGACCAATGTTCAAACGAGCCGAACCTGACGAAACTGGGCGACATCCGCGTCACGATCGCGGCGGTCTCGACGGTTTCGCGCATGACCGGATCATCGGAAACGACCAGCGCCAGGGCGCGCGTGGTGGGCACGCCCAACCCGAACATCGCCTCGCTGGCCAGGTACTCCCGAACGGAAGACCGCAGCACGGCCCGCCCGTCGCCCATCCGCGAGTACGGCGTCATGCCCGAGCCCTTGAGCTGCAGTTCCCAGGCGCCCTCGGGCCCTTGAACCTCGCCCAGCAGATGCGCCCGACCGTCGCCAAGCTGCCCTGCCCACACGCCAAACTGGTAGCCGCTATAGACGGCGGCCAGCGTATCGCCGCCCGGCAATGGCTGCCCGCCGGAAAACACCTGCAGGAATTCGGGGGTGGTCAGGACCGACGGATCCAGGCCGATCAGGGCGGCCGCCTGTTCGTTGGCGTGCAGCAGACGAGGATTGTTCAGCCCGCGCGGCGCCAGCCGGGTGTAGAAAGCCTCGGGCAGGGCCGCAAAGGAGTTGACGGCTTGCAGTTCGGACAGGGACTGGGCATTCATGCGCGTTGACTCCGGGCAGCGCGCTTGGCGGGCCGCACATAAAAGATGGCGCTGAGGAAAAAGGTGGTGGACAAGATGATCTCGCCCCACGCCATCAAGACGGACAGCGGCGCCGGATCCGACATGGCGCGCACCACGCCTTCCATCAGATACAGCAGCGACAGCATGGCCGCCCACTGGTAGGTGTAGAGATTGCCTCGCACGATGCCCCGCAGCGGAAACGCCAGCGGCAAGGCTTTCAGCAGCATCCAGGAACCGCCCGGCCGCACCGGCGCCACCACGGTTTCCCAGGCGACGCACAGCACGATCAGGGCAAACAATGAAACCGAGGCGACGAGGCGCAAGCGGGGGTTGAGTTCGGGATTCATGCTGCTATTATCGCCTGATGAATCGCCCCGCCGAGCCCGCCGCCGCTACGCCGGCGGTCAAAGAACGACCAACCTCGCGCATTTCCCGGGTCGCGAGGACCGGACGCGTATTTCGTTTCGTCCTCCAACGCGCCAACGAAGAAAAGCTGCTGCAGGTTGCCTCCAGCCTCACCTTCACCACCGTTCTGGCAATCGTCCCCATGCTCGCGGTGGTGCTGTCGCTGTTCACGGCCTTTCCCGTGTTCCAGGAATTCCGGGTCGCCCTCGAGGACTTCCTCACCACCAGCCTGATGCCGCCGTCCGTGTCGGACAACATCATGGACTACCTGAACCAGTTCGCGCACCAGGCGTCGCGCCTGACCGCCATTGGCGGCGCGTTCCTGCTGGTCACATCGCTGCTGCTGATCATGACGATCGATCAGGCCTTCAACGACATCTGGCGCGTCTCGCGCCAGCGTCCCCTGCCGCAGCGGGCACTGGTGTATTGGGCCATCATCACGCTCGGGCCCGTCCTGGCGGGCGCCAGCTTGTGGGCGACCTCGTTCGTGGCCCGCGAATCGCTGGGTCTCATCAAGGACGTCCCTGAAGTCATCAGTGTCGTCGTCTCGTTCATCCCGCTGGTGCTGACCGGCCTGGGCTTTGCCGCGCTTTTTGTCGTCGTACCCAACCGCGACGTGCTGTGGCGCGACGCGCTGATCGGGGGCTGTGTCACGGCCATCGTGCTGGAAATCATGAAGTCGGCGTTCGCCTTCTACCTGACCCGGTTTCCCACCTACACGGTCATCTACGGCGCCTTCGCCACGCTGCCAATCTTCCTGCTGTGGATCTACCTGTCCTGGCTGGCCGTGCTGCTGGGCGCAACGCTTGCTTCCAGCGCGCCGCTGATCCGGCTGGGACGCTGGCACATCAACCGCTACCCGGGCGCCTCGTTCGTCGACGCGCTCGATGCGCTGCGCGCACTGCGCCGCGCGCAGCTCTCGACGCCCGGCGGCGTGGCCGCCAACACGTTGGCCTCGGAGCTGCGGCTGCATCAGGATGAACTCAATGAAGTCCTGGAAACGCTGAGCAAGATGGGACTGGCCACCCGAAGTCCCGAAGACAACTGGATGCTGACGTGCGACGCGCGCGAGACCTCGTTGGCGCCCGTCGTGGATCGCTTCCTGCTGGACCGAAGCCAATCCCGCGTCCGCAATGACCCCGACATCCTGCGCATCGCATCGTCCGTAAATTCGCCGCAAACCACGCCAACGCTGGAAGAACTCTGCGGAGAAGCGCAAAATACCGGAAATGGAGTCGCCCCAGTGCTGCAACTGGAAGCGAACAAGAAATAGCAAAGCATAGGGCGCAGTCCGCCCCAGGAGATACCGATGTTGAAGGTCAGTGAGATTTTGCGCGTCAAGGGCGATACGCTCTATACGGCGTCGCCCGACATGCCCGTGGCCCAGGCCGTGCAAACCATGAGCGAACAAGACATAGGCTCGCTGGTCATCATGGAATTCGGCACCCTGACCGGCATGCTCACGTTCCGCGAAATCATCCGCCACATGCACGCGCACGGCGGCGCAGGCGATACGACCATCCGTTCCATCATGGACGACGCGCCGGTCAGCGTTTCGCCCAACACCAGCGCCGACGAAGTCCAGCGCCTGATGCTCGAAAAGCACGCCCGCTACATCCCCGTCATGGACGGCCCCACCCTGATGGGCGTCATTTCGTTCTACGACATGGCGCAGGCCATCGTCGCGGCGCAGCAGTTCGAAAACAACATGCTGAAAGCCTACATTCGCGATTGGCCTGCCGAAAGCGCGGAGCCCGCCCAGTCCTGAGCCCGCCGGCGCCCTTGCGGCGCCGGCTGCGTATTCACATCCCGGCGGACGCGGCCTCGCGCGTCGCGTCGCGCGCACCCGGCGCATGCCGCTGGCTGCGCCACGCGTCGTAGATCAGTTCCGGATTGTTCGCCGCCAAAAGGGCCGGATCCGACAACATCCGGCGCCACCGACGCGCCCCTGACTGGCCATTCACCAGCCCCAGCATCGGACGCGTCATCACCCGCAACGGCACGCCCTTGGCAACCTGACGCGCGGCGTACTCCGTCATCGCGTCCACGACCTGCGCATCGCTGGGCAGCCGCACCGACGGCCACAACTGCATTGACACTTCAGACAGCACGCGCGGCGTATGCCATGCGGCGCGACCCAGCATTACCCCATCAAAGGCTCCGGCCGCCTGCACGGACTGCCCGGCATCGGCCAGACCGCCATTGAGCACGAACGTGCAATCCGGAAAATCGCGCTTCAATTGCGCAACCACGTCGTAGCGCAGCGGGGGGATCTCGCGGTTGTCCTTGGGCGAGAGGCCCTTGAGCACGGCATTGCGCGCGTGAGCGATGAACACGCGGCAACCGGTGTCATAGACCTTGCCCACGAAATCGCGCACGAACTCATAGGATTCGTCGTAGTCCAGTCCCAGGCGGTGCTTGACCGTGACAGGAATGTCCACGGCGTCCTGCATGGCCTTCATGCAGTCGGCCACCAGGGCCGGCTCGGCCATCAGGCAGGCGCCAAAGGCGCCCTTCTGGACCCGTTCGGACGGGCAGCCGCAATTCAGGTTGATTTCGTCGTAGCCCCATTGCTTGCCAAGCTTGGCGGCGTGCGCCAATGCGTCGGGCTCGCTGCCGCCCAATTGCAAGGCGACGGGATGCTCGGCCTCGTCAAAGTCCAGGTGGCGGGCCACGTTGCCGTGCAGCAGCGCACCGGTGGTGATCATTTCGGTGTACAGGCGGGCGCGCGGCGCCAGCAGACGGTGAAAGTACCGGCAGTGGCGGTCAGTGACGTCGATCATCGGGGCGACGCAAAGCCGCCAGTCGGGGGAGTCCAAGAATCACTCTACAAAACAAGGGGATGCGGTATTTTACGGTGCTTGGCGACATTGTGCCCGCCGGGATCGGCGCCGCACGTGAAACCGCTGCCCGAGGCCGCCCGCCATGTGGTCTAAAATTGCGGCGCCGCGACCCTGCACGCCCGTGCGCGCGTCCGTTCAACCCTCATACCGAAGATCCATGGCCGTATTCACCCCCGTATCCGATGACGACGCGCGCGCCCTGCTGGCGCATTTCGATCTGGGCGAGTTCGTCTCGCTTCGAGGCATTACGGCGGGTATCGAGAACACCAACTATTTTCTGTACACGACGCGGGGCGAATATGTCCTGACGCTGTTCGAGGTGCTGACGCAGGCGCAGTTGCCCTTCTACATTGAGCTGATGTATCACCTGGCCGAACGCGGCATCCCGGTGCCGCAGCCGCAGACGCTGCGCGACGGCACCCGCTTGACCACGCTGCACGGCAAGCCGTGCGCCATCGTGTCGCGCCTGCCCGGCGGGTACGAGCCGGCCCCCGGCCCCGCCCACTGCGCGCTCGCCGGCGCCACCCTCGCCCGCGCCCACGTCGCGGCGCAGGACTTTCCGATCCACCAGCCCAACCTGCGCGGGCTGTCGTGGTGGCTCGAAACCGCGCCCAAGGTCCTGCCCTTTCTCAGCCCCGCCCAGGCCGAACTGCTGACGTCCGAACTGGCCGCCCAGCAGGCCGCCATCCAAACGCCCGCATGGCAGGCCTTGCAGTCCGGCCCCGCCCACTGCGACCTGTTCCGGGACAACGTCCTTTTTGCCGGCACCTTCGAAGATCCGCTCATGGGCGGCATCATCGACTTCTATTTCGCGGGCTGCGACACCTGGCTGTTCGACGTGGCCGTCAGCGTCAACGACTGGTGCATCGAGCGCGACACCGGCGAATTCATCCCCGAGCTGGTGCAATCCTGGCTGGCTGCCTACGCGGCGGTGCGCCCCTTCACGGACGCCGAGCGCGAAGTCTGGCCCCAGATGCTGCGAGCGGCAGCCCTACGTTTCTGGCTGTCCCGGTTGTACGACTTCTTCCTGCCCCGCCCGGCGCAGACGCTCAAGCCGCACGACCCACGCCACTTCGAAAGAGTGTTGCAAGCGCGCCACCGCTCGGAACTGCCCGTCTTGCCGTAACCGCTACGCCCCCCATAATGGGAACAGCATCCCCTATTTGAGAGAACTCCCTTCTAGAGAGCCATGCAAGCAGCATTTCTACCCGCGACGTCCGGCTGGCTTTGGGTCCGCGACGGATTCCGTCTGTTCCGCAAACAACCCCTGGCCATGTTCACCTGGGCCATGGCGATCAGCCTGCTCGTCGTCTTTGCATCGGCAACGCCGCCGGTCGGCCCGATGCTGGTCGTGGCCCTGATGCCCATCATCACCCTGATGACGCTGTCCGCGTGCAAGCACGTCGAGGCCGACCGCGTCATGCTGCCGTCCATGTGGGGCAAGCCGCTCAAACAGCCCGGCGTATTCCGCAAGCTGTTCCTGATGGGTCTGCTGTATGCCGGCCTTTGCCTGGTGACAGGCCTGGCCATCTTCCTGCCCTTTTCCGATTCGATGATGGAAGGCATGCGCATCGCCTCGGTCGAAAAGAGCATGGAGCCGATCCTGTCGGCCATGGCCATGCCGCTGATGCTGTTCGCAATTTGCTACGTGGTGATCGCGGCCCTGTTCTGGCACGCGCCCGTGCTGGTGGCCTGGCACGGTCTGCGCCTGACGCAAGCCCTGTTCTTCTCCGGCATCGCGTGCTGGCGCAACAAGCTGCCGTTCATGGTGTATGGCGTTTGCTGGATCATGGTGTTTCTGTTCATCGACCTGTGCGCCGGATTGCTGGTTGCCGTCGGTTTATCGCCCCAATTTGCCGGCACGCTGCAGATTCCGTTCAACATCGCGGCGGGCGGCGTCCTGTACTGCAGCTTCTATCCGGCCTATACCTCCGTGTTCGGCATCAATAACCCCGGCACGCATCTCGACAACGGCAACGGCGCGCAGGCATAACGTCACCCGCCACGGCGCAAGCGCCCGGCGCAATCCCACCACCCGGCCGTCCCGGCCGATAAACGCCACGTCGATGGCGTAGCGCATACCAAAGGTATGCACCGCGGCGCAGGGAGTCAGCAGCACGCCTGCCCGCGGCCCCGGCGGGGCCCGCCCCAGCAACCCACGCATACGCCCCCACCACCGCTTCACGGTCAGCAACCGCAGGCGCCCTTCGCATAATGGCATGGGGCGGCTCATTGCACGCTCTGCAATAACTGAACCGCAATCGGAAACGCCAGCACGATAAACGTGCACGGAAAGATGCAGCCGATCAACGGCAGCAGCATCTTCACCGGCGCCTGCATCGCCAGTTGCTCGGCCCTCGTGTGGCGATCGCTGCGGCATTGCGCCGCCTGCGCGCGCAAGACCGGCCCCAGGCTGGCCCCAAGCGCCTCCGCCTGCGCCAGAGCCGCCGCCCAGTTTCGCGCCAGCGCGCTGTTGCTGCGCTCGGCCAATGTCTTGATCGCCACGGTTCTGGACACGCCCGCCCGCATTTCTGCCAGGGCATCCGTGAGCGCGTCGCGCAGCACACCCGGCGGACCGCTTTGTGCCGCCAATTGCAGCGCGCCCTGCACGCTCAAGCCCGCTTCGACGCACAGCGTCATCATGTCGAACACGAAGGGCAGATCCCGTTCGATGGCGCGGCATCGCTGCGCACCCAGCCCCTTCAACCACAACGCCGGCGCCATGCCGGCGGCCAGCGCACACGCCAGCGCCCAGGGCAGCAGCGCCGCGTCGCCCGGCGGCGCCAGCGCAAGCGCTCCGGCGGCGGCCATGCCGCCGGCAGCGATAGCCGCGCTAGCGCACAACGCCGCGATGTGCGCATACCCGACTTCCCGCGGCAACGCCGCCCGTTCTATTGCCTGGTCCAGCCGTAGCCGCCACCGCCACGAGCAGAGCCGACCCGCCAACGGCGCCACCGCAGCGATCCAGGGCCATGCGACGCGCCACCACCACGGCATGGCGCGCGCCGCATTCTGTTCCGCCTTCAACAACGGTCTCAACAGCACCCACGCAAGCCAGGCCGTCCCGGCTGCCGTCGCGGACATGCTCAGGTATAGCCACATCCCGCCCCCACTCAGATATCAATCCGCATGATTCGCCGGATCAGCATTACGCCGGCCGTCTCCAGCACCGCCACGATGGCCAGCACGCCCCACCCCATCGGCGTATGCCACAACAGCCCCATGATTTCCGGCTCCAGTCGGTCGAGCACCGCCAGCAACAGCAAAGGCAAAGCCCCGACGATCCATGCCTGCAGCCGCCCCTGGGACGTCAACGCCAGCAGCTTTGCCTGCAATTGAAGGCGGACACGCAATGTCTGCGCGATGCTCTCCAGGGCTTCCGCCAGATTGCCGCCGGTCTTTGCCGCGATGCGCATTGCCGCCACCACCAGCGAGGTCGAGTCAGCAGGCATCCTGGCCTGCAGATTGTCCAGCGCAACGTCCCACGGCACGCCCAGACGCTGTTCCCGCAGCATCAGACCGAACTCCTGGGCGAGCGGTGCGCTGCTTTGTTCCACGACATGGCGCAAACCGGTCGTCATGGCCACGCCGGCCCGCAACGCGGATGCCAGCATCAACAGCGCCATGGGCAATTGCGCTTCAAAGCGTCGCGCACGCCGTCGCCGCAAACCTTCTACAACCATTCGTGGCAGCCGCGCCGACGGGAGAGCGAACAAGACCGCCACCAGCGCGCTGCCGGTGGCCGTGAACGCGGCGACCGCGGCCGCTACACCGCAGCCAACTGCGCCCACCCACAATTGGCGCGGGTCGATGAACAAAAACACTTCGCTCAAGCGCACGCTCGCGTCCTGGGTGTAGACCTCGCGGTAGCGCCGAAGCGCCGGCGCAAACCAGTTCTGCGCACGCCACGCCAGCAACCCGGCGCACACCATGGCGGCCGCTGCCGCAAGCCAGATCATGGCAAGCCCTGCGCAAAAGCGCCGAAGTCAGGCACCCGGCCCGCCGAGTCCGAAAACCATGCGGTATCCAGGCTTACGCCCTTGTCCCCCCATTCCTGCGCGAATCCAGGTAGCGCGCCGCATCCGCGAAACCCATGGGCTCGATCAAAGCCGAACAGGTCCTGCAACTGAATGCGGCCGCTTTCCATGCCTGCCACTTCAACGATCGCGGTGATGACCCGGCGTCCATCCGACAACCGCGCCTGCTGCACGACCACGTCCACACTGGCGGCAATGTGTTCGCGGACCGCCGACAGCGGCAGGTCCAGCCCCGCCATCAAAATCATGGATTCCAACCGGGCCAAGGCGTCCCGTGGAGAATTGGCGTGCAGTGTGGTCAGGGAGCCTTCATGGCCCGTATTCATGGCCGTCAGCATGTCGAACGCCTCAGCGCCCCGGCACTCGCCCACCACGATGCGGTCCGGCCGCATACGCAACGCGTTGCGCACGAGTTCCCGGATGTCGACTCGGCCCCTGCCTTCCTGGTTTGCCGGCCGCGCCTCCAGCGCGACCAGATGCGCATGGTGCAGCCGCAACTCCGCCGCGTCTTCAATCGTGACCACGCGCTCGCCGTCAGGAATCTCGTTCGACAGGATGTTCAGCAGCGTCGTCTTGCCGGAACCCGTACCGCCCGACACGACCAGGTTCTTGCGCATCCTGACGCATAGCGACAGAAATCGTGCCATCGGGTCGCTCAGCGCGCCCAGCGCAATCAGGTCTGGCATCTGCGGCCGCCGCTGCGGAAACTTCCGGATGGTCAGGCTGGCGCCCTTCATCGCCACGGGCGGAATGATGGCGTGCACCCGTGACCCATCGGGCAGCCGCGCATCCACCATCGGAGAACTTTCATCGATGCGGCGTCCCAATGGGGTCACGATGCGTTCGATCACCCAGCGCACCGATTGCTCGCTGGTGAACGCAGCCGGTTCGCGCCACAGGCGGCCCGCACGCTCGACGTAAATTTCGTCGTAGCGGTTGACCATGATTTCCGTGATATCCGGCGCAGCGAGCAACGGTTCCAGCGGCCCGAGTCCCACCGCTTCATCCAGCACCTCGCGGCAGAGCGCCGCCTTGTCGGCCTGCGACGGAAGTTCGGCGTCCGTGGCCACGATCTGCATCAAAAGACGCTCGGCCTCGGCGCGGAGCATGCCATCGCTCATCCCGGCCACATCGCGCCGGCGCAGGTCCAACGCGTTCAGCAGGGCCGCATGGAGGCGGCGGCGGTCGTGCAGCCGATGAGCGGGGCCCGGCGAAGCGACCGCCGCCGGGACGCAATCAGCATCGTACGTAGGAGGTTGTCCGGATTGCGCGGCGCCCCAAGGCGCGGCATCCGGAGTGTCGACGCGGTCGGCTGCCTCGGGCGCAAGCCTCGACACGCGTAGCCTGCAAGGCCCGATAAGGATCTCGTCGTGAGGCAGCACCGGCGCGTGCCGCACCACCCTGACGCCGTTGACCATCGTACCCGCCAGCGTACCCAGGTCTTCCAGGACGATGACGTCTGCTTCGCAAACCAGCCGGGCATGTTGCCGGCCAATCCTCCAGGTTGGAATCCGCAACGCGCAATCAGCGCCCCTTCCAATCAGCACCGGCGCGGGCAGCTTGAGCTGCTGCTGCGCGGCGTCCTCAAAGGTCAGTTCAATATTTAGCATCACGGCCCTTTCGCCAATGTCGAACCAGCACCCGCCGAACGCGTGACCCATTGCGAGCCGGCGCCCGCATAGGGATCCCACCCAGCCGCGTCGGAAGGCACCGCCGTTCCCAGTTGGGGAGGATTCGGAAACGTCGACTCAAGCATCTCGCGTCCGCGCCGAACGCGATCCGCCATGGCGGGCTCGCCCTGCGACACGATCTTTGGCGTCACGAAGATAGCCAGTTCGGTCTCGCGGCGCTGATAGCGGGTAGAGGAAAACAACGCGCCCAGGATCGGAATGTTCCGCAGACCCGGCAAGCCGCTGACGTCGGAGCCCTGCTCGCGCGAGAGAAAGCCGCCGATGACAAGCGTGTTGCCGGAACGCACATTGAACTCGGTAGACGCGCGGCGTGTCCGCAGCGCCGGGCCGCCCGGAAGGCTTAGCGAGGTGTCGACTGAACTGGCCTCCACTTCGATGAGCGACCGGATGACGCCGTTGCGGTCGATCCGAGGCGTGATGTTCAGCGACACGCCATAGGGTTTGAATAGCGTGGTGGGATTGCCTTGCGCATCGGTGGAAGCGTAAGGCACTTCCCCGCCTGCAAGAAAGGTCGCGCTCGCGCCGCTTCGGGCAAGAAGCTGCGGTTGCGCGAGCATGACCGCTTCTCCGGTTTGCGCCAGCGCGGCAATACGTGCCGACAGCAACGCGTTGACGCCGAAGTAACCCGCGGCCGACGAGACCGGTGCCGCCGTCTCGATGATCTGCTCGCCCGGCCGGGTCATGCGGCCACGAGATCCGCCATCCCACGCCAATCCTGCATTGACGCCCCCCTGCGTCAGGCCATCCCAGCGCACGCCAAACTCCTGCAGCCGCGACGTGGGAATTTCGACCACCTGCACGTCCAGCAGCACCATGCGGTCCCACCCGACCTGTCCCGTGAAATCCACGACCTCCGGATACCGGTCCGCCAGCGCCGCGATGCGCGAGCGGTCATCGTCGGACAGATCGTCGCCTTCGATCAAAATGCGGCCGCCCACGCTCGAGCTTCGCGCACCCGGGATGCGGGAGAGCAGGCTAAGAACCTCTTCGCGCAAGCGCGGCGTACCGGCGGCCACCACGCGTAGCTCGTAGGCCGCGATGCGATCGCGGCCTGCCCAGACATGCACGGACGACACGCCTTCCGCCCTTGCGAACACCACGATCTCGCGCCCTTCGGCAGCCACGGCGTTGACCACCTGGCTATTGCCGATGGCCACCCGCCTCACGCCAGGGTGCGGCAACACGCGGGTCTCGCCGACCTGCAGTTCCAATGTCTGGGTGTCAGACCATGCGGGGTGGCAAACCAGGCACAGCACGAAGACCAGGAAAGTTCTTATTGGCGTCATGGCCCCTCCGAGTCGATGCTTGCCCACGCGTCCAGGCGATCGCCATAAAGAATGGCAACGCCCGGCGCAGGCTTGGGTTCAGCGTCCAGTCCGATGAGCGAAGCCAGATCGCTTTGCGCGGCGGGGTTCACGGATGCTGCGTCATCGCGATGACGCAACATTGCAGTCAACACCCCAGCCTGCCGCGCGGCGATGAACCGCATGGCTTCATCGGGCGTCGCCGCCAAGGTGATGTTGCCAGCGCCGTCCTCGCCCCCGACGGTCAGGACGCGCATGCTCTGCAGCACCGGCACGGTGAGCTCGCGTTGGCGGTGATTGAAGGTCACATAGATGTCGATCGCGTCGCCGCCCTTCAGCATGTCCGCCAGCCCGCCGAGATCCGTGGCGGCAACCGTGAGAGCGCGCTGCCCCGCTCGGAGCCGCGCCGCCAGCGAGGGCTGCGGCGCTTCGAAGGTCATGAAACTTCTGAGCAGGGGTTCGCCATGCGCGACATCAGCAAGAAGCGTGGCGCCGATCACGCTGACAACCTCAAGGGGATCCACACTGGCCCCCGGCGCCCAGGGCTGCGGAATCTGGCGCACAGCAAGGTGCATCTCTTCGAGTAGCGTGCCGGCCGGCAGGTCATAAGCAGCCACCAGGCGACTGACCGACGGCGTGTGCGCCTCGGCTTCCAGCGCCTGGACGCGCTGCTGGACGTGTTCCCGCACGGCCCAGGCGGCCACCAGTCCTGCCAGCACGGCCAATCCGTACACGCCGGTACGGCGCAGCCGCACGGCGCCGCGAATGATCCAGGGATTCATGGCGCCCACCCCAGTGCACGCAGCCCGCTGCCGCCGTCCAAAGGCACCAACCACAGCTTCATCCGCTCGCGTTCACGCGCCCACCATTGATCGGCGCCTTCGCCCTGCTGAACCCATCCCGCCCGCCGCATTCCGGCATCGAGGAGTTCGGCCAGTTTTTGCGGCGGCACCGCGTACTGCCAGATGCGGTCGGAAACCTTGACGCCGGACTCCATCACGGCGACATCCGATTTGACGCGCGCGCCCTTCGGCAGCCACCCGGGCAACTGCGCGGTGGGAGCCGCACGAACACTGATCGCCGAAAGGCTGCCGACAGTACGGTCCATTCCAGCACTTTCCAATTGCGCAACCCAGCGGTCATTGCCGACGCGGCCGGACAAGATGAGTTGTCCGGGCAGCACGTGCAGATCTGCCAATGCAGGCTGCTGGGCAGCCAGCGCTTTAGCTACGGCCGACGGGTTTTGGGGCACATCGAGCACCCATACCTGCGCCGGCATCCCGTGCAGCCACATCCGGTCCGCCAGGCGCTCGCGCACAGCCCCCGCGGGCAATCGCAGGCCCTCAAGGCTGAGGACGCCCGCTGACGCACTGGCGCGCTGAGGCAGCAACAATCCACCGCACAGGCCAACGCCGACAGCGAGCAAACCAACGCGGCGCCACATGCCCCACCGCTTGGGAAACGTTCGTGCCCGATTCATCTTCCGTCCTCCGCACGCTTGCCAAGCCGATCATTCGGCACCACGTCATGCCACGCCGAAAGCCAATCCAGCGACAACGCAGGCCGCCCCCATGGGACCTCGACCTTGCTGACTTGACGCTGCATGCGCTCGGCCTCGGCCAGCGACGTGCGGCCGGCCTGCAACCACCCTGCCGACGATGCGCCCACGCGTCGTTGCGCGTCGGCGTCGCCATGCGCATAGCCCGCTCCGCTTGCGATACTGATGTGACGCGAGATCGGCAATCCAAACATGGCGTTCCCCGGAAGCGGCAGCGAACGGGTCTGCACGGACAACAACTGCATTGCCCCGCCGAACCAGTCGTTCTGCAACGCCGCGGCGCCGGCCACGGCGGTCCCCGGCCGACTCTGGGCCGCGTCGGTCAGGACCATTCCTGACGGCGCACGCAGCGTTGCCGCCGGCTGCCCCAACGCCACCGCCATGACAGCCTGCCGGCTGACTTGCGTGTTGCGCTGCGCTGAAAACTGCATGGCGCCGATATCGGAGACCGCCCAGAGCAGCACTGCCAACAGCGGCAAAATCAGCAACGCCTCGACCACCGCCTGCCCGCGTTCGGTTGACCCGCGCCTCTTCATCGAAGCCTCCCGGCCTGCACGGCTTCCTGCTGCGTAAGCGCGGACAGGCGAGCCTGCCAATAGGGCCGAAAGAGCGTGGCCAGTTCCGACCTGCCGTCGGCGCGCCGTTCCGGCCGCGCAAAGTGCGTCTCGGCCGCCGTGCTGACCGTGACGGCGCCGGTCCGCCCCAATGCGGTGTAGCGAAACTGACCAGTTGGCGCGGTGACGGCACTGTCGGCATCCGTGGTTTTAACGACGGAGGAATCCAGGCTGACCGCAATGGCAAACCGTAAGGGCTCAGCAAGACGCTTCGACGCGACTTCCCGATACGCCGGCAGTCCGCGCCCCGGCCAGCGCCGGGTCGACGCCATGGCGTAGGAGTTCGCCATCGGATTGGTGGCCCCGTCAAAGATGTTCCACGAGGTGGCGTGCTCGACCCACCGCCAGAAGTCCTCCTGCGAAAAGTCCGCGGGCGGATCCTCGACATATTCCACGTCGTCTGGGGCACGGCTTTTTTCGCCCTGCACGGTTCCCCATCCCATCGCGTACTCGCGAAAATAGCAGCCGATCCAACGGTTCGAGCGCAGCGCGTGGTAGGACTGCGTGTCCAACGCGCCCCAATGGCCGTCCGGCCCCAGCCAGGTCGAACCGCGCCGCCTGAGCTCGTGCCGATGCAAGGGACAACGTGAGCTGACTGCCCAAGGATTGCGACGTGTGTCGTTGCGGCGATTCAGGAACCCATAGCGAGCCACCGCGTCTTCCGTTGCAGGGCGCAAGCCGGCCATGCGCGTCGCGGCGTGGCGCTCCGTGTAGCCAGGCCACCCGTCGGCCAGCAGTCTCAGATCAATTGGCGATGCAGCAGCGGACGCCCCGCCAGCGTTGATCTCACCGAACGCCGGATAGTTGGCAGTCAGCACCTCACGCATTGCACGGTCCCGTGATGCCGTAAGGTCACCCACAATCTCTCGCGCCGCCATTTCCAGCACTTGATGCACGACGCGATCGTGTTGCGCGAAAGCAGAGGCGAGCCGGCCGTCGGCATTCGAAAGCCCCCGCGCGCCCTGATAGGCCGCCCCGGCGTCGGGTCCGAAAAGCATGGCGATCAGGCTGGCCGGCGGATTGCCTCGCTGGCGCTGCGATTGCATCGCATCGAGATAGTGCGCGGACGCCCCCAACGTCACCAGATGCGCCATGGCAACCTGATGCGCGATCTGGCTGCGATTCACGTAGGCAATGGCATTGAGTGCGCGCGCCTGAACCAGCGCGCCGCTATAGGCGGCCGCGTCGGCCGCATGGGTGAGGCGGCCTCGAGCCTCGATGGTCTGGCCAAAGTTGTACAGGACCACCAGCGACGCCGCACCGACGGCCGCAATGACGATACCCAAGACCAGGGCTTGGCCGCGCTGTTGATCGGCGAACATGATGGATGCGCCCTCAATTCGCGATCTCGGCATTGCCGGTAAATGACTTGAGCGATCGCGCCTTGGTCTGCGCGGCAGCCTTCTGGGCCGCCTGCTGCGCGGCTTTGGATTGCGTGCTGCCATCTTCGCCGGCCAGCTCGCGGGCCATCGCTGCCGTCTGCGAACGCACCACTTGTCCGAAATACTGATAGACCGCGATTGCCGCGACGGCGACCAGCGCCACCACGACAATGTACTCGGTCATACCCTGGCCCAACTGGCGTTTTCGATGCCCCCACATGTCTGCTCTCCCGTGCAATGAACGTGGAGGCCAGTGTCGCCAGCCGGCGGCCGGCGAACAATTCGTGGATGCCGAGACGGACAAATTCGCCCCCGCACCTTGACGCGCGCGCCCGTCGGCGAACCTGGAGAAGAAGATGATTCAACCCCGTTTATCGCAAGGGTTTCCCCTATTGCCGGGCCGGATTGCCAGCAGTAGATTTGAGTTGCCGGGCTGTCTGACACCCATCGCGTGCGAAGCCGGGCAGGAGCGCCTCAGACTCATCTTGAGCTGGGGCGCTCTTCCATTTGGGGGGCCTGCTGGCGGGGCTTTGCTATTCGCGGGAGCTATTGCCCTTTCGCGTACGAGCCTTGGACGGTCCCTACCATTGCACGCGAAATCCGATCATGCCGCCCACGGAATGGTTGTCGCTCATGTTGTTGGTGGCGCCGGCTACGCTCAGGTTGCCATACACACCGTAGCGCCCCTTGTTCCACAGATAGGTTCCACCGACGCCAAGCTCGGCCCACAGACGCTCATCCCGGCTTCTAAAAGACACGCCAGCCACGTTGACGTTTGTGCCATTCATGAACTCGTTATAGAGATTCGCGATGGCGTACACATGCGTTCGCCCCGCCGCGTCCTTCGTAGCAGAAGACTCAGGTTCATAGTCGAGCGACACGCCCAAACGTCCGGTCAGACTGTCGCCATCGTCAAGCCGCACCTTCGCGCCGAACGGGTCCGTGAAACTGTCGAAGTCCACGCGAGACCGAATCAACTGCGCCTGCGGAGTCAGCGAGAACCCCTTGCCGATGTCATAGCGATAGCCCGTCTCCACGGAGATGGCGACGCCGTTTCCGTTGTTGCCCTTCACCTCATCACGCCCGATCGTGCGCGACGAGATATCGCTGTCGAACCACATGGTCTGCAATTGTCCATCCACGTAGAACCCGCTGGCCCCGTACCACGTCAGGCTGGCGCCCACGCCCGTGCCGGTCGTGTCGATCTCGCCCCGGCCATACGGAGACGCAATATCGGCGGACGCGTTGCCATGAGAAAGATTCACGCCGGCCACCAGCATCGACCCATCCGGCCGGCGGTTCGCCACGACGTCAATGCCGGTTTGCAGCTTCCACAGATCGATATCCCGGCTCGACTTCGTCGCCGACTGTGCCGGGTTCATTGAACTGGTGGACCCTTGGATGCGAGCCCACCCCCCGTATTTTTCTCCGGCTGCGGGCAGTTGACCGTCAGTTCGCCAGAACCGGTTTCCGATGCGTTGCTGCAACGTCGGCACCGTATTGAGGGAAGCGAGCACCTGGGGATACTGCTCGAAAAGCGGTATGCCAGGCTGATAGCGCGGCCCCTCTTCGGGCATGCCGGGAATTTCCTCCACCGGTGCGCCAGGCCCGGGTCCGGGTTCCGGAATGGGTCCGGGCCCTGGTTCCGGTTCGGGAGCCGTCCCGGGCTCCCTGAACTCGGATACGAGGTACCAGTGACCGTCCGCGGGCGTCTCGCTGCCGCCGTGTTCAAGCGTGTAGGCATACGCGCCGGCGATCACGGCTTGCTGACCGTTTTCGGCCCGGTAATCGCCCTGAAGGGTGAAGGCATTTGCGGGCGACGCGCCGCCGACCTCTATAACTCGAATTCCGTTTACCGTCTGCGCCCCGCTGCCACTCAGGTTGGTGACTTTGACAGCGGTATTGCCCGCAACATTGCCTGTCACAACCAGTTTGTCAGCGGGCGACGCATCATTGCCAAGCACCGTCTCCAGTTGCAGCAACGAACCGCTGCTACCCGTGTAGTTTCCGCTGATGGTCAGCGTGCCCAACGATGCCCCGGGCGATACGGTGCCTGCGTTGACGACACTGCCCACCCGTCCGCGCCCTTCCAACGTACCGCCCGTAAGAATCTGCATCGACGCGCCCGACAGATCGCGATTGACCTGAAGAATGCCCGCGCTGCCTATTCGCGCGACACCCGTAAAGTCCCTGTGGTCCGCATTCAGGATGGTGCGCCCCGCCATCGCTTCCAGCCGCCCGCCGCCGACCAATCCAGTATTGGACCCCGCGCCATTGTTGGCGCCATTGTTGATCGTCGCATCGAACACATAACTGGAAGACGTGTGATTGAAAATCACACGGCTGTCGCCCGGGCCAAATGAAACGCGCGTGGTTTCCAGCGTGCCAGGCGCGACCGGCGCAGTGCCCGCATCGCTGCCGATGACAAGCTTGCCGATCCCGGAAGCTGTCGAGCCTATCAACGCGCCGGGAGCGATCACCTTCCCGCCTTCGGAGATCGTCAGGCTGCCACTTCCGAACGAGCCAATCTGAATGGGCGAGCCGGAAAGCCACTGAGAATTGGCCCCGCTAACCGTCACCGCTCCTTTGCCGCCAAAGACGCCAATGGAGCCTGACCCCGTCGAAACATAGCCGCCGTCCGCGATGTTCAAACTCCCCACACCCGACATCCCGATGAAGAGCAGCTGATTGTTTATCCATTGCGAGCCCGCGCCAGTGACGGTCACAACGCCTACGCCATCGTCGAATTCCCCGAGCGTGGCGCGCTGACTCTGGACCACGCCGCCCCCGGCAACCGTCAGCGTCCCTGCCGCACTCCACCCTACATTCAGCATGCTTAAACCGTTGAAGGACACCTCCCATCGCGCGTTCGGTCCTGTCACCGAGACCAACCCGGCGCCGCCGGAAATACCCCCCAGGTAAGCGTCGGGGCTGCTCACCAGGCCGCCACTCAACACATTCAGCGTGCCGGTTCCCGCGTTACCGACAAGGAGAGAAGTATTTATGTTCCAGGGGGAAGCCTGCGTACCCGGGACGGATACCGTCTGCCCGCTCTCGATGGTGATCTGAGCGGCCGATAGCCAAGGAAATGCCAGGAGAGGGAGCAGCGACGAGCGAGAAAGCACGCCGGCATGCAGAGGGTTGTTTTTCATGAAACTTCCTCCGATCGGGCTTCGGTATCAGCACATGCCAAACATCGGACGGGGCGGATGGGCCCTTCCCTCATCGCCCACAGCCGTGGGCGGTTTCGAGGATTATTGAGGAATAGTCCTTTTGGACGAGGAAGTGTTACGCGGGGTTACCAATACGGAACGGTCAACGATGCGCGGTCATTGAGCCTTCTCGTACGCCTGGACGCCAAAAACAAAACAGCCGCCATTGCTGGCGGCTGCGGTACCTGATCGCTCAGGATTTCTTTGGTAGGCCCCCCGAGAGTCGAACTCGGCACCAACGGATTATGAGTCCGCTGCTCTAACCAGGCATGAGCTAGAGGCCCAGGAAATTTACTGCCCTTCCAGGAAGCTCTTCAGCTTGTCGGCCCGGCTGGGGTGACGCAGCTTGCGCAGCGCTTTAGCCTCTATTTGGCGGATGCGCTCGCGCGTGACGTCGAACTGCTTGCCCACTTCTTCCAGGGTCTGGTCCGTGCTCATTTCGATACCGAAACGCATGCGCAGGACCTTGGCTTCACGCGGGGTCAGAGAGTCTAGCACTTCCTTGACCACGTCGCGCATCGAACCATGCAGCGCTGCATCCGAAGGCGCCAGCGTGGACGTGTCTTCGATGAAATCACCCAGGTGCGAATCGTCGTCGTCACCGATGGGCGTTTCCATGGAGATCGGTTCCTTGGCGATCTTCAGGATCTTGCGGATCTTGTCCTCAGGCATGTCCATCTTCTGCGCCAGCGTCGCGGGATCCGGCTCAGCGCCGGTTTCCTGCAGAATCTGACGGCTGATGCGGTTCATCTTGTTGATCGTTTCGATCATGTGAACCGGAATACGGATGGTGCGCGCCTGGTCGGCGATGGAGCGCGTGATGGCCTGACGGATCCACCACGTTGCGTAGGTCGAGAACTTGTAGCCGCGACGGTATTCGAACTTGTCCACGGCCTTCATCAGGCCAATGTTGCCTTCCTGGATCAGATCCAGGAACTGCAGGCCACGGTTCGTGTACTTCTTGGCGATCGAGATCACCAGACGCAGGTTGGCTTCGGTCATTTCGCGCTTGGCCTTGCGAGCCTTGGCTTCGCCGGTGGCCATGCGCTTGTTGACGTCCTTCAGGTCCTTCAACGGCAGCACGACGCGCGTTTGCAGGTCGATCAGCTTTTGCTGCAGTTCCTGCACGGCGGGAATCTGGCGCTCCAGCGTTTCGGCGTACGGATGGCCAGCGGCCACTTCGTCGACGACCCACTGCAGATTCGTTTCGTTGCCCGGGAACACCTTGATGAAGTGCAGGCGCGGCATGCCGGCCCGGTCCACACACGTATGCAGGACAGCGCGCTCGAGCTGACGGACTTCTTCAACCTGGTTGCGCAGCGTGTCGGCCAGCTTTTCCACCATCTTGGCGGTGAAGCGGATGCCCATCAGTTCGTTCTGGATGGATTCCTGGGCGCGCACGTAGATGTCCGACTTGTAGCCGTCCTTCTCGTACGACAGGCGCATCTTGTCGAACTGCTTGTTGACCTCGTCGAACTTGGCCAGAGCCTTGACGCGCAGGTCTTCCAGCTGCTTGCTGGACATGCCGCCGGCGGGGCCGTCGTCGCTTTCGTCTTCATCCGCGGTGACACCGGCGCCGGCGTATTCTTCGCCGTCTTCCGGATCGACCAGGCCGTCGACGACTTCGTCGATCTGCGCCTGGCCTTCACGCACGCGGGTGATGTGGGCCAGGATTTCGTTGATGGTGGTCGGGCAGGCCGAGATGGCCATGACCATGTGCTTCAGGCCGTCTTCGATGCGCTTGGCGATTTCGATTTCGCCTTCGCGGGTCAGCAGCTCGACCGAGCCCATTTCGCGCATGTACATGCGGACCGGGTCGGTGGTGCGGCCGAAATCGGAGTCCACGGTCGTGAGCGCGGCTTCGGCTTCGTCTTCGACGTCGTCGTCGTTGGACGCCACCGGCGCGTTTTCGCTCATCAGCAGGGTTTCGGCATCGGGCGCCTGGTCATAGACCGCGATACCCATGTCGCTGAAGGTGCTGATGATGCCGTCGATGGCTTCCGCGTCGACCAGATCGTCGGGCAGATGGTCGTTGATTTCACCGTACGTCAGGTAGCCGCGGTCCTTGCCCAGCTTGATCAGCTGCTTCAGGCGATTGCGGCGCGCTTCGTATTCTTCCGGCGTGACGGGACCGCGGGCGATCAGATCCTTGGGATCGGCCTTGCCACGTTTGCCGCCGCGCTTCGGCGGCTTCAGGTCGGGCAGGACTTCGCCTTCGCCGTCCATCGGATCGTCGAAACCATCGGAGTCGTTGTTGGCGTTCTTGGCGGGGCGGCCCGGACGGCGGCCGCTCGGTGCGGGGCGTGCGCTGCCGACCAGGTCGGCAAGCTTGTCTTCGGCCTTCTTGGCGCGGGCCTTCGTCACCTTTTCAGGCTTGTCCGCGGCAACGGCCGTCTTGGCTGCCTTTTTGGCGGCCGTCTTGACAGCGGGCTTGGCGACCTTCACCGCCGTCTTGGCGGGCGCTTTTTCCGCGGCCATGCTGACGGCGCGCTTGGGCGCCACAGCCTGGGTTTCGGCCGCATCAATTGCAGAGGAGGATTTGCCGGTGGATTTGGTCATAGTCGCTTCCGTGGTCGTCGCAACCCGTTTGGGCATGTTGCACCGCATAACGCCGCGCCGGGTACGGACCCGGGGCGGCTTGGAATACGGGTAAATCTGGTGGATCGGCGGAGTTCACGCGGCTGCGTTGTTCGCAGCACCGGCTCTTTCGAGCCCTTCTGGCGCCGTACCGGGTGCTTTACCGTTCTGGCGCAAGACGTGCATGACCTCATTCACCGGCGGATTCCGGACGTTGGGGGGGCTGCCTGCCTATAAATAGGCTTTGCTCGCTTATCGGGCCATTGCCCCAAGCAGCTAGGTATACACAGCACCCGAACCACTAACGCCACGCGGATTGACCGCCGCTGAACTGCTATTGATCCACCGCTCAGCTATATTAATTAACCATGTAACAATTCAGACACACGCATCCGGATTTTTTGAAGCGTTCAACTACCGGGTGCCCGAGCGGCTTGCCGCTCTCGTCCAATTGGCACAATAAGTATTAGATTCCGGCATCCGGAATAGATTCCGGTGCCCAACTACATTTCACGTTCCTGCTACTGCTGTATCGGTATGGCGAACAATCAACTTCCATACCGACCTTCAATTTTGTCGATCATGCAACAGTCGGGTCGCAACTGGCAATGGCGTTAAGCCTTGACCAGCGCACTTGGGCACCCCGCATGAGCGGAAAACCTTTGATTTTAGCGTATTTAGCGCAACCCAGCACCTTTCAAGACCGTCATACGGCTAGACAGCTCCAGATAGCGTTTGCGCGCCTCTTCCGAAGCAAGCCCTGAAGCGGCCAGCTTGGCCATTTCCGTTTTCGCCGAATCGAATTCGATTCGCCGCAAGGCGTCGTCCCATTCGGTCTGGGGATCAGGCAGGTCTTCCTGAGCGAGGATGTCCGCCCGCAACCCTTTCAAGACAGTGGCCAGGTCCGAGTCCGGCTCAGCGGCCTCCAGTAACGCACCGACATGGCGCGCACCGCTGGTTTGCGCCAGCATGATCAGGTCCCGTACCAATCCTAGATGGGGGCCATGGTCGATGACTTCAAGCTGCTGGTCGCCCATGGAGTCCACCAGTTCGGGATGGGCAAGCAGCAGACTCAACAGCCGCTTGGCCAGGGACGGCATGGTGCGGCGCCCCTCGAAGCCGCCAACGTCATTGTCGCGCCGGCCTTTCCAGTTGCCCTTGCCACCTTTCCAATCGCCCTTGCCCTTCCAGTCGCCCTTACCTTTCCAGTCGCTTTTGCCCTTCCATTCCTGCTTGCCGCCTTGTTGCCAGCCGCCCGCGCCGCCGCTCGGCTCGTCGCCGTGCGAGGCGTACTGGCCGTAATCGGTGAAGTCCGACTCGTCTGCCGGAATGTCGCTGAAGTCGTGGTTGCCGAAGTCGTAGCCCATGTCGGGCGGACCGCCGTCATGACCGGGCTCGCCACCCGAAGGCATTCCGGCTTCACCCGCGCCGGGCGCTGGCCGCGGGCCGGGTGCGAACGGTTTGGCGGGTTGCTGCGCCAAGACCTGCGCCATTTCCTCGGGCGTCAGCTGAACCAGCTTGGCCATTTCCCGTTCGATCTGCACGCGCAGCGCACATTCAGGAATCGCTGACAACAGCGGCTTGGCCTCGTGAAGGCAACTGGCGCGGCCTTCGGCTTCGTTCATGTTGTGATGCGATGCAAGCTCGTCCAGGAGGAACCGGGACAGCGCCACGGCATCGCCCAGACACGCGCGGAACGCTTCGGCCCCCAATTCGCGCACATACGAATCGGGATCATGCTCGGCCGGCAGGAACAGAAAGCGGATCGCGATATCGTCCCTGAGCACCGGCAGACAGGCCTGCAGCGCGCGCCAGGCTGCACGCCGTCCGGCCTTGTCACCGTCGAAGCTGAAGATGACTTTGTCGCTGGACCGCAGCAGCTTCTTGACGTGATCCGGGGTGGTGGCGGTGCCCAGCGTGGCGACGGCATTGGCGATGCCCTGCTGCGCCAGCCCGACCACATCCATGTAGCCTTCGACGACGATGACCTGACCTTCCTGGCGGATGGCTTGACGCGCCTCCCACAGGCCGTAGAGCTCCTGCCCTTTTGAAAACAAGGGCGTCTCGGGCGAGTTCAGGTACTTGGGCTCGCCTTTGCCGATGATCCGGCCGCCAAATCCGATAAGACTGCCGCGCGCGTTGCGGATCGGGAACATCACCCGCTCGCGGAAGCGGTCGTAGCGGCGCCCGTCTTCGGACTCGATGACGAGTCCGGACTCCACCAGCGTGGGGTCTTCGTAATTGGGAAACACCTGGGACAAGCCGTGGCGGTCCGTACCGGACCAACCCAATCCAAAATGCGCAGCAATTTCGCCGGTCAGACCGCGCTGCTTCAAATAGCGGACGGCCGCGGGAGAAGCACGCAACTGTTTCAGGTAATGGGCTTGGGCCGCATCGAGCACCTGCGTATGGCGGGACTCTTCGGCCTTGCGGCGCGCCGATTCCTGCTGCTGGCGGGGACTGCGGTTTTCTTCGGGGACCGTCATTCCCGCCGACGCCGCGAGCGTGCGCACGGCGTCGGGGAAACTGGCGCCCGTATGTTCCATCAAGAAGGTGATGGCGCTGCCGTGTGCACCACATCCGAAGCAGTGATAGAACTGCTTGGTGGGGCTGACAGTGAACGAGGGGCTTTTTTCGTTATGAAAGGGGCACAGGCCAAGCAAGTTGGCCCCACCCTTTCGCAACTGCACATATCGCCCGACAACGTCGACGACGTCGACTCGGGCGAGCAAATCCTGGATGAATGATTCTGGAATCAATAGATTCGGGAATCAGAAATCAATACAGGCGCGGGGGCAGTTGTTGGCTACGGATGCGCTTGTAGTGGCGCTTCACGGCGGCGGCATGCTTGCGCTTGCGCTCGGCGGTGGGCTTCTCATAGAACTCGCGCGAGCGCAGTTCGGTGAGCAAACCGGTCTTTTCGATGGTGCGCTTGAAGCGGCGCAGAGCGGCTTCAAACGGTTCGTTTTCCTTCAGTCGAACGATAGGCATAAAGTAATTGGCCTGCTTGTAGGGTAACAAAGTTGATGACAAACCTGGCTTGCTTTTCCAGCAACGCCTTGAAAGCGCAACCCGGGCACGCTTTCGCCCGGGTTTGAGCTGGCTGTTTCCGTTACCCAAAGACTACCCAGAGAGTAACAAGCCAAGTTCGGTTTAGCGATAACCAGCGATTCTAGCATGGGTAAGGACGGTTTGCCTACTGCCAGCGCTCGACCGCGGCCAGCACCCCGTCCCTGCCCCGCCGGCGATCAGCTCTGGGAACCCTTGCGGATCCAGGCTTCCAGCTGATGGGGACGCAAGCTGTCGTAATCTTCAAACGGCTGGTGAATCCAGGGATTCGTGGGCAGCTTCTCGACGTAATAGTCGGGCGTTGCCAGGGAATGTCCCTTCCACCACAGCACGGCGCTGCGCAATTCGGTGATGTCGGCGAACTGGCTCTTCAGGTGATCGAACACCTTGTTGAACGTCTTGCCGGTATCAACCATGTCGTCCACCAGCAACACCCGGCCGGAAAGCGTGCCGCGGGTGATGGTGATGAACTGGGCGATGTCCATGTCGCCTTGCTTGGTGCCGGCTGCCTCGCGATAGCTGCTGGTGGCAAGAATGCCCAGCGGCACGTCAAAAATACGCGACATGACGTCGCCCACACGCATACCGCCGCGCGCCAGGCAAAGAATCTTGTCAAACTTCCAGCCCGACTGATGCACCTGCAAAGTAAGGCGCTCGATCAAGCGGTTGTAATCGTCCCACGTTACCCACAGATGGCTATCGTCACTGGTCGGCGTGCTCATAGGCAAGCATCTCCTGCACAAAAATACGAAAAGGCCGCCGCCGGTATGACCGGCGGCGGCCTTGGGAATAATAACCCGATGTCAGCCCTTCAGGGGATGACGCAAAACAATGGTCTCGTTGCGGTCCGGACCGGTGGACACCAGGTCGATCGGCACACCGCAGACTTCCGCCACGCGCTCGAGATAGCGGCGGGCCGCGGCGGGCAGCTTGGCGTATTCGGTGATGCCGACGGTGGACTCGCTCCAGCCGGGCAGCTCTTCGAGCACCGGTTGCGCCTGCGCCACGGCGTGCGCGCCATAGGGCAGCACGTCGCGGAATTCACCATCGACGCGATAACCGACGCCCAACTGGATGGTTTCCAGGCCGTCCAGCACGTCCAGCTTGGTGATGCACAGACCGGAAATGCCGTTCAGACGGACCGAACGCTTCAGCGCCGCGCCGTCGAACCAACCGCAGCGGCGCGGACGGCCCGTGACCGAACCGAATTCCTTGCCGATGGTGGCCAGGCGGGTGCCGATCTCGTCGACCAGTTCCGTGGGGAACGGGCCGGAGCCGACGCGCGTGGTGTACGCCTTGGTGATGCCCAGGACGTAATCCAGTTGCTGGGGACCCACGCCGGCGCCGGCCGAGGCCGCACCTGCCACGCAGTTGCTGCTGGTGACGAAGGGGTACGTGCCGTGATCGACGTCCAGCAACGCGCCTTGTGCGCCTTCGAACAGGAGGCGCTTGCCTTCCTGCTGCATGGCGTACAGGTTGCTGGAGACATCCTTGACCATCGGGGCGATGGCCGGCGCGAGCGCCATGGCTTGATCGCGGACTTCGTTGGCCGAAACGGCTTCCGCGCCCAGGTACTTGGTCAGCACGAAGTTGTGGTAATCCAGCACTTCGGCGAGCTTTTCGTCGAACAGCGAAGGATTGAAGAGATCTTGCACGCGCAGGGCACGGCGGGCGACCTTGTCTTCGTAGGCCGGGCCGATGCCGCGACCGGTGGTGCCGATCTTGCCCTCGCCCTTGCGTGCTTCACGCGCCTTGTCGATGGCGACGTGGTACGGCAGGATCAGCGGGCAGATTTCGGAGATCTGCAGGCGCGAACGCACATCCAGGCCGGCGGCCTCCAGCTCTTCGATTTCCTTGAGCAGGGCTTCCGGGGACAGCACGACGCCATTGCCGATGAAGCAGGTGACGCCGGGGTGCATGATGCCCGACGGGATCAGGCGAAGAATCGTCTTCTTGCCATTGATCCACAGCGTATGGCCGGCATTGTGACCGCCCTGGAAGCGGACCACGCCCTGGACGGATTCCGCCAGCCAGTCGACGATCTTGCCCTTGCCCTCGTCACCCCATTGGGTGCCGATTACGACTACGTTCTTGCTCATGATACGAATCAATTTCGAGTTTCTCGGGAAATCCGGAAATCTCCCCGCGGCCCCCTCGTTTCCGAGAGGGAGTTAGTCACAGCGTTTTGACCGTCCAGACGCCATCCTGCAGCGCCAGCTCGCGATCGCAAACGAATTCGTCCTGATCCTGCTCGTGACCGGGCAATACCTGAACGACGATTTCCCCTGACCGGCGCAAGCGGCGAACCGCCTCGGTCAGAGCGGGGGCTTGCCCCCAGGGCGCACGAACCGCTCGCGCCCTTTCCGCCGGCGGCAGACCCGCCGCCAGCTTGCGTAAATCAAGACTGAAGCCCGTGGCCGGACGCGCGCGGCCGAACGCGCGACTGACGTCGTCGTAGCGGCCACCACTGACCAACGCGTCGTGCCAGCCTTCGGCGTACAGGGCGAACTTGACGCCCGTGTGGTAAGCGTAACCGCCCACGTCGGCCAGATCCACACTGAACGACACGTTCGGCATCGCATCCACCACCGCCTGAAGCGCGTCGAGCGCCTCGGCGACACCCGGCAGTGCCGGCAGGTCGCGGCGGGCAACCTTGAGCACTTCGGGACCACCGTACAACGTGGGCAGCAACTGCAGCGCCTTCAACGTTTCCGGACGAATGCCGGGCGCGCGCGCCACGAGCTCACCCAATCCGGGCACATCCTTGTCGCGCATCAGCCGGATGGCGTCCTGCGCCAGTTCGGCCGCTGCCGGGTCCGATTTCAGGATGGCGCGCAGCACGCCGGAATGACACAGGTCCAGGCGCGGATTGCGCACGCCAGCGATGGCAACCGTTTCCAGCACGAGCTGGATGATTTCGAGGTCGGCTTCGAATCCGGCATGGCCGTAGATTTCAGCGCCGATCTGCAGCAGTTCGCGGCTGGACAGCAAGTCCGAGGGGCGCGCATGCAGCACGTTGCCGCAGTAACACAGGCGGGTGACGCCCGCGCGGTTCAGCAAGTGCGCGTCGATGCGCGTAACCTGGGGAGTCATGTCCGCGCGCACGCCCAGCGTGCGGCCCGAAAGCTGGTCGACCAGCTTGCAGGTGCGCAGATCCAGATCGCTGCCGGTGCCCGACAGCAATGAATCGATGTACTCGACCAGGGGCGGCGCGACCAGCTCGAACCCGTAAGTACGGTAAAGATCGAGAAGTTCGCGGCGCAGTTCCTCGATGCGCCGAGCCTCTGCCGGAAGTACGTCGGCAAGGCTTTCGGGCAGCAGCCAGTTACCCATGAATGTGTTTACCTGAATAACGCCAAGTGATGCGTGGGCGTCGCCCAAACGAAAAGCGGCTGAGGGGCGTAAGCCCGCTCAGCCGCTGCGGAATGTTTTCTAGCTTACGCGGTATTGTACATGGTTCAGCCGCGAGCGCCAGCCGTGGGTCGGGCGTGGCCGGACTGCCCGGCCGCGCCCTCGATACCGGGCGGAAATCGTCCCGCCTGAAGCAGAAAAGCCCCTCAGGGACCCGAGGGGCTTTTCGTTCGTGCTAGCTGGGCAAGATCACTTGGCCGGCACGGTGACCGGCGCCAAGGCAGCGCCCGCCGGATCCTTCATGAACTGGAAGAAGCTGGAGCTGGGGTCCACGACCAGTACATCGCCCGGCTTGGAGAACGATGCGCGATAGGCTTCCAGGCTCTTGTAGTACGTGTAGAAGTCCGGGTTCTTGCCATAGGCTTGGGCGTAGATGGCTGCCGCTGCGGCGTCCCCCTCACCCATGATGCCCTGGGCCTTGGCGTACGCCTGGGCCACGATGACCTCGCGCTGGCGATCTGCTTCCGCGCGAATCTTCTCGCCTTCGGCGGCGCCGATGGAACGCAGCTCGTTGGCGACGCGGGTACGCTCGGCTTCCATGCGGCGGTAGACCGACTCGGAGATTTCCGGTGCGAACTCGATGCGGCGCAGGCGCACGTCGACGATCTGCACGCCCAGGGGCTCGGCACGCTTGGCGACGTTTTCCAGGATCTCCGTCATGATCTTGTCGCGTTCGGTCGAGACCACGTCCCGCACGGTACGCACGTTGACCGACGCGTTCAGGGCGTCGCGGATCTGAGCCTGCAGACGCTCTTGGGCCGCGCGCTCGTTACCGCCGAACGTCACGTAGAACACGCGGGGATCCGCAATGCGCCACTTGACGTAGGAGTCGATCAGCAGGTTCTTCTTTTCGGAAGTCTGGATGCGCTCGGCTTCGTTGGTTTCGATGGTCAGAATGCGCTTGTCGAGCGTGACGACATTCTGGAAAGGCGGCGGAACCTTGAAGTAAAGGCCAGGTTCGCTGATGACGCGGCGGACCTCGCCCAGCGAGAACACCAAGGCATAGTCGCGCTCGCGCACCACGAAAACGCTGGAGGAAAGGAGGGCCAGCACGATGAGCAGGCCGACCAGGATGGGCATAAGACGATTCATGTTCAGGACTCCTCCGGATTAGCGCGACATACGGTCGCGAGGCAGCGTGTTGCTATTGCTGCTGCCGGAAGGCTGCGGCACCGGCGCGGCCGTACCGCGCGGAGGCTGCTGGACAGGTGCATTGGACACGGGCGAGCCAGAGCTGCCGATGTTCGACTTGCCTGCGTCCTGAGCGGCCAGATGCATGATCTTGTCCAGGGGCAAATACAACATGTTGTTGTTGCTCTTGGTGTCGACCATGACCTTGCTGGCGCGGGTGAAGATGTCCTGCATGCTTTCCAGGTACATGCGCTGGCGCATGACTTGAGGCGACTTTTCGTATTCGCCCAGGATGCTGGTGAAGCGCGACGTATTACCTTGCGCATCGCCGACGACCTTGGCCTTGTAACCTTCAGCCTGTTCCGTCATGCGCGATGCCTGACCGCTGGCCAGCGGCACGACCTGATTGGCGTAGGCCTGGCCTTCGTTGATCTGGCGCTCGCGATCCTGACCGGCCTTGACGGCGTCGTCGAACGCGGCCTGCACCTGCTCGGGCGGCTGCACGTTCTGGATGGCGACAGTACTGATCTGCACGCCCGTCTGGTAGCGATCGAGGATCTGCTGCATCAGCGCCTGGACTTGGGAAGCCACCGTCGTACGCCCTTCGTACAGCACGAAGTCCATCGACTGTTTGCCCACGACTTCGCGCATGGCGGTTTCGGATGCCTGGCGCACGGACTCGTCCGGGTCGCGCGTCTTGAAGAGATAGTCGGGCGCGCCGTCTGCCTTCAGGCGGTACTGGACGACGAACTGCATATCGACGATGTTCTCGTCCGTCGTGAGCATCAGCGCTTCGGGCAGAACCTTGTTGCGCGCGCCGCCACGGAATCCGACTTCGAACGTGCGCAGTTGCGACACGTTGACGATTTCATGGCTTTGAATGGGGTACGGCAGACGCCACTGGAAACCGGCTTGCGACGTGCTCTTGTATTTGCCGAATTGGGTCACGACCGCGACCTGGCCTTCTTGCACGATGTAAAAGCCGCTGGCCAGCCAGATGCCCGCCGCGACCAGAGCAATGACGCCCAGGCCGATGCGTGTGCCGCGCGGGGATGGCGGCGTCATGCCGCCACGGTTGCCGGGGCGGTTATTGCCGCCACCGCCCTTGCGCCCGAACAGGTTCCCGATGCGATTGTTGAAATCGCGCCAGACCTCGTCCAGGTCAGGAGGGCCGTCTCCGTTGCCTTGGGGCCGCTTGGGCGGCGGCTCGGAGCCATTGTTGTTTCCACGACCCCAACCGGGGTCATTCAGATTGAAGAGTTTGATAATTCGCGGCATTGTTTCCCACAATCTGTCCGGTCTCCGCAATTGCCCCGCGCAACGCATCCAAACCGGCGCGCTCGGTGGCGCTTACAAATACTCGCGCAATCGTACCATGTGCATCGCGCTCCACCCGCGGTTCCAATCCCGCCCGGTCGATCTTGTTGTATACCAGAATGGTTGGAATCGCGGCAGCGCCTATTTCGGCGAGGACCTTGTTCACTTCGAAAATCTGCTCATCCCGCTGCGGGCTGGCCGAGTCCACCACATGCAGCAGCAGGTCGGCGTGCACGGTTTCTTCGAGGGTGGCCCGGAAGGCAGCAATAAGGTTGTGAGGCAGGTCGCGGATGAAGCCCACGGTGTCTGACACCACCACCGATCCGGCGCCTTCGATCCAGATGCGGCGCGTCGTCGTGTCCAGCGTGGCAAAGAGCTGGTCGGCGGCGTAGGCGTCGGCCCGGGTCAGCGCGTTGAACAGCGTCGACTTGCCGGCGTTGGTATAGCCGACCAGGGACACCGACAGCGCCCCACCCCGCGCGCGGGCGCGCCGTTGGGTGATGCGCTGGCGCTCGACTTTGTCGAGCCGTTCGCGCAGCGTCTTGACCTTGGCGCCGATCATGCGGCGGTCCATTTCGAGCTGGGATTCGCCGGGGCCTCGCATCCCGATGCCGCCACGCTGCCGCTCCAGGTGACTCCACATGCGCGTGAGGCGCGTGGCCAGATGCTGGAGCTGGGCCAGTTCGACCTGCAGCTTGCCTTCGTGGCTCTTTGCGCGCAGCGCGAAGATATCAAGAATGAGCGCCACGCGATCCACCACGCGCAGGTTGAAGGCGCGTTCAAGGTTGCGTTGTTGGGCGGGCGACAAAGGCTGATCGAAAAGGACGATATCGGCGAGCAGCGCCTGCGCCATCGCGACGCCCTCGTCGGCCTTGCCGGAGCCGATGAAGAACTTGGCGTCGGGACGATCGCGGCGGGCCGTCAGGGTGCCGACGATTTCGGCGCCCGCGCCCTTGGCCAGCATGGCGAATTCCTCGGCGTGCGCCGTGAAGTCCGGATCACCGAGATCCACACTGATGATCAGAGCGCGCATACATGCACCATATTCGAGCCAAAGCGAAAATGCCCGCCGACGGGAACCGTCTGGCGGGCAATAAAAGGTAAAGCTGGAGCGAGATTACTCAGCAGGGACTTCCACTTGAAAATTGACGGCACGCGCGGGGACGACGGTCGAGATGGCGTGCTTGTAGACCATTTGGGTGACCGTATTGCGCAGCAGCACCACGTATTGGTCGAAGGATTCGATTTGCCCTTGAAGCTTGATGCCGTTCACGAGGTAGATCGACACGGGCACATGATCCTTGCGCAGCGTGTTGAGGAACGGATCTTGCAGAGTTTGCCCTTTATTGCTCATTGGCCAGGCTCCATTTGATTGTTATTGAGTGATGACGCGCTTTTTGTACTGGTGGAGCACGCCGAAACACGTACTCTACAGGGTTTTCCCGGCCCGTGCTACTTGGCCGGGAAGCAAAAATGAGACCAGAGTTTTCCAGCTGAAAAGCCTCTGAAATCACGCCTGCAGGATCTCGTCGAGCGCTTGCAGAAGCATGTCGCATTGGCCTTCCGTACCCACCGTGATGCGCAGGAATTGTTCGATCCGAGCATGACGGAAATGACGCACGATGATGCTGCGTTCACGCAGGGCGGCGGCGAGCGTCGCGGCGTCTTTTTCCGGGTGGCGTGCGAACACGAAGTTCGCCGCCGACGGGAGCACCTCGAAGCCCAGCGACTCCAGCCCTGCGGTCATGCGCGACCGGGTTTCGATCACGGCGTTGCGGGTCTGCTCAAAATACTCCGTATCCTCCAGCGCCGCCACTGCGCCGGCGGACGCCAGCCGATCGATGGGGTAGGAGTTGAAACTGTTCTTTACCCGCTCCAGGCCGTCGATGAGCGCGGCGCTGCCCACGGCAAAGCCCACGCGCAAACCGGCCAGCGAGCGCGACTTGGAAAGCGTCTGCACCACCAGCAGGTTGTCGTAGCGCGAGACCAGCGGGATCACCGATTCGGCGCCGAAATCCACGTACGCCTCGTCGACGACGACGACCGTGTCAGGGTTGCCGGCGACGATGCGTTCGACTTCGGCGGCGCTGAGTGCGCGGCCGGTGGGGGCATTGGGGTTCGGGAAGATGATGGCGCCGGCCTGACCGTGGCGCGCCGGCAGGTAGTCTTCGACGTCGATGCGGAAGTCCGCGGTGAGCGGCATCGTTTCGAACTCGATGCCGTACAGGCCGCAATACACCGGGTAGAAGCTATAGGTGATGTCCGGGAACCGCAGCGGGCGATCATGCTTGAGCAGCGCAAGAAATGCGTGCGCCAGCACCTCGTCGGATCCGTTGCCCACGAACACCTGCTGCGGCTGCGCGCCGACGGCCGTTGCGATGGCCTCGCGCAGGCGGTCCGAGGACGGATCCGGATAGAGCTTGAGCGTATCGTCGCAGGCCGCGCGGATCGCATCGAGCACCTTGGGCGACGGCCCGTAAGGATGCTCGTTGGTGTTCAGCTTGACCAGATTCTGAAGCTTGGGCTGCTCGCCCGGCACATACGGACTGAGCGTCCCAACAACGGGACTCCAGAAACGGCTCATGGATCAGCTTTCCTGCGTGTAGGGGTTGTGCGAAGACTTGAATTCAATGCGCAGCGGCGTACCGGCCAGGTCGAACGCATTGCGGAAACGCGTTTCGAGGTACCGGCGGTACGAGTCGGGAATCGCGTCCAGCGCATTGCCGTGGATGACGACCAGCGGCGGGTTCTGTCCGCCCTGGTGCGCGTAGCGCAACTTGGGACGGAAGATGCCCTTGCGCGGCGGCTGCTGCTGTTCGACCGCGGCTTGCAGCTCGCGCGTGAGCTTGGGCGTGGACAGCTTGGCAAACGCGGCGGCGTGTGCGGCATTGATGGACTTGAGCAAGGGCTTGATGCCCTGCCCGCGCAGCGCCGAGATCGTGTGGACGCGAGCGAACGACAGGAAGCGCAGCTTGCGGTTGAACTCGCGCTCGATGCGTTCCTTTTCTTCGCCGTCCAGGCCATCCCACTTGTTGACGGCCACGACCACGGCACGCCCGGTTTCCAGCACGAACCCGGCGATGTGCGCGTCCTGCTCGGAGATTTCGGTTTGCGCGTCGAGCATCAGCAGCACCACGTTGCTGGCCTCGATGGCCTGCAAGGTCTTGATGACGGAAAACTTTTCGACGGCCTCGAACACCTTGCCGCGCTTGCGCAGACCGGCGGTGTCGATGAGCGTGTAGCGACGGCCGTCGCGATCGAAATCGATTTCGATCGCGTCGCGCGTGGTGCCTGGCATGTCGAACGCGATGACGCGTTCTTCGCCCATGAACGTGTTGATGAGCGTGGACTTGCCCACGTTGGGACGGCCCACGATCGCCAGCTTGATGCGATGATCGTGTTCGCCTTCTTCGGCGGGTTCTTCTTCGGCAGGCGGTTCGGCCAGATCCTTGAGCGCGAGCTCGATCAGGTCGACGATGCCGTCGCCGTGCGCCGCCGAAATCGGATAGGGCTGGCCCAGGCCGAGTTCATGGAACTCGGCGATGGCGGGCCCAAGTCCCATGCCTTCGGCCTTGTTCACCGCCAGCAGCACGCGCTGCTGGCCGGATTTGCGCAGCAGTTGCGCAATTTCGTGGTCGTGCGCGTTGATGCCCGCGCGCGCATCCACCAGGAACACGACGACGTCCGCCTCGGCGATGGCCTGCCGGGTCTGGCGGGCCATTTCGAGCAGGATGCCGTCCTTGGCCACGGGCTCGAAGCCGCCGGTATCGATGGCGATGAACGGAATATCGCCCACCCTGCCCTCGCCGTAATGGCGATCGCGGGTCAGGCCGGAATAGTCGGCCACCAGCGCGGCGCGCGATCGCGTCAGGCGGTTGAAGAGGGTCGATTTCCCCACATTGGGGCGGCCGACCAGGGCAACGACAGGCTTGAAAGACACGGTAAAAGGCTTTGTTTTATAAGGTTCAGTTGGTGCCGATCAGGACGAGATTGCCATTGCCCGTCTGGACCAGCACGCCTTGGGGCGTCGTCTGCGGCGGCGACACGACCGCGCCGCCACCCACCGACAGACGCGCCATCAGGCTGCCATCGCTGCGCGACAGGAAATGCACATATCCGTCCAGATCGCCGACAGCCAGCGCACCCCCCAGCATAGCCGGAGCGGTGACCTGGCGGTTCTTCAGGGCGGCCTGCTTCCAGAGATTACCGCCATTATCCAGCGCAAACGCGTTGACCACGCTGTTCTGGTCGGCGGAAAAGGCGAAGCGGTCGTCCAGAGTGAGACCGCTGACGCTGGAGAAGTCTTTCGTCCAGAGCGGACGGCCGCCGGCGGTGACATCGAAGCAAACGATACGTCCCTGATAAGCGACGGCGCACAGCAGGTTGCCGGCGATGCGAGGCGCGCCGACCACGTCGGTCAGGCGCTCCAGGTCGCCAGCGCCGCGCGGCGTGGCGACGGTGCCTTCCCATTGCACGTTGCCGCTGTTGGACGCGATGGCAAGGAGCTTGCCGCCAGGCAGACCCGTGATGACCAGGCCTTCGGCCAGGACCATCTGCGCAACGCTGCGCAAGGCGAGCGAGGGGCCGGGACGCTGCACGCTCCAGACGCGCTCGCCGCTGTTGGCGTCGAAGGCCTGGATGCGATAGTCGCCGCTGCGAACAACGACGATGCCGTAGCCGACAACCGGCGGGATGGCGACGTCGCTGGTGGCGCGGACCTTCCATTTCACCTTGCCGGTGTCGTCGAAGGCGATGACGTCGCCGTTGGGGGACGCCACGGCGGTGGTCGTGCCATCGCTGCCGGCGCCGGCAGACAATTTGGTGTCGGCCTTGGCCTTCCAGATGACACGGCCGCTCTGCAGATCGAACTTGCCGACGGAGCCGTCAGGCGTCGCGGCATAGATGGCGTCGCCGAGCACGGTGGGCGCGAAGCCCAGGCCGGAGCCGCTGCCGATGGACGTGGACCAGACCTGGCGCACGGACATGCCGGCCTTGTATTCGGTCAAGGGCGCGGGATCGTAACGGCCGTCGTCATGGGAAAACATGCCGCAACCACCCAGGGCAAGCAGGCTTGCCAGCAGAACGGCGCCGCGCCACGTACGGCCAGGTGCAAATTTACGCATTACAGTCACGCTCCGCTCAAGGCATCCAGTTTCAGTTGCACAACCTGGGTCAGGGGATTGGCCAGGCCCAGGCCATCAATGGCGCTCTGCCAGGCCGCGCGCGCTTCCTCGCGCTTGCCTTGCGCAGCCAGCACGTCGCCGCGGCGGTCAGCGAACAAGGCGGCAAAGGCGGCCGGCGGATTGTTCAACTGCGCCAGCGCGGCGTCGTATTGCTTCTGGTCCAGCATCATGCCTGCCAAGCGCAGGCGCGCCACGGCTTGCATGGCGGGGTTCTTGCCTTGGCCAGCCAGCCATTCGAGCTGTTCGCGGGCGCCGGCGTCGTCCTTTTGCGCCTGCAGAGCCTGCGCCGCCACAAGGGCGCCGCGCGCGGCATAGCCGGTGTTGGGATATTTTTCGCGCAGCGTCGAGGCGGCTGTCTTGATGCGCACCGAGGAATCGGCGCCGCCCAGGCGAGCGGCGTCTTCCAGCGCTTCGAAGTAACCCATGGCCTGGTTGGCCTGATGCGATTCGTACGCCTTCCAGCCCCACCAGCCGCCCCAAGCCAGGAGCACCACCGTCGTCAGGGCCAGCAGCAGCGTCCCATAGCGGGCCCACCACGCCTTGATCGCGTCGAGTTTTTCCTGTTCTTCAAGATCGTATGCCATGCCTTAACCCTTGTTGTTCAATGCGTCGGCCAGCTTTGCCAGCGGAACCCGTTGCTGCGCCGCCTCGCCCTGCTCTTCTGCGCGCAGGAACTTGACGCTGGCCGTCTGCGACGCCACTTCGTCGGCGCCAAGGATAACCGCAACGCGGGCGCCGCTGGCGTCCGCGCGCTTGAATTGCGACTTGAAGCCTGCGGATCCGGCATGCACGATGACCGAGAGGCCCGCGTCGCGCAGGTCTTCGCCGACCCGGGCAGCCAGGCGCTGCGCGTCTTCGCCCTGATGCACGATGTAGACATCGCACTCGGCCGGCGCGGCGATTTCAACGCTTTGTTCCCAGAGGTCGAGCAGACGCTCCATGCCGATGGCAAAGCCCACGGCCGGCGCGGTCTTGCCGCCCAAGAGTTCGACCAGGCCGTCGTAGCGGCCGCCGCCGCAAACCGTGCCTTGGGAACCGAGACGGTCGGTGACCCATTCGAAGACGGTGAGGTTGTAGTAGTCCAGGCCGCGGACCAGACGCGGGTTCAAGCGGTATTCGATGCCGGCGTCGGTGAGGCGCTGGCACACGCCGTCGAAGTGCGCGCGGGACTCTTCGCCCAGGAAGTCGAACAGGCGCGGCGCGCTGTCGGCCATTTCCTGCATGGCGGGGTTCTTGGTGTCCAGCACGCGCAGCGGATTGCTGTACATGCGGCGCTGGCCGTCCTCGTCGAGGATGTCGCGGTGCTTTTCCAGATGCTGGATCAGGGCAGCGCGGTGCGCGGCGCGCTCAGCGGGTTGGCCCAGCGAATTGAGTTCAAGGCGCACGTCCTTCAGGCCCAGCAGCTTCCAGAGGCGGGCCAGCATGACGATGAGTTCCGCGTCCACATCGGGACCGGCAAAGCCAAGGGCCTCGACGTCGATCTGGTGGAACTGACGGTAGCGGCCGCGCTGCGGGCGCTCGTGGCGGAAGACGGGACCGATGGAGTAGACGCGTTGCGGACGGTCGTAGAGCAGGTTGTGCTCGATGGAGGCGCGCACGATGCCGGCGGTCATCTCGGGGCGCATGGTCAGCGATTCGCCGTTGAGCGCGTCGGTGAACGTGTACATCTCTTTTTCGACGATGTCGGTGACTTCGCCGATACCGCGCGCAAACAGGCGCGTATGCTCAAGCACCGGCGTGCGCACATTGCGATAGCCGTAGCCGCGCAGCCAGCCGCGCACGATTTCCTCGAATTGCTCCCAGCGGGCGCTAGCCCCCGGCAGCAGATCATTCATGCCGCGTATGGCGGCGACTTTCTGGAAAGCTTGAGTCATCTTGATCATGCCACGGGCGCGCCCGAGACGCGCGCCAGTGGCTACACCCTTACTTTAGTGAGAGGCGAGCGCGCCATAACGGCGCGCAACGTATTCTTCAACGATGGCCTGGAACTCTTCGGCGATATGGTCGCCCTTGAGCGTCACCGTACGCTCGCCGTCGACGAACACCGGCGCGGCCGGCACTTCGCCGGTACCCGGCAGGCTGATGCCGATGTCGGCATGACGGCTTTCGCCCGGCCCATTGACCACACAGCCCATCACCGCGACGTTCATGGATTCGACGCCGGGGTATTGCGCGCGCCACACCGGCATCTGCCGGCGCAGGAACGACTGGATGCTGTCGGCAAGTTCCTGGAAGAACGTGCTGCTGGTGCGGCCGCAGCCCGGGCAGGCGACGACCATGGGCGTGAAGGCGCGCAGTCCCATGGTCTGCAGGATTTCCTGCGCGACGATGGCTTCGCGGCTGCGCTCGCCGCCGGGTTCAGGCGTGAGCGAAATGCGGATGGTGTCGCCGATGCCTTGCTGCATCAGCACGGCAAGCGCGGCGGTCGAAGCCACGATGCCCTTGCTGCCCATGCCCGCCTCGGTCAGGCCAAGATGCAGGGGATAGTCGCAACGGGCGGACAGATCACGGTAGACCGCGATGAGATCCTGGACATGGCTGACCTTGCACGACAGGATGATCGCGTCGCGCCGCAGGCCGAGTTCTTCGGCGCGCTGGGCATTGCTGATGGCCGAAACAACGAGCGCATCGCGCATGACGGCCTGCGCTTCCCAAGGCTGGGCGCGCCGGCTGTTTTCGTCCATCTTGCGCGCCATGAGTTCGTGGTCGAGGCTGCCCCAGTTGACGCCGATGCGCACCGGCTTGTCGTAGCGGCAGGCGACTTCGATCATTTGCGCGAAGTTGTCGTCGCGGCGCTTGCCGCCCCCCATGTTGCCGGGGTTGATGCGGTATTTGGACAGCGCCTGGGCGCATTCCGGAAACTGCGTCAGCAGCTTGTGGCCGTTGTAGTGGAAGTCGCCCACCAGCGGCACGTTCACGCCCATGCGGTCGAGCTGTTCGCGGATGGCGACGACCTCGCGGGCGGCTTCCGGCGTGTTCACGGTGATGCGCACGAGCTCGGAGCCGGCCAGCGCCAGCTCCTTGACCTGGATCGCGGTGGCGATGGCGTCCGCGGTGTCGGTGTTGGTCATGGACTGGACCACGACCGGGGCGTCTCCGCCCACCGTCACGACGCGATCACCCCACTTGATCGCCACGGAACGCGTGGCGCGGCGCGCTGCGGCTCCCACCGGGGGAGGCGGCGCGTCCTGGCAAGGCAGAGAAGAATCTTGCATCGGGTGGAACCGTGTTACTTGGTCGACTTCGGCAGCCAGTCGGCCGGCAGCCACTGCTGCGGCAGCCAACCTTGCCAGAAGGCATATGCCACGCCGGCGGCCAGCACCAGCACGATGGCGATCAGCCAGCCCCAGGACGTCGTGGACGAGCGGTCGTCGTCGGCGCTGGATTGGGGAATGGAATGCGCCGAATGCAGCGAACTGGGGCTGAGCTTGGCCGGGCCGGTGACGCGGGCCTTGGGGTCGAGCGAATCGACGATGGCCTCGGCGTCGGCGCCCAGCAGGCGTGCATAGTTGCGGACGAGGCCGCGCAAGGAAACGCCGGTGGGCAGGTGATCCCACTGTTCGTTTTCAAGGGCTTCGATCTGCTTGGTGGAAAACTTGATGCGGCTGGAGACCTCGTCGAGCGACCAGCCCTTGGATAGGCGCAGGCCGCGCAAGGCGGCGCCCACGCTGCCCACCGCGGCGGCGGACGAGTCGGAAACTGCAGAAGCGAAATCCTGCGTCATGCGTGCACCTGTTTAATTGGTATGGTCTGGCGCTGTGCGGCATTGCGCTCGGTGATCCGAGTGCGGTCCCGCACCTCTCCGGCCAGCTGGCCGCAAGCCGCATCGATGTCGTCGCCCCGGGTCTTGCGGACCGTGGTGATGATGCCGGCGTCCATGAGACGTTGGGCAAACACCTTCACCCGCGCCGAGGCCGATCGCTTCAGGCCGGAGGCGGGGAATGGGTTGAACGGGATGAGGTTCAGCTTGCAGCGCACCTGGCGTGCAATGTGGATCAGTTCCTTGGCGTGCTGGTCGGTGTCGTTGATGCCGTCCAGCATGCAGTATTCAAACGTGATGAAGTCGCGGGGCGCAAACGCGAGATAGCGTTCGCAGGCAGCCAGCAACTCTTTCAGCGGGTATTTCTTGTTCAGCGGCACGAGCTCGTCGCGCAGCGCGTCGTTGGGCGCGTGCAGCGAAACGGCCAGTGCCACGGGACAGTCTTGCGACAGGCGGTCCATCATGGGGACGACGCCGGAGGTGGACACGGTGACGCGGCGGCGCGACAGGCCATACGCGTTGTCGTCGAGCATCAGGCGCAACGCGGGCAGGACCTGGTCGTAGTTGAGCAGGGGTTCGCCCATGCCCATCATGACGACGTTGCTGATGACGCGCGTGTCTTCGGTGGCGCGGGCGCTTTCAAGGCGGGCCGTGCCGATGTCGGCTTCGAGCACGCGCTTGGCCCACCACAACTGGCCGATGATTTCGCTGGTCTTCAGGTTGCGGTTGAAGCCCTGGTGGCCGGTCGAGCAGAACCGGCAGTTCACCACGCAGCCGGCCTGGCTGGAAATGCACAGTGTGCCGCGGTCGTCTTCGGGGATGAAGACGGTTTCGATGGCGTTGCCCTGCCCCACGTCAAACAGCCACTTGCGGGTGCCGTCGGTCGAGCGCTGCTCGATGTTGACGGGCAATGCCTCGATGCGGCAATGCGACGCAAGCTGGCTGCGAAAATCGCGGGCCAGATCGGTCATGGCGTCGAACGAATCGGCGCCGCGCTGGTGCATCCAGCGCTGCAACTGGCGGGCACGAAACGGCTTGCCGCCCCACTGCCCGACCAATTCGGACAGGGCGGAGCCGTCCAGCCCCAGCAGATTGATTCGTTCGACGGATTCCATAACCAGGTAAAACTTAAAGCGCTTTCAACAACTTAAGCCAAAAATTAACGGCTGTGGATGTTGATTTCGGGGAAGAAGAAAGCCACTTCGACAGCGGCCGTTTCCGGAGCGTCGGAGCCGTGGACGGCGTTGGCATCGATGCTGTCGGCGAAATCGGCGCGGATGGTGCCGGCTTCAGCCTTCTTGGGGTCCGTGGCGCCCATCAGGTCGCGGTTCTTCTGGATGGCGTCTTCGCCTTCCAGCACTTGCACGAACACGGGGCCCGAGATCATGAAGTCGACCAGGTCCTTGAAGAAGGGACGGGCGGCGTGCACGGCGTAGAAACGCTCGGCGTCGGCGCGCGACAGTTGGGTCAGGCGGGCGGCGATGACCTTCAGGCCGGCTTGCTCGAAACGGCCGACGATCTGGCCGATCACGTTCTTGGCGACGGCGTCGGGCTTGATGATCGAGAGGGTGCGTTGGATGGACATAAAAGACTCCGAAAACTGATTTCTGACGGGTTTCTAGTTAATTGCTTGGCGGGGCTCGGGCCGTTCTGAACCACCGCCAAAACAGGATTCGACACTGCCGACCTGTCGGACGCATCCTGGAATGCAAGCGGGATTCCGGTTGCACGCGAATCCGATGATTCTGCACGCATTTCCGAAGGAATCCTCAATGAATTCAGGGACTTCTAAAAGGTTTACAGCAACCCGGCATTCTAACACGCCGAGAAGACCGCAATACATCTTAAAATGAGCGGTTTGCTGCCCGCTCCCTACCCGGGCGCCCCTGTCTGCCGGAACTTAGTAATGACTCAAGCTGCTCCCCCGAACGCCGCGCCCATCGCCGGCGAAACCCCGGAACTCTCGAAGAGCTTCGAACCCTCCGAACTGGAATCCCGCTGGTATGCCGAGTGGGACAAGCGCGGGTACTTCGCCGCGGGCCAGCATGTGGAAACGGGGACGGAAAGCCAGCCGTACGTCGTCCAGTTCCCGCCGCCCAACGTCACGGGCACCCTGCACATGGGCCACGCGTTCAACCAGACCATCATGGACGGGCTGGTGCGCTACCACCGCATGTCGGGCGACGACACCGTGTTCATTCCCGGCACCGACCACGCCGGCATCGCCACGCAGATCGTCGTTGAAAGACAGCTCGACGCCCAAAAGGTTTCGCGCCACGACCTGGGCCGCGAGAAGTTCGTCGAGAAAGTGTGGGAATGGAAGGAAAAGTCGGGCAGCGCCATCACCGGGCAGGTGCGCCGCCTGGGCGCCTCGGCCGACTGGCCGCGCGAATACTTCACCATGGACGACCGCATGTCGCGCGGCGTGGTGGAAACCTTTGTCCGTCTGCATAAACAGGGACTGATCTATCGCGGCAAGCGCCTGGTCAACTGGGATCCCAAGCTGCTCACGGCCGTGTCCGACCTGGAAGTGCAGTCCGAAGAGACCGATGGCCACATGTGGCACATCCTGTACCCGTTCGTTGACGGCCCGCAGACCATCGTCGACAAGGATGGCCAGACCGTCACCCTGCGCGGCATGACCATCGCCACGACCCGTCCGGAAACCATGCTGGCCGACGGCGCGCTTTGCGTGCATCCCGATGATCCCCGCTACAAGCACCTGGTGGGCAAGCAGGTCGAACTGCCGCTTTGCGACCGCAACATTCCCATCATTGCAGACGACTTCGTCGACCCCGAATTCGGCACGGGCTGCGTGAAGATCACGGGCGCTCACGACTTCAACGACTACGCCTGCGCGATGCGCCACGATCTGCCCCTGATCGTGATCTTCACGCTGGACGCGCACATCAACGAAAACGGTCCCCAGCAGTTCCAGGGCATGGAACGCTACGAGGCCCGCAAGGCCGTGGTTGCGCAACTGGAGACCGAGGGCTATCTGGTTAAGGTCGAGCCGCACAAGATGATGCAGCCCAAGGGCGACCGCACCGGCGTCGTGCTCGAGCCCATGCTGACCGACCAGTGGTTCGTTGCCATGAGCAAGCCCGCGCCGGAAGGCACGCTGAACCCGGGCAAGAGCATCACCGAGGTCGCGCTGGAAGTCGTGGCCGACGGCCGCATCCAGTTCTACCCGGACAACTGGACCACCATCTACAACCAGTGGCTCAACAACATCCAGGACTGGTGCATTTCGCGCCAGCTCTGGTGGGGCCACCAGATTCCGGCCTGGTACTCGGAAGACGGCCAGGTGTTCGTCGCCCACGACGAAGCCGGCGCGATCGAACAGGCGCGCGCCGCTGGCGTCACCGGTCCGCTCACGCGCGATCCCGACGTGCTGGACACGTGGTTCTCGTCGGGCCTGGTACCTTTCACGACGCTGGGCTGGCCGGAAAACACGCCGGACCTGCAGCGTTACCTGCCCTCCAGCGTCCTGGTCACGGGCTTTGACATCATCTTCTTCTGGGTGGCGCGCATGGTCATGCTGACCACGCACCTGACCGGCCAGATCCCGTTCAAGCACGTCTACGTGCACGGTCTCATCCGCGACGCCGACGGCCAGAAGATGAGCAAGTCCAAGGGCAACACGCTGGACCCGGTGGACCTGATCGACGGCATCGACCTGGACGGCCTGGTCGCCAAGCGCACCTACGGCCTGATGAATCCGAAGCAGGCCGGCGCGATCGAAAAGGCTACGCGCCGCCAGTACCCGGACGGCATTCCCGCCTACGGCACCGACGCGCTGCGCTTCACCATGGCGGCCTACGCCACGCTGGGCCGCAACATCAACTTCGACCTGAAGCGTTGCGAGGGCTACCGCAATTTTTGCAACAAGCTCTGGAACGCCACGCGCTTCGTGCTGATGAACACCGAAGGCCATGACCTGACAGTGCCGGATGCCGGCGAGCTGTCCTTCGTGGACCGCTGGATCATCAGCCAGATGCAGACGCTGGAAGCCGACGTGGCGCGCGGTTTTGCCGACTACCGTTTCGACAACATCGCCAACGCGCTCTATCGCTACGTGTGGGACGAATACTGCGACTGGTATCTGGAACTGGCCAAGGTGCAGATCCAGACCGGCACGCCGGCCCAGCAACTGGGCACCCGCCGCACGCTGATCCGCGTCCTGGAATGCGTGCTGCGCCTGGCCCACCCGATCATCCCGTTCATCACGGAAGAGCTGTGGCAGAAGGTGTCTGTCGTGGCCGGCAAGCGCAAGGAAGGCGTTGCCGCCAGCGTCAGCGTGCAGCCCTACCCGAAGGCCAACCCGGATGCGGTGGACACCGCCGCCGAAGCCGACGTGGCCGAACTGAAGGCGCAGGTCGAAGCCGTGCGCGCGCTGCGCGGCGAGATGAGCCTGTCGCCCGCCCAGAAGGTGCCGCTGTGCGCCCAGGGCGACGCGCCGATGCTGACGCGCAACGCGCCGTACCTGGCCGCGCTGGCCAAGTTGAGCCAGGTCGACGTGCTGGACGTGCTGCCCGACGCCGGTGCGCCGGTGCAGGTCGTGGGCAGCAGCCGCCTGATGCTGCACGTTGAAGTCGACGTGGCCGCCGAGCGCGTGCGCCTGGACAAGGAAATCGCCCGTCTGGCCGGTGAAATCGCCAAGGCCAAGGGCAAGCTGTCCAACGCCAGCTTCGTCGAACGCGCGCCCGCTGCCGTCGTCGAGCAGGAAAAGGCCCGCATGGCGCAGTTCAGCGAAACCCTGCAGAAGGTGCAGGAGCAGCGCGCCAAGCTGGGCGACTGATCCCAGCGCCTGATGTGAAGCCCAGAAACCCCGGACACCGTTGCGGGGTTTTTGTTTTGGGGGGTTGTTTTTTGATGGGGTTGGCGGGGATCGGGTCGCGGACGCGGCCGTTCCTCAAACCCCGCCGTCCGTCATCCGATACCAGCTCACCACCGCATTGACGTACAGGCGGCGGAGCGGATACAGCGGAAACGGCACGATCGGCGACAGCGGCACGGGCAACGCATTGGCATCGCCGGTGGCGACGTATTCGGCCATGGCCGCGCCCATGCAGGTCTGCAAGCCGACGCCGCGGCCCTGACAGCCGATGTCCACCAGCAACCCGGGCTGCGGCGCATGCAGATGCGGCAGATAGTCGCGCGTGACGGCAACCCGGCCGCACCAGCGGAATTCAAAGGGCGTGCCCGCCACCTGCGGAAACATCTTCACCATCACGCGCTCAAGATGCGCCCAGTCCGACTCGCCCTTGGGCTCGCGGAACGGACCGCGGCCACCCATCAGCAAGCGGCCCTGGTGATCCAGACGAAAGTACAGCAACAGATTGCGCGTGTCGGAAGTGACGTGGCCCTCGGGGAATATGCCCGCGCGGACGCGGTCCGGCAGCGGCGCGGTTGCCACCTGGAACGTGTTGGCGTCGATGATGGACGGCTTGAGACCGGGCCACAGATCGCCGCCGTAGGCATTGGTGCACATCACCACGCGATCGGCGCTGACCGAGGGACCGCGAGCCGTGGACACCGTCCACTTGCCGCCGTCACGCCTCAGACCGGTGACAGGCGTGTCGGTGTGCAGCGTCGCGCCCGCATTCAGCGCGGCGCGCGCCAGGCCCCGCGCGTAACTCAGCGGCTGCACCGCCCCTGCCCGCCGGTCGACCCATCCGCCCAGGTATTTGTCCGCGCCGATCAGGCGCGCGACCTGCGCGCGGTCCAGCGGCTGGGCGTCCACACCAAGGCGCGCCCATTGCGCCGCGCGGCCTTGCGCGATGCGAAGCGCCTGCGGCGTGTGCGCGCCCTGGATCCATCCGGCGCGCACGCGCGGCACGTCCATCGCATGCCGTTCGATCAGGTCAAAAACCACGTCCGCCGTCGCGCCGGCAAACCGTGTCAGCCGCTCGCCGCGCTCGGGGCCGAACATCGAAATCAGATCATCCGGGTCGTACTTCAAACCGGGAATGACCTGACCGCCGTTGCGGCCCGATCCGCCGAAGCCAATCTCGCGCGCCTCCAGCAGTACGACCTTCACACCGCGCTCGGCCAGGTGCAACGCGGTGGACAAGCCGGCATAGCCGCCACCGATCACGGCGACATCGGCCTGCGCGGACGCGTCCAGCGGCCCGGTGGGCGGCGGCGGCGCCGCGGTGGCCGCCCACAGTGACGGGGAAAGCGGAAACGGCGCTGGCTGCATGGGGCTTCCTTCCTTACATGGGATGCAGCACGCGCCGCAGGAAGTCCTGCGTGCGCGGATGCTGCGGATGATTCAGCACTTCGCGGGCGGCGCCCTGCTCCACCATGACGCCGCCGTCAAAGAACATGACACGGTCGGCGACCTCGCGCGCAAAGCTCATTTCGTGGGTGACGACGACCATCGTCATGCCGGCCTCGGCCAGCTTGCGCATGACGCCCAGCACATCGCCGACCAGTTCGGGATCGAGCGCCGAGGTGGGCTCGTCGAACAGGATCGCCTTGGGTTGCATCGCGAGCGCCCGCGCGATCGCCACGCGCTGCTGCTGGCCGCCGGATAGCTGATTCGGATGCGCGTGCTCCTTGTCCGCCAGCCCCACGCTGGCCAGCAATTCGCGGCCGCGCTCCACCGCCTGGGCGCGAGGTTCCTTCTTCACGAAGATCGGGCCTTCGATGACGTTTTCCAGCGCCGTGCGATGCGGAAACAGGTTAAAGCGCTGGAACACCATCGCCACCTGCGTGCGGATCGACACGATGGAAGGCGCATCGCAATCGACGAGCTCGCCGTCCACGGTGATGCGACCGGCGTTGTAGCGTTCCAGTCCGTTGATGCACCGCAGGATGGTCGACTTGCCCGAGCCGGACGGACCCACCACACACACGACCTCGCCCTGCTCGACTTCGGCGTCGATGCCCTTCAGGACCTCGAGCGGACCAAAGCTCTTCCTTACGCCTTGCAGGCTGATCATTTGATGGCGCTCCGCTTTTCCAGATGCCGCACCAGCAGGATGAGCGGCACGCACATCACCAGGTACATCAGCGCCACCAGCGTGAACACCGTGGCGTTCTTGAAGGTGGATACGGCGATGAGCTTGCCTTGCAGCGCCAGCTCGGCGACGGTAATGGTGGACGCCTGCGACGAGTCCTTCAGCATCATGATCATGATGTTGCCGTACGGCGGCAGGACGATCTTGACGGCCTGCGGCAGCACGACGCGCCGCATCGTCAGGCCCCAACCCATGCCCATGGCCATCGCCGCCTCGATCTGACCTCGGTCGATCGCCTGGATGCCGGCGCGGAAGTTCTCCGCCTGATAGGCCGAATAGGCGATGCCCAGGCCGATGATGGCCGCATGCACGGCGCTCAGCGACACGCCCATGTCCGGCATCACGAAGTAGATGTAGAAGAGCAGCACGATGATCGGAATGCCGCGCAACAGATTGACAAGGCCCGCGCTGAAGCCCGACAGATACTTGTTGCCGGACACCCGCATCAACGCCCATACCAGGCCCAGCACCGTGGACAGCGCAAGGGAACCCAGCGTGACCAGAATGGTAAGCTTGGCGCCCTCCAGCAGGATCGGCATGAACTCTGCCGCGTCTTTCAAGAATTCCGTCATGAGTCCACCCGCTCCGAGAAGACAGCCCGCGATGACCGCTTGGGAAACGGCCAGAGAAGTGCCGCGGATGCGCTGCGTCCGCCGACGCGACCGAACGCGCCGGCGGGATGCTGCAAATGCTTGAACTGAGGCGGCCCGACCGGCATCACGCGCCGCCCAGGCCCCACTTCTTCAGGATCGCGTCGATGGCGCCGTCGGCTTTCAGCTTGACCAGCGCCTTGTTGATCCGATCAAGCAGCTCGGTGTCGTCCTTGCGCGTGGCAAGCCCAAGGCTTCCCATGATCGTCGGCTGGTACGACTGCGCCATCTTCAGGTTGGGATAGTTGCCCTGCGACAGGACGTACGCGGCGATGGGATAGTCCATGAAGCCGCCCTGGATGCGGCCGGCGTTGGCGTCGCGCATCATGTCTGGCGGGTTGTCGTAAAGCTTCACTTCCTTGAAGACGCCGCTCTTTTGAATGGGCTCGACAAAGGCAGTGCCGACCTGCACGCCGACGGTCATGCCCTTCATATCGGCGAAGGACTTGTATTCCTTGTTGTCGGTCTTGAGCACCATCAGGCCCTCGCCGTAGCGATAGACGGGCTCGGAAAAACTCACCACCTGCTGGCGCTGCGGCGTGATGAACATCGCCGCCGACACGATGTCGATGCGCTTGGATGTCAGCGATCCGATCAGCGCGGAAAATGCCATGGGCTCGATCTGCACCGAGAAACCGGCCTCCTTGCCCACCGCTTTCACGATATCGACCATCACGCCCTCGATGCTGTTCGTCTTGGTGTCGAGAAAGGTGAATGGGCTGCCGGTGGGCGTGGACCCCACCTTCAATACCGTCTGGGCTTGGGCGCCCGCCGCCATGGACAATGCTGCGAATACAGAGACAACAAGAGTCTTGAATTTCATGACATATCCTCATCGTGGCAAAGAAGGCCGGGCCGCGCGTGACGCGTCCGGTGGCGGCACGCTCCCCGCGCGTTCCGCCGCTTGAGTGCTGCGCGCTCAGGGCGCTTGTGGCGTGTTGTCCTCCGCGGCTTGAGTGATGTTGGAGATGGCCCAGATGACCTCGGTCGTCTGCGTCCCCGGATTGCACCAGCGGCGCGGCGTGCTGCTGGCGTAGCAAAAGCTGTCGCCCGCTTGCAGGCGGATGACGCGGTCGCCCACCCACAGTTCGAGCACGCCCTTGAGCACCAGGCCGATCTGCTCGCCCTGCCCCGTCACGAAGAGCTCGGTGCCGGTGGAGCCGCCGGGCGCGATGGATGCGCGGCACAGGTCCATGCTGCGGCAGGCCGCGGGCGTGAACATCTCTTTGCTGATGCCCTTTTCCTTCAGGTCGATATGGCGGTGCGTGCCCGCGCGGGCTACGCGGCCATCCTCTTCGCCGCCGGTATGCTCGGCGTTGCGCAACAACGCATTGACCGACACGCGAAACTCGCGCGCCAGGAGATGAAGGACTTTGACGGAGGCCGAGCTCAACCCTCTTTCGATCTGGCTCAGCAGGCCGAGCGACATGCCGCAGGCCCGGGCGACGTCAGCCAGCGACCGTCCCTGTTGCTTGCGCAACTGACGCAACTGCTGACCCAGCCACAGATCGACGGCCGACTCCGGCCGCTGCGCGTGGGCGGGCGACGAGGGTGCTGCGCTGGCACGGCGAACGGCGGCAGAGCGGCTCATATGAAAATTTCATGTGCATGTAATTTTCAATACTAAGGAGCCGCAAAAACGCCCACAATCCAGGGACTTCCCTAGCGTTGTGGGCGTGGCGGGCCGGCGCTACCGTCAGGAAGCGTCGGACGAATTGGGCTTGGGATCGGGGCTGGAATCCGGGGTGGTGTCGGGCTGGTTCTGCCCCGTGGGCGCGGCATCCGCGGCGGGCTTGCGCGGGCGACGGCGTCTTGTGCCCGGCTCCGCAGGCAACGGCGTGCCGGCCAACTCGGCCAGATAGCGCTCGTCCAGCTTGCTCAGCCAGCCTTTCGCGCGCGCCGATTCGATGAGTTCGGGCCGGCGTGCGGCAGTCAACGCCAGCGACCGCTCGCGCCGCCAGCGCGCGATATTGGCGTGATGGCCGCTTAGCAGCGGCGCCGGCACCGCTTCGCCCTCGTAGACTTCCGGGCGCGTGTAGTGCGGGCTGTCCAGCAGGCCGGACAAGGTGTCGTTGAAGGAATCCTGCAGGGCGGAATCGCCGTCGTTGAGCACGCCTGGCAAAAGACGCACGGCGGCATCGATTACGGCAAGCGCCGCGATTTCACCACCGGAGAGGACGAAGTCGCCGAGCGAGATTTCCTGCGTGACGCAGCGATCAATGAAGCGCTGGTCCACACCTTCGTAGCGGCCGCAGATGAGAATGAGGCCATCGCTGGCAGCCAAGGCTTCGGCGCCCGCCTGGTCATAGCGCCGGCCGACCGGCGCAAGCAGCGCCACCGGGGCGGGACCCAGGCCCTGTCCGGCGCGCGCCTGCTGGGCGGCATTGACGGCGGCTTCCAACGGGCCCGGCATCATCACCATGCCGGGGCCGCCGCCATAGGGGCGGTCGTCCACGGTGCGATGTACGTCATGCGTGAAATCGCGGGGATTCCAGGCATGAAGCTGCCACCGGCCATGGGCGTGGGCCCGGCCGGTGACGCCGAGGTCGCGCACCACCCCGAACATTTCGGGAAATAGCGTAACGACGTCGATACGCATCAAAAATCCGCGGGCCAGTCGCTGTCGATGCGGCGGGCAGCCAGATCAACGGCGTGGATATGCGCGCGTACGAACGGCACAAGCATTTCGGCGGGTCGGCCCTTGGCGTCCAGGACGGGTTCGGGGCTTTCGCCTTCACCCTTCTGCAGCAGGACCTTCAACACGGCGTGAGCGCCGTTGTCGAGGACCTCGCTGACCACGCCAATTCGGGCGGGTTCGCCGTTGGCGCTGGAGTACAGCGCGCAACCAATGAGATCAACCCAGTAGTATTCGTCTTCCTCGGGCGCGGGAAATGATCCGCGCGGCGCTTGCACGGTATGTCCGCGCAACGCTTCGGCCTGGTCGCGATCCGTGATGCCCTGCAGTTGCGCCACCACGGTGGCTCCCTGCGAACGGACTTGCAAGATCTTGAATGCGACAGGCGCAGACGCGACAGCGCCCCGCGCCAATTCAGGCACAGGGCGAGTCAACCACCATTGAGACGCTGAGAGCAGCACTTCGGCGTTGGCCGAATGCGGCTGCACTTTAACCCAGCCTTTCACACCGTAGGCTGCAGTGATGCGGCCCAGCTCGACCAAATCCGTAGGCGCCGCGTTTGAGGTTGCGGCATCAGGCATTTATCGTGCTCTTTATCAGGCTTGGATAGCAATGAAGCAGCCAGGAATATCCGCTTTCAAGCGCGAGGCTCTAAGCGTGGAAAAACCTGCTGCTCCAGAATCAGCTAAGGATGTGCGTCGCGGGCAATTAGGCCGCGGCGGAAACCTTGGCCGAGTATTCCTTGACCAGACGCTCGACGGCGGGCGACAGTTGCGCGCCGGTGCCGGTCCAGTACTGCACGCGATCCAGCGCAATGCGCAGGTTTTCCGTGCCTTCGCTAGCCACGGGGTTGTAAAAACCCACGCGCTCGATAAAACGGCCGTCGCGACGGTTACGCGAATCGGTGGCCACCAGGTTGTAGAACGGACGCTTCTTGGACCCACCGCGGGCCAGGCGAATCACCACCATAGGTAATCCCTTGAATTAGTTGTGAAAAACGGGAAATTCTAGCACTGAAAGGAGCCTGCTGGCAAATGCGAGTGCCGAAGAATCTGTGATGCGGTGCGATTTGTATCCTAAAACACCACATCCGGGTATTCTACAAGCACGAGCCCAGCCCTGCTGCGGCTCGATCTGCAGGTGCCCCCGGCATCATTGCGTTCGAGGCTGAGCGCGCGGTTTCGCCGGCGCCCACATCTGCGGCCTACCCCGGTTGTCATGCGTTTGAGCAGTTGGTGCGTCTGAAGAGCAATCTGATTGGAGAGATCGGATTTCATGTCGACCCGCGCAATACGCTACGCCCTGCCCTTGCTGGCCGCCATGAAGCGGCAGCCTCCTCCTGCCACCTCGACTTTGCTGCAAGCGCCCGGAAGATCCAGGCTGCGTTGCCGCGCCCCTGCCTGACTCCGCTTTTTCCCCACAAAAAGTCGTTTAACTGGAGTGTGCAAACCATGAAGAACCAAAAATCAGTCTTCTCACCCGTTGCGCGCCTGGCGATGGCGGGATTGCTGGCGGGAGCGCTGGCGTTGCCCACCGAGGCGCCCGCGCGCGTGATCGGGGCGGCACTGACGACGGCCTCCGGCCAGGTGACGGCGGTGGACCAGGCCAGCCGGACCATCACCCTGCGCGGCGCCGACGGCAATACCGTGGACATCGTGGCCGGACCGGACATCCGCAACTTCAAGCAGATCAAGGCGGGCGACACGCTGACGCTGGACTATTACGAGTCGGTGGCCGTGGACGTGCGTCCCGCCGGTTCCGGTGCGCCTGAAGTCGTGACCGAGACCGCCGCGACACGGTCGGCCAAGGGCGCGATGCCCGGCGGCGCAGTGGGCCGGCAGACCACGATCACGGCCGAGATCTGGCACATCAACCGGAGCGCAAACCTGGTGATCCTGAAGGGCCCCCAAGGCGGCAGGCGCACCATCCAGGTCAGGGATCCGGCGCTGCGCGCAAAACTTCAGCAGTTGAAGGAAGGTGATCTGGTGGACTTCACGATCACGCAGGCGGTCGCCGCGGCCATTCACAGGTAGGCAAGGACACGCCGGTATAAAGGGCCGCCCCAAAAAGGCAAAAAAATTCGCCAAACTGACGCCCGCAAAGAACAAGGCCCGCTTTCAAGCGGGCCTTGTTCATGAAGCGAATGCCCGCCCGGCTAGCGCCGGCGCAGGAAATGCACGCAGCGGCCGTCGGCCTCTTGCTGCGCGACCAGCGCATTGCCGGTCTGACGCGCAAACGCCTGAAAATCGCGGATCGCATTGCGGTCCGTCGTGATGACGCGCACGACCTGCCCGCTTTCCATCGTTGCAAGCGCCTTCTTGGCGCGCAGGATGGGCAAGGGGCACGTCAGCCCGCTGGCATCGACATCTTGGTCGAACACCGGCGCCTCGGCGCCGGCATCGAGACGGGAATCGACGTCGCTCATCAGAGGCGCTCGTCCACCCACTTCTGCACGCCAGCGATGGCTGCGGGCAGCGCAGCGATATCCGTGCCGCCGCCCATGGCCATGTCGGGACGGCCACCGCCCTTGCCGCCCACCTGGCTGGCGACAAAGCCCACCAGATCGCCCGCCTTGATGCGGTCGGTCAGGTCGGCGGTGACGCCACCGACCACGCTGATCTTGCCATCGGCCGAGCCGGTGGCCAGCAGCACGACAGCAGGCTTCAGGCGATCTTTCAGGTTGTCGACCATGCCGCGCAGCGCCTTGGGATCGACGTCGCCGATGCTGGCCGCCAGAACCTTGATGCCCTTGACGTCGACCGCGGCGCTGGAGGCCAGGTCATTGCCGGCGCTGGCCGCGAGCTTGTTGCGCGACTGCTCCAGTTCCTTTTCGAGCGTCTTGACCTGGTCTTGCACCTGCGCAATGCGCGCCGGCAGATCGGCCGGGGTGCTGCGCAGCATGCCGGCCACCTGGGTCAGCAAGGCGTTCTGGTTCTGCACCCAAGCCAGCGCATTGTCGCCGGTGATGGCTTCGATGCGGCGGACGCCCGCGGCCACGCCGCCTTCGGACACGATCTTGAACAGGCCGATGTCGCCCGTGCGGGTAACGTGCGTGCCGCCGCAGAGTTCGCGCGAGAAGCCGATGTCGAGCACGCGCACGGTATCGCCGTATTTTTCACCGAACAGCGCCATGGCGCCGCCCTTGACCGCATCGTCGTAGCCCATGACCTGGGCAACGGTGGGATGGTTGGCCAGGACTTCGGCGTTGACGATGGCTTCGACTCGGGCGATCTGCTCAGCCGTCAACGGGGCATCCTGCGCGAAGTCGAAACGGGTCTTGTCGGGATCAACGAGCGAGCCGCGCTGCTGCACGTGCGCGCCCAGCACCTGGCGCAACGCCTTGTGCATCAGGTGCGTGGCCGAGTGGTTGCGCACCGTGCGGGCGCGGCGGACGGCGTCCACGCGGGCCAGCAGCGTGTCGCCGACGGCCAGCGAGCCGGATTCCAGCGTGCCGTGATGGCCGAACACGCCGGACTGGATCTTGAGGGTGTCGGCGACGGCAAAGCGCACGCCATCGGCTTCGAGCAGACCGGTATCGCCGACCTGGCCGCCCGACTCCGCATAGAACGGGGTGGCGTCCAGCACGACGACGGCGCTTTGGCCGGCCTTGACTTCCTGCACCTGCGTGCCGTCCACGTACAGGGCCGTGACCTTGACGTTGTCCAGCTCAAGCTTTTCGTAGCCTTCGAAGCGCGTTTCGGCGCCTTCGTAGCTGAGGCCTTCGGCCATCTTGAACTTGCCGGCCGCGCGGGCCTGGTCACGCTGGCGTTCCATGGCGACTTCAAAGCCGGCCATGTCGACTTCGACTTCGCGTTCACGGCAGATGTCGGCCGTGAGGTCGACCGGGAAGCCGTAGGTGTCGTACAGCGTGAACAGCGTGGTGCCGTCCAGCACGCCGCCCTTGGGCACGTTGGCCAAGGCGGTGTCCAGGATGCGCATGCCGTGTTCGAGGGTTTCGCCGAAGCGTTCTTCTTCCTGCTTGAGGACCTGGGCCACGCGATCCGCGGCGGCGGCCAGTTCCGGGTAGGCCTCGCCCATTTCGGCGACGAGATCCGGCACCAGGCGATGGAAGAAGGGTTTGGTCTGGCCCAGCTTGTAGCCGTGCCGCAGCGCGCGGCGCACGATGCGGCGCAGCACGTAGCCGCGGCCTTCGTTGCTGGGGATCACGCCGTCGACGATGAGGAACGAGCAGGCGCGGATGTGGTCGGCGATGACCTTGAGCGAGTTGTCTTCGAGGTCCTTGATGCCGGTTTCGCGCGCGGCGGCGGCGATCAGATGCTGGAAGAGATCGATTTCGTAGTTGGAATGCACATGCTGCAGGACGGCGGCGATGCGTTCCAGACCCATGCCGGTGTCGACACAGGGACGCGGCAGGCGCGGCATGTTGCCGGCGGCGTCGCGTTCGAACTGCATGAACACCAGGTTCCAGATTTCGATGTAGCGGTCGCCGTCTTCTTCGGGGGATCCCGGAGGGCCGCCCCAGATCTCGGGGCCGTGGTCAAAGAAGATTTCGGAGCACGGACCGCAGGGGCCGGTGTCCGCCATCTGCCAGAAGTTGTCGGACGCGTAGCGTGCGCCCTTGTTGTCGCCGATGCGGATGATGCGTTCGGTCGGCACGCCCACTTCCTTGGCCCAGATGTCGTAGGCCTCGTCGTCTTCCTGGTAGACCGTCACCCAGAGCTTTTCCGCCGGCAGCTTGTAGACCTGCGTCAACAGCTCCCAGGCGTACTGGATGGCGTCGCGCTTGAAGTAGTCGCCAAAGCTGAAATTGCCCAGCATTTCGAAGAACGTGTGGTGGCGGGCGGTGTAGCCCACGTTCTCCAGGTCGTTGTGCTTGCCCCCGGCGCGCACACTGCGCTGCGACGAGGTGGCACGCGTGTACGACCGCGATTCCTTGCCCGTGAAGACGTCCTTGAACTGGACCATGCCCGAATTGGTGAAGAGCAGGGTCGGGTCGTTGCCCGGGACGAGCGACGACGAGGGAACAATGGTGTGTCCCTTGGACTTGAAGAATTGCAGGAACTGCTGGCGAATCTCGGAGGATTTCATCGTGGATGAAGCAGAATTTAGGGCGAATCGCCAATTATAGAGGGTTGGCGGGGATACGCGGGATATGGGCGGAATGGCCATCATCGGACGCAGACGAAACCCGTGGTCCAACCCTCGGTTTCCGTCCATTTCCCGCCGGCGGACACGATGACCTCGGCGTAGCCGGGCGGGCAGGAACACTGGCCCGTGCGAGGATTGGCCGTAGACAAGCCCGTGTAATGGAAGCAGCCGAGCGGATAGTTGGTGCTGTAGGCGCCCCCAAAGCCTCCGCTTGCCTGCGTCCAGATGCCGGATTCGCAGGAAAGCAGCTGACCGGCGGCCGAGGTGGCCAGCGTTCCGCTTGAAACGCCGCAGGCATGGCCTGGGATCTCCCGGGCCCCGACGGTGACGTAACCACCGGCGTCCACGTTGCCTGCAACAGACAGATCGCCTTGCAGATCCGGATCGCGGGTGTCGCGCATCTTTACATAGCCGCTCATGTCAGGCTGCCCGGCGCCAGCGCCCGCCCACAGGGCAAGCGTGCCAGGCGGATACGCGAGCGCGTCGGCCGCCGGCGGGTTGGGAAACGCATAGGCGGCGCCTCGCAACTGGAACGGCGCTTGTGGCCACACGGCCCCGCCATAGCCGCCCGCGGACGCGATGACCGAAGCCATGGCGACCTCGTCCGGCAATTGCGTCCCCTTTTTCAGCAAAGGTTTGTCGGCAGCGACGACGCCGTCGATCCGGCAAGGCTCGTCGGGGCAGGCCTGGCTGCGCAGGAGCCGGATGTCCGCGCCGAAACCCAGCGCCGACCGGTCGGGAAAGTCCGCAGGCAGGTGGCCTTGCACCCGAAGCTCGGAAAGCGTGGGCCGCAGCGCGTCGGCGAACAGCGGCTGGCCCTGGCTGTCCTGAGGCGGCTCCCCCTTGGTCAGCGCCTCGGAGTGCCGGGACAGCACATCCGTCACCGCCAGCCGGATCTGCGTCAGCCAAACGCCCGTTGAACGGGCGGCAGATGCCTCGATGCCGTGGACGACCGCGTTGGATGCCCAGATGGCGATGGCCGTGGTGATGGCCAGCGCCAGCGCCAGGCCGATGAGAGAAAAGCCTGCCTGCTGCCGGGACAACAACGGACGCTGATGCCCCGCCGGGAAAAGCCGAACCTCCCGGTGCGCGCTCATCGTGCAGTGAAGACAAAAGTGTTTACGTCGCCCTGGCTGCACTGCGCCTGGGCCTGCGCGGCGCGGTATGGCGTCGCGGGATTGGCGATTGAATCCTTGACGACCTTGGCGCCGCTGCTGCCGCTGATGGAGATGATTTCCGACACGCGTTGAAGCACGGACGCGAGCGCTGGGCAGGCTGCGTGGCTGACATTGGTGAGCGTGAGCGTGAACGCCGAGCCCATCCCCGCGCCATCGACGGACGCGGGCTCGACCTGCACTACGCCGCTGCCGCCGATGCCGGAGCCGCCCAGGCCGTGCGCCACGCTCGCCGCGGCGCCCGCGCCCTGCACCGAGAGAACCGTGGAGTCGCGCAGCGCGTTGGCCAGGGCGCCGGTGTCCAGCCCCGTGTACGGTGTCACGCCACCGCCTTGCGCGTTGATCTTCATGCTGGCGATGAACCGCTGCAATTCTTCGCCGACCTTCGGCACTTTGTTTTCAATGACATACCCGCCAATGGCAGGGATGCCGACGATGGCGATGAGCAGGACGATGGCCGTGACGATGGACACTTCCATCAAGGAAAATCCACGCTGGTTCGCACCAAGGGATCGGGACAGACTGACTGCGTTCATGAATATCCTCATTGATTAAAGTGCGCGGCGAGCCGCGCCGTTTCCGCCAACCCGCGGAGCACTACTGGCTGGCATAGAAATTGGTCAGTGCTTGACGCAGCTCGTCTATCACCGCGTAATGCCACAGCGTGATGCCCAGCACCGAGGCCAGGGAAAGGATCAGCAAGCACCAGCGCAGCACGAGCGCCTGGCGCCGCACCCGGGCCAACAGGCGGACCTCGACGCGCTGGCGCACGCGGGCCAGGCCCGGCTCGACGCCGAGCGCGTCCATCAGGTCCGCCATGTACCACCACGTTTGGGAGTCCAGCAGTCCGGTGCCGAAGATTTCTGCGCCGCTGGCGCCTGCGTCGATGCGGCCAAGCATGGCGTGCAGATGCGAGAGCAGCCACGGCGAGGCGTCGCGCGCCTGCACGGCCAGCGCGCGGCGCAATCGCGTGTCGGCCGCGCCGTGCTGCCGGATGAGCACGGCCAGCAGCGACAGAAAGCGGATGGCCTGGAAATCGCGATACAGCCGCCAGAGCAGCCAACGGTCGAGCACGGCGCGAAGATCACCGGTGAAGTTCGCCAGCGACCAGAGGGCGAGCATGACCACGCCAAATATCAGGACGACCCACAGCGCAAGCCACTGCTTCAAGCCGCCCGCCAAAGCGAACAGCCCGCGCGTGAGCGACGCATAGTCTTCGGCGGGCACGGCCTGAAAGACCTGCTGCAGCCGTGGCACGCTGAAGAACGGAATGGCGCACAGCAACGCGAAGGCTACCAAGGCGGCAACGACGCCCGTGGCGGCTGCCGACAGCAATGCCGACCAAGCCTCGGACGCCAAGCGGACGGCGCGCGCCAGATCGCGCAGCGCCGCGGGCAGATCGCCGCCTTCTTCCTGCACGCAACTGAGCAGCAGGCATTCGTCGTGCGGCAGCGTGTCGGACCAGGCGACGCCCAGATCCCCGCCGGCGCCCAGATACGCGGCGGCCCAGTGCTGACAGAGGCGGCCGCGCACCGTCTCGGGCCCGTACCGGCTGGCGTCGTCCTCGAAGATGTCGCGCAGGCTCTTTCGGCCTTGCGTGCCTTCGACGACATCCGCCAGATATTCGTAGTAATCCGCGCGCTGCGGCCGAAAGCGCAGCGCGTCCAGCCGTAGCTGGCGTGTACCTACTGACCGCAGGGACCCGCGCGATGCCGGCAACGCGAGATCAGCCATGGTGCGCTCCTTCAGAGCGGGCCGTGCCGGCCTCCTGCGCAAGCGCCGCGGGCTGTAGCGAAGCGGCCGATCCCGTGCGCAGGCTGGGCACGATGGGCAATTCGAACCGGCGCAACAGCGTGCGCGGATCGATCTCTCCCAGGCTCGTCCGATACAGCGCGCAATCCAGCGCCCGCGCGCCGCGCGTGCCGGCGTCTCGCCACGCACTGCGCGTGGCAGGCTGGAACTGTTGCTTCAGTGCGTGGTTGTCGCGCTGACGCACTTGGTCTAGAAAGCCCGGCACGCGATCGGGTTCGATCATTTCGGCGGCAACGCTGCGCCCCGCCGTTCCGTTCAATTCCGGCATGTGATCGCGCCGGCACGCGGGGCAGCCTGCTTCGTTTCTGACCCGGAGCGACTCGGCGTGCAGATCGAACGCGTCTTGCATGCCCAGCACCCAGCCGCGCCAGTCCCATGCTTGCGCATGCCGAGCGTAGACGCCCGACCACAGGCTATCGACGGGCAATGCGCAGCCGGGGCACAGGCGTGGCAGCAGCGTCTGATAGATCAGGAGCTTCAGGATGCCGGGCGACGCGAGAAACTCGCGTGACACGCCTATGGCGTCGGATGCCAGGCGCTCGGGAATCATCGCGGCCGATCCGGCGTGTGTCGTGGCGTACAGGCTGACGCCGGAACTGGCGAGATCCATGAACGCGCGGCCGGTCTGCGTGTCGCGGATCTCGCCGATCAGCAGGTCGTTCATCGCCGAGCGCTTGATGGTCTTGAGCTTGGCATCCAGCGTCGGCCACGCCGCGTCCGCCAGCGCGCCCGACAGCGTGTTCTGCAACGCGTTGCCAATGTGGTATTCCACCGGGTCTTCAAGCGTGATGACCTTGCGCGTGGGCGCGATGCCGCGCATCAGCGCGGCGATGGTGGTGGACTTGCCCGAACCGACCACGCCCGCCAGCACGATGGCCCCACCCTCGCGCTCACGCACCCGCAACAGGGTTTCGGCCTGGCCGGGCAAGTATCCCAAGGCCAGGAGGTCGCCGTTGACGGTTGCGTCCAACCGCAGGATCCGCAGGCACACGGAAGGCCCCGCGTCCGCCGCCAGCGACGCCCAGCGCAGCACGATGGGCGCCGCGTCCACGGTTAGCGAAATGCGCCCCTGCTGCTCGAGCGCCGGATCGAACACGGCGCCATTGCCGCCGCGTACGTCCATCCACGCCACGGCAAGGACTTCGAGCAGCGTGGCGCTGGACAGGCCGGCGAAACGGTCGGAGCCGACGTACTCGCCGTGGATGGTGTAGCGAATTTCGCTGGCGTCACGCCGCTGGTCCACGTTGATGTGGACGTCGCTGGCGCCTTGAACCACGCCCCAGCGGACGATGTCGAGAAACAGGGCAGCGAGCGCCGAGGCGCGTTCGGCCGGGTTGGCCCGCGCTGAGCGCCCGGGGCTGGGCGCCGTGTACTGGCCGCGCGCGATCATCAGCAGGAGCGGCGCCGGGACGACGTATCGCGCGGGACTTGCCATGCGATAGCCAGCCGCCTTCACCATGCGCTCGACCTCGTCGATCTGATCGCCGACGGTGTATTCCTTGACGGCAAAGATCGCGGCCAGGCCGCCCTCGAGCAGGACCGGGCACAAGCGTCCGGCCAGCGCCGCCAGATCAAACTGACGGCTCAGAGCGCGCACAAAGGCGGGATCCATGCCAGCGACGTCTTCGGGCGTATGCAGCTCGGGCGGGCGAACGAGCGTGTCCGCGATGGGCTGGGTCTGCGTCATCATGGGTGTCCGCCCCCGGCGTCAAGGCACGCGGTCTGGTCGCGGCCGTCGCGCTGCACGCGGACGCAGGCGCCGTCGATGGCCAGCAGACGATACGGCGCGGCCAGGCTGCCTCCCGCCACGGGATCGGCGCGGCCAGCCCGATAGCGCTGCAACGTGCCATTGACGACGATGTCAACGTTCAAGCGGCTCGCTGTGCCGAAAATTGCGGTCACGCGTATGTCGTCCGCCGGGCGTCCCGCGGGCGGCGCCATCAGGCCTTTCCCTTCGTTCATCGTGCAAAGACCCGGGATCTGGCAGTCGGACATCGCGGCCGCCGCGTCCGCGCGCAGCAACGTGCGTACGGTTTCGACCTCGGGCCAAGGTTGCGGCGCGGACGCCGGATCCGCGCCTTGCGCATGGCCCGCCGACACTACCGCGGCGCTCAGTGCAATACCGGCAAGCGTTCGCCCGGCTACGCACCCGCGCGGGATGCAAAGCTCATTCCTGTTCATAAAGTTCTCCCTGCAATTCGGCGACTAGCGCACTGGCCACGAGGCTGGGCCGCGGTTGCGGCTGCACGGTCACCACAAGGCGCGACCAGCGTGCCGCGGATACCGGTCCCGGCATCAACGCCATGGACCGCAATGGCCCATGCAAGGCCAGACTGCGCCGCCGCACGACGGGCATGCCCGACCGCGCTGGATTGGATTGCACTGCGCTCGCCTGCCTGGCCGCCGGCTGCTGGGCCGCAGGCTGGCGCGGCCCATGCGGCATGAGCGGCACGGAATGCGACAGCGCGACGGAAGCGAATGCTGGGCGTAGTCCTTGCAGTCCGCCCGCCACCCGCGTGTCGACGTGCAGCGACGAAGGCAACGTCATGTCGGCAATCCGGATCGGCTCGGACGCCAGGCGCCACGCCAGCGTGGCTTCCTCGAGCGGCTTGAACGACACCTGCCAGCCCGCTGGCAACAACGCGTGCAGGCCATGATTCGTGGCCAATGGGTGAACGCGGGCGTACACGGCCGCGCAATTCCAATGCTGCGCGCCAGCGTCGCAGTGCGCGCGCCGCAACGCCCAGCCCTGCACCTGCACCGGCAGCGCCGCCACGCTTGCGAGCAGGCGCGTCAGCTCCGTCGGCGGCTGGACTGTGGTGGCGCGCAACATCGCCTCGTAGGCATCGGCCACCGGGTCCCGAACGGCAACGGGCTGCGGCGGCGCTGCCTGTCTTTGCGAGAACGTGCTGGCGCCGGCGTTCCACAGTGGCGGCGCTGCCGCGGCAAGCCCGACGCACGCCAGAAAGAGACGCAATGCGACGGGCAGCTCGGCCCAACGCGAAGGCAGCGCGGTAAGCGCGGCGCCGGCATCCACGGCCTGAATCAACGCGGACCACACCTGGTCTGGCGCGCGCTCCGCGAGGGACGGACGCTGCGCGAGCAGTGCCCGCTGTTCCTGCTGGGCTTCGTCAAGCGAACCGAACACCCGGTCGGTCTGCGAGAGGACTGCGCCGCCGTGCGCGGCGACAAGCCAATGGCGCCCGTCCGGCAGCCGAACCAGGCTATGACCGCCATCGGGGTGCAGCAAGGCGAACAACTGCGCGGCCGATTGCGGCGGCATCGCGGACGGCGCGCCAGCGCGGCGCTTGAATCGCGCACCCCGGAGTCCGGCGCGGATGCGTCCATAGCCCGCGACCATGGCGGGCGATCCGCCCACCACGTAATGCGTGGCGCGCAGGCGCCGTCCGCGCGACCGCGCGAGCTTGGGGACGTTGGAACCGATAAGCGCGAACCAGCGCAAGCCGAACGCCAGCGTTCGTTCGGCGCCCGGGCAGTCGATCAGCAGGAGTTGAGGGGCCCGGTTCACGATCAGTACCCTTCCTCGACCTGAGCCGTCACGAGGATCAGCGTCGTGTGGCGTTCAGTGGCGGCGCGGTCCACGCCGCCCGCGAGCAGCGGCAGTCCCGGCGCCAGCCGTTGGCGATCGTGCTGGTCCTGCGTGCGGTCAAAGCCAGCCACAATCATGGGCTGCCCCGGCCGCAGTTCGATCTGCTGTACCGTGCCGCTGCCATCGACCGTGATCTGCTGCACTTGCACCTGATTGGCGCTTTCGCCGAAGGTGATTGTTTTCAGGGGCTGCGCGACCGCGTTGTCATACGCGATGGAAAGCAGGATCTGCCCGTCTTCCTGGATGTCCGGCACCAGGGTCAGGAACGAGCCGACGGTTTCTTCTTTTTGGCTGATCGAGACGGCAGGCAGCGATCCGTTCGCGCCAGTGGCGGTCATGCCGGGCATGGCAGTGCTCTGCACGCGATCAATGTAGGAGAACGTAGTCCTGACGGCATGCGAGACCGGCCGGCGGTTCAAGGTGAGAACCGGGATCTTGCTGTGCCGCACGACCGCGCCCATCGCACTGAGGGCGGACACGATGGCCTGCGAGCCCTGGAATGGTCCCGCGCTCGATGCGGCTTGAAGCAACCCTGCGCCGGTGGCCGGCACGCCGGGCACGGCCAGCCGCGCCGTGGCGCCTGCGGCTGCATAAAGGGCATTCCAGTCGAGTCCCCCCGCGGCTTCCGTGTTGGCGATAAAGGTGATTTCCTCGAAAAGCAGGCGGACACGGCGGGTCAACGCCTTGTTCTCGCGTTCCAGATAGCGTGCGACCCGGTCCAGTGCGTCCGGCGTATCGGTGACGACCAACGTGGCTGCGCCTTCCACCGGCTCTGCAATAACGCCGGATCGAGTGAGGAAAGGCAGAACGTTTGCGCGCAGGATGGCCAGCGCGTTGTGTTCGCCCGCGGCCAGCGTCGTGTTGGAGGTGCTTTCGAAGCCCTCGCCTTCCGCGCTGCCTGAGCGGCCGAGCCGCACGTCGACCTTGCTGGCGAGCGTCAGGGCGCGCAGATCGAAGACGCGCGTTTCGGTGCGGTAGAACTCGAGCGCGTTGTGTTCGTAGCGCCAGTGCACCGAAAAGCGTGCGGCCAGCGCGTCGAGCAGATCGGCGAGCGGCTGAGGATCCGCCCGCACTTCAATGCGCGCCGGTGCGGCGAGAGCCACCGCGCCGCTGACGGCAAGACGCGGCAGGAATTGGTCGGGGGGAAGCAATGCGTCGGGACGCACTCGAACCGCAATGCCCGTGGCGGCTGTCAGGCGCTGCGCCAGCGTGGAAAGATCTGCGTCGTCGGCCAGCATGAGCGTGGTTTTGACGTTTTCGCGTAATGCGGGCGGCAGCGCGACCTCGCGCGCGAGCGGTTGCGGCTTGCCCGCCAGCCAGGGCGTGGAGACTTCCTGCGCGGCGATGCGAGCCTGCCGATCAGACAAACCGTCCGCAAAGGCCTGATGGCGGGTGGCGGCGTCCGCATGCCGGCCGCTGGCCGCGCGTTGCATGATCGTGACCTGCTCGGACACCGAACAGCCACCGAGAACGCACGAGAGCACCGTGCAGGCAAACGTTCTGGTTGCCGGAGCGCGCGTGGCGCAAGCAAAAGAAAGGAACCTCATGCCGCGGCTCCTTTGGGCGTGGCCGCCCGCGAGCACGATTGCGCAAGCGGCACGACGCGCAGGACGCGGTTGCCATAGAAGCAGGGTTGCAGCGGCCGGTCGGCCAGTTCGGTGGCGCCGAGCAGCCCGCGCACTGCCGTTTTGAAGTCGCCGGAGAATTCGGCCGTGGCCGCCAGCGGGATATCGACGTCTACGGCCCAATGCTGTGGTTCGAACGTCCAGCCCGACGCGCCGGCCCAGCGCGCCAGCACCGCGCGCAGCGTGGCGTCGGGTGGCGCGGCCCGAAACGGGGCAGCCTGCGCGCCATCGTGCGTGTCGGTGGACGTCGCGCCCGCAAGCGTGGCGGACTGCGCGGCATGACGGCTCGACGCTTCTGTGCCGGCCAGCGCGCTCCCATCCGAGCGCGGAGCCAGGTCATCGACGAGCTTGGTGTGCGAGGTGAAATCCGCCCGCGGACGCTGCGATGCATCTACGGCAGTTGCCGGGGTCTGCACCATACGCGAGGCGGATTGGGTCAAGGGCGACGAAATGTCCGCCGCACCATGCGCCCGCTGCGCGTGAGCAGTCAGCCTGCCGCCGCGAAAGCGCAGTGCTTTCCATGCACCAGCGACCACGACGTAAGGGTCGCGGCGCACATAAGGCAACGGGAGTTCGCCGCCATCACCTGCACCGAAGATGGCCGGCAACGGCTGGCCCGGCTGGAATTGCAGCCAGGTCTCGCGCCCGTCGTCGAAGACCTGCAGCGGCGCGACGGCGGGATCGCCGGATAGTTGCCAGTCGAAGCGGAACCCTTGCGAGAACGGCTTGGCCGCCTGCCAGGAGGTGGTGTCTCGGCCTGAGCCCGGGCCCGACCACGTGCATGCGCCCAGGCAAGACAGCCCGGCCGCCAGAAAGAAGATTCGTACCATGCCTCACCGCGAACAAAGCGCGCATCGGAAGCGACACGCTTGAACGGCATGGTGGCCGAGCGCCGGAGGCGCCGCCAGACTGGCATGTACGGACGGATGGATTCATCCACCCAGCGCGCGCGACGAATCCGGACAACAAAAAAGCCTGGTCCGTAGACCAGGCTTTCTTCTGCTGCGCGGCGCTGCGAGAGCGCGCCGCTATGCGGCGCGATCAGCGCTGCGTGGCAATGGTGCGCGCCTGCGCGGCGGCATTGTTCAGCGCAGAAACGGGAGGCACCTTGCCATCGAAGGCGTCGGTGAGTTCCTTGTTCAGCACGGGTTCGATGCGCTCGTAGTTGGCCATGCGGAAACCGCGTGCGTTCTGGACGGGCTTGGCGCTCATCGAAGCCACGAACGCCTGCGCGCCCGGGATCTTGCTGTAGAACGACACGTCCGAGGCACGGAAGGCGGCTTCGGTCAGCGGCAGGTAACCCGTGCGCTGATGCCATTCGGCGGCGACCACCGGCTTGGACAGCCACGCCAGGAACTGCGCGGTGGCCTTTTCCTGGGCCTGCGGATGGCCTTCAAGCGCCCACAGCGCCGAACCGCTGACGAAGGGCTTGCCGCCCTCCTTAGTGGCTTGCTCGTAATAAGGCAGCGGCGAGACGCCGAAGGACAGCGACTTGGTGGCGAGGAACTGGCCGAGCGCGCCCGAATTGGCCGTCAGCACGGCGCATTCGCCCTTGGCGAACAGCTTGTCGGAGGCGTTGTCGCCGGAATACGCCGTAAACAGCAGCGAGCGCTTCCAGCTGACCATCAGCGAGATGTGGCGCATGTACAGCGTGTCGAACTGCATGGCGGGCGCGGCGGATTTCTTGGTGACCGCGTCCAGGCCGTTGTTGTTGCTGGTGAACAGCTGGTTGTTGACCGGCGCCAGGTTCTCGAGGTGGACCGCGACCTGATCGCTGGATGCGTACGGGCAGTCGATATCGGCCACGTCGCGCAGCTTCAGGAGTTCGGCCTGCAGCGCGGTCCAGGTGCGCGCCGGCTTGTTGGGATCGAGACCAGCCTTCTTGTAGGCGGCGGTGTTGTAGAACATCACCGGCACTTCGGCCATCCAGGGGAAAGCCAGCAGGCGGCCCTTGCTGTCGCGGGTGAAGCTGCTGGTGGCCGGCACGAACCAGTTCAAGTCCTTGATCGGATACTTGGCCAGCAGTTCGTAGAGCGGCAGCACGGCTTTGTGCTGGGCCACGACTTCGGGCGAGTGGTTATCGGACAGTTGCAGCAGGTTCGGGCCCTTCTTGGCCTTGACCGCGGACACCGCCTCTTGCTCCAAGGCAGTCGGCGACGCGAAGCCGCGCAGCGTCACTTTGACGTCGTCCTGCTCCTTGTTGTATTGCTTGGCGAGCTTTTCGAACTCGGCCTTGTTTGCATCTGTCAGGGTGTGCCAGACCTGGATTTCGACGGGTGCGGCGTTTGCCACGCCGGCCATCGCCATCGCGGCGCCAAACACCCATGCACGCCGGCTGGCGAACATCGCGCGGGCAACGCCCGCCAATTGCAGTTTCTTCATAGGTTCACAGACCAAGAAAAGGGAATTCCGGTTCTGGCCGCCGTCCACTGAGCAGATCGGCCAATGCCCGGCCCGAGCCAACACCCATCGTCCAGCCAAGCGTACCGTGTCCGGTATTGATATACAAATTCGGAATACGGCTGCGGCCGATGATGGGCACGTTCGAGGGAGTGGACGGGCGCAGGCCCGACCAATAGCTGACGCGCTCGAAATCGAGCGCGTCGGGAAAGAGTTCTTTGGCGAGGCGGGTCAGGGCCTCGCAACGGCCGGTATTCAGGCTGCGCGAATAGCCGGAAAGTTCCGCCGTGCCTGCCATGCGCAGCCGGTCTCCCAGCCGCGAAAAGACAATCTTGTGGCTGCTGTCCGTCAGGCTGACGGTGGGGGTCGCACCCGGATTGCGCACCGGGAACGTGGCCGAATAGCCCTTTGCCGGATACACGTTGCACGGAATGCCGAGGGGACGCAGCATCGCGGGGCTGAAGCTGCCCATGGCGACCACATAGGCGTCGGCCGACAGCGTGGCATAGCGGCCGTCGGGCTGGATGAGTTCGATGCCCGTGACCGCGCCGCCCTGCGTCAGGAGCCGGGTGGCGCGCGTGTTGTACTGGAATTCGACACCCGCACGGGCGCAGTGTTCGGCCAGCGCGACGGTAAAGAGGTGCACGTCCCCGCTTTCGTCCTCGGGCGTGTAGTCGCCGCCCACGATCGTGGCGCGATGCGGCGCCAGCGCGGGCTCGATGGCGATGACTTCGTCGGTGTTCACGACGCGGCGCTCGACGCCGAAGTCGCGCATCAGGCCGGCGGCACGCTGGGAGTTTTCGAATTCGTGGGGATCGCGGTAGAAATTCAGGATGCCGCGTTCCAGGTGGTCGTACTGGATGCCGAGTTCGGCGCGCATGCCGCGCAGGGTGGCGCGGCTGTATTCGGCCATGCGCACCATGGCGCGGATGTTGGGGGCCAGCCGGCCAGGCAGGCATTCGCGCAGGAATGCCAGGCCCCACATCCACTGCCGCCAGTCCAGTTGCGGACGGAACAGCAGCGGCGCGTCGTCGCGGAACATCCACTTGAGCAGCTTCATCGGCGCCTGGGGATTGGCCCAGGGCTCGGCGTAGGAGACGGAAATCTGCGCGCCATTGGCAAGGCTGGTTTCCTGCGCGGGACCGGTGCAGCGGTCTATGACCACGACGTCATGACCCGCCTGGCTGAGCCACCAGGCGCTGGAGATGCCGATAATGCCGCTACCCAATACCGCTACTTTCATGCCCGCATCGCTCCTTGCATGCCGGTTGCGTGCGCGGACCCGATGTCCGCGTACCCCCGGCAGGCCGCTGCCAAAGCAGTTTACCTTGCCGCTTTGCAGCCGCCTAAGTAATAAAAAAACATATTACTTAAGACCCGGCCTTCGCCAGATCGGCCTCGGACGTGAAGGCGTCCGCGTAGAACTCTTCCGGCGGCAGACCGTTCTGGGCGCTGAACTCGCGGCGGGCCGCATCGACCATCAGCGGCGTGCCGCAGGCATAGACCTGGTGCCCGGAAAGATCCGCGATGTCGTGCATCACGGCTTCGTGGACGAAGCCGGTGCGGCCGGTCCAGTTGTCTTCCTGCAGCGAATTGGACACCACCGGCACGTAGCGGAAGTTCGGCAGTTGCGCGGACCAGGACTGCGCCAGCGCGTCCATGTAAAGGTCTTGCGGACGGCGGCCGCCCCAGTACAGCGCGACCGGGCGGTTGATGTTCTTGTGGATCATGTGTTCGACGATCGCCTTGACGGGCGCGAAGCCCGTGCCGCTGGCCAGCAGAACGATCGGCTTGTCGCTGTCTTCGCGCAGGAAGAACGATCCGAAGGGCCCTTCCAGGCGCAGGATCTCGCGTTCCTTCATCTGCGTGTCGCCGGCGCCGAACACGTGATCGGTGAAGAGGCCCCCCGGCATGTGCCGGATGTGCAGTTCCAGCGGGCTGCCGGTGTGCGGCGCGCCAGCCATCGAATAGCTGCGGCGGCGGCCGTCCTTCAGGATGATTTCGACGTACTGACCCGCGTAATAGCGGAACTGTTCGGAAGCCGGCAATTGCAGCTTGAGGACCGTGACGTCCGGCGCGACGCGTTCCATGGTCTGGACGCGCGACGGCAGCTTGCGAATCTGGATGTCGCTGGCCAGCCGGACCTCGGTGGATTCGACCACGAGGTCGGATTCCGGCCGGGCCTGGCAGAACAGCGTGTAGCCGTCGGCCAGTTCTTCCGGCGACAGGATCTGCGCGGGGTACTGGCCGGCGTCGAACTCCCCGGACACCACTTTGCCCTTGCAGGTGGAGCACGCGCCGTTGCGACAGCTGTAAGGCAGGACGATGCCCGCCGCCAACGCGGCGTCGAGCACGGTCTGGCCGGGCTCGACCGGGAATTGATGCTTGCTGGGTTGGATGATGACCTGGAAGCTCATGATGAAACGGTTCAGAGGCGACGAAGCGCTATCCGGCTGTGCCGGGAAGGCGCTCCGCCCGGCCCGGCGTCATGCCGGGAACTTGCGGATTTCCTTGACGCGGTTGGCGTCGTCCACGAGCACCACCTGGGGCTTGTGCTTGGCCGAATCTTCTTCGGACATCGGACCGTACGTGCAGATGATGAGCAGGTCGCCCACCTGGGCCCGGCGCGCAGCCGCGCCGTTCAGCGAGATGGCGCCGCTGCCGCGGGCCGCCTTGATGATGTAGGTGTCGAAGCGTTCACCGTTAGTCACGTTGTAGAGTTCGATGCGTTCGAACTCGCGCATGCCGGCAGCGTCGAGGAGGTCTTCGTCGATGCCGCAAGATCCTTCGTAGTGAAGGTCGGCTTCGGTGACCGTGACGCGGTGCAGCTTTGCCCGCAGCATGATGCGTTGCATAAAAAATTCCTGGTTTCGCGGCCCGGACCGCGAAGTGTTGCAAGGTTGATGCCCGGCATCCGGATTTGCCGTCGAAAGCCGGTATTCTATAATTTTTGCCGCAGCGGGACGGCCCGTTGCTGCGCACAGTCAAACGGCTGGCGCGTTTTCCGGGGACGACCCCATTTATGCCGGCGCCTTGCCGGCAACGCAACATGGGAGTCGTGAATGACCTGGATCATCCTGGTATTGGCTGGCCTATTTGAAATCGTCTGGGCCGTCGGCCTGAAATACACGCACGGATTCACCCGGCTTGGCCCCTCCATCGTTACGGTGGGCGGCATGCTGGTCAGTTTCTGGCTGCTGGCCCTGGCCATGAAAACCCTGCCGCTGGGCACGGCCTACGCCGTGTGGGTGGGTATCGGCACGATTGGCGCCTTTGTGGCCGGCATCGTGCTGTTCGGGGAGTCGGCGAGCTGGCTGCGAATCGCCAGCGTCGCGTTGATCGTGCTGGGCCTCGTTGGCCTGAAGCTTTCCACGCCGTAAGGCTCCGACCGGGCTGGGCTTAAGGCACAGGGTCCAGACCAGCCCCCAGCCCCGTTCGGGCGGCGCGTCAGAAATCCAGTTCGATCTCGACGGCGTCGCCCACCTTGAGCCGCGCCCCCGCCGGCGCATCCAGGATGGCGTTCTGGCCGAACACCACGCCGATGTCCAGATTGCGGTAACCCGCCAGCGTACGGCCCGGTTCCTCGTACTGCTTGGCCGTGCGCTGATCGATGTCCGGAATCGAGCAACGCGTGCACGGCTTGACGAACGCCATCCGCACCCCGGCCGCCGAAATCATGGCGGTGTGGTCTTCCTCGAAGGCTTCCCATTCGCCCTCGACCACGATATTGGGACGGAACCGGTCCATGGGCACGGCGTCGACGCCCTTGGCCTGCAGCCGGGCATTCAGGTCGTCCAGCGACGCCTGGTTGGCGATCAGCAGCGGGAACCCGTCGGCAAATCCGAAGCAGTGCTCGCCCACGAAGGCGTCGGCCAGGTCCGGGTGCGCATCGACCCAGCGCGACACCCAGTCGGGCTTGGCGTCGCGGCGCGCCGCGGCGTCCACCTTGAGCAGGCCGCACGGCGTTTGCAGGAACTGGGTCAGCCATTGGGCGGCCGCTTCGCTTTCGCGCCGGGCCGTGGTGGTGTCGGCCCAGACGCCGACCGTGAGGGCGTCGCCGTGCAGACCCGATCCGTCCAACGCGATATCCAGGTCAGCCATGCCAGGCGCCGACAGCCGCAGCGCGTCAGCAGTGAGCGCCGTGCGGATGAGCGCCATGGCCGGCCATTGCCGTTGCGTCATGAACTGGCCCGCGGCGTCCACCACCATCCAGCGCCGGTCATGCGCAAGGCCCGCGCGATCGATGGGAGATTCGGTCAGATCGATGCCCGCGCAGGATTTGACGGGGTAGATATGCAGGCTGAGGATGCGGGCGGACATGGCGGCGATGGCTCAACGAGTGGCGAATGCCGCAGAGAATACAAGAAATGCGGCGCGTCGGACCGCCCGAAAGAGACAAAAAAAGCCCGGGACTAGCCCGGGCCAGATGAGGTGGCGGTTGCTCAGCCGCCGACCAGCTTCAAGGTGTCCAGCGGCGTGACCGCCTTGAATCCCTTGCGCGTCGCGATGTGCTCGGGACGCGGGGTCAGCCCGTACTTGGGCGGGTTCAGGGTGTTCTCCATGCTGTTGTAGACCATGAAGACATTGGCGCGGGGCCACGGCGAAATGTTGCTGTTCGAGCCGTGCATCGTGTTGCAGTCGAAGAACACCACGGAGCCGGCCTTGGCCGTCATCGTGCTGATGCCGCCCTGCTCCACCAGCAATTGCAGGCTGACAGGATCCGGCACGCCGTATTCCTGTTTCTTCAGCGACTGCTTGTAGTGCTCGTTCGGCGTCTCGCCGACGCACGAGATGAACTGCCGATGCGAGCCGGGCACCAGCATCAGCGGGCCGTTGCATTCGTTGTTGTCGGTCAGCAGCACCGAGCAGCTGAGCGCACGCATCGACGGCATGCCGTCCTCGACGTGCCAGGTTTCAAAGTCGGAGTGCCAGTAGAACTCCTTGCCCTTGAAGCCCGGCTTCATATTGGCGCGCGACTGGTGGATGTAGACCTCGGAGCCGAGAATCTGACGTGCCACGTTGACCAGGCGCGGATCGCGCACCAGCCGTGCCAGCATCGGATTGAGCACGTGCACCATGAAGATGGAACGCACGGCGTTGCTGCCCGGCTCGGTGATGGCCTCTTCGCGGCGGACGATGGACGGGTCGCGCGTCATGCGCTCGACCTCGGCCGACAGCGCACGCACCTCGGCCTCCGTGAACAGGTTCTCCAGCAGCAGGAAGCCGTTGCGGTCGTACTGGCCGACCTGCTCTTCGCTCAGGGCGTTGGCATACTTGCCGTCTTCATAGACGACCGGATCCTGGCGGGAAATGATGGCGGAACTGCGATCCGTACGGGAGGCGTACGGATCCTGCGCGGGTGAGATCATGCGAACCTCCTTTTATCAGGCCGCGACCGCATCGGGCAGCGCGTAGACACCTTCCTTGTCGTGCACTTCCTGGCCGGTCAGCGGCGGATTGAAGACGCAGATGACGCGCAGCGGCTCCTTGCCGCCGCACAGCCAGTGCTCGTCGTTTTCGTTCAGCGCGTAGACCACGCCGGGGCCCAGGTCGTATTTCTTGCCGTCGGCAATGGTCTCGATCGAACCGTCGCCCTCGATGCACCAAACCGCCTCAAGATGGTTCTTGTAGTGGATGTGCGTGCGGCCGCCCGGGAAGATGGTGGTCTCGTGGAATGAAAAGCCCATGCCATCCTTCTTCAGCAGCACGCGGCGGCTGACCCAGGTGTCGGTGCGGACTTCGTCGGCAGTGCCGATCACATCTTTGACATTACGTACGATCATTGACGTTTTCCTCCAAATTTCAGGATGCGGGCAGACTGCCCCTCATCGGCCAGCGCTTCGGCCACGCTGGCCTCGATCAGATCCAGGCCCTTGGCCAGCAGGTCTTCCTCGATCGTCAGCGCGGGCAGCAACTTCAGCACTTCATCGTGCGCGCCCGACGTTTCGATCACGACGCCCTTCTTGAAAGCGCATTGGGCGATGCGGTTGGACAGCGCCGGATTGCCGTTGGACACGAGGCCCTGGATCAGGCCGCGGCCACGCGCCGACAGGCCGGCGTTGGGATAGCTGTGCACCAGGTTTTCAAGCCAGTCGCCGACCAGGCGTTCCTTGCGCTGGATGTCGGCCGTGAATGCGGCGTTGGTCCAGTAGGTTTCCAGCGCCTGCGTGGCGGTGACGAACGCCAGGTTGTTGCCGCGAAAGGTGCCGCTGTGCGCGCCAGGCTTCCAGATATCCAGTTCGGGCTTCATCAGCACCAGCGACATCGGCAGGCCAAAGCCGGATAGCGACTTGGACAGCGTGATGATGTCGGGGCGGATGCCGGCGGTTTCGAAGCTGAAGAACGTGCCCGTGCGGCCGCAGCCGACCTGGATGTCGTCCACGATCAGCAGCATGTCGTGGCGCTTGCACAGCTTTTCCAGCTCTTTGAGCCAGCGCAGCGTGGCCACATTGACGCCGCCTTCGCCTTGCACCGTTTCCACGATGACGGCTGCCGGCTTGTCCATGCCGCTGCTCGGGTCTTCCAGCATGCGTTCCATGTACGCCATGGTGTCCACGTCCGGACCGAAGTAGCCGTCGTAGGGCATGAAGGTCGTGTTGCCGAGCGCGTAGCCGGCGGCGTCACGGAACTTCATGTTGGCCGTCGCGGCCAACGAGCCGCCGCTCACGCCGTGAAAGCCGTGCGTGAACGAGATCACGTTGGGACGGCCCTTGACCTGGCGCGCGATCTTCAGCGCGGCTTCGACGGCATTGGTGCCGGTCGGGCCGGTGAATTGCAGCGTGTACTGCCAGTTGCGCGGCTTGAGCAGCACGCGATCCACCGTCTCCAGGAAACGCTTCTTCGCGCTGGTGGCCATGTCCAGGCCGTGGACGACGCCGTCCGCCTGCACATACTCCAGCAGCTTTTCCTTGAGAACAGGATTGTTGTGGCCGTAGTTCAGCGTGCCTGCGCCGCTGAAGAAGTCGATGTATTCGGTGCCATCTTCATCGATGAGCGTCGAGCCACGGGCCTGATTGAATATCACGGGAAACGACCTGATGTAGCCCCGCACTTCAGACTCCATGCGGTCAAAGATCTTCAAGTCCATGATTAATCCTCCCTTTTCAACTCATTAATTGACGGACGGCCTGATCCCGCCAGGTGCGGCAAGCGCACCCGGACAGTTAGAACCATCCCGGTAACTCGATAAGCCCTTCAGGCCTGTGACGCCCCTATGGGGACGGCAAGGCGAACGGACCTATCCTTAACAGCATCTCGTCGTCATGGTCCGCGCCGCCGAAGAGTTGCCGGTCGAAGAACGGCTGTTCGGAAACGTGGGCGCCTACTTCGGCGGCCAGGCCGGCGAAGGTGCGGCGCGAAGCCTGGTTGTCAGGCCCCACCGTGGTTTCAAGATAGCGGACATGCGCCAGGCCCTTGCGCTGCAAGAGTTCCCGGAGCATGGCGCGGCCAAGGCGTTGGCCGCGAGCGCGGGCGTGCACCGCAACCTGCCAGACGAACAGGACGTCGGGGCGGGACGGGTCCACATATGCGGAGATGAAACCATTGATGCGTCCCCCGGCGCTTTCAGCCAGGACGCAGGTGTCGCGGAAGTGCTCGCACAGGAGCAGGTACGCGTAGAGGGAATTCAGGTCGAGCGGCGGGCACTCGGAAATGAGGCGGTGGATCGCGGCGCCGTCTTTGCGGTCGGGCAGACGCATGGTATGGGTCTGCGCGCTGACCGCCGGCGCCACGGCACTTGAGAGTATGGGGGAGTCCAGTTCGTTTTTCTTCATGCAACGATTCCCGATTCTGGGGGTGCCCCGCCCGTGGGCACTTCAAGGATGGGCGACGACACGTCTCCATGCGTGTCGACTGCGGCCTGACCGTCCTGTTCCATGAGCGTCACGATGCGCTCCAGGGACAGGGTGATGGTGGCCTGTTCCAATTCCGGCAAGGCATTGAGCGCGTCAGCCAGATGCTTTTGCAGCGGCGACGGCGCGCCTTGCGCCAATTCCTGTCCCGCCTCGGTGGCGGTGACGAACACGATGCGGCGGTCTTCACGGCCCCGCTCGCGGCGGATGAGCGCCTTGTCTTCCAGGCGATCCAGGATGCCGACCACCGTGCTGGGGCTGACGTGCATCTCGCGGCTGATCGCGGTGGCGGTCATCGGACCGTTGGCGATCACGGTGCGCAGGCACATCAGCTGCGGCGCAGTGATGTGACTGACCGCGGACAACTGGCGCGAATGCAGCGCGATCGAACGCGTGATGCGGCGCAGGGCTCGCAAAATGCGCAGGTCGTACTGCTGAGTGGTTTCGGTTTTCGCGGCGTCAGTCATGGATACAGATGGTTCGGGCAAAATCATTTCTACACGAATCATATGCGCCCGATTTATTCGAGTCAAACAAAAACCCGGGCACGATGTAAATAAATGAACGCGGATTTGGCGAGGATGACCGCAGTATGAATGGACTTGTCAGCACGCTGGTTCCGCTATGCCGGGGGGCTGTGAGCGGCATCCGCCTGCTGGCTGGCCCGAACAAAAAAACATATGTTTTGTTCATGATGTTTTATTTATCATATGTTTTTACCGTTTATCCGGTCCTGCCAACATGTCCTTGCCCGTTTCCCTGCTCGCCACCCTCCAGGCAAAGCTGGAACAACTGCCGCCCGAATTGCAGCGGGCGGCGCGCTGGGTCGTGGCGAATCCCGCGCAGGTGGGACTCTGGTCGATGCGCCGGCAGGCGCAGACGCTCGGCGTGGCGCCCGCCACGATGTTGCGCCTGGCTCGCGCATTGGGCTATGGCAGCTACGAGGATTTCCGCCAGCCGTTCCAGCAGGCGCTGGCGGCACAGGGCGAGCCGGGCCTGCGCGACCGCGCGGCTGCCCTGCAGGCTGCGGCGGGTGCGTCCGCCGAACCCGGCCACGATGCATTGACCGGGTATCAGGTCCAGGCCATTTCCTCGGTCTGCGCACTGAACCCGCCCGCAACGTTCGACGCCACCGTGCAAACCCTTTTGGACGCGCATCAGGTCGGTTTCCTGGGCACGCGCTCGGCCTTCGGCATCGCGTTCCAGATGCGCTACGCCTATCAGCTCGTGCGGCGCAACAGTGTCCTGATCGACGGGCTGGGCGGCGCGCCGGCCGAGCAGATCGACAACCTGGGCGCGGGCGATGCGCTGATCGTCATCTCGCAGGCCCCCTACCCCGCCGCCACCGTGGATCTGGCGCGCCAGGCCGCGCGGCGCGGCGTGGCCGTGGTGGCGCTGACCGACGACCCGCTGTCACCGCTTGCCGGAGACGCCCGCCACACGCTGCGCTTCGCCCCGTCCGACCGCGATGGCGTGCAAGCCAGGCCGGCGCGCCAGGGGCCGGGCTCGTTCTTCCACACGACCGCCGGTCTGCTTGGGCTGGCCGAACACCTGATCGCACGGCTGACGGCCCTCGGCGGCGACGCGGTGCTGGACCGGCTGGCCGAAGTCGAGCAGCGCCTGCGCACTGACAACGTCTATTGGACCGGCGCCCCCGCGCGCCGCCACGGCTGAGGCGCCCGAGCCAACGCCACCCTCAACCTGACCCAGGAACCCGCAGCATGAGCCAAACCCACATCCTGCATCGCTCCCTTCGCCATACGCCCCCCGTCGCCGTGCGCGGCCAGGGCGTCTGGATCCATGACAGCGCGGGCCGCGCGTATCTGGACGGCTCAGGCGGCGCGGCCGTGTCCTGCCTGGGCCACAATCATCCGGACGTCCAGGCGGCCCTGCACGCGCAGATCGACGCGCTGGCCTATGCCCACACCAGCTTCTTCACCACCGAGGTCGCTGAAAAGCTGGCGGCCCGCCTGGTGGCGGACGCGCCCGCCGGCACCTCGCACGCCTACTTCGTGTCGGGCGGGTCGGAAGCGGTGGAAGCGGCGCTCAAGATGGCGCGCCAATATTTCGTCGAAATCGGTCAGCCGCAGCGCCGCCACATCATCGCGCGGCGGCAGAGCTATCACGGCAATACGCTCGGCGCGCTGGCGGTCGGCGGAAATGCCTGGCGGCGCGCACAGTTCGCGCCGCTGTTGATTGAGGTCGAGCACGTTTCGCCGTGCTATGCCTACCGCGACCAGCGCAGCGACGAAACCGCCGAACAATACGGCGAGCGGCTTGCAGAGGAACTGGACGCGGCCATCCTGCGCCTCGGCCCCGACTCCGTCATGGCATTCGTGGCCGAGCCGGTGGTGGGCGCGACGTCTGGCGCGGTGACCGCCGTGCCGGGGTACTTTCGCCGCATCCGCGAGGTCTGCGACCGCCACGGCGTGCTGTTCATCGCCGACGAAGTGATGTGCGGCATGGGCAGGACCGGCACGCTGTACGCCGTCGAACAGGAAGGCGTGACGCCGGATCTCATCACCATCGCCAAGGGGCTGGGCGGTGGCTATCAGCCGATTGGGGCAGTCATGGCGCAACAGCACATCGTGCAGGCCATGCAGCAAGGCAGCGGTTTTTTCCAGCATGGCCACACGTATCTTGGCCACGCGCTGGCGTGCGCGGCCTCGCTGGCGGTGCAGGACGTGATCCGGCGCGACGGGCTGCTTGAGCGCGTGCGGGTGCAGGGCGCAGGCCTGGCGCAGCGTCTGCAGGCGGCGCTGGGCGAACACCCGCATGTGGGCGACATCCGCGGCCGGGGTCTCTTCATGGGCGTGGAGCTGGTTCAGGACCGCGCCACCAAGCAGCCCTTCGATCCCGAATTGACGCTGCATGCGCGGATCAAGCGCGAGGCGATGGGGCGGGGTTTGATGGTGTATCCGATGGGCGGCACCCTCGATGGACGACAGGGCGATCACGTCCTGCTCGCGCCGCCCTTCATCATTTCCGACGACGAACTGGATCAACTGACGGAACGGCTGACCGGCGCCATCGACGCCGCGATCGCGCAGACGCGGGGTTAGGCGTCCACCGCAACGGCCGCCGAGCGGCGATCCTCCGCCCCGCGCCGCCTGATCAGCCTGCGCCCGCCCGCCGCCAGGGCGGGCGCGCGCCGATGGTGAGCGCGCGCAGGAACCATTCCACGGGTCCATAGGCGTGATGCCGCAGCCACCAGGCAGACAACGGCAACTGGGCGGCAAAGATGGCCACCGCAATCAGAAACGCGGCCAGAGGCGTCACGGCGGCGTACAGCCGCAGGCCCCACGCCGTGAAAAGAAACGCGCAGACCACCGATTGCATCAGGTAGTTGCTCAGCGCCATCCGCCCCGCCGGGGCCAGCCAGACCCCAAGGCGCTCGCCCGGCCCCGTGCCGAGCGCCAGCAGGAACGCCGCCCCGTACGACAGGCTCAGGAGCGGCGCGGTGAACAGGCCCACGGCCAGGCCCGGCAATTCCCACATCACGCGCGCCTGCGGCAAGGCGCTGGTGGCATACGCCGCTGCGCCGGCCAGTCCGGGCAGGACGCACAGTGCGCACAACAGCCCCAGGGCGCGGCGCGAGCGCCAGGGATCCGCCAGCGCATTGCGCCGCCCCAACGCGTACCCGGCCAGGAACATGGCGAAGACGAACGGCCCTTGCACGAACAGCACCGTGAACCAGATGGCTTCGGTGAGTTCCTTGATGTGCTGCGCGATCGTAGTGCCGACGGTGCCGCGGTACGCCTCGATGGAGGCCAGTGCGTCGGCTTTGTATTGCAGCGCGTAGCCGGCCGGAACGGGGTCCAGGAAGCTCAACGCGCCCAGAATCCCCCACACCGCCGACGCCAGCGCAATCAGCCACAGGGCAACGCGCAGCGCCCGGCGCGGGTCCATGCGCCGACATAACAGCAGCGCAAGGCCCAACAAAGCGTAGGTCACCAGGATGTCGCCCTGGTAGAACAGGATGGCGTGCGCCATGCCCAAGGCCGCCAGTCCCAATAACCGGCGCAGAAAGCGCGGCGCGAAGGCCGCGTCGGCGCGCTCGGCCGCCGACATCTGCAGCGTGAAGCTGTAGCCGAACAGGAAGGAAAACAGCAGGTAGAACTTGGTTTCGAACAACCAGGCGACCAGCCAGCGGACCGTCACGTCCACGGGGCTGGAATACACCGGATCCGGCACGCCTCCGCCATAGAACGGAAAGGCGAAGACGTTGATGTTGACGACCAGGATGCCGAAGAGCGCGAAGCCGCGCAGGGCATCGACGTGCGCAAGGCGCGGCCGGGCGGCGAGGTCGATGCTCATGCGGGCCTCTGGAAGGCAACCCGGCGGCGCAAGTGGCGCGCGCCGCCGGGCGTTTTCGGCGTCAGGTGGCGCGCAGGCGTCAACCCAGCACCGGCGACAGCAACGGCTGCTTGGGCCGCACGTCCAGCGCGCGGCCCTTGCGGGCCCGCTTGCCGACGTAGACGGCCAGGTCCGCACCCGCCAGGATGTCCTCGGTCATCTTGTTGCGATAGATGCCGGTGGCGCGCAAGCCCTTCGGGCCGATCGGCACGGTCTGGTCGAGCTTGTCCGCACCGTCCAGTCCCATCAGGATGGTGCCGCGTCCGCCGCCCGACAGCGACTTGACCTCGTCCAGGCCGAAGACCAGGAACTTGCCCTTTTGCGACAGCAGCGCCAGTTGCTGGGCTCCCGCAAACAGCGGCACCGGACGCAGCAGTTCGTCGCCCGTTTCCAGCGTGATGAACTGCTTGCCTGCACGCTGGCGGCTGACCATGTCGGACAGCTTGGCCGCGAAGCCATAACCGCCGCGGGTGGCCAGCAGCCAGCGGCTGTCGGCCGAGGCAGCGATCGTATGGACGATGCGCGTGCCGGATTCCAGGTCGATCATCGTGGTGACCGGTTGGCCGTCGCCACGCGCCGACGGCAGCCCGGACACCGGCACCGAGTAGACCCGCCCGTTGTCGCCGACCGCGATCAGCGTGTCGGTGGTGCGGCATTCGAAGGCGCCGTACAGGTCGTCGCCCTGCTTGAAGCCGAATTGCGAAGCGTCATGGCCGTGGCCCTGACGCGCGCGCAGCCAGCCCTTCTGCGACACGACCACGGTGACCGGCTCGTCCAGCACCTTGGTTTCCAGCACGGCGCGCTCGGCGGTTTCGATCAGGGTGCGGCGCTCGTCGCCATATTGCTTGGCGTCGGCTTCGATTTCCTTGATCAGCAGGCGCTTGAGCGTCGTGGGGTTGTCCAGCAGCTCCTGCAGCGAGATCTGCTCCTTGCGCTTGTCGGCCAGTTCCTGCTCGATCTTGAAGCCTTCCAGGCGCGCCAATTGGCGCAGGCGCATTTCCAGGATGTCTTCGGCCTGGCGCTCGGACAGCTTGAAGCGTTCCATCAGGGCGGCGCGGGGCTCGTCGGATTCGCGGATGGTCTGGATGACCTCGTCCACGTTCAGGTAGACGACCATGCGGCCTTCCAGCACATGGATGCGGTCGATGACCTTATCCAGGCGGAAGCGCGTGCGGCGCACGACGGTGTTGGTGCGGAACGCCAGCCACTCGACCAGGATGTCGCGCAGGCCCTTCTGGCGCGGCCGGCCGTCGGTGCCGATGCACACCAGGTTGACGCTGGCGCTGCCTTCCATGCTGGTCTGCGCCAGCAGCGTGTTGACAAACTCGTCGCGGTCCACCCGCGAAGTCTTGGGTTCGAAGACCAGACGCACCGCGGCGTCCTTGCCGGATTCGTCGCGCACGGCATCCAGCAGGTTCAGCATCACGGCCTTGGCCTGCGTCTGCTCGGGCGTCAGGCTCTTCTTGCCCGTCTTGACCTTGGGATTGGTGATTTCCTCGATTTCTTCCAGCACCTTCTGGCCGGACGTGCCCGGGGGCAGCTCGTTGACGACCAGTTGCCACTGGCCGCGCGCCAGTTCTTCAAACTGCCAGCGCGCGCGCACCTTGAGCGAGCCGCGGCCCCCTCCGTAGATTTGCGCGATATCGGCAGCCGGGGTGATGATCTGTCCGCCGCCCGCGAAGTCCGGGCCGGGGATCATGGCGTACAGCTCCTCGTCCGGCAACTGCGGCTGCTTGATGAGCGCCACGCAGGCCTGGGCGACTTCGAGCAGGTTGTGCGGCGGAATCTCGGTGGCCATGCCGACCGCGATGCCCGACGCGCCGTTCAGCAGCATCACGGGCAGCCGCGCCGGCAGCATCTGCGGCTCTTGCTGGCTGCCGTCGTAGTTGGGCACGAAATCGACGGTGCCCTCGTCCAGCTCGTCGAGCAGCAGCTTGGCAATGGGCGTGAGCCGCGCTTCCGTGTAACGCATGGCGGCGGCGTTATCGCCGTCGCGCGAACCGAAGTTGCCCTGGCCGTCGATCAAGGGATAGCGCAGCGAGAAGTCCTGCGCCATGCGGACCATCGCGTCGTACGCAGCCTGATCGCCATGCGGATGGTATTTACCCAGCACGTCGCCCACGACGCGCGCGGATTTGACGGGCTTGGCGCCGGAGCCCAGCCCCATCGCCTGCATGGCAAACAGGATGCGGCGCTGAACGGGCTTCTGCCCGTCGCCCACGTCGGGCAGCGCGCGGCCGCGCACCACGGAAACCGCGTAGTCCAGATAGGCCTGTTCCGCGTAGCGCGCCAGCGTGATGGCGGCGTTGCCGTCGCCGTCGCCGTCGCCGCCGGGCGGGTTGGAGTCAAACAGGCCGGGTTGATTGCTGTCGGTCATGATGGTTTCAGGTAAACAAATTCATCGAAACGGCGTCAATGCGCCTCAGGCGGACGGGGCCATGAGCTGGGTGTCGGCAACGTGCGCGCGGATCTGGGCGCGCACGGCTTGCAGCGTGGCGGCGTCCTGCCCGCGCTTGGGGATGATCACGCCCTGCAGGGTGCCGAGGATGACGTAGAGATGTTCGGGGGTTTCTTCGACCCGCCGCACGTCGGTCCACGCCATCTGCCCGGAGGCGGAGGCCGTACTGTCGGTGACGCCGTCGGGGCCGAAATCAAGTTCGTGCCGCCCCAGATACAGGGTGTCCGGCTGCTTGGCCAGCATGCGGCGCGTGTTCATCCGCACGAGTCCGGGCAGCACGTATTCATAGGCCAGGGCCAGCAGCGCGAGGATGCCCAGCCCGACCGCCAGCCCCTGGAAATACACCGGCAGAATCGCGCCCCAATTGGGTCCCTTGCCGTCCCAGGTCTGCCAGATCAGGTACGCAAGCAGCGCGACGATCATCAGGATGCCGAAGCGCAAATGAGACCGGTAGCGGCGGCGGCGAAGTTCCGGCCGTTTGTACACATAGGCGGCAAAATCCGCGTAGTCGTCGGCGGTCAGGTCGACGACCATGCGGGATTGCCCGGGCGCGGACGGCGTCATCAGATGTCGAGCTCCGCCAGGTTGCCCTTTTCTTCGATCCACGCGCGGCGTTGCGAGGACTCGCCCTTGCCCATCAGCATGTCGAACATGCGGGTGGTGTCGTCGGGCGTCTGGTCGCCGTAGCCCACGGGCAGCAGACGGCGCGTGTCCGGGTTCATGGTGGTTTCCCACAGTTGCTCGGGGTTCATTTCGCCCAGGCCCTTGAACCGGCTGACGGCCCACGCGCCTTCGCGCACGCCTTCCTTGCGCAGCTTGTCCTGCGCGGCTTCAAGTTCGCCTTCATCAAGACAGTAGATCTTGCGCGCGGGCCGCTTGCCCTGCGCGGGCACATCCAGGCGGAACAGCGGCGGCTTGGCGACGTACACGTTGCCAGCCTCGACGAGCTTGGGGAAATGCCGGTAGAACAGCGTTAGCAGCAGCACCTGGATGTGCGAGCCGTCGACGTCCGCGTCCGACAGGATGCAGATACGGCCGTAGCGCAGGCCGGACAGGTCGGGCGAGTCGTTGGGACCGTGAGGGTCGACGCCGATGGCCACGGAAATGTCGTGGATCTCGTTGTTGGCAAAAAGACGGTCGCGGTCGACTTCCCAGGAATTGAGCACCTTGCCGCGCAGCGGCAGGATGGCCTGGAATTCCTTGTCGCGGCCCATCTTGGCCGAGCCGCCGGCCGAGTCGCCCTCGACCAGGAACACTTCAGTGCGCGTGGCGTCGCTGGACTCGCAGTCAGTCAGTTTGCCGGGCAGCACCGCCACGCCGGAACTCTTGCGCTTTTCGACTTTCTGGGCCGAACGCTGGCGCGCCTGCGCCTGCCGGATGGCCAGTTCCGCGAGCTTCTTGCCGTATTCGACGTTGCTGTGCAGCCAGAGGTCGAGCGCGCTCTTGGAAAAACCGCCCACCAGCCGCACGGCGTCCCGGCTGTTCAGGCGTTCCTTGATCTGGCCCTGGAATTGCGGATCCAGCACCTTGGCCGAGAGCACGAAGCTGGCGCGGGCGAACACGTCTTCGGGAAGCAGCTTCACGCCCTTGGGCAGCAGGCTGTGCAGTTCGGCAAAGCCCTTCACCGCGCCGAACAGACCTTCGCGAAGGCCGGATTCATGCGTGCCGCCGGCCGGCGTGGGAATGAGGTTGACGTAGGACTCGCGTACCGCGTTGCCGTCGTCAGTCCAGGCCACCACCCATTGGGCGCCCTCGCCTTCGGCGAAGTTTTCATGGTCGGCGCCCGCGTACTGTTCGCCTTCGAAGAACGGCACCATCAGTTCGGCGCCCGCCAGGGCCTCGGCCAGGTAGCCGCGCAGGCCGTCCTGATACTGCCAGGTCTTGGTGTCGTTGGTTTTCTCGTTGACGAGCGTGACCTTCACGCCCGGCAGCAGCACGGCCTTGCTGCGCAGCAGATGCGTCAGCTCGCCCAGCGGTATATTGGGGCTGTCGAAGTATTTGGCGTCCGGCCAGACGCGCACGCGTGTGCCGGACTTCTTGCGGCCGCCCTGATCGTAGGGCGCCAGGGGTTCGGCGACGTCGCCCCCCTTGAACACCAGACGGCTCACGGCGTTGTCGCGCCAGACGATGACTTCCAGGCGGGTGGCGAGCGCGTTGGTGACGGACACGCCGACGCCGTGCAGGCCGCCCGAGAAGGCGTAGGCGCCGCCGCCCGCCTTGTCGAACTTGCCGCCCGCATGCAGGCGCGTGAACACGAGTTCGACGACGGGCGCGTTTTCTTCGGGGTGCAGGCCGACGGGAATGCCGCGGCCATCGTCCTCGACGGACACGCTGCCATCTGCATGCAGCGTGACCTGGATCTGTTTGCCGTAGCCGGCCAGGGCCTCGTCTGCGGCGTTATCAATGACCTCCTGCACGACGTGCAGGGGGTTTTCGGTGCGGGTGTACATGCCCGGGCGCTGCCGCACGGGTTCCAGCCCCTTCAGGACGCGGATGGACGCCTCGTTGTAACGTGGAGTGGCCAAGTTATCCCCAACATCTGTGGAAAAAAACCGACATTTTACGGATAAGCCTAGATTCTGCGCGGCTCCGGGTGGGATGCGCACGACCTGACCAGGTCCGATTTCGGTAGGATGATGACAGTCACAACCGCCGATCCGGGCTTTGACTTCCCGGACCGCGACAGCTGCGCCGCAACATCCTACACAAAAACCTGCAAACCCTGTTGTTATTAACAGTGGTATGCCTGTTGTTATTGACAGTGGTATGCTTGAGTCCATTCCACAAACAAGAACAACGGCAAGGCGCGTATTCACGCGCCTTTTGCTGCCGAACCGAGAATCACCATCATGAGCGACCAAATCAAGAACGTCAGTGACGCCAGCTTCGATGCCGATGTGTTGAAATCCGGCCAGCCGGTGCTGGTGGACTACTGGGCTGCCTGGTGTGGCCCCTGCAAGATGATCGCCCCGATCCTGGAAGAAGTCGCCACCGAATACGCTGGCCGTCTGACGATCGCCAAGCTGAACGTGGACGAGAACCAGGGTACCGCCACCAAGTACGGCATCCGCGGCATTCCGACCCTTATGCTCTTTAAAGACGGCCAAGCTGCCGCCACCAAAGTTGGCGCGCTGTCGAAGTCGCAACTCACCGCATTCCTGGACGGCGCGTTGTAAATCGCGTGCTGTAAACGAGGGCGCCGCCGCATAGGCGGCGCTCATTCAGTACCGCGCGAGCCCGTCCGTGGCGCGCCGCCAGACCCTCCTTTACTTTTCCCCCAACACTCACCGCGATGCACCTCAACGAACTGAAGGCGCTGCACGTCTCGCAGCTGCTCGAAATGGCCGCTGGCCTGGAAATCGAGAACGCCAACCGCCTGCGCAAGCAGGAACTGATGTTCGCCATCATGAAGCGGCGCGCCAAGCAGGGCGAGCAGATCTTCGGCGACGGCGTTCTTGAAGTCCTGCCCGACGGCTTTGGTTTCCTGCGTTCGCCGGAAACCTCGTATCTGGCCAGCACCGACGACATCTACATTTCTCCGTCGCAGATCCGCCGTTTCAATCTGCACACCGGCGATTCCATCGAAGGCGAAGTGCGCACCCCCAAGGATGGCGAGCGCTACTTTGCCCTGGTGAAGGTGGACAAGGTCAACGGCGTGGCCCCTGAGGCGATCAAGCATCGCATCATGTTCGAGAACCTGACGCCGCTGCATCCGAATCGCGTCATCCGCCTGGAACGCGACATCAAGAGCGAGGAAAACCTCACCGGCCGGATCCTCGACGTCTTCGCCCCCATCGGCATGGGCCAGCGCGGCCTGATCGTCGCCAGCCCCAAGTCCGGCAAGACGGTGATGATGCAGCACATCGCGCATGCCATTACCACCAACTATCCCGACGCGGTCATGATCGTCCTGCTGGTCGACGAACGCCCGGAAGAAGTGACCGAAATGCAGCGCACCGTGCGCGGTGAAGTGGTGGCGTCGACCTTCGACGAACCCGCCACGCGTCACGTGCAAGTGGCCGAAATGGTCATCGAAAAGGCCAAGCGCCTGGTCGAAATGAAGAAGGACGTCGTGATCCTGCTGGACTCGATCACCCGTCTGGCCCGTGCCTACAACACCGTCGTGCCGGCTTCCGGCAAGGTGCTGACCGGCGGCGTGGACGCCAACGCCCTGCAACGCCCCAAGCGTTTCTTCGGCGCGGCGCGCAACCTGGAAGAAGGCGGCTCGCTGACCATCCTGGGCACCGCGCTGATCGAAACCGGCAGCCGCATGGATGAAGTCATCTATGAAGAATTCAAGGGCACCGGCAACTCCGAAGTCCACCTCGAGCGGCGCCTCGCAGAAAAGCGCGTCTACCCGTCCATCAACCTGAACAAGTCGGGCACCCGCCGCGAAGAGCTGCTGATCGCCCCGGACCTGCTGCAGAAGGTGTGGGTGCTGCGCAAGTTCATCCACGACATGGACGAAGTCCAGTCCATGGAGTTCATCCTGGACAAGATGCGCGCCACCAAGACCAACGCCGAATTCTTCGACATGATGAAGAAGAAGTAAGCGGGACCTCCGCGCCAAAGAAAGCCGCCCTTGCCAAGGGCGGCTTTTTTCATGGGCGGCGGCTCAATGTTCGATGAATTCCGGCATCCGGCGCGGCGTGGCATTCGCGGGGCGCGGCGTCTGCTTGGCCGGTTCCTTGCCGGCTTCGATCGGCTCGATGCTGGGATCGTCCCAGCTGCCTGTGACGGCGTATTCCATGGTCATCGCGCGGGCGAGCGGCTGCTTGAGCAGCCATTGCGTGACAAAAGCGCCCAGGCCGATCAGCGGATTGACCGCCAGGGCGGTGACCATCGCCGCGCCGCTGGCGTCCAGATTCGGAATCACCACCGCTTTCATGTCCCAGCGTTCCTTGACGAGGTTCACGCCTCCGGCCAGGACGATGGCCGCGACCGGCCCGTTGATCTTGTAGCCTTCGGTGGTCAGCATGCCGTCGGCCACCTTGACGTTCCCGCGAATGGTGTCGAACGGAAAGCCGTCGCGCAGCAGGTTGGTGGGATTGACGTCCAGCCGTGCCAACCGCTGCAGCGATTGCAGCGACAGCAACTCCAAGAGGCGCGCGGTGCGGGAATTCACGTGCATGAAGCGGCCGTTGTCCAGGCTGACGACCACGTCCCCCACCACGTCGGCAATGTTGTGTGTCCACGGCAGGTTGCGCCAGGTCGCCTTGCCCTGGATCGTTCCCTTGCCGTTGGACACCACGTTCTCGAAGCCGATCCGGCCCATGAAGTCACCGACGTTCTCCAGCTTCAGCAACGCGTCGACGGTCAGGCCGCGGTTCGGACCTTCCAGCCCCCAACTCCCCGTGGCGTTCAGGGCCGCCGAATCGTTGGTGATGGACAGCTTGTCCAGCCGCCACTGCCGTCCGCGTTCCAGATTGGTGCCCGTGACCTGAAGCGCCCCCAGGTTCTTGCCGTACAGCATGAACTGGTTGGCTTGCAGGTCGATGGCGGGGATGTCGGACAGGTCGTTGCCGGACGCCAGCGCCTTGTCGGCCTGGTTGGCGTCTCCCTCGCCCGCGATCGACAGATGTTTCAGGCGAGCGGTGATCTGGCCGGCGATGGCGCCCTGCGCCTCACGCCACTCCAGCGTGCCCGCCGCCTGCCGCGATTCCAGTTCGACGCGCCAGCGCGCCGGCGCGGGACGCGTGGCGTACAGCGTCAGGTCATTGAAGGTGAAACCGCTGGCGTGCAGCACGCTGGCCGCCAGGCTGATGCGCTCGGGCTGCGGCAGGATGGGCTTGGCGGGCGGCCTGCCCTTGACGGGCGGCTCGTCGAATCCGTCCGAAACCTTTTCCCAGCCGTCCATGTCCAGCTCGGGCAGGCTGGCGTTCAGGCTCAGCCCGCGTTCCGGCAGGCTGGCTGGCCGCCCGACGCCCAGCGCCCCGCGCGAAAAATACGACGACGAGCCATCGCCCGGGTCCCGCTCGAACAGCGCATTCACGTTGTCGCCCAGGCTGGCCGTGAGCCAGCGCCGGTCGCGCGCGCCGCGGTCCTGTGCCGGCGACCATTGCAGCTTCAACAGCTGCGCGGACTTGGCGGGCTTGCCGGCCGGCGCGGGCATGTCGATCGCCATGCCGACCAGGTCGGACTCGGCCGAGATGTCGATCGCACCGCCCTTCAGGTAGATCAGCCGGCCCTTGTACGCCGCACGCCCGGTAAAGCGCGACATCGACGGCGCGCGGCTCAACTGCGACAGGCCGGGCCCCGATAGCGTGCCGTCAAAACGCAGCGCGTCCGTGCCTTGCGCCAGCGTGCCGTAGATGTTGACGGGGCCGCCCAGGAACTGCGCGCGGATGCCCTTGGTCTGCACGCCTTTTTCCGAGAATTCCAGATCACCGTGGATCTGGCTGAGCACCGGAATCTCGGGCATGAAGCTGAACGAATTGTCCGAGAACTTGATGCGCCCCACCACTTGCGTGTCATCGGTGTTGAGCAGCGGCACGGTCAGATCGAGCGGCATGCGCCAGTCGCCGGTGCCGTGCGCCTCGTCCAGCGCCCCGTCCAGCAGCTCGCCCAGCGGAGAATTCGCCGCCAGCGCCAGGTACGCCGCCACCGGCCCGGAGGTGTCGCCAGTGACGCGAAGCTGTGAGTCGTGCTCCATGTTCGGAATGGCGGCTTTCACCTTGCCCAGCGTGACGGTATGTCCCTGCCCGGTATGGGCCACAGCGCCGCCGGCGCTATCCAGCGCGAGGCTCACCTTGTCGATGCGAAAACTGCCCGACAGGTTTTCCAGCATCGGCCAGCCCTTGTGGTGTTTGCGCGCCGGCGCGTAATCGACCTTGGCGCCGGAATAGTTGCCGGCGATGACGAACTCGCCGGTCGAGCCCGGTGCGCCATACGGAAAGTCGTCCAGATCGCCCTTGAGCGTGATGGCCGCCGAATGCATCTGCCCGGCGGGCAGGCCGGTCGCCAGCCATTCACGGGCGTCCGCATTCACCTCGAGCGGCAGATACCGGTGAATGGCCGACATCGACCCGCGGACCATCGTGCCGCGCACGTCAACGCTGCCCGCCGCGGTCTTGCCTTCGGGCCGCCATTGGCCTTGCAGGCGTGCTTCCAGGTCTTCATTGGCAAGGCGCAACTGCGCCACGTCGACGAACCAATGCGCCGGATCCGGCCCCTTGACCTGGGCATCGAGCTCCAGGTCGTCGGCCCGTAGCGTCGGCGTCTCGAAGACGCCGGGCAGCGTCACGCGCAGTTGATGCACCGCCCCCTTGACGGCCACGTCAGGCGCGCCCTTGCTGCGCCCCAGCGGCACGCCTTCGATCTTCACGTAATCGCCAGGCCACACGGAAAAGCGCAACTGGCCCGAGCCGCTCTGGACAGCGGGGCCGTCCGGCGCCGAAATCCAGGACACGCCGCGCACGGCGACATCGCTGGTAAGTTCGGTGAACTTGCCATGATCCAATTGCCACCACGCCCGAGCCGCCAGCCGGCCGGCGACCGCGGGCACGTCGATCCACGGCGCCCAGGCCTGCGGCTCCACGTCGTCGGCCTGCGCAAAAATCTGGCCGCTCCAGTTGGCGGGCTTTTTGGCGTCGACGCCAAACAGTCCACGGTTGAATTCCCCGCGCAGTTCCAGCTTATGCGCCAGCGCGGGCCCTGCGGAGGCCTGCAGCACGAACCGGTGCGACAGGCTGCCATTACGCACCAGGAAGTCGACGCCTTCCAGTGTCAGTTCCGGCGCCTGGCGCAATTCGTCCTGCCAGCGCAGCGTGGCGTCGCTGACCAGCAGCTCGCGCTGCGCCGCCAGCCAGCGCAGGCCCGGATGATTGAGGTCGGAGGCATGGTCGCTCGCATTCAGGTCGATGTCCTGACCGGCGACCCACAGATGATTGGACGCGTCCCGCCGCAGCGTGAGTTCCGGCTTTTCCAGCCGCAGCCGCACCAGCGTGGGCGACAGCGACAGCAGGCTGCGCCATGCCACGACCGCGGACACGGACGGCAGGCTCAATACCGGATCGGCCTCGTCGTCGTAGACCTGGACGGCAGCGAGATCGAGCCTGGGATTGAGCCCTTGCCAGTTCGCCTTGATCGCGCCGATCGTAACGCGGGCGCCCAACGCCTGACTGGCGTAGGCTTCGATCTGAGGGCGCCACTGATCCACCCGCGGGAGGACCCAGTAGCGCACGCCCAGAAACCCGATGGCGACGACGCCATAGACGGTCAGCGCGGCCCAGAACAGGCTGCGGAGCACTTTTTTTGGAACAGACACGGATCAGTGGGCAGGAGGAGATGTCTTGCAGTATCGTCCCCACTTATACCTGAAACACGTCCATCCGTCTGCCGCCCTTTGCACCATGTCGAAACCATCCTTGATCGCTCCCGCCCTCGCCTGGTCCGGCCATCTGCGCCGCCGCCTGGACGCCCACCCGGACCTGGCCGCCTGGTTGGACGAGGCCGTGAAACACCCCGTGACACCCGACCTGATGGCGCAATGGCAGAACGAACTGGCCGGCCCCGCCTCGGCCGCCTCCGCCGCCTTGCCGGTGGACGTCTGCCGCATGGTGCTGCGCAAGCTGCGCGAACGCGTCTTCAGCGTGCTGATCGTGCGCGACCTGACCGGGCAAGCGCCGCTTGAAGAGGTGGTGGGCGCCATGACCACGCTGGCGGACATGGCAGTGGCTGCCGCCTACCGCAGCGTGGCGGCGGAACTGTCGGCCGTGCACGGCATGCCGCGCGACCCGGCCACCGGCAAACCGCAGGAAATGCTGATCGTCGGCATGGGCAAGCTGGGCGGCTGCGAACTGAACGTTTCGTCCGACATCGACCTCATCATGCTGTACGGCGAAGAAGGCGAAACCGACGGCCCGCGCCGCATCAGCCATCACGAGTTCTACGGGCGCCTGACCCGCCGCATGATGCCGGTCCTGTCCGAGGTGGACGCCAACGGCCAGGTGTTCCGCACCGACCTGCGCCTGCGCCCGGACGGCGACGCCGGTCCGCTGGCCTGGAGCCTGGATGCCCTGGAGCACTACCTGATCGGCCAGGGCCGCGAATGGGAGCGCTATGCATGGCTGAAGGCGCGGCTGATGCCCGCGCAGGCGTTCGAAGACAGCGACAGCGCCGCGCAGGCCCGGCAACTGGAAAGCCTGCGCGTGCCCTTCGTCTACCGCAAGTATTTCGATTTTGACGCGCTGGCCGCGCTGCGCGCGCTGCGCGAGCGCATCCGCCAGGACTGGCAGCGCCGCGCGTCGGCGCGCAATGGCATCGACAGCGCCAACAACATCAAGCTGGGCGACGGCGGCATCCGCGAGATCGAGTTCGTGGTGCAGCTTGCGCAATTGATTCGCGGCGGCCGCATGCCGGCGCTGCAAAAGCGGGGGCTGCTCGAAGCGCTGCATGCCGAGTGCGTGGCGGGTCTGATCCCCGAGGACGATGCCCGCCGGCTGGAAGAGGCCTATCGTTTCCTGCGCCGCACCGAGCATGCGCTGCAGTACCGCGAAGACGAGCAGACCCACCTCTTGCCCGGCGACCCCGACCTGCGCGCCGCCCTGGCCGCGGCGCTGGGGATGACGCCCGAAGACTTTGAAAGCACCTTGGCGGCACACCGCGAGTTCGTGTCGCAGACCTTCCGCAACGTCTTCCGGATGGTCGGCATGGGCGAGGAAGAAGCCGCACCCGCCACCGCCCCGGACGCCACCGCAGACGCCACGCCGTCCAGCCAGCCCGAGCCTGACAGCGAATGCGAACTGAGCGAGCAGATCCGCCAGGCGTTCGGCAACGATGCAGACGATCTGCTGCGCCGCGCCGAGACGCTATCGGGCAGCCATCGCGTGCGCAGCCTGCCAGAAAGCAGCCGCCGCCGTATGGAGGTTCTGCTGCCGGCCGCCCTGCGCGCCGCGCTGCAGACGCCGGCGCCGCATGAAGCGGCGGTGCGCCTGTTCGACCTGATCGAAAAGATTGCGCAACGCAGCGCGTACCTTGCCTTGCTTGCCGAGTATCCGGACACGCTGGCGCGCGTGGCGCGCATGGTGGCCGCCAGTCCGTGGGCCGCGCAGTACCTGACGCAGCATCCGCTGCTGCTCGACAGCCTGATCGACTGGCGCACGCTCTTCGAGCCGCTCGACTTCGGCCAGATTGCCCGGCAGCTCACCGCAGATATGGACGCCTGCCGCCTGCCGGACGGCGATCCGGACGTCGAACGCCAGATGAACCTGATGCGCGACGTGCAGCGCCAGGCCAGCTTCCAATTGCTGGCGCAGGACCTGGAAGGCGAGCTCACCGTCGAAAAGCTGGCCGACCAGTTGTCGGCGCTGGCCGACCTGCTGCTTACCGAAACCATCCGTCGCGCCTGGCCGCTCGTGAACAAGGTCCCGGGCGCCGAGCCGCACTTTGCCGTCATCGCGTACGGCAAGCTGGGCGGCAAGGAACTGGGCTATGCGTCCGATCTTGACCTGGTGTTTCTGTTCGACGACCCGCGCGACGACGCGGCGGAGGTCTACGCCAAGCTGGGACGGCGCATGTCGTCCTGGCTGTCGACCATGACGTCCTCGGGCCGGCTGTACGAAACCGACCTGCGCCTGCGGCCCGACGGCGACGCGGGGCTGCTGGCGGTCTCGCTGGAGGCCTTCGAGCAATACCAGCACAAGCACGCCTGGGCGTGGGAACACCAGGCGCTGACCCGGGCGCGTTTCGCGGCGGGCGACGCCAACCTGGGCGAGCGCTTTGAGAAGATCCGCGAGGACATCCTGGTGGCGCCGCGCGACACGGCCGCGTTGCGCAACGAGGTGCTGGCGATGCGCGAAAAGATCAATGCCGGCCATCCCAACACCACCGACCGCTTCGATCTGAAGCACGATCGCGGCGGCATGGTCGACGTGGAATTCGTGACGCAGTACCTGGTGCTGTGCCACGCGGGCACGCATCCGGTGCTGGTGCGCAACCTGGGCAACATCGCGCTGTTGCGCCTGGCCGGCGAAGCCGGGCTGATCCCGCCGGACCTGGCGGCGCGGTCGGGCGACGCCTACCGCACGCTGCGGCGCGTCCAGCACCAATTGCGTCTTCAGGGTGTGGAAAAGGCCCGCGTGGCGCCCGACCAGCTGCAGTCAGAACGGGCCGCAGTCCGCGAGCTCTGGACGACGGTGCTGGGCTGATGGCAACTCGTCGTAAAATAAGGGTTTTTCCGCTGTTGCCTGACCGCCATGTCTGAACTCGTCCGCCCCAAACTCGACCTGCCCGCCGGCCGCAGCAAGGTGCTGATGCATTCGTGTTGCGCGCCCTGTTCCGGCGAGGTCATGGAGGCCATGACGGCCTCCGGGATCGATTACGCGATCTACTTCTACAACCCGAACATCCATCCGGTCAAAGAGTACGAAATCCGCAAGCAGGAGAACATCCGCTTCGCCGAGCAGCACGGCATCGAATTCATCGACGCCGACTACGACATGGACAACTGGTTCGAGCGCGTCAAGGGCATGGAAAACGCGCCCGAACGCGGCGAGCGCTGCACGGCCTGCTTCGACATGCGCTTCGAGCGCACCGCGCTTTACGCGCACGAGCATGGCTTTGACACCATCACCAGCTCGCTCGGGATCTCGCGCTGGAAGGACATGAACCAGATCAACGGCTGCGGCGAACGCGCCGCCGCGCGCTACGACGACCTGATCTACTGGACCTACAACTGGCGCAAGGGCGGCGGTTCGGCGCGCATGATCGAAATCAGCAAGCGCGAGAACTTCTACCAGCAGGAATACTGCGGCTGCGTCTACTCGCTGCGCGATACCAACCGCCATCGCCGCTCGCAGGGCCGCGAACGCATTCACATCGGCGTCAAGTTCTACGGCAAGGAAGACCTGATCAACGAAGAAAATCTCTGATCAGCGGGCGGTGCGCTCCGCACCGCCCATAAAAAAGCCTGGCAGTCCGCGCATCGCGCGTCCTCCAGGCCCGCTGCGGCGCCCCACGGGGCGCCGCAATGCTTTGTGTTGCGATCAGTCCAGCGTCAGCACCGTCGCGCCCGTCGTCTTGCGCGAAGCCAGCGCCGTCTGCGCCTCGCCCGCCTGCTCCAGCGTGTAGCGCTGGTCGATGCGGACCTTGATCTTCTTCTTGAGCACCAGGTCGAACAGTTCTTCGGAAGCCGACTGCAGCTTTTCCAGCGTGTTCACGTGGATGCCCAGCGAGGGGCGCGTCACGTACAGGCTGCCCTTCTGGTTCAGGACGGCCAGGTTCACGCCTGCCACGGGACCCGAGGCGTTGCCGAAGCTGACCATCAAACCGCGCGGCTCGATGCAGTCCAGCGAGGTTTCCCACGTGTCCTTGCCCACGCCGTCATACACCACGGGCACCTTCTTGCCGCCCGTCAGTTCCAGCACGCGCTCGACCACGTTTTCACGCGAATAATCAATGGTTTCCCAGGCGCCGTTCTCGCGCGCCAGTTCCGCCTTTTCCGGGCTGGAGACCGTGCCGATCAACTTGACGCCGAGCGCCTTGGCCCATTGGCAAGCGATCAGACCGACACCGCCAGCCGCGGCATGGAACAGGATGGTCTCGCCGCCCTGCAGGCGGTACGTCTGGCGGAACAGGTACTGCACCGTCAGGCCCTTGAGCATCAGCGCGGCCGCTTCATCGAATTCAATGCCCTTGGGCACCTTGACGACCTGCAGGGCCGGCACGTTGCGAGCCTTGGCATAGGCGCCGATGGGGCTCTGGCCGTAGGCCACGCGGTCGCCCTTCTTCAGGTGCTTGACGTCAGCGCCCACAGCGGTCACCACGCCAGCGCCCTCGAAACCCAGGCCGTGCGGCAGCGGATGCGGATACAAGCCCGTGCGGAAATAGATATCGATGAAGTTCAGACCGGCAGCGTGCTGCTCGATCGTGACTTCGTTGGCGGCCGGCGGCGGCACTTCCACCTCAACCAGCTTCAAAACTTCAGGACCACCGTGCTGCTCGATACGAATTGCCTTGACGAGATTGCTGGCCATGCTGGCCTCCTTTCATTGGAAATAATGCGAATTGACCAAAAATGCAGACTTCACCGCGTGGACTGCCTGTCGTCCTGCGCGGGCGGCGTGCGCATGGCGCCGCCCCCCATCAACGCAAACACCCCCGCCAGCACCAGGACGGTTCCGCCCATCTGCCACACGGTGATGGGCTCGTCCAGGAACCACGAGGCCAGGAACAGCACCGACACCGGTCCCACCATGCCCAGCAGCGAAGCAGTGGGTGCGCCGATCAGCGACACTGCCCACATCAGCATGAATACCGGCACCACCGTGTTCAGCGTGGCGTGAATGATGGAATAGCCATAGACCGCGGCGGGCTGGATCAGCATCGACGGCGGGTGCACGACAAAGAACTGGATGATGCAGGCCACGCACGACACCAGCATGGCATACGCCACCAGCCGCGTCGGGCCGATCCGCTTGATCAGTTCCCCGGAGCAAATCAGGTACACAGAATAGCTTGCAGCCGAGCCGAAAACGAACAAAGACCCTAACAGCACCTCGCCGCCCCCGCCGAAGGACAGGTCGTGCGCAAACACCAGCACCACGCCGGCGTACGACAGCACCATGGCCAGCCATTGCCGGCGCTCGATCGGCCGCTTGAACCAAAGGGCCGACAGCAGCACGACAAGCGAGGGAGACAGAAACAGGATCAGGCGTTCGAGGCTGGCGGTGATGTAGCGCAACCCCAGGAAGTCGAGGAAGCTGGACAGGTAATAGCCCAGAAGACCAAGCACGCACACCTGCAAGCGTTCCTTGGTGGTCATCACCACGATCTCGCCCCGCGCCGCGCGGCGCGACTGGCGCCACGCCACCACCGCGAAGAACGGCATCGCGAACAGCATCCGAAACGCGATCAGCGTGACCGCGTCGATTCCGTAGCGGTAGGTGAACTTGACGACGATGGCCTTGGCGGAAAAGAGGATGGCGCCAAGCACCGCCATGGCGATCCCGGCGGCGCGGCTGGAGGCCAGCGGGAGCGCCGTAAGCTTGGCAATACGATTCATGCGATGATTTTAAGTTCACCGCAAAAATAATTGCACGCCTTCTCTGATGCAGACCGCTTCCTTCGCAGCATGACCCGACACCGCGCCCTCACTTATATCCATATTGCCGCCGTGCTATTCGGCCTGACCGGCGTGTTCGGCGAACTGATCCAGGCCAGCGCCGCCGTCATCACGCTGGGACGGGCGCTGTTCGCGGTCGTGGCGCTGGGCATCTTCGCGCGCATGCGCCGCAAGCCGCTGCTGGGCGTGCTGACCCCGGCGCAGCTGTTCGTGCTGGTCCTCGCGGGCGCGCTGCTCGCGGCGCACTGGGTCACCTTCTTCATTTCCGTGAAGGTGGGCGGCATTGCCATCGCGACGCTCGGCTTTGCCAGTTTTCCCGCCTTCATCACCCTGTTCGAAGGCCTCATCTTCCGCGAGCGCGTCCGTCTTGCCGAATGGCTGTTGCTGGGCCTGGTGACTGCCGGCCTGGTGCTCGTCACGCCTTCGTTCAACCTGGCCGACCAGGGCACCATCGGACTCGCGTGGGGCCTGCTGTCCGGCCTGAGCTTTGCGCTGCTGGCCTTGAGCAACCGCCGCTCGGCCTCCGGCATGGATCCGATGCAGGTGGCCTGCTGGCAGAACGTGGTGGTGGCGCTGGTGATGGTGCCCTTCGCGATCGGCCAACTGCCTGCCCTGCCCGCGCTGGACTGGTTCTGGCTGGCGTTGCTGGGCGTTTTCTGCACCGGGCTGTCCCATTACCTGTTCGTCTCCAGCCTGACCCGGCTGAACGCCCGCAGCGCGGGGCTGGTGATTGCGCTGGAACCGGTCTATGCCATTGCCTTCGCCTGGGTGCTGTTCAGCCAGGAGCCGACGCCGCGCATGCTGGCCGGCGCTGCGCTGATCGTGGCCGCCATCGTCTGGTCCGGTCTGCGCAAGCAGGCGCCGGCGGCCGAACCCGCGGCAAAGATACAGCCTTGACAATAACTGACTAGGCAGTAAAATGCGCCGCATGACTGCCGCGCCTTCCCTGCCCACGCCCGTATCCTCCGAGTCGCCCGACACCCCGGTCCATTACCGCAACGACACGCGTTGCATGGCCGAAGACAACGCGGGCTACCTCATCAAGCTGGCTTATCACTCCCTGAACCGCATGCTGGACCAGGAGATGGCGCCGCTTGACCTCACCGCCATGCAATGGCGTCCGCTGGCCATGGTGTTTCTGGGCCGTGCCGATACGCCCGCCGAACTGGCGCGGCTCAACGACATGGACACCGGCGCCATGACGCGTGCGCTAGACCGCCTGGAAGCCAAGGGCCTCTTGCGCCGCAACCGCAGCCAGGAAGACCGCCGCGTCGTCAAGATCGAGCTCACCGAACTGGGCGAGGCCAAGGCCCGCGAAATCCCCGCCAACATTGCCCGCGCGCTCAATCATCACCTGCGCGGCTTTTCGACCGACGAGGTCAAGCAGCTCATGCACTTCATGCGACGAATGATCGCAAACGGGTCCGCGTCCGGCTCCCCGGCCGATCGCTGACCCCACGCCCCGTGCTGGAGCCGGGGTTTTTATTTGGCATAATCGTTGCCTAGGCAAATACAGATTAATCAATTACTTTCAGCTAACAGTCAGGATGAAACGCCTTTTATCTACCGCATTGGTGCTCGCCCTCGCCGGTTGCGCGCTGATGGAGCCGGCGCCCAAGCCCGTCGCCGCGCTTGATGCCGCCAAGCTCGGGCTGACCGGTCAAGCCACCGAATGGCCCGCCGCCCAATGGTGGGAACGCTACGGCGACCCGCAGCTCAACGCACTGATGACAGAAGCGCTGGCAAACAGTCCGTCAATGAGCGCCGCGCAGGCGCGCCTGGCCAAGGCCAACGCCGCCGTCGGCATCGCGCGCGCGCCGCTGCTGCCGCGCGTGGACGCGGGCTACACCCTCAATCGCGAGCACCTGTCCAAGGACTACATCTACCCGGCGCCGCTGGGCGGCTCCGTCGTCAGCGACAACCGGCTGGCGCTGGACTTCAGCTACGAGCTTGATTTCTGGGGCAAGAACCGTTCGCGCCTGCAGTCCGCCGTGTCGCAACAGGAAGCCGCCAGCGCCGACGCGCAAGCCGCGCGCAACCTGCTCGCCAGCGCGACCGTGCGCGCCTACCTGAACCTGCAGAACGCGTTTGCCCAGCGCGACGTGCTGAACCGCGTGATCGCACAGCGCGCTGAAGTTCTGTCGCTGACCCAGGGCCGCTACTCGGCCGGGCTGGACACGCAGGTTGAAGTCAAGCAGGCCGAGTCGTCGCTAGCCTCCGGCAAGGTCGAACTGACCCAGACCGACACCACGCTCGCCCAACTGCGTAACCAGGTCGCCGCCTTGGCCGGCGCCGGCCCGCAGCGGGGACAGGATCTGGTTCAGGTGTCACTGACCGCACCGGCCGGCGCGGTCCCGGCCAGTGTTCCGCTCGACCTGCTCGGTCACCGGCCCGACGTCACGGCCGCCCGCTGGCGCGCCGAGGCGGCGCGCCACGCCATCGACACGGCCAAGGCCGAGTTCTATCCCAACGTGAACCTCGCCGCGTTCGTCGGCTTTCAGGCGATCGGCACCGGCAACCTGCTGGGCGCCGACGCCCGCATGGCCGGCATCGGTCCGGCCATCACGCTGCCCATCTTCCACGGCGGAGAACTCAACGCCAATCTCGCGGGCCGCCGCGCCGATGCGGACCTGGCGGTGTCGGACTACAACCAGACCGTGCTGGACGCCGCACATCAGGTCGCCGACGCCCTGGACGGCCTGCGCCTGCTGGACCAGGAAAAGGCCCAGCAACGCCAGGCGCGCGAGGCCATCGAGGCCGCCTACGCCCTGGCCGTCGACCGCTACAAGGCCGGCATGGGCAATTACATCACCGTGCTGATCGCGCAGACCGGCGTGCTGACGCAGGCCCGTCTTGAAACGGACCTGCGCATCCGCGCCTATCAGCTCGACGCCAACCTTGCCACCGCCCTGGGCGGCGGCTATGCGGCGCAGGCCGAGCCTGCCCCGAACTCCATTCATTGAACGATCCCGGATTCAGACGTCATGAACGCTGCCACTCCCACCACCCATCCCGCCCGTAAACGCCTCCTGCTGACGGCGACCGGCGTTTTCATCGTTGCCGGCATTGCCTACGGCATCTGGTGGGCGCTGTTCGGCGCCCATTTTGAAAGCACCGACGATGCCTACGTGCACGGCAACCTGGTGCAGATCACGCCGCAGGTGCCCGGCACCGTGGTGGCCATCGAAGCCGACGACACCGAAACGGTCACCGCCGGCCAGCCGCTGGTCCGCCTCGACCCCGCCGACACCGACGTCGCCCTGCAGCAGGCGCAAGCCAAGCTGGCGCAGACCGTGCGCCAGGTTCAGACCTACTACGTGCAGAACGATGCGCTGGCGGCCGACGTCGACCTGCGCAATGCCGACATCCTGCGCGCCCAGGCTGAACTGACCCGCGCGCAGAGCGACGTGAAGCGCCGCCAGCAGCTCGCCAAGTCGGGCGGCGTCAGCGGCGAGGAAATCCTGCACGCCGAGGTCGCGCTCAAGTCCGCGCAGTCCGGCGTTGCGCAAGCCAAGGCGGCGTTGGCCGCCGCGCAGGCCAAGCTGGCGACCAACCAGGCGCTGACGCAAGGCACCTCGGTAGCCGATCACCCCGACGTGCGCCAGGCGGCCGCCGAGCTGCGCAACGCCTGGCTTGCGCAGTCGCGCACCGTGCTGCCCGCCCCCGTGGGCGGCGTGATCGCGCGTCGCAGCGCGCAGGTCGGCCAGCGCGTCGCCCCCGGCGCCGCGCTGATGACCGTGGTGCCGCTGGACCAGGTCTGGGTCGAGGCCAACTTCAAGGAAGGCCAGTTGCGCAAGATGCGCATCGGCCAGCCGGTCAAGATGGTGGCCGATCTATACGGCAGCTCGGTCACCTACCACGGCACCGTCGCCGGGCTGGATGCCGGCACGGGCGCCGCCTTCGCCCTGCTTCCCGCCCAGAACGCCACCGGCAACTGGATCAAGGTGGTGCAGCGCGTCCCCGTGCGCATCACGCTGGACCCCGAAGACCTCAAGCAGCATCCGCTGCGCGTAGGCCTGTCGATGGACGTGGAAGTTGACGTCGGCAAGGACGATGGCGCCCCGCTCACGCAGGTGGCGCGCAAGGAACCGGCCTGGTCGACCCGCGCCTTCGAGCCCGCCCACAATGAAGTCGACGCAATGATCGCGAAGATCATCGCCGCCAACGTCGCATCATGAGCACGGCCGCCCAGCCCGCGGGCGCCGGCGCGCCCCAAGAAGCCGCCCGCCCGCCGGGCACCCATCCGCCATTGGAGGGCGCGACCCGCATCATCGGGTCCATTGCACTGTCGACCGCGGTCTTCATGAACGTGCTGGACACGTCCATCGCGAACGTGTCCATTCCCACCATCTCCGGCGACCTGGGCGTGAGCACCAGCCAGGGTACGTGGGTCATTACATCGTTCGCGGTGGCCAACGCCATCACCGTGCCGCTGACCGGCTGGCTGACGCAGCGCTTCGGACAGGTGCGCCTGTTCCTGATCTCCACGCTGCTCTTCGTGCTGGCGTCCTGGCTGTGCGGCTTTTCGCCCTCGCTCGAGGCGCTGATCGCGTTCCGGGTGCTGCAAGGCGCGGTGGCCGGCCCGATGATCCCCCTGTCGCAGACGCTGATGCTGGCCAGCTTTCCGAAGTCCAAGGCAGGCATGGCGCTGGCGGTCTGGTCTATGACCACACTGGTGGCGCCGGTGGCCGGCCCGCTGCTCGGCGGCTGGATTTCCGACAACTACACCTGGCCCTGGATCTTCTACATCAACGTGCCGGTGGGCCTCCTGGCGGCCTGGATCAGCTGGCGCATCTACGGCAACCGCGAATCCGTCACGCGCAAGCTGCCGATCGACAAGCTCGGCCTCGTCCTGCTCGTGGTCTGGGTAGGCGCGCTGCAGATCATGCTGGACAAGGGCAAGGAGCTGGACTGGTTTGCCAGCCCCACCATCATCGCGCTGGCGGCGATTGCGTTCGTGGCCTTCGTGTTCTTTCTGATCTGGGAGTTGACCGACGCGCACCCCGTAGTGGACCTGCGCCTTTTCAAGGTCCGCAACTTCACGGTGGGCGCGCTGACGCTGGCGGTGGCCTATGGCGTCTTCTTCGGCAACGTTGTGCTGCTGCCGCTCTGGCTGCAAAGCAACATGGGCTACACGGCGACCTATGCGGGGCTCGTGACTGCGCCGGTCGGACTGCTGGCGATCCTGCTCACGCCCATCGTGGGCAAGATGCTGGCCACGCGCGACCCCAGGCAGATCGTCACGGTCGCCTTCCTGATTTTTGCGCTGGTCTGCTTCATGCGCGCGGGCTTCAACACCCAGACGGACGTGCGCACGCTGATGATCCCGACCATCATCCAGGGCGCAGCGATGGCGGCGTTCTTCGTGCCGCTCACGTCGATCACGCTGTCCAGCATGGAGCCTTGGCGCATCCCGGCGGCATCCGGGCTGTCGAACTTCCTGCGGCTGACGGCGGGCGCGTTCGGCACGTCGATTTCGACGACGCTGTGGGAAAACCGCGCAACGCTGCATCACGCGCAGCTGACCGAGATTGCCCGCCCCGGCCAGCAGGCGTTCGACCAGACCATGAACAGCTTGCAGAACGGGCTGGGCGTCTCGCACCAGCAAGCGCTCACCATGGTGGACGGGCTGATCAATGCGCAGGCCTTCACGATGTCGGCGACGGACGTGTTCTACGCGTCCGCCGTCATCTTCCTGCTGCTGACGGGCCTGGTCTGGTTCGCGCGGCCGCGCGCGTCCAAATCGGGCGGCGGCGGTGCGGCGGAAGCGGCTGCCGGCGCGCACTGATACGATCGCATCGGCAAAAGCACAAGGCGCCTCGCGGCGCCTTGTTTTTTTCTGATGCTCGGGTTGGCCTGGCGGCGTCCGCACCGCCGGATCAGTCCTTGAGCAGCGTGCGCCAGTCCTTGCGTTCGATGATGTCAGCCGACAACGCGCTGACCGGCGACAGATTGAACACGGACACCCCCCGCGCGCGCCACAGCGGCGATGCAAAGCGGAAAGACGGTTCGATGTAGCGCGGAAAGTTGCGTGTCAGACGGCTGGTCTGTGGCTTGCCGCCCTCATCGTAGAAACGCAATCCGCCCTGCACGGTCAGGTCCAGCCCGTGCACGTAGACTTCGCGCACCCCGCCGGACATCAGGACCTGAAGGGCCGCATACGCGACGGTATCGGCATCGAATACCCCCAGCGAGGCATCGAAGCTGTAGCCCAGCCCCTGCTTGGCGTCCAGCAGTTCGACGTCAGCCGAGGCCGCCGCAATGCGCTTGAGCACTGCCGGCGCGGCGCTACGCTCGTAAGCGCGCTTGGATATCAGTTCGATGATGCAGATGCGGCAGCGGATGTGTTCCTGGGGGATGCCCTGCATGATGTAGCGCAGCACCTCCGGAAACACATACAAGGTCAGGTCGCTCGCGACGATCTCTCGCACCAGGTCGATGCGGTCGCGCACGAAGTTCTGGTCGATGATGCAGTAATACTTGAACTTCAGACCAAACTTGCGCGACAGCGCGATGGCGCCATTGACGCCCATCGCCACGCCGATATCCATCCGGTCATAGGGAATCTCGGCGATCGACGGGCCGCTCAGGATCAGATGCACCACCTTGTCGGCGGGATCGTAGCCTTGGGATAACGGCGTGACGGGCAGCGAACGACCGAAGGCGCGATACCCGCTGATCGCGCCTTCCTTGTCGCGCCAGATACGGACGAACGGCCACAGATGCTGATTGTGCCGCTGCGTACGCGAGCGCAGCATGCGAAAAAGCTTGCGCACGAAGCGGTCGGCCCGCCCGCCGCCCACGTGATCGGAGGGGGGAGAAATAATCGAGTCGTTCATCAATTAATCGGACGGGCCTGCCGCCAATGCAATCAGCCGGCTCGGACCAGCGCAGCGATCGCGTCGCCGACTTCGGCCGTTGAAGCGTTGCCTTTCATATCCCGCGTCCGCGGACCTTCGGCCAGCACGGTCTCGATTGCCTTGACAACGGCGGCCGACGCGTCGGGATACCCCAAGAAATCCAGCATCAATGCCCCGCTCCAGATCTGACCGATGGGGTTGGCGATGCCCTTGCCATAAATGTCCGGCGCCGAGCCATGCACCGGTTCAAAGAGCGACGGAAACTTGCGTTCCGGGTTGAGATTGGCGGAGGGCGCGATACCGATGGTGCCCGTGCAGGCCGGTCCCAGGTCCGACAGGATGTCGCCAAACAGGTTGGAAGCCACCACGACGTCGAACCAGTCCGGATGCTGCACGAAGTGCGCGCACAGGATGTCGATGTGATATTTGTCCCAGCGCACGTCGGGATAGTTCCCGGCCATCTCGGCCACGCGCTCGTCCCACCACGGCATCGAAATCGAAATGCCATTGGACTTGGTGGCGGCGGTCAGGTGCTTGCCGCGCTTTTGCGCCAGTTCAAATGCGAACTTCAGCACCCGCTCGGCGCCGATGCGCGTAAAAACACTTTCCTGGATGACCACTTCGCGGTCGGTGCCCTCGAACAGGCGGCCACCGCTGTTGGAGTATTCGCCTTCGGTGTTTTCACGCACGATGAAGAAATCGATCTCGCCGGGCTTGCGGTCGGCCAGCGGCGACGGCACGCCGGGCATCAGACGCACCGGGCGCAGATTGATGTATTGATCGAATTCACGGCGGAACTTGAACAACGAGCCCCACAAGGCCTCGTGGTCGGGCACGGTGGCGGGCCAGCCGATCGAACCGAAGAAAATGGCCTCGTGCTGGCCGATCTGGTCCTTCCAGTCGTCCGGCATCATCTTGCCGTGCTTGGCGTAGTAGTCGCAGCTCCAGTCGAAATGGTCCCATTGGAACTCGATTCCGAACCGCGTCGCCACGGCATCCAGCACCTTCAAACCTTCCGGCACGACTTCCTTGCCGATCCCGTCTCCTGGGAGCACCGCAATCTTGTGTTTCTTAGCCACCACGTCTTCCTTTGGTTTTCATTGATACACCGCCCGCAATGTCAGGCATAAATGCCGGCCACACAATACCCCACTTTACGAAACGGACGGTCGGACTAACCGATACGCCACGTTGCGCCGATGAGGCTTAGCGCCGGCCCTTCGATCCCAGCAACGACCCGAGGATCCCTCGCGTGAGTTCCCGCGCGATGGAGCGGGCCGAGCTTTTGGCAATGGTCTGCACCACGCCGTCGCGTTTGCCGCCGCGTGGTCCGGTCGACCCGAACAGCACGTCCTTCAGGCTGTCCATCAGCCCGCCGCTCTCGTCGGCAGGCGGCTGGGACGTCTTGGCGGACGGCTGCCCGGCCCGGGCCGGTACATCCTTGGCGACCGGAGGTTCTGCCGGCGCCGCCGCGCGGCCCGCCAGGATTTCGTAGGCGGACTCCCGGTCGACCGCCTTTTCATATTTGGGCGCCAGGGGATTGCCCTGGCGCAGCGCCTGACGTTCCGCGTCCGTCGCCGGCCCGATACGGCTGCCCGGCGGCACGATGTAGGCGCGCTCGGTCGGCATCGGGCGGCCCTTGGCATCCAGGAGCGACACCAGCGCCTCGCCCACGCCCAGCTCGGTGATCGCGGCCTCGATGTCCAGGCCGGGATTGGGCCGCATGGTCTGCGCCGCAGTCTTGACGGCCTTCTGGTCGCGCGGCGTGAACGCCCGCAGCGCATGCTGGACGCGGTTGCCCAACTGGCCCAGCACGGTGTCGGGGATATCCAGCGGATTCTGGGTCACGAAATAAACGCCCACGCCCTTGGAGCGGACCAGGCGCACGACCTGCTCGATCTTGGTCAGGAGCGCCTGCGGGGCGTCGTTGAACAGCAGGTGGGCCTCGTCGAAGAAGAAGACCAGCTTGGGCTGGTCCATGTCACCCACCTCGGGCAGCTTTTCATACAGGTCGGCCAGCAGCCACAGCAGGAAGATGGCGTACAGGCGCGGCGCCTGCATCAGCTTGTCGGCCGCCAGCACGTTGACGATGCCGCGGCCCTGCGCGTCGGTGCGCATCAGGTCGGCAACGTCCAGCATCGGCTCGCCGAAAAACCGTTCCGCGCCTTGCGATTCCAGCGCGAGCAGACCGCGCTGGATGGCGCCGACGCTGGCCGAGGACACATTGCCGTAGCGTGTCTTCAGTTCGCCGGCGCGGTCGGCGACGTCCTGCAGCATCGCCCGCAAATCCTTCAAGTCCAGCAGCAGCTGTCCCTCGTCGTCCGCCACCTTGAAAACCAGGGTCAGGACGCCTTCCTGCGTGTCGTTCAGTTCAAGAATGCGCGACAGCAGCAGCGGCCCCATATCGGTAATGGTGGCCCGCACCGGCAGCCCCTGCTCGCCAAAGACGTCCCACAGGGCGACCGGGCTGGCGCCCCAGGCGGGCTCCGGCAGCCCCAGATTCTTCAGGCGTTCCTGCAGCTTGGGGCTGGACACGCCCGCCTGCGAAATGCCGGTCAGGTCACCTTTGACGTCCGCCATGAACACGGGCGTGCCGATCCGGGAAAAAGACTCGGCAAGGACCTGCAGCGTGACGGTTTTGCCCGTGCCGGTGGCCCCCGTGATGCACCCGTGGCGGTTGGCCAGGGCCGGCAGCAGCGCCAACTCGGTCTGCGCGTTCTTGGCGATGACAAGGGGGTTGGGCATGGGCGGCTCCGGACCAGGGATCAGATGGATGCCCAAGTGTAGAGCCTGCCGCCCGCCTTGTGCGCGTGGCTATATGGACACAAGCGTCCCTCTTGCCGGACGGGAGGGCCGCCGGCACGGTAAAATGCCGTCTTTGCAGACACATTACCCTGGGAAGCCATGGCCGGACACAGCAAATGGGCCAATATTCAGCACCGCAAAGGGCGCCAAGACGCCAAGCGCGGAAAGCTCTGGACCAAGATCATTCGTGAAATCACCGTGGCGGCGCGCGCCGGCGGCCCCGACCCGGACAGCAACCCGCGTTTGCGCATGGCCTGGGACAAGGCCACCGACGCCAACATGCCCAAGGACAACATCCAGCGCGCCATCCAGCGTGGCGCGGGCGGCGCCGACGGCGAGGCCTACGAAGAAGTCCGCTACGAAGGCTACGGCATTGGCGGCGCAGCGGTCATCGTCGACTGCATGACCGACAACCGCACCCGCACCGTCGCCGAAGTCCGCCACGCGTTCTCGAAGAACGGCGGCAACCTCGGCCAGGAAGGCTCGGTCGCCTTCATGTTCAAGCACTGCGGCCAATTCGTGTTCGCCCCGGGCACCCCTGAAGACAAGGTCATGGAAGCCGCCCTCGAGGCCGGCGCCGAAGACGTCACCACCGACGAAGAAGGCGTGATCGAAGTCGTCTGCGCCCCGTCCGATTACGCTGCCGTGCGCAAGGCCTTCGACGAGGCCGGCCTGAAGGCAGAAGTCGACGGCATCGTCATGAAGGCCCTGAACGAAACCGAACTCGCCGGCGACGACGCCGCCAAGATGCAGAAACTGCTCGACGCCCTGGAAAGCCTGGACGACGTGCAGGAAGTCTATACGACCGTCATTTTCGACGAAGCGCAGTAACTCTCCCTTTCCTGGCGCGCCGGCGGTTCCGTCTGCCTGCGCGCCTCTTCAGACTCACGCAACATGAAACTCCTGGTAATTGGCTCGGGCGGCCGCGAACATGCCCTCGCCTGGCGGCTGGCCCGCTCCCCGCGCGTGCACAAGGTGTATGTCGCTCCGGGCAACGGCGGCACGCAACGGGCCGAGCAGATGGAGAACATCCCGCTCACCAATGCCGAGGAACTGGCCGATTTCGTCCAGCGCGAGGGCATCGCCCTGACGGTCGTCGGCCCCGAGGCGCCCCTGGCCGCCGGTGTCGTCGACGTCTTCCGCGCCCGTGGCCTGAAGATCTTCGGGCCCACCAAGGCCGCCGCGCAGCTTGAAAGCTCCAAGGATTACGCCAAGGCCTTCATGGTCCGGCACAACATCCCGACCGCGCGCTACGAAACCTTCACCGACCCGGCCACGGCTCATGCCTACATTGACCAGGAAGGCGCGCCTATCGTCATCAAGGCTGACGGTCTGGCCGCGGGCAAGGGCGTGGTCGTCGCCGCCACCCTCGAAGAAGCGCACGCCGCCGTCGACGCCATGCTGGGCGACGGCTCCATGGGCGAAGCCGGCGCGCGCGTCGTCATCGAAGAGTGCCTGATCGGCGAAGAAGCCAGCTTCATCGTCATGTGCGACGGCCGCAACGTGCTCGCCCTGGCCACCAGCCAGGACCACAAGCGCCTGCAGGACGGCGACCGCGGTCCCAACACGGGCGGCATGGGCGCCTACTCGCCCGCGCCCATCGTCACGCCCGAACTGCATCACCGCATCATGCGCGAAATCATCCTGCCTACCGTGCAGGGCATGACGCGCGACGGCATTCCGTACACGGGTTTCCTGTACGCCGGCCTGATGATTGCCCCGGGCGATGACCCCGACCGCGAAATCAAGACGCTGGAATTCAACTGCCGCATGGGCGACCCCGAAACCCAGCCCATCATGATGCGCGTCAAGAGCGACCTGCTGGATGCCCTCGAGCACGCCGTCGAAGGCACGCTCGACCAGGCTGACATCGTCTGGGACCGCCGCACCGCCCTGGGCGCCGTGCTGGCCGCTCACAGCTATCCCAACACGCCGCGCACCGGCGACGTCATCCGCGGCCTGCCCGCCGATGCCGAAGACTGCATGGTCTTTCACGCCGCCACCCAGCTCGATGGCGAAGAAGTCAAGACCACTGGCGGGCGCGTACTGTGCGTCACCGCCCTGGGCGATTCCGTCAAAATGGCGCGCGACCGTGTCTACGAAGCCATTGACCGCATCCACTTCGATGGCCGCCAGTACCGCTCCGACATCGGCTGGCGCGCGCTCAAGCCGTCGCAGCAAAAGCCCAAGTCCAACGCGTAACCGGAACCGCCCATGACCGCTCTGCCCGTCTCCGCTGTCCGGGACTACCTCACCGGCTTGCAGGCCCGCATCGTGGGCGCGCTGGAAGCGGCCGAAGGCGGCCCCTTCCGCGCCGACGAATGGGTGCGGCCCGAGGGCGGCGGCGGTCTGTCGCGCCTGCTCGAAGGCGGCCAGCTCTTCGAACGCGCCGGCGTGCTGTTCAGCCACGTCAAGGGTTCCAAGCTGCCGCCATCGGCCAGCGCGCACCGCCCGGAACTTGCCGGCCGCTCATGGGAAGCCATGGGCGTGTCCATGGTGCTGCACCCGCGCAATCCGTACGTGCCCACCACGCACATGAACGTGCGCATGTTCGTCGCGGCCGCGCGGCCCGGCCATGACGAGGCCGACGTCTTCTGGTTCGGCGGCGGCATCGACCTCACCCCGTACTATCCCTTCGAAGAAGACGCCCGCCACTTCCACACGGTGTGCCGGGACGCGCTGGCGCCCCATGGGCCCGATTACTATCCGCGCTACAAGCGCTGGTGCGACGAATACTTCTTCCTCAAGCATCGCGACGAAACCCGCGGCATCGGCGGCGTCTTCTTCGACGACCTGAACGCCCCCGGCTTCGACGCGTCCTTCGCCCTGACCCGTTCGGTCGGCGACGCATTCCTGGACAGCTACCTGCCCATCGTCGACAAGCGCCGCGGCATCGCCTACACCGAACGCGAGCGCGATTTCCAGGCCTACCGCCGCGGCCGCTACGTCGAATTCAACCTGGTCTTCGACCGCGGCACGCTCTTCGGCCTGCAATCCGGGGGCCGCACCGAATCGATCCTGCTGTCCATGCCGCCGCTCGCGCAATGGCGCTACGACTGGCAGCCTGAAGCCGGCACCCCCGAGGCCGAACTGGCCGCCTATCTCAAACCGCGGGACTGGGTTTGAAACGCATCGGCCTCTTCGGCGGCAGCTTCGACCCCGTTCACGTCGCCCACATCGCGCTGGCGCAGAATGCCCTGCAGTCGCTGGGGTTAGACCAGGTGCAGCTCATCCCCGCCGCCAACCCCTGGCAGCGCGCTGCGCTGAACGCCACCGCCGAACATCGCCTTGCGATGCTGGAACTGGCCATCGCCGGCCATCCCGGACTGGCGGTCAACCCCATTGAAATCGAGCGGGGCGGCGCCACCTACACCATCGACACGCTGCGCGCCCTGCCGCAGGACGCGCGCTATGCATGGCTGCTGGGGGCCGACCAGCTCGCCAATTTCTGCACCTGGCGCAACTGGCGCGACATTTCCAGCCTGGTCGACCTGGCCGTGGCCACCCGCCCCGGCACGCCCCTAAGCGCACCGCCGGAACTTGCGCAATGGCTAGAGGACCAGGGCCGCACGCTGCAAGAATTGCCTTTTCCGCCCATGCCGGTGTCGGCTTCCGAAATCCGCCAGCGCCTGGCGCAGGGCGAATCCACCGACGGACTGCTCGACGCGTCCGTCGCCGCCTATATTGCGGCGCACAAACTCTACCGATAAACCCTTCCCGCCCGGCGCTGCCGGTCAGCCGCCGCTGCCCTCGAGCGGGTTATATTTGCACCTATGGATATACAGAAACTCCAACGCGCCGTCATCGACGCCCTCGAAGACGTCAAGGCGCAAGACATCAAGGTCTTCAGCACCACGCATCTGACCAGCCTGTTCGATCGCGTCGTGATTGCAAGCGCCACCTCCAACCGGCAGACCCGCGCGCTGGCGTCCAGCGTCGCCGATCGCGGCCGCGCCATGTCGATCACCGGCATCACCATCGAAGGCGAGGACACCGGTGAATGGGTCGTCGTCGACCTTGGCGACGTCGTCGTGCACATCATGCAGCCGGCCATTCGCCAGTATTACAACCTCGAAGAAATCTGGGGCGGCAAGCCGGTGCGCGTGAAGCTCCTGCCCGAATCGACCCGCGTCGCGCCTGTCCCCAGCGACAGCGACGGCGGTTACGACGACACCGAAGACTGATCACGCCGTGAAGCTGATCGTCGTCGCGGTGGGCACGCGGATGCCGGACTGGGTGCAGACCGCCTGGGACGACTACGCCAAGCGCCTGCCGGCCGACTGCGCCCTTGAACTGCGCGAGATCAAGCCCGAACCCCGCACCACAGGCAAGACCCCGGCCCAGATGATGGCGGCCGAGGCCAAGCGCATTGAGGCCGCCCTGCCCGCCAATGTGCTGCGCCTGGCCCTGGACGAACGCGGCCGCGACCTCACCACGATGGCGCTGTCGCAAAAACTCGAACAGTGGCGCGCGGGCGGGCAGGATGTCGCGTTTCTTGTCGGCGGCCCCGACGGCCTGGATCCCGCCCTCAAGGCATCCGCCAGCGGCCAGTTGCGCCTGTCGTCCCTCACGTTGCCCCACCCCATGGTGCGCGTGGTCCTGGCCGAACAGCTCTACCGCGCCTGGGCCATCATGACCAACCATCCCTACCACCGCGCGTGACCGCCGCCCGGCGGCGCCTGCCCTGCTGCGCATGACCGACACCGCCACTCTCTCCCGTTCCTCCCCGCGCCTCTATCTCGCCTCCGCCAGCCCGCGCCGCCGCGAATTGCTGAATCAGATCGGCCTCGCGCACGAGGTCCTGCTCGTCCCGGCCCCGCCCGGCGAGGACGAACCGCAGCATCCGGGCGAAAGCGCCGCTGATTACGTGCAGCGCACCGCCCGGGACAAGGCCCTGCGCGGCCGCGACTGGATGCGTGCGCACGACATGCCCATCCTGCCCCTGCTCGCAGCCGACACCACCGTCATCCTGGCGGGCGAGGTCCTGGGCAAGCCGGCGGACCGTGACGACGCCATCCGTATCCTGCAAGCGCTATCGGGCACGGCACACGAAGTCCATACCGCCGTCGCGGTCTGCAGCGGCGACCGGCTGCTGGAAGCCGTCTCCATCACCGAAGTCCACATGCGCGCCCTGCAAGATGACGAAATCGGCCGCTATTGCGACAGCGGCGAACCCTTCGGCAAGGCGGGCGCGTATGGCATTCAAGGCCTGGCGGGCACATTCGTCTCGCGCATCGCCGGCAGCTACACCGGCGTAATGGGCCTGCCGCTCTTCGAAACCGCCAACCTGCTCCGCGAGGCCGGCATCCAGGTGCCCTGACACAAATCCAGCCCGAAAAAAAATCCCCCGCGCCGCATGGCTTTCGGGGGATTTTTTTTGACCGGCACGCGATTCGGCGCAGGCCATGTTTCATTCGCCGCCGGGCACGCGCGGCGAAAAAGTTTAGCTCTGGCGGGCAGGTTCGCCGATGGCGACTTGCGGCTGCGATTGCGTCCGCGCCGCCGCGGGCGTGCCTGCGCTGTCCAGCGTGGCATGCAGTTGCTCCTGATCGAGCTCGCCTTCCCAGCGCGCGACGACCACGGTGGCAGTCGCGTTGCCGACCAGGTTGGTCAGGGCGCGGCATTCCGACATGAAGCGATCCACACCCAGGATCAGCGCCATGCCGGCGACCGGCACCGAAGGCACCACCGACAGCGTGGCCGCCAGCGTGATGAAACCCGCGCCGGTCACGCCGGCCGCGCCCTTCGAGCTCAGCATCGCCACGAGCAGCAGCAGGATCTGATCACCCAGCGACAGCGGAATGTCGCAGGCCTGCGCAATGAACAGCGCGGCCATCGTCATGTAGATGTTGGTGCCGTCCAGGTTGAACGAGTAACCGGTAGGCACCACCAGGCCGACCACCGACTTCGAGCAGCCAGCGCGTTCCATCTTCTGCATCAACGTCGGCAGAGCGGCTTCCGACGAGCTCGTGCCCAGCACCAGCAGCAGTTCTTCGCGGATGTAGCGGACCAGCTTGAAGATCGAGAAGCCGTTGTAGCGGGCAACCAGGCCCAGCACGACCACCACGAACAGCACCGACGTCGCGTAGAACGTGCCCACCAGCATCGCCAGGTTCACGACTGACTTGATGCCGTATTTGCCGATGGTGAACGCCATCGCGCCAAAGGCGCCGATGGGCGCGGCCTTCATCAGGATCGCCACCATCTTGAAGATGGGCTGCGCCAGCGCCGTCATGAAATTCAGGATCGGTTTGCCGCGCTCGCCGACCATGGCGAGCGAAATGCCGAACAGCACCGCCACGAACAGCACCTGCAGGATGTCGCCACCGACGAACGGGCTGAAGATGGTCGTGGGAATCACGTTCATCAAGAAGCCGGTGATCGTCGAATCATGCGCCTTGGCGACATATCCGGATACGGCCTTCTGATCCAGCGTGGTCGGGTCGATGTGCATGCCGGCGCCGGGCTGCACGATATGGCTGACCACCATGCCGACGACCAACGCCAACGTCGAGAACACCAGGAAATACAGCATGGCCTTGCCGGCCACGCGCCCGACCTTCTTCAGGTCGCTCATGGCGGCAATGCCGGTTGCCACGGTCAGGAAGATGACCGGCGCAATGATCATCTTCACCAGCTTGATGAAGGCGTCGCCCAGCGGTTGCATCTGCTGGCCGAGTTCCGGCTTGAATGCGCCAAGCAAGATGCCTACCACGATGGCGAAGATCACCTGCACGTACAGGATTTGATAGAACTTGAGCTTGCGCGCGGGCGCGCTTTGATCCACTTCGATCATTGGGACTGTCCCCACCAGGGCCCCTTGCTCCGCGCAGCGTGGCGCGTGCGACGTCGGGGCGTTATCTGTTTTATGGCCATGCGATCCTGCCGCCGGCCGATTTCACCGCGGGTGTGCCGCGCGGCTTGCCGGTATAAACGCAATACCCATGCCAAGTCAGGCGGCTCCGCAACAATTCAGATAAAGCATTGAAAAATATAGGATTTCGCAATCGATGCTTGTCCACCGAGAAGCATTAATAGGCGAATCTCCGCACAGAAACCCGCTAAAATGTGCGGAAAACCGCACACCATGAACGGCTCCTCTTCCTCACCCCTCCCCCCGCCCACCTCTTCCCGCGCCTGGTCCTGGCCATGGCGCGTGGGGCTGACACTGCTGGCCGTCGGCATCGTCGCGATCACGCTGCACGCGGCCACCCAGTGGGCGCGCGACGGGGCGCTGCGCGAGGCCGCCCTCCAGGCCCGCAGCACCGGCCAGATCAACGCCGCGCTGCTGCGCAACAACCTCGACAAATTCCGGGCGCTGCCCTTTGTGCTGACTCAAGACGTCGACCTGCGCGCGGCGCTTCAAGGGGCCAGTTCAAGGCAGATCGAGGCGTTGGACGAAAAGCTCGAAGCGCTCAGCCGCGGCGTCGGCGCCTCCGCCATCTACGTGCTCGACAAAAAAGGCCTGGCGATCGCCGCCAGCAATTGGCGCGAACCGGCCACCTTCGTCGGCGTCGATTACGAATTCCGCCCCTACTTCCAGGGATCGGTCCTGCACGGCTCGGCCGAACACTTCGCACTGGGCACGGTCAGCCACGAAGCGGGCCTGTACCTGTCGCGGCGTGTGGACGACGCGCAGGGCGCAATGCTGGGCGTGGTGGTCTTGAAGGTCGACTTCCGGGACCTGGAGGCCGATTGGCGCCAAGCCAACGCCGTCATCTTCGTGACCGACGAACATGGGGTGGTGTTGCTGGGCAATATTCCAGACTGGCGCTTCAGGGTGCTGGCGCCGCTGTCGGCCGCGCTGGCAGAGACGCTGCGCACCAGCCTGCAGTTTGGCGACGCAAAATTCCAACCGCTTCCCGTCACACCGCCCCTGCAACCGGCCAGCAACGGCCAACTCATCCGCACCGACGACGCGCTGCCCCGCGCCGCCGCCGGCGCTCCGCTGCTGCACACCACCCTGCCGGTCATCGAATCGCCCGGCTGGACGCTGCACCAGCTATCCCCGGTGCAGGCGGCCATGAATCAGGCCAGCGCCAATGCCCAACTCGGCGCATTACTTACGCAGAGCGTGCTCGCCGCGCTGATCGGCGTGGTGCTGTACCGCCGTCATCGCAACCAGGAACGCGCCGAGCAACAGGCCGCGATTCAACAACAGCTCGCAGCGCTGGTGGACGAGCGCACAGCGCAGCTTCGAGACGTGAACGCCAAGCTCGTCGACGAAATGGACGAACGCCAAAGCGCCGAATCCCAGCTTCACACCATGAAGGACGAACTGGTCCAAGCCAGCAAGCTGGCATTGCTGGGCCAGGTCGCGGCTGGCGTCGCGCACGAGGTCAACCAGCCCGTCGCAGCCATCCGCGCCTACGCCGACAACGCCGCCGAGTTTCTGCGACGCCGCGACGAAAGCGCCGTCCAGGAGAACCTGGGTACCATCGCCGCACTGACCGATCGAATCGGCCACATCACCGGCGAGCTTCGCGCCTTTTCGCGCAAGGCAGGTGCAACAGTCGGCCCAACCGACCTGATGGAAGCTCTGGAAGGGGCGATTCTCCTCGTGGGTCCCCGCGCCCGCCGCCAAGGCGTCACGCTGCAAAGCCCGCCTCGCAACCAGAACTGCCACGTCCTGGCCAATCGCGTTCGGTTGGAGCAGGTTTTGGTCAATCTGCTGCAGAACGGGCTCGAGGCGCTGGAAGGCGCCCAGAACGGGCGAATCATCATCGCCTTGCAAGACCTCGGCGACACCGTGCAGCTGCAGGTTCACGACAACGGCCCCGGCCTGTCCGACCAAGCCCGCGCCCACCTCTTCACCCCCTTTCACACGACCAAGCCGGACGGCATGGGCCTGGGCCTCGTCATCAGCCGCGACATCGTCACAGAGTTCGGCGGCGAACTACGCGCCGCCCGCCCAGGCGATGCCAGCTTGCCGTCCCCTCATGCGCCCGCGACCGGCGCCTTGTTCATTCTGACCCTGCGCAAAGCGCCGGATCAAAATCACACCCCGAGCACTCACCATGACGCGTGCCCCTGATCCTCAGTCCCCCGGCGCCGAGGCCCCAACTGCCGCAAATTCCGCAAATGCCCGTAATACAGCAAAGGTCGCGGACTTGACGGACGACCGCATGCAACGGCCCATCGCGCCCCACGCCGTGTTCATTGACGACGACGACGAACTGCGCCGCGCGGCCCAGCAAACGCTGAAGCTTCACGGCATCTCGGTCGAGGCGCACGCCAACGCGCGCGCTGCGTTGCCGGCCCTGGACCGGAATTTCGATGGCGTAGTGGTCACGGATATCCGCATGCCTGATATTGACGGCCTCGAGCTTTTCCAGCGGCTACGCGCCATCGACCCTGACATTCCGGTCATCCTGATCACCGGTCACGGCGACATCGCCACAGCAGTTCAATGCATGCGGGAAGGTGCGTACGACTTCCTGTCAAAGCCCTATCCGGCCGATCGACTGGTCGCCGCCATCAGCCATGCCGCCGAAAAGCGGCGCCTCGTTCTCGAAAACCGCCGTCTGCGCGAAGCCGCCTTCACCGTCGAAGCCGACGAAGTGCCGTTCATCGGCACCACGCCCGCCATGCAGCGCATCAAGCAAACGCTGCGCCACATTGCAGACGCCGATGTCGATGTGCTCGTTGAAGGTGAAACGGGCACCGGCAAGGAAGTCGTCGCAACCGCACTGCACCGCCTGAGCCGCCGCCGGCACCGTGCGCTGGTCGCCATCAATTGCGGCGCCTTGCCCGAAAGTGTCATCGAAAGCGAACTCTTCGGTCACGAGCCTGGCGCTTTCACGGGCGCCCAAAAGAAACGCATCGGCCGCATCGAACATGCCAGCGGCGGCACCCTGTTTCTCGATGAAATCGAAAGCATGCCGCTCGCCGTCCAGGTCAAACTGCTGCGCGTGCTCGAATCACGCCAGATCACTCCGCTCGGCAGCAACGAAGTCCGCAATCTCGACCTGCGCGTAGTCGCCGCCACAAAAGAAGATCTGGGTAGCCCCGCCATACGCGCCAAGTTCCGCGAAGATCTGTTCTACCGCCTCAACGTCGTCACGATCCGCCTTCCACCGTTGCGGGAACGCCGTGAAGACATCCCGCTACTCTTCGCCCACTACCTCGGCCACGCCTCACGCCGTTTCCAGCGCGACATCCCCGACATGCCCGCCTCGATCCGCCAACACCTGATGACGCACGACTGGCCCGGCAACGTTCGTGAACTCGCGCACTTCGCAGAACGTTTCGTGCTTGGGGTTCTCAATAGCTCCGCACCTGAGCCTGTCCAACCGCAAGGGGGCGCCCTCAGCCTTCCGGAACGCATGGAGCAGATCGAAGCGCAAATCATCCGCGACGCCCTCACCGCCCACCGCGGCGACATCAAGGCCACGCTCGACGCGCTAGGCATTCCGCGCAAGACGTTCTACGACAAACTTCAACGCCACGGCATCGACCGCCAGGATTACGTCGGCGGATCCCGTAGCCCTCTCTAAAGCAGCCAAGTCGAGAATCCTCTGCTGCGCAGGCCATCCCCCGCTCAACAAAACAAAAACCCCTCGCGGCGCCAGCCGCGAGGGGTTTATTAATTAAAGCGATATACCAAGGATGTTTTGAGGCCAGCAGCGCATAGCCGCGCCCCGCGCCGACGTATTAGCGCTCCGCGCCCGACCTGCTTCTCTTGTCAGGCATCGGCACCGCTCGCCACGCACCAGCAATGCAGCTGGGCACTTATTCCCGACGCCACAAAGACAAAACCCCGCAGGCGATACCTGCGGGGTTTTGAGCAATAAAAGCCTGACGATGACCTACTTTCACAGACGTCCGTCCACTATCATCGGCGCAAAGGCGTTTCACTGTCCTGTTCGGGATGGGAAGGAGTGGTACCACCTTG
>NZ_JAHUWQ010000007.1:0-3283 GCF_019218915.1 Achromobacter sp. ACM05
CCTCAGACTGCTTTGAAACTTATGAACGGCACAAACGCTAATACTCAGGTCCTATAGCCTACAGCGTTATAGGATCAAGCGACTAAGTGCATATGGTGGATGCCTTGGCGATCACAGGCGATGAAGGACGTAGTAGCCTGCGAAAAGCTGCGGGGAGCTGGCAAACAAGCTTTGATCCGCAGATATCCGAATGGGGAAACCCACTGCAGCAATGCAGTATCCCTAGCTGAATACATAGGCTAGTGGAAGCGAACCGGGTGAACTGAAACATCTCAGTAGCTCGAGGAAAAGAAATCAACCGAGATTCCGAAAGTAGTGGCGAGCGAAATCGGATGAGCCTTTACGTTTTAGCGCGCAGGATAGTCGAACGGAATGGAAAGTCCGGCCGTAGCAGGTGATAGCCCTGTAGACGAAATTCTGTGTGTGGAACTAAGCGTAAGACAAGTAGGGCGGGACACGTGAAATCCTGTTTGAAGATGGGGGGACCATCCTCCAAGGCTAAATACTCGTGATCGACCGATAGTGAACCAGTACCGTGAGGGAAAGGCGAAAAGAACCCCGGAAGGGGAGTGAAATAGATCCTGAAACCGTATGCATACAAACAGTAGGAGCCTCCTTGTGGGGTGACTGCGTACCTTTTGTATAATGGGTCAGCGACTTACATTCAGTGGCAAGGTTAACCGAATAGGGAAGCCGTAGCGAAAGCGAGTCCGAATAGGGCGAATTAGTCGCTGGGTGTAGACCCGAAACCAGATGATCTATCCATGGCCAGGTTGAAGGCACGGTAACACGTGCTGGAGGACCGAACCCACTAATGTTGAAAAATTAGGGGATGAGCTGTGGATAGGGGTGAAAGGCTAAACAAATCTGGAAATAGCTGGTTCTCTCCGAAAACTATTTAGGTAGTGCCTCAAGTATTACTGCGGGGGGTAGAGCACTGTTATAGCTAGGGGGTCATGGCGACTTACCAAACTATGGCAAACTCCGAATACCCGCAAGTACAGCTTGGGAGACAGAGCACCGGGTGCTAACGTCCGGACTCAAGAGGGAAACAACCCAGACCGCCAGCTAAGGTCCCAAATTATCGCTAAGTGGGAAACGAAGTGGGAAGGCATAGACAGTCAGGAGGTTGGCTTAGAAGCAGCCATCCTTTAAAGAAAGCGTAATAGCTCACTGATCGAGTCGTCCTGCGCGGAAGATGTAACGGGGCTAAGCGATAAACCGAAGCTGCGGGTGTGCACTTTTAGTGCACGCGGTAGGAGAGCGTTCTGTAAGCCTGCGAAGGTGGCTTGTAAAGGCTGCTGGAGGTATCAGAAGTGCGAATGCTGACATGAGTAGCGATAAAGGGGGTGAAAAGCCCCCTCGCCGTAAGTCCAAGGTTTCCTGCGCAACGTTCATCGGCGCAGGGTGAGTCGGCCCCTAAGGCGAGGCAGAGATGCGTAGCTGATGGGAAGCTGGTTAATATTCCAGCACCGTCGTACAGTGCGATGGGGGGACGGATCGCGGAAAATCATCAGGGTGTTGGATGTCCCTGTTGCTGCATCGAAGATGGCGCTTAGGCAAATCCGGGCGCGTAAATCAAGGGTGTGGCACGAGCGAGCATTGCTTGCGAAGTGATCGGAAGTGGTTCCAAGAAAAGCCTCTAAGCTTCAGCTGTACGAGACCGTACCGCAAACCGACACAGGTGGACGGGATGAATATTCCAAGGCGCTTGAGAGAACTCAGGAGAAGGAACTCGGCAAATTGATACCGTAACTTCGGGAGAAGGTATACCCCGGTAGTGTGAAGCGCCTGCGCGCTTAGCATGATGGGGTCGCAGAGAATCGGTGGCTGCGACTGTTTATTAAAAACACAGCACTCTGCAAAGACGAAAGTCGACGTATAGGGTGTGACGCCTGCCCGGTGCCGGAAGGTTAAGTGATGGGGTGCAAGCTCTTGATCGAAGCCCCGGTAAACGGCGGCCGTAACTATAACGGTCCTAAGGTAGCGAAATTCCTTGTCGGGTAAGTTCCGACCTGCACGAATGGCGTAACGATGGCCACACTGTCTCCTCCTGAGACTCAGCGAAGTTGAAGTGTTTGTGATGATGCAATCTACCCGCGGCTAGACGGAAAGACCCCATGAACCTTTACTGTAGCTTTGCATTGGACTGTGAACCGGCCTGTGTAGGATAGGTGGGAGGCTTTGAAGCGTGGTCGCTAGATCACGTGGAGCCATCCTTGAAATACCACCCTGGTTTGTTTGCGGTTCTAACCTTGGTCCGTTATCCGGATCGGGGACAGTGCATGGTGGGCAGTTTGACTGGGGCGGTCTCCTCCCAAAGTGTAACGGAGGAGTTCGAAGGTACGCTAGGTACGGTCGGAAATCGTGCTGATAGTGCAATGGCATAAGCGTGCTTGACTGTGAGACTGACAAGTCGAACAGGTGCGAAAGCAGGACATAGTGATCCGGTGGTTCTGAATGGAAGGGCCATCGCTCAACGGATAAAAGGTACTCTGGGGATAACAGGCTGATACCGCCCAAGAGTTCATATCGACGGCGGTGTTTGGCACCTCGATGTCGGCTCATCTCATCCTGGGGCTGTAGCCGGTCCCAAGGGTATGGCTGTTCGCCATTTAAAGAGGTACGTGAGCTGGGTTTAAAACGTCGTGAGACAGTTTGGTCCCTATCTGCCGTGGGCGTTGGATACTTGACGGAGCCTGCTCCTAGTACGAGAGGACCGGAGTGGACGTACCTCTGGTGTACCGGTTGTCATGCCAATGGCATTGCCGGGTAGCTAAGTACGGAAGAGATAACCGCTGAAGGCATCTAAGCGGGAAACTCGTCTGAAGATTAGGTATCCCGGGGACTTGATCCCCCTGAAGGGTCGTTCGAGACCAGGACGTTGATAGGTCGGGTGTGGAAGCGCAGTAATGCGTTAAGCTAACCGATACTAATTGCCCGTGAGGCTTGATCCTATAACACTGATGGTTATTGACCTGGTGATATAGCGTTCCAAGTGTCGTTCAATACAAAATACTGGCTGCACCGTCAGCAGCCAGCCAACACAATTACACCCCACTGTGCGCCGATCATCGAGCCCTAACGCTCTGATCGCCACACGTTGCGCTTCTTCCAAGATTGGAGCCGTTGCCTGAACCGCAGCCGCTCAACCAGTTACGCCTGACGACCATAGCAAGGTGGTACCACTCCTTCCCATCCCGAACAGGACAGTGAAACGCCTTTGCGCCGATGATAGTGGACGGACGTCTGTGAAAGTAGGTCATCGTCAGGCTTTTATTGC
>NZ_JAHUWQ010000008.1:0-1429 GCF_019218915.1 Achromobacter sp. ACM05
ACTGAACTGACCCCCGAAAGTTGGACATTGATCCAACCTTCGGGGGTTTTTACATGGCGAAGTACGAAGAGCAATTCAAGATCAAAGTGGTGCAGGCGTACCTGCAAGGCACGGACGGCTTCAAATCGGTGGCGCGCCGATACGAAGTGCCGCACTCGATGGTGCGGCGCTGGGTCGGGAGTTTTCGAGCGCATGGCGTTAACGGGTTGCGCAGGCAATCTGGCTCGTATAGCGCGGCCTTCAAACAATCGGTGCTGATCAAGATCCGGCGCGAAGGTCTATCGGACACGCAGGCAGCGGTGTTGCTGGGGATTCGTCATACAGGGCACATTACGAAATGGCGCGCCCAGTATGATGCTGGGGGTATAGAGGCGCTGGCGCGCAAGCGCCGAGGAGCAAGCATGCCGCATAAGTACCCCCCAGAGCCGGTGTCCAAGGACATGACCAAGGAAGAACTGGAGCAAGAGCTGGCCTATCTGCGCGCGGAGAACGATTACCTAAAAAAAATGAAGGCCTTGATCGAAGCGGAGAAGACCCGGGCGCTGGTTGGAAAGCGCAAGTGGTCCAAGGATTAAGGCCCAAGCATCCGCTGGCACTACTGCTACGCGTAGCCAAGCTGTCGCGCAGCACGTTTTATTACCACCTGAAGTCGTTCGGAGCCGTGGACCCGTACACCGAGCTCAAGCAGCGCATCAGCGCGGTTTATGCCCGTCACAAGGGCCGCTACGGCTACCGCCGCATTACCGCGGTCTTGCGCCAGGCCGGTGAGCTAGTGAACCACAAGACCGTGCAGAAGCTGATGCAGGCGCTAGGCTTGAAGTCGCTGGTGCGCGCCAAGAAGTACCGGTCCTACCGAGGCCAATCGCACCACGTGGCGGCCAACGTGTTGGCGCGCGACTTCGAGGCGGCGCGTCCGAACCAGAAGTGGGTCACCGATGTGACCGAGTTCAACGTGCGTGGCGAGAAACTGTACCTGTCGCCGGTGATGGACCTGTACAACGGCGAGATCGTGGCCTACGAGACCAGCCGCCGGCCGGTGTTCAGGCTCGTGGGCAGCATGCTGAAGAAGGCGCTGGCGCGGCTGCTGCCGACGGAGCGTCCAGTGCTGCACTCCGATCAGGGCTGGCAGTACCAGCAGCAGAGCTACAGGCGGATGCTGGTAGATAGATCGGTGACGCAAAGCATGTCACGCAAGGGAAACTGCCTGGACAATGCCGCTATGGAAAGCTTCTTCGGCACGCTCAAGGCTGAGTTCTTCCACTTGAATCGCTTCGAAAGCATCGAGCAGTTGCAAGCCGGCATCCGACAGTACATCCGTTACTACAATCATGATCGCATCAAGCTCAAGCTAAAAGGCCTGAGCCCGGTGCAATACCGAGCTCAGGCCTTCGGGCTTTAGCTGACCGTCCAACTTCTGGGGGTCAGTTCA
>NZ_JAHUWQ010000009.1:0-1054 GCF_019218915.1 Achromobacter sp. ACM05
CCTTCATCGCCTGTGATCGCCAAGGCATCCACCATATGCACTTAGTCGCTTGATCCTATAACGCTGTAGGCTATAGGACCTGAGTATTAGCGTTTGTGCCGTTCATAAGTTTCAAAGCAGTCTGAGGCTTATCACCCCAGTCTTGAGAACTTGGAACAAAAAATAATGCAATCACAACCCGTGCCCATCTTCATCAGCAACGCTGATTACTTGATGAACACATTTTCGTTGTGCTTCTTCCAGATTGTTAAAGAACAAATGTAGCTGTTGGGTAAAACCCAACTGATAGCGCTGCAAGCAGCGCTATCAGTTAGTTTCTACGCTACGCCAAACCAATGGCGCCAGCTACAACAAACAACCGATAAGAGTGGACGCTTAACACGAGCACATAAGCTCTGAAAGGAGGTGATCCAGCCGCACCTTCCGATACGGCTACCTTGTTACGACTTCACCCCAGTCATGAATCCTACCGTGGTAATCGCCCTCCTTGCGGTTAGGCTAACTACTTCTGGTAAAACCCACTCCCATGGTGTGACGGGCGGTGTGTACAAGACCCGGGAACGTATTCACCGCGACATGCTGATCCGCGATTACTAGCGATTCCGACTTCACGCAGTCGAGTTGCAGACTGCGATCCGGACTACGATCGGGTTTCTGGGATTGGCTCCCCCTCGCGGGTTGGCGACCCTCTGTCCCGACCATTGTATGACGTGTGAAGCCCTACCCATAAGGGCCATGAGGACTTGACGTCATCCCCACCTTCCTCCGGTTTGTCACCGGCAGTCTCATTAGAGTGCCCTTTCGTAGCAACTAATGACAAGGGTTGCGCTCGTTGCGGGACTTAACCCAACATCTCACGACACGAGCTGACGACAGCCATGCAGCACCTGTGTTCCGGTTCTCTTGCGAGCACTACCAAATCTCTTCGGCATTCCAGACATGTCAAGGGTAGGTAAGGTTTTTCGCGTTGCATCGAATTAATCCACATCATCCACCGCTTGTGCGGGTCCCCGTCAATTCCTTTGAGTTTTAATCTTGCGACCGTACTCCCCAG